>JAEYOE010000012.1 GCA_023412005.1 Bacillota bacterium
CAAATGCATTAAAAAGAGAGAGGCCAATGAGGTGCTGCGCGCTCTGTTAAACAAGCATGAGGAATTAGAAAAGTTAGAGAAAGAGCGGGCTGAACAACCAGAGCAAATACTATTCACAGACTATTTGAAAAAATGGCATAAATCCTGTGTTTGCGGATTCTTAGAAGAGACAACAGCTAGCGGATATGAACAGAACCTTGAAAACCACATCATTCCCTATTTTGAGAAGCTCAATCTTTTTCTGCATGAAGTCAAGCGCGGACATATACAAGAGTTCGTTACAGAAATGCATCAAAACGGACGATTAGACGGGGACGGCGGGTTGCGCGTGACTTCAATCAAGAAATATGTCGCGAATATCTCCAAAGCGCTTGATCAGGCGGTCATAGACAGGCTCATACCTGAAAATCCTTGCAGCTTAATCCGCTACCCAAAGGAGCAGCCATTTGAGGCAAGGTTCTTGAAGCTTCCTGACCTCAATACGCTGCTTGAAGCCGTACATGATATGGTTATAGAACCTGCAATCATTCTGGCCGTCTACTACGCGCTGCGCCGGGGAGAAATCCTCGGGATTCGCTGGAGCGACATCGATTTTGAAAGAAACATTGTTTATATCAAAAACACGAGAGTGCGCGTGGGAGAACCAGTTGAGAAAGGCCCGAAAAACAAAGCGAGCATGGCTCCAATGCCATTAATGCCAAACGTGAAGGATTATCTGTTGACTCTCAAAAAACAGCAAGCTGCGTACGCTAAGGCCTTTGGAAAGCAATATCATCACAACGATTACATCTGCAAATGGCAGGATGGCCGTCCGTTTGAGTATAAGTATGTGAATTCTGTGTTGGGGAGAGTCTTAAAAAAGAACAAGCTGCCCCATAGAACGCTCCATGAATTGCGTCACAGCACAGCTTCGCTGCTTCGCGCTCAAGGGTTTTCTCTGCAGGAAATTCAGTCTTGGCTGAGACACGGAGATATTAAATCCACAATGAGATATGCACATGATGATATCGATGTGAGGATAAATGCATCGGAAAGATTGAATGGAATATTCGTCAATCAGCAAAAGGTGAAAGAAGTCGTATAATCCATTAGAAGTTTCATTAGAAGTGGCCAATTTTGGGGTTGTAAGATAAAAAGAAAAAATCCGAGAACTCAGTGTTCATCGGACTTTTCAATGGTCTGGGTGAGAGGATTCGAACCTCCGGCCTCTTGAACCCCATTCAAGCGCGCTACCAAGCTGCGCCACACCCAGACGACGAATATTATTCTAACAACGAATGCCGATACTGTCAATTAGAAATATGCGGCGCGGTGCCCGGGCTTGCCGATGGGCCGCCCAGCTGTTTGTTGAGCCAGCTTTGGTCAATCAGCAAAAACGCTTTGTCTTGCTTTCCGTTGCTGAGGAACGAGAAATCCTGCAATGTTTTTTCATAGATGTCGCGCGGCACGCCGAACGAAAAATCATCCTTTTCGAGAAAAACATCAAAATTGAGTTCGCCCTCTTCGCCGATGCCTTCAAATAAAATATTGTATACATCCTCAATCCAGGTGTCTTTGTGCACGGAAGCATAGATGGCTTTGACGGCCTCTATGATGCGATCGTCCAGCCCCGCTTCAAGAATCCTGATCTTTTCGGTAAAATCCACGAATCCGGCTGTCACACGCAATACGCTGTTACCTGTGTCGTAGCGGTCGTCTGTCTTAATCAGCGTAGGAATCGGCAGCGTCTCTTCGTTGTACCCGGGCACCAGATAAACCATAAACTTATGCTCATCATCGTTGTACAAAAAAACATCGTCCACAAAAAAATGCTTAGCGCATCCGGGGCAAACCCACTCAAAATACGAGCCGCTTAATATATCATCTTTTAGCTCAGGGTTTCTCGCGATGCAAACCCGCTTTTTCATCGTGTGCTGTCCGGATGCTCCGCACGCCGGGCATTCAAACTGTTTTGTTTGGCTCATTGTTCTTTCCTTAATAATAGAATCGTCTATTAGCATATCCATCTATTGGGCGGCTGTCAATGCCCTACTCTGCTGTGGCGACATTCTCTGTGAGCACGCTGATCGTGCGTTCGCGGGACTTGGCAAGCGCCTGCGCTTTGTCGCTCCCAGATATCGATGCTGCGTCGGCCGGGTAGACGGTGTAATTCGCTGCCGAGGAACGAACGCATAATGTCGGCGTGTAGGTGAGCGACACGGCGGAGGTCTGGCCGGTTGTCGGGTCCTTTTCAAGAACAAGGTTCACAAGTACGCCGTCTTTGTGTTTTGTGTCTGACATGCTCGATATGAAGTTTCCAAGCGAATAAAGCACAGGCACATTACCGTTTTCCGTTTCGATCACCTCGAAAGGCTGCGTGCAATGCGGATGAGACCCGAATATGATGTCGGCTCCGGCTTCTGCGATGTTCTTAGCTATAGTACGCTGCGTGTGATTCGGTTTATGCGTATGCTCCACACCCCAATGCACACAAACGATGACATAATCGGCACCTGCTGCTTTGGCTGCGGCAATATCAGAGGTGACAAGATCTTTGCTGAATACGTCAATCATATATTTACTGCCGCTGGACAGCCTATGGTTGAGTATGTCTGTATACGCAAGCACGGCCACCTGAATACCGTTGGCATCACGTATGAGCGGCGTTTTGTCCGCTTCCTCAACGTACGCACCCGTATGAGCAAACCCGAATTCATCAAGCTTATTCAGCGTTTTTGTCAGGCCATCCTCTCTGTAATCAAACATATGGTTGTTGGCCGTGGTCAGCACGTCGAAACCGCTGTTCTGCAGTGCCGTGAGATATGCCTCGGGCGCGTTGATGCGCGGGCTTGGCCGTTTGGTGGGAGACGGAGCCGCAGCGGGATCGGCAGCGGGCCCATCTGCCGGTGTGTCGCCGGCGGAGGTCTCGTCGTTTTTCGGATTGGGCTGGGTCAATCGATGACCGTCGGCAACCAGCGTTTCGAGGTTGCCAATTGTCAGGTCAGCCGCGGAAAGTTTATCCTTAATCATGTCAAAACACGCGTCAAAGCTGTAATGATCGCCGCGGTCGGCATCCGATATCTGAGCACTCAAACACAGCAGATCGCCAGCGACGGCAACCGTGGCCTGAATCGGTCCGGCTGTCGGTGTCGGGTTGGGTGTTGCCGTTGGGTCGGGCGTTGTGGTTGATGACGGCGCGGGTGTCACATCGGTTGGGGGTGCGGGAGATGGCGTCAGCTGATCGGTAACCTGTTGAACCTCCTGACACCCTGTTGACAGCATAAGAAAAAGACAAAAAAGAGATAAAATAATACGTTTCATAACATAAATACCTTTATTTATTACTTGCCAGAATATCATACCATGCTCCCTAATGCTAAACAACTGTAGCAACATTAAGTTATTCACAATTTTTTCTTTATAGACATGAATAAGGTCTGTTATAATAATACTATTGTGCTAAAAGAGGAGGCTGCTATGGCTAAGAAAAGAACGACGATCGTCATCGCCTTGTTGCTTGGGTTAACAATGCTGCTATCAGGCTGTCAGTTTGGCTGGCATTTTAACTGGCCGTTTGAAACGGAAGAGCAAAGCGAGCTGCCCACGCTGCCTGTGGTTGAACAAAGCAGCTTGATTCCGCTCGATGTGCTGATGGGCTATGCCGAATATTCGGCGCCGCAGATATCGTCGGACGGGAGCAAGATACTCTACAGGCATACATCAAGCTATGAAGATGTCTATATGGTGATGAATTGGCAGACGGGTGACCAAGCGGCTGTAAATTGGCCGGATGTTTACGGTGTACCGTACGCCGTATGGGCACCGGATGGTGAGACGGTGCTGTTCTTCGTAGATGACATGGGCGATGAAAACTACGGTCTTTATACCTCCAATTCGAATACGGGTGAAACGGCTGAGCTCCTTAAGGGCGGAGACAACAACTGCTATTACGTATCTGACAACCCGGCTGATGAGGAGGAGATATACCTTTGTATATTTAACAACGACACGGAGCTTTTTGATCTGTATCTGATGAACTATATATCGGGCGATAAAAGCCTGGTGCTGCAAAACCCGGGCGATATCACCGGCTATGGCTTCGATCATCAGGGTAAGCTGCGCACAGTAACGCGCACCGACAATAACGCAGGCGAGCATGTTTGGCTGAATAAGAACGCAGACAAGGTAAACACCAAGTATGCAGAAAAAGATTGGCAGCAGATATTGCAGTGGGATTATGAGGATGCCGATACAAGCCATGCGATTGGATTCATGCAGGATGACAAGCGCGTGCTTTATATGGATTCGTCTGCCGGCAATACATCCACGTTGGCCACATACAACGTGGATACCGGCGAGGTGACCGAAATTTTTAACGATCCCGAATACGATATTTACGGCACATGGACTGACCTTAGCCTTGATCAGGTGACGGCGGTTTCGGTGGATGCGGATTATCTGCAGTGGTATGTGCTTGATGACAGCTTTCAAAACGACTACGATGTGCTCAGCAAGCTTGATACCGGCGTGTTTGATATTATCAGCTCGAGCAATAACGATGCCTATTGGATCGTCGCATATACCTCGGATGTGAAGCAAACGGATTATTATGTGTACAACATGGAGACAAACGAAGCAAAATTGCTGTATAATGCGCGGCCTGAACTGGAGGATTACGATTTTGCGCCGATGGAACCGTTCAGCTATACCGCGAGCGACGGCCTTAAAATAGAAGGGTATGTGACGTTCCCGCTGGATTCGGACAAAACCAATCTGCCGACCGTGCTGCTGGTGCATGGTGGGCCGTGGTCCCGCGACAGCTGGGGGTATAACGAAGAGGTGCAGCTGCTGGCCAACCGCGGCTATGCCGTGATACAGGTCAATTTCCGCGGGTCGTCCGGCTATGGCAAAAACTTCATGAACGCGGGCGACAAGGAGTGGGGCGGCAAGATGCATCAGGATATTCTCGATGCTGTGAATTACGCTGTAGAGCAGGGGTGGACTGACAAAGACCGCGTGGGCATTTACGGTGCGTCTTACGGCGGTTACGAGGCGCTTATCAGCGCGGCATTTTCGTCTGACGTGTTCAAGTGCGCGGTGGACGCTTTTGGGCCATCCAGCCTGCTGACGTTTGTGGATTCGATTCCGGCCATGTGGTCGATCGAATATCAAGATCTGATTCGCGCCGTGGGAGATCCGGACACGGAGCAGGAACTCATGAAATCGCGCTCGCCGCTGTATTTTGCGGATCAGGTGAAGATTCCGATGCTGATTGCCCAAGGCGGCAACGATGTGCGTGTGCCGCAGCAGGAATCTGACCAGATGGTGGAAGCGCTGAAAGACGCCGGGGTGGATGTGCAGTATCTGCTGTTCCCGGATACCGGGCATGGCTTTAACTCGAAGGAAGACATGACAAAGTTCTATTCCGAGATGGAAAAATTCTTCGCGGAAAATCTCGGCGGACAAACCGAATCAAAAATTGATACAAACAGACAATAACATTAGGTGATTAGTTTTTAGAACGAAGCAAAAGCTGCAGTGGTTTGAACGGCTGCAGCTTTTTAACTGTATAAAAAAATTTCTCGGTTAGTCAGGGCAGCAGGAGATAAGCTCTTAATTGTTAGGAATCAGTCTGCGTAGTGGACTGGATGACCGAATGAGTTACTTTCCATAGCAATAACAAATGCGCAGTCTGTCGCAAAATTTTACAGTGTCGACCATCTGCCTTGGTGATATTGCGATCAATTCGCTTAGACTGTTATAAAAAAACCACCTTGTCTGAGCGCGAAATGACTATAACGGCTGTGATTGCTCTTTGAGCCAGCCGTCAAATATCTCTGCGGCGTCCTCCACATGTTTTAGGCACGGCTTGGATGCGTACGGCTCGTCGCTGCTCGGGTTCTGCTCGTTGCTTGCGAGCAAATCACGGCAGATCAGCGTACCGAAACGGTCCTTAAACTGCAGCGCAAAGCTTTGCACACGTGCATAGTGGGCATCCTTTGTCGCTTTGTTCGTCGGGTCTATATCGCCGTAAAGCAGGCCCGCAATCAGCGCCATGCCGGAAATCACACCGCAAACCTCCTTCATATGGCCCACGCCGCCACCGAAGGAGGAGGCCATTTTAAGCACGGTCAGTTCGTCAAGCCCTGTCAGATCCGCAAATGCCGCCGCGACAGCCTGCGCGCAGTTATAACCTTTCAGGTAATAGTCTCTCGCGGCTTCTTTTCTGTCGGTCATTTATAAGCAAACCACCCTTTCATATACGATAAATTCAGTATACAGCTCTAGGACAAAATTGACAACGGCAGCAGCGTACGTGAGCGGAAAACCGTGAAGTACCGGAGGGACTGCTGAACCAAATATTCTTGAATACCCTTTACAAGTGTGTTATATTGACCTATATGCTATTTTTAACGACGGGAGGGCCGGAATGGATTATGCAGATCAACTGGGTGTGATATTTCCCCAGATACTGATTCCGGATAAAAAGGTCAACAAACAAAAATGGTCGGTTATTGCCTGCGATCAATTTACCTCTAATGAGGATTATTGGATAAAGACAGCACGGACAGTGGGCGGTGCGCCATCGGCGTATCATATCATTGTGCCCGAGCTTTTCTTAAAAGGCGGCGACGCAACCGACAGGATAGCCCACGCGAAGCAGACAATGCGCGATTATATTGAAGACGGCGTTTTGGTGAGCCTGCCGGAAGGTGTGGTGCTGGTAGAGCGTGAAACGCCGCACGGCACACGGGTTGGGCTTATGCTGGCCGTTGATCTTGAGCAATATGACATCGACGCAAGGAAAAAGCCGCTGATTCGCGCGACTGAAAAGACGGTGACAGAGAGACTGCCGATACGTATCAGCTTGCGTGAAGACGCCGTTATTGAGTGCCCGCATGTGATGCTGCTGATTAACGATGTGAAAGACACCGTGATTGCGCCTGTGTATCAGGTAAAGGATCACTTTTCAAAGATATACAGCACGCCATTGATGCAGGACGGCGGCCATGTTCAAGGCTGGTTTACCGACGATGCGACAGTGCTGGAGGGTATCAGGAGCGCGCTGGCGCAGCTTAAAGCCAAATGCGCAGACAATATGCTGTTTGCCGTGGGCGACGGCAACCATTCACTTGCTGCGGCCAAAGCCGTTTGGGACAAACGCAAAACATCGATGAGTGACGAGGAGCGCGAAAAGAGTCCGTTGCGGTATGCGCTCTGCGAGGTGGTCAATCTCTATGATCCGGGCATCAGCGTTCATCCGATTCACCGCGTGCTGTTTAACGTTCCGGATGCGTCTTCCACACTGCGCGCACTGGTGACCATACTGAACCGCACGGGTCAGGAAGCGCATATGATGTATACGCGCGGCACACGCGCCGTAAAAAAAGACGGCGTACATACGATTCAGTTTGAATCCAAAATGTCTAAAGGACATATCGAGGTGAAAAAGCCAAGGGCGCAATTGGTCAGCCAGACGCTGACAGAGGCGCTCGATATGCTTGCCGGAGAGATGCCGCGGATTGTTGTTGATTATATTCACGGTGATGATGAGTTTCATGCCCACACCAAAACGCACGGATGCCTTGGCTTTATTATGGACCCGATGCAAAAGGACGAAATATTCGAGAACGTTATTCAATATGGCGTATTGCCCAAAAAATCATTCTCGCTCGGATTGGCCGAAGAGAAACGGTACTATTTCGAATGCCGTCTGCTCGTAGAGGCGGAGGATGACGAACCGGCTGCGGAACAAGAGCCCCCGGTGGAGACGCATCTGCCGGAACCTTTGGACGAGACATCGGCGCTGAGTGAGCCTGCTGATGACGAAACAATCGACGACGTTGTGGATGAACCAGATTTTGATGAAGAAGAACAGGAAATGCGTGCGGAGCGCAAACCGCGCCGCGGATTATTCGGACGAAAGCGGGATTGATGGATGAAGGTATGTAAATTCGGTGGCAGCTCGCTTGCGGATGCCGCCCAGTTTAATAAAGTCAGGCAGATTATTGAAGCAGACCCGCAGCGCGTGTATATTGTGCCATCGGCACCCGGAAAGCGCAGCGCGGACGACACGAAGGTGACGGATCTGCTGTATCAGTATCACGCGGCAGTGGCAAGCGGTGCGGACGGGGATGCCATTTTTGAGGAGCTGAAAAAAAGGTTTGTGTCGCTGCGCGACGATTTGCAGCTGAAAACGGATATCGTATCACAGCTCGATACGATATATCAGAACGTGAAAAACGGTGCGGGTGTGGACTACACGGTGAGCCGCGGTGAGTATTTAAACGGCATTTTGATGGCCGATTATCTCGGGTTTGATTTTATCGACCCGGCAGAAACCATATTCTTCAGTACGGATGGTAAATACGAATCGGAAAAAACGCGCACGGTGATGCGCGGCCGTCTGCGCCATGCAAAGAAGGCTGTTATCCCAGGGTTCTACGGCAGCATGCCGGACGGAACAATCAAAACGTTTTCCAGAGGCGGCTCGGATATTACCGGCGCGATTGTTGCGCGCTCGGCCCGGGCAGATGTCTACGAAAACTGGACGGATGTGTCGGGCGTGCTGATGGCAGACCCGCGCATTGTAGAGAACCCCAAGGTGATAAAGAAGATCACTTACCGCGAACTGCGAGAGCTTTCCTACATGGGTGCTACCGTGTTGCATGAAGACGCGATATTTCCTGTGTTTAAAGCCAACATACCGATAAATATCAAAAACACGAACGACCCCGATGATCCGGGAACGATGATAGTACCCAATGTGAACGACGGCGATACGGATATCATCACAGGCATTGCGGGCAAAAAGGGTTTTTCGGTCATTGCCGTGGAAAAAGCCAATATGAATGCCGAGCTTGGCTTTGGCCGCCGTATGCTCACGGCTCTTGAAAAGAACAACATGCGCTTTGAGCACATGCCCTCCGGCATTGATACGCTGGGCGTCGTGCTCGCGAACAACGAGATTGAAGGCAAGCAGCCGCAGCTGCTGGACGATGTGTATAACCTATGTGAGCCGGATTCGCTTGAGGTATTTGCGGGTCTGGCGCTTATCGCCACGGTGGGCCGCGGTATGATCAGCAAAATCGGTGTGGCCGGGCGGTTGTTCACGGCGCTCGCCGAAAATCATATCAATATCCGAATGATCGATCAGGGCTCAAGCGAAATCAATATCATTGTGGGTGTGGATGAAAAGGATTTTGAAAAAGCGATACGTGTCATCTACAATGCTTTTTGCGGTTAAGGGCTTAAAATGTTCTCAGTATTATTAGATTCCCTTGGGGCTGTGTTCATTGTATTTGCGATCATCGGTGCGGGGCTGTTTGTCTCATGGCGAAAATGGGTATCGTTTGAAACAGCCAAGGCGTTTCCGAAGATCATCATCAACATATCATTCCCCGCAACGATTGTTTACAGTCTTTACAACAACTTTTCGCAGCAGCAGTTGATGAATGCGTGGCTGCCGCTGCTGATAGCGTTCGCGTCGATGATGCTCGCTTTTTTTCTCGCGAAAGCCGCCGCATGGCTGCTGCGTATTGAAAAACACAGACGCGGTGTTTTTATCGTTGCGTTTGCGTTTTCCAACTCCAGTTTCATCGGTTTTCCGGTGGCGCGCGCACTCTTTGGCGACGTGGGCATGCCTTACGCCGTTTTTTATTTTCTTGCGGGCCATGTAACTTTTTGGCTGCTGGGCAATTACGCAATTGTGCGCGATGCCGAAGTGATAAACGGGAAAACGCATCAGTCGAGTTTCGGCAGCTCGTTAAAAAAGCTCGCGCAGCCGCCCACGCTTTCCACCATCATCATGTTCGTTGTGATATTCGCAGGTATAAAGCTGCCGGATGTGATACTGACGACAGCCAAATATATCGGCGATTTAACCACGCCGCTGTCGTTGATTTTCATCGGCTGCATGATATACAACATGGGGTTTTCCGGCATGAAATGGGAGAAAGGGCTGGCCCCTGTGCTCGTTGGGCGCTTCGTGCTGGTGCCGCTGTTGTGCTATGGGCTGTGCACGCTGGGGCTAACGCTGCTAACCCCCGAAATAACGGCTGACCACCTGTTTATGAGGGAGGTTTTTGTCGTGCAGATTGGCCTGCCTGCCATTATGCAAACGGCAATTTCCGCCGAGATGTACGGCGCAGATACAAAGTTCGCGACCAAATGCGTGCTGTATACCACTGCGCTATCACTGATTACCATACCCGTCAATATGCTGCTGCTTACCGTCTAACAATTTCATACCCCGCCTTGTCTTGAAATGCGGATGTTGTATTCATACATATCCGTACGGTAAGCCGCGTGCTCATAATACAGTGTAACGCCGCTGGCCGCATAATACAGGCTGTTCACCTTGAGCACCGGTGTCTGGCGCGTAATACGAAGGTCTTTTTGCAGTTGCGACCCGGGAAGGTCGGCTGTCATCGAGCTGTCCGCGATTGCGATTTTATGTTCATATGTATCAGTCATCAGGCTGTAAAGCGAGCCCATCAGGTCGGCTCGGCGCAGCCCCGGGCAGATATGAGTTGGGATAAATATCTCTTCCGTTGCCACAGGCGTGCCGTCGGCCAGACGAATGCGCACCGCATGGTACACGTCTCCTTTGCAGCCTAACAATTCAGCAACCGTTGCGGGCGGTTCGCAGATGCTGAATGCGCTTAACTTTGTTTCAGGCGTGAGCCCTCTTTGTCGCACAGTTTCGGTAAAGCTTGAGATGTTGCGCTGCTTCATTCTAGAGGCCGATACAAACGTACCGCGTCCTTGCTCACGGTACAGCAGCCCGGCTGTCACCAGCTCGGTGAGCGCCTGACGCACCGTCATGCGTGCAAGCCCATGCGCCGCCGCGAGATCCCTCTCTGAGGGCAGCCTGTCGCCCGGCGAGAGCGTTCCGCTTTCAATTTGGCTCCGTATCATATCTTTAAATGTTTCATAAATCGGCATACATTTTTCTCCCGAATATTTATCCAAAGCTTAGCACGTCGAAGAAGGCCTGTAAATATTTACGCGAATATAAGCACAAAATAGGCGTGAAAGAAGCGGTTTATCCGATATGAAGGGAGCAAAAATGAAAAAAATACTGAAAAAAACTGTAATATTGACGCTTGTGCTTTGCCTGTTTACAGTCACGCTGACAATGGCGGCAAACACGTATACCGTGAAGCCGGGCGATACACTATCCAAGATTGCAAGCGCCAATAACGTGACCATCAGCGATCTGCTCGCGGCCAATCCGTCAATTAAGAACGCATCGTTAATTTACGTAGGGCAGTCAATCACCATTCCGTCCACCAAATACGTCAGCTACAAGGTGGTCAGCGGCGATACATTTTGGGGCATTTCAAGAAAATTTGAGATCAGCATGGATGAGCTGAAAAAAGCGAACCCGCAGATTACGAATACAGCTGCCATTTATGTGGGGCAGACAATCATGATACCGGATACGCAGTCGCTGTTCAGCCACGAGCAGCAGGTGTTTGAGCTGGTCAATAAGGAGCGCGCGGCGCGCGGGCTGCCGCTGTTTAAGCTGAACGCGGAGCTGTCGCGCGTGGCGCGATACAAAAGCCAGGACATGATTAACAAAAAGTACTTTTCGCATACATCACCCACTTTTGGCTCGCCGTTTGACATGATGCAAAGCTTCGGGCTCAGATTCAGTGCGGCAGGAGAGAACATTGCGTACGGGCAAAAGACGGCTGCGGAGGTGATGAATTCGTGGATGAATTCGGCGGGGCATAAAGCGAATATACTCTCGCAGGCGTACACGAATATCGGCATCGGTGTGGCGAAGACGGCGAGCGGCACACTTTATTGGACGCAGATGTTCATGAACCCATATTGATAAGCTTATTGACTCGGCAAAAATGGCCTGAACCTGTCCTGAGTGGGGTGCGTAATGCCGCGTTTCGAACTCCCTCCGTCAATGAGGGGGGCAAGGGTACGATGCCGCATCCTGCACCACCCATTAACAAATAAGCAGGAGTGTACGAAACTTGGCCCCCTCGAGAGGGGGCTGTCGCCGACAGGCGACTGGGGGAGTTTAATCTGAATATGGCTGCCAGTTACTCCTTCCGTCAAATGCCGAATTCCATCCGCCATTTGCCACCTCCCTCAAAGAGGGAGGCAGGGGCACGATGCCGTATCCGGATGAAACGATGCAATAATGCAGCGACTTCCGACTCTTCCAGGATAGCGTGTAGGGGCTAAATAAAAAATCAGAAAAGCAGTTGCCGCTCGAACAGAAAAAGCAGGGAGACTTATTCGTCAACCCTGCTTTTTCCTTGGAGCTTTGGGAGAGATATGTCGTAAGCTGATTATCTGTAAAGTGTACCCGCGAGTTCGGCGAGCTGCACGAACTGGGCGCGGTAGCCGTCTTCATCAATACCGCGTGAGGCTTTCGCGCGGCTGACCGCACTCGCCAGACTGGCATTGCCCTTGAACTGCGAATCTTTCAGCACCAGCGCAAACTCCGCCACGGCCGACGCGAACACGAAATCAGTGTCTGGCGCATCGGTGAAGTTGTCTATACCGGCCATGGTGGTTAACAGCTTGCTCGCGCTGCCTTCGGGTTCCTTGTAGCGGAACTTCACATACATCCAGTCACTCGCGGGCTTTTTGGGCTCCGGCTGTTTGCCGTTCTGAAACATCAGCGGATCAACGCTGCTGAAGGCTTCGGTGGCATCCACCAGCACCAGCTCATAGAATGCGGTGACGCAGTGCCCGGCACCCATCTCGCCCGCGTCTTTTCTGTCGTTGTTGAAATCTTGCGCTGCCAGCACACGGTTGTCGTAGCCGACCAACCGGTATTCGCGCACGGCTTCGGGGTTAAACTCCACCTGCACCTTCACATCTTTGGCCACTGTGAACAGTGTGGCGCAGGCTTCTTTGACGAGCACCTTCTGGGCTTCCATTAAAGAATCGATATAGCCATAGTTACCGTTGCCTTTGTCGGCCAGCGTTTCCATGTGGTTGTCTTTCGTGTTGCCCGTGCCAAAGCCGAGCACGCTTAAGAAGATGCCGCTGTCCCGCTTGTTTTCAATCAGCGATTCAAGCTCCTCGTCAGACGACGGCCCCACATTGAAATCACCGTCGGTGCAGAGGATCACGCGGTTGTTGCCGCCTTCAATGAAATAATGTGCCGCCACGCGGTAAGCCAGCTCAATGCCGTCACCGCCTGCTGTGGAACCGCCCGCATAGAGCCGGTCGAGCGCGTTGTTGATGGTGGCTTTGTCGTTGCCGGGGCATCCGTCCAGTACGACGCCGGAGGCACCCGCATACACCACGATGGACACGCGGTCTTTCTCGCTCAGGTTGTCTGCGAGCATGCTCATGGCCGATTTAACGAGAGGCAGTTTGTTCGGGTCTTCCATCGAACCGGAGACATCAAGCAGGAACACAAGGTTACTCGGGGGTGCTTCGCTTTTATCAAGCTCGGCGGCTTTAAGTGCCACTCGCGCTAGATAATGATTGGCGTTCCACGGACAGCTGCTGATGGTCACGCCCACGTTAACGGGATCGGTGCCGAGCGGCGCGGGGTAATCGTAGCCAAAGTAGTTGATGCATTCTTCCACGCGTACAGCATCGGTGGGGGGCAGCCAGCCGTCGTTTAAATACTGGCGAATCTGGCTGTAAGACGCGGTATCGACGTCGATTGAGAAGGTGCTTAAGGGTTGATCAAGCGGGGAGAAAAACGTGCTTTCCTGAGATACGCCGTATTCCTCGTTTGTGGTATCTGCCGTGTTCTGGTACGGATAGGGGTCGGCGTTGCCGTCGAAAGCGTACGATTCTTCGGCAGCGGCTTCAGCCGACTCGGCGGACGCTTCAGATGCATACGCCTGCCCGGGCTCGGCGGGATAGTAGCCTGCGGATTCAGATGCAGAGGATGCAGCAGGGGCTGCGCAGCCTGCCAATGTGCCCAAGGTGACCATCACAGCCAGCAATATCACAATTATTTTTTTCATTGTTTTCATGAGGGGAGCCTCCTGTTTCGTTTTTACACACCAAAGACGTGAGGATTTTGGAAGAAGTTCCGGAGGAGGGAAATAATACAAATTTCCGTAACAGAAATCAGTATTTTGAAACAGAATTGTAAAAAACATGCGACATTGGCTTGAAATATTATATAAAGTATTAGATAAGAAATAAGTTATCATGCAAGCTGATATTACGCCTAACGTGACAACTATTTAAAATTGGACGATAGTTTGATAAAGCTTTTTATCGTGCCCGTCTCTCACGACTGTAAAAAGTGAGTGGCTGGATCACCGACAGGTGACGAGGGGATAAAAAATGGCGAGACCTTCCTTTGAAGCTTGAAGCAACAAAAAAGCGGGCATCTCAGCCCGCTTCATCAATCTAAACTCCTATTCGCTAATCAGTACTGCCTTTATGCGGCGCACACCCGCCGAGCTTGACTGCTCCTTCTGAATCTCAAACTTACCAAGCTCGCCCGTGTTTTCCGCATGCGGCCCCCCGCAAATTTCCTTAGAGAAATCGCCCGCGGAATACACCTTCACGATGCTGCCATACTTGCTGTCGAATATACCGATTGCGCCCTGATCCTTCGCCTCGGCCACGGTCATCTCTTCGCAAACCACCGGCATTTTCTTATCAATCGCTTCGTTAACGAGGCGCTGTACCTCTTTGAGCTCGTCTTCCTCCACCTTGCGTGAAAACGCAAAGTCAAAACGCAGACGGTCTGCCGTGATGTTGCTGCCGCGCTGCTCCACCTCGGTGCCGAGCACCTGCCGCAGGGCCGCGTGCATCAAATGCGTGGCCGTATGCAAGCGTGCTGTGGCTTCGCCCGTATCGGCAAGGCCGCCCTTAAAGCGCTGCTCCGCGCCCGCGCCGGACACTTCCTGGTGCTTTTGGAACGCGGCTTCAAAACCCTTCTGATCCACCTCGAGCCCGTGCTCATGCGCAAGCTCCAGCGTGAACTCGAGCGGGAACCCGAACGTATCATACAGGTGGAACGCATCCTGACCGGAAATCACTTTGCCGTCAAGCCGCGTTTCGAGCTTTTCAAACTCCTTAAGCCCTTGTGTGATGGTACGCGAGAACCGCTCCTCTTCAAGATTTAATTCGCTGATAATACGGCTCTGGTTCTGCCCCAGCTCCGGATAAACGTCTTTATACTGGTCGATCACGGCCTGCGCAACATGCTGCAACGACATCCGCTCGATACCGAGACGCAGCGCGTAGCGCACAGCGCGGCGGATCAAACGGCGCAGCACATAACCCTGATCCACATTGGAGGGGGTCACGCCGCGGCGGTCGCCCATGATAAAGGTAGCGCAGCGCACATGGTCTGCAATGATGCGAAACGCGCGCGTGGTTTCGGGATCGTCGCTGTAGCCTTTGCCTGAAAGCGCTGAGATTTTTGAAAGAATACCCGTGAACGCGTCGGTGTCGTACACGCTCTTTTTGCCCTGCAGTGTGGCGATGGTGCGGTCGAGCCCCATGCCGGTGTCCACGTTTTTCTGAGACAGCGGCTCAAATGTGCCGTCTGCCGTTTTGTTGTATTGCATGAACACGTCGTTCCAGATCTCAAGATATTTGCCGCATGAGCAGGCCGGGCTGCACTCGGGCGAGCACGCGGGAACGCCGGTGTCGATGAACATTTCGGTATCCGGACCGCACGGGCCGGTGATGCCCGCGGGGCCCCACCAGTTGTGCTTCTTGTCAAGAAAGAAGATGTGGCTTTCTTCCACGCCAAGGCTCATCCAGATATCGGCGGATTCGGTGTCCTTCGGGGCATCGGCATCGCCCGCAAAGCAGGTGAAGTAGAGCCTGTCCTTATCAATGCCGAGCCAGTCTTGAGAGGTTAAGAATTCAAAGCTATATTCAATCGCTTCCTTTTTGAAATAGTCCCCGAGAGACCAGTTGCCGAGCATCTCAAAGAACGTGCAGTGAGAGGCGTCACCCACCTCGTCGATATCGCCGGTGCGTACGCACTTTTGTACGTCGGTTAAGCGCTTGCCCTCCGGGTGCTTCGCGCCCAGCAGATACGGCACCAGCGGGTGCATGCCTGCCGTGGTAAACAGCACGGTGGGATCGTTCTCGGGTATCAGTGACGCGGAGGGGATGATCTTATGCCCCTTCGACGCGAAAAAATCCAAATACATCTGCCGAAGCTCGTTACTGGTCAGCTGTTTCAATGTTGTGTTTCTCCTTTGATAAACGGTTTATGACAATTAAACATTATAGCAATAAAGTGGGCGCAAAACAAGGATAAATAGCGCGTAAGCTGTGGTTTCGCGGATCTTCGTTTACAATGACGGGCTATCGTTTTTTTCTGCCATGTGCAAGCCTGTAAATGCGTTGCCCTTCATCAAAAACAGAACAACAATGATACTGATAACAGACAGCGCTGCCATGCTTAAAAAACCGGCTGCATACCCGAAGGTGCCCACAATCACGCCCGTAAGCACAGGCCCCAGCGTCATGCCGACACCGTAGCACGCCTGGAAAACAGCCATGGTGGTGGCGCGCGTTCCCGGCTTCGCATGTTCCATCGCGCAAGCCATTGAGAGAGACATGATACCGCCATTCGCGATACCGCACAATGCCTGCAGGAGATAGAGCTGCCAGATGGCGGCGGCCAGCGCGAGGCCCGCGCAGTAAACAACAAAACAGCCGAATAAAAAGATGAACACGGCTTTGTGGCTCCATCGCTTCAAGTAGCCGATAACCAGCGAGGAAACAACCGAAAACCCGATAAATATGATCATACAGAGCGCCAGCTCCAAGTCACTCGCGCTCATCAGCTTGGCGTAAGATGTGGTAAACGACATTGTGGTGGAAAACACGATGGCCTGCTGCGACAGGCAGAGAGCCGAGAAGAACAGCAGCGGCTTGCTTTTTATAATGCCAAGCAAATCGATTTTTTCATTCGCGGCAGGTGCGACGTGCGGTTCCTTGATGAAAAGCAGCGTGAAGATACCGCATACTGCGGCGATGATGCTGGCTGCAAACAAGAACACGATACCGAGCCCATCCGCGATATAGGCGCTCACGATAAACCCGAGCAGTATGCCGCCGTTGTTGGCGGCTATGGTGATGCCGGTCGCTTCTTTAAGTT
The DNA here is from genome assembly GCA_023412005.1 of Bacillota bacterium. GTDB lineage: Bacteria > Bacillota > Clostridia > Christensenellales > SZUA-584 > SZUA-584. The sequence continues at coordinate 17,063 of JAEYOE010000012.1, forward strand.
CCTCAGGCTCAAACAGCGATGAGAAAAAAACGGTGACGGACACCCATGTGGCCGAGGTGACACCCGAGAGAAAATTGGCTGCCAAAAATGCCGCCGGATACGGGAAAAGGATGCGGATGGCCGAGGCTGCCGCCGCACATATCAAACCGATTAATATCAGCTTCTTCTGGCCGGCTTTTCGGTCGGCCAGTATGCCCACCGGTATGCGCAGCAGCACCTGAGCAAACCCGTATGAGCCCACGATAATGCCGACAAACGACGACGCCGCCCCCAGAGAAAGCAGATACGGGGTATGGTGCGGAATGTAAACGTATTGCGCAAACCAGAAAAACAATATCATGATGACGAGAAGCGCTTTGGTGACGGATTTTTTCTGCATGGTCAACTCCGGTTGAATTATTCTTGGGGTAGATCTGATTTATCATTGCTGTTTATTTATCAGTGAAAGCATACGGCCCACAGCGCCTGCATCGCCTGCGTACAAAAAAGCGTATTGCAATAAATACCTCGCCCGTCCGATGCCATATCCGCGCCGTTGCATAGTACTGCCGCCGCGTTTCGCGTTTGCGGATCAAACATAAATATAGCCTGTGCGCCGAAAGCCCGTCCGTAGTGACCGATCAGTGGCTGTCGTGAAAGATGATCATAATGCATCAGGTTCAACCCTGTTTTGATCAAACTGTCTTCAAAATGAACCGTGCACATCTCATTCACAGCGCTTTTGGACAGTATGCGAACGCCGTTTGATACGCCGCCGTTCAGCAGCAGCTGTGTGACGGTTAGCAGATCACGCGCACACATGTGGCCGTTGCCCTGTGCCGAGCGATAGGCTTCGCCCACGGGCAGCGTACACAGCCGTTTTTTATTCGCGAGCGATTTTCTCAGCCAATCCGCATCGCCGATGCCGCCGGAAGCATCAGGCACCGCAACTTCCAAACCATACAGCGTATCGGCATCCAGCGTGGCGTCGTTAAGTCCCAGCGGCGCAAACAAGCGCTGTTTCACCAGGTCGGCAAAACGTATACCGGTGATGCATTCTGCCACCGCGCCCATCACGCCAGACCCAAAGCTGGAGTAATCGTAACGTGTGCCCGGTTTATCGGGCAGCCAGTTAGCCGGGTCGTCTCCCGGGCTGCCGGGAGGCAATATCTCGCTTAGCTTGAAAGCAGGCAGCTCTCCGGCGAGTATTTTATTGTAGCTGCCGCGCTCAATAAGCGTACTCGTGTGCGTCATCAACTGACGCAGCGTGATGGGCACGCCCGGCCAGCGCGGGTTACGCACGCTGTAGCCAAGGTAGTCACTGATATCCTTGTCCAACTGCGCTTTGCCCTCGTCAACCAGCGTCATCAGCGTAATCGCCGACAGGTGCTTGGTGACCGAAGCCAGCCGATATATCGTGTTCGGCGTGGCGGGCAGGGCATGCTCTTTATCGCGAAACCCCAGCGCCCCTTCAAATATCAAGGCACCGTCGCTCGTTGCGGCTGCCGAGAGGCCCACAGCACCACGCTGTTCTGCCACCCGGTATAAAGCCGCCATCGCTGAATCATGCATGTCCGTTACCTCCGCTGTATGTATGCTTCATTTTAACACAGCTGCATGAACAAATGCCATAACAATGGATACAAGTCATGTTGGCATACATTCATCCGGTGGCTTTGATATTGACACCGAACAAAGAGTTGTCATATACTAGATAACGAGACGAGAAAGAATGCATAGTTAAAGATGAGACGAGAGATGTTATTCTTTGACGACTCAAAAAATAACAAGATCAGAGGAGACGAGTCATGAGCAAATCCATTCCCAATAAAGTCTATCTTTCCGAGAACGAATTACCAAAGCAATATTACAACATCATGGCGGATATGCCAAACAAGCCGATGCCGTATCTTCATCCGATGACGCAGCAGCCTGCGGGGCCTTCCGATTTAGAGCCGCTTTTTGCCAAGGCGCTGATCGAGCAGGAGATGTCAACAGAGCGGTATATTGATATTCCCAAAGAGGTCAGAGACATCTACGCAAAATTCCGTCCGTCGCCGTTGGTGCGTGCTTACGGCCTTGAAAAGGCGCTGGATACACCCGCGAAAATCTACTACAAATACGAAGGCAACAATCCCTCGGGCAGCCATAAGCTGAACAGCGCTGTGCCGCAGGCTTTTTACAACAAAATTGAGGGTATCAAGCGTTTGTCGACCGAAACGGGCGCGGGACAGTGGGGCAGCGCGTTGTCCATCGCCTGCGCGATGTTCGGCCTTGAGTGCGCCGTGTATATGGTGCGCGTGTCATACGAGCAAAAGCCGTACAGAAAGACGCTGATGCAGACCTATGGCGCAAACGTGGTCGCCAGCCCGTCGAACCTGACCAATGCGGGCCGCTCGATTCTCGCCAAAGACCCGAATTCTCTTGGGAGCCTTGGCATCGCGATATCCGAAGCTGTGGAAGACGCGGCGATGAGGGAAGATACGCATTATGCGCTCGGCAGCGTGCTGAACCACGTGATTCTGCACCAGACCATTATCGGCCTTGAAGCCAAGAAGCAGTTTGAAATGATCGATGAATACCCGGATATCGTGATCGGCTGCAACGGCGGCGGCAGCAACTTCTCGGGCTGCTCGTTCCCGTTTATACACGAGACGCTCACCAAGGGCACCAAGACGGAATACGTCGCGGTGGAACCTGCGGCCTGCCCCAAGCTGACCAAGGGCAAGTTCATGTATGATTTCGGCGATACCGCCAAGATGGCGCCCATTACGATGATGTATACGCTGGGTCACGATTTTGTTCCGGCCGGTATTCACGCGGGCGGCCTGCGTTACCACGGCGATTCCGCGCTGCTCTCTCAGCTGTATCATGACGGCTACGTGAAGGCGGCGGCGGTACAGCAGACCGACGTGTTTAAAGCGGCGGTGCAGTTTGCCAAGAGCGAGATTATACTGCCTGCGCCCGAATCGTCTCACGCGATTGCGTATGCGATTCAAAAGGCGCTGGAATGCAAGGAAACGGGCGAAGCCAAAACGATATTCTTCAATCTCTCAGGCCACGGCGACTTTGACCTCGCGGCGTATGAAGAATACCTTGCAGGTAATCTGCAAGACTTTGAGTATACCGATGAGATGCTTTGTCAGGGGCTTTCTACTGTTCCTGCGATCGGCTAAGACGAGCTTTAACAAGGCGGCTGCACACGCAGCCGCTTTTTTCGTGCGTTGGCTGCGGGCGTGTCTGTTAGCTGATTAGCCCCTCTATATGAACATGGGCTTATGTGCTTCAATAAACGAAAGTTGCGGTTATCGGCCTTCGTTTCCAACGTCGTAACGAACGAGTGCAATGAGATGACACATAGTAGAAAAGAATAAACAGATCCTTGTCTCTTTGCGTAGCCGTTGATTCATCACTGCGCAGCGGAGCTTTACATATCAATGACACGAGAGAACATTGACAGCAGTCTGACTATTGACAAGTCAGCAACCATGCTATAAAATTACCAGTAGTAATTACCAATGGTAACAAGGGGGCATTATGCAGTCAACAATCACACTCAGACCAATGAGTGCGGACGACGCACAGTCGGTGATGAACATTTTTAACTATTACGTGGAACATAGCTTCGCGGCTTATCCGCAAACACGGCTGCCCGAGGCGTTTTACCCGAACCTGATGGCGTCGTACCAAGGGTACCCAAACGCCGTGGCGGTGGGTGGGGATAAGGTGGTGGGCTTTGGCGGCTTGCGCCCTTACAGCCCGATATCCACTTTTTCGCATACGGCGGAAATCTCATATTTTTTGAGCCCGGATGTAACCGCCAAGGGCCTTGGCACAATGATGCTGACGCATTTTATTGATGCTGCAAAGGAGAAAAATATCGAGTCGATTATCGCCAGCATCAGCTCACTCAATAACGTGAGCCTTGCGTTTCACAAAAAGCATGGTTTCGAGATATGTGGGACGCTGAAAAGCATCGGACGAAAAAACGGCGTGTCGTTTGATGTGGTTTATATGCAAAAAATGATCTGAGGGTAAACTGATGGCAAAGGGCTTGAGCAAACAGCGCGTGATTGAAACCGCGCTGAAGCTGATAGACGAGACCGGCACAAAAATCAACTTCCGTGATATAGCGCGCGAGCTGAATTGTGCACATACGAATCTGTATAACTATTTCGATTCGTTTGATGCGCTGCTCTGGGAAGCGCAGGAAGCCATCATGCGGCAGCTGCAAAGCAGCATTGATGACAACACCGCCCGCGAAACAGAGCCTGAAACAAAGCTTGCCGCTTTTTTTCACTCGTTTGTGGATTTTTATCTTAAGCATAAGGGGTGGTTTTATCTTTCATGGTTTGAGCCGCTTCGCAGCCCAAGACCCAAAACGCATTATGATTTGGCTGTGAGCACCGTTAACGCTATGCTGAATACGCTTAAAGACATTTCACGGCAGATGAACCATTCGCCTGTATCTGAGGATGAAATGAAGTTCTATCTGCACAACGTACATAGCTATATTATTGGGGAGCTGTCTATTTTCTTCTCAGGGCGCAGCCTCATTCAAGACGAAACCCAATTTAAAGACTATGTGAACATGTATGCAGTGATGATTTTAAAAGCTTTTCTCGACAAATCACAGTCGAAAAATACGGCTTTACCGCTTCGTTTATTATAAAGAACAACATGTTGACCTAGCTTTGGGCAGGGGAGCCGGAGGCATAGCGCGCTGACTGGTATGACGGACGCATCAGCAGAAAATAAAAAAGCGGCTAGAACAGCCGCTGTGCGATTCTTGATTACAGCAACACACTGATCAGACTTTGTGCATCTTTATCAAGATACTGCTTATACGCTGAGACAAAGCTGCTGTAAGCCGATGCCGCTGAATTCGTTTGAGAAGGGCCGGTTGATACGGAATTCTTCAAGGCTTCTTTCGCTTTCTGCGTATTGGCTGCGCTGGTATCAAGCAGGGTGAACATGTCAGTATCATCGGCCAGCAAGCTCACCACGTTGTTGCTTAGCAAATTGTCTGTGCCGCTGTTTTTCACCTGACTGAGCTTAAAAAGATCCTTGGCGTAGCTGCCGATGCTGCCGATTGTGCTTAAGTTTGATTCGCTGCTCAGCATATCCAATGCACTGGCGGCATCTTCAACATCGTATTTTGATTTAGACACAACCGAAGAATCAACAGCGTTCGCCTTGTAGCGGTCGCTGTTTGTCAGCGCGTATATGTTATAATACGACTTTGCCAAGCCGGAGACTGTGAGAGCCATATAGTCTCATCTCCTTCTATGTGTATTATAACACATTTTTCAAACAAACAAACGAAAAAATCAAATTAGTTTACGCTGGCGGCGGCTCAGCTTTGCAACCATTAGACAAAGCAGCGTTATGGCGCTATAAACAATGGGCTGATAATATGAATAGACACCCCAAAGGTTAAAAACGCTGCTCATTAATCCCCATATAATCCCGGGCACCAGCGCGAACAGCACGGGTGCAAAACGGTTGTCGAGCGCCCGACTGGCTGTGAGCAATGCGAACACAAAAATGACAAACGCCGTATACGAAAGGTCCGCGGTTGCGGCGGCTGTCTGAAAGCGCACAAGCAACACAAAACCGGCTGCTGCGGCTGTTTCGGCGCTGGCAAGATACGCAAACACGTATGAAAGCGGAAAGATCTTTGGCTCTCGCTCTTCAAACGGTTTTCCGGCACGTGTGAAAAAATGATAGAGAAACCCGAGCAGCAAAGCTGCGCCCAGCAGCGCGAGAATGCCGATGATGCTTGTGGACGCGAAATAGTCAATGTTGCCGGAAAATTGGGCAGAAATGATATTGCCTTGGGTCAGTGCTGTGGTGATACCGCTGACGACAAGCCCCGAGGCAAGCGTGATAATGAGTGCCTGTGTTCTAAAAAACACCACGGCAAAACCGTTGATTAACCCGAGCACCAAGGCAGCAGATGCCGCGAGCAGCACCCCGCTGATGGCTGAACCGCCTGCCAGCATTGTCTGGGCAATAATAACGGCGCTCATGGCTATGCAGGGCCCAATGGACAAATCTAGCCCGCCTGTTCGGGTGGTGAGTACCACGGCGACTGCAATGACAGAAAACAGCGCAGATTGCTTTATAACGTTAAAAAGATTCGTATTGTCAAAGAAAAAAGGTGTGATAACGCATAAGAATACCGCCGTGCACAATAGCACCAGCATCAAAACAAGCCCCATTCCCGTGTTTAAAAACGTAGGGGTATATGTTGTTTCCCGGCGCCTGCGTTTTTCGTTCTTCTCTTTGATTTCCGCTATTGGTTCATCGGCCGGTTCCGCCTCCGGGAAAACACCCCGATAGGGCAAAGGGGCAGCCGTAGGTTCCGCCTCCGGGAAAACACCCCGGTAGGGCGAAGGCGCAGCCGTCTGTGCCGTGCTGTTAGACGCGGATGTCATCGGCTGCGTGTTTGAGAAAGAGGGTGCGGCCTGTGCGGCATCATCGGCAGCAGCATCGGTTATGGGTGTATCCGTGAATGTTGCTGCGGTCTGTTCGGAAAAAGAGCTGTCCGGCTGGGATGATTCAAGCCTGTGCCCGCATCCGGTGCAAAAAAAAGCGTCGTCGTTCATTTCTCTTCCGCAATATGTGCAGTATATCATGGCCCACCTCATTATTCTTTGGTCTGCTTATGCCATGACTATAGGCATTAAGATGAGCAAAAATCAAGCGTCGGAGGTTCATTCGGCAAAAATACAAAAAAGTCGACGATAGCCGTCAAAAAGAAAAGTACGGCTGAGCCGCACTGAATGCAATTCGTTTTACCATGGATTCCTGATACACTTTGTAGTCGACAAGCTCGGGATGAAAACGTCGTGGTGCTCTGATCAGTTCCTTTGGGCTCCTTTTGAAAGGAGCTGTCAGCTTTGCTGACTGAGGATTGAGGAACGATGCAGCTGTTGCGAAAACCGCAATCCTCCGTCACGCTGGCGCGTGCCACCTCCTTTAATAAAGGAGGCTTTCCGGTAGCGATTTCGAAGCGTTATGTTATGGGATACTATTCCACTTCGTAATCGACAAGCTCAGCATGAGAACGTCGATGTGCTCTCATCAGTTCGTTTGGGCTCCTTTTGAAAGGAGCTGTCAGCTTTGCTGACTGAGGATTAAGGAACGATGTAGTTATTGTGAAAACCGCAATCCTCCGTCACGCTGGCGCGTGCCACCTCCTTAAATAAAGGAAGCTCAGCGGTAAGCGATTATAAAGCGTTTTGCCATGGGATACTATTCCACTTTGTAGTCGACAAGCTCGGGATGAAAACGTCGTGGTGCTCTGATCAGTTCCTTTGGGCTCCTTTTGAAAGGAGCTGTCAGCTTTGCTGACTGAGGATTGAGGAACGATGCAGCTGTTGTGAAAACCGCAATCCTCCGTCACGCTGACGCGTGCCACCTCCTTTAATAAAGGAGGCTAACCGGTAAGCTATTTACTTCAAAGCGTTTTGCCATGGGTTCCCGGTCCACTTCGTAGTCGACAAGCTCGGGATGACAACGTCGTTGTCCTCTCATCAGTTTATTGTGTTATGTCGAGAAGCTATTATGGCATCAAAAATAATTGATTGCGTTATTTATCTTGGATTGCTTATTTCAACGTAAACGGCAGTTTGTTCTCCGTGTTGCGGTGCGCAAATATCACGCCATCCAGCGCCTTTAAGTTATAAACAACCGACCATTGCAGCTTGTCTTTATCGCCATCACGTACGCCGATTTGTGCGAGCAGATCGACGGCTTGTTTTTCGCTCAGCTTCCCGTCATTTTGTTCAATGGCCTGCACCACCGCATCATACCGGTCGAACTCGGTGAAGCCTTCGCCGATATTGAGCCCGTTGTACGCCACAAAATTTGAAGCGACCTGATAGTCTTCCGTCGGTATAACGGTTTGCAGCTGCCCGTCCCAGTACTCAACAATCACCGATTTACCGGTGGCATCGGCGATGAGGTAATGGCAGTTCACATCGGCGGAGAAATAGATATTATACTGCTTCAGCAGCTCAACCGCCTCGTCTACTGTTGCGGCCTTATCCAGCACAAGGCGAATCGCTGTGGTGGTGTTCAGCGTGATTTTACTTGAGTCGGTTTGATAATGAACTTCGGGGACGGCGAGCAGCGCCATCGCAACGCCTTTTTCGTTGATGCCGTCGAAAGGCAGATACGGCGCGGCCAATGTCAAAAATGCGTTGAAGCCCTCGGGCAGATTATCCTTATCGTAGCCCGCGAACGTTAAGTTTACGGTGGAAACGGAGGCGTAGCCATTGTCCGGCGTTGTTTTCACCTGCAAAGAAGGGGTGTAGTCAAAATCGAAGTTGCGGCCGAAGATGACCTCGCCTTTTTCGTTGTGCGACACAAACGCGGTACAGCCATCGCCGGTGATCCCAAGATCAATCGGCAAGCCTTTCAGCAGCCGTTTGGTAACGAACGCTTCGATATCGCTGTCTTCCTTGGCGCCGACTTTGAGGAACTCATCAAAACCGTAATCGCCGACATATGTCATGGTGTACAGTGGGTGATCGTCCACTTTTTTCAGTGAAGAGAGGCTGCTAAGCTCGTTATAAAACAGACCGACTGCGGCAAAGACGGCGACGACCACAAAGCAGCCGAGTATAATGACGATTCGTGATAGTATTTTGTTCATGAAAACCTCGTGCAGTTATGGAGAATATTTGTAGTATAACAGAATCCATAAAAAAACAAAATCCTCTTCACATACTCTACGAGGATCAGCTTGATGATATACCCCTCTATATGTCATGCTGAGGAGCGGAGCGACGTGAGCATCCCATGGTAAAATGCTTTTAACATGGGATTTCTCGACTCGCTAACGCTCACTCGAAATGACACAAAAGAGCTTCTACAGCAGCCTGATCTTCATCGCATACACAAAGAGGATTCAATTCGGTATATTTAATCGGCTTTATTCCTTCACTTCCGGGTCTGGTTTCACGTCTTCGACCTTGGTCAGCGCCGCCTGCTTATCCAGCTCACGCTGCTTATCCTTGCCGAGGTATTCGGGCAGTTCCATGCCGGCCATGTCGAAAAGCTCGTTCATCGGCGGCAGGCTCTTCATCAGCCCCGAGAGAAAATTCGCCGTGGACGAATCGCCCTTGCCGTTGCCGCTGTCCCAAACGGTGACCTTGTCGATCTTCAGGTTCTTGATGGCTTCCACCTGCACCTTAACGATCTCTTCCATCTTATCGGCAATCATCATGCGCACCGCCGCGTTGGTATCGCCCGCTGCCGCATCAATGATTTGCTTGAAGCCTTCGGCTTGCTTGGTCAGCACCTCGTTGATACCGTTGGCCTGTGCCTGCATTCTGGCAAATATCGCGTCCGCTTCGCCCTTTGCCATTCTTCTTTGACGTTCGGCTTCGGCTTCGGCGTCAATCTCGGCCTTTCGCTTGGCGATTTCGGCCTGAACAATGATGTCCGCTTCTTTAGAGGCCTGCTCGCGGCTGGCTCTTTGGCGTTCGGCTTCTTCTTCCGCCGCATACGCTTCCTGCAGCGCCTTGGCCGTCTGCACCTTTTCGGCGGCGGTTGCGCGCCTTAACGCCTCGGCTTCCCGTTCTCTGCGCAACGCGTCCGAATTGGCCACAGTGATCTTCGCTGTGTTTTCACCCTCTATGGCTTCGGAGTTGGCCTGAGCCACGTTAATTCTTTCGTCCTTTTGAGCCATCGCTTCGCCGATGGAGCCGTCTCTGTTTTTCTCGGCCACGCTCTTTCTCGCGTCGTTGATTGCTTTGGCGGCGGCTTCTTTACCGAGCGCTTGAATATACCCCGATTCGTCGTTGATATCCGTCACATTCACGTTAATCAGACGCAGACCGATTTTCTTTAATTCAGTTTCCACATTGCGCGAGACTTCCTCAAGGAAGAGGTCTCTGTCGGTGTTGATCTCCTCAATGTCCATCGTGGCGACGACGAGACGCAGCTGGCCGAATATGATATCCTTGGCGAGCTCTTCAATTTCATCGAGCCCAAGGCCCAGCAGACGCTCAGCTGCGTTTTGCATCACGCCGGTTTCGGTGGAAATACCAACCGTGAAGCGCGACGGCACATCGATACGGATGTTCTGCTTCGACAGCGCGTTTTTCAAATCGACCGTGATGGACATCGGCGTTAAGCTCATAAACTGATAGCTCTGGAAAACGGGCCAGATGAATGCCGCGCCGCCGTGTACGCACTTCGCGCTGGCGGTTGCACCATTGGCACCCCGGCCAACCTTGCCGTATACCACCAGTATCCTGTCGGACGGGCACTTTTTGTATCGCGTTAAAATGGCGATGAATGTTGTGAACAGTATCACAACGGCGATGATGACGATAATCATTGTTTCCATGTTGCGTCTCCTTTATCTTTTAACAATCAGTGTGCTGCCAACATTGCCAACCACGCGGACTGCCGCGCCGGTGGGGATTTTTTCTTTGTTATCGGTCATGGCTTCGGCTTCCACGAGCCGCTCCTGAAAGGCCACCATCACCTTGCCCTTGCCGCTGCGCGAGGGCGGAATCGACAGATACACCTCGGCATCAAGACCGACCGCGTTTGAATAGCGGAGATTGCCGCTTTGCTGCATACGCTTCATCGCGTAAAACATCAGCCCGATGAGCAGCATGGCCAACAGCCCGGCGGCTGCGGATATAATAATCTCCAGCGCCGTTCCGAGCGAGGAGCCGCTGATGGCGTACCCAGTCCAGCCGAAAATGCAGAAAAACGCGACCAGCCCGCGAATCGTGAAAAAGCGGAAATCCGCCGCGCTCACGTGCTCGCCAAAGCCGTCAGCATGCGTATCCATTTCGGCATGAGAATCAAAGGCGTGCGCATCAATATCGGAACCTGTGTCCATATCGGAATCGTGCCCAAGCCCAATGATCGTGAGGATCACCTGTATAATCAGTATCACGGTAAAAGGAACCGCCGCAAAAAGGAACAAATGCTGCAAAGTGCTCAGCGCGTTCCACCATTCTGTCATGATAGCACCTCGAGTTTTTACATATTATAACACGAAGTCTCAATATTTGATAGTGTCACTGAATAAATATTGTAATCGGATATATATACCGTCAACAGTATATGTTTAGGGTTATTCGTTTATGCGTGCCACTGGCCGCCGCAGGCGCGATGCAGTTCCTCGGTTAAATGGAACCAGCGCATCGTATCATTGCGCTCGGGATAGAATTCGTAAAACTCGCTTTTATAAAATGTATAAAACCGCGAGATATCCGTGCACATACCGAAGGTGGGCACGCAATCGGTAGGCAACGAGAAGCTAAAGGGTTCACCGTGCTTGGTGCCTTCGAACTTCAGGCCCTCGCGCGAGAGCGAAAGCTCGCCGTCGCCCGCAATCAGCGAGGTGGCGCCTTTTGTGAGCCGTTTGAATTCCGGAAGTATGCCGAGCTTCACGCGTTCGCTGAACGAGAAATCGGCAGCTTGCACCTCGGCCTTGGCTTTGTCACGCTGAAGCTGATACCAGTGCGATATCGTTTCGGGAATGACACAGGTGTCATCAAAAGGTATAAGATCATAATAATTGTTGACAGTAGCACCGTTGCCGCATGCCTCGCAGCGGATCGTATCACCCGCGGCTTTCATGGCGGTCACGCTGCCGCATTTGGGGCAAAGGTACAACAGATCATGCAGGTTCTTGGCCATTTCACCATGGCCGTCAAACTGCACACGCTCTTTTTTGTTCCAAAGATAATCGTCATGCGCCAACTCGCGGTTCAGCAAGGCTTGTATCTCGTCCGCGCTCATTTCCTTAAGCTGCTCGGGGCTTAGCAGCCTGTCCACCACGATGTCGACTCGGCCCGGCCGCTGGTCGAGACAGTGCTTGGTGTTGGTCATGTAGCCACCCGCAATTTTCGTGTAGTACACCGTAACCCCTAAGTATTTAAGCAGCTTGCCGCTGCCTATGGCACACGGCTGGCCGCCGCCCGATATGGAACTCATGCCCTCGGGAAACAGACACACGCGGCCGCCCGAACGAATCACGCGGATGATCTCTTTCACGGCGTGCGGGTCTGGCACAAAATTGCGCTTGGGGATGGCGTGCATCAACGCAAATATTGGGTACAGATGCGAGCGGAAAAATTCGTTGTAGCCCACCACATAGTTAAGCCGATGAGGCAGAACAGCGGGCGCGGTATACAAATAATCCACACGCGATGCGTGATTGCTGATGAGCACATACGGATTTTTGTCTTTGGACGGGTGTACATTGAACGTGAAATGGATGCCGAGCTTTTTGTTCAGTGCGAGCCGCCAGATGTTGATGAGTAATAAATAGATAAGTGCGGGCGGTTTCTTGGTTTGCTTAAGAGCCAGTTTCTGCCGGAGTGTACGCTTCTGCTTCATGATCCGCTCCTGTCTTGTGGATTTTCAGTTATTATATCATTCCGCAACGCTGTTTGTGTATGGATTAATCGCTTTATGTCGAAAAACGGTATAATGAATAACCCAACATAACCGTTTATAAGACGATCTGTCAAGTTGACAGCCAATAAATACATGATGTACTATATTTAATACATCAAGTGATCATTATAACTGCAAAAATACATTTTTCACCGCATATTTCGCGTGAGCATGATTGCATTCAATGTTGAGTGATTTGTATGGACGGAGTACAAAATGAAGAGAATTGGTTTTGTTTTGGCGGTGCTTATGACACTGTCATTTGCTATGAGCACCACAACGACAGCATTCGCCGCAGACCCCCCCGTAGTGACCACAGACAACCCGATCGTGCTGGATTCCGATCGCGCGGTATTTTTGGGTGCCAGCTCAACTTACAGCGGTGTAAGGGATAAGGGCTTTTACTACGGTCGCACGCCGGATTCTATGAAAAAGAAGATTTCTTCGAAGTCTGTTCAAAGGGACAAAATGAATGCTTTGGTGACGGGGCTTGCACCGCAGACAACGTATTATTACTGTGCCTATGTGCGCACACGCGCAGGCATCTTCAGGGGCAGCGTTTGTTCATTTACAACGCCCGCCGCTCAAGAATGGACGGCTGAAGCGGCCATTTTCGGCACCAGCGATGAAAGGTACAACTATATTTTTGGAACAACAACTAAGTATTACAAAATGACCTCGCCGCCATGGGGGTATAACGGCAGCAAGGAAGCGGCCAAGCATATGGTTACCGTTAAAGTGCCGGTATGGAAGCTAACAAAAAAAGGCAAGTTGCCGTCAAGTATGTCGTTTAAAATTCATTACAAGCTGGCGGCTTCGGCTCAGGCCATATTTAATGAAATTTATGCGCTGGATATACAGTTTCCGATCAAAACGATCGCCGGGTATAAATACAGGCGCATGTCGGTGCCCGGCGTGAGAAACAACCCCTATTTGTCTCAGCACAGCTTCGGGACGTGCATTGATATCAACAAAGCGTATAATCGTTTTTATTTAGATGCGGACAGACGGGACCCAAGCTCACCGTATTATATTCCGGAAAGCGTTATCGCCATATTTAAAAGGTATGGATGGTCGTGGGGAGGCGAATTTAAAGAAGGTTTTGACACCATGCATTTTCAGTATCTCGGGCTGGAATTGATGGAATAACGGTCTGTCAGGCTAGCAGTAATAGCAATCCTGCAGCCATTTGAGCGGGTTTTCATCGATGTATCGCCAAATTTGTTGGTATTCTTGATCATTACGGACAATATGCTCATAGAATGATTTCTGCCAAACAGGTATTCCGGCTTCTTTTGTAACGGCTCGTTTGTATTGCTGTATAATGCGTGATATCGTAGGGGCGTCTATCAGACGCCCGCATTGCGTATCATCAGTATTGAATATCTGAATCAGAATATGAACATGATTGGGCATGATTGTGAATTTTTCGATGAGGATATTTGGGTAGATCAGAGATATTTGTTTGACAAGCTTTTCTGCAATTAAACCAATATGAGATAATTGAGGCTTATTGGGCAGGCGATTAGTAATCGCCCCTACGTTCCAGAATAAATGTTGCCTATCCTTTGTGCAGATGGTCACAAAATAAACACCGTTCTGTGAGTAATCATAATCTTTAAGTCGAATGAACTTACGAATAATTGTTATCTTGGTTCACCTCCAAGATATTTATTCCCTTAAAAACTTCCCGATTCTCTCGGCTGCGGTCAGTATGCGCTCGTCATTCTGCACCAGCGCGATGCGCACATAGCCTTGGCCGCAGCTGCCAAACGCGCTGCCCGGCACCACCAGCACGCCCGTTGCCTGCATCAGCCGCTGAACGAACGCCACATCATCGGTGCCAAAGCTTTCGGGAATCTTCGCCCACACAAACATCGTCGCGCGCGGTTTGTCAATCTGCCAGCCGTGCTGCGCAAACGCGCTGATCAATAGATCACGGCGCTTTTCATAAGCCGCCGATGTTTCGCGTACCACGCGCTCGTCGCTTTGCAGCGCCAATATGCCTGCTTTTTGCACAGGCAGAAATATGCCGTAATCCGTATTCGATTTGAGCTGCTTGAGCGCCGAAACGTAAGCGGCGTTACCGAGGCAAAACCCGAGCCGCGCACCCGCGTACCCATACGATTTTGAGAGCGAGTTAAACTCTGCGCCGATGTCCTTTGCGCCTTCGTGAGCGAGGAAGCTGTTAACGCGTAGCCCGTCAAAGCTAAGCTCGCTGTACGCGTTGTCGTGAATGACGAATATATCGTGTTTTTTTGCAAATGAAATGAGATCATCGTAAAACTCCGGCGGCGCGACAGCCGTCGTCGGGTTGTTCGGGTACGAAACGATCATCAGCTTCGCGCGCCGAGCCACGTCTTCGGGAATATCGTCAAAGTTTATGATAAAGCTGTTTTCGGGCCGCTGCGGCACACGAAACACATCGGCGCGCGCAAGTGCCGCGCCGGTGAAAAATGCGGGGTAACAAGGGTCCTGCAATATCACGGTTTCACCCGGGTCGATAATGGGCAGGCAGCAGTGTGCGAGGCCTTCCTGCGTGCCGAGCACCGCGCACACCTCAGTATCCGCGTTAAGATCAACGTCGTAACGTTTTTTATACCAAATGGAGGCAGCCTGACGAAGAGACGCCAGATCGTCAATTGCGTAAACGTAACTTTCGTCTTTGAGCGCCTCATCTGCAATGGTTTGCTTGATGGCCGCGGTGGGGGCAATGTTGGGCGTACCCACGCTTAAATCAATCACGTCCATGCCGCTTGATTTGAGCTTGGCCTTCTCTTTA
This sequence comes from Bacillota bacterium, assembly GCA_023412005.1. GTDB lineage: Bacteria > Bacillota > Clostridia > Christensenellales > SZUA-584 > SZUA-584. Next base: position 32,265 of record JAEYOE010000012.1, read on the forward strand.
GCCAGCTCTGTGAAAATGCCGCATGACAAATCGTTCATCAAAGAAGATAATTTCATCGCTGTCAGGCACAGGGTGCGCCATCCCTCCTCTTAACTTAAGTTTACTGTGCGATACCCATATACACCATTCCACGCGCCGTATCCAGCGTGACGGAGGTGCCGTTTTTCAATATGCTTGTCGCGTTCTCCACATCGCAGAGCACCGGGATACCGAGCGTTAACCCCACAATGACCGCATGTGAATCCATGCCGCCCTGCTCTGTAATAATACCGGACGCTTCTTTCAGCAGATCCATCAAACCGTTACTCGTATGCGGTATTACGAGAATATCGCCCGGTTCAAAAAGTTTGCGCGCGGTCTGTTCATTTTCGGCGACGCAAAGCTTGCCGTTCACCACCATATTGTTGTAGCCTGTACCTTTAACGAGCACGTTGCCCACGATATGAACCTTTAACGTGTTGGTGGTGCCGCTGATGCCGATGGGTACGCCCGCTGTAATCACCACCACCTCGCCGTGCTTCACGAGCCCGGTTGATTTGGCGCGCTCCACCGCATGCTCGAACAGTCTGTCTGTGTTGTCCTGCTCTTTACCGAGTACCGGGCGGACGCCCCACGACAGTGCAAGCTGGTGGCAGACTTTTTCGACCGGCGAGCACGCGATGATCGGTATGGCCGGACGGAAGCTCGAAACCATCCGTGCGGTGCGGCCCGATTTTGTGAATGCGATGATTGCGCTGGCACCGAGGCTGTGCGCCGTTGAACAGGTGGCGAGCGATATCGCACTGGTGACGCTCGTGCATATATCCGGCATACTCGTGTTAAAACGCGTTCTGTAGTGGATGTTGTTCTCCGTGTGCTCGGCAATGCGCGACATTGTGACCAAGCTTTCAATGGGGTATTTGCCCACGGCCGTTTCACCCGAGAGCATGATGGCGCTGGTGCCGTCGTATACCGCGTTGGCCACATCGGTGGCCTCAGCGCGTGTGGGCCGCGGGTTGTGAATCATCGAGTCGAGCATCTGCGTTGCGGTGATCACCTTGCGGCCTGCCGAATACGCTTTTTTAATCAGCAGCTTTTGAATACGCGGCAGATCGACGATGTCCATCTCCACACCCATATCGCCGCGCGCAACCATGATGCCGTCGCTGACCTTGATGATCTCGTCGATGTTGTTAACGCCGCTTTCGTTCTCGATCTTGGCAATGATCTGTATGCTTTTGCCGCCGTTCTTCTCGAGTATCTGCCGCACCTCAAGAACATCCTGCGCCGTGCGGCAAAAAGAAGCGGCGATGAAATCCACATCGTTTTCAATGCCGAAAAGAATATCGCTTCTGTCCTTGTCGCTGACGTAGTCCATCTGCATGTGGACGCTTGGGATGTTGATGGATTTGTTGTCTTTGAGCAGCCCGCCGGTGATCACGCGGCACTCAATCGCCTGCGGCGAGACGCTTTCCGCCTCCAGCTCGAGCAGCCCGTCATCCAGCAAAATGCGGGTGCCTTGGGGCAGCTCATTTGCAAGCTGTGGGTATGTGATGGACACCTGTGTGTCGTCACCTTCTACGTCATGCATGCATAATCTGAATTTTTCGCCCTCTTTAAGCTCTGTGCTGCCGTATTGAAAGCGTTTGACGCGCACTTCGGGGCCTTTTGTATCCAGCAGGATACCGATTGGCTTGCCGTACTCGGACCGCAGTTTTTTCAGCAGATCAATGCGGGCTTTGTGTGCGGCGTGGTCGCCGTGGCTGAAATTGAACCGCGCCACATCCATGCCGTTTTCGATCAGCTGGCGCATTGGCTTTTCGGTATCCGTTGCGGGCCCGATCGTGCAGATGATTTTTGTTTTTCTCATATATTATAAACTCCTTAAAATGCAAATGCATTTAATTAACAACCAAGGGCTTAAAAGCTGATACACCGGCTTTGATTTATAAACGAAATCCTTACCCGGCACATCCTTATATCACATTGTCAGTCTTCATTTGCTATTATAAATACTTTGTGTAATTAATCAATAAGCATATCTCATTCTATGGCATGGATGGACTGACAGCTTGTGACAGAATACTTTCGCGGTTCTTTACAGACTTTGACCATATTGTTCCTTTCGGTTAATATAGGTACGAATAAAAAACGAAAGGAAGTCAATATGCCTGAATGGCTGATTGTGTATTTGGCTGCAGTGAACCTTACGGGCTTTACCGTATGCGGTGCTGATAAACGCGCGGCGGTGAAGCATAAGCGGCGCATCAGAGAGCGAACCCTTCTTTTGCTGGCCTTTGCGGGCGGCGCGCTCGGCGTGTGGCTCTCGATGCTGGTGTTTCACCATAAAACGAAAAAGCTTAAATTCATGGTGCTGGTGCCGCTGGCGCTGGTTGCGCAGGCGGCGGCGGTTTATTTTCTGGCGAACAATGCATAAACGTTGAAAATAATCGTTGATTTTTTTGGTCCATATGTTATAATGAATTTCGTGACTTTTACGCTGGCAGCGGTTTGCCGCCGGTTTTATAAGAATAGAGGTGAGTGCAAATGAAACAAGGCATACATCCCGAGTATCACGAATGTACCGTGACCTGCGCATGCGGCGCGACATTCAAAACCGGCTCGGTGAAGAAGGAACTGAAAATCGAAATTTGTTCGGAATGTCATCCGTTCTTCACAGGCAAACAGAAGCTGGTGGATACGGGCGGCCGCGTAGACCGTTTCAACAAAAGATACGGCATTAAATAGGAAGAAACGATTTCAAGCAGACCGGTATTACGGTCTGTTTTACTTTCCGTTAAAAATAGTGTATACTTGGAACACCTAAAAAGAAACGAGGGGCGAAATGAAAAAGTGCAATATCGGCGGACAGGGCGTGCTCGAAGGCGTCATGATGCGTTCGCCGTCTAAATGCGGCCTTGCGGTAAGAAAGACGACAGGTGAGATTGTCTACGACCGCGAAGAGGTGGAATCCATAACCAAAAAGAACAAGTTCTACGGGCTGCCCATTGTTCGCGGTGTGGTCTCGTTTTTTGATATGATGGTGTTCGGCGTGAAGACCATCACCAAATCGGCTAAGATGTTCGACGAAACCACCGAGGAGATCGAGCCCTCTAAGTTTGAAAAGTTCGTGGCAAAGAAAACGGGCAAGGACGCGATGGATGTGGCGATGGTTTTTGCCGTCATTCTTTCCATCGGGCTGGCCGTGGGGATATTTTTCATACTGCCCACGGTGCTGGCCAACCTGCTGCGGCCGCTGATTGCTTCGCATGTGCTGATGAACCTGATTGAAGGCGCCATTCGGCTGCTGCTGTTCTTTGGCTATGTGATGCTCGTATCACTCGTGAAGGAAATCAAGCGCGTATTCAAATACCACGGAGCCGAGCACAAAACGATAAACTGCTTCGAACATGAGGACCCGCTGACCGTGGAGAATATACAAAAGTACAAAACACTGCATCCGCGCTGCGGAACCAGTTACCTGCTGCTCGTGATGGTGATTTCGATACTGCTGTTCTCGCTGCTGGGGTGGAGCCCGTCTTGGTTTGCCCGCATTGGCTTGCGGCTGTTGATGCTGCCGTTTGTGGCGGGCATATCGTATGAGTTTTTGAAATTCGCAGCCAAGGGCGATTCTCTGTTCTTCCGCGTGATTCGCTGGCCGGGCATGATGCTGCAAAAGCTCACCACATCACCGCCGGACGACAGCATGGTGGAGGTGGCGGTGGTCGCATTTAAAGCGGCGCAGGACGAAGTGACGGACGAAGAACTCGACGAGCTGGTGAAGAGCTATTACCGGCCTGTGGCCAAAAAAGAAGAAGAAAAAACCGATGTTCCACTGGAAACGGCGGCAGAGGTGAGAGAATAGCGCATGGCATCGGCGAAGGACGTGTATGCGTCCGTGAGAGAACGGCTGCAAACCGCAGGCGTGTCTGAGCCGGATGCAAAGGCGCGGGTGATTGTCGCGGAAGCGCTGGAGATTCAATTTTCGGATATATTCCTGCAGGCCGACGTAAATGTATTGGCCATAAAGCGCATTGATGAAATGGCTGAAAGATGCGCGGCGGGAGAACCCGTGCAATATGTTACGGGGCGAGCGTATTTTCGGTATGCCGTTCTGGCAGTCTCGCCGGATGTGCTGATTCCAAGGCAGGAGACCGAACTGGTGGCTGAAAAGGCCATTCAGCTGATTCGTGAAAACGGATACAAAACGGCGCTCGATTTGTGCACGGGCAGCGGCTGCATTGCGATCTCGGTGCAAACAGAATCGGGTATTCAAATGCACGCATGTGACATCAGCGAAAAGGCGCTGATGATAGCAAAGCAAAACGCAGCAGCGAACAATGCGGATGTGCTTTTTTTTTCAAGCGATATGCTGAGCCGGGTCACCGGTACATATGATATCATTGTCAGCAATCCGCCATATGTGAGCGAAGGCGAGTATGAAACGCTGGATGCGGACGTTAAGTATTTTGAACCGCGTATCGCCTTGGTTGCGGGAGACGGCCTTGACTGTTATCGTATTATTGCTGATGAAGCAAAACAGTATTTATCGCAAGGCGGCGCGTTGGTGCTGGAAATTGGCGCAGAGCAGGGCATGGATGTAATGGGGCTTCTGCAGGCAAACGGCTACCACAGCGTGACATGTGAAAAAGATTATGCAGGGCGCGACAGAATTGTGACGGCCCGAAGATAACAGGTGTTAAATGATAGATAAGCTGGAAGCTAGCAAAAAAAGATATTTGGCCCTCGAAAACGAGCTTGCGAACAACGATGTGATCGCCAATCAGGAGCTATACACAAAGCTCGTGAGAGAGCACTCGTCTCTTTCGGAGTTGGTTGTTAAGTATGATGAGTACACGGATAACCGTGCGCAGATAGAAGACTTGAAGCTGATGGCGCAGGATAAAGACGACGAGATTGCGGCAATGGCCAAGGAGGAACTCCTGGAGCGCCAGCAGAATGATAAAAAAATGGCCGAGGAGCTAAAGCTGCTGCTCGTTCCCAAAGACCCTAACGATGACAAGAATGTGGTGCTCGAAATCAGAGCCGGAACGGGCGGCGACGAGGCGGCGTTGTTCGGCAGCGATCTTTGGCGTATGTACACGCGGTATGCGGAGCGCGAAGGCTTTGGCATCGAGCGGCTCGGGTCTAACATCACTGAGCTTGGCGGCGTGAAGGAACTCACTTTGTTGATTACCGGAAAGGGCGCGTATTCGCGGCTGAAATACGAAAGCGGCGTGCATCGCGTGCAGCGCGTACCTGAAACTGAATCGGGCGGGCGTATTCACACCTCTGCGGCAACGGTGGCGGTGCTGCCCGAAGCGGAGGATGTGGATATTGAGATCAACCCGAACGATCTTCGCGTTGACGTGTACCGCTCATCCGGCAACGGCGGGCAGAGCGTGAACACGACGGACTCGGCGGTGCGCATTACGCATGAGCCAACCGGTCTGGTGGTGACGTGTCAGGACGAAAAATCACAGCTGAAGAATAAGGAAAAGGCGATGAAGGTACTCAAAGCACGCCTTTACGATATTGCCAAGCAGGCGCAGGATAAGGAGCTTTCGCAAAACCGCAAGAGTCAGATTGGCTCAGGCGACAGAAGCGAGCGCATCCGTACCTACAATTTTCCGCAGGGGCGTGTGACGGATCACCGGATATCGCTGACGCTTTACAAGCTGGAGCAATTTCTTGACGGCGATATGGACGAGATGATTGACGCGCTGACGATTGAGGAGAAAACAAAACGCCTCACAGAAGACGAATAAATTGATATACAAACCCTCTCCGGAGGGTTTTTTAGTACCGGATAGGAGAAAGACGCATGTTAAGAATTGGTGAATTCTCGTTGCTAACCGGAATCAGCATTCATATGCTGCGACATTATGATAAAATCGGTCTACTGATACCGGTGCTTATTGATCAAACAAGCGGTTACCGTTATTACAGTGAAAAACAGATTGTTGATGCAAATCAAATACTTGTTCTCAAAAAGCTAGGATTCGGCTTAAAAGAGATTGCGTCAATACAGGGAGACGGTGACAATACAGATAACGTGATTGCATTTGTGAATAGAAAAATAGAGGAGAAGAAACAAGAGCTCATCAAAACTGAAGATCAGATACTGCGAATGCAGCGAGCCGTTGTTGATTTAGCGGATGAACAAGAGTGTGCGTTGGCCGTAACAATAAAAAAAGTTCCGGCTCGAAAAGTCGTGAGCTTAAGAGGCACGATAAAAAGCTTTGAAGACGAAGGGCAGCTATGGGCTAGCCTGACAAACGAATGCAAAAGGCTGCACATAAAATTGTCGGCAGTTGATTATGCCTATGCCGTCACGCATCACATTGATATGGATAAATCGCTTATCGACGTTGAAGTACAGCGTGTGGTCGACAGACTGGAAAAAGATACGGACATCATCAAATTCAATGAAGTAAGCGAATGTGACGTTGCCGCTGTGGCGTTTGAAGGCCTTTACAACAAACTTAGCAGTATTAACGGCTACATAGCCAACTGGGTTTATAGAAATCAATACCGGTTGTGCGCAAATGTATTCTCTATATATTATAAGTCTCCCGAAAATGAACAGAACCCTGATCGTTATATCACTGAAGTTTGCTTCCCTATAAAAAAAGCTTAAACAAATCTATTGACTTTCGTATTGTGCAAGGGTTTATCCTCTATTTATCATTTTATGATAGAAGAGGAGGCCTGTTTATGTCAGAAAAAATCATTAATATCAGCCACCGCGCATGCGATTATGAATGCATGTGGAATGGAATAGAAGATGTATTTCGGCAAAAAAGCGGTGAAAAGGTACCGGATCATTTCTTTTTCTGCCTTTCCGGAATTGGAAACTTTGTTTATATGAAGTCGAATCAGGGTGATTTAAAACGGTTTGCTTCATGGAATGACGGAAGAACGAAACAGATGTATCAATCGGTCTGTGATGTTATCGGCTTTCGATATAAGCATATTGAGGGACGGCGGTTTTCATATGCAATACAAAAGGCCAAAGAGCAGATTGATCAAGGAAATCCGGTGGTGCTTGGACGTCTGGATATGTTCTATCTGCCATACTATCCGAAATTTTATCAGCAGCAGCATATTCCGATGCATTATGTGCTGATGGTGGGCTACGATGATGAAAAACAATGTGTTTATGTGTTTGACTGCGGTCAAGAGCATATGCAGCAGATAAGCTATGAACTTCTTAAAAATGCGCTGGATGTGGAAAAAACAGAGTTGGGTGATAAGAACTCCATTTGCACAATTGATTTTGAAGCCGATCTTGATAGCGTTATAGATATTGCAAAAAGAGGATTTGAACGAAAGGCAAGAGCCATGTTAAACCCGCCTGTCAGTTTTATCGGTATTCCGGGAATGCGCAAGCTTGCAGCAGAGTTTTCAGGTTGGCAATCAGCGTTGACGGCGGACGACTATCAATATGCGCTTCGCCACATGGTTATGTATACGGGTACGGTACCGGCACCGCCAAACAGGCTTATCGGCGTGCCGGGGGATGACAACATTATGCACCGGGCGGCCAGAGAAAAGCTGGAGAAATTACTTAAGCAGCTTGGCAAAGAGTATCGCATAGAAGCATGGGTGACAGCAGCGGGTTTATTTCAAAAGAGCGGTCTGTTGATTGAGAGCATAACGAAGACCATTGTTGATTATTTGCTGGATGAAAAAACGGAGCTTAACGAAATAGCGAAGATCATTTTACAAATAGCGGACATCGAAGAAGATGCGTTTCAGATGATTCTTAAGGGATGCGGCAAAGGAAGCGGAAGCGTAAAATAAATTGACCAGTGACGTAAGAAAAACATTATGAATACGAATCAAAGGAGATGCGTTAAATTTGGACAGATATGAATTTCGAGACGAAGTCAAACGCTTGTACACAAGCAGAAAAAAGTGTCCCTTGCTTGTCGATATTCCTCAAATGAATTATGTCATGTTTGATGGCACAGGACATCCGGAAGAACAGGACTTTCAGATTGCCTGTGAGGCGGTATATACAATATCGTATATTATTAAATTTGAAATAGCCAGGAAGAAACTTGATTTGGACTATAAGGTGAGTTATTTAGAGGTGAAATGGGAGTTAAATCAGTCCGAAGACAAAACTCTATTTACATGGACGATGATGATTTTGCAGCCCGATTTCATTGACGACACAGCATTTAATGAAGCGATGCGAATTGCACGGGATAAGGGCAAAGAAATTGAGTATCGCCGTTTGCGATTTGGACAAGGCCGTACAGGCAGGGCAATACAGGCGTTTCATTTGGGCGATTATAATAACATGAACGATACGCTGACATGCATGACTGAATTTGCAAAGGCTCATGGATATCATTGTGACAAATATACTCATGACATCTACCTGAACGATTCAAGAAAAACAAAGAAAGAGAATGCAAAGACTATTATGAGAGTGATGGTGAATGAAACGGATAAAAGGTAGCTGAAAATCCTCTTTGAAGAGCTTTAGGTATAATAAGATGATGGCAAGGTATCGCATGCAATTGATACAAAATGTCAAATATGTGCTATTGTCGTTAATGTAAACGAATGGTACAATGAAACCAATATATAGATATGTATGGGTGATAGCCCTGATTCTTCTTTATTTTCTTGCGATTCGCAGCGATTTTATGCGAGGCGCGGAAAGGCAAAGCCTATGTTTGTCTGTAAAAGTGCATTCCTCAACATCAAACGCCATAAGCGAAAAAGCCTCTTGATTACCGTGATCTGCATACTGATTGTGTTTTTTGTGTGCGTCTATATCAACAATATTGAAACCAGTAAAAAACAACTTGCGGATCTGCCAAACGCCATACCTGTTACAGCCAACGTCTCCAACCTGATCGGGTCACAAATCGTCGCGCTGGAGATTAATGAAGAACGGCTGCTAAAGACGAGAGATTCCGCGACAGTGAAGGATATGCTCTACACAGCGCAGGTGGCCGCTAATTTTGCATCGTTGCCGAATGAGGAGGATGCATACAAGGAAATACAAATTGCGGCGGTAAGCGAATCCCGCGCCATTTCAAACTATAAGGATAAGAAACTTGAATTCATGGAAGGAACGGATGAGAGCGTGCTGAAAGGCAGTGATGCCGTGTGCCTGGCGAGCAAAGACTTCTTGCTGCAAAACAAACTTGCCGTTGGGGATACGATGGATCTTGCTCTCTATACGTTCGTCTATGATTCTCAGAGCGGCGCATTTCATTTTGAACCGCTCGGGCCATGCAATCTGCATATTGTGGGGTGCATTTCCTCCGAGGTGTACAGCACGATGGATTCAGCATTGGTCTGTCCGCTTGGCTGGGCGCGGGACAGGCATGTGAAGGCCGGTCAGGATATGCATTACGATTTCGCTTCGTTTACTGTGGCCGATCCGTTGAATCTCAATGCGTTTAAAAAGGAAATGGATGAGCTTGGGTGGATGGCTGCCATACCCACGGCAAAACAATCGCCGAAGGGAGAATCCCTTCGCGTGAGAGATGAAACGTTCATCAAGACGGCAGAGAACCTCAAAAACAATTTGGCGGGCTTGTATACGTTCCTACCGATTATATTTGCTGTTGTTGCACTGGCCGGGTATGCGATATCGTATCTGTTGATGCAGAGCAGACGACGCGAAATTGTGCTTATGCGCTCGCTGGGTGTGAGCCGATGGGCCTGCATCACGAGCATGCTGATTGAATTTACAGCATTGAGCTTGGCGGGCAGCTTGCTGGGGCTTTCGGTGTCCGCACTGGTCATCGGGTTTGCGACCACAGATACACCGCTTATCTCGATGTTGTTCTTTGTGAGCTTTCTGATGGGTATAACGATTGCGTCTGTGCAATTGAGCGGCGTCAATTTGATGACCGGACTTGGAAAAACGGAGGAGTAAAAGATGAGCGCGATTTTAAAAGCAGAGAATGTGAGTTACACATATACGAGCAAATACCAGCGTGTGGAAGCGGTGAAAAACGTATGCTGCACGTTTGAAGCGGGAAAAATGATTGCGATTGTGGGCCGCTCGGGCAGCGGAAAAAGCACACTGCTGTCGCTGCTGGCGGGGCTGGATAACCCCACGGACGGCCAGATTTATTACGACGGCCAAGCACTGAGCGCCATCGACAGAAACCGTTACCGCCGCGATACCGCTTCGGTCATCTATCAGTCGTATAACCTGTTTCCGCTGCTGACCACGCTCGAAAACGTGATGTATCCGATGCAGATGCAGGGTAAAGCTAAGCATGAAGCGATGCTGACAGCGAAAAAGCTGTTTGAAGACGTGGGCTTAAGTGAGGCGGCATACAAAAAGTTTCCGCAGATGATGAGCGGCGGAGAGCAGCAGCGCATCGCGATTGCGCGTGCGCTCGCCTCGGGCGGGAAAATACTGCTGGCGGATGAGCCGACGGGAAATCTGGATACTGCGAATGAACGCATGGTGGTGGAACTGATTGGAACACTCGCCCATACGCATGGCTATACGGCTGTGGTGGTCACGCATAATGAGTATGTGGCATCGCAGGCAGACAAGATTTACGTGATGAATGACGGTGTATTGGAAGAGAAAGAGAGCGAGACTTGACATGATTGTTATCAACAGCCTTCGTCAGCTTATGCGTACACCGGTTAAGACGCTGACGTTTTTTATACTGCTCATACTCGCCGTCACTTTTTTCATGCTGGGCTTTCAGCTATGGGCGGGCGCGAGGGACAATATTGAACGTATTGATAAAGCGTACACAACGATCGGTACAGTAGAGCAGAAAGGCACGATTCAAAGAACAGACCGAATGTGGGATGCTCAAACCAAAAGCTACACCTATTTTACTGTTGCGGCCTATGACGGCATGATTCCCGAATCTGTGCTGGATTTTGAGGGTGCTGATTATATCGTCAAGCCGGAAAAAAGGCCTTGCTATGGGGCGTATATGCCGGGTTTTGTGATGAGCACGCAACCACTATGGGAAGCGGCTTATGATAATTACATCTTGATAGCCGAACTGCAGCCGCGCGAAGATTGCGAAACCGGTGATCCTGTATGTATGAATGTAAAAAAAGTACTCTGCGGTGATTTAAAAGATTATGTTAAAGAAGTGTGGTTCTGCGACCACTGGAACGATACACCCGTTAAGCTTTATGCGGACAAAACCTATATCATGTCGTTGCAGCAGGATTACCACCCGGACTTTGAAAATGGATATCTGCTGTTTATGCCGTCTTCCGGTGTCAGCACGTCACAGCGGGATAAAAACGGTGAGCATATTACAGATCCGGTTACCGACTGGGATTCTAATGAGGATGATTGGGATGTGGTGACTGAAGGCTTTTACGACACGCCGAGAGGAAAGGCATGGCAGAACGTCATTAGTAGCATCGAGTGGAGAAAATTCACGATACCGGTGATGCCGACTCAGGGAACCAAGCTGCTCATGCCCTTCTTTGACGGCGACGCGTGGATACTGGAAGGGCGTGATATCAGCAAAGAGGAATATGAAAACGGCGATAAGGTGTGTCTGGTTCAGAAAGACTTTGCGGCCGGCAACAATCTGACCGTGGACTGTAGCTTGCAGCTGCCGCTGTATATTGCCGATTATCGTACCCCAATGAAATATTTTCTGGGCGGCAGTTTATTAAACGCAAAAGGCGAGATATACCCGGTTTTTGAGGACAGTACGTACAAAATTGTTGGCATTTACGACACGCTGACGACATCATTTAATGAAATAAACGATTATGACATCGCGGAGAATACTGTGGTCATTCCGTCTGCCTCTGTGAAAAACAGCGACGAGAACAACATCGCCGGTATGGGCCCTATGATGGGCTACACCACTTCTTTTCAGATTAAGAACGGCCATATCGGTGAGTTTATGGCGGCGTGGGAGAAGCAGGGCATCTCAACACTCGAAATCAACTTTTTTGATAAAGGGTATACAAAAATAAAAGCCGGGCTGGACGCTATGATGAGCACAGCGAGCATACTGCTGGTTTCCGGCGGCGTGATCACACTGCTGATACTGGTGTTGTTCTGTCATCTGTTTATCACAAAACAGCGCAAGAGAACGGCGATTGAGCGCTCACTCGGGATGACCAAGAAACAGTGTATCGCCTCGCTGCTGACAGGCATACTCGTCATCGTGATACCCGCCTGCCTGATTGGCAGTGCGGTTAGCTTCTGGCTGACAGGCTATGCGGCAGAAAAGATGACAGCAGCGCATACCGAGCAGGCCTACGACACCACCTTCAGCGACTGGGTGAACGGCAACACCGAGGAGGCTTTTACGGTGAGCATGGATAACAGCCCGGGTAACGCTTGGGCGGGCACAGCGGTGATTCCTGTGGCGCTGGCGATTGCGCTATGGAACATTCGCAGCAACTTAAAAAGAGAGCCATTAAAGCTGCTAGGTGAAAAAGAGCGGTAATTTTTGCGGTTTGAAATGGAGATGAGGCATGGTTATTAAAAACAGCCTTCGTCAGCTTATGCGTACACCGATTAAGACGCTGGCCTTCTTAATCCTTCTGATACTCGCCATTACTTTTTTTATGCTGGGCTTTCAGCTGTGGGCGGGCGCGCGGGACAACATTGCGCGGATTGACAAAGCGTACATGACGATCGGGACGGTGGAACAAAAAGCAAGCAGCGTGTCGACCGAAAAAATATGGGAGGCAGACAAAATAAGCTACACATATTTTTTGGCTCCGGGCTACGACGGTATGGTTCCCGAGTCCGTGCTCGATATTGAGGGCGCGGATTATATTTTGAAGCCTGAGAAAAGGCCGTGTTACGGTGCGTATATGCCGGGCTTTGCGATGGACAACAATCCTGACTGGGAATACCTGTATGACAATTCTCTTCTGATTGCCGAATTGCAGCCATACGAAGACTGTATAACAGATAAGCCTGTTCACATGAAAGTGAAAAGTGTGCTTTGTGGACATATAGGAGATTATGTCGATGATATCTGGTTCTGCGACCACTGGAACGATACGCCGATACAGCTTTATGCGGATAAAACCTATGTGGTGTCTTTGGCTCAGGATTTTCACCTTGATTTTGATGAGGGGTATTTACTCTTTCAACCGACGTTCGGTGTCAGCACAACCCAGCGCGACAAAAACGGAAAGCGTATCACAGGCTTGATCTCTAGGTGGGATTCATGGGACGATCTATGGGAGGAAGTGACCGAAGGCTTTTACAACACACCGCGAGGAAAATCCTGGCTGAACCTGATTGAAAGCGTCGAATGGAGAAAATTCACGATTCCGGTGATACCGACACGAAACACAAAGCTGCTGATGCCCTTTTATGACGGTGACGCGCGAATCATCGACGGACGTGACATCAGTCGTGACGAGTATGAAAACGGCGAGAAGGTGTGTATTGTCGAGAAAAATTTCGCGGTGAATAACAACCTGACCGTGGGCGGCAATTTGCGGCTTCCGTTGTATATTGCAGAATATTGGATGGTGCCATGGGGTATCGGTCAAGAAGAATTATTAAACGCCAACGGCGAGATATACCCGATCTTTGAGGACAGCACGTATAAGATTGTCGGCATCTTCAATACGTTGACCGCCACATTAATTGAAAAATCTTATTACGATATTTTTATGAACACAGTGGTGATTCCGTCCGCTTCCGTGAAAAACAGCGACGAGAACAACATCGCCGGTATGGGCCCCATGATGGGTTATACAACCTCTTTTCAAATTCCCAACGGCCATATCGATGAATACATGGCGGCGTGGGAGCAGCAGGGCATTTCGTCGCTCGAAATCAACTTTTACGACAAAGGATACACAAAAATCAAGGCCGGGCTGGATGATATGCTGAACACAGCAAGCGTGCTGCTGGTTTCCGGCGGCGTGATTACGCTGTTGATATTGGTGCTGTTCTGCCATCTATTCATAACGAAACAGCGGAAGAGAACAGCGATTGAGCGTTCGCTCGGCATGACCAAGCAGCAGTGCATCGCCTCGCTGCTGACAGGCATACTCGTTATCGTGATACCCGCCTGCCTGATCGGCAGCGCCATTAGCTATGGGCTGACCGGCTTTGCGGCGGGAAAGATGACAGCCGCGCACACCGAGCAGGCCTACGACACGACATACAGCGACTGGGTGAGCGCCGACACCGATGCGGAAGCGTTTACCGTCAGCATGGATCACAGCCTGAATAATACCTTTGTTGGATTATGGGTGATTCCCGCGGCGCTTGGCATTGCGCTTGTGAACATCCGATGCAACTTAAAAAGCGAGCCGCTCCGGCTGCTTGGGGAAAAAGAGAGGTAGAGCTTGGTCATTAAAAACAGCCTTCGTCAGCTTATGCGTACGCCGATCAAAACGCTGGCCTTTTTGGTGTTACTGATACTCGCTGTCACCTTCTTTATGCTCGGTTTTCAGCTGTGGTCGGGCGCGCGGGACAACATTGACCGAATCGACAAGGCCTATATGACCATCGGCACGGTGGAACAAAGGGGAACCAGTGTGCGGACAGGACGCAGATGGGACGCGTATACCAAAAGCTACACCTATTATCAAGGGCCGGTTTACGACGGCATGATCCCTCTGTCCGTGCTGGATTTTGATGGCGCTGAATATGTAATAGAGCCCGAAAAGAGGCCCTGCTACGGCGCGTACATGCCGGGCTTTGTGATGAGCACGGATCCCCAATGGGAATCGGCTTTTGATACATGGTATATGATTGCCGAATTACAGCCGCGCGAAGACTGTGTGACCGGTGAGCCAATATGCATGAAGGTGAACAAGGTGCTCAGCGGCGATTGGAAGGATTATATCGACGAAATTTGGTTTTGCGATCACCATAATGACAAGCCCGTAAAGTTCTATGCGGATAAAACCTACATTATGTCGTTGGTGCAGGACTACCATCCGGATTTTGAAGAAGGATATTTGTTAATGCCGGACTCAAGCGTTTACACAACCCAGCGGGATAAAAACGGTGACCCGGTCACAGATCCAGTTACAGCATGGGATTCATATGACGACAATTGGGATGAGGTGACGGAAGGCTTTTACGACACGCCAAGAGGCATGGCTTGGCTGAATCTGATTGGCAGCGTTCAGTGGAGCAAGTATACGGTTCCGGTCGTTCCGACTCGATGCACAAAATTGCTGATGCCCTTTTATAACGGCGACGCGTGGATTATTGAGGGGCGCGATATCAGCCCTGAGGAGTATGACAAAGGCGAGAAGGTGTGCTTGGTCGAACAAAATTTCGCGGCCAACAACCATCTGAGCGTGGGCGGCGGTTTGCAGCTGCCGCTGTATGTGGCGGATTACAGGTGGCCGCCACACCATATTATTGGCGGCAGCATATTGAATGCCAAGGGCGAGATATACCCGGTTTTTGAGGACAGCACATATACAATCGTCGGGATCTATCAGACACTGAAAGATGAAACTTCGGAAATATCGGAATACGACATAGCGAGAAATGAAGTGGTCATACCGGCCGCGTCCGTCAAAAACAGTGATGAGAATAATATTGCCGCGATGGGCCCCATGATGGGCTATTCGACATCTTTTGAGATACCCAATGGAAGCATTGACGAGTTTATGTCCGCGTGGAAAAAGCAGGACATTGACACGCTCGACATCAATTTCTACGACAAGGGCTATACCAAAATCAAGGCCGGGCTCGACGACATGATGAACACGGCGAGCGTGCTGCTCGTTGCCGGTACGGTAATCACGCTGCTGATATTAATCCTGTTCTGTCATCTGTTCATCACGAAACAGCGCAAAAGGACGGCGATTGAACGCTCACTCGGCATGAGCAAAGGGCGATGCATCGCGTCACTGCTGACCGGCATACTCGTGATCGTGATTCCCGCGTGCATAATCGGCAGTGCGATCAGCTATTATCTCACAGGTTATGCGGCGGAGCAGGTGACGGCGGCGCACAACGCGCAGGCCTATGACACGATGTACAGCGACTGGGTCAGCGCCGACACCGATGCGGAAGCGTTTACCGTCAGCATGGATCACAGCCTGAATAATACCTTTGTTGGATTATGGGTGATTCCCGCGGCGCTGGGCATTGCGCTTGTGAACATCCGCGGCAACTTAAAGAGCGAGCCGCTGAAGCTGCTCGGTGAGAAAGAGCGGTAATGCTTAAAGCCCGTGAATCTTGTCCGGCGGCCAGATCACAAACAGCGCCTTGCCGAGTATCATTTCGAGTTTGAGCGGGCCGACCGCGCGAGAATCCACCGACACGTTGCGGTTGTCGCCCATCACGAAGACGCAGCCTTGCGGCACCACGGTTTTGGGAAACGTTTTTTGTGTATCCTGCGAGAAGTAGGTTCTGTCGGCCTCGCCGTTGATGTATAGGACGCCGTCCTTGATCTCAAGCGTATCGCCCGCGATGCCGATGACGCGTTTCACATACGTGGCTTCGCTGTCAGGGAACTTACAGATGACCACATCGCCAAAGCTCGGCTGCGCAAACCAGTAGGTCACACGCTCCATAAAAACGTAGTTGTTGGAATAGAGCGTGGGCTCCATAGATGTTTGGCTGATGCAGACAAATTCGAAAACAAAAAGCCTCAGCAATACCGCAATGGTAACGGCAATGGACATGGAAATGAACCAACCGCGTTTCTCGTTGCGTTTGACTTCGGCTCTGAGCTCAGTGCGTGTGACGGCGTGCTTCTCCTCAGTAAAACTGCTGCTATTTTTCATAACCCCCAAAACCCCTAAAAAAATTCCACCACCGTCAATAAATACTTTATAATCCTCTTATCTGATCGAGCGGCCAGATGATAAACAGCGCTTTGCCAAGCACCATGTTGTCTTTAAGCGGCCCCACCGAATCAAATCGTGAATCCATCGATTGATTTCGGTTGTCGCCCATAACAAACACGCAGCCCTCAGGCACTTTGGTTGGCGGCAGCGAGTCTTCAATATAGCCTGAAAAATATGTGGTGTCGGCCTTGCCGTTGATGTAAAGCGTGCCATCCGTCACCTCCAGCAGATCGCCGCCGACACCGATCACGCGTTTAACGTATGTCGCGGTGCTGTCGGGATACTTGCAGATGACCACATCGCCAAACGCCGGTTCTCTGAACCAGTAGGTCACTTTCTCCATAAAAACATACTCGTTGGAATAAAGTGTCGGCTGCATTGACGGGCCCGACACACTGATGAATTCAAAAACAAAAAGTCTCAGCAGCAAGGCAATGGAAAAGGCGATGAGTAAAGAGATGATCCAGCCCCGCGTTTCGCTTTTTTTGTTCTCTGATTTGCGTTTCATGCGCGAGCCTTCAAGCTCGTCCGGCAAGTTGTCGTCATTTCTCATCAGGTAAAATCCTTTTTAATCGTTTTACGAACACCTCGTGAGAGAGCATAACGATATGCCCGCATCCAAGGCACTTAATCTTTACATCCATACCCACGCGAATGATCCGCCACTTGTTTTCGCCGCATGGATGCGGTTTCTTCATTTGCACCACATCAGAAAGCTTAAATTGCACCAAAAGCCTCCATTAACCGTTGATGACCACGCGGTGAGGATACGGAACCACCACACCATTTTTGTCAAATGCTTCTTTTATTGCCTTGCGCAGATCACGCTCCGTCTCCCAGTGCGTGAGGGCTTTCACGCGTATCACCATTCTGATCACCATACGGGATTCGGCAAATTCTATTATACCGAGAACGCGGGGCTCTTCAAGTATATTATCATGTGCAGCCATATAATCAAGCCCGGCGGCGCGCATTACAGCTTCTGCTTTTTCTATGTCCGTTTCGTATGAAACCGGAATATCGATAACCGCCAGATGTCCGCCACGCGAGAAGTTGGTCACAGTATTAATGCTGCCGTTCGGTATGGTGACGGCTTCGCCTGTGGGCCTAATAATTGTGGTGGTGCGCAGCGTGACCGAATCAACAGTGCCTTCATGATCAGCGATTTTAATGTATTCACCAACCGTCAGCTGGTTCTCAAACAGCATGAACATGCCGGAAACGATGTCTTTCACAAGGCTTTGCGCGCCCAGAGCGATGACGATGCCGCCGATTCCGGCGGCGGCCAGCATAGAGGTGACCGCGGAATCCAGACCGAGTACGCCAAGTATACCCATTACCGCTAAAAAGTAAATCGCATATTTGACGATGGAATCAACAAGGGTTTGAATGGTTTCTCCCTTTTTGGCGAGTGTGGAATGCGGCTTGCGACCGAACCTAAGCTTGAATATTCGCCGCGATACTCTTTTTGTCAGAGCGATGACGATACGGGCAACGACAATGATGCCGACGATTTTCAAAATGCCGATCAACACATCGTCGGCGTATTCGCCGATATTGTTGTAAAAGTCAGTTAAGCTTTTTATTATTTTAGAGAAAAACGACTCCAATTCGGATAGACCTTTCATCACATATTGTTTTATTCAGTATAACAGAAAATGGTGACAATAACCATCGCAATCATGTGCGCAAAGGCAAAAAAGAGGCGCAAATTCGCATATTTACAATTTGTTCATATGGATGTATTGTTATTGTCAAAAGATTATGAAACAATAAGATGAATAACCAACTGGAGGACAAACCATTGAACAAGAAAATAATGGCCTTGCTTGGCATTTTGATGGCAGCGATGATGCTATTTGGCGCATGCGCGGTTAAACAATCAGAAGAAACGGCAACGGCAAGCTCATCGCCTGAAGCTTCGGCATCCGAACAGGTGATTGTGGCTGAGGTGAACGGGGAACCCATTTACTACGATCAATATCATTCGATATATGCGAATGCCTGCGCTCAATACGGCATCTCCGAGGACGATGAGACAAACGGCACCTACCTGAAAAACATGATCATTGAATCACTGATCAATGAGAAAATCATGAAACAAAAGCTGAAAGAAAACGGCTATATGGATTTGACAGCTGAACAGACTGCCGAGGCGGAGAAAACCGCACAGGATTATCTGGATTCCAACGTTGAGAGCTATTTCGGGGAACAGATCAAGACGGAACTCGGAGAAGGCTACACGCAGGAGCAGTATGATGCCGCCAAAGAGCCTTACGAAGCACAGATTCTCACGGGAATGGGCTACACAAAGCAGGAGTTTGTTGATTATTATAAGCTGACAGTGGCTGAAGATGCTGCCAAGAAAAAGCTTGTGGGCGATATTGCACCAACCGAAGCCGACGTGAAAGCGAAGTACGATGAAAGTGTCGCCAACGACAAGACACGGATGGAAGAAGATCCAACGGCATATGAAGGCGATGTGGCTAACGGTGTGACTGTGTATTATGCGCCGGAAGGTGTGCGGCAGGTGCTTCAGGTGCTGGTTAAAATCGACGACGAGTGGTCTGGCGCAATCAGCACGCTGCGTCAAGCCGGCAACGACGCTCAGGCCGACTATCTTTTGGAGAAGGCTCTGGCGGATGTGAAAGGTGAAGCGGATGATGTGCTCAAAAAAATCACATCGGGCAGTATAACGTTTGCGGATGCCATCACCACCTATAATGACGATACGGGTATGCCGGAAGAGGGGTATTTCGTTGTTAAGGACGGCAAAACGTTTGTGGAACCCTTCACAACAGCGGCGATGGGCTTAAAAGCGATCGGCGACGTGAGTGACCTTGTACCGACCGATTATGGTTACCATATCATACAGTATGTTGGCGATGTGCCCGCCGGTGCATCTGCTTATGATGATGTGAAGCAGGAGATAAAAGACACGCTGCTGACATCAATGCAGGATGATGCATGGCAGACCATAATTGATGAATGGACAAGCGCCTCAACGATTAAGAAATACGAAGAAAACATGTAAGAAAGCACAAGGGCCCTTCCAGTTAACGGAGGGCCTTTTTCATTGCTGTGAGCGCTTTGATTAGCGAAAAGAATGGCCATACAGGCCATTGCAATGCCATCGATACGGTTGAACTATAGGAGGGAAACGGGCTGCGTCGGCAGAATTCAGTTCCGCAAATATTTTAAAAAAATGTATTGGCACGCTGAGACACTTGTGGTATAATCACATACTGTCGGCAGTCAAGGAAGCAATCTTGCCAATGTAGCTCAGCTGGCAGAGCGGCTCATTCGTAATGAGCAGGTCAGCGGTTCGATCCCGCTCATTGGCTCCATTTTCGGGGTGTAGCGCAGTTTGGTAGCGCGTTTGGTTCGGGACTAAAAGGTCGCAGGTTCAAATCCTGTCACCCCGACCAGAAAAAAACAGCCATCAGGCTGTTTTTTATTTTACACTAGGTGACTGGATTCGAAGCGAGGGATAAGCAAATGTGCCACTGGCACGTTCAGATTTCGCGCTAAGGTGTCAGCGCCTTGCTTCACAGTGTTTTGTGGTATTCCTTCAGTGTTCGGCTGTTTTTCCAACGAACATAATCTATACCTAGGATATTTTTATAGGAATGGACGCCAAATTAGCTCGTTGTTCATTAATAAAATTTTCTAATTCCGTAACGAATGTTGTTGTTGTGTCCCAAAAATGATCAGCCACACAATTTGAAAAAAGTTCATCCAAGAAAATATTATCTATTTCTTTCTCTTCAAAATATGGATTCATTACCAATCCCTTTTTAATTAGATAGGACTCCGCCTTTTTATAGCCACCTTCAAATTTTTCTTCTAGTATTTTAATATCATTTTCAATTTCATTATCATTCTCAAGCATTTGCGATACTTTTAGAATTGCTTTTCCGCTAATAGCTTTACCATGGGCAATAACATTCCGCAATTGAAACAAAACTTGGACTGTTTCTATATGTGGTTTGACTTTCTCGATATTCATAATTGATTGGTTTAGCAATAAGACCATGTTCTCGTCATATTTTGCCAAGCCACTACTGCGCGAAATATTTCGCTCAATAGAGTTCTCCATGTTACTGAAAAACATATTAATAGGTTTTCTTATTTCAAATTCTGAAATGTCTACTTTATTATATAAATTTCTATATTCTTGTAGCACATTTAATAACGAATATTCAAGAAAACCTTCTATATAACAAGCCGAATGCAGAATAATTGAAAGATTCAATGCTTGTTGAATATCTTTATCTGATGTTTTTTCTCTAGTATTTATAGATTGCTCGATAAGAGTTTTGAACACATCATAAATAGTTGCCCGTTGTACTTGAATTAAAGACATAATGTAACCTCGATAATAAATATTAGATATGCTTACTTATTATATCATATATTATATTATTGAATGCATAGATATTTTTAGTTAATTGCTACACTGACCTCTAGAAAACGTTTATTTAATCGTTTTTTCGCTTAAGTTCCTTTACGAACACCCCGACCACTTTTCAAAGCTCGGTTGAAGAAATCCAGCCGGGTTTTTTGTTTTGTGGAAGGGGGAGGGGTCCGCATGGATGTTGTCATTATTTGAAATAATATGGGCGTAATGATATAATGTGCAAGTGACGTTTGAGTTCATATTCAATTTATCAATGCTTTGGACTTCATTTAGGAGGATAACTATAGTGGCAAATATCAAGCTTTACTCGATAACAAACGGTGTTAAAGAACTTGAATCAAACACTGTGCCTATTGAAAAAGAATTACAAAATCTGATTGAAAGAAATATGCAATGTTTTTTTGGAGTCAAATTTTTGAAAAGCGAATTTTCTATTGCAAATGGTCGAATTGACAGTCTGGGTATTGATGAAAATAACTGTCCTGTAATTTTTGAATACAAGCGCAGTATAAGTGAAAATGTCATTAACCAAGGTTTGTTTTATTTAAATTGGTTACTAGATCATAAAGCGGATTTCAAACTACTTGTTCTAGAAACATTGGGCTCAAAGACAGCAACCGAGATTGACTGGAGTATACCATGTGTAATTTGTATTGCAAGTGATTTCACAAAGTTTGATGAACATGCTGTTAATCAAATGCAGCGAAATATTAAGCTCGTTAGATATAAAAAGTTCGGAAAAGACTTTATATTATTTGAACATCTTAATGCGCCTATAGTGAAAACGATCATTGATGATACTGATGGTATAGAAGCAAAAGGGAAAGGGGTCGAAAAATCTTTTCTCGATCAATATAAATTAGCTCCTCAGCATTTAAAAGATTTGTATGAGAATATAAAAAACTATATTTTATCATTGGGTGATGATATTGTAGAAAACCAATTAAAACTGTATGTAGCTTTTAAGAAGACATGAAACATTATTTGCGCAGAAATATATCAAACAAAAATATATCTACACTTACGATTGAATCCTGATGAAGTACAGCCAATTGAGGGTCTTACTAAAGATGTTAGGAAGATAGGTCATTGGGGTACCGGAGATCTGGAAATAGTGCTTAAATCAATTGAGGAGTTTGAAAAGGTAAAACCATTGATAGACAAGGCATATGAGGAGAACTAATGTGATGAATGGGAACTCATTAAGAACCCAATAGTTTGCCCTATCCAACTTCCCCCCACACATCATAACATGCTACAATATACAAAAGTCTTCAGGAGGATTCCGTCATGAGCAGCACCGTCGTCATCTACAAAACAATATACGGGTCAACAAAGAAATACGCGCAGTGGATCGCCTCCGCACTGAACGCGGACTTGTTCGACGTGTCTAAGATTAAAGCGCAAACCCTTGCGCCCTATCAAACCATTATCCTCGGCGGCGGCCTCTACGCCAGCGGCATCCTCGGCTCCGACATCATCACAAAGAACTTTGGTCTGCTGAAAGGCAAGAACATCGTTGTGTTCACTGTCGGGCTCGCAAACCCCAAGCTCACTGATTACACCGCCATCATCGAAAAGAACTTCACCGCCGAAATCACAAGCGCGATAAAGATATTTCACCTGCGCGGCGCAATGGATTATAAGACCATCAACCTAAAGCACAAGGCCATGATGTCGCTGCTCGTGAAAAAAGTCGGCAAGATCGACGAGAAAGAGCGTGACGACGAAATAAACCAGATGCTCGACACCTACGGGAAAACGGTGGACTTTACGGATGAAGCCTCCATTGCCGAATTGGTTGGCTATTGTAAGGCGCTGTAATACGGAAAACACACCAATAAGAAAAGCCGCTGTCGGTTCTTTAACACGAAGCGGCTTTTGTGTTTATTATAGGAAGGAATTTACCATGGCCGCCGTGCGCAAACGAAGTTTCTTTTCCAAAATGGAGTCACACAAGAACGCTTTACAACTTTACCGTTTGAAGACGACGCATCAATCATTTGCCCGCTACCGATATAAATACCGGTATGCCCTACTTTTTTACCGTTCGTGCTGAAAAACAGCAGATCGCCTTTTTGCAGGTCATTCATTGAGGTGATTTTTTCCCAATCGGAAACTTGTGAATACCCTGCGGCATTGTAGCGTCCGCGAGAGGAACCCGCCTCCTTCAGGCAGTAATACACGAGGCCGGAGCAGTCAAACGAATTGGGGCCTTCATGGCCGCTGCGGTACGGGTCGCCAAGCTGTTTTTTGGCCACATTGATCATTTCCTTGATATTGGCGCGTCGCTTTTCGGCGTTCACTTTATCCTTGCTGGGTTTGGCGTTCGGCGAGTAAATCACATCGAGTGTTTGCGGGCCGGTCTTGCCGTCGGCTGCGAGACTGTTGCGCGACTGAAATTCTTTAACCGCCTCCACCGTTTCAGACCCGTAAAAGCCGGTGGCCTTCTTCAAATAGCCAAGGTCAATCAGCTGCCTTTGCAGGCTGTCCACATCGTCACCCTTGGTGCCTTCAAGCAGCATATATGTTTGCGCATCATCGGCAAATATCTTCAAAAGTGTATCCGGGCCCGCGATGCCATCCTGCTGCAGGCCATGCTGCCGCTGGAAGATAGCCACGGCATGCTGTGTGGCCGGGCCATAAAGCTGTGTTGCTTCGTCGATATCTAAGTAGTTGAGCGCCATCAGCCGGTTTTGCAGCTCCAGTACCCGCTCGTTTTCGTCTCCGCGCTGCAGCGTCGGGTCAGGCGTGGGTGTGGGGGCGGGCGGTGGCGTCGGTGTGGGCACCGGTGTCTGCGTCGGAATGATATCGCCCGCAGCAGCCAAGGCTTCATCGGTGTTATGGGGCGAAAGCGCGGCGGTATTATGCGGCAGCGATACGACAACAATAACAACAGCCAGCAGCAAGCAGACACCGCCAAGAAGGATATAACGCGTTCGTTTATTTAAACGAAGAAATGTATCAAATATATGATTAATGAATCTTTTCGGTTTTGAGATTCGTCTGTATCGCCGTCTTTTCATAATGAACCTCTCTGTCTTTTTTCCTATTTTATATGAAACGAAATCGATTTGCAAGAATTTATTACGAAAATGTTACATAATGGTTACATGAATGCGGTTAAAACGATTCAGTCAGCTTTTTTTGTATGCGGTGGACGATTGCGGCGCTGAGGCTGCCGGGAAGCAGCTTAGAGAACAAAACAAGCACTTTGTTGGCAGTGCCCGGAATGATGACGGCACGTCCGTTGACAAGCCCTTTGTATGCGGCATCCGCCACCCTTTGCGCTGACATCGCGCCTTTTATATCCGCCTTGCCCGCGCGCGCGGAAAATGCCGTTGAGGTAGAGCCGGGGCACAAGGCGCTCACAACGATTCCAGACTGTTTCAGCTCTTTGCGCAGTGCCTGAGTCAAAGACAGGACATAGGCTTTTGTGGCATAATAAACGGCGATGTACGGACCGGGCTGGTAGGCACCGGTTGACGCGACGTTAAGAATTTTTCCGCCGCCGTGTTGACGCATTTGGCTGACGGCAATCTTTGAGAGCGACGTCAAGGCGCAAATATTTAAGCTGATAATTTGCGCGTGTTTATCGTCCGAGATGTTTTGAAAAAGGCCGCAGGCGCCGATACCGGCGTTGTTAACCAATACATCAATGCGGATGCCTTGGGCCGAGAGTTGGTCGAAAATCTGGCGTGGTGCATCGTAATCCAGCAGATCCTTTTGAATGACAACGGGACGGACATGATGGGTTTCTTCGATGGCTTCAGACAATGCCGAAAGCTTGGTAAGATCTGTGGCCACCAGCACCAGCTGCCAGCCTTCCTTTGCAAACCGCAGCGCCAACGCCCTGCCGATTCCCGACGATGCGCCTGTTATCAAAGCCCACTTTTGTATCATACCACTGCCTCCGCGATAGAATTATAACATGACAGGCGAATGGGTGCAATGTGAGCTAAATGAGTGTGAAGACAGGGGAACAGCGTGCTTTGCGTGTATAGCCGATTCCTTTTTGTCTGGGTAAATACGCATATAAGCGCGCGCAAAGCCCTGTGATATCATCTCCAATATACGAATAAACCCGTCGGACGGTGACTGGTAAGCGATGTTGACGAGCAGGCAGCCCCAAACAGCATCGCGATAGTATACAGGAATGCTTAAGACCACATATTTATCACCATCGGACTGATTGACTGATGAAACATCTCCTTTCTCATGCCATTTAAAAATAACATGAGACTTGCTGGCATCCTGACTGTACCGAGTGAGATTAATGGAATAAATGGGAAAATGCCGCGCAATGGATTCGCATACCGTGCGGTATGCGCAGAAAAGGTTCTCTGAAGTCGAATCGATCAGCAGCTGTGCAGATTCGGCAGCATGCTTAATCAGCGTGGCTTGTGTCAGCGTTTCCCTTGCATAGTCGATGTCGTACTTCGATTCATTGATCAATTGAAGCTGTCTTAAGTGTTTCAAATACGCGTCGAGAAAAACGCTGCCGAATTGCTGTGCGGCATGAATTGGGGTATTATCCCAACGGCAGACACCCAGCACCTTAGCCAGCGATAAAACCGCAATGATTGTGTTTCCGCTGCGTATGGGAACAATCAGTAACGACTTAATGCCTGTGTCCAGAAAATGCTCAAGCACAAATGATGGAAGTGAGTACAGTTCTGAAGAAAAATCATCAAGGGCAATATGGTCTGAATCACCCAGATAACTGACCCAAGCGGATACATCAAAACCGAGTGTTCTATGCTTGTACGATTGAAATGACATGCCTTTCTTATGCCAGGCAAAGCATTGGGGAATGTCGCCGTTGATTGCGATGATGGATGCGTGATCAATTTCCGTCAGCTCGCTCAGCACGCCAAGCATGTTGCTGACACACCCGGAGAACTCTTTTGTATCGGCGGTCAGAAAACGCCTTGACACTGCGCAGAGTGATTCCTGAACCGATAGAATATCTTGCAAGCATTCATCGTACTCGGCCAAAACGCGGTTCGATTCGCTCAGCTGTTTTTCCGTTTTCGTTCGAAGATAGGCGCTCATAATGATTTCTGCGGCGGTTTTGAGACCCCCGATTTCTTTGGCACTCCAAATGCGCTTTTGGCGGAAAGAAGCGACGCAAAGCATGCCCCAAAACTCGTCGGCTCTAAGCACGGGAACGGCGATAAATGAGCGAACATCCGGGCTGCCGGCTCCTTTCAGCGCGTTGTAAAGTCCCGGCAATTCGGAATGGATATCATTGGCAACGATGAGACGTCCGGCGCGAATATGCGTTACCCATTTGTAAAAATCATGGTTGCCCGAAATATTGAAGAGCCGGTCCCGGTCTGCTTCGGCGCTTGCCATCCACTGGCTGCTGATGCCGCATAGCGCGCCGCGATCTTTGCATGCGAAGGCCCAATCGGCATCATAGAGCTGGCCGAGATTTATGACCAATTTCTCAATACAATCGTTAAATCCAAACAGGCCTGTATCTAAGAATTCTCTTGCGGATTGAGACAAGATTCGCTCATAGCGAACACACTCCTGCAGCATCATCTCATATTGAGAGGCCGATTCTTTCATCTGTTCTGTTTGTATAAACTTGTCGAGTGCTTTTGTGATATCCGTACTCACGCCCAGAATACGGAAAACACGGCCATTTTTAAATTGCGGATAAAGCGTGATGCCAAAAAGCTTTTTATTAAACTTGCTCAAATAAGAAACGGCACCTTCTGAATGCAAGCACCGTTCAATCTGGGAACGGATAAGTGTTGCTTTTTTGGGGCTGAAAATATCATCCAGCGACTTGTGCAGGCATCGGCCTGACAGCCCTGATTGCTGGTAATATGATGAGTTGGCATAGGCAAGACGAATATCGGTGTCTTTTATGCGCCAAAAAAACACGCCTCTTGTCATAATGTTACAGGCATCTAAGAAGTTTGAAGCTTTGGGTAGCTGTGTGATATCGGATAGTTCTTCTGCCAAAAAAATAAAAACGCTCTCAAAACGGCCGACGAGCGAGATGGTATACGCTTTTTCATTCAGAACCGTGGAAAAGGCTGTATTGGCCGTGTCTTCGGGTACATCAGTGCAGCATCTCAAGGCGATATCACTTAGTGCTTGGTCGCTGAAGGAATTTTTAAAGCTTTCTTTCGATTCATCCCGATCAGCCGGGTCTATCTTCTCCAGTACGAGTTGGTGCTGCTTTTTTAACACACTGAAAAAAACCCGCTCAAAAAAATACATTTCGCCATCCCCCATATCACACATTCGGCATAGTGCGGTTTAGCTGATTATACACTTTTCGCCACGAGTTTTGATTTTTTCGACAAAAAAAGTCAATGATAAAATTCTCACAGCACGTTCTAGATAGGTTTGATGACAATTTTCTCTGCCGAGGCATCAACGCTTTCCAGCATCAACAGCGCTTTAAAATTATCGATCTGCTTCTTTTCGGGTGTGCGCGTGACAATACCGGCACCGCACCCAACCACTGTGATGGAGAATTCCTTCATCATTTCAAAAAGAGCGTGAACGGTGCCGCCTCCAGCGATAAAATCATCAATAAGCAATGCCTTTTGCCCCGGAGCAACGGCCCGCTTGGATAACGACATCGTCATCATCCGGCGTGACGACCCGGTTAAATAATTGATCGTGACCACAGACCCTTCGGTAATGCGCAAATCGCGCCGTGCAATAACCAATGGCTTAGAAAGGGCACGCGCGACAAAAAGGGCAAGGCCAACACCTTTGGTTTCCACGGTTGCCACAAAATCAGGATTTGTTTTGATGAACATACCGGCCAATATCTCGGCCATCGGTGTGATGTATTTGGGGTTTGAAAAAATATCAACGGTATAGATATAACCGCCCGGTAATATGCGTGTGGGGTCGGAAAGTTTTTCGGCTATATCACCCAGCACGGCTTCCCGATGCGAAGCAGACACCACGGGCACAAAACGTACGCCGCCGCCTGCGCCAAGCGTTACCTCAATGTCGCCCTGACCGTATGATTTAAAAAGGTTTTTTAAAATGGCAATGTCTTCGCTCATTGTTGATTTCGCCGCGCCGAACATATCGCAAAATACTTTTAATGAAAATGTTTTGCCTGGTTCGCGCGTGAGCATTGCCGCAACCACGGCGAGGCGCGTTTTTCTGTCTGCCTTGTCCATAGAGCGTTCTCCTTTATAAACTTCTTCTTCAATTATAGAGCCTCTTTCTCAATTTTTAAATAGCAGCTGCTTTTTTTATTGATATTCGCGCGATGTTTGGAGTATAATGCAGTGATATACGGCTGAACAGTATATCACATAAAGAGGTGTTTATGGTTTCATTGCAGGATTATAAGGGAAAAGTTGTTCATTTTATCGGAATCGGCGGATGCAGCATGAGCGGCCTTGCTATCATTCTCAAAAACTTAGGCTATAAATCTCAAGGGTCTGATATTGTCGAATCGGTGTTTGCAAAAAAGCTGGAAAGTGAAAATGTTCCGTTTGTGATTGGTCATAATGCGAAAAATTTGGCTGACGCTTCGCTCGTGATTTATTCAGCTGCCATTAAGCCCGGCAATGTTGAATTTGATAAAGCGAAGGAATTAGGCCTTCCTATGCTGGAGCGGGCAGAGCTTCTGGGCCAGATCAGCCGTCAGTTTGAAACGGTGATCGGCATTGCGGGCTGCCATGGCAAAACCACCATCACGTCGATGTGCGCGTTGATACTGCGAGAATGTGCGGTGAACTTAACCGTTCATGTAGGCGGCATGGTTGATTTTTTGGGCAGCGGTGTGGCCGTCGGCGATTACCCGGCTTTTCTTACGGAAGCATGTGAATACGTGCGCAGCTTTTTAAAGCTGGCACCCACCCATATACTGATTAATAATATTGATGACGATCATCTTGACTATTACAAAAACATTGATGAAATTGCTGCGACGTTTGCGTCGTTTGTTTCGCTGCTGCCGCCAAGCGGTGTGCTGTTTGCCAACGTGCATGACCCGCTGGTGATGAATGTGGCGAAAAGCTGCGGGCGCAGCGTGGTGACGTACGGCTTTGAGAACGCAGACTATATGGCAAAGAACGACGTATACGATGACATGGGCTGTCCCGCTTTCGACGTGGTTTCGCCCAAGGGAACGGCGCGCGTTCAGCTCAGTGTGGTGGGGCAGCATAACATGGCCAACGCGCTCGCCGCAATCACGGTGTGCAGTGAGGTTTTTGGCATCAGCCCGCAAGACGCAGCCAAGGCACTCATTCGGTATCATCTGGCGGGACGACGGTTTGAACACATCGGAGAAAAAAACGGCGTTAAGGTCATTCACGATTATGCGCACCACCCAAGCGAAATTATGGCTTGCCTCAATGCGGCTTCCAAATACCCGCATAACAAGCTGTGGGTTGTGTTTCAGTGCAATTCGTATACAAGAGCCAAAACGCTTAAAGACAAATATGCGTTTAGCTTCGGCGATGCCGATATGGTGCTGGTGCCGGATATATACCCGGGCCGTGATATCGACCGCGGTGAGATACACGCGCGCGACCTCGTGGCGGCTATCAGCCCGAATGCTGCGTGCAAGTACATTGCCACGTTTGAGGAAATCAGCGCTTACCTTGACGAGCACGCGGTGCCCGGCGACATTGTGGTAACGCTGGGCTCGGGCAATGTAGACAGAGAGACCAAAAAGCTGCTGTAAAGAGCAATCACAATATATAAAAATAAGTAACAAAACAGAACATACACAATGGTATCACTCTGATATATGAAAAACTGAGTATTATCAACATCTGCGGTTAAAAAAGTTCGAAAATTCAATGAAAAGCAATGGCTCCCTTATAACAAAATCACTATAAGGGAGCTTTTTTATGCCTGAAACGGCTGTAATCATACCGTAAAATGGTTTTTAAATGACCCTCACATTAAACAACAAAACATGACAAAATGGGACAAATATCGTTGATTCATCGATTATTCTGATTTGAGAAGCGCTGTCCACGCAGACATCCGTATACCGTTATGAAACGCGACACCGACATTGTGGTATGTGGTTTGGTCGATTTGCATGAGAGTTTCAGAGCCGCTGTAAGCGCCGTTTTCTGAAGAATAAATGGAAATGAAAGAGTTGCCGATCATACTGAATGTACCGTTGAGCTGCCCAAGCGCGGGATTAAAGGAGGTCCATGACAGCGTGTGCTCTGCATCTGTCAGGTGAATTGAGTAACGGTTACTGAACCGAACAGGTGTTTCGAACATAACCTCCATAGATGCATTGAGCACCCATTCGCCCCCGGTTTGAGTGACCTGCGAATGGCCGTTCAGTTCAAAGGCTTGACCGTTTTCATCATAATAGCTACCGCTGGCTTTCCATGGCCTGCCCGGTAATAGATAAGAATGCAATAGAAAAGCTCCTTTCAATTGTATCGCGGCACCGCACATACCCGCAGTGCGCTTCTCATTTTTGTATGCAATATAAGCGAGCGAAGCTTTGCAGCGCAGGCTTCTACTTATCAAACGCCTCCGGCGGCCTGATATTCTAGGCACCTCAATCGTCATATTTGAACATGAGATGATAACAAAACCGTCAATTTCAGCTCCGGCGTTTTCGTTACAAAACAAACATGAGCAAAATGAGCGGATAAGCAATATAGACGTTTCTTTTGACAACCAGATAGGCAGTGCCATACAGCAGTGCGCCAAAGCAGGCAATCAGCCCGATCATTAGTTGCCCTTTTGTTAGACTGTGAACGAGCCCCCAGGTCAGTGCCGCAAGTATTCCGCCCCACGGAACACATTTTTTTTTGAACCACAAATCTCCGGCTTGCTGGCCGAATATAATAATCAGCAGCACCAGGACCGTCTCGACGATATAGTAAATATACTGAAAGATGAACATCAACCAGCCGTTGTATTCAAATTCTTTGAGGATTTTGAATCCATTCCAATCCCATATGCTTAACGCCACGCTCACTGCCAGCAGCAGCGCCGCGATCAGCCATCTGCCCCGGCCGATTGACTCCTTCTGGCTCAAGGGATTCAGGCCATTGCTTTGAGAGCAGCGCAACAGGCCGAACGCAACCGCAGCCCAAACAATGCAGATAAGTATCCAATGCAGGATATTTTCCAGCACCGTAAAATCCGGCATTGATTTGCCAAACAGCAGGGGCTCAATAAGCAGCCCTAGAATCAGTTCCAGACCAAGGCCCGAGAAGGCAAGCAAGGCCAGCAGGAGAAAAGCAAAGCCTTTGCTTTTTATGACTTGGGTCACGTCATGTCCTCCATGTTAAAAATTAATGGCTTTTGATTTTTAGAATTGTATATCAACAGTTGGTAATATTCATGCAAGATAGAGGCGGTTATTTGATCATTGTCTCAAATTGGTCTTCGTCTATCACATGAATGCCGAGTGCTTTCGCTTTGTCGAGCTTGCTGCCCGCGCTTTCCCCCGCGAGCACATAATCCGTATTCTTGCTCACTGACGATACCACCTCTCCGCCGAGCGATTCAATAATGGCAGACGCTTCGTTGCGTGTGTACCTTTCCAGCGTGCCTGTGAGCACGATTTTTTTGCCGGAAAAAGCGGAATCGGTTGCTTTGATTGACTCGAAAACGGGAGAGACACCCGCTTCAAGCATACGCGTAATAATGCCGCGAACACGGCTGTCGGCGAAGAAATCCACAATGTTTTGTGCGAGTGTGTCGCCGATACCGTCGATGGATAAGAGACCGGCTGCATCGGCCTGCATCAATGCGCTGATATTTTGATATTTGGCGGCCAGATCCTTGCCCGTTTTTGCGCCGATGCCCGGTATGCCGAGCGCGTAAATAAAGCTGCCGAGCGGCCTTGATTTGCTCTTTTCAATGGCGATTTTGAGGTTATCTGCCTTTTTCGGGCCGAAACCAGGCAGCTTTTTGATCTGTTCATAGTCAAGATAATAAAGATCGGATACGTCGCTGAGCCCCAAATGGTCATAAAACGCCTCCGCTGTTTTGTCGGAGAACGTTTCAATGTTCATCGCATCGCGTGAGGCGAAATGGGCAACGGCGCGCGTGAGCTGCGGGCGGCAGACGAGCGGGTTTTCGCAGAACAGATGCGCGCCTCTCTCCACCAGCGGATGACCGCAGGCGGGACAAAAATCAGGCACAATAATATCCTCGGAATCGGCGGTGTATTCTGCCACACCGAGTATCTCGGGGATTACATCACCCGAACGGCGGATGAACACGCGCGCATTTTTCTTGAGCTTCTTTCTTTGTATGTCGCCGATGTTGTTCAGCGTCGCGCGCGATACCGATACACCGCCGATATCCACTGGCTCCAGCACGGCCCCCGGTGTGATTTTGCCCGTGCGCCCAACCTGCCAAATAACGTCCAGCAGCGTTGTTGTTTTTTCGTCCGCGGCGAATTTATAAGCGACGGCCCAGCGCGGGAACTTCTGTGTAAAACCAAGCTGTTCCCTAACCGCATAGCTGTTGATTTTAATGACTGCTCCGTCGATCAGATAGTCTAATGATGAGCGGGCTTGTTCGGCTTTGTTCACTATCGTGATGATTTCGGCTATACTGTCAGCCTTTTGCGTGAAGGCGCTGACCGGAAAGTGGTTATCTCGCAGGAAATCAAGCATCTGTGAGTGTGTGTCGAACGGCGCATTCTCAATATAGCCGACGCTGTAGCAGATCAGGCTCAGGTTTCGCCGCGCTGTTTCGGCGGGGTCGAGGTTTCTCAGCGCACCCGCTGCCGCGTTACGCGCGTTTTTAAGCGGCTCATCCGCCGATTCGTTGTATTTTTTTAGCGCCGAGAGGCGCATAATGCCTTCGCCCTGCACCTCAAGCCGTCCCTTGTACGGAATGGACAGCGGCACCGTTTTAATCGTCATCACCTGCTTTGTAATGACCTCGCCGACGCTGCCGTCGCCGCGTGTGGCGGCGGAAACGAGCTGCCCGTCATCATAGCGCAGATTCACGGTTAAGCCGTCGAACTTGTATTCAACCACATAGTCAAAAAGCTCGGCAGAAAACTTGCGCGCCCGCGCTTCCCATGCCAGCAGTTCTTCTTCGCTGCGCACCTTATCAAGGCTGTAAAGCGGCGCGAGATGCGCCTGTTTTTCAAACCCAGAGAATACATCGCCGCCGATGCGCCGTGTGGGCGAATCGGCACGCACATAGCCCGACTGTTGCTCGAGCTTCTCCAGCTCGTCGTACAGCGCGTCGTACTCGGCATCGCTCACTGACGGGTCGTCGAGCGTGTAATAGCGCACGATGTGCTCGTTGAGCTTTTCTATCAGCGTATCAATCTGCTTGATTGCATCGTTCATAAGCATACCTTAAAGTATTTCCAGCGGCGCGAACGCTACAAACATTTTCTTTTCTCCCGCGGTATCAAACCGCACCACGGCAATCTTCTCTTCACCCTCGCCGTTGGTTGAAACAATTTGACCGCGGCCGAATTTTGGGTGAGAAACGAGCGTCCCCGCCGAAAACATAGCCGGTGCGTGAGCCGCTTTCTTGTTCAGATCGGGCACGCCCGTCGCCATGCTCACACGGCCTTGCGCCGCAAACGAGTACGGGCTTTGGCTGGCCGGCTCGTGCGAAATGTATGGTGCGGGCTGGCGTTTAACACCGGCAGGCTCCATGCATCCGTCCGGAATCTCATCCAGAAAGCGCGAGCGTTTGCAAGGCATCCGTTCAAAATTCGCGCCCATGCGCACATAACGCGTGGTGCTCCATATGAGATACAGCCTCTTTTTTGCGCGCGTCATGCCCACATAACAAAGCCGCCGCTCTTCTTCCACATCGCCGTCCATCAGGCTGATTTGATGGGGCAGTAGCCCCTCCTGCATACCGACGATGAACACAACCGGAAACTCAAGCCCCTTGGCACTATGCAGCGTCATCAGCATGATCTTGTCGTCTTCATCACCTACGGCATCCACATCCGAAATCAACGCGCTGCGTTCCAAAAACGCGGCCAATGTGTGCGGCGACGGCATATCGCGCTGAAAATCCGCCACACTCTTGAAGAATTCTTCCACGTTAAGCAGGCGCATACGGCCCTCGGGCGTGGTGTCGCTGAGCATCATTGCACGCAGCCCCGAATCTTCAAACACGCGCTCCACAATCTGAAGCACGCTTAAAGAGTTCATCTCGGCGCGGATGTCTTCGAGCATGCCGCAAAAATCGATCAACGATTCGGCTGCCTTTTTGGAAACGCCTTCGGGCGCGGTGCAAAGGCTGTAAAGCGACCGGTGCTGAGACTGCGCCGCCGCATATAGTTTACCCACAGACACATCGCCGATACCCCGCTTGGGCACACCGATGGCACGCATAAAGCAAAGGTCGGCATCGGGATTGCACAGCAGATTCAAGTACGCGAGCAGATCCTTGATTTCCTTGCGCTCGTAAAAGCTTTGCCCGCCGTATATCACATAAGGCACGCCACGTTCTTTGAGCTTGTTTTCCAGCACGCGCGACTGGCTGTTCACGCGGTAAAGCACGGCAATATCGCTGGCGGTGTATTTGCCCTCCCGCAACAGGCTGGCCACCTTTTCGGCCACAAACTGCGCTTCCTCAAGGTCGCTTTCTGCTTCGAATTCGAGCGGCTTTTGGCCCGTTTTGTTACTGGACCACAGCTCTTTGCCCATTCGGCCGCTGTTGTGACGAATCACGCCGTTGGCGGCGTCGAGTATGCCCTGGTGCGAGCGGTAATTTTGCTCGAGCCGTATGACGCGTGCACCCGGAAAGTCCTTTTCGAAGCCGAGGATGTTGCTGATATCCGCGCCGCGCCAGCCGTAAATCGACTGGTCATCGTCGCCCACCACAAAGATGTTGCCACTGGCCTTGGCGAGCAGCAGCACGATGTTGTACTGTACCGAATTCGTATCCTGGTATTCGTCTACCATGATATAACGAAACCGGCGGCGGTATTTTTCGAGAACATCCGGGTATTCTTCAAATAGCAGCAGTGTTTTTAAGAGCAGGTCGTCAAAATCCATCGCGTTATCGGCGCGCAGCCTGTCTTCATAACGCGCGTAGACCCATGCCGAGTATTTTACGGCATCACCGTCTCCGTACGTCTCTTTGAAGCGCGCCGGGCTGACACCTGCGTTTTTCGCGCGGCTGATCATAGAGCGCACGGTACGCGGTTCAACCGCCTCCTTGCTCACATCAAGCTCTTTTAATATGTCTTTGATAACGCTCATCACATCGCTGGCATCGTAGATTGTGAAGCTGTTTGAATACCCGAGAACGTCGCCTTCAATGCGCAGCAGGCGCGCACACAGCGCGTGAAACGTCATCACCCACATGTCATCTGATTCGGGGATGAGCGCCGCAATGCGCGATTTCATCTCGGCTGCGGCTTTGTTGGTAAACGTCAGCGCGAGAATATGAAAGGGTGATACGCCCTTTTCAATCAGATAAGCGGCGCGCGTGGTCAGTACGCGGGTTTTGCCGCTGCCTGCGCCCGCAAGCACGAGCACTGCGCCCTCCGTGGTGGCCACAGCCTCACGCTGAGGGGCATTTAAACTGTTGAGATCCATCAATCCTCCTGCTTTGCTTTTAGTCTGCTGATGGCCAGCCGGTAGCCGCCCGTGCCGTAATTGAGGCAGCGGTTCACGCGGCTGATGGTGGCTGTGCTGGCACCCGTTTTCTCGGAAATATCGTGGCAGGTGTGCTTATCGCTTAACAATTCCGCCACCTTAAAGCGCTGCGCCATAGATGTCAGTTCCGAAATCGTGCCGAGATCCTCAAAAAACATATAGCATTCTTCGGGTGTTTTCAGAGTCAGTACGGCGGCATAAAGCCTGTCTAAGTCATCCGTTTCAAGTTTGGATTGGTACATAACAGTCCCTCCAAAATTACTTCACGCTGTTCTTCAGCGTATCCAGTCCTTCAATGCGCACCTCTATGGTATCGCCGCGCTGCATCGGGCCGATGCCCTGCGGTGTTCCCGTTGCGATGATGTCGCCGGGCAGCAGCGTCATACACGTGCTGATGAAGCTTAATATGGTCGGAACATCAAATAGCATATCATCAAAGGTGCTGTTTTGCTTGAGTTCGCCGTTTAGATAGCTTTGTATGCGTTTGCCTGCCGGATTGTATTGCGTATCGATAAAAGGCCCGATAGGGCAGAACGTATCGAAGGATTTGGCGCGCGTCCATTGTCCGTCGCGTGCTTGCAAATCGCGTGCCGTCACATCGTTGAGCGCGGTGTATCCAAAAATACAGCTTTGCGCTTCAAGCGGCGTTATGTTTTTGCATCGTTTGCCGATAACCACGGCCAGCTCCGCCTCATAATCTACGCGCTCACAGACGGCGGGGTAGACAATGGTTTCGCCGTGAGCAATCAGCGCTGTTAAGGGCTTTAGAAATAGCACGGGGCTGCCCGTCAGCTGGCTTTTAAGTTCGGCAGCGTGCTGCGCGTAATTAAGGCCCACCGCGACGATTTTTGTGGGCTCACAAGGAACAAGCAGCTTTACATCACTCAGCGCGAGCGTTTCGCCGGTAAAGGCATAGCGTTCAAACGGCGCTTCAGACAGCCGCTTTAGTGCGCTGCCTTCTTTTGCCGCATAGAAAACCTCGCCGTTCCGTTGTGCCCTGACAATAATCATAGGATGATTCCCTTTCACGCGTCTTGATCCATTTTAACACATTGAGGCGATCTCACCAAGTGCATAAATTACACCGAGGCGGTTGAAACAGCGGTTTTTGACATAAAAATATCGCGGGTGTATAATACATAAAAAGTTGATTTGAGGTTTTTTAATGAAAAAAACTGTCTTCATTTTTTTCATCACGATCATTTGCGCAGCGTTATTTGCGCCTGTCACACAGGCTGAGGCGATGCCTTATTTTGAGGATGCCACGGTGATTAATGACGAGGTGAATATGCGCATGCGTCCCTCAACTGATTCGCCCGTGGTGATGAAGCTTGAGCAGGGGGCGCGTATCGGCGTTTTCTGTGAAGAGGTTGAAGGCTGGTACCGCATTATTTACGGCAACTACCGCGGCTATATCAGCGCGGAATATGTGTTTTTACCGTCCACGGATTATATGGTGGCGCATGTGCTGGAAGGCGGTTTAAAGCTGCGGCAGAATCCGGGAGCGTACAGCAACGCCGTGGCAGAGCTGAATGAGGGAACGGGTGTCACGGTTAAGAATATCTCGGGGGACTGGTATTTTGTTGAGGTGCCTGGCGAAGACGGGACAAGCGTTCAAGCGGGCTATGTGCATAAGGATTTTGTAAAGCTGAGCAAATCAAAAACGGCCAGCAATATGATAAAGCTCGGCATGGAAGGTGCCGAGGTCAGAAACGTTCAGCAGCAGCTGCGCAAACGAAATTTTCTTCTTGCGCCGGCGACCGGGTATTTCGGCGATGTGACGGAGGGAGCTGTTAAGGCGTTTCAGAAAAAGGCGGGACTTGCCGCTGACGGCATTATCGGCGCGGAAACATACGATCTGCTTTTCGGCGATAACGATATTTCCACCACGACAGCCGAATTATTCGGTATTACGGGAGAGGTGAAACTCTCCACCTGGGAGGACATTGCCAAGGTATTTAAAAAAGGAACCAAAGCTCTGGTTACGGATGTCAAATCAGGCCGTCAGTTTTGGGTGATTCGTTTTGGCGGCTGGTATCATGCAGACAGTGAACCGTGTACGGCAAAGGACACCGCCATCATGAAGGAATGCTTCGGCGGCAAATGGTCTTGGGACAGGCGCCCGATTTGGGTGACGATCGGCAGTGTCACGTACGCGGCATCGCAGCACGGTATGCCGCACATGGTGGACCCGGTTAAGGACAACAACTTCCCCGGACATTTTTGCATCCACTTTAATGATTCAAAGGTGCACGAAACAAGTAAGGAATGCCCAAGGCATCAGGCTTGCGTCAATTATGCGTACAAAAAAGCGCATTAATTGCTAAAAGAGATGGCCTTCTTTTGCGCAATGCGCCAAGGAAGGCTTTTTGTTTATATTGGTATGGGCGAATAACAGACGCCCCAACCGACATATTTATATGAGTAGTGCTTTTTGGAGGATGGATATGAGAAAGACGCAAGCCTTGCTGCTCGCAATTATGGTATGCATTGTGTCGGTGCTGACGACGTATTTTATTACGAGGGCCGGCTATGAAACCGGTAAAGACGGAGAGCTTCCGCTGAAGGAGTTCTTGCGCGTGGAGCAGGAGATTCAGGATAAATACCTGCGCGATTTTAATATGGAGGACGTGCAGTATGCGGGCCTCAAGGCGATGGTGGCGTCTCTCGGTGACCCGTACAGCGTTTATTACACGCCCGAAGAATTCAAGTCGTTTCAGCAGAACTCGTCGGGAGAGTATTATGGCGTGGGTATGGGGATCGGTATCGACGATGTAACCGGCCTCGCGGTCGTGTCGTATTTTCTTGATGGCTCCGCGGCGAAGGAGGCGGGCATTGAGGTGGGTGATCTCATTGTCTCCGTTAATGGGGAGGATGTTACCAAGAATACACTGCAGGAAATTCGCGTCAAGTGCATCGGCGATGATGGTACGCCCATCACCATCGGCGTGAAACGCGGCGAAGACGTGCTAGAGTTTACGATGGAGCGCAAATCAGTCGAGCTCGATATGGCTGCATATAAAATGCTGGACGATGGTATTGGTTACATGCAATTGAAGCAGTTCAGCGGCAACTGCGAAGCGCTTTTTAACGAAGGTATGGATTATTTCTCAGAGCAGAACGCAAAAGGCATTATATTTGATTTGCGAAACAACCCCGGCGGGTATCTGTCAACCGTGGTCGGTATGCTGGATAGGCTGCTGCCCGAAGGCACAATCGTGTATACAGAGGACAAATACGGCAACCGTGATACCAAAACGAGCGACGCGAATAGTACAAAGATACCGATGGTGCTGCTGGTGAACCAAAATACGGCATCGGCTTCCGAGATATTTGCGGGGGCTATACAGGATTATGATTGGGGAAAAGTGGTGGGCACACGCACGTACGGCAAAGGCGTGGTGCAGATTGTGGTGCCGATTGAATCGACGGGTGGCGGGCTCAAAATCACATCATCGGAATATTTTACGCCTAAGGGGCGCAGCATTGACGGCAACGGTGTCTATCCGGATGTCAACGTGGAGATGAAAGCGGACGCGACAAAGGATGTGCAGCTGGAAGAAGGCCTCGAGCAACTGTCGCTGCTGATCAACGAACAAACACCGTAACTCTGACAAGTCACCGAAAATGTGGATAAGAATTCCTTGTCATACGGCAGATACACTGATAGAATAATGACGCTGATTACAAATCAGGCCGGTTCCTAAAGAGGGCCGGCTTGTTTTGGCACTTTTGCAAGCAATAACGCAAGCAGAATTCCGGGAGGGACAGCATGTTTGATGTGATTATCGTCGGTGCGGGCCCAGCCGGGCTCACGGCCGGCTTGTATGCCGGGCGCGCAGGCTTATCGGCGCTGATTTTGGAGAAGGTTTTTGCGGGCGGGCAAATTACACGCACACTGGCGGTGGAGAATTACCCGGGTTTCCCCGACGGCATTGAAGGGCTTGATTTGAGCTTTAAATTTAAAGAGCAGGCTGAGCGCCATGGCGCTGTGATTGAAACGACGGAAGTGACAGGCTTTGACATTGAGGGCGAAGAGAAAAAGGTGATCACGGCAGACAGGATTTACAGTGCAAAATCAGTGATTCTGGCCATGGGCGCTTCATACAAAACGCTGGGGCTGCAAAGCGAAAGACGGCTTTCGGGCTCCGGTGTGTCGTATTGCGCCACATGTGACGGCGCGTTTTTCAAGCAAAAGCAGGTGGCCGTGATTGGCGGCGGAGATACCGCGATTGAGGATGCGCTGTATCTGGCGAATTTCGCCAGCCACGTGTATGTTGTGCACCGCCGTGATGAACTGCGCGCGCAGCGGGTGCTGCAGCATGCCGCGCTGAAAAACGAGAAAATTGAGTTCGTTTGGAACAGCGAGGTGGATGCGATTGAAGGCGACGCTGTTGTGACGGGCGTGCGTGTGCGAAACAACAAGACGCAGGAATTAAGAACGCTGGCTGTGTCCGGCGTGTTTGTGGCCGTTGGCATTGTGCCGCACAGCGACGATGTGAGAGAGCTTGTTAAAACAGATGGTTTTGGATATATCATCACGGATGATGCGATGCACACGAGCCTGCCGGGGGTTTTTGCGGCAGGCGATATTGTGGCAAAGCCGCTTCGGCAGGTGGTAACGGCGGCGGCAGACGGCGCGGTGGCTGTTTACTCGGCGCTGAGTTATTTAAGAGAACACAAATAGGACTATACCAATTTGCATATTGGTATCAAGCGGACTATAATACAAAAGGTTCGCAGCATGGAGGAACTATGGCGAGACTGTTTGGAACGGACGGAGTCAGAGGCATTGCAAACGAAAAGTTGTCATGTGAACTGGCATTTAAGCTGGGGCAGGCGGGCGCGTCTGTACTGACGAGCGAAGTGCACAAGGCGCGCATACTGATAGGCCGCGATACGCGGATATCAGGCGAAATGCTGGAAGCCGCACTGGTGGCGGGCATCTGCTCGGTGGGGGCCGAGGCGCTGGTGGCGGGTGTGATCCCGACATCAGGCATCGCTTATCTGACACGCAACTATGGCGCGGATGCGGGCATCGTGATTTCGGCTTCGCACAACGCTGCGGAATACAACGGCATCAAGTTCTTCGACTCACAAGGCAAAAAGCTGCCCGATGAGGTGGAAGACCGCATTGAGGGCATAATTTTAAGCGGCAGCGAAGAGATACCGCTGAAAACAGGCATTGACGTGGGCCGCCGTGTGAAAGCGGTCAACGCGGTGACGGAATACAAGGAATTCTTGATCGGCTCAACGGATACAAGCCTTCGCGGGCTTAAAATTGTGCTGGATTGTGCGCATGGTGCGGCTTCTGCACTGGCACCGCGCGCGTTCAGCGAGCTCGGCGCAAACGTGGTGCCGTATTACAACACACCGGACGGCATCAATATTAACGACAACTGCGGCTCGACACACCCCGCCAAGCTCACACAGCTCGTCGCGGAGCTCGGGGCCGATATGGGGCTGGCTTTTGATGGCGATGCTGACAGGCTGATTGCGGTTGATGAGCATGGTGTGGTGGTGGATGGCGATCAGATTATGGCCGTTTGCGCGATTGATTTGAAACAGCGCGGGCTGCTCAAGAACAATACGCTGGTATGCACCGTGATGAGCAACCTTGGGCTGGATATCGCAATGAAAGAAGCGGATATCAAAACGGTTAAGACGCGCGTGGGCGACCGGTACGTGCTTGAAGAGATGCAAAGAAATGGCTACACACTCGGTGGGGAACAGTCCGGCCATATCATCTTCCTCGAACACAACTCAACGGGCGACGGGATACTGACGGGCATACAGCTTGCATCGATTCTGATGCGCAGCGGCAAGCCGCTCTCTAAGCTGGCGGACACGGTGGACATACTGCCGCAGGTGTTGGTGAACGCGCATGTAAAAGATGAATACAAAGAGCATATCATGGAAGACGAGCAGATCAAAAAGCAGATTGACGCGCTTGAGAAGCTTTTTGCGGGAAAAGGCCGTGTGCTAATCCGTCCTTCGGGCACTGAGCCGCTCGTT
This sequence comes from Bacillota bacterium, assembly GCA_023412005.1. Lineage (GTDB taxonomy): Bacteria > Bacillota > Clostridia > Christensenellales > SZUA-584 > SZUA-584. Next base: position 74,043 of record JAEYOE010000012.1, read on the forward strand.
CGCGTGATGATAGAAGGACCGGATCAAAAAGAAATTGAACGCCAGGCGGTTAACATGGTGAAGCTCATCGAAAGCCGTCTCGCGTAATTTGCCTCAATGACGATGATGCCATTGGGGCCATCATCAGGAGGCATTTAATATGTGCGGAATTGTTGGCTATGTGGGCGGTAAAGACGTTGTTCCCATGCTGCTGAATGGACTCAGCAAGCTCGAATACAGAGGATACGACAGCGCCGGCGTCGCGATTGTGTGCGACGGCGAAATGAAAGTGCATAAATCAAAGGGGCGGCTCAGCGCGCTGCGCAGCCTGATGGAAGGCTGCAACGCGCCGAATGCGGTGGGTATTGGGCATACGCGCTGGGCGACACATGGCGAGCCGTCCTTTGAAAATTCACATCCCCATACCAATTGCGCGGGCGACATTGCCGTGGTGCATAACGGTATCATCGAAAACTATGTCAAACTGAAAAAGTGGCTGCAGGAGCAGGGCAATGTGTTTGTTTCGGAGACAGACACAGAGGTTGTTGCGCACCTGATCAACCATTTTTACAAGAGTGATTTGCTGGCGGCCGTGCAGGAGGCGATATCACACCTCGAGGGCTCGTACGCGCTCGGTGTGGTATCGGAAAAGCATCCGGACATGATTATTGCGGCACGCAAAGACAGCCCGCTTGTGGTGGGCATCGGCAGCGGTGAGAACATGATCGCCTCGGACATCCCCGCGCTGATCGAGTACACGCGCGACGTCATTTTCCTGGAAGACAAGGAGATCGCGGTGTTGGAGCGCGAAAGCGTCATCATATACGACGAATACGGCCAAACCGTGAATCGTGATATTTACCATGTGGATTGGGATGCGGCGCAGGCCGAAAAGGGCGGCTATGAGCATTTCATGATCAAGGAGATTCATGAGGAACCGCGCGTGATGGCCGATACGCTGATGTCGCGCTGCAAAGACGGCATGATTGATCTTAGCGACATCGGCATCGACGAAGCGCTGGTGAGAAACATCAGCAAGGTGGGCATCATTGCGTGCGGTACGGCGTATCACGCGGGCATGGTGGGCAAGTATATCATCGAGAAGCTTGCGCGCATACCGGTGGATACCGAGATTGCCTCCGAATTCCGTTATCGTGATCCGCTGATTGTCCCGGGTCAGCTCGTGATTATCATCAGCCAGTCCGGCGAAACGGCGGACACGCTGGCCGCGATGCGCGAAGCCAAAAAGCGCGGCGCAAAGATAGCGGCGATTGTGAACGTTGTTGGGAGCACGATATCGCGCGAGGCGGATGCTGTGCTGTATACGCACGCAGGGCCTGAGATTGCGGTGGCCTCCACCAAGGCATATAATACACAGCTGATTGCAATATATATGATCGCGCTGGAACTGGGGCGGCTTTCGGGCAGACTCGCGGCGGAGGAGTACACACGCTATGTGCAGGGGCTTGTCAAAATCCCCGAAACGATGAACACGGTGCTGCAGACGAAGGACCAGCTGGCAAGGTTCGCGTCGCGCCAGTTCAGCCAGAACAGCGTGTTTTATATCGGGCGCGGGCTCGATTATGTGCTCTCGATGGAGGCATCATTAAAGCTCAAGGAAATATCGTACATCCATTCCGAGGCGTATGCGGCGGGCGAGCTGAAACACGGCACCATTGCGCTGATAGAAGACGGCACACTGGTGGTGGCGATTGCGATGCAGCGCGCGTTGTTTGACAAGACGGTGAGCAACATTAAAGAGGTGAAGGCGCGCGGCGCGCATGTGCTGGCGGTGTGCTTTGAGGGCAGCGAGCTGCCGGAGGACATTGCGGACGAGGTGATTTATCTGCCCGAGGCGGATGATATTTTTGCGCCGATGCTGGCGGTTACGCCGATGCAGCTGTTTGCGTATTATATGACGGTGGAGAAGGGCTTTGATGTGGATAAGCCGAGGAACCTTGCAAAAAGCGTTACTGTTGAATAGGATAACTGAAAGAATATAAATAATAAATTATTGCCGGAGACGAATGCACTCCGGCATTTTTATTTTATCCATTGATTGAAAAGCCAAGCGAATATGTTGTAAAATATGGTATAAGTACAAATCATAGGAGTAAAAATGAATAAGAAGCTGATAATAATAACAGCGGTAATAGGTGTATTAATATTATCTATATTTGGAGTATTATCATATGTGCAGAATATGATGGAGGCATTACCCAAAAAAGCAGAGTCGTTCCTGTATGATAATAAAGATAAACTAAATGAAATCCTTGAGTATTGTTTTGAAAATGATATAGATTATATATCAGATGGAAAACATCATAATAAAGCAGTAGTGAAGCTATATACGGTTAACGGATATTATGTATATGCACATAAAGATATTTCAGATGGGGATATTAAGAAATTAACAGAAATGCTCTATTTATGTAAGAATAACAACATAACAAAGATTTATCCAGATATAGATAGTGATGATTACGGTTCTTTCACAATGTCATACTTCCTAGCAGCTACTGGTATTCAGTATTGGGAAAAACCAAAGCCTTTAGAAGAAATAAAAGAAGAAAACTATTCGGAAAACGCGTGGTATGTTGATGATAATTGGGTAATTATCGAATATGACTGAGTATTTTGAGAGTAGAGTACTTTGATCATTAGCTTTACTTTTTATCTTACGACCTATATTATGGAAAAATCATAATTATATAAGGCGGTGGCATATGGCTTCAATCATCACACAAGTCGCAAACAAATGGAAACTAACTCAGAATGGAAACCTTCTTTCGGGACGCGTCAACGACATTTTCGTCAATATCACTTTTGTGAAACACGTGCGTAAAAACGCAAACATGGAGCCGCACGATTATAACAAGTCGCTTGAGAATTACATTTTTGAAGCGCTGTTTCAGCCCAAATACGAATATGTGACGATTGATCTTTATGTCAGCAGAAAAGAAGGAATAAACGAAGCGGAGCTGAGCGGATTTTTAGATACGAACTACGAAACCTACAAGACCAGTCTGCCGACATATGTGAACGGGCATTTTGGGGTAACGCTGTATCAGCGCGATGCTTTGAACGTGAAGGCGTGGTATGTGATTGATTTTCTGAATCTGTTAACAGGCTTCTTTAACGAGCGCGGTTATGTCAGCGGCTGCAAAAAGTGTGGCAGCAACGATAATCTGTCTCAGGTGGTGCATGCCTCAAGAGCCACGGAGATATGCGAGAACTGCCGTCTGAAGGAAGCGACATTTTAGATATAGGTTTGTCTTTTCACCTGTGATATAATTCCATTCGAAAGGTGAAGAAAATGAATCTAAATGAATTCAGTCAACTCAATGATGAACAACTCATCTGGGTTTGCGCGCAGCCGCTCATTTGGCAGGTGCGCGGCAAAGACCCTTTAACTAAAGCTCAGTATATGAAAATTCTCAGCGAAGCCCAGCGGGCCTTGTTTCTCTTTCAGGTGATGTATGGCCATGCCCACCACGGCATGGCGCTGTTCTTTGAGCAGATCGCTTATATCGCCGAATCCATGGACTTTTGGGCGGCGCTCAAGGCTTCAATGAGATATTTTGAAGACGTTGAAATGCTCACGATCATCGGCAAAATGGAAAGCGCTTATGGCGTATTGAAGCAAGGAAACGTTGTTTCGCTCGACGAGCTGGATGAGCAGTACAATCAAAGGATTACCGCTACATTGAACATTATCGGCAAAAGTATCCGAAACAACCCGACAGAGTATATTGAGATAGAGAATTAAGAGAAATCAGATAAGTTAGAACAGGAGACAAGACAATGGATAAAGCAAAAATCATCGTACTGCTGCTGTGCAGCCTTATCATCGCTGCGGGCATCATTATCGGCTCGGCGGTTTCCGCCACCACACTGGCAGAACGGCCGCTGACAGGCAGTTTCAGCGGAAGCCTGTCGTCTTCCGGATATGATTTTAATATCACAACCACTGACGGGCTTATGAACTATCTTGGCATATTTGCAAACAATGCGAGCCCGGACTATGAAACGGAAAGAAACGATCTTTTGAAAGAACTTGAAGACAATATTATAAGCGGCAAATGGCCTGATTTTCCATACGTGAGCATAAACGGACAACTGTATTTCTCCAAAGATGCTGTGGATGAATGGTTTTCAGAAAAGGGCAAAACACGGCTGGTGATTGATTAGTCAAGATTCCTTCTGCATCTCCTCATACACAAAGCGGTACAGCGCAAACAGCTCCGGTGCGGCGGGATCGTCTACATTGATATCCGGATGATACTTGTTGAGTATACCACCCCACCCGAGCTCGGTAATCTCGTCTCTCATGGCGCGGTAGCGCTGTAAACACCCCAGCTGCTCATTAACCTCGGTCAGCATATCCCGAATGTGCTCCAAATCGCTGATTATTGATTCAAGCTGCTGCAGCTTGGCTTGTTCTTCTTCGCTCATCATGTGCCTCCCGATAAGTTTTGTTTACTATTATGCTTGGGGATGGGCGTTTCATACATGGCAAGGCAAAAAGGGGAATGGACAGTCTGTGCAGAAATGTAAAGCATATCATTCAAAGAGCCGCAAAAAGCGGCGGCAAAGGCGGCGGGCATGGATAATCAAAGTGAAACAGTCCTTCATATCATCGGCAGCATAACCGGGCAGAATCAATCCGTCACACGGCAGGCGGTGAAAAGCAGCATGGCGTGGGCGGCGGCAGGTTATGATTTTAATACCGTATTAAAGCAGCTGCTGAAGGACGGGTATGTAAGCGCGGCAGGAACTGAAGGTTTAACGCTGACCCAAAAGGGAAAACTGGAAGCGGAGCGAATTCGGGATAAAAAGATACAGCAGGAATTTGACGGACTGATAGCCCGGTGCACGCAAAGCAGCGCTTATCTTGATTTTTGCGAAGAGCTGTACGGATATCGGCTCTATCTGTTTAACATGATGGACAAACGCCAGCTCGATGATTTGTTTGATTCGTTGAACCTTACACCGCACGACAAGGTTTTAGACATGGGCTGCGGAACAGGGAGTCTGCTTAACCGAATTGTGCAGAAATTCGGCTGCAGGGGCACAGGTGTTGACCGTCTTAGCAGCGGACTTGTGAACAGAATCAGCCCGCTCATTGAATACCGGCAGACGGATATGGATTCGGTGCTTGATTTTAACGTATCGGCAGTGCTTTTCGTGGACAGCCTGTATTTCAGCCGTGATGTGGGCAGACTGCTTGGCCGTTTAAAGGGCAGCGGTGTGAAAGCATACATGTATTATTCCGCTTACTTGCTTCAGAAGACGGACGGCAGTGGACTGCTGAGGGAGAATAAAACTCAGCTTGCTCAAGCGCTGAATGCTCTCGGCTTGGCATATAAGGCGGTGGATTACAGTGAGAATGAACAGATGCTGTATAAGAAAGGAATCAAGCTGCTGAAAAAATATGAAGCCCGTTTTGCCGCTGACAATATTCAAGATATATATGAGCGGCGAATGAGCGAGTATGAGTACGGCGCTCAGCTTTATGAGCAGGGGAATGCCGCTCGATTTCTATACATCGTGGAGAAGACAGAATAAAAATGTGAATAATATACGTATATTAAATGAATTTGGATAAATAAACTTGCGAATAACAAACCGGTTGATGTAATATATTTGTATTGGTATCACAATAAAAATAACCGAGAGGGGTGTATCCTATGTCTCCGTACAAAAGCTTTATCGCCGCAACGAAGAATTATTTTCAAAGTGTCGCGTTTTTAAAGTTCCTGCTCGCCGCCTCTATTTTCATCTTTGCGGCCGGCGGCATTTTCTATCTGCTCGGTATGTTTATACTGAGCGTTTATGAAGCGTTTGTTTGCTTTGGAAGCATACTGATCTGGGCCGGACTGCTGCTGTCGATCATCAAGGAAGACGTGATGACGATCGCGATATCCAGCGGTGTGATTGCGGTTGGCAGCCTTGTCGGCTGGATTATAAAGCTGGTGGGCACATCATATTTAGGTTTTGCGATCGGAGGATTCTTTACGTTTACTCCTCTCTTATTCTTCTTAATATTTGGTGCAATAGCGATTGTTGTTTTCATCAAAGCTGAAAAATTCAGGTCAATGCGCGCAGCAGCCGCAGCGGCAAGGCCGCAGGGGCTGCCCTGCCAAAGATGCGGTAATCTTGTTCCTTTTGGCTCTGGGTTCTGCCCGGCCTGCGGCGCACCCGCGCCCCAGTACGCGCCGCCGCAGCCGCCTCCGCAATACGCGCCCCCGCAATATGCGGCACCTCAGTATGCGCCGCCGCAGCCACCTCCGCAATATGCGCCGCCTGTGGCACCCGTGCCGCCTGTGGCTCCGGCACCGCCAGTTGCGCCTGCGGAGCCTGTTCAAGAGGCTCCGGACACCAAGGCTTGTGTGACCTGCGGTGCACAGCTCCCCATCGACGCGGTGTTCTGCGGCAAATGCGGCACAAAGCAAGGTTAGACTTAATTTCCATAGTTAAAACAAAAGCATCTTCCACGCGGGAGATGCTTTTTTGTGAGAAGGTATTACTGATACGAATCAGCCTACATCGCGAGGAGAAGGTGGCGCGTAGCGCCGGATGAGGTGTAAGCTCACTGAGCAGTATAGATTTGATCACCTCATCAGTCGCCTGTCGGCGACAGTCTCTCCTCGAAGGGGAAGCCAATTGATAAATCAAGTCTCCTTTGCCTTGCGCGCCGCGTTTAGCATCATCGCAAGCGCGTTGAGCGCCGCCAGGTTGCGAATGGCATTCCTCTCGCTTTTGTGCCCACGCGACAGCAGCAGCTTTTTCACCTCGCTGTGCGCATCGCTGCAAACGGCGATGTACACGAGCCCGACGGGTTTTTCATCGGAGCCGCCGTCAGGGCCCGCAATGCCTGTCACACCCACGCCGATATCCGCGCCGGTCAGCGTACGGATGCCCTGTGCCATCTGCTGAGCCGTTTCGGGCGATACGGCACCGTTGTCTTTAAGCGTCTGCTCACCCACGCCGAGCAGCTTCATTTTCAGCTCATTCGTGTATGTGCACACGCCGCCAGCATATACGCCGGACGCGCCCGGAATGTCGGTTATCGCGGCGGATACCAGCCCGCCTGTGCAGCTTTCGGCTGTGGCAGCCACGAGGTTTTTCTCTTTAAGCGTCTGAACCAGCGCGTTTTGCATGCTTTTAACATCCACGCCGTATACCACGTCCCCGAGCATCTGCCTGATCTGTGCGACGACGGGGTCAATAAGTGCTGCGGCCTCCTGCTCGCTCGCGGCCTTGGCGCTGACGCGCACCTCCACCTCTCCCTGCTTGGCGTATGGTGCCACAGTCGGGTTGATTGACGTTGTCATCATGTCGCGCAGTGCATCCTCCACCGATGACTCGCCCATGCCAAAGATATACAGCGTTTTGGAGCAGATCATGCCGCCGGCTTTCTGCTGTAAAAACGGAGCGATGCGTTCCAAAAACATCGGGCACATTTCAGACGGAGGCCCCGGCATCATAATCACCGTTTTGCCGTCCTTCTCGACAGCAACGCCGGGCGCAAGCCCGTTGTCGTTCAAAAACACCGTGCTGCCTTCGGGCACGAGCGCCTGCAGCATGTTGTTGGGTGTCATCGGCCAGTCGCGTCTTTTAAACAGGTCTTCCATCTTTTTAACGCTGGGCTCGTGCAGCACAAGGCCAACGCCGAAATAATCCGCGATTGTTTTTTTCGTTAAGTCGTCGTAGGTGGGGCCAAGGCCGCCCGTGGTGAGCACCACATCGCTGCGCGACAGCGCAAGCGCAAGGCTGTCTTTAAGCCGCGCCGCGTTATCGCCCACCACCGACTGATGATACATATCGATACCCAGCGAAGCCAGCTCTTTTGATAAAAAAGCACCGTTGGTGTTGACGATATCACCAAGCAGTATTTCCGTACCGATGCAAATGATTTCCGCAATCATGTTTGTTTTCTCCGTCATTTTTGTTTAGCCTGTATTATACCACAGCCTGAATTGAACCGACAGCATATTATCAATTTGCACCCATTTCCGCGAATTCGGATATGGTTTTATTTAACTGTCCATGTTATTCTATATCAAACACACTCCGGAGGGTTTCATGAAGAAAAGACTGGCGGCGTTATTTTTGACATGTTTGATATTTGTATTCACAGCATGCAGCTCAATCAAGCCGGTTCCGACTGCAACGTCTCTGGCGGCATCAACCGATTCTTCAGCAGCGGCGGAGAAACTCAGCGAACCGGTAACGCGTGCGGATTATCCGGCAGCTTATCTGCCGGGGATTGATGCGGTGGGGGTCATTCCGGCGAAGGGGTATCATGTCGGTATTGTTATCAGCCAGTCGTCGCCGTATGCGGCCAATATTGAAGCGTTTACAGAACTCGCGAAAGCCTATGAAGCCGCGTTTGGCATGACGGTGAGCGTTGAGCAGCCGGACGAAGCGGCGCAGGATGACTGCATCACGCAGATGATCGGCAGCGGCATTGAATTTTTGATTTTTGCGCCGGGCAGGAATGAGTCGGCGGCGGATGCAATATGTGCACAGAGCGGTGTGCCCTATTTAACGCTCGGACAGCGGTTGAAAAACACGCTGGGCGAGGGCGGCTACGTCTGCACGATTGAGCCGGACGATTTTCTGTGCGGCATACTTACAGGCCGAAACATTGCGGATACGATGAAATCACAGTACGGCGAGCCTTTGGGCAACATCGCGGAAATTACCGGCTTGGTGAGCGACAAAGCCTCGATATTGAGATCCAGCGGCTTAAGACATGCGCTGAGCGTGTATAGCAAGCTCAACGTGGTTTGCAGTGTTGCGGGCAACGGCGACAAGGACACCATCTACAAATCCGCCGAGAATATATTTAAAGCCTGCCGCGAGGGCGAGCTTGATGGCATCGTGGTGCCGGACGACAGCGCGGCGGTTACGGTGCTGCAGGCGGCGCTCGATTACGACCGCAATGACGTGATCGGCCGAATCTGGAGCGCGGGTGCGACGGTGGACGGATTGACTGCCGTTTATTATGGCCAGATTGCGCAGACCGTTGAGACATCCTCGCAGACCGGTATGGCGGCGATGGAATATGCGGTGCGTTATCTGAACGGCGGCACTGACATTCCCGCTGTGATCACAACGCTGACGCGTGTGTTTTCGGCTGAGACGCAGGAGAAAAAAGACGCGTTGAAAAATATAATCGCGGCGCTGAAGGAAAACGATGCGTCTGCATGTCTGGAAAGCGTGGGTGATTACACGCTCTTCCAACCAGAGACCAACATGAGCAACTACCCGCAGCGGTATGATCTTTATGCGGATGTGGCGGCATATCTGGCTGCGTTTGAGCCGTACACCACCGAAAAGCCGATTTACCGAAAGGACGAAAAGATTCAGGATGAAGCGTAAGCCGCTGGGATATTCACTTTGCGGCGCGTTGCGGTATAATTGACATAACGGAATACGAAAGCAGAAGGCACGCGTTATGAAAAAGAAAAGCTATTATTTAATGACACGCAGAGCCAAACGACGGACAAAGCGGCGCTGGATTACGGCGCTATGCCTTTTATTCGTTGTGGCCGGCGTGGGAACATATTTTTTGATAACCATGCTCGGGAGCCCGACGGAAAATACCGAACCGCTGAAGGAGCTTACTCAGGCGATGCCGAGCCCCACGCAGGCCCCCACGCCGGAGCCGTTAACAGAGCTTGCGGATGATCTCGCCCCGGCGCCCGTGCAGGGCACAAACCCGGCGGATTTAACGCTGACAACCGGACTCATGGCGGACGGCACCGAAACGCAGAGCTATCAGCGAAGTGAGCCGATATCGTTTGGGCAAGGCATCGATTATACGCCGCTGGAAGGCATTACAACCTTTCGGGGCAACAATTACCGTGATGCGGCAAGCTGGGGCGCGGCGCAAATCAGCGACGAAACACTGACGCTGCTGACAACGAAAATTACCGGTGAGCTGGGTGACCTTGGCGGTATGGGCTTAACAGGACAGCCGCTGATTGTAAAATGGCCGGACGACGTACGCACCAAAATGACGATGCTGGCCGAACCATACCGCAGCAAAGAAGGGTTTACGGAGGTCATTTGTCCTTCGCTGAGCGGCTATGTCTATTTCATGGATCTTGAAACAGGCGAAAAAACGCGCAACCCCATAAAGGTTGGCGGCCCGGTGAAAGGAACGGCGAGCCTTGACCCGCGCGGTTACCCCATTTTATATGTGGGGCAGGGGCTGCAATCAAACGGCAGCGAAAAATCGAGTAAGAACATTTATTTTCGTGCGTTCAGCCTGATCACCGGAGAAAAGCTGATGCAGGTGGGTGCGTTGGAGAAGGACCCGTTTGCGTACAGCAACAAGCAGGCCTACGACGCAAGCCCGCTGATTAGCGGCGAAACGGACACGCTGATTTATCCGGGCGGCAACGGGGTGGTTTACGTGTGTGAGTTGAACACGAATATCAACGCGCAGACGGGTGAGCTGACGATGGACATGGAGCCGAAAAAGCTCAAGTACCGTTATACCTCGCCGCAAAATGAAAGAGCCGATACGGAAGGCGGCGGACGGTGGGGCATTTCGGGTTCGCCTGTTGCATGGAAAAACTATATTTTCTTCACGGACAACGCAGGATTGCTGCAATGCGTTGATTTGAACACCATGATGCCGGTATATGCTGTCAACGTGACGGATGACAGCGGTGCCACGATGGTGCTGGAGGAATCGCCCGCCAATCAGACGATTTATCTTTATACGGGCTGCGAGTACGACAAGCTGGTGCGACCGTCCGATCAGACCGGCCCGCCGTTTACCGGCACAGCTTACGCACGCAAGCTCAATGGCCTGACGGGCGAGGTGGTTTGGGAAGTGCCGTATACCGTGCAGTCGAATACTGACGCAGATGGCGGCATTATTGCGTCGCCGGTGCTCGGCCAAGACGGCACCACCCTGGAAGGGCTCGTTATCTATAATGTGACGATGGAAGTGAAAGGAGCGGCTACAACAAGCCGGCTGGTTGCGCTGAACAAGGAAGACGGCAGCGAGGTATGGTCTTACGATATGGAAGCGGAGGGCTGGTCGCCGTCGTCGCCGGTGCCGGTGTATACAACCGACGGCAAGGGGTATATCGTGCAGTGCGACCGAATGGGTGATGTGGCGCTGATTGACGGGGAGACGGGAAAGCAAGCTGCGCTGCTCAACGTGGGTGCCGGAGAAAGCCTGGAGGCGACCCCGGCGGTTTTCGGCAATACCATCGTGGTGGGGTCACGCAACAAGCATATTTTCTTTGTGACGATAAAATAACGTTTGTCATCCCCGGAAAACCCGGGGATTTTCAGTTGTGAATAAAGCCTGCAAAGCCTCTCGGAAGAAGGCGTGAAGCACCAAATTTCCCTGCCCCCGTTACCTGTCAGTCTATCTGACGATGAATTGACTCGGCGGTTGTTCACATTTAGTTTACAGGCATTAAGACAGCGAAACATGAAAATTCGTTGTCTTTTTCGTGTCTTTTGTACTATAATCTAAAATGGTGCTTTTCAAGTGGTGAAAACAAAAGAGGAAAGGCAGGAACTATGAACAACAACAGATATTACGCAAGAAGACGCAGCAGAAGACGGACGAGCCCGAAGTTTTTTATTATACTGGGCATTTTGGTTGTGGCGCTTGCGGTAGGTATATTTTTAATTGTGACCGCGCTTAACAATGCGCCGGGCAGCCCACTGTCTCCCAGAGAGTCGGCATCAATGCCGACACCCGACGGCAGCGTAACGCTGCCTGAGGCAACGCCTGAAGCCACACCGACGCCCACGCCGGAACCGACGATGGCCGCAGAATTGGTACCTCACGCGACGGAAAATACCGACCCCGCTAAGTTTGGCTTTACCACCAAGGTGTATGTAGACGGTACTGAAACGCCGGAGTACAATCGCGGCGAGAACGTCTCGTTCCCGACCGGTGCGGAATATACCGCGCTGCAGGGCGTGACCACATACCGCGGCAACAACTACCGCGACCAGTCGAGCTTTGGCACTGCAGACATCGCAAACGGCAAGCTGACGCTGCTGGATATCGACAAGACGACAAGCTCGATCGGCAGATGGACAGGCTCGGCCTGTACCGGGCAGCCGCTGGTGGTGACATGGCCGGATGCGACGAGGCAGATTATGACGACACTGAAGGAGGAGTTCCGGCAAAAAGCGGGCTTCACCGAGGTCATTATCCCGTCGGTAGACGGCAATATTTACTTTATGGAGCTATCAACCGGCGCGAAAACGCGTGACCCCATCGTCATCGGCGCACCCACCAAAGGAACGGCGAGCCTTGACCCGCGCGGTTACCCGATAATCTATGTGGGGCAGGGGCTGAACCCGACGGGCAGCACCACAGAATGCAACGACATGTACTTTAGAATATTTAGCCTGATAGACGGCACGGAGCTTTATAAGTTCGGCGCGCCGCAAAAAGACCCGGCGGCTCTTCGCAACTGGCAGGCGTACGATGCGAGCCCGCTGATCGATGCGGCGACGGACACGCTGATTGAGCCGGGCGAAAACGGTATTCTTTATACGGTGAAGCTGAACACGGCGTACGACGAAGCCGCAGGCACGCTCTCTATGAAACCCGGGCAGATGGTGAAATACGCCTACGATTCAAACCGCAACGCAAGCTCAAAAATATACGGTATGGAGAACTCGGCGGCGGCTTGGCGGAATTTCATATTCTTCACGGACAACATCGGCATGCTGCAGTGCGTGGATTTAAACACGATGAAGCTGATTTACGCGAACGACCTTGAAAACGACAGCGACGTATCGATGGTGCTCGAAGAGGATATTGCCAAGCAGGCTTTCTACCTTTACACCGGCTGCGAGTTTGATGATACGGTTGTGAATGCGAAAGAAGCAAAAGGCCCGTGCCACGCGCGCAAGATAGACGGACTGACAGGCGAGATTCTTTGGACCGCGAGCTTTGATGTGTACACCGCCGTAGACGGCAGTGTGGACGGCGGCATACTCGCCTCGCCGATACTCGGAAAACCCGGCACGTCGATTGAGGGGCTGATCATCTATACGGTATCCAACGCAATCAAGGAAAACGGAGATAAAACGGCACTGATGGTCGCGCTCGACAAAGAGACAGGAAATGTGGTTTGGCAGGTTGATCTGGAGAATTCCGGATGGACTCCGTCGTCGCCGGTGCCCGTATACACGGCGGACGGACAGTGCTACATTGTGCAGTGCATGTATAAGGGCGATATTAAGCTGATTAAAGCGGATGCGACGGCGGGAACCGTGGCGGATACATTGAATGTGAGCACACAGAAGGGAACGGAAGAACCCAACAGCTTTGAAGCCACACCCGTGGTGTTTGGCAACACCATCGTAGTGGGCTCAAGAAGCGGCCATTTCTTCTACCTTAATATCGGATAAAGGCGATAAAAGCAAGACCTCGGCCTGAGAAAGAACTTTGGGCTGAGGTCTTTTTCTGATTGTGCCCGGAAAAGCCTTCTCCTCGAGGAGAAGGTGGTGCGAAGCACCGGATGAGGTGTTAATGAAAAAGCTGCCAAGACGAACACCTCATCAGTCGCCTGTCGGCGACAGCTTCCCCTCAAAGGGGAAGCCCAGCGTGTTAAAAAAGGTACTTTTATCATTCCGTTGGATCGTAAGCGATCGAGGAATCCCCTTCTACAAAGCGTTTTTCATGGGATTCCTCGACAGGCTCGGAATGACCAAACAGGGTTTATCTACAGCCTGAGCTTCCCCTCGAAGGGGAAGCCTTAAAAATGCAGCTTAGTTGACTAAAGAATAGCGATCATGCTTTTGTCTTAATGATCAGTCGGCCTCTGAATTCTTTTTCATACGGATACTCACCGCCATACCATAAAGACGCGGGGCAACCACCAGAATGGCAATCACAATCAGATTGACCGGGAACGACATCGGTATGAACGCAAGCCCAATGAGCACGAGGCCCCCGATAAACCACAGCTTTCCGGCCATGCGGTGTATTTGCGTCCAGACCGCTTCGCTGTGATAGCCCCAAATAGACTTGATACCTGTCAGATATGTTTGCGGCAGCTTGGGCAGATAGTTGCCAATAGCCGCAAGGAGTACCCCCACGACGATATAACCAAACATCAGCGGATTAATATCGGCACCCATGCTCACGGCAATCACAAACAGTTCCACCGCCAGCAGCAGCATCATGACGAGAAGGTGGATGATGGTATATTCTCTTGCCATCTGGCCATAGGCTTCTCTTTTAGGGTCGATCACCGGGACAATATGCCCGAAGAGAAGCACCGCCGCTCCGATTGTGGGGATCAATAGTATTGTGTATCGGCTGGCCATTTGCGCATTGCCCGCGTTATCCCACTGAATGGGAATCTGATCGGGCAGAAACAGCAGACTGATTGCCGCGATGATCAGACTGATGACAGGGATCACCCAGATTTTTAGATTGATATAGTTTTTAGTCATGAGAGGTCTCCTTTAAATCTTGTATCCAAACCATGAGCTCTTCCATCACCGACAGATTGAGCTCATAGTAGATATTCTTCCCTTCGCGGATGCTGCGGACAAGCCCTGCATCCTTGAGTATGGAGAGGTGATGCGAAATGGTTGCACCGGTCATATCAAAGCGCTCAACAATTTCACCCGCAGACAGCCTTGATACTTTCAGCATGGATAATATGTCGCGCCGTGTTTTGTCGGACATCGCTTTGATTGTCTCTTGTATACTCAACCCTGACTCCTTAAACATTTAGAAGACTGTCTAAATGACATGATAAATCTGGTCTGCTCGTATGTCAACAGATATTTAGAAGTTTATCTAAATGTTTGAGCCGGAAATAAAAAAGCCGCATATCACGGGATATCCGGCTAGGTCAGAGCGACTTAAAATAGTCAGTTGGAACGACGGCGCGTGCTCAGTTTTTTAGATAAGTAACGGTATACCACAACGCAAAAAAATGCGAAGCCACCCAAAAGAAGAATATTGAGACCATGTATTGAGATCTGTAAGAAATCAAACTCAGCCATAACAACCTCCAAAACCAACACGTTTCTTAATATCTATTATATACCAGAAAAGTGTAAAAAGAAAGTTAAATAAGAAAAGGGCGAGAACTATTTCCATGCCCTCGAGGACAAGCCATTCTATGTCATGCTGAGGAGCGGAGCGACGTAACTACGAAGTGGAATGCATCCCATGGCAAAACGCTTTAAACATGGGATTTCAGTCAACTACGTAGTCGACTCGCTATCGCTCGCTCGAAATGACATATAGTGGTTTAGTTAACAGCGTAAGATATAAGAAAAGGGCGAGAATTGATTTCCCGCCCTTTCATCGTATAACTTATTTGCTCATGTATTCCAGCATTGCCTTTGCGGCAGCTTTACCGGCGCCCATCGCGAGGATAACGGTGGCCGCGCCCGAAACGGCATCGCCGCCCGCGTACACGCCCTCTATCGACGTTGCGCCCGTCTCTTCATCCACAATAATGCCGCCCCACTTCTGTGTGGCCAAACCGGGCGTGGTTTCACGCATCAGCGGATTTGGCGATTGACCGATGGCAATAACCGCCGCATCCAGCTCAATCTCAAATTCACTGCCCTCCACGGGCACCGGCCGGCGGCGTCCCGAGCTGTCCGGCTCGCCAAGCGCCATTTTCTGCAGCGTCATGCCGCGCACATTGCCGTCTTCCGTGCCGAGAATTTCGATGGGGTTCACAAGGAAGTGGAATATGATGCCCTCTTCCTTGGCGTGATGAATCTCTTCATTTCGCGCGGGCATTTCGGCTTCGCTGCGGCGGTAAACAACATACACTTCCTCCGCGCCGAGGCGTTTCGCGCAGCGCGCCGCGTCCATCGCGACATTGCCGCCGCCGACCACGGCAAGCTTTTTGTGGCGCACCACAGGCGTATCAAATTCAGGGAATTTGTAGCCCTTCATCAGGTTAATGCGCGTTAAAAATTCGTTCGCGGAATACACACCATTCAGGTTCTCGCCCGGTATATTCATGAAGCTCGGCAGGCCCGCGCCGGTGCCTATGAATATCGTATCAAAACCCATCTCCTTAAGGTCATCAATCGTCAGCACACGGCCCATCACCATATTGGTTTCAATTTTCACGCCCATGCAGACGAGCGCATCGATCTCTTTTTTAACCAAAGCCTTCGGCAGACGGAATTCGGGGATGCCGTAAACGAGCACGCCGCCTGATGTATGGAACGCCTCGAATACGGTGACGTCCACACCGTTTTTCGCAAGGTCTGCCGCGCAGGTAAGCCCGGCCGGGCCGGAGCCGATAACAGCGGCTTTCTTGCCGTTTGGAAATCCGCAGGTGGGAGCGGCCACACCTTTGTTAATCGCAAAGTCTGCCGCAAAGCGCTCGAGACGGCCGATGCCGACCGGCTCTCCCTTGATACCGCGTACGCAGCGCTCTTCGCACTGTGTTTCCTGCGGGCAAACGCGGCCGCATATGGCGGGCAGGCCGTTGGTCTCGCGAATCTTGTTGTACGCATCGATATATTGTCCCTCGGCAATCAGGCCAATAAAATCGGGTATCTGAACGTTAACGGGGCACCCTGCAACGCACGGTTGATTCTTGCACTGCAGGCAGCGCTCAGCTTCACTCCTTGCCATTTCCTCGGTATACCCAAGAGCAACCTCGCCAAAGTTCGTTGCGCGAACCTTTGGGTCCTGTTCCGGCATCGGTGTTTTCTTCGGTTCCATATTACGTTTGGTCATTTACTTCACCCCCCTGAACAGGTTGCAGGAACCTTCCTGCTGCGATTTATACATGGCCGATCGCCGTATCGCTTCGTCGAAGTCTACCTCATGGCCGTCGAAATCCGGCCCGTCCACACAGGCAAACTGCGTTTTGCCGCCCACCGTAACGCGACAGCCGCCGCACATGCCCGTGCCGTCGATCATTATCGGGTTCATGCTGACAATCGTATTGATGCCGTATTCCTTGGTCAGCTTCGAGACAAATTTCATCATAATCAGCGGGCCGATGGCGATGACAAGATCAAATTTTTCGCCCGCTTCGATTTCGCCTTTGAGCGCATCGGTCACAAAGCCCTTGTGCCCGTTGCTGCCGTCGTCCGTCATCACCAGCAGTTTGTCAGATACCGCGCCAATCTCTTTTTCGAGCAGTATCAAATCCTTTGTACGAAAGCCGGTAATGCTCGTGACGCTGACACCCAAAGAATGCAGCTTTTTGGCCTGCGGATAAGCGATGGCTGTACCAAGCCCGCCGCCAATCACAGCCGCTTTTTTTATACCGCTCTCGAAATGGGACGGTTTGCCTAAGGGGCCGACAAAATCAAGGAGGCTGTCTCCTTCATTCAGCGTGCCTAGATGAACCGTTGTTTTACCGACTTCCTGAAAAATTATTGTGACAGTACCCGCGTCGGAATCATAATCCGCGATGGTGAGAGGTATGCGCTCGCCCTGTTCGTTTATGCGCAGTATGATGAACTGGCCCGGCTGAGCTTTTCTGGCCACCAGCGGCGCGTCTATGACCATGAGCTTGACCTGTTCACTCAAAGCTTCTTTCTTTAAAATCTTATACACAATGGTTCTCTCCCTGATCTATAAATTATGTGTATTATAGCATATAACGTCCCGTTCGCAAATTGGACAATATTCGGCTTTTTCTCCATTTTGGTTTTGAACAGCTTGGTTATATCGTTGTTGCCGCGCCATTTTTTTTATATTGATACACAAGGGATAACCTGTTATACTGACTGAGTTAATCATCAACATAATGGAGGATTGCGCTTATTTTTAGCGCTTTGACAGGATGAAGGAAAAGCTTGTGATCAAAGGCGGGAAACCGCTTCAAGGGACAATCAGCGTGAGCGGCGCGAAAAACGCAGCCGTCGCCATTCTCCCCGCAACGATACTCTGCGAAGGCAAGTTTGAGATTGACAATCTTCCCAACATCGACGACGTCCGTCTGCTCGATCATCTTTTGCGATGGATGGGGGCCTCCACGTCGCTGGAAAAGACAAAAATATCGATTGATACAAGCGGCATCAGCAAACACGTGATTGATAACAACGCGGTGAAAATGATGCGCGCTTCTTATTATTTTATGGGTGCACTGCTTGGGCGTTTCGGTAAAGCCGAGGTGGCGCTGCCGGGCGGCTGCGCGATTGGCCTGAGGCCCATCGATCAGCATATTAAGGGTATGGAGGCGCTTGGTGCCGTTGTTAAAACAGAATATGGTATGCTCAAAGCTACGGCTCCGAACGGCTTAGTCGGAACGGATATTTACCTGGACGTGGTATCGGTTGGCGCGACGATCAACGTGATGCTTGCCGCGGTGATGGCCAAGGGAAAGACGACCATTGTCAATGCGGCCAAAGAGCCGCACGTGGTGGACGTGGCCAACTTTTTAAACTGCATGGGGGCCAAGGTGAAGGGCGCAGGTACGGATATCGTGCGCATCACGGGCGTGGAAAAGCTTCATGGCTGCAATTATTCAATTATTCCCGATCAGATAGAGACCGGTACGCTGATGATTGCGGCTGCGGCGACGCGCGGAGACTTAACCATCACCAATGTGATCCCGACGCATATGGAAGCGCTGACTGCCAAACTCATTGAGATGGGCATTACGGTGGAAGAAGGGGACGATACATTGCGTGTGTCATGTACGCGCAAGCCCAAGCACGTCAATATCAAAACGCTGCCGTATCCCGGTTTCCCGACAGACCTGCAGCAGCCGGCAACGGTGCTGTTAAGTACGGCTGAAGGAGCCAGTATTATTGTAGAAAGCATATTCGAATCGCGTTTCAAGCATATCAATGAAATCAGACGCATGGGTGCCAATGTATCGATTGACGGACGTGTGTGCGTGGTGGAGGGCGTAGAGCGTCTGACGGGTGCCCCGGTTCGCGCGACTGACCTGAGAGCCGGTGCGGCGTTGATTGTTGCGGGGCTGATGGCCGACGGACAAACCGAGATTTCGGGCGTACAGTATATCGACAGGGGCTATGACCATATAGAGGGTAAGCTCAGATCGGTGGGTGCGGATATACACCGCGAAAAAATGAACGAGGTTGATGATTTCAATTTCGGGCTGGATTAGAGGAATGGATTCCTGCAAAAGACGCGACGTTCAGAAGTGACAGACCACGTTCTGAGCGTCTTTTTTTTAGCTGGTATGAGCGATATGTAGCGCATGTAGGGAACGACCTCCGTGTCGTTCCGTGCAGCCTGAGTCCCGAAAGGGGTATGACCGTCTCATTTTTGTATACTCCGCAGAGAACTCCCTCCGTCAATTGCCCGATAAATCGGCCAATTGCCACCTCCCTCCAAGAGGGAGGTAAGGGTGCGTGCGGAAAAATTTTTTATTATAACAAATGATTCAATCTCAAAAAATGGTTTATCTATACAATAGATAGTGGATGTGTTGGGGAGATAAAAAAATGGGCGGAAACGACAGGTGATTCCCGGCGTTCCGCCAATAGTAGGGGTATTGGGGACAAGTTTAGGGGTTACAATCGCTTGTGGCGATGTAAACTATTTGGCAAGTTCAATCGTGATGGAGACCTTCTCCTTGCTTTCCAATGCACTGTAGCTCACCTTCACACCCGTTTTTTTGATGCGTGACAGCGCTTTTTTTATGGTGTTGATGTAGATGCGGTAATCGCGCATGATACATACAATATGCTGCCCGGATGTTTCGGACGCGGGCAACTCACCATACAGCCTTGAAAGCATTTTCTCAACGACTTCCTCTGTCATTTTCACGGAATAACTTTTAGCCGTAATATCCTTTATCAAGCGAACCTGAGCATCTTCATTATGCAGGCGCAGCAGCGCACGTGCATGCCGCTCGGTTAACTTATACGTGATGATCATCTCTTTAACGGTTGACGACAGCTTCAATATGCGCATTTTATTAGCGACGGTGCTTTGGTTTTTGCCGAGACGGCGCGCCAACTCTTCCTGCGTAAGGCCGTGCTCCTTCATCAGCGACAGATACGCTTCGGCTTCTTCAAAGAAATGCAGATCTTCGCGCTGCAGATTTTCGATCAGCGCAATCATGGCGCTGTCTTCATCAATGGCGGGCTGCACAAAAGCCTTGATATGCGTAAACCCGGCTTTGCATACCGCGCGCCAGCGGCGCTCTCCCGCAATTATTTCATAATAGCTGTGATTCAGTTTTCGAACGGTGATTGGCTGAAGCAGGCCGTACTGCTTTATAGACTGAGCAAGCTCGTTGAGGCTCTCCTCGGTGAACATTCGTCTGGGCTGATACGGATTTGGGCGAATATAATCCACCGGGATAATTTCCAGCGTGTTATCCTGGCTTTTGTCCATGCTGAATTTGCGCACTGTTTCAGCGCTCGGCTTTTGAAATCGCAACAATATTAAAACACTCCTTTACAATGCGCATTTGCGCCAAAAATAATTCCATCATATCCCGTTATCTTTTATTTTTATATTTCGGGCTTGATTAATTGCACAATTCTACATGAAAATGGATAGTCCTCTGGGTGTTACAATACTTCCCAATAAACGACAAAAATAGTCCCTAAATAATGAAGGAATCCGCAATTTTGTCGAAAAAGTTGAAGGAGGTTATTTATGATAGGTTCGGCCTGCTGCGATCATGAATCCGCGGTAAATTTGCTCTATCAGCACAACGCGGAAGAGCTGGTGGGGAAAGGTGAGGTCGGAAAATGAGATGACGTGACGGGCGCTTTTTTTGACCGCGTCCGACAATCCGCTGGAGCCGCCCACCGCAAATGTGACATCTCCCGCATCGGAGAGCCTTTTTAGCAACGTGGAAAACGCGGCGGAATCCATTTTTTCGCCGTCGGGTGACAGCGCGATGAGCGTGCCCTTGGCTGCGCCGAGCAGCGCCTCACCTTCCTGTTCCACGGCTTTTTGAATCAGCGCATCAGAGCTGCCGGTAAGCAGCGCTTCGTTTTTTTCAACAATGGAAATACGGCAGAACGCGGACAAGCGCTTTTCGTATTCGGCCTGCGCGTCCTTCCAGTACTTTTCTTTGAGCTTGCCGATACAGGCGATAGTCAGCGTGGCCATGAATCCTCCTATTTAATGTGAAACACACCTGTTACCCTATCGCGAAAGGCAAGGCCCAGGCTGACATCGTGCCCAGGAGTGAGCCCCTGCGCAATCAGCGCGTCGGTCACGGTGCGAAAGGCGAGCTGTTCTGAGTTGTTTTCTTTGCTCAGGTGCCCGAGCAATATCGACGAAACGCCGGCACACGCAAGGCGCACTGCCGCGTCGGCCGCATCGTCGTTGCTTAAGTGGCCGCGGCGCGAGCGGATGCGCTCCTTGAGCGCCCTTGGGTATCGGCCCGACTCCAGCATCGATAAATCGTGGTTCGATTCGAGCAGCACAAGATCGCACGATTGCAGCTTGATTTCAAGCGCCTTGGGGAAGTACCCAAGGTCGGTCGCGATACCGATTCTTCGGTTGCCGCAGGAAACGCAATACCCCACCGGGTCGGCGGCGTCGTGCGGAATGTCATTAGGCTCGATTAAAAGATCATCAATATAAAACCCCGTCTTGCCGATCACACGGGTAAAGCGGCTCTGAACATTGCCGAGTTTATCGGAGCAGGCTTCCCATGTGGCGGCGGTTGCGTAGACGGGAATGTCGTGCTTGCGCGAAAGAATACCCGCACCTGCAATATGGTCGGAATGCTCGTGTGTGATGAGTATGCCTTTTATATCGCGAATGTCCTGTCCGATGCTGTGCATCGCCTCTTCTATGCGTCGCCCCGATACGCCCGCATCCACAAGAACATGCGTGGTGCCGGAGCTGATTAATATCGCGTTGCCGGATGAGCCGGAAAAAAGCGGGGTTAAAGAGAGTGCCATCTGATTACGTCCTTTCCTGCTGAGCATTATAACATACATGGATTGCGAAATGCTATGCCGTCGTTGCTTCCGTCTTATGGGATGTGGTATCTTAAAACCAAGGCAGGAGGAATGTCATGGAAAAATCGTGCGTACAGGTGTATACGGGCAACGGCAAAGGCAAGACGACGGCCGCGATGGGGCTCGCCATGCGGGCGGCGGGTCGGGGTCTTGGTGTGAAAGTTGTGCAGTTCATGAAAGGCCGCGACACGGGCGAGATGGCATCGCTGCAAAAGCTCGGCATTGAACTGGTGCGCGCGTCGCACAGCGAAAAGTTCTTCCACACCATGGCAGATGATGAAAAAGCCGCGCTGCGGATAGATGCACAGAAGGTTCTGCATTTGATTGATGTGTGGCTGAATCATATTGATTTGCTGATACTCGACGAGGCACTTGGCGCACTGACCTGCGGGGTGCTGAAGATGAATGAGCTGATCGGCATCATCGACCGCCGCGGCGGTACCGAGATTGTGATAACGGGGCGCAACGCACCGGATGAGATCATCAGAAAGGCGGATCTCGTGACGGAGATGCGAGAGGTGAAGCATTACATGGAAAAAGGCGTGAACGCGAGAAGGGGCATTGAATACTGATGGGCATTGTGCTGGTGACGGGCGGCGCGCGCAGCGGCAAAAGCACGTTTGCGGAGCAGCGCGCGAAGGAAACGGGAGGCACCGTCGGCTATATCGCCACGGCGGTGAACACCGATGAGGATATGGCGGACAGGATCGCCAAACACAGAGCAGCCCGGCCCGCCGAATGGGCCACGTTTGAGAAAACACGCGGTTTCGCGGAACTGACCCGGGACGAGCACTTCATGCGCTGCGATACGCTGCTGCTCGATTGCCTGACGACGCTGACGGCCAACCACATGATGGACAGCGGGCTGGATTTTGATACATGCGCATTGGACGCGGTACAGGAAATCGAACAAAAACTCACGGCGGATGTGAATGATTTGATGACAGCGGCGCGTGATAAACGGCTCATTATTGTCACCAACGAGGTGGGGCAGGGCGTGGTGCCCAGCTTTCGGATGGGCAGCCTGTTCCGCGATATGGCGGGACGGCTCAACATGCTCGTCGCCGCACGGGCAGACGAAGTTTATTGCATGATTTGTGGGTTGCCTCTGCGGCTGAAATAAAGTAAACGCTGATTAATTCGGTATGCCGTCAAGCGTAATCCATATTTGGAGATATCACAGAAATTCTCAAATTTCTGGAGTCACCGATAGGTGACTGAGGGAGGGAAACTGGCTGTATACCGGCCGCTGCTTCAGAACTTTTCGCCGCCTACCGGTCCTCAAGAGAGGTACTATAGGCTTTGCCTATAAATATTGGCGCGTCTTGGAAGCCGCGCACTACATGGATGGATGAAACCGGGAATCAGGGCATCCAAGTTAACTGAAAGGGACTAATGAAAAGCTTTTCGCTAATGCTCGCGTTTTTCACACGTATACCGATGCGCGTAACCGGTGAGATCGACGAGGAACAGTATCAAAAAGGTATCAAATACCTGCCGTTAATCGGCCTGTTGATCGGGCTGCCGATGGGAGCGGTGATGCTGCTGGCGCCGTGGATAGGCAGCTATGTATCGGCTTTTTTGGCGTTGGTACTCTATCTGCTGTTAAGCGGCGCGCTGCACGTGGACGGTATGGCGGACACCATAGACGGGTTTGCCGCCCGCCGCGATAGAGAAGGCACGCTTGCGATTATGAAGGACAGCCACATCGGTGCGTTCGGCGCGCTCGCAATTTGCGTTTACGCCGTGGGTATGACGGTGCTTATGGAAAGGGCGGGCGTCATGGCGGCGGTGCTGTGTCCGCTTGCGGGACGGTCGGCGGCGCTGCTGTGCGCGAGAAGAAACAAAAGCGCAACGAACGGGCTCGGGCGGTGGTTTGTGGACGGCGTGAAAACGAGGCATGTTGTGAGCGCGGCGGTGCTGTTTGCAGCCGTCACGGCTGTGGGGCTGGTCGTTTATAAGTGGCTGTTTCCCGGGCTTATTTTTCTCTCGTATCTCGCGTCACTGGCAGCGGCTGAGGGTGCCGCCCGGCGCATGGCTAAAAAACTCGGCGGCGTCACGGGAGATGTGATCGGCTTCTCAATTGAAATCGGGCAGCTTGTTTTTTTGCTTTTCTCATCAATTGCTGTTATCATATTATAAAGAAAGACCGATATAACGGATGAAACGGGCCGTGATTAAGACAGGATGCGACAAAAAACATTCTTTGACAAAAGGCACGGGCATTATATAATATGTAATAACAGAAGTCGAGAGAGGGGCGGGTTATGGGAAGTTCAATTAATGATATTTTAATGGAGGATTTTCAAAACGTCGTCAGCGAGCTGCTGATGCGCAACAGAAGCATTCTTGATATCCTCACAAAGATACAGACAAGCGCAGGCCGTGTGGACCGCAGTGTCGTTAAAGCGGTTACGCATTGCGGATGCATTGAAATCGAAGGAAAAAAGCAGGTTTTTCCGGGCGAGGTCAGCATGAAGAATTTAAGCGGCCTCATGTCGACCCAGCTCAAAGGCGAGCTTTGCAACGAATGCAGGCAAACCATTGAGAAGGAAATCGGCGGCGCGCTGTTTTATCTTGCGGCGCTGTGCAATTCGCTCGGCATCAGCCTTTACGATGTGGTGCTAAGTGAAAAGGAAACACTCGGGACACTCGGAAGCTACAGTCTGCGATAGGTTTTGGTTTATAAGCGGCGGCTTATAAGCGCCGCTTTTGTTTTATAAGATTTAAAAAATTCGAAAGGCAAAACAGCATGAAGAGACCGTTTATTACCAAAGATCAAGCCGAGGCCATCAGGCTTAAGTTTCCCACTCCCTTTTACTTATATGATGAAAAAGGAATCAGAGAAAACGCAAGACGGCTCAGCAAAGCCTTTGGCTGGAACAAAGGGTTTAAAGAGTATTTTGCCGTGAAAGCCACGCCCAACCCGTCAATTTTAAAGATATTGAAGGAAGAGGGGTGCGGTGTAGACTGCTCGTCTTTAACCGAGCTGATGATGGCGAAAATGTGCGGGTTTGAGGGCGACGATATCATGTTCTCGTCGAACGTGACACCTGAAGAGGATTATCGGCTGGCCGGTGAGATGAAGGCCGTAATCAATTTTGACGACATCACACACATTGATTACCTGAACAAACTGATCGGCATTCCGGAATTGATCGGCTGCCGGTTTAACCCGGGCGGCCATTTCGAGCTGGAAAACAAAATCATGGACAACCCCGGCGAAGCGAAATACGGCTTCACGCGCCCGCAGCTGACGGAGGGCTTTAAAAAGCTGCTGGCGCTGGGTGCAAAGCGCTTCGGTCTGCACGCGTTTTTGGCATCCAACACCACCACCAACGCCTATTACCCCAAGCTCGCGCGGCTGCTGTTTGAAACGGCTGTTGAGCTGAACCGTGAGACGGGCGCGCCCATAGCGTACATCAATTTGTCGGGCGGCATCGGTATTCCGTACCGGCCGGGCGAAAAGGGCAACGATATTGAATTCATCGGCAACGCGGTGCGCGAAGCGTTTGAGCAAATTATGGTGCCCGCGGGCCTTGGCAATACGGCGATTTACACGGAGCTCGGGCGTTATATGCTCGGGCCTTATGGCGTGCTGGTCACCACGGCAATTCACAAGAAAGAAATTTATAAGAATTATATCGGCGTGGATGCCTGCGCCGCCAATTTGATGCGCCCCGCGATGTATGGCGCGTATCACCACATTACCGTGCTCGGCAAGGAAGACGCTCCCGAAGATTGTCAATACGATGTGACGGGCGGGCTTTGCGAGAACAACGACAAATTCGCCATCGACAGGATGCTGCCGAAAATAGAAAACGGCGATATTCTGGTGCTGCACGACGCCGGCGCACACGGCTTTGCCATGGGCTACAATTATAACGGCAAGCTCAGGAGTGCGGAGCTGCTGCTCAAGGAAAACGGAGAGGTGCAAATGATTCGGCGTGCGGAAACGCCCGACGATTATTTTGCCACATTTGATTTTTAACCGACACAAGACAGCGGCCATTTTCAAAATAGTCATGAACCGGCCTCTTTGTGAGGCCGGTTAACAAACTTTGTAAAATGTTTATGAAAAGACCTCCAATAGCCTCATTTCTGTCTTGACAATGAAAATTGAGTATAGTAATATGTTATATTGCATTAGCGTGCTCATAATAGGGGAGGAGTCTCTATAATTGCCGACGAAGGCTGCGAGATTTTAGTGGCCGAGGTTTTTTCAAACCTCGTATAATTTCGCCGCAACTCGGGAATAATCAGCGGGTGCCTTCATCTTGAAAATGTCATAATGTTATTCTGCATAACAGGAGAGTGGATACGAATTTATGGTGCATGAAGTCAATTACGGAAAGCGAAACAGGATGAGCTTTTCCAAGATCGAAGAAGTCCTGGATATGCCGGATCTGATCGAGATCCAAAAGAACTCATACAATTCATTTTTGGAGACCGGATTGAGAGAGGTACTCAATGACATCTCGCCTATCACCGATTATTCCGAGAATCTGATTCTTGAATTCATCGATTACTATATTGAGAACAAACCAAAGTACACCGTCGAAGAGTGCAAAGAGCGCGACGTGAACTTTGCTGCGCCTTTGAAGGTGATCGTACGTCTCATCAACAAGGAGACGGGCGAGATGAAGGAACAGGAAGTGTTCATGGGCGATTTTCCGCTCATGACCGAAAAGGGAACGTTCATCATCAACGGTGCAGAGCGCGTTATTGTCAGCCAGCTGGTGCGCAGCCCCGGCGTTTATTTCGATGTCGCGATTGATAAATCGGGCAAAGATTTGTTCTCTGCCACAGTGATTCCGAACCGCGGTGCATGGCTGGAATACGAAACGGATTCCAATGACTGCTACTGGGTGCGCGTGGACAGAACGCGTAAGCTGCCCATGACGGTGCTGATGCGCGCGATGGGCTGCGGCACAAATTCAGAAATTATCAAGCTCTTCGGAGACGAAGACTTTTTACAGGCGACATTTAAAAAGGACGGCGGACAGAGCGTGGAGGATGGTCTCATTGAGATTTACCGCCGCCTGCGTCCGGGCGAACCGCCCACAGTGGAAAGCGCGCGGATGCTGATTGATTCGCTGTTTTTTGACCCGAGGCGTTACGATCTGGCGCGCGTCGGCCGTTACAAATATAATAAGAAGCTTTCCATCGCGGGGCGTATTGAAGGCTTTAAGAGCGCGGACAACATCGTTTCGGAAGACGGCGAACTGCTGGCTGCCAAGGGCGAAGTGATTTCGCGCGAAGCCGCTAAACAAATTGAAGAAGCGGGCATCAACAGCGTGCTGCTGCTGATCGGCGAAAACGAAGTGAAGGTGCTTGGCAACAATTTCGTGCGCGTTAACAATTTGCTTTCATTCGATCCTTCTGTTGTGGGCATCAACGAAAAGGTTCATTACCCCACGTTTAAGGCGCTGATGGATGAATTCGGCGGCAACGAGGAAGAACTCAAAAAACAGATTAAAGCGAACATTGAAAGGCTAATCCCCAAGCACATCATCGTGGACGACATTATGGCGTCGATGAGCTATCAGATGGGCCTTAAATACGGCATTGGCCGCACCGACGATATCGATCACCTTGGCAACAGACGTCTGAGAAGCGTTGGTGAGCTGCTGCAAAACCAGATCCGCGTGGGCTTATCAAGGCTCGAACGCGTGGTCAGAGAGCGTATGTCCATTCAGGATATGGATGTGGCGACGCCCTCAAACCTGATTAATATCCGCCCGGTGACGGCGGCAATCAAGGAGTTTTTCGGATCGTCTCAGCTCTCTCAGTTTATGGATCAGACGAACCCGTTGGCTGAACTCACGCATAAGCGCCGCTTGTCGGCCCTCGGGCCCGGCGGTTTGAACCGTGAACGTGCCTCCTTCGATGTTCGCGACGTTCACCATACGCATTACGGGCGTATGTGCCCGATTGAGACGCCTGAAGGACCGAACATCGGCCTCATTGGCTCACTCTCAACATTTGCGCGCATCAACGAGTACGGCTTCATCGAATCGCCGTATCGGTTGATTGATAAGAAAAACAAGATCGTGACAGAGCAGATTGTCTATCTGACCGCGGACGAAGAGGATAAATACGTGGTGGCACAGGCCAACGAACCGATCGGCGACGACGGCAACTTCAAGCGTCCCCGTGTTATGTCGCGCCGCCAGGAAGAGATTGTGGAAGTATCGCGCGACGAGGTTGACCTCATGGACGTGTCGCCGAAGCAGGTGGTTTCGGTGGCCACAGCGCTGATTCCGTTCCTTGAGAACGACGACGCGAACCGTGCGCTGATGGGCTCGAACATGCAGCGTCAGGCTGTACCTTTAACCATACCCGAGGCACCCATTGTGGGCACGGGCATGGAGCACAAGGCCGCGAGCGACTCGGGCGCTGTGGTGCGTGCTTACGAAGACGGTGCGGTAAAAAGCGTATCCGCAGACAGAATACTGGTACAGGAAGACAAACAGATACGAGAATACAAGCTCATTAAATTCTCGCGCTCAAATCAGGGGACCTGCATCAACCAATACCCGATAGTGAAAACCGGCGAGAAGGTGAAAAAGGGTCAGATCATTGCCGACGGCCCGTCCACCGAAAACGGCGAGCTCGCGCTGGGGCGCAATGTGCTCGTTGGTTTCATGACATGGGAAGGCTACAACTACGAAGATGCGATACTCATCAGCGAACGGCTCGTCCGCGACGATGTGTTCACGTCGATTCATATTGAAGGCTACGAAGCCGAAGCACGCGACACGAAGCTTGGGCCCGAAGAGATCACGCGCGATATCCCCAATGTGGGTGAAGATGCGCTTAAAAATCTTGACGAGCGCGGCATTATCCGCATCGGTGCCGAGGTGCGTGCGGGAGATATTCTCGTGGGCAAAGTCACACCCAAGGGCGAAACGGAGCTGACGGCGGAAGAACGTCTGCTGCGTGCGATCTTCGGTGAAAAGGCGCGCGAGGTCAGAGACACCTCGCTGCGTGTGCCGCACGGCGAAGAAGGTATCGTCGTGGATATTAAGGTGTTCACGCGCGAAAACAAAGATGAACTGACAGCGGGCGTTAATAAGCTGGTGCGCGTGTATATCGCGCAGAAACGCAAAATTTCCGTCGGCGATAAAATGGCCGGCCGCCACGGTAACAAGGGCGTTATTTCACGGATACTGCCCGTTGAGGATATGCCATTCCTGCCGGACGGCACACCGCTTGACATCGTATTAAATCCGCTGGGCGTTCCCTCGCGTATGAACATCGGGCAGGTGCTCGAAGTGCATCTTGGGTATGTGGCGAGAGCCATGGGCTGGCACATCGCGACGCCGGTTTTCGATGGCGCGACAGAGGATGACATTATGGACCTCTTTAAGCAGCTCGGCCTTGAACCTGACGGTAAAACGGTGCTTTACGACGGCCGCAGCGGCGAAGCGTTTGAAAACCGCGTCACCGTCGGTTATATGTATATTTTAAAACTGCATCATCTCGTAGACGATAAAATCCACGCGCGTTCCACGGGCCCGTATTCGCTGGTCACACAGCAGCCGCTCGGCGGTAAAGCGCAGTTCGGCGGACAGCGTTTCGGTGAAATGGAAGTGTGGGCGCTGGAGGCTTACGGCGCGGCGAACACGCTGCAGGAAATTCTCACCGTTAAGTCGGACGACGTGGTGGGGCGTGTAAAAACCTACGAGGCGATTGTTAAGGGCGAGAACATACCGGAACCGGGCGTTCCTGAATCGTTCAAAGTGCTGATCAAAGAAATGCAGTCGCTGGCGCTGGATGTAAAGGTTATCGGCGATGTGGGTGAAGAGATCGCCATTCGCGAAAGCGTTGATGATGACATGAACGGCCTCGAGGTAAACATTGAGGGCTCCGAGCACGACGCACCGGAAAAACGTTCCGAAAAAGTGCGTGATGAGGACTTCTCTAACTTGAGCTTTGACGAAATCGATGTGCCGGATCTTGACGACCTTGATGACGATATCGATCTTGACATCGACAGCATGAAGAGCCGCCGCAGCAAGAGTGATGACTTAGACATCGATGACTTTGACGATGACGATTTTGAGAGCGATGAGCTTGATGATTACACCGAAGACGATGAAGACGGTGTGTATGAAAAAGACAGCATCTTTGACAGCGATTATAACGGCAAGAAGTACAAAGATGATTTTGACGACATAGAAATTGAATCTCTCGACGGCCTGATCGATGATGACGACAGCCTGTTTGATGACGATTACGATGACAAAGAGTAGATAAGTTTTTTGGCATAAACGAGAGGAGAGGAATTCTTTGTTCGAACTTGGCAATTTTGATTCCATTCAGATTGGTTTGGCATCCCCGGAAAAGATAAGGGAGTGGTCGAGAGGTGAGGTCAAAAAGCCCGAAACCATTAACTATCGCACGCTGAAACCCGAAAAGGACGGCTTGTTTTGCGAGCGTATTTTCGGGCCGACGAAAGATTGGGAGTGCCATTGCGGACGCTACAAGCGTGTGCGCTATAAGGGCATCATCTGCGATAAATGCGGCGTTGAAGTGACGCGCGCTAAGGTGCGTCGTGAGCGTATGGGCCATATCGAGCTGGCTGCGCCGGTCTCGCACATTTGGTACTTTAAAGGCATTCCGTCGCGCATGGGACTGCTGCTGGATATGTCGCCGCGCGATTTAGAGAAGGTGCTTTATTTCGCGTCGTTTGTGGTGACAGATCCCGGCAACACACCGCTTGATTATAAGCAGTTGCTTAATGACAAAGAACTGCGTGAAAATCAAGAAAAGTATGGCGAAGACGCTTTTGTAGCCAAAATGGGCGCGGAAGGTGTGAAGGATCTCCTCAAGCACATCGACCTTAACAAGACAAGCAAAGAGCTTAAAAAAGAGCTGGAAACCTGCACGGGCCAAAAACGCGTGCGTGCCATCAAACGTCTTGAGGTGGTGGAAGCGTTCCGTCAGTCGGGCAACAAACCCGAATGGATCGTGCTCGACTGCATTCCGATCATCCCGCCGGAACTGCGTCCGATGGTTCAGCTCGACGGCGGCCGGTTTGCGACGAGCGACCTTAACGATTTATACCGCCGCGTAATCAACCGCAACAACCGTTTAAACAGGCTGCTTGCGCTGCGCGCGCCGGACATTATTGTAAGAAATGAAAAACGCATGCTGCAGGAAGCTGTGGATGCGCTGATTGACAACGGACGCCGCGGACGCCCTGTAACGGGCCCGGGCAACAGACCGTTAAAATCCCTTTCCGATATGCTGCGCGGCAAGCAGGGACGTTTCCGTCAGAACCTGCTTGGCAAGCGCGTGGACTACAGCGGCCGAAGCGTTATCGTGGTGGGGCCGGATTTGAAAATGTATCAGTGCGGGCTTCCCAAAGAAATGGCGCTGGAGCTGTTTAAACCGTTTGTGATGAAGAAGCTCGTGGAAGACGGGCTTGCTCATAATATTAAAAGCGCAAAGCGCATGGTGGAACGTGTGCGTCCCGAGGTGTGGGGCGTGCTCGAAACGGTCATTAAAGACCATCCCGTGCTGTTAAACCGCGCCCCCACGCTGCATCGCCTCGGCATTCAGGCGTTTGAGCCGGTGCTGGTGGAAGGCAAAGCGCTGAAACTGCATCCGCTCGTTTGTACCGCATACAACGCGGACTTCGACGGTGACCAGATGGCCGTGCACGTGCCGCTCTCGGTAGAGGCACAGGCCGAATGCCGGTTCCTGATGCTGGCCGCAAACAACATATTGAAGCCGCAGGACGGCAAGCCGGTGGTGAGCCCTACGCAGGACATGGTTATCGGCAGCTACTACTTAACCATACACCGTGAAGGTGTGCGTGGTGAGGGCAAGTATTTCGCGTCGCCCGAAGAAGCGGTGATTGCGTATCAGACTGGCGAGATCGGTCTGCAGGCGATGATCAATGTGCGCTTGACAAAGGTGACAAACGGCGTGAAACGCAGCCGCATTTTGCAGACGACACCGGGCAGACTGATATTCAACGAGGCCATACCTCAGGACCTCGGGTTTGTGGACAGAACGCAGCCCGACAGTGACTTTTTACTGGAGGTCGATTTCCTTGCGGGCAAAAAGCAGCTGGGGAAAATCGTTGATTTCTGCTACAGAAAGCACGGCGAAACAAAGACGGCTGCCATGCTCGACGAAATCAAACGCCTTGGGTTCCACTATTCCACAGTGGGTGCCATTACAATCAGCGTCAGCGACATCGTGATTCCGGAAGCCAAAGCACAGTATATCCAGAACGCCGAGGAAAAGGTTGTTGAAATTGAGAAGAAGTTTAAAAGAGGCTTCTTAACGAATAAAGAAAGAAAAGAAAACGTCATCAAGGTGTGGGCGGATACCACAAACCTTGTGACCGACGCGCTGATGGATGGCCTCAGCGAGTTCAATCCGGTTTACATGATGGCCAATTCGGGCGCCAGAGGATCCACGAACCAGATTCGTCAGCTGGCGGGCATGCGCGGCCTCATGGCCGACCCGTCGGGCGAAATCATCGAGATTCCGATACGCGCGAATTTCCGCGAAGGTCTCACGGTGCTCGAGTTCTTCATCTCGACGCACGGCGCGAGAAAAGGCCTTGCCGATACGGCGCTTCGTACCGCAGACTCCGGCTATCTGACACGCCGTCTTGTCGACGTCAGTCAGGATGTGATTGTGAGAGAGCATGACTGCCTGAAGGAAGGCGATCCGGTCAGAGGTATTTTGGTTGAGGATATCTACGAGGGCAAAGAAATTATTGAGCCGTTTATCGACAGAATTTTCGGCCGTTATGCGGCAGCGGATATCATTGACCCGAAGACGGGTGATGTGATTGTTCATACCAATGAGATGATCAGCTACGATGCCTGCCGCCGTATTGAAGCCGCCGGCATCAAGAGCGCGAGCATCCGTACTGTTCTCACATGCAAAACGCAGCATGGTGTGTGCTCTAAGTGCTACGGTTCGGATATGTCGTCCGGCAAAACGGTCAGCATCGGCGAAGCGGTGGGCATCATCGCGGCGCAGTCGATTGGTGAACCGGGTACACAGCTCACCATGCGTACGTTCCATACGGGCGGCGTTGCGGGCGAAGATATTACACACGGTCTGCCGCGTGTTGAGGAGCTTTTTGAAGCGAGAAAACCAAAAGGTCTTGCTGTTATCAGTGAAATTGCGGGCACGGTGTCTCTGGGAGACAACCGCCGCAAGCAGGAGATCACCGTCACAAGCGAAGATGGAGTGGCCGAGGTTTATTCCATACCGTTCGGTTCTCGCATCAAGGTGAAGGAAGGCCAAGTTATAGAAGCGGGCGACGAGCTGACAGAAGGCTCCATCAACCCGAACGATATCTTAAAGATCAAAGGCGCCAAGGGTGTGCAGAACTATCTGCTGAAAGAAGTTCAGATGGTTTACCGCCTGCAGGGCGTGGAAATATCCGATAAGCACATTGAAGTCATCATCAGACAGATGCTCAAGAAGTGCAAAATCGAGGATGCGGGCGATACCGATCTGCTGCCCGGTTCACTGGTGGATATCTATCAGTTCGATTCCGAGAATGAGCGGATCATCCGCGAAGGCAAAAAGCCCGCGACAGCCAAACGTGTGCTACTCGGCATAACAAAGGCATCGCTTGCGACCGACTCATTCCTGTCGGCTGCGTCGTTCCAGGAAACTACCAGGGTGCTGACGGAAGCGGCGATAAAGGGCAAGTCCGATCCGCTGCTGGGCCTTAAGGAGAACGTGATTATCGGCAAGCTGATACCGGCCGGAACGGGCATGAAGCGTTATAAAAATATAGACGTGATAAAGAATATACTTAACGAAGATATCGTGCCCGATTTAAAGAGACACGAAACGCAGCTGCAAAGCGCGCTGCTCGATGGGTATGACGATCCCGTAGAGTTGAACGCAGAGCTGTTGTAAACGCGATGATTGGGGAAAGTGAATATGCCGAAAAACGAGAAATGTGTGGTCACAGACAGTGTTATATGCAAATGGATCGGCAAAGACTGCAAGGATTGTTATCTGAATGAAATAAAGGATGATTCAGATACTAAAAAAGTTCTTGAGGATTTTGAGGTGATGCTGTCGCTGCTACCCGATGAGTTTGATACCTTGCAGGGTGACGATTGCGGTTTTTGCAAAAGCGAGCCCAAGAAACGAGCCTGGTATGCGACGATTGATCTGGCCCACGCCGAACCCGAGCATAAGCGCGGCATGTTTTTTGGCATGGGTAAAAAGGTACGACAGAGAATCGGAACGATACTACCTGTATCTATATCAATGTGCAGTGATTGCCGCAGAAATTTCCGTATGGCGGAAACGATGAAATGGTTGATGATGCTTATTTTCGGCGGTATCGGTTTCGGCATCTGCTTCATCCCCGCTATTAACACGAATCAGATTATGCCTTACGCGGCGATATTAGGCGGCATTCTTGTCGGATACATCGCAGGGAAAATCATTTCGAGCGTGTATGTTGAAAAAAAGAGCGCAAAAACAAGGTTTAATGTGTTCGATATCCCGGTCTGCGCCCGAATGAAAGACGCCGGATGGTTTACCATTCAGGACGAAGGCCCTGTGACACGCTTTATCTACTCTAAAAAGCCGAGGATCAAGAAACTTAGTGATATCGGTATCGAGCAGGGAAAAGGGCAGGAAAACATTTAGCACAATCTGAACATTGATGAGCATTGACAATAAAAAAGCCTAATGTTAAAATGGCTCTGCTTGTGTTTTGGGGCTTTATCTGTCATGGAGGTTTTTTGTATGGCGCATGAGCTTTCCGCACAGCAAAGAGTTGCGGGCTTAAAGCAGGTGATGCGCTGTGCGCGCGAGTCTGCGCTCGATAAAGTATACATTGCCAAGGATGCGGACGAGAACATTATCGCCAAGCTCAAGGCAGAATGTGACAAACATCGGATTCCATATGATATGTCGCTGACAATGTATCAAATCGGCACGGCATGTGAAATTGAAGTGGGCAGTGCTTGCGCCGGCGTTTTAAAACAAAGTAAATTATAGATTAATCCCCTTAAATGGGTTGCGAGGGGTTCTTATAAACAGTTAAAAAATAAAGGAGGTGAAGACCCGAATATGCCAACAATTAATCAGCTCGTGAAACAAGGCAGAAAGACGGCAGAAACAAAGAGCAATTCTCCTATACTGAAGCAGTGCCCTCAGAAGAGAGGCGTTTGCCTGACAGTGAGAACGATGACTCCGAAAAAGCCGAATTCCGCTTTAAGAAAAATAGCCAGAGTTCGCCTGGTCAATGGCATGGAAGGTACAGCGTACATTCCCGGTATTGGCCACAATCTTCAGGAGCACTCAGTGGTGCTTATCAGAGGCGGCAGAGTGAAAGACCTGCCGGGCGTTAGATATCATATAGTCAGAGGCGCTCTCGACAGCGCGGGAGTGGCTAACAGAAAGCAGGCTCGCAGCAAATACGGAGCCAAGAGACCGAAGAAGTAATATTTAGGAGGATTCAACATGCCAAGACGCGGAGGCGCTCCTAAGCATGATGTCCTGCCCGATCCGATATTCAAATCGACCATGCTGACAAAGCTCATCAATCAGGTGATGCTGGACGGCAAAAAAGGAACGGCGCAGAAAATCTGCTATGAAGCGTTTGATATTATCAAAGAAAAGTTAGGCCTTGAACCTCTTGAAGTCTTTGAGAAGGCGATGGATAACATCATGCCTGTTCTTGAGGTTAAGGCAAGAAGAGTCGGCGGTGCCACCTATCAGGTGCCTATCGAAGTGCGTCCGGACAGACGCCAGACGCTGGGGATCCGGTGGCTCGTGACAAATACCAGAAAAAGAAACGAACGTACTATGAAGCAACGGTTGGCCGGTGAGATAATGGATGCCTATAACGGAACTGGCGGCAGCGTGAAAAAGCGCGAGGATACGCACAAGATGGCCGAGGCCAACAGAGCGTTTGCGCATTACAGGTGGTAGCATGAATTTAAAGGAGATTAGCAGTGCCCAGAAAATATCCGCTTGAAAAAACAAGAAATATAGGCATTATGGCGCATATTGACGCGGGCAAAACCACCACGACAGAGCGTGTGCTGTTTTATACCGGCAGAACCTATAAGATTGGTGAAACGCATGAAGGCGCGGCTGTGATGGACTGGATGGAACAGGAGCAGGAGCGCGGAATCACGATTACGTCTGCGGCAACCACTGCCGAGTGGCGCGGCCACCGTGTCAATATCATTGACACACCCGGCCACGTTGACTTTACGGTAGAGGTGGAACGTTCGCTGCGCGTGCTTGATGGTGCCGTGGCTGTGTTCTGTGCCAAGGGCGGCGTTGAGCCGCAGTCTGAAACTGTTTGGAGACAGGCAACGAAGTACAATGTACCGCGTATTGCCTATGTCAACAAAATGGACATCATGGGTGCCGACTTTATGAACGTTGTCGATATGATGAGGGAAAGGCTTAAGGCCAACCCCGTACCGATTCAGCTGCCGATTGGCAAGGAAGAGACCTTCAAGGGAATGATCGACCTTATCAACATGGATGCGCTGGTTTATATCGATGAGCTCGGAACCCAGTCTGAAAGGGTGCCAATTCCGGACGATATGAAGGAGCTTGCGGAGGAATACCGTGTAAAGCTAATCGAAGCCGTTGCGGAACACAATGATAAGCTGCTCGAGAAGTATTTCGAGGGCGAAGAGATTAAGCGCGAAGAATTGATTGCCGCCATTCGTGAGGCGACGATCGCTCTTGACATGGTTCCCGTCACATGCGGATCGTCTTATCGCAACAAGGGCGTACAGCCGCTGCTCGACTGCATTATCGATTTCATGCCGTCACCACTTGATATTCCGCCGATTACCGGCAAGAATGCCAAAGACGAGGATGAAGTTCGCAAAGCAGATGACAACGAGCCGTTTGCCGCATTGGCCTTCAAGATCATGGCTGATCCGTTTGTCGGAAAGCTCGCCTTTATGCGCGTGTACTCCGGCACATTGAACACGGGCAGCTATGTGTACAATTCAACGAAGGAAAAGCGCGAAAGAATCGGCCGTTTGCTTCAGATGCATGCCAACTCGCGTGAGGAGATTGAAGAGGTCACAGCGGGCGATATCGCCGCAGCCGTGGGCTTTAAGCAAATCACCACGGGCGATACGCTGTGTGACGACAAGCATCCGATCATTTTAGAGAAGATGGAGTTCCCCGAGCCGGTTATTGAGGTGGCGATTGAACCCAAAACCAAAGCCGGTCAGGACAAGATGACAATGGCGCTGATGCGTCTCGCCGAAGAAGACCCCACCTTCAGAACATATACCGATCAGGAAACCGGACAGACGATCATCGCGGGCATGGGTGAGTTGCATCTTGAAATCATCGTTGACCGTATGATGCGCGAGTATAAGGTAGAAGCCAAGGTCGGTAAACCGCAGGTATCGTACCGTGAGACCATACGCAAAGCCGTTACAGCCACGGGGCTTTACAAGAAGCAGTCGGGCGGCAGAGGCCAATTCGGTCACGCCGTTATCACGATTGAACCGCTTGAACCGGGCAGCGGGTATGAGTTTGTCGACAAAATTGTGGGCGGCGTTATTCCCAAGGAATACATTCCCCCAATTGATGCCGGTATTCAGGAAGCCGCGAAAAACGGTGTACTGGCCGGTTTTGAAGTGATGGACTTCAGAGTCACACTCATCGACGGATCGTATCACGAGGTGGACTCGTCGGAAATCGCGTTTAAGATCGCGGGATCGATGGCGTTTAAGGAAGCGATGCAAAAGGCCTCGCCTGTGCTTTTAGAGCCCATTATGGCTGTAGAAGTCCATGTCCCGGATGATTATCTCGGAGACATTATGGGTAACCTGAATTCAAGAAGAGGCCACATTGAAGGAACGGAAATGCGCGGCGGTGTACAGGTCATCCGTGCGGCAACACCGCTTTCCGAAATGTTTGGCTACGCGACGGATCTTCGGAGCCGGACGCAAGGCCGCGGCACATTTACAATGCAGTTCTCGCATTACAACGAAGTGCCAAAGAGCATTGCAGAAAAGATTATAGGATAGTTTCCCATGATATGAAACGGGCATGCAGCGTGAACAGCATTCAAAAGGTCCGTTTATAAACCAAATATGATTGAAAGCAAGAATGATTAGGAGGAGAAATCAATGGCAAAAGCTAAGTTTGAAAGAAACAAACCCCATGTTAACATCGGCACAATCGGTCACGTTGACCATGGCAAAACCACATTAACAGCAGCTATCACAATGGCTCTCTCGCAGGAAGGCCATGCGGCAGTCATGAAGTATGACGAAATCGACAAGGCGCCGGAAGAAAAAGAGAGAGGCATCACGATCAACACGGCTCACGTTGAGTACGAGACGGATCACCGTCACTATGCACACGTGGACTGCCCGGGCCATGCTGACTATGTTAAGAACATGATCACAGGCGCGGCACAGATGGACGGCGCGATACTTGTTGTGTCGGCTGCTGACGGCCCGATGCCCCAGACCCGTGAGCACATCCTGCTCGCTCGTCAGGTTAACGTGCCTTACATCGTTGTTTGCCTGAACAAGGTTGACCAGGTTGATGACGAAGAGCTTTTAGAGCTGGTTGAAATGGAAGTCAGAGATCTTCTGTCTTCTTACGAGTTCCCGGGCGATGATATTCCGGTTGTTAAAGGCAGCGCGCTTCAGGCGATGAACGCTCTGATCGAAGGCAAAAAAGCGAGAGAAACAGCCGAATGCAAGTTCATATTCGACCTCATGGATGCTGTTGACAGCTACATTCCGGATCCGGAAAGAGCAATTGACAAGCCGTTCTTGATGCCTGTTGAAGACGTTTTCTCCATCACCGGCCGCGGCACAGTGGCAACGGGCAGAGTGGAGAGAGGTACCGTTAAGGTGCAGGATTCCGTCGAAATCGTCGGCATGACAGAGAAAACAAGAGACGTTGTTGTTACAGGCGTTGAAATGTTCAGAAAGCTTCTTGATCAGGCGATGGCCGGTGACAACGTTGGTCTGCTTCTCCGCGGCGTGCAGAGAAACGAAATCGAGCGTGGTCAGGTTCTCGCGAAGAAAGGCACAATCAAACCGCACACCCACTACAAGGGTCAGGTTTACGTGCTGAAGAAGGAAGAAGGCGGCCGTCACACACCGTTCTTCGATGGTTATCGTCCGCAGTTCTACTTCAGAACAACAGACGTGACAGGCAGCATCAAATTGCCGGAAGGCACAGAGATGGTTATGCCTGGAGATAACATCGAGATGGAGATCAAGCTGATCACCCCGATCGCTATCGAAGAAGGCCTCCGTTTTGCTATCCGTGAAGGCGGCAGAACAGTGGGTTCCGGCGTTGTTGTCAGCGTTATCGAATAATTAGCTAAACGCACATTGAAAACCGGCATTGCCAATAACGGCAGCGCCGGTTTTTTGTTTTGCCTTTATTGATTTATATCCAATTTCTTTTCCGTTTCTTATATTTAACGGTTCTATGTCAATGGTTTACGAATTACGATATAAGACAACATAAAGGCAGATGCAACGTTATTTAAGTAAGTAACAATCTGTAGGGGAGGGTTTCCATGCCCTCCCCATAAAAGACTTTGTAATAGAACATATCGAAACGGGCGCGCATGGAAACGCGCCCCTACAAGGCACAAGTAAAAAGTATGGGAGCGTAGCAGCACCCTCTACGTTATTCTGATATTTCGACACCAACGGATATCATATGCCAAAGTGCCCGAAATGGTGCGTGCTCCAAAGCATGTTTGTCATTACGTCGCCATATACATATACGGCAGTATCATAAGGAGGCGACAGTCATGGAAAAGAAAGAACTTCCGAAGCTGGAGATAAGCGGATTTGTAACGCAGCAATACCAAAAACCGACATGGAGAAAGAAAGCAAAGGATATTGTACGAACCATAAAGCCGGCAAAAAAAGAAACGGACAGCGACGTGGATATCGCATACAAACGGCTGCTCTTCAAAACGGGCGTTTGCGCGGCCGTCGCGGTCACGATACTTGTCGTCAGCAGTCTCAGTACACCGGCATCCGCGGAGGTGAACCGCGCGGTGGATTATGTTGTTAACCACGAATTCGATGTGGACGAAGACATCGGCCGTCTCAAATTTGTGGAAGCGCTTGAAGACACGCAAGCCGTTTTCAGCGCTCTGCCCGAAGGTACCATCGTGTATCCTGCGGACGGTGAGGTGGTGACGACATTTGGAGAAGGGGGTTCAAAAGGCGTGCGCATGAGCGCGCAAACACCCGAGATCATGAACATCGCCAAAGGCACGGTTACAGCGGTTGGCGACATCAGCGATGAAGGGTATGTGAAGGTGGTGCTCGATACGGGCGAGATTGTAACATATCATAACTTGGAGCCGTGTGTAAAAATGAATGACATCGTGATGCCGGGGCAGATAATCGGAAAAACCGAAGAAGGATACCTGTATGTTGAAATGAAGAACGGCGACAGCTTTATCGACCCGATTGCGTTCTTAAACGGGCATGCAGGCGCAGCGCTGCAATAATACAATGAAATCGCTGCGTCTGTTCGGCGGCCGATTCAAAATCAATCTGCTCATGTTTCCCGCCGTGGCGGTTCT
The DNA here is from genome assembly GCA_023412005.1 of Bacillota bacterium. GTDB lineage: Bacteria > Bacillota > Clostridia > Christensenellales > SZUA-584 > SZUA-584. The sequence goes on from JAEYOE010000012.1 coordinate 114,523, forward strand.
GCTGCTGATCGGCATGGGAGATATTGTGCTCTATTATATCCCCACGGTGCTGATTCATGAATGGGCACATGTGATATTCGCGACGGCTCTCGGGATGACGGTGAGTGAAATGGAGCTGTTTCCTTTCGGCTGCGCTGCCAAACTGCAGTGCTTTGCGGTGTCGCGTTCCAAAGAGATTGTGGTGGCTGCCGCGGGCCCGGCTGCAAACATACTGGCCGCCTGCGCGGTTTTTTTTATTAATAAATACGCCACACCGATAGCCGTGGCCGACAAACTGATTGCATCGAACCTTGCGCTCGCGGCTGTGAACATGCTGCCGGCCCTGCCGCTGGACGGCGGGCGGATTGTGCGCGCCATTTTTGCTTCATTCATGGGCTACAAGCGCGCGACGCGCCTGACGGCGTTCGCAGGCATTTTTTTTGCTGTTATTTTGCTGGGCGTGGGGGTATGGGCGCTGCTTAAGGAAACGATGAATCCGAGCTTTTTTATTATGGGCTTTTTCTTGTGTCTTGCCGCATTTAAGGAACTGAAAAGCGCTCCTTATACATTGATACGTGATTTTACAGGCAAGCGGGAAGCGTTTGACAAGCGCAAGACGCTGAACGTGAACCGTTTTGCCGCGATACAGACCGAAACGCTTCGGGAAATTATGCGTGAGCTGGAAGCGGGTAAATATAACATTGTCACAGTGCTGGATAAAGACCTCGGCGTCATAGGAGAGCTGGATGAGCGTCAGATTCTCACGGGCATGATGGAAAAAGGGGCGCAGGTGACGCTGGGCAGTGTTTTCAGACTGAAAAATAATGAGAATGGCTGAAACATTGTCAGCGATACAGCACTGTGTTAGAATAATCGGTAAGGGGTGAGAGAATTGCGTATTTACTATTTGCATCATAGCAGCGTCTGCGTGATAATCGATAAAACGCTGATGGTATTTGATTATTTTGCAGATGCTAAGGACAAGCACATAGAAGACGGACACTTGAGCCGGGAGGATATCGAGGCATTTGAGCGTGTCTATGTTTTTGCGTCGCATTCGCATGATGACCATTTTAACACGTGTATATTCGACTGGGTGTCGCCGAAAGTCACATATATCCTTGACAGCACGATCAAACCAACGCCGGAGGGTACGGTCATACTGAAACCGGGCGAAACATACAGCGACGAAAACATCTATGTGCGTGAATTCGGCTCCACCGACTGCGGCGGCAGCTTTTATGTGAACATTGGCGGGACAAGCCTGTTTCACGCGGGAGATTTAAATGACTGGCACTGGAAGGACGACGGTAACGCACGATACTCACGCGTGATGACAAAGATGTTCGACCGCGAAATGATGTATCTTAAAAAGCATGTGGCTCATATCGATTACGCCTTTTTTCCGGTCGACAAACGCATGGGTTCGGATTATGATACGGGAGCAAAGAAATTTATCGAGATTATGAAACCCGGTGTACTGATCCCGATTCATTTTTTGAGCTTTTCAGACACAGCGGCGTTCAGCGATGCAGCAGCGGGCAGCGGTACAAAAATAATTCCAATAAAACATAACGGAGAAAGGTTGGTTTAATATGAAATTTACGATCGAACACGCAAACATCAATGTGAAGGATTTAGGAGCGAGCATTAAGTTTTACAATGAAGCGCTCGGCTTGAACGAGGTGCGCAGGATTAACGGGGAAGATGGGTCGTTTATAATTGTATTCTTGAGCGACAGCGTCTCAGGTTTTCTTTTGGAATTGACTTGGCTGCGCGATAAGGAAGGCTCGTATAACCTCGGAGACAACGAGAGCCACATTTGCTTTGCGGCAGACGACTTCGACGCAGGGTATGCGCACCATAAAGAAATGGGCATTATTTGCTATGAGAATACGGAAATGGGCGTTTATTTCATCTGCGACCCCGATGGCTACTGGCAGGAAATCAAACGTCAGCATTGAAAATAAACGGCGTTGCCTATATTTGCATATCCGTGCTATAATAAAAAGGTGATAATTGACGACGATAAGGACACTGCATGATCGATATAAAAAAGCTTCAAAGCTTGCTGCCCACCGTCAGCAAACCGGCCCGTTATACGGGCGGTGAGTATGGTGAGGTTGTGAAGCAGATAAACGACGCAACGGTTCGTTTTGTGATTTGTTTTCCTGATGTGTATGAGGTGGGCATGTCACACCTTGGAACAAGCATACTCTATCATCTGACCAACAGCTTGGATAATGCATATGCGGAGCGGTGCTTTGCGCCCTGGCCCGATATGGAGTCGGCATTGAGGCAGTCAGAGCTGCCGCTTTATTCGCTTGAAACCAAAACAGCGCTATGTGATTTTCACATGGTGGGGTTCAGCCTTGGCTACGAGATGTGCTATACCAATATGCTGACGATGCTCGATCTTGGGCGTATCCCGATCTATCGCAAAGACAGAACGGATGCCGACCCGGTTGTGATTGCGGGCGGCGGTTGCGTGTATAACCCCGAGCCGGCTGCGGATTTTATCGATCTGTTTGTGGTGGGCGAGGGCGAAGAGGTACTCGCCGAACTGATGGCGCTATACAGCGCATGCAAAAAGCAAAACGACAGCCGCGGTGAATTCATAAAACGAGCGGCGGCTATAGAAGGCGTTTATGCACCGTCGCTGTACAGCGTTGATTACAACGCTGACGGTACGGTGAAAAGCATATCTGCCGCTCTGAACGTGCCGATGCCCGTTAAAAAGCGCATATTAAACGATTTTGATTCGGGATTTTACCCCGAGCAGCCCATTGTACCGTTCCTCGGTGTGATTCACGACCGTGTGACGGTTGAGGTGATGCGCGGTTGTACACGCGGCTGCCGGTTCTGTCAGGCCGGGTTTGTATACCGGCCGGTGCGTGAGAGAAGCGCAGACACACTGATGCGACAGGCCAAAGCCTGTATTGAAAACACAGGGCACGAAGAGGTGTCACTCTGTTCGCTGTCCACCGGCGATTATTCGCAGGTGGCGCGGCTTATTTGCGAGCTTTCAGACGACTTTAAAGGCACGGGCGTATCGCTGGCGGTACCATCGCTGCGAATCGATTCATATGAGGGTGACTATGCGCAAAGGCTTAAAGAGGTGCGCAACACCGGGCTCACGTTTGCGCCCGAAGCGGGCACGCAAAGGCTGCGCGATGTGATTAACAAGAACTTAACCGAAAAAGATATATTCACGGCCGTAAAAGAAGCGTTTGAATCGGGCACAAACGGCGTGAAGCTGTATTTCATGATGGGGCTGCCCGGTGAAACGATGGAGGATGTGCTCGGCATTGCGGAGCTTGCCGCCCGCATCCGCGATATCTATTATACGGTGCCTAAAGAGCGGCGCACCGGCGGCTTCAAGCTGACGGTCAGCGTGTCGTGCTTTGTTCCCAAACCGCATACGCCGTTTCAGTGGACGGCACAAGACGAAATTGCCGTATTTGAAGACAAGCAGCGGCGGCTGAGGGACGCGCTGAGAAGCGTTAAAGGCGTGAAATTCAACTGGCATGATGCAAGGCTCAGTATGCTCGAGGCGGTGTTTGCACGCGGCGACAGGCGGCTCTCAGCCGCTCTGGTGAACGCTTACGAGGCGGGATGCCGGTTCGACAGCTGGAAAGAGCTTTTTGATTATGATAAATGGCTCGGTGCGTTTGAACAGGCGGGCATTGACCCGGCTTTTTACGCAGCGCGAGAGCATGGCAAGGATGAGACACTGCCTTGGGATATGATCGATTCAGGTATCAGCAAGGCGTATTTATGGGATGAATATGTGCATGCGCTATCAGCGGACACCACACCGGACTGCCGTGAGGGCTGCACGGGATGCGGGCTGAAGGAAGCGGGGATGTGCCTATGAGAATGGCACTTGAATTCGGCAAAACAGGCATGGCCCGGTTTATATCGCATCTTGATCTCCAGCGCGCGTTCTCACGCGCTATCAGACGCTCAGGGCTGCCTGTCAAGCTGTCGGAGGGGTTTAACCCGCATTACGTTGTCTCGTTCGCGTCGGCGCTCTCGCTCGGCATGGAGAGCGAATGCGAGTGCGTGGAAATGGCGATGGCACAGGATATTGACGCTGACGCGTTTTTGCTTGCTTTGGCGCGCACACTGCCGCCGGGGCTCGTTGCAAAGCGTGCGGTGAAGCTGCGTGAGGGGGCCCCCAAGCTGATGGCGGCGCTGAGTGAAGCGGACTACGAGATGCCGATTGATATGGCGCGTGCGGATGATTTCAGACGCGCAACAGACAATTTGCTCAAACGCGATGTGATAGAAGCGGTGAAAGTGTCTGACGGAAAAGAGAAGACGATAGACATTCGTCCGCTGATTAAAAGTATAGCCGTGCAAGACGGCAAACTCGTGATGCGGCTTTCAGCCGCCCAAACCGGTGCGCTCAAGCCCGAGCTGCTGCTGAATGAGCTGGAAAAGCAGACGGGCGCGTTTGTACGCGACGTAAAAAGAACAGCATTGTATACCATGCAAAATGGGACGGCGACGAATCTGCCGGATGCATTTAAACAGTGAAACATCAGGCTTTAAGCCTGCAAACTAAAATTTTAAATATACTGGAGTTTTTCATGAACAAGAAAATCATCGCGGATGTCAATGGGTTAGAGGCGAGAATCGCCCTGCTTGAGGACGACAAGCTGGTTGAGATTCATGTGGAGCGTCGAGGGAAAGAGCGGCTTGTAGGCAACATCTACAAGGGGCGCGTGGCCAATGTGCTGCCGGGTATGCAGGCTGCCTTTGTAGACATCGGACTCGATCGCAACGCTTTTCTCTACGCTGGAGACATATTGGTTGACACATCGGATTTTGAATTCGGCACCAAATCGGACGCGGTGAATCTGCGTCCCACAAAAATTGAAGATATGGTGAAAGAGGGGCAGGAAATACTCGTTCAGGTATTAAAGCAGCCCGGCGGTACCAAGGGCGCGCGTATCACCACACACGTCACGCTGCCCGGCCGTATGATGGTGCTGATGCCCACCGTGAACCATGTGGGCGTATCGCGGCGCATTGAAGATGAGCATGAGCGCACACGTTTGAAGGACATTATGGAAGCGCTCAAGCCCAAGGATATGGGCATCATCGTCCGCACGGCGGCGGTGGGCAAAGAAACGGATGATTTTGAGAGCGAGGTTAAGTTTCTGGCGCGGCTGTGGCAGCGCATTGTGAGCCGCAGCGATGTGATCAGAGCACCGCGGCTGCTGCATGCGGAGGAATCGCTCGTGTTCCGCACTGTACGCGATATGTTTACGGCGGATGTTTCCGAGTTTGTGATTAACGACCGTGATTACTTTGACAAGGTGGTCGCCGTGGCTGGCATTATTGCGCCGCATTTAAAAGACAGAGTCAAGCTTTATACCACAGGTGTCAGCATATTTGACGATTACGGTATACAGGCGCGAATCGACAAGGCGCTGGAGAAAAAGGTCTGGATGAAGAACGGCGCGTATATCATCATCGACGAGACCGAAGCGCTGACAGTCATTGATGTCAATACCGGTAAATTCGTGGGCGACAACAACCTGCAGGAAACGATACTGGAAGTGAACATTGAAGCGGCCAAGGAGATTGCGCGGCAGCTGCGTTTGCGGGATATCAGCGGGATTATCGTGATCGACTTCATCGATATGGAAGTGGAAGGCAATAAGTTAAAAGTGGTGGAGGCGCTGGAGACCGCGCTCGCCAAAGACCGCACGAAAACCAACGTGCTCGGCATTACGGGGCTCGGGCTGGTGGAAATGACGCGCAAAAAGGTGCGGCGCAAGCTGTCGAGCATCGTGAAGCGAACCTGCCCGTATTGCGGCGGCAGCGGCCTTGTGGACAACGAAGAGACCACAGCGATGAACCTGAGGCGTATGATACTGCGACAAACGGCGAACACGGATATCAAGGAATACCTGATTGAGGTGAATCCGCTTGTCGCGAAATACATAGAAAGCAAATACGAAACGGATACGCCGATACTGCCCAAGGTTGATGGTGTTAAATTCTACATCATGTCGAGCGAATCACTGCATATTGCGGACTGCAAGGTTGTGGAGATTGCGTCTCAAAAGGAACGCGATAAACTGATTGGAAAAGCCAAGGTGTTTTGTTGACAGTTCCACACCGATATGATATGATCTTTAACTGAGCCGCACGAAAATGGTGCATAAACTCAGCCTTGTAGCTGATACCATCACGGCGAGACTGGTAAGAGGAGGTAAGCAGCATGTACGCGATTTTTGAGACAGGCGGCAAGCAGTACAAAGCGGCCAAAGGTGAAGTGGTGTTTGTGGAAAAGCTCGCATTAGAGCCCGGCAAGCAGGTCAGCTTTGATGCGCTGATGGTTTCCGACGGCGACAAGATCCAGATCGGAACGCCCATAGTGAAGGGTGTGAAGGTTAAAGCTAAGGTGATTGAGCATGGCAAAGCGAAAAAGGTATTAACCTTTAAGTATAAGCCGAAGAGAAACGAGCGCAAGAAACAGGGCCACAGGCAGCCGTTCACAAAGATACAGATTACAAGCATAGCCACAGCGAAGGAAAAAGAAGAAGCAGCTGAAGCATCAGCGGAATAGAGAATCCCTAACGGAAAGCGAGGTGCATTTGAATGGCACATAAAAAGGGTGTCGGTAGTTCCAGAAACGGCAGAGACTCGGCGAGCAAACGCCTTGGCGTGAAACGCGGCGACGGTCAGTTTGTGCTTGCGGGCAATATCCTTGTGCGCCAGCGGGGAACAAAATTCTATCCGGGCAGCAACGTGGATATCGGCGGTGACGATACACTGTTCTCTCTGATTGACGGCAACGTCAAGTTTGAGCGCAAGGGCCGCGACAAAAAGCAGGTCAGCGTGTATCCGAACTAACATAAGCAGTTTCTAAGGCAGGCTTTGTATTTATGCAGAGCCTGTTTTTCGTTAAAAACTCAATGTTCCAACATAAAATTGGGATAACTCATTATGGTTTGTGTAGCATACATAAACAACTATAATTACAATAACCAAAATTGTGATATAATGTGAGTGATATTGTGTTGGAGGATTAGTATGAGAAATTTAAATCATAAGTTGATTCGAGATGTTTTAGATGAGAAAGATAAAGATACAGACTGTACTCAATGTCCCGAATTAATAAGTGAATATGAATTCATCATAAACCAACTTGAAACATTGATTAAGAATAGATTTAAAAAGCATGAATTAGCTCAATGGATAAATGCAACGAATTGGTACATTACACTTAAAGAAGAGTACAGAAAAAATTATGATTATAAGGTTCGAAGTATAGTATATGCAGAGCTTGGCACTAATATTGGTAATGAATTGTCATATGAACATCTAGCAGTTGTATTAAAGACGGGTAATGTAAAGGTGTTTATTGTTCCATGTTCATCAAGTGATAATGCCAAAAAGAGATTGAAAGCCAATGATCAAGATTATATCTTAGGAACAGTGTCGGCAGGATTTCCGAAAGATACAGTACTTCATATAAAGGATGCGAGATGGATAAGCAAGGCAAGAATAAAAGATACGACGCGTCCATCAAAAGTACAGCCTGAATTATTTGATGAAATCTATAATAGAGTTTTTAAAGATATCTTTAATACAAAACACTTGCTAATTGAAAAGCAAGATAAATTGATAGAAGTATTAGTAAATGAGAGAGATAATCTAATTTCTAATATGGCAAGTCTGAATATGGAGATAGAATCACTTTCAAGAAAATTAAAGGATACAGAAGTACAAAGGGATGAATACTATAAGGATATTGAAACACTTACATCCTAAACCAATAGGACTTGACATATAATAACGTATGCGTTACAATTTACTTAACTAAGTGGCATTATGTCCACGCTTACTTCGTGATAGAAGTCGATTATGGAAGCCCTCAAGAAATTGAGGGCTTTCCGTTTATCTAAAAGTATAACGCAGTATAGTATAGTCATCTGATGGACAAAGACTTGAGTTACCTAATGAAGAATTACCTATTTTGATCGAATAAGCAACTTCATCAGGCCTTTGCGTTACTTTTGTGGTTGATTAGAAAGCATACGGTATGTCGATGTATGATGCCATAGCTGATTGACACAAATCTGCATGACAAAACACTTGCGGCAGTGCTATAATGTGAAATACTGTGCGGAACCCATAATTTAAAGCCGCCGTCATAAGGAAAAACAATGAACATACAGCGTATCAAACAAATACCGACGCCTGAACAGATCATGGAGGAAATTCCATTTCCGGAGCATTTAAAGGCGGTTAAGCAGCAGCGCGATGAGGAGATCAAACGCGTTTTTGAGAGCAAGGATAACCGGTTTCTGCTTGTGATCGGCCCGTGCAGCGCCGACCACGAAGACTCGGTTTGCGATTATATTGCGCGCCTCGCCAAGGTGCAGCAGCAGGTACAGGAGCGCATTATCATCATACCGCGCATTTACACCAACAAGCCGCGCACAACGGGTGAAGGCTACAAGGGCATGGTGCACCAGCCCGACCCGGCTAAGGAAACAGACCTGTTTGAGGGTGTGAAGGCCATTCGACGTCTGCATATCAAGGCGCTCAGCGAATTCCACATGCCAGCTGCCGACGAAATGCTCTACCCCGAAAACTATGTGTATCTCGCGGATCTGATCGCTTACAATGCCGTAGGGGCGCGCAGCGTGGAGAACCAGCAGCACCGGCTGACCGCAAGCGGTGTGAATACACCTGTGGGCATGAAGAACCCAACCAGCGGCGATTTAAAGGTGATGCTGAATTCTATCAAGGCCGCGCAGATGGCGCACACGTTCATCTACAGCGGCTGGGAAGTGAAAACGGCGGGTAACCCGTATGCGCACGCGATACTGCGCGGCGGCGTTAATGCGCCTAATTACCACTTTGAAGACCTTTACCTGTTATCGAAAGCATATACCGATATGCAGCTGCAAAACCCGGCGATCATCATAGATACGAACCATGGCAACTCGATGAAGCGTTATTATGAGCAGCCGAGAATCGCGCGAGAGATACTGATGAGCCGCGAATATGAGCCGATGCTTAAAACCATGGTGAAAGGGCTCATGATTGAAAGCTACATCGAGGAAGGCAGTCAGGAGATCGGCGAGAATGTATACGGCAAATCCATCACGGACGCTTGTCTTGGGTGGGATGATACGGAACGTCTCATCTTTTTTATTGCCGAGCATATATAGGACACATTGATGAGTATTCCATATGGCACGGACAGCGTGACATTTCATAACCTTAATGCTTTTTCGCTTTCGCAGTGCTTATGCTGCGGGCAGACATTTCGATGGCAGCCGCAGGGCAGCGGCTTTGCTGGCGTGGCGCTGGGGCATGCCGTTTATGCGGAGCAAGCCGGGCAGGACTTGGTGCTGCATGGCATACCGCATACTATGTCGGCAGACTTTGCGCGGTACTTTGATTTAGAGCGTGATTATGCACTGATACAATCAAGCTATGCAAACGATCCGTTTTTAACCGAGGGCATCCGCTATGCCAAGGGGCTGCGCGTGCTGCGGCAGCCGTATTTTGAGACACTGATATCGTTTATCATTTCCGCGAACAACAACGTGGGGCGCATCAGCCGCATTGTGGAAACACTCTGTGAGAAGTACGGCGAGCCAATACCCAACGGGCACGATTTTCCAATGCCGGAGAAGCTGGCGGCACTCTCGGCGGACGAGCTTAAAGCGTGCGGCACGGGCTACCGAGCGCAATACATCATCGGCACGGCACGGATGATCTGCGATGGGTTTAACCTGGATGCCGTGGCGACGATGCCTTATGAACATGCGCGCGTGAAGCTGACAGAATTACCCGGTGTGGGCCTCAAGGTGGCAGACTGCGTGGCGCTTTACGGCATGGGCTTTTTAAGCGCGTTTCCGCTTGATGTATGGATGCGGCGCGTGATCTGTGGCGTGTACCATTATAGCGGCAAAAACGATGGCGACATGCGGCGTTTTGTAGACAGAACATTCGGTGAGACCGCGGGCATCGCCCAGCAGTATCTGTTCCACTACGCCCGGCACCACAAGGATGCCGTGTGCGAAAGATAAGCCCCGGCTGGTAATCATTTTTTAACTTATACGGAACTCACTCTCCATTCAAATTTTAAGAAACTATGAACACTTGCCTTGGGCGCGCCCGTCCAAGCGTTTAATGTGCTATGATAAGACTGTTAAACGCTTTAATTGATCAACGCTGATCATCATAATATATAAAACCAGCTGGGTTATGATATGTTTAGAATAGAGAGAAGGGAGTTTTGCCTTTGAACGAATTTGCGAAAAAAATCAAGGAGGTCTGTTTTTCCGTACTGCCGATTGTGGTGATTGTCCTTTTATTGAATTTTTTTGTTACTCCGATAGAAACGGTCTTTCTCATCCGGTTTCTCATTGGGGCTGTCTTTATCATGATTGGCCTGTCGATATTCCTGTATGGTATTGATATCGGTATTACGCCGGTGGGAGACCATATGGGTAAGCTGATAACAAAGCCGAATAAACTGTACCTTGTGATATTGGGCGGGCTTTTTTTGGGCTTCTTTATATCGGTGGCTGAGCCCGATCTGCAAATTCTGGCGACACAGGTGGATACGGTGACGGCAGGAGCGATTCCCAAAATGACGATCGTTGTGATTGTGTCAATCGGAATTGCAGTAATGCTGGCTTTTGGTTTGGTCAGAATTGTCTACGGTGTTCCGCTTTACATTTTACTCGCTATACTTTATGGTGTGGTGCTGGTTTTGTCATTTTTTACATCGCCGGAGTTTCTTGCGATATCGTTTGATTCATCGGGTGCCACAACCGGTGCATTAACCGTGCCTTTTATACTCTCTTTGGCCATGGGTGTCACCACAATGAAAAGGGACAGCAAAGGAGCCGAAAAAGACAGCTTTGGCCTCGTTGCCATTGCGTCGACCGGGGCCATTATTGCCGTGATGGTGATGAGCATCATCGCCGGTCAAAACGAGATTTCCGGCGTGGCAGAACCGCTTGTGCACGACACGTCTTCAATAATGGGTCCGTTTTTTAGTCAGATTATGCATTCAATTCCGGAAATTGCATTGGCACTGCTGCCGCTTTTGATGATTTTTCTCGTATTTAATTTTGTGAAGTTAAGGCTGAGCAGGCACGAAGTGCGCAAAATAATATTTGGAATCGGCTATGCGTTCATTGGGCTAATTCTGTTTATGACGGGAGTCAACGCAGGCTTTATGGACGTTGGCGCCATGATGGGTTATAATATAGCTTCTATGAATGCATCGGCGATTGTGGTTGTCGTGGGTTTCCTGATCGGGCTTGTCACAATACTGGCTGAGCCTGCCGTGCACGTGCTCACCCGTCAGATTGAGGAGGTCACCAGCGGGTCAGTTAAACGGCTTTTTGTATTTTCTGCCCTGTGTATCGGTGTGGGTTTGGCCGTCTTGCTGTCAATGCTGCGCATATTGATACCGGAGCTCATGCTTTGGCATATATTGCTTCCGGGATATATTATATCGATCGCGCTTTCCTTTTTTGGGCCTAAGCTGTTTGTGGGTATCGCGTTTGATGCGGGTGGCGTGGCCACCGGGCCTATGACAGCCACGTTCATACTGGCTTTTGCTCAGGGCGCTGCCAACGCGATAGATAGTGCTGACGTTTTGGTGGATGGCTTTGGCATCATTGCTCTGGTTGCGCTCACACCGATCATCACATTGCAGCTGCTGGGGCTGATTTATCAATACAAGTCGAAAAGAAGGAGTGTATGATGGTAATGCACACGCAAAGCTCGGATTTTGCGCTGATTACGGTTATTGTTAATGCGGGCGGAGGCAGCCGCGTTTTAAATGTGGCAAAGAGTTTCGGTATTACAGGCGGAACTTTGTACTTGGGGCGGGGAACAGTAAAAAACCGTTTGTTGGAGTTCTTCGAAATGAACGACGTCCATAAAGAAATTGTGGTTATGGTCAGCGAATCGTGTCTGGCAAATCGCGTGATCGGCGATCTTAATCAAGAATTTCATTTCGATAAGAAAAATCATGGTATCGCTTTTGTGATGCCAATTGCCCGTGTATACGGTATCAGCCGCTTTCAATGCGGTATCAATTCGAATAAAGGTGTTGAAGAAATTATGTATCAAGCTATTTATGCGATTGTAGAAAAAGGAAAAGCTGAAGATGTGGTTGAAGCCGCTGTAAAGGCCGGTTCGCGCGGAGGAACGATTATTAACGCGCGCGGCTCAGGAATTCACGAGACCAGTAAGCTTTTTTCTATGGAAATAGAGCCGCAGAAAGAAATCGTGATGATCATATCGAAAGCCGACAGTACGGATAAGATCGTTCAGACCATTCGTGACGAACTGCATATTGACGAGCCGGGAAAAGGGATTGTCTACGTTCAGGATGTGACTCAGGCATATGGCCTGTACTGAGGCGCTATAAGGATATTGAATTTTCACCGTTCATGTGATACATTCCGACTGTTAAAGTGAGATTAAATGCTGATTTGAGCCATGGTCACCATAGTCGAATTTTCTGTCGCTTTAATTTAAAACCATTTGTTGGTCAAATAATAAGGGCTGCCCGCTTGGGCAGCCCTTTGTGCGTTTATCGCATTTGTGCTTAGTTGTTGTCGGCCAACCGTTTGTAGAACGCGTAGCGCTCCTTGGCTTCCTTCTCGGCTTCGGCAAACAGGTCTCCTGCCACTTCCGGGAACAGCTTCTGCAGCGATTTGTAACGGATCTCGCTCTGAATGAAGTCCTGATAGCTGGCTGTGGGTTCCTTGCTGTCCAGCGTGAACGGGTTTTTGCCCTGTTCTTTGAGCTCGGGATTGAAGCGATACAGATGCCAGTAACCCGCTTCCACCGCACGCTTCATTTCTTCCTGCGTCTTGCCCATGTTAATGCCGTGGTTGATGCAGGGTGCGTACGCGATAACAAGAGAGGGGCCATCGTAGGCTTCGGCTTCGGTCAGCGCTTTAATCAGTTGGCCATGGTTCGCGCCCATCGATGCCTGAGCCACGTAAACGTAACCGTAGGTCATGGCGATGGCGCCGAGGTCCTTCTTCTTGGTGCGCTTGCCGGCTGCCGCAAACTTGGCGACAGAGCCTGTGGGTGTTGCTTTGCTGGCCTGGCCGCCCGTGTTGGAATACACTTCGGTATCAAGCACGAGTATGTTGACATCTTCGCCCATCGCGATCACGTGGTCGAGGCCGCCGTATCCGATGTCGTATGCCCAGCCGTCGCCGCCGAAGATCCAGATCGATTTCTTGGTGAACAGGTCTTCATCGGCCAGTATGGCGGTGAGCAGCTCTTTTTCCTTGCCGGAGGCCTTGGCAATTGCGCCCGGGAGAATGCCCTTAAGCTTGTCGCCGTATATTTTGGATTCGTCGCCCTTGTTGGCGTTTTCGAGCCATGCGGACAGAGATTCTTTTACATCTCCGCTTGTGATTTCAATCGCTTCGCGTACCTTGTCTTTCAAGCCCGCGCGGCGCTGAACAACACCTAAGTTCATGCCGAAACCGAACTCGGCGTTGTCTTCAAACAGCGAGTTTGCCCATGCGGGGCCATGGCCGTCCGCATTCTTGGTGTACGGGCAGGTGGGGGTGTTGCCGCCGTAGATCGACGAGCAGCCGGTCGCGTTCGCGATGATCATGCGGTCGCCGAACAGCTGTGTGATCAGCTTGATGTACGGTGTTTCGCCGCAGCCTGCGCATGCGCCGGAGAATTCGAACAGCGGACGTGAGAACTGTGTGCCGATCACGTTGGTCTTTGGTACGGAAACGCCAGTGCTGGGCAGTTTGGTCGCAAATTCCCAGTTCGGGATTTCGGTAACCTGAACATCAGCCAGGGGTTTCATGACCAGCGCTTTTTCCTTGGCCGGGCAGATGTCGGCGCAGTTGCCGCAGCCCGTGCAGTCCAGCGGAGAAATCTGCATTCTGTATTTGAGGCCCGCGATTTCTTTGCCGCGCGCATCCTTGGTGACATAACCGGCCGGAGCATCTTTGAGGTCCTCTTCTTTGGCGAGGAACGGACGGATGACAGCGTGCGGGCAGACGAATGAGCACTGGTTACACATGATACAGTTTTCGGGAATCCACTCGGGCACGTTCACCGCGATACCGCGCTTTTCGAACTGCGTGGTGCCGGTCGGGAAGAAGCCGCGCGGATCGAACGCCGAAACGGGCAGCTCATCGCCCTTCTGCTCAATGATTGTCTGAAGCACTTTCACAAAGAACTCGCCGGCTTCTGCGGGAGCCTTGGCTACCGGGGCACCTTGCGTTGTGTCAGCCCAGCTCGCGGGATAGTTGATCTCCACAAGGCCGTCGGCACCCATATCGATCGCTGTGTTGTTCATGCTGACAATCTTGTCGCCTTTTTTGCCGTAGGTCTTCTTAACAGCCATCTTCATGTATTCGATCGCGTCTTTTTCGGGGATGATATTCGCCACCTTGAAGAACGCAGCCTGCATAACGGTGTTGATACGTCCCCCCATACCGGCTTTTTCGGCGATGTCAATCGCATCGATGTTGTAGAATTTGACTTTCTTCTTGGCAATCGCGTTTTTAACCTGTGCGGGCAGCTCTCTTTCGAGGTCTTCCAGCGAGGTCCACTGAGAGTTCAGCAGGAACACGCCGCCCTCTTTGAGGTCGCACAGCATGTCGTAACGTGTGACGTATGACGGGTTGTGGCAGGCCACGAAATCGGCCACGTCAATTAAGTAGGTAGACTGAATGGGGCTCTTGCCGAAGCGCAGGTGCGAAACGGTGAGACCGCCGGATTTCTTGGAGTCGTAGCTGAAATAGCCCTGTGCGTACATATCGGTGTGATCACCGATGATTTTGATGGAGTTCTTGTTCGCGCCCACCGTGCCGTCGCTGCCAAGGCCGTAGAACTTGCAGCGCACAGTCCCCTCGGGAGCGGCGTCAATCTTCTCGCTGCACTCAAGGCTTAAGTGTGTCACGTCGTCGTTGATGCCCACAGTGAAGTGGTTCTTCATTGCACCTGCGAGGTTGTCGTAAACGGCTTTCACCATCGTCGGTGTGAATTCCTTGGACGAAAGGCCATAGCGGCCGCCAATCACCTTGAGGCTCTTGCCTGCTTCGGCGAGAACGGTAATGACATCCTGATAAAGCGGTTCGCCCGCTGCACCCGGTTCTTTGGTTCTGTCGAGCACGCAAATTTTCTTAACGCTGGCGGGAAGAACGGAGAGGAAGTGCTTGGCGCTGAACGGACGATACAGGCGTACTTTAATGGCACCCACCTTGGCACCGCGCGCGTTCATGTAGTTGATGGTTTCTTCCACGGCTTCTGCGCCGCTGCCCATCAGGATAAGAATATTCTCGGCATCCGGTGCGCCGACGTAATCGAACAGGCCGTATTTTCTGCCAAACGCTTTGTAGAACTCGTCCATAACGGATTCAACAATGGCGGGAACAGCATCATAATACTTGTTGGCGGCTTCTCTGTTCTGGAAGTAGATATCCGGGTTCTGCGCTGTGCCCTGCAGATGCGGATGCTCGGGGTTCATAGCGCGTTTTCTGAAATCGGCAATCGCGTCCTGGTCGGCCATCGATGCGAGTGTTTCATAGTCGAGCGAGTCGATCTTCTGCACTTCGTGAGAGGTGCGGAAACCGTCGAAGAAGTGAAGGAACGGTACCTTGGCTTTGAGTGTCGCGAGATGCGCCACGGCAGCCATGTCCATAACTTCCTGCACACTGTTGGCAGCAAGCATTGCAAAGCCGGTCTGGCGGGTTGCCATCACGTCGGCATGGTCGCCGAAGATGGACAGCGCATGAGCGGCAAGGCTTCTGGCGGATACGTGGAACACGCACGGAAGCAGTTCACCCGCGATCTTGTACATGTTCGGGATCATCAGCAGCAAGCCCTGAGAAGCGGTGAAGGTTGAAGTGAAAGCACCTGTTGCGAGGCTGCCATGCACGGCACCGGCTGCACCGGCTTCAGACTGCATTTCTGCAACCTTCATCTTCTGACCGAAGATGTTCTTTCTATCGTGAGCCGCCCACTCGTCGCAGATTTCTGCCATGGGCGATGAGGGTGTGATGGGGTAAATCGCGCCGACGTCCGAAAACGCATATGCCACGTGGGCAGCGGCCGTGTTGCCATCGATCGTTTGTTTGTTAGCCATATTTATCCTCCTTAAATGATTGGAATCATGTTGAAACGTGATGATCCGGTTGTTATAAAGCTGTTTGCTTGGAACTTAGTGTGTTCACAATCTCAAATATTATATATTCTTTAGAAGGAATGGTCAATAAAATCCCGCGAATAATAGCGAGAGTCAAACCGGAGTTCACAAAGAGTTTGCAATTGGTCAACCTGTTAATTGAGAATTATCCAAAACGTAAAAGCTTTGTCATGGTTTGTCCGTACAAAGAGAACGATGTCGCAAGAATAGGAGCGGTCATATGAAATAAGACAAAAGCGCCGCTCATGATCGATATTGTTACAATATGTTTGGTTATGGTAGCCATAAGGGATTTTTTGTGATGAACGTCAGAGACTTACTATTTTTTCGAAAAGCTTATCACAAATTGAGACCGACAATAAGACGGTGTACCTGACGTTTGATAACGGGCCGTTAGACAACACTGTGCGCATACGCGATAAACTTGATGCGCAGGGTGTGGATGCTGAATCGATGGCGCGAAATGTGGCTGACAGTTTTCCAAACGCGCGATTATGCTGCTTCACCCAATGAGCGAAAAAAACGGATAAAGCGCTGGACGCGATTGAAAAGCTTGTGAACGATCTCAAAGGCAAGGGCTACAGCTTCGAAACGCTCTTGCAGGGTTTGAGTAAATAAATAGCGGTGACAAGGTGGTGTTATTGCATCAGCATTCACTAAGTAACTTATGAAATAACCATCAAGCAAAATGTCTTCAAATTATTGATGATGAAAAGAAATTATCATGGTCATACTGAGGAGCGAAGCGAGGACTACGAAGTGGACCAGGATCTGCAGCAGATTCTTCACTCGCGTCGCTCGTTCAGAATGACCGTTAAGTTACAAAAAAGCATTGACTTATTGCGTTGGTTCCGTGGACAGCTCATGCTCGAATGCGGTCGTCTCCATGTTCTCCAGTGCCAGCCCTGCACCCATGGCCACCGCATCCAGCGGATGCTCCGCGCGCCGCACAGGCATACCCGTCGCCTTGGCGACCAGCCTGTTAAAGCCCTGCAGCAGGCTGCCGCCGCCCGTTAACACGATGCCTTCGTTAATGATATCCGCCGCCAGCTCGGGCGGCGTTTGCTCCAGCACCGCCTTGATTGCGTCGATAACGCTCATAACTGGCTCGCAAAGCGCGCTGCGTATGCCTTGAGAATCGACGGATATGGATTTGGGCAGCCCTGACGTAACGTCGCGCCCGCGCACCTCCATCGTTTGCTCCTTGCCCTGATCCACTGCGCTGCCGAGCGTGATTTTGATCTGTTCCGCCGTGCTTTCGCCAATGATCATGCCATGGTTCTTTTTGACGTGCTTCAATATCGCATCGTCCATATGGTTGCCGCCGATACGCAGTGACCGCGCTGTGACAATACCGCCGAGTGATATGATCGCGACCTCGCTGGTGCCGCCGCCGATATCCACCACCATGCAGCCCTTGGCCTGATGCACATTGAGCCCCGCGCCGATCGCGGCCGCCATGGGTTCGTCAATCAACAGCACCTCTCTAGCACCGGCTGAGCGAGCCGCTTCTTCAACGGCGCGTTTTTCCACCTCGGTGATGCCGCACGGAATGCAGATGACGAGCCTCGGGCTGCGTTTGATGAGCCCCTGCGGCAGCGCCTTTCCAATAAAATATTTAAGCATGATTTCAGTCGTATTGTAATCCGCAATCACGCCGTCTTTCAGCGGCCTCACCGCCACAATGCCGCCCGGTGTTCGTCCGATCATCTTCTTGGCTTCTTCGCCGACGGCCAGAATATCTTGATTGTTGTTGTTTCTCATTGCCACAACAGAGGGCTCCCGAAGGATAATCCCTTTGCCTTTCATATAAACAAGCGTGTTCGCCGTTCCAAGATCAATACCAAGGCACGGCGCCATAAATGAGAACATAGAAACCTCCGCAATTTGTTAATGCTATAATTCTTCCTATATAGCCCGTTTTTATACATTTAGTCTTTTGAATTGGCCGGAGCTGTGCTGATTATCGGTCATCTGTGATCCGGTAATATTTTGCTTGTCACAAAGCGGCAGCTGGGTTAAAATAGATGAAAACGTTTTCTTTTTATTATTTTCTCAAGCTCATCAAGAGTGTCGGTGGTATGGTGTTGGTGGAAACTTCATAAGGACGGACGACTCTATGGACAAACCGCGGCATCAGTTGGAGGTTAACAACCCACGTCGCCGAAAATACCGTTTTAATGCCAAAAAACTCGTAATTACGCTGATATCGGTCGGCTGTATAGCCGTTCTTGTTGTGTTGTGTGTGCAGCATTTTGGCAGCCAGCCGGCATCAGCCTATACCGGCACCGCGCCGCCAGCATCAGACAGCACCGACGTTGATGTACTCAAGAACAAAAGCATCGTGATTGACGCCGGACACGGCGGATTCGACCCGGGTGCAATCGGTGCTTCGGGCATCCGCGAGGACGAACTGAACTTGAAAGTGGCAAAACAGCTGCAGCAAGAGCTGGAGGATAAAGGCGCGACGGTGATTATGACGCGCAGCACCGATGACGCGATCGCCAAAACGAAGGACGATGATATGGCTGAACGCCGCCGCATAATAGAGGAAAGCGACTCGGATATCGTCATCAGCATTCATATGAACTCTCATACCGATTCAAAAATCAGCGGCCCGCTTGTGCTGTTCATGCCGGGTTCAGACAACGGCAAACGGCTCGCGGAAAACATTATGGACAGCATTAACGAGGAACTCAATGCAGACGGCAAAGCGCGCAGTGACGACCTTTATATACTCAAAAGCGGCAACCAGCCGTGCGTGCTGGTGGAGTGCGGCTATATTAGCAACGCGATGGAGGAAGCCAGCCTGAATCGTGAGGACTACCAAAAAAAGATCGCCGATGCGATTCTAAAAGGCGCCGCTGAGTTTTTCGGCGGCTGACAGTATAAAGCCTACGGAGAGTTAACGCAGTGAACAAAACCCAAGCCAATGAGTACATTGCGCGCATCAATAAGGTGTGTGACTATATTGAAGGTCATCTCGGAGACGATATGACACTTGCGGAGCTGGCGTCGGTTGCGGGATTTTCAGAGTTCCATTTTCACCGGATATTTGCGGCAATGACGCGCGAAACGCTGTTCAGCTTCATTCAGCGCTTAAGGCTGGAACGTGCCGCGATTCGTCTTGGCTTACACAGGGAAGAAAGCGTGACACAAATCGGAGCGGATTGCGGGTTTTCATCACCCGCGGTGTTTTCGCGGGTGTTTAAGAAACGCTTTGGGTGCACGCCGTCGGCGTTCAGAAAAAGCAAGGAGAATCAAAAAGAGAGCAACATAAGTCAACTGCTGCGCAACGACGGGAAAGCACACTTAGATGCTGACGGGTATAATGGCAGAAAAAAGTGGAGGTTTGCTATGACACCCGAAGTAAAAATTGAAAAAATAGAGACGATGCGCGTTGCGTACTTGCGCTACGTGGGGCCTTATGTTGGCGACGGTGCGCTGTTTGAGAACCTGTACAAGCGTCTTTTTGCCTGGACACAGCCGCGCGGCATCGATGGGTCTACCAGCTACATCATTTACCATGACGACCCGCATGTAACGCAAGAGGATAAGCTCAGGATGAGCATCTGTGTGCCAATCGGCGACGATGTGAAGGTGTCCGGCGAGATCGGCGAGATGACGATCAACGGAGGCACATATGCGGTGGGCACGTTCGAGCTGGCGACGGATGAGTATATGCAGGCGTGGGACTATATGTACTCGCAGTGGCTCCCGGAGAGCGGCTATCAGCCCGCGCCGGAAGCTGCTTTTGAGCGATACGGCAGCGACTGCAATGCAGACGGCAAGACCACTGTGGATATCTGTGTGCCGGTTACGGTTATGTAGCATTTGTTTATCATCAGCAATAAACAAGGGGCTGCTTTTTAGCGGCCTTTTGTCGTATTCGGGTATAAATGTTTGGCGCTCCGTTTCTCTTTTTGATTGATGCTATGATTGCGTCGCTGTTATAAAGCATATATAATACATATAAGGATGATATATTCTGCCGATTTATAGTATTTTGAGAGGGAAATATCATGAACATAAAGAAAACAGCGGCAATGGCTGTTGTACTGGTTATGCTTATCACAGCGGCGGCCTGCGCCTCTTCCGTGCCTTCAACAGCACCAACGCTGACGCCCGCCGTCACATCGGAGACGACGCCGATACCCACCGAGACATCAACGCCTTCAACAGCGCCGTCTGCCACAGCCGCGGTGGTGCCAAGCGCAACGACTGCGGAGCCAACGGCAGCGCCCGCCCCGCTGACCGTGGATGACAACCCGCTGATATATAACAGCGACTATGTGGATGTTCAGATATCCTGCCCCGAGATTTCCGGTATGCAGGATGCTGCGGCGCAAACCGGCATAAACGATGGGGTATACAATTATCTTTTGAATATGGCGCATTCTGTGGAAGACGCGTCGAAGCGTGATGCCAAAGGGTCCGGCACACATGGTGTGTACCGAATTGATTCTGAGTTCTCGGTGAAACGAAACGACGGGCGTGTTCTCTCGGTGAAAATTGATATCACCACGTTTGAGGGCGGTGCGAATGTCGCCACGGATGCCACATTTGTCAATGTGATAAACGGCAAAAAAGTTGCTCAGCCGACTCTCGAAGAACTGTTTAAAGGTGAATTTGACTATGAAGCCATTTTGAACGAGAAGGTCAGCGAGCTGATTGCTGCCGACCCGGAGGGGGATATTTATAGCTTTGACGCGATATCGTCGGACCAGTGGTATTATTTAACCAATTCATCGCTTGTGCTTGTGTTCCCAAGCTACAGCATCGCGCCGGGGGCATACGGCTTGCCCGAGTTTGCCATACCGTTTGCGGATATATCGCGGTATCTGATTAAGGAGATACAGTAGACAGCTCCAAACAACAAAAGCCGCTGGGTGCGGCTTTTATGTTGTGTTAACTGCTGTGCAATTCGTTTAGATAGAAAGCTTATCGATATCTGCGTTCATAATATGGGGTAAATGCTGCTGTATCTTTTCAAACGGCCAGTCCCACCATTGCAGCTGCAGCAATTTATCGATGGTTTGTTCATCAAACCTTTTTCTTATTACCTTTGCGGGAACACCGCCCACAATGGTATACGGTGCAACATCCTTGGTGACAACCGCTCTTGCGGCGATGATGGCACCATCGCCGATATGAACGCCGGATAGTATGGCGGCTTCGTATCCAATCCATACATCGTTGCCGATCACAATATCGCCATTGTTGTCCCATGCGGATGCAACGTGTTGCTTGTTCAGACCCCATTCCTCATAAAATATAGGAAACGGATAAGTGGACAGTGACCTCAAGGTGTGATTGGCACTGTTGAAAATAAACTTTGCGCCGCAAGCAATTGAACAGAATTTGCCGATAATCAGTCTGTCCTGATTGACAGGATAGTGATACAGCACATTGTTTTTTTCAAACTGCCTTGGGTCGGAAACAAAGTCGTTGTATATTGTATAATCTCCCATAATGATATTGGGATTTGTCACGACGCTTTTCAAATAGATGGTTTGAGAGTCGTTGGTGCGCGGATATATTTTATTATCCGGAATAGTCATAAAAACCTCCAGTGGTATGTTTTTTATTAAACTATTCCGGCTGTTGCAATGCACATTTTCATAGAGTTCACCACCTCTTATAACACTGAGGCGCTTAACAACCGACGGCGCTTATCGCAAAGGCTGTGGCCTCTTCCAGCTCCGCTTTGTTCGGGTGCTTCCGATTCATGAATAAGAACTTGCCTTTGCAAAGATAGCACTCCTCATCTACCAAAACGCCCTTTGACCGCAGCAGTTCTTTCATCAGCCCGATCGCTTTCGATTCTTTGATACTGGTGGAGAAGAGGATGACGCGCTTCACTTTTTGCGGCGTGAGCGCCTGCAGGAATGAATCCATCACAGGGTCGAGCTTGCCGCCGTAGATGGCACCGCCGATGAACATAACATCAGCCGAATTTTCGAGCGGGTATTCCTTAACCGGCTGTGCCGTGCAGCTAAGTGCTTGCGCGATGGCATCCGCCACCTTTTGGGTGTTTCCCGTAACCGAATGATATATGACCGCAGTCGACATGATGAGCCCCTCCAAATATGAAGTAATAAAGATATTATATCATGGTGATATTTGGATGTATACGCTATAATGATGCTGAATACAACAGAGAATTTTGTCGAAGAAGGAAAAGCGCAAATGGCTATTCATATCAGACAGGCAAAACAGAATGAACTTAACTTAGCTCTTGAGATGCTGCGTGATGCGGCAGCGTGGCTGAACAGCCTAGCTGTTGACTATTGGCAGGATTGGCTTAACCCACCCGCACCTTATGTGGCGTGGATACAGCAGGGTTTTGAAAACCGTGAGTTTTATTTTGCGGAAAACGAAGGTAGCGAAGTGGTCGGCATGTATCGGCTTCAAAATGCAGACGAGATGTTCTGGGGCAAGAGGGACGGCAAAGCGGGCTATATCCATTCGTTCACCACGAATCGCAAATATAAGAACCAAGGAGTTGGCCGCCAGATACTTCGGCAGATAGAAAAAAGACTTTCGGACGAGAACGTTGAATTTCTGCGCCTCGATTGCTCGCCGCATGTGGAGAAGCTTTGCGCATATTATGAAAGCTATGGTTTTGAGGCAAAAGAAACGGTGAATGTGTATGGAGAAGAACTGAGACTTTATGAAAAGAGGATTTCGGGATGAAAGCTATAACTGCGATATGACAAATCCAAACGGGACGACACAGGGGTCGTCCCCTACAATTCGAGAGGATACGTAGTGATCGACTCCTGCTTGTGCCCCGAATGGGGTATGTCGATCAGAGTTAAATTTGAGTCACGTAATCTCATACCAACCAAAAAAGCCCGAGGACTTGCATCCCCGAGCTTTCATCATCTTATAATCCTATATCTCTTTCAGCATGTTATACAGCATATTTAGCGGCAGCCCCATCACATTGAAATAATCGCCGTGCACGGCGCTGATAAACTTCCCGCCATAGCCCTGAATCCCATACGCGCCCGCCTTGTCCATCGGCTCGCCCGTCGCAATGTAATCGCGAATCTCGTCGTCCGACATCGGCGCAAACCTCACACGCGTCATGTTCGCATCGGCATGGGTCACGCCTTTGTAAACCACCGCCACACCCGTATACACGCGGTGCTCGCGGTTTGAGAGCATCCGCAGCATATCCACCGCTTCGGCTTCGTCTTTTGGCTTGCCGAGCACGCGGCGGTTTACCGCCACCAGCGTATCCGCTCCAATCACCAAAGCCTCCGGGTACTGCCTCGCGATGTCCGCCGCTTTGTCCACGGCCAGCATCGTCACCTGCGCCGCGGGCGTGCCCGTGGCCGTCTCATCAATGCCGCTCGGTATGATCTCAAACTTTGGGATGATGTACCCGAGCAGCTCTTTGCGCCTCGGCGAGGCCGACGCGAGTATCACGCGGGTATGCGGGTTCATGCTCATGCTATTTGCTCACCACGGCACACGCGTTGCCGAGCTTATCCATGTTCGCGATGGTGCCCTTGGGGCACGCGTCGGCACAGATGCCGCAGCCGGTGCACTTGTCATAATTAATCACAGGCAGGTTGTTCACCATCTCAATCGCGCTCTCGGGGCACTTCTTCGCGCAGATGCCGCACGCAATGCAGCCCGCCTTGCAGTTCACCGTCACGGCCTTGCCCTTTTCGGTGGTGCGGCAGCCGATAAACACGTTGTTGTTCTGCGGCATCACCTTAATCACGTTCTTCGGGCACGCGGCGACGCATTGTCCGCAGCCTGTGCATTTGGTTTCGTCAATTGCTGCAATACCCTTGTCGCTCAAATGAATCGCGCCGAACGGGCACACCTTACCGCAGGTTAGCAGCCCCACGCAGCCAAACGCGCACGATTTCGGGCCGCCCGCCACCAGCGCGGCCGCACGGCAGTCGGAAATGCCCGAATAGGTGTACTGCGACACGCAATTTTCGCTGTCGCCGTGGCACAGCACGCGTGCCACAATTTTGTCGGCAGGCGCGGCTTCCACGCCAAGCAGCTGCGCAATCGCGTTCAAGTTCTCGCACGAGATCGGGCTGCATTGGCTCACCTGAGCCTCACCCGCGCAAAGCGCCTTGGCCATACCGTCGCAGCCGGGGTATCCGCAGCCGCCGCAGTTGGCACCCGGCAGCAGCTCGCGTACCTTTTCTAATTTTTCATCGGTCTTC
Organism: Bacillota bacterium; assembly: GCA_023412005.1. Taxonomy (GTDB): domain Bacteria; phylum Bacillota; class Clostridia; order Christensenellales; family SZUA-584; genus SZUA-584. The sequence continues at coordinate 138,901 of JAEYOE010000012.1, forward strand.
ACTGCCAGCAGCTTGGCTGCAATGGCGAGGCCAAGACCGAGCACCAGCCCGAGGCCGCCCAGCGCGACAACAGGCCATATTATCTCATTAATCATAAGCTTTTATCCTCCGTTATACGAGCCCTGAGAACCCGAGGAAGGCGATTGCCATCAGCCCGGCCGAAATAAGAGCGATGGGGAATCCCTTTAAGGGCTCGGGGATGTTTGCGAGTTCAAGCCGCTCGCGGATGCCCGCGAAAAGCACGATGGCCAGCGTAAAGCCGAGCGCGCCGCCGATGCCGTTAACGAGCGTTTGCAGCAGGTTGTAATTCTCGTTGATGTTGAGTATCGCCACGCCAAGCACCGCACAATTGGTGGTGATAAGCGGCAGATATACGCCGAGCGCAAGATACAGCGAGGGAACGAGCTTTTGCAGCGCCATTTCCACCAGCTGGACCAGTGCCGCAATCACGAGTATGAACGCAATTGTCTGCAGGTATTCAATCCCGAGCGGTACAAGTATGTAATACTGCACGAGATACGTTATCACCGAAGCGAGCGCCATAACGAACGTAACGGCGAAGCCCATGCCCATCGCCGTCTCCACCTTTTTGGAAACGCCGAGGAACGGGCAGATACCAAGGAACCTCGACAGCACGAAGTTATTGACAAGTATTGAGCTTAAAAGCAGCAGCAGTATGCCAGTAAAACCTTCCATTCGTTAACGCACTCCTTTCTTTTTTCTTTTTATGCCGATGAAGTTGATAAGCCCGAGCAGCAGCCCGAGCGTGATGAACCCGCCGGGGGCAAGCACCATCATCGTCGCGCCCTGAAATCCGTCGCCGAACAATGAAATGCCGAAGAATTCACCGTTGCCGAGTATCTCGCGAATGGCAGAGATGATGATCAGCGCGGCGGTGAACCCAAGGCCGATGCCCACACCGTCGAGCAGCGAAGCAAACACGCCGTTTTTATTCGCGAATGATTCGGCTCTGGCGAGAATGATGCAGTTCACAACGATCAATGGGATAAACAACCCGAGCGATTCGTCCAGAGCGGGCAAAAACGCCTTGAGCAGCATCTGCACCACCGTCACAAACGCCGCGATAATGACGACGTAGGCCGGTATGCGTACATTAGACGGAATGAAGTTGCGCAGCATCGAAATCACGACGTTGGACCCAACCAGCACGAATGTGGCCGCAAGGCCCATGCCGATGCCGTTGAAAACCGCCGTTGTGACCGCGAGCGTGGGGCACATGCCGAGCACCAGCCGGAACGTTGGGTTTTCCGCGAACATACCGTTTTTGAGTATGCTCATGGGTTTAATTTTGTTTTTCATTGCGCACCTCCCGCCATTTGCTTATAGAATTCAACCACCGTGTTCACGGCGCCCACAATGCCTTTGGATGTAATCGTCGCGCCTGAGATGGCATCCACCTGATAGTCGGTTTCAGGGGCATGCTTAACCACCTCGAAAGGCTGATCGTAGGGCTTCCCTGCGTCAAACTGCGGCAGCAATTCTTCGGGCGCTTTGGAACCGAAGCCGGGAGACTCCGCATTGCTGCCCATACTGACGCCTTTAACAAAACCGTCTGCGCCGACACCCACTGTTAAATTCAGCCCCGAGCTATACCCCTTGGTAACCACAGCCGCTGTGATGCCGATGGTGTTGCCGTCTGAATCCAGCGCTTCGTAAACTTCCTTAATAATGGCGTAATCTTCAGAGATAGCGATATCCATTTTCTTAAAATCCACCGCACCGGGGAATACGGTCTGCCGGGCCTCTGTGGCTTTTTTAAGCTCTTGCTCGGCGATGGGCTCTTTCGTAATGGCGTTGACAACGCCGAGTATGATACCGGCAATCACCGTGATAATCAGCAGCTTTAACGTGATAACGACGATGTTTTTCATTTCAACGCACCTCCAAACCGCTTGGGTACGAATGCTTTATCAATCAGCGGCACCACAAGGTTCATAATCATAATGGAATATGACACGCCTTCGGGATAACCGCCCCATAAGCGAATGACGCTGGTGAGAACGCCGCAGCCCGCCGCAAACACGATTTTGCCCGTGCCGCTCATCGGCGAGGTGGTGTAGTCGGTTGCCATGAAGAAGGCACCGAGCATCAGGCCGCCGCCGAGTATGTGATACAGCGCGTCGCCCGTGAACAACCCCTGTGGCCCTGCAATCCAGGTGAACACAGCCACCGTGCCGATATACACCACGGGGATACGCGGGTCAATCACGCGGCGCGCGATCAGATACAGGCCGCCGATGATCAGCGCAATCGCGCTTGTTTCACCGATACAGCCGCCGATATTCCCAATAAACATATTCTGATAGGATGATAACGCTTCGCCCATTTTCAGCGCGCCGAGCGGTGTTGCCGCGGACACCGCGTCGGCACCTGGTATCGTCCATGTTGTCATGAGCGTCGGCCATGACGCGAGCAGGAACGCGCGCGCGGCGAGAGCGGGGTTGATAAAGTTGTGTCCAATGCCCCCGAATGCCTGCTTCACAATCGCAATGGCAAAAACAGAGCCGAGCATCGGTATCCAAAACGGAACCGACGGCGGCAGATTAAGCGCGAGCAGCAGGCCGGTCACGGCGGCGCTGCCGTCGCTGACAGTTACTTTTTTGTGCATCAGCAATTGAATCACCGCTTCGGTGAGCATTGCAAACACCACGCTGACGAGCACCACCATCAGCGCATTAAGACCGAAAATATAGACGCCGAACGCCGTCGCAGGCAGCAGCGCGATCATCACGTCGCGCATAATGCGCGATGTTGTTTCGCTGGCACGCACATGCGGCGACGAGGACATAATGTACTGGTCCATACACACCTCCAAAAAAAGATAAAAGAATTATTTCTTGCGCCTTTGCATAATCTGAGATTTGGCGAGACGCATTTCCTGCACGAGATGGCGGTTCGCCGGGCAGACGTACGCACAGCTGCCGCATTCAATGCAATCGAGCACGTGCGTTTTTTCCGCGTCTTCAAACCGTTCATGCTCAGCATAATCACCGAGAAGATACGGCAGCAGACCCATCGGGCAAACCATCACACACTTGCCGCACCGGATGCAGGCCGACTCTTCCGCGCCTCTGATCATTTTGTCGTCGAGCGCCAGCAGCCCCGAGGTGCCTTTCATGACAGGCGCGTTTAGGTTGTGCTGCGTGATGCCCATCATCGGGCCGCCCGCAATCAGCTTTTCCACCTTGCCCGAGAAGCCGCCCACCTGAGCGATCACATGAGAGATCGGCGTGCCAAGGCGTACGAGCAGGTTGGACGGGCTGTTGACGGCACCGGTCACGGTGACCACGCGCTCATACAGCGGCAGCCCTTTCTCAATGGCGAGGCAGATCTGGTAAACAGACCCCGCATTGACGACCACAGCACCCACATCCATTGGCAGCCCGCCGGACGGAATTTGGCGCTTGGTGACCGCATAGATCAGCTGCTTTTCAGCGCCCTGCGGGTATTTCACGCGCAGCGTATCCACGTTGATGTTCTTGCCCTGAGCCGCTTTGGTAACGGCGGCAATCGCGTCAGGCTTATTGTCTTCAATCGCGATATAGGCTTTGTCGACACCGAGCACCTTCATCACGGCCTCAAGGCCGCGCACAATCTCGTCCGGATGCTCCACCATCAGCCGGTGGTCGGCGGTTAAATACGGTTCGCATTCCGCGCCGTTAACAATCAGCGTGTCAATTTTCTTTTCGGGCGGCGGGGAGAGCTTAACGTGCGTGGGAAACGCAGCGCCGCCCATGCCCACAATGCCGGCGTGTTTAATAATATCAACGATCTGCTTGGCGGTCAGTGATGCCAAGCTGCCGGCGCTTTTGATATTCGGAGACAGCCTGTCTTCAAAATCGTTTTCAATGACCACAGCCATCATCGGGCGCCCCGATATATGCGGACGTGCCTCAATGGCTTTGACTGTGCCCGATACGCTGGAAAAGCACGGCACACTCACATATCCGCTTGCGTCTGCAACCAGTTGGCCCATATCCACCTTGTCGCCCGGCTTCACGACGGGGACGGCGGGCGCACCGATATGCTGGGAAAGCGGCAGTATAATCTCGCTTGGCACACTGCAGACTTCGATCGGGCGCTTGTCCGACAGCGTCTTGCCGTGATGAATGCTTTTAAGCGGATGAATGCCGCCTTTAAATGTTAGTTTGCTAGCCATACGGACTCCTTCATCTGTATATATTCATTCCTAAGCAGTTATTATAGCACGTTTGTTCATAAGTTGATATTATAAGCCAACGAAATATTTCGTAAATAAGCACATTTATTTATGGAAAAGCGCGTGTTTTTTGGTGTGCAAGTTTTCACAAGCGTATTATGTTTCGTGCGATACATCATAATATGAAGAAGCAGACGAGTGCCCAAAAGCCGATGTTTACAAATAGGACCTCTTATGTTATCATAAATCCTGATTTTAACCGCTTACACTGCTTGGCGAGTATCCGACGCTTTGCATTGTTTACGGGGTTTTTACTAACAGGAGGAAAAATGGATAAGGAAAAAAAGGCGGGCATTATCTCGCAGTTCGCCATCAGCGAAGGTGACACAGGATCGCCGGAAGTACAGATTGCGCTTCTTAGCGAGCGGATCAACCACCTCAACGATCATTTGAAGACGCACCAGAAGGATCATCATTCCAAACGAGGCTTGCTGAAAATGGTCGGTAAAAGAAGAGGCTTGCTGAACTATCTTAAGAAAAAGGACATTGAGCGTTACAGAGAAGTGCTTAAAGGTTTGAACTTAAGAAAATAACAAATAATAGAGCGGGCGACCGCTCTATTATTTGTATTAAAAACATGCCAAGTTGCATGGGGCATGCGCATGGGGCATGCGCAATGCTGTTAAGGAAGAAGGAGAAGTATAAAAATGGAACACAGAGTATTTGAAATGCAGTATGCCGGCAGAACACTGACGGTGGAAACGGGCAAGTATGCACAGCAAGCCGGTGGTGCGTGCCTGATGCGGTGCGGCGATACGGCGGTGATGGTAACGGCAACGGCAGCCAAAGCACCCAGAGACGGGATTGACTTTTTCCCGCTCAGCGTGGAATTTGAAGAGAAGATGTACTCGGTCGGCAAAATCCCCGGCGGCTTTATCAAGCGCGAGGGCAGACCGTCCGAGAAAGCGATACTGACATCGCGCCTTATTGACAGGCCGATTCGGCCGCTGTTCCCCAAAGGCTATTACAACGACGTTCAGGTGGTCTGCACCGTGATGAGCGTTGATCAAGACATCATTCCCGGACCTTTAGGCATGATCGGTTCGTCGGTCGCGCTGTCGATATCGGAAATTCCGTTCATGGGCCCCACGGGCAGCGTGACGGTGGGCATTGTCGACGGTGAATTTGTGCTGAACCCGGATGCGGCGCAGCGTGAAAAAAGCACGCTTGATTTAACGGTATCGGGCACGAAGGATGCTGTGATGATGGTGGAAGCGGGTTCCAACGAGATCAGCGAAGAGCAGATGCTCGACGCGATACTGCTGGCACACGAAGAGATAAAAAAAGTTGTGGCTTTTATTGAAAGCATTGTCAGCGAAATCGGCAAAGAGAAGGTGGAACCCAAGCTGATCAAGGTCGAATCTGAGCTGGAAGAGAAAGTGAGAGCGTATGCTTTAGATAAAGTGGCCCACAGCATTGATACCAACGAAAGAAAGGTTCGCGAAGAGCGCACCGAAGAGATGACCGCGGACGTGCAGGCTCACTTTGCCGAGGAATATCCGGGGCAGGAAGCCGATATTGAGAAGGTTCTGTATTCACTGCGCAAAGAACTGGTTCGCGACAGAATTATCAACAAGGGCATTCGCCCGGACGGACGCGCTCAGGATGAGATTCGCCCGATTTGGTGCGAGGTGGGCATTTTTGCGCGTACACACGGCAGCGCCGTGTTCACACGTGGCGAAACGCAGGCGCTCACACTGACGACGCTCGGTTCTGTCAGCGACGCGCAGCGGCTCGATGGCCTGTCTGATCTGGAATTCAAGCGTTATATGCATCATTACAATATGCCGCCGTATTCAACCGGCGAAGCCAAGCCAATGCGCAGTACAAACCGCCGCGAGGTTGGGCATGGCGCGCTGGCTGAAAGAGCACTGATTCCCGTGCTGCCGAGCGAAGAGGAATTCCCGTACGCAATCCGCACGGTGTCTGAGTGCATCAGCTCCAACGGGTCTACCTCGCAGGCTTCTATCTGCGCGAGCACGCTCTCGCTGATGGATGCGGGTGTGCCGCTCAAAGCGCCGGTTGCCGGTGTGGCCATGGGCCTCATCAAGGACGACGAGACGGGCAACATCGCGATACTGACGGATATACAGGGCCTGGAAGACTTCTTCGGCGATATGGACTTCAAGGTAGCGGGTACGCGCAAGGGTATCACCGCCATCCAGATGGATATCAAGATCAAGGGCATCAACAAAGAGATACTGACGCGTGCGCTGGCGCAGGCAAACAAAGGCCGTATGTTCATTCTCGATAAGATGGAAGCCGTGCTGGCCGAGCCGCGCCCGAACCTTTCTAAGTACGCACCGCGTATTTACCAGTTCACAATTGATCCCGAGAAGATCCGCGAGGTTATCGGCAGCGGCGGCAAGGTCATCAACAAGATCATTGCCGATACGGGCGTGAAAATCGACCTCGAAGACGACGGCCGTGTGTTCATTCTCTCGGCAGACGAAGCGGCGGCAGACAAGGCCAGAGCCGCTATCGACGCGATTGTGAAGGACGTGGAAGTGGGCAATGTGTACCTTGGTAAGGTGGTGCGCATCATGAACTTCGGGGCGTTCGTGGAGCTTTCTCCCGGCAAAGACGGCCTCGTGCACATCAGCAAGCTCGCCAACGAGCACGTCAACAAGGTGGAGGATGTTGTCAACATCGGCGATGAGATACTCGTTCGCGTGGTGGAGATCGACAAGCAGGGTCGCATCAATTTGACACGCAAGGGTCTGCTGCCCGGCGACAGCAAAAAGGATACGTCTGAGAAACCGGAATAACATAGTCCATATAAAAAGGCTGCCGCGGCAGCCTTTTTTGATGTCGATATACTGTGTCATATGAGGAGGGCCGTGATGTAACGATGAAGTGGCATGCATCCCATGACAAAACGCTTTACCATGGTGTTTCAGTCCACTGCTTTGTGGGCTGGGTGATCGAATTCGTTTCTTTATAAAGCTCTGATAAAAGTAACTTTATCAGCAAGAGAAGGCTGCCGGGTTGCGAGGCAGCCTTTGTTGATGCTTAAAATCTCATTGCACCGGTGCTTCGGGCACTGCAGGGTCTGTTACCGATGTTTCGGGCACCGCAGGGGTTGTTACCGGCGGCAGGGTTGCGGGGTCCGGCCCGTTCACATAGGTGGTGCCGTTTTTGGGATTCCACGTATAGCTGTGAAATTCCTTTACGTCCACCTGAGTGCCGTCTAAAGAGTAATAATGAATATACGTTTTCACCTTGCGGCCCGGCCGTGCTTTGGCATATTCGTACGACTCGCCTAGGGCCAGAACTCTGCCGTCGCGCGCTTTTGTGCTGTTGTAAACGTAGTTCATCACGGGCTCGCCGAAGGTGCCGAGATCCTCGAATGAAAAATCGCGAATCACCGCGCCGTAATTCGGGTCGTCCACAATCGGGCCGTAAACCTCTACAGTGGACGTTTTCTTTGCGGGGTCGACATACGAGACAAGATAAACGGGGGTGGCATACGGGTTCCTGATTTTGAGATCAGGGCTGCCCGAGCTGATCGTCGCGTCGAGCCCGAACGGAATATAATCTGACGGAATGGAATGATGCGTCGCATCCTTGATATCCAGTGCCGCGCGAATGGCCGCGTTGTAGGTGGTGCTCGATATCTGGCAGACACCGCCACCGGGCTGATCCACATACCCGCCGTCCACAATGCCGGATGCGGCCTTCCAGCCGCCGGATAGTGTCCGGACTCCCGCGGTATCATTGATGGACCATATTTCATCCGACTGTATCGTCACGCCGTTGACGATGCCCGACAATTTCGCCACATTCCAGTTGCGGTTAAAGCTGTTGTGGCGCGAATAGCTGGATGTCCAGGACGCAATCAGCTGAGTGTTTTTCTTAAGGTCTTCGACGCTGACCGCAGGCTTTATAGGTTCTGTCGGCGCGGTAATTTCGGAATAATTCCCGCTTTCCAATTGGCTCATCACGCTGTCTATTACCGATTCCATATTAACGGAAATCCCATCGGTGCCTTCTGTGTAAACAAAACGCGAAATGTTGGCGTCGTCGGGCTTATAATCGGCAACGTACTTGTCGTTGTTCCAGTATTTATATCTCAGTTTGTTCGGCATTTCAGCGTCGGGAACACGCACCAGCTCGGGGCGCTCCCATTGCTTGCCGGATGCAGCGGCTTCTATCATCGCCTGCTGATCTTGTACAAAGGCCGTACCGTCTGCCGTGTGGCCCCAAGGCGTGAACGTGCAGACGGCATCCGTCGGGAGCTTGTCCAACCCGGCTTTTAATGGCAGCAGCACGGAGGCGATCTGCTCCCGATCTGTGTGTGTGGTGACTGTAAACGCAACGCCCTGCGTTTTGGCCTGCTCTATCGCCTGTTTTCTTTGTTCCAAAGAGCCTGTGTTGCCAAAGGCCAGCGCCTCATTTAATACGTCCTCATAATCGGTGGCAATGCCAAGTTGCTCGCCGGTATACGTAAAGCTTTGGCCGTCGGCGGTGAAAGATATGGTGATGGCTGAAAGCAAGTCGGAAGGAACGGAGGATGTTGCTTGACGCGCTTCATCCGGGCTCATGCCGGAAATGTCGATGCCGTTGACCGTTACGCCCTTAAGAGCGGTTGAATTATTCATGATACGGTTGTTGTTTTCGTTGGTGATGATGATATATGCGACGGCTGCGCCGAAAGCTAAGATCAGCACGCTGACCAAAGCAATGACAAGTCCCTTGTTCTTTTTCTTTTTCTGCTTGGTATAGTTTGATTTCATTTCTATCTCCTTATAACCATTTTTGCCGGTTCAGCTGCAGCGTGAATGGCTGGCTTTCACCGAAGCTGACAGGGCATTGATATTTGATTTTAACTACATATGTCATTATACAACAATATTTATTATATGGGCACAGGCATGTTATGCCAATATAATATCTGTTAAACTTTAATGACGTTATAGTTAACGAAATATGACCATGATATAGGTTTGTTAAAATAACCTTAACATAAGGCGAATGGTTTTTATTGATGATATCTGGCAAAAGGGCGGTACAATCCGTCGCTCAAGCTGGCCATGGATATCGCCAGCGTTTTCTCGTGTATGGTGGAAGATCTGTTCTTTTTCAACGAGGAGTGAAAGTGAGAGAATCATGACGTCACTGTGAATAAATGCAAATGCGCCTCTTGCGTGAATAACGTTTTTGCGTTAAGTTGTAAACAAACAGGTAATGGAAAGGAATCACACATGGGAAAAACACCGGAAGAAACGAAAGTGGTGATGACCGAGCTTGTGCTGCCGGGCATGACAAACCTGCTCGGCAATCTGCTGGGCGGAGAGCTGATGCACCGCATGGACATTGCGGGGGCGTTGGCGTGCATGCGCCACTCGAATGCACAGGTGGCCACGGTGGCGGCGGATGCACTGGAATTTAAGCACCCGGTGCGTCTGGGAGAGATGGTCAGCGTGGAAGCCAAGCTTGTGTGGGCCGGTAAAACGTCAATGAAGGTGAAGATTACGGCGACCGCCGAGAACTTAGCGACAGGTTCGGTGATTGTGACCAATGTGGCGATGTTCACGTTTGTCGCGATGGGCAAGGACGGCAAAAAAGCGCCGGTTCCCGCGCTGCTGCCGCAGACGGACGAGGAAAAACGTGATTATGATCGCGAGGAGCAGGCTTACCTCTGCCGAAAATAGGCGAGTAAAAGAATTGAGGCGATACCATGATCGACGTTTGGCTAGTCTTGTTTATAATTAATCTCTCGTTGCTGTTTGTGCATGAAATGGATGCTGTGAAAAACTGTGAATGGCGGATGTTTGCGGTGCTTAAAAATATGGCGGACGAGAAGGCCTCCCGTCTTTTTATACTGCTGCACATTCCCTTGTATGGTGCTGTTTTGCTGATGCTGGTGTCACCGGCGCAGCAGGTACTTTTCTATATCATCGATATTTTTCTGATTTTTCATGCGGTTATCCATTTTGGTTTTCGGCATCACAAAAACAATGCGTTCTCGTCGGTGCTGTCTTGGGTATTCATCTATTCTATGGGCATTATTTCAGCCGTTCATCTTGCAGGCATTTGCCTGATTGCTTAACGATTGATTAAATATTAAAGTTGAGAAGCTAAAACCGGCCGTAATATGCCGGTTTTTAGTCGAAAGCAAATGACCGGAATTTTGTAGGGTACGGTCTTGACCGTACCGGTTTTTTCAGCTTCCGATCCGTCCCGTATAGTCAATAAGCGGGCGCGCATAATCCTGATCCATCAGCGTGGAGGAGAGCAGAAAATCCGCTGTGGCCTGGTTCATTGCCACCGGTATGTTATAAAGTACGGCGATGCGCAGCAGCGCCTTCACATCCGGGTCGTGCGGCTGCGTGGTCAGCGGGTCCCAGAAGAATATTAAAAAATCCACCGCGAGGTCCGCAATCAGCGAGCCGATTTTTTGATCGCCGCCGAGCGGGCCGCTGCGGTATGCCTTCACGGGCAGCCCTGTTTGCTCTGCCACTCTTTTGGCCGTGGTGCCTGTGCCGCAGAGAAAATGGCGTTTCAACACGTTCTCGTTCCTTTCCACCCAGTCAATCAGATCCTGCTTGCGGTTATCGTGTGCAATGAGCGCGATGCTCTTTTGAGCATGGATCGTATGTATATTCATGATTCGTTCCTTTTGTTTGTTTTTTCATATTATATATCACTATTCATCGTGTGGCAAACGGTACGTGGCTGTCACCACCGGTATGCACCATTCGGACTAGCCGCATAAGAAAGCGCTTCGGGCGCGAAAGTGCATTCTCAAAGGTATATTTGATCGGCGCTCACAATACTTATAACTAAACCTATTTCGTAGCTGTAAGGCGGTGTGATTTATGCACATATTTATCGTGAAGAAAAAAACCATTATTCGCGCGGCTGTCTTCTTGCTGCTCGTGGTGGGAGCCATTGTTTATACGCAGGTCGCAATGGGAGAGGCCGCTCCTGCGGTGTCAGAGTCTGATACGATGCCGATTTGCCGCGTGGCTGCGGAGGATAAGACAGTGGCGATCACCATTGATACGGCGTTTGGCGACAAGGATTACTCTAATGATATATTAAAAACGCTGAAAGACGAAAGCGTGCACGCCACGTTTTTTGTGATGGGGCTTTGGATGTCGGAAAACCCCGAAGCGGTGGACGCGATGGCCAAGGACGGCCATGAAATCGCGAGCCACTCAATGAACCATACACGCTATACCGAGATGACCGCCGATGAGATTTTGAAGGATGCCAACGATGCGGCGCAGATGATTTTTGACAAGACCGGCTATGACACGCGCGTGATCCGCATGCCTTACGGCGCTTTTGATTCGGCAAGCATCACGGCGCTGGAGAGCGAAGGGTACATTCCCGTGAAATGGAGCCTTGACGCAAAGGATTGGAAGGGTGCCGATGCGCAGCGAATTGCAGACGATGTGCTCGCCAAGGTGAGCAGCGGCGATATCATCATGTTCCAGAACAACATGGCAGCCACGCCCGAGGCACTGCGGGCCGTGATTCTCGGCCTGCGCGAACAAGGCTTTGAGATTAAAACCGTTTCCGACCTGCTGCTCGACGGCGATTATGTGGTGGATGCCACCGGCACACAGAGATACTTTGAAGATTAATGAACATTCGAGGATGAAACATGCAGGACATGACAAATTGCGTCAGCATTGCGGGGCGCGTAAGCGGCCTTGAGCTGTCGCACCGGATATACGGAGAAGCGTTTTATAATTTTTATCTGGAGTGTGAAAGGCTCAGCGATAAATCGGATGTGCTGCCGGTGACCATATCAGAGCGGATGCTCGCAAAGCATCCGCTGGGCGGCGGTGAGATGGTGCTGGTAAAAGGGCAGCTGCGGTCTTACAACAAGCTGGTAGACGGCAAGGTGAGGCTGTATCTCACGGTGTTTGCGCGGGAGATTTCACAGAGCGGTATATGCGTTAACGACATTGAGCTCAAAGGGTTTATCTGTAAACCGCCCGTGTTTCGTGTGACGCCGTTTGGCCGTGAGATTACGGATATGCTGGTGGCGGTGAACCGGGCGTACAACAAATCGGACTATGTGCCATGCATCGTCTGGGGACGCAACGCGCGCTTTGCTGCCGGTTTCGAGGTGGGCGAGAAGGTGGCGCTGCACGGGCGCATCCAGTCGCGCCAGTATGAAAAGGCGCTCGACAGCGGTGAAAAAACGGTGCGTATCGCCTATGAGGTCTCGATCTCACGGCTGCAAAAGGAGTGGTAGCCAAGGCTGTTATGGCTAACAGCCCATCTGGGACAAGCTATCTTTGCATGTAACGAAAAAATAGACAATTAATGATAGTATTCCTTGCATAATCCAATCGGTGATGATATCGTTAAGGCAAAAGATAACAATAATGAGAACGCATACCAAAACACTAAAGAGTGATGAGGACATTACCCAAACGATAACATGGACGATTGGAAGGGAAAAATGATTAAACAAATGAGAAGGCTGCGTAAAGCAACTGTTGTTGCTTTGCTTTCAGTGCTGTTAATCACTGTCGTGTGCTTTTTTACCGCGTGTCAGGGTACGCCATCACAAAATGCGGTGGCGCAAAAAGCCGATTCGCTGGAGGAACAAATCAAGCAAACCGCGCCGCCAACCGAACAGACAGCTGTTGAAGAAGAGGAAATATGGGAATATCAAATGGAATACGACTCCGGCAATCGTTTGAATGTTGATGCGGTTATTATCAATAAGAACAAGGCTGATATTCCTGTTATATCCGTGCGATTAAAGCCCTTTGAAGGCGGACAGCAGCTTAAAAGCATTATAAGCGTGTTTTGCCCGGGTGCGAAGGTATATGATAATGTAGATTTTACAAAGCCTTATTTAGAACAAGAAATATTAGATGTAAATGAAGAAATATTCAGAGTGGAGAACGACATGCTGCCATATCCGGGCGCAGAGCAGCGTATTCCGGATAGTCAAAAAGAAAGCTACATAAAGAGCTTGCGTGACGCAATAAAAAGCTATGAAGAGCTGCTAAAAACAGCGCCGGAGCTTTCGGAATTGGATGAGGCATCGTTTGAATTTACGGACGCAGGCGATTCCTTTCAATCGACCATGCAGGCAGTCACGGCTGACCGTGTTGTCTTTTTCGATTTTGTTAACTGGGACGAAAGGGGTTCAGACTTTTTTTTGAGAGACGCGGCTTTTGAATATAATGAAAAAACCGAAAGCTTTAAGAACCCGGCAATGCTGGCCGACGATGACGCTTTTCAAAAAGAAAAAGTGATGATCGACGGGCTCGTGCGTGACATCGGCATCGACTACATGACGTTGGATTCCGTCAGCAAAGGCAAAAACGGCTATTTCTATTATTATACGAGAAAAGAAAAGGGCTTTAATGAGACGTATGCCAATACGTATTTGGGTTCCATGCAAACGGATGGGGAGGCTGTGATGAACTTAATCGAATCGGAGCATTTTGAAATAGAAACGATAAACGGCCAAGTCGTCAAGGCAAATTGGACGAATCCGACCGAGGTCATCAAAGAAGATAACAGCAATGTGCGTATTCTGCCTTGGGAGCAGATACAAGAAACTTTTAAAACACAGATGGACTACATGCTTTCGCCGGATTCGAAAAACATGGGTCAAACAGACGCGATGATGTTTCCTGAAAACACGCAGATTTATATCAATAAAATAGAGCTGGGGCTCACGAAGGTGCTCATGAAGGACAGCGGCGGAGATTACAAGCTGATACCCGCGTGGAGCTTTATGGGGTACGACACAAATTATACGCAGAAGGGCGTGGAGCCTGGCTCGGAGATATGCTTTTTAACCATCAACGCGATTGACGGGACAGTGTTTGACAGAGGGCTCATGTACTGATTTTGCGTATCATTCTCGTATTTGTGCCGACGGATATCGGCGGCTTAACGCAAGCCTCTGCGTAAATAATCGCAGCAGGCTTTTATGTTTAAAAACCGCTGCGAGTCAAAAAAGTAACATTTACCACTGCTATGGATTGCTACTAAGCTCGGTCATCCTAAGGAGCGAAGCGACGACTGCGAAGTGGAATGGAATTCCATTCTGCAATGTGTATTTCATGGGATTCCAGTCCACTACGTAGTCGACAGGCTTGGAATGACAAAACGGGATTATCGACAGTCTGAGGTTTATTAGTTTTAATCCGTTGGGCGGTAATATCAATGAAATGGTGATGGGTGTTCTCTTATCAAGAAAGATTGCAAAAACTTGTTATTCATACAAGAGTCATGTATAATACGATGCGGACAGATATCTCACAAACAGCATAACAAGGGGCCTATATGAAAAGTAAAAGACAAAAGTACGACGTGGCGATTATTGGGGGCGGTATCAGCGGTTTGATGGCGGCACATCGGCTGTCAGTCAGCAATCCCTCCCTGCATATTATTTTGATTGAAAAAGGCGCGTCGCTGGATGCGCGGCGCTGCCCGATGATCACGCAAAAGCTCGGAAACTGTCTTTATTGCCCGCACTGTGCCATCATGGAGGGCATGGCGGGGGCCGGCGCATTCAGCGACGGCAAATATGTAATATCCACCGAATATGGCGGCTGGCTGACGGATTATTTAAGCCCCGCCACGGTGATCGATTATATTGAGCAGGCAGACAAGCTGCTCGTGGGCTTCGGTGCCTCCACTGACCGGTATCAGCCGGACAACGAGCTTAAAAAGCTCTGCATTCAGCACGATCTGCACATGCAGCAGGCGGAGCTTAAGCACCTCGGCACCGACGCAAACTATGAAACGATGAAGCGCATGATTGCGGATGTCGCGGAGCGTGTGGAGATTCTCACGCGAACCGAGGTGACGGATGTCGACAAGGACAGGCACGTGATGTATACGCCGGACGGTGAGCTGTCGGCGGATGTCATCATGTTTGCGGTGGGGCGTGTGGGCAGCCGCGCGTTCGCACAGTGGTGCCGCAAAAACGGCGTGGAAATGACGAACAATCAGGTCGATGTCGGTGTGCGGGTGGAGCTGCCCGCAATGGTTTGGGAGCATTTCAGTAAAAAAATATACGAGCCGAAGATATGGTACAGAAGCAAACGCTACGGCGATGTGACGCGCATGTTTTGCTTTAACGAGCGCGGCAATGTGGTCATGGAGAACACAGACGGCGTGCTGACCGTGAACGGTCATTCGTATAAAGGCGAAGATAAAAAGACGAAGAACTCGAATTTCGCGCTGCTCAGCACCATCAAGTTTACGCAGCCGTTTAAGGACCCGATTGAGTATGCGCGCTATGTCGCATCTCTCGCGAACCTGATCAGCGGCGGCAGTGTGCTGGTTCAGCGCCTGGGGGATCTTGAAACGGGGCGGCGTACCGATGCCGCGCGGCTTAAAGCCTCCACCACCGTGCCCACGCTGGATGTGGTGCCCGGCGATTTGAGCCTGTGCATGCCCAAGCGCCAGCTGGATAACATCATTGAAACGCTGCATGCGCTGGATAGTATTGCGCCCGGCACAGCGAACCATGATACGTTGCTGTACGGTATTGAATGCAAGTATTATTCTGCGCGGCCCGCGTCGACAGCGTTTGTGCTTGACGGCTGCAAGGATATCTACGCCGTGGGTGACGGAGCCGGATTTACACGCTCATTATCTCATGCGGCAGCGCATGGGCTCTATGTGGCAGATCTGATTCTGAACAGCAAATAAACGCAAAAATTCAGGTTTATTTCTTAAAAGGGATGTCACGATGAAAGTATTGTTGAATAATAAAGCGATGGGCGCGTTTGAGAACTATCTGCTGGATGCAACGCTTCAGATTTTTCGTGTATTTGCAGTGTTTATATCCTTATTCAATTTGTTTCTTCTGGTTCCCGATATCATGAAGCTGGATTCGCAAGCGATATGGCTTGCTGTATCGGTGCGCACAGTCTATTCAGCAGCACTGCTGAGTTCGTTGTTGTGGATCGGTAAGCTGAGGAATTACATTGCACGCTCAGTGTTGATTACTTTTTATGAGCTGTTCGCGGTGTTTATTTTCTTATTTGTGTTTTGGATGTATCCGGAGCCAGATTTCTTAATCCAGCTGCTCGGGGTCATGGCCATCATTATCATGACATTCCTGGTGCCTAACAAGTTTGCATTTGGCATGGGCGTTGCAATTGTTTCTGCTGTGTCATATCTTCTTTTGGCACGAAATAAAATACCCTCTCTGCAGGACAATCAGTTTCTCGCCGGGCTTGTTTACCTCTTTTTTGAGATCAGCGTCGGCGGCGTATTCACGATTCTTTTCAGGAGATATCAATTCCGCGAGTTTGTAGCAAAAACAGAGCTGGAGCGTATTTACTCCACAGATCCTCTGACCAAGATCGGCAACCGTATGAAGCTCGAAGAAGAGGCGGCAAAATGGCTGACCAGCTGCGAGAATGACAACCTGCCTTTAAGCGTTGTGCTGATGGATGTGGACAACTTAAAGCAGATTAACGACAGTCACGGGCATATCGTGGGCGACACGGTGCTGTATGAAACGGCGCAGATACTGCGGGCGAACTTAAGAGACAACGATGTGTGCGTGCGTTGGGGCGGCGACGAATTTGTGCTGCTGCTACCGTGCATCGGGGCCGAGCAGGCCCGGCTGCTGGCAATGCGTATAAGAGAAGTGGTGGCGAGCTACGAGTTTTCGGCGAGAATCGATGTGTCGTGCAGCTTTGGCATCACGCAGATGCAGCGTGGGCAGAGCCTGCAAGAGCTGATTGAACAAGCCGATAAATCGATGTACCGCGCCAAAGAAGAAGGCAAAAACACGATCGTCGTGGGCGATCCGGTTAATATATAGCTTGTCGGTGAAGCCGCTTGTCTGCCAAGGATGAGCGTTTTTTGTTGAAATTTAAAAAGATATTGACCTTCTTCCTTGTGTAGGGTTTAGAATGAGGCTGCTTAAAGGCAGACAGACGACATTTTTGAATGCCCAATCGCGGGTTTACGAAGCCTGCGTAAGATATTATAATTGAAAGGTAAAAGGAAATTGGAGGTATAATATGATTGAAATTGTCAATGTTTCAAAAACGTACGGCGGACGGGTAAAGGCCGTAGACGACATCTCACTCACCGTTGAGTCGGGGTGCATATACGGATTTTTAGGACCCAACGGAGCGGGCAAAACCACCACGATCAAGCTGATAACGGGCATCATTCAGCCGGACAGCGGCACAATCCGCGTGGACGGACGCGATACGAAAACGGACGCACTCGGCGCGAAGATGAACATCGGGTTTGTGCCGGATGATCCGAACATCTTCCTGCGGCTGAAGGGCATCGAGTATCTTGCGTTTATGGCTGATATTTACGGTATGTCTTCGGGCGATCGCAAGCCGATTATCGATGAAATGGCAAAGCGTTTTGAAATGGCGAACGCGCTCGGAGACAAGATACAAAGTTACTCACACGGTATGCGTCAGAAGATCGTTATTATGGGCGCATTGATTCATCAGCCCAGGGTATGGATACTCGACGAACCCATGACGGGGCTGGACCCCAAATCGGCGTTTGAACTGAAAACGATGATGCGCGAGCATGTTGATAAGGGCAACACGGTGTTCTTCTCGACGCATGTGCTTGAAGTGGCGGAGAAGGTGTGCGACAAGGTGGCGGTAATCGGGTCAGGCCACATTCTTTATGCGGGCAGTATTCAGGAAATGAAAAAGAGCAGCGACTCGTCACTTGAAAAAATGTTTTTGGAGATGACGCAAAATGCATAAAATAATGATTTTGGCAAAGATTTTGCTCAAGGGCGGCGCGGGATTTACCGGCGGCCCGGACAGCAAAAAGGGAAAAAGCCGCTGGTGGCTGATACCGCTGCTGCTGTTTGCGTTTGGCAGCTTCGCGTTTTCCATCGTTTTCATGACGTTTGGCCTGTATGACTTTTTAAACCCGATGGGCGCTGCCGATGCGATTATATCGCTTGCGTTCGGCGCGACGTCGCTCGTGGTTTTCCTGTTCGGTGTGTTCTACGTTGTGTCGGTAATGTATCATGCGGACGATGTATCGCTGCTGCTCGGTCTGCCGCTGCGGCCGTATCAGATACTCGGCGCGAAGTTCGTCACGCTGGTGGTCTACGAATATATATTTGAAGCGTTTATTCTGGTGCCCATGCTGGTGGCTTACGGCATTAAAAGCGGCGCCGGTGTGCTTTACGTGGTTTATTCCGTCATACTGTTTGCGCTGCTGCCGGTTATCGCGCTTGTGCTGGCGGCCGTGATCGTGATGCTTGTGATGCGTTTTACGCGTTTCGGCAAAAACAAACAGGTATTCAACTTTGTCGGCGGCATTATAGCCATCGCTGTTGCGGTCGGCTTCAACGTCTTCATACAAACATCGGTGAATAACGTCAGCAGTGAACAGCTGCTGGCCTTTGCCACCGGGCAGTCGTCATTATCCGCGATTATGAGCCGGGTATTCCCGGGCATCGGCTTTGCATCGGCGGCGCTGTCTCAGAGCACGGCGCTTTCGGGGCTTTGGAACCTAGTGTTGTTTGTGCTTTGTGCGGCGGCGGCCACGGGAGTGTTTTTGGGCATCGGGCAGCTGATTTACTTCCAAGGGCTCGCGGGTGTCACCGAATCGGCAGCCAAGAGAAAGAAGCTCTCCAGCGAAGCGTTTGAAAAGAGCACCGCGCGCGCGTCGGTCACGAAGGCGTATGTGATGAAGGAGCTGCGGCTGCTCGTCCGCTCGCCCATCGCGTTTTTAAACTGCGTGCTGATGAACTTTATCTGGCCGGTGCTGATGCTCGTGATGCTGATGGGGTCCGGGCAGCTTGAAACGCTCAAGCCTTTCATAACGGCAATGGACAGCGGATTGCTGATCGCAATACTTGTGGGTATGGGCGCGTTTATTTCCAACGCGAATCTGATTACGAGCACGGCCATTTCTCGCGAAGGCAGAACGTTTTATTTTGCCAAATTCATTCCCGTGAGCATGAGCAAGCAGCTCGATGCCAAGGCGATATCGGGCATACTGCTCTCAGGTGTGGGTTTGGTGCTGCTGGCGGTGCTCGCCGTGATAATGGGCGTGGGCATTTTGACGGCGGTGGTGGCTCTTGTACTCAGCCTCGTCGCTTCCGTGGGGAGCTCGTATATGGGTTTGCTTATTGATGCGGGGCATCCCAAGCTGAGCTGGATGAACGAACAGCAGGCCATCAAGCAGAACGCAAACGGCATGCTTCAAATGCTGGTGGGTGTGATTTTTGGTGCGGCGATCATCGTTCCGGTGGCTGTTTCAGGCATGCCCGACATCTTCGCCATCGTTTTTGTGGCGATGCTGGTGCTTATTGTGACGGTTGTTGTCAGACAGCGCGTCATTAAGGGATCGGCTGCCAAACTTGAGCAAATGGATGTTTGATTTTCCAGCGATGGTGTGATATTGTCGGTATACAATTAATACTTTAAATAAAGGAGTGGATACTATGGTACTTGCAATAATCGGCGGCATCGTGCTGATTCTCATCATATGGATTATCGCCTCGTATAACGGCTTTGTGAAGCTGAAAAACAGCATCGAGGAAGCGTTTTCCACGATGGATGTTTACCTCAAAAAACGCTACGACCTGATACCGAATCTTGTGGAAACGGTGAAGGGCTACGCGAGCCACGAAAAGGAAACGCTCGAACGTGTGATTGCGGCGCGCAACATGGCCGCTTCCGCCACCACGATGGAAGGGCGCATAGAGGGAGAAAACCAGCTGCAGGGCGTGCTGAAAAGTTTGTTCGCGCTGGCCGAAGCTTACCCTGACCTCAAAGCCAATACAAACTTTTTGCAGTTGCAGGACGAGCTGCGGCGCATGGAAGAGGAAATCGCGAATGCAAGAAAATACTACAACGCGGTGGTGAAGACATACAACACCAAGCGGGAGATGTTCCCGAGCTCCATCATTGCGGGGTTGTTCCACTTTGATAAGAAACCCTTGTTTGAAGTTAATAGCGAGCAGGAGAGAGAAAACGTCAAGGTTCAGTTTTAAATGTTACGCTTTGCAGCGGGCGCATACCAAATGGGTTTGCGCCCGTTTCCATGTTTTTTAACGGGCACCCAAGGCGTACGGCGTCAACAGGGTGCTGATAAGGAGGGCTCATGAAAAAGTTCACATTGATGCTGCTCATCGCGGCGCTCATGCTGGTCTTCGTGCCGGGGACGGCGCTGGCGGATGACGCCTATGACATCACCGATTATGATGTTTACGTGAAGGTATCGGAAAGCAACGTGCTCGATGTGGTGGAACGGATTACCGTCAACTTCAACGAATACCGTCACGGAATATACCACGAGGTGCAAGTTGCAGGCGACTATGAAGGCGCAAGATACACCACAAGGGTTTATGATTACAACGTAGACGGCGTGCCGTTTGAGCTGTCTCGCAGCGGCGATTATCTGAGCGTGAAAATCGGCGATCCGGATGAATATGTATACGGGCCGCAGGAATACGTGATTACATACAAATGTGTGATCGCAGACCCGAGCCATGATGATTTTGACAAGTTCTACAGAAACATCATCAACTGTGCCTACGGCGATACGATACAAAATGCGAGCTTTATTATCGAACTGCCCAAGGATTTTGATGAATCGGAGGTCAATGTCTTATTGGGCGCATACGGTTCGACGGATACGACGGGCGTGGAATGGGAAAAGGACGGCAAATTGCTCAAAGGGCATGCGCTGCGGCCAATTGAGGGCGGCGAGAAAATGACAGTCCGCATGAAGTTCCCTCAAGGCTATTTTGTGAATGAGACGACGGGTGACCCGTGGGACATTGCGCTGTACATCATCAGCGGGCTGTTGGTGCTGATCTCTTTGATACTCTGGCTCGTTTACGGTCGAGACGACAGGATATTCCCCACCGTGGAATTCTACGCGCCGGACGGTATGACATCGGCAGAGGCCGGATATGTGATAGACGGCTGTGTGGATGACAAGGATGTGGTGTCGCTGATTTTGTACTGGGCTGACAAAGGGTATCTGCGTATTGACGAGAAAGAGAAAAACGAGTTTGAATTGGTGCAGCTCAAGTATCTTGAAGAAGATGCGAAGCCATATGAAAAGACGATGTTCAGCAAACTGTTTCGCGAAGGTGATGCTGTGGCACTTTCGAGCTTGAAATACAGCTTTTATACCACGATGGCCGCCACGAAGTCAGGTGTCAGCAGTTATTTTGAAAGCGTCAAAGAAAAGCAGCTTTTCACCAAGCAATCCAAACGTGCGCGCGCGTTTATGGGGCTTGCGACAATGCTGCCGATTGCGCTCGCGCTGTTCCATTACATTTTCAGTGATACATATGAAGTGATGGCTGGTGTAGTTGGTGCCGTCATTATCAGCGTGATTATCAGTGTGCCGGTGTTTATTCTGGTGCGTGTGGCTGAGAAATGGCGTTCGACGAAGCATGGCAGCCGTATAGCGGGGCTTGTTGTATCTGTCGTGCTGCTTTCGCTCGCCATACTTGGTTATATCGTTATTACACCTTTCGTCTTTAGCATGGCGTCGTGGGGTGTGGTTTTGGCGACGGCGGGAGCGACCTTGGTCATGGTGCCGCTCACAATTATCATGAAAAAGCGAACAAAACTGGGCGGCGAATGGCTTGCCAAGCTGATCGGGTTTAAGAACTTTATTGAAAAAGCCGAAAAGGACAGGATTCTGATGCTTGTCGAACAGAATCCGTCGTACTTTTATAACATTCTGCCGTACGCATATGTGCTCGGCGTGACGGACAAATGGGCTAAGAACTTTGAAGGCATCGGCCTTGAGCCGCCCAGCTGGTACAGGGGCTACTATGGTTCGCCGATGTTCAACGCTTGGATGTTCACCAGTATGATGACGCACAACATGTCTCAATTTCAATCGGCGATGGTTTCAAAACCCGCGTCGTCGGGCGGCGGCTACGGCGGCGGCGGCGGTGGCGGCTTCTCGGGCGGCGGCTTTTCCGGCGGCGGTTTCGGAGGCGGCGGCGTGGGCGGCAGCTGGTAAACGCTCAGACATCTCACGGGCTCCTGTTGTTGCGGGAGCCCTTTTGTGTGGGCTGATTAATCAATAAAAAAGCAGGCGGCACCGTATTAAAAGGCTTGTTATGATAAGATATATATGATAGTATAAATTGTTACACAATAATTCCAAAACAAGGCAATACATAGTCAGCTACCGGTCTCTTCATTGCGTTTTCTTTCTTAACAGAGTCAAAAATAAAAATTAATTCGAGATTGGTATGAAACACGTTAGATATTTAGCCGAAAATCAAACAGATTTGTATCGTGCGATTATGAACAATGAGTACATGCATGTGTATTTCAAGGATAGGGAGTCGCGATTTATTGATGCGAGCCTTGCGCAGATACACGGCCTTGGATGCAGTTCGGTTGATGAAATCATCGGCAAAACGGACATTGATTTCTTTTCCGAAGAATTTGCGTTGGAAGCCAGGCGGGATGAAATGCGGGTTATGGAAACAGGTGTGCCGATGCTCAATAAAGTCGAGCGGTTATTTTGGCTGACCGGAGAAACTTCATGGATGCAGGTTAACAAATATCCGCTTTATGATGGTAACGGCAATGTTGTGGGCACATGGGGCACATCGTTTAACGTGACGGCGATAACCGATGAGAAGCGCCGTCTCGAAGAAGCGAACACAGAACTCGAATACGTTGGGAATTTCTATAAGCGGCAATGTGTCATCGACGATATGACGGAATTGTACAATCGCCGCAAGTTCTTTGAAGAAGTAAAAAATGAATTCGATATGATGAAAACAAACGCTGAAAGCAGAGAGTTTTGCATCGCTTTTTTGGATATTGATAATTTTAAACTGATCAATGACCATTTCGGGCATCAGTTTGGTGATTTTATTATCAGTGAAACGGCCGCGATCATACGCGCCAATATCCGCCCCGAAGACATCGGTTTTCGATTCGGCGGGGACGAATTCTTGATTATACTGAAAAAGACGAACAAAGAAGAATCGCTGCTTATTCTTGAGAGAATCAGCAAAGCTTTGAGGTCAACGAGCTTTACCATGCAGGGAGTCAGCACCAAAATCACTATTAGCGGCGGAATCGCTTCTTCTTTGGAGGCGAATGGGATTGATGATTTGATTCATTCTGCCGATTTGCGCATGTACAGGGCCAAGGAAAAGGGCAAAAACAGAATTGTAATATAAGCGGACGCCGCCCTCGGGTGGTGTTTTTTTTATCAAGAATACGCCCGGGCGCCAAAAGGCTTTCGTTAGAAGATAGTGCGAAGCACCGGATGAGTGTCAAAAAAACTGTCAAAACGAACACCTCATCAGTCGCCTGCCGGCGACAGCTTCTCCTTTTTGAGAAGCCCAGGCTGTCAAAAAAGTTACTTATGTCATTCCATTGGAGCGTAAGCGATCAACTACGGAGTGGAAAGGAAACCCCCTCTACAAAGCGCTTTTCATGAGATTCCTCGACAGGCTCGGAATCATCATGCGCTTGTGCACCACAATAAACGAAAAAGTTACGGTAGAGGTCATTCTGAACGAGTGTAGCGAAGTGAAGAATCTGTCTCAACAGATCCTTCGTCGCTCGCTCCTCAGGATGACCGAAATTAGTGACTTTCCATAACAATGACAAAACAGGGTTTATTAACAATCTCTGAGCTTCTCCTTTTGGAGAGGCCTTAAGGAATACTCATTGCAGCAAATCACTTCATTTTACTATTATTACTTACATGATTGACTTATCATTGTTTTCCAAACTTGGCTTGCGGTGCAAATAAAACAATTGTATAATTTTATCGGGATTGTCCGCAAGGACGGGTCAATGATTTTGCATGTCCTCAAGCAACAATGAAAAGGAACAGACGATGGAAAAACGCACAGCTTTGTACGACAGACATTTAGCGGCAGGGGGGAAAATGGTGCCGTTCGCGGGGTATCTGCTGCCGGTGCAGTATCAGAGCGGCATACGCGCCGAGCATGAAAATGTACGCACACGCGCCGGGTTGTTTGATGTATCGCATATGGGAGAATTCATTCTTAAAGGCAAAGACGCACTGGCCAATCTCAATTATCTGCTGACCAACGATTATACGGATCTGAAAACGGGATACGCGCGGTACAGCCCGATGTGCGATGAAAACGGCGGTACGGTGGATGATATCATCGTCTATAAATTTGCTGACGATGAGTATTTGGCTGTGGTTAACGCGGCAAATAAGGATAAAGATTTCGAATGGATGACATCACATATAACGGGAGATGCAAAGCTCAGCGATATATCGGAGGATATGTCTCAAATCGCATTGCAGGGGCCGGATGCCGCTGCCATTATGGCAAAGCTGGCAAACCCAGAGTCCATTCCGCAAAAGTACTATACATTTGTAAAAAACGCGTCTGTCGGCGCTGTGACGTGCCTCGTTTCCAAAACCGGCTATACAGGCGAGGCGGGCTACGAGATATACTGTCAAAACGACGATGCTCCGGCGCTGTGGGATATGATTTTGCAGGCGGGCGAGGCGTTTGGCGTGATGCCCTGCGGCCTTGGCGCACGGGACACGCTGCGCCTGGAAGCTGCCATGCCGCTATATGGCCATGAACTGAGCGCGGATATCTCACCGGCTGAGGCGGGGCTGCAGCCGTTTATAAAGCAAGACAAACCGGATTTTATCGGCAAACAGGCGCTTATGAAGCCGCGCTTAAGAAAGCGAATCGGCCTTAAGCTGACCGAGCGCGGTATCGCGCGCGAAGGCGCGACGATTTTGCTGGACGATGAAGAGATTGGGTTTGTCACATCGGGCACACTCTCACCTACACTGGGTGAAGCGATTGCGATGGCGCTTGTTCCTGCCAATTTTGAGGAGCAAAGGCTTACCGTGGCAGTGCGCGCGAATCGGATCGGCGCAGAGGTGGCCGCGCTTCCTTTCTATAAAAAGAAATAAATTTTTCAGGAGGAAAGATATGAATATACCGAATGAGCTGCAGTATACGAAGACACATGAATGGGTAAAGATGCAGGATGACGGCACACTTCTCATCGGCATCACGGAGCATGCGCAGGAGCAAATGGGAGATATCGTTTTTGTGGATTTACCGATCGAGGGCGACACATTTGCCCAAGGGGAGGAGATGGCCGTTCTGGAAACGCAAAAGGCGGCTTCGGAGGTTTACGCGCCGGTGTCCGGAGAAGTGACCGCGGTTAATGAGGCGGCAGCCGAGAAGCCCGAGATGATCAACGACGATTGCTACAACGCGTGGTTGGTGGCGCTGCAGGGAGAGGCAAAGGGGCTGATGTCTGCCGCGCAGTACAAAGAATTCTTAAAGAGCGAGGAACACTGAGCATGAACTACGTCCCCGCCACATCGGGTGAAACCTTAAGCTTGCTGCATGCTTTGGGGCTTGACTCAACGCGTGAGCTGTATAAGGATATACCGGACGAACTGCTGCTGCGTGAGCCGCCGGATATCGGACCGGCGCTGAGCGAGCTGGAACTGACGCGCGAAATGCGGCGCATTGCGGGCAAAAACAAGGTTTATGACGATGTGTTTACAGGAGCAGGTGCTTACCGGCATTTTATTCCCGCCGCAGTTGATGCGCTTGCGGGGCGAGAGGAATTTGTAACGTCTTATACGCCTTATCAGGCCGAGATGAGCCAGGGCATATTGCAAAGCATATTCGAATATCAGACGATGATCTGTGAGCTGACGGGTATGGACGCTGCGAATGCATCGGTTTACGATGGCGCGACGGCAGCGGCCGAAGGCTGCCTGATGACGAGAGAGAGAAACCGCAGCAAGGTGCTTGTTTGCGGAAGCATCGCCCCGCAGGTGAAGCAGACGGTGCAAACATACCTGATACCGATGGGAATGGAGATTGATACCATCGGCACGAGCGACGGGGCGGTGGAGATGGCCGAGCTTGAGGCCAAGCTGGATGAGCGCACGGCGGCTGTTCTTGTAGCCTCGCCTAATTATTTCGGCATTATCGAAGATATAAAAACCATGGCGGATAAGGCGCATGCCGCGGGCGCAAAGCTGGTGGCATCGGTGAACCCGATTGCCTGCGGATTGCTGAAGAGCCCAAGGTGCCTCGGGGCGGACATCGCGGTGGGCGAAGGGCAGCCGCTTGGGCTGCCGCTCGCATTTGGCGGGCCGTATTTGGGATTCATGGCGTGTACGGAAAAGCTGCTGCGAAAGCTGCCGGGCCGTATTGTCGGGCAGACGCAGGATGCTGCCGGACGGCGCGCATTTGTGCTGACATTGCAGGCACGCGAGCAGCATATCCGCCGCGAGAAGGCGGGCAGCAACATATGCTCTAACCAGGCGTGGTGCGCTTTGCGCAGCGCGATCTACATGAGCCTGATGGGGCCGCAGGGCCTAAACGACGTGGCAGAGCAGTGCTATGCTAACGCCCACTATCTATGTGAATCACTTGAAAGAATCGGGTATAAGCGTGTCTATCACAAAGAATTCTTCCACGAGTTTGTGACTAACTGTCCGGAGGACTTTTCTCTAATACAATCTCGGCTTGACCGCGAAGGAATACTTGGCGGGCTGCCGCTGAGTGACGGCACGGTGCTGTGGTGCGCGACAGAGCTGACCGGCAAAACGCAGATCGACAGATTGATCGGTGTGATGGGGGAGGCTGGCGAATGACGCAGGTAATGCAGCTGTTGTTTGAGAAAAGCAAAGAAGGACGGCGCGCGGTGTGTTTGCCCCAAAATGAGCTGACCGGCCGGTATGCGCCAAAGCCGGATATGCAACGGGACTCTCTCCCGCGTTTGCCCGAGCTTAGCGAAGTGAATGTGGTGCGCCATTATACGGCGCTATCCAAGCGCGCCTACGGTGTGGACGACGGATTCTATCCGCTCGGTTCCTGCACGATGAAGTATAACCCCAAAGTGAACGAAGCGGTGGCGGCGTGGCGCGAGTTTACGGATGTTCACCCGCTTCAGCCAAGCGAAACTGCGCAAGGGTGCCTTGATGTGCTGTACCGGATGCAGGCGATGCTCAGCGAAATTGCGGGGATGGACGCAACAACAATGCAGCCCGCGGCGGGGGCGCACGGCGAATGGACGGGGCTGCTGCTGATACGCGCCTATCATTTGGATCGCGGTGACAGCCAACGCACCAAGGTGATTGTGCCCGATTCGGCGCACGGCACCAACCCGGCCAGTGCGGCGCTCTGTGGCTTTGATGTGATCAGCGTGGCGTCTGACCCAGACGGATACCTTGATGTTGCGGCGTTGGAAGACATGATGGATGAGACGGTGGCGGCGCTGATGCTGACCAACCCCAGCACGCTTGGCAAGTTTGAGAAGAACATCTCTGTGATATCTAAGATTGTACACGGCAAGGGCGGGCTGCTGTATTACGACGGCGCGAACATGAATGCCATCATCGGTACAGCAAGGCCGGGAGACATGGGCTTTGATGTGGTGCATTGGAATTTGCACAAGACGCTGGGTACACCGCATGGCGGCGGCGGCCCGGGCAGCGGCCCTGTCGGGTGCAAAGCTCATTTAAAAAAATACTTGCCGGTTCCCGTTGTTGAAGAGGAAAACGGCAGCTACAGACTGACCGAGGACAGGCCGGACAGCATCGGCCGCGTGAAGTCGTTTTATGGCAATTTTCTGGTGACCGTTAAAGCCATGTGTTATCTGCTGGCGCTCGGCAGCGAGGGCATTCGCAAGGTCAGCGAACACGCGGTGCTGAACGCGAATTATATGCTTAAAAGTCTGCAAAAGTATTCGCTGCTTCGCTATGGCTCGCCCTGCATGCATGAGTTCGTGATGGATTTAAGTGCGCTGAAGCAGTGCACCGGCGTTTCCGCGCTGGATGTGGCCAAGGCGCTGATTGACAAGGGGATTCACCCGCCGACGATGTATTTCCCGCTGATTGTGCATGAGGCGCTGATGATAGAACCGACCGAGACCGAATCGGTTGAGACGCTGGACGCGGCGATTGCGATGATTGAGGACGTGATCGCGCAAGCGCAAACCGAGCCGGAGGCGCTAAAAAACGCGCCGGTGACAACGCCGGTTGGGCGGCCGGACGAGGTGGCGGCGGCACGCAGGCCGGTGCTAAGGTATTTATTTGACAGTGAAGAATAAGACAATTTAAACACAAACCAAAAGAGCTCTGATTGGGGCTCTTTTTAAAATGACCCAAAACAGCACCAGAAGCGCTCATTTTGAATAGAGTAAAATGAATAAAGCGAAAGGTGAGTGCTTTTATATGAACTATAATCAAAGACAAAATATGCCGTTGACACCGCCTGCCGTGGTGGACGCAACGGTGACTATAGCGCCGCCCGGCCTTGGCAACATGGCACCCGATTTTACGGCGATGACAACCCACGGTGTGAAAAGCATATCTGAGTACCGCGGCAAGTGGGTGATATTGTTCAGCCATCCGGGCGATTTCACGCCTGTGTGTACCACGGAGTTCATCGCGTTCGCGCAGCGTTATCAGGATTTTAAGGACAGAAACACTGAACTGCTCGGACTCTCGATCGACTCGAATCCTTCACATATCGCATGGATACTCAACATATACCAAAACACGGGGATCGAGATTCCGTTCCCGGTGATTGCGGACAGGGACATGGCGATATCCAAAATGTATGGCATGATTCAGACGGGCGTGAGCGGCACCGAAACGGTGCGAAATGTGTTCTACATCGACCCGAACGGCATCATCCGCGCCAAGTTGATTTACCCGTTGACCAACGGACGCAACATCGGAGAAATACTGCGCTTACTGGACGCGCTTCAGACGACAGACCGCGATAAGGTTGCAACGCCTGCGAACTGGCGGCCCGGTTTCCCAACGATTATCCCGTCACCGCAGACGGTGGAGGGCGCAATGCAGCGGCTCGATTCGGGCGACAACTGCATGGATTGGTATCTGTGCTACAATCAGCCGAAGGAATTGACATAGGGGGAATTAGGAAGCGCTGGATGGGAGTCCGGCGCTTTTGTGATACCCTCGATTATTTTGATGTTATCATTAGTCCATCTCCTTTCGGATTCTCAAATATTGTTGCGTCATCTTTGAGCAGTATAATATCGAGCTTGCCGCGGCGGATATCATCTATCATGCGGTTGTAGTTCTGACGGTCAAAGAACGCGAGACTTTTATCAACGGTGTACCCGCTTGTTTGCGCGTCAATATATTAAGCATCCTCGGCGATGACGTAGCCGTATCTCTCCACATAGTCTAGGATGACCTTGCGCTGATTCAAAAAATCGCCGAATTCTAGCTTATGCCTCTATTTTTCCAAGGAAAACTTATGGTTCCCCAAAAATCTCCCGCGGGAGATTTTTATTACCATTATTTAACTTGTTCTATACTGTTGTGTTGTTGGGATATACAAGGCTCTTCCACAATTCATTATAAGTCTTGTCTCTTAGGTTTATAGGAGTGGGCAATAATTGTTCTATATTTCTTCTACTGGGAACTACACCAGCATTAATAGCTGCCATTACTGCCTTTCGGACTTTATCACATCCATTTTTTATGCGCTCAGTTTTTTTGCTTGTATATACAAAGCATTCTTCTTGGATATTTCTTTGCACAAGAGTGGAAAGTGCTTATATAGGACCCCTCTATCAATGTTCAGTTCTCGCTACTTCTTGAACTGACGACGTTGTTGAATAATTGTTGATTTTGTCAACCAAGGAGTTCTCAACATAAGTCCAGTCAATTTTTCTTCTGGTCATTTTAGATTTTGACGGTAGGTTTTCTGGCCGATTAAAACTCATATTAAATTGAGAATCTATCAACCGATAAAATGTTTACCCCCATCTGATAGCATATTCTTAGCATCTGATTAAGTGAGGGCCTATGTGTGCCGTTATGCCATTCGCTTAGTGCTGATTTGCTTAATATATCGAGACAGAGTACTTAATCCCCCCACAGTTGTTTTTCCAATGAAAACTTATGGTTCCGCAAATCATTCCATGAAAACTTATGGTTCTATAATAGTTATTTTTTTGAATAAAGCATGTATCTAAAATCCTTAAAATAAAGGGTTCATGGAAAACTTATGATTCTATAATTTGAAATCTTATGGTTCCTGCAACACGGGGTTTTTCATACCCGCAAAAGTATCAATTTATATACTACATAAAAGTAAAAACAGCCTACCTTTCGAGGCTATTTTTGAGCGTCTGATAACGAGGTAAATAACCGCTGTCAGGAGGCTTTATACTACATTGTGAATAGGCCTGTATAGCGGTGCTGGAGGAATATCCAAGGCTAACTGAAAAAAGTAATTCATATTCATGGCCAGGGGTGCGAATGAAAGTAATTCCGCCATTGACACTTGCGAGCGTAAAGGGCAGCCTTTAAGGCTTAATTAGGAAAACACTAATTGTTTTTAAATATTTCATCCATTGTCATACGTGCGGCTGCCTTGCGAATTCTTTCGAAATCATTGGAAAACAGCACCAATGAAAACTCCAAAGAAGAATTTAGTGGTACAAAATGTTCTTTTAGCGTCTTGCATACTAAATCGGCAAACCCTTGACCGAGTACGCTGATTGAACCGCCGATATGAATGCATTTTATATTGCAAAGGTTGACGGTGCTTACCAGCCCACTGCATAATGTATATACATAATCTTTAATTACGGGCATGACGCGGGGATCGTTGTCCTTGAAAAGTGCTGCGGTGGTCTCCATGGCCTCTTGGTTGCATTCTGCGCCGAAAGTATCGCGAAAGGTTAGCCCCAAATGAGTTCTATCGTTCAGATTGCGGAACAGGGCCGATGTAGAGCAAAGCGTTTCCAAACATCCACGGTTACCGCATTTACACTGAGGGCCGTCATTGTCCACGATGATATGGCCGATTTCTAAAGGGAAGCACATCCGGGATCCGCTTCGGGTTTCACGAAGAACCATTCCGCCGCTGATGCCCTCATCGATATTGACTGACAACAGAGGGATATCAACATCTTCTCCTTCGACGATGAATTCAGAAAACGCAATCACTCCGCCGTTGTTATTAATCATGACAACGGTCTTTGGGAAGCGCTCCTTTAGCACCTCGACTATATCGGTATAGTTCATTTCATCGGGCTGAAGGACCACTGACAAACGAAGCTTGCCGGTTTCTGCGTCAAACAAACCTGGAAAAATAATGTGGATACCAATTAATCGGTACTGCGCAATGCGCTTGGATTTAAGCAATTCATAAATCGTATTACAAATATCCTGGCTTGTATATTTGTACATTCGCACACGTATATTGCCGGCATTCTTCAGGCACAAGTCGTATAAAGTACATTTATAGCCGCCGCTGAAGATATCAATGATAATGACGTATCCGCGAGAGGCTTTTACCTCCAGAAGTATCGGCTTGCGCCCGCGCTCGGGTGCCTGTCCGGTGCCAACTTCGCAAATCCAGTTGCTTTGTATCATCTCGTCTACCAGTATGGAGACTGTGGTGGGGGAGAGCCCCGTTTCTTTCGCCAAAGCAGCACGTGAAATCGGCATTTTTTTTCGTATCAAATTGAAAAGAAGCATGGTGTTGCTGCTCTTCATCAGCTGCGGTGAAAAGCCGTCATGTATGCGATCGTTGTTGTTAGTTAACAGAGACATAATTAATCCATCTACTTTATTATTTCATTTTATAATACTCCAACCAGTATAAACATAATTATTCAAAAACACAAGTTAAACCTGAAATATAAACATAATTATTCAAAAACACAAGTTAAACCTGAAATTGCCGCAATAGTTTGTTGATATAATACGGGGTTGACAATTCAAATTCTAAGTGTAATAATTAATTAATTCATTGGACAAAATAATATACATACACAAAGGGGGGGAAACGAAATGGATATGCTAAACACTTTGTACGGATCGTATTTTTCAACAATATTTCCTAAGGGCTGGAATATAGAAAAAATTAAAGAATGCGTCTCCAACGAACCCGAGACCATATGTGAGACTCAAGCGCATTGGAATTCGGGTTTTCAGCCGATACCATGTTCGAACCTGGAGGAATTTGGCGTATACATGGGCCATGAAATTGCATTACAAATCAAGCTCGCAAAGGAAGAAGGGCGTGAGCTGATACTGATTTTACCCGTCGGCCCTATGGGAATGTATAAATGGGCAGTCTTTTTTCTTAGACAATGGAACGTTAGCTGCAGCCATGTGCATGGTTTTAATATGGATGAATGGGCTGATGAGAATGGTGACACTTTACCGGCGAGCGATCCGGCGGCATTTCAGAATGCTATGGTGAATGCTTTTTATGGCCCGCTGGGGGGGCTGACCGTGCCGGAAGAGCAGCGCAATTTTGCAACAAAGGATAATCTCCCTGAATATCAGAAAAAAATAGCCTACCTGAAAGCAAAGGGAGCACGTCAGGTGTTGGTATATGGTATTGGCCGTATGTGCCATATCGCATTTTGGGAGCCGCATTTTGCGGATGAATATGCTACCGTGGATGAGTGGATGAAAGCTGGCTACCGTATCGGTGCGCGGCTGCACCCATTAACAATTGAGCAAAACGCCATCACCAGCTTCCGATCCTGCTGGCCGCTGATTCCCTGTTATGCAAATACAATTGGCCCGGCGATCATCTTTGGGGCGGACTACTGCATAGGCGGTGCAGACGGGATTCTCGGCCGCGGCATGCAGTGGCAGGGCATGAGTCTATGGATGACATTGCGCTATGGAACTGAAAAGAGTGTAACATCAAGCTTCATACCAACTTTGCCGGGCAAATTATTCTTTATGCAAGAATTGGCCGGTCCCTTGTGCGCGGAGACCAATTGAATAAAACTGTAAACTGATAAGTTTTTAAGGTAGTGGGATACAAGCTTACCTTAAAAAAATATATGAGGAGGAAATTATGAAAAAGATTGTTGCTGTCAACACCAATACCTATCACGGTTTTACGGTTGATCAGGCGTTGGAAGGGATTGCGGCTGCAGGCTTTCAGTATGTTGAGTTGGCTGCGGTGCGCGGTTGGACGGAGCATATCATGCCGGACATGGAAGATGCTGAACTAAAGCGTATACAAAACAAAATGAGCGATTTGGGGCTTGAGTGTATTGCGGTAAGCGGACACTGCAATCTCACTGATCCGGAGCGCCTTAACGATTTTCGTGAAAATATGAAACTCGCCAAACGTTTCGGCGCCAGGTACATAATTTCATCCACTGGGGAAGCGCATTTTGGAAAGGATGAAGCATTTACCGATGACGTGCTGATCAACAACATGAAAGAGCTTGTGCCGGATCTTGAGAGCAATGGCCTTATTTTAGGCATTGAAGTTCATGGTGAGTACGGTACAGGAGAAGCTATTTACCGCGTAACAAAGCCTGTTGGTTCTCCGTTGGTCGGTGTTAATTATGATACCGCAAACGTCGTGTTCTACGGTGGAAAAATGCCCAACGAAGAAGTCAAAACCTGTGCTGACGGCCTCAAGTTTGTACACCTGAAAGATAAGGTGGGCATAGACAACACTTGGGATTTTCCTGCTCTTGGTAAGGGAGATCTGGATTTGGCCGGTTTCGTGCAGTTTGTTACCGACAACGGATATGACGGGCCATTTTCGATCGAAATTGAATATACGCAGGAGTTTACTATGAGGGATAAAGTGCCGGGTGATATTGATATCGCCAATCAGGCTGTGAAGGATTCCTATGCGTATCTGAAGCAAAACGGTGTTCTATAAAGTGATGCTTCCCGGAAAAGTCCGGCTTGCATAAACAAATTATTATACGGAGGAAAAGATGGTTAAGAGATTATTGGTAATCTGCGTGGTAATGGTGATGGTTGCCGCCTTATTTGCAGGTTGCGCACCAAAGCCTGCTGAAAGTGAAGCGGAAGTAACGCCTTCCGCACCTGCGAGTGCAGAAGTTACTGAATCGGCTGAAGCTCCTGCTACTGTGGATGAAGAGCCCCTTGTTTTCGGATATATTGCCTATCAGATGGCGGATATCTGGAACGAGTATTCTTCAAAGGCGTTTGAGTATGCGGCCGACCAGGCTGGCGTGGAAGTGGTTGTTCTGGATTCTCAGAATGACATTGCTAAGTCAGTATCCTGTATGGAGTCGCTGATTCAGCAGGAAGTGGATGGCATATCCATATTCCCCATTTCTCCTGAGCAGGGCGCTCAGCTTGTCGCAATGGCAAATGAGGCCGGCATCCCGATAACCGTTGAAAACATTGACGTCGCGTCTGTATGTGAGCCCGACCAGTATGTAGCTTCCATCGGCTGCTTGTATGGCGATATCGGTTATGCTGCGATTGATTGGCTGACAAAGAACGTTGAAGAACCGAAAGTGTTTTATTGTGCAGGCGCAGTCGGCGGCGGTGTGTTTGAAGCATACAAGACCGGCGTTGATCAGGCCCTTGCGGATAATGCTGGAAAAATAGAGATGGTGGGACTGTCTAACTCCGAAGCGTGGTCAACCGAGGACGGCCTGAACCTGACCCAGAACTTCATCAATTCGGGTGTAGAGTTCAACTGTATATTTGCAAACAACGATCAGATCGCACAGGGCTGTTATCAGGCGCTGGTCGAGGCTGGCATGGAGGATATACCGGTTGTTTCCACCGGCGGATCTCCCGACGCTTACGGGTTCCTTAAAGATGGTGTTGAAGCTGCTAATATGACAGCTCCTGTATCCATTCAGGGTGTACAGACGTTCAAAAATCTTCACGACTTTGTTGTTAATGGCGTTGTTCCCGAACCTAAGTTCCAAAGCCTGCCCATCGTACCGGTTGCCGGATCAAATCTGTCTGCTTGGATAGACTGGTCGGATTACGCTGCTGCGTACAAATACGTATACGGCGAATAAAGGGGTAATGTCGTGCCCCATGCAAGCTATGGGGCACGACTCTTATAATATATTGTTTAAGGATGAAAGCGAATATGAGCATTGATGCCGCAAACGCAGTACCAATTATAAGGATGAAGGGCATCATTAAGGAATTTCCGGGTGTGCGTGCCTTATCCGATTTAACGTTTGATGTGTATAAAGGCGAAGTGCATTGCCTTGTAGGAGAAAATGGAGCGGGAAAATCAACACTGATGAAGATTCTGTCCGGTGCCTATACGCCTACCTCGGGCAGTATTATTATCAATGGCAATAAGTACAGTGAGCTTACTCCCGCATTGTCTCAGGAACTAGGTATTGACATCGTTTATCAGGAAAATGACCTTGTTCCAACAATGAATGCAGTTGAAAATATATTTGTTGGTAAAGAAATTGTAAATAAATTTGGTTTCATGGATTTTAAATTAATGCTTGCCAAGGTACGCACCCTGATGGAGCAATTTAAAATCCATATAGATCCCCTGCAAACCATAGAACAGATGTCAGTATCCGACCAGCAATTTGTCAAAATACTCAAAGCGCTGATGAAGGAGTCTAAGCTGCTCATAATGGATGAGCCTACCTCAATGTTCAATGTTGAGGATGCCGGTAAAGTATTGAATGTGGTGAGAGAAATATCTGCGCGGGGCATCAGCATTATATACATATCTCATTTCTTAAAAGAAGTAGTCCAGATTGCAGACCGGATCACTGTGATTCGTGATGGATCTGTGATTCGCACATATGACAACTCAAATAAGGATGTATCCTTGAATGACATCACCCGAGATATGGTGGGTCGGCCAGTGGCTATGTTTTATCAGAAGGAATCCTGTTCTGTGGGTGAAGTTATGTTCGAAGTCAAGAACCTTCAGGTCAGCAAGGATTCTGCGGTAATCAATTTTGGTGTCCGCAGGGGCGAGATTCTTGGTCTCGCCGGTATGGTCGGCTCGGGACGCACTGAAATCGTTCGTGCAATTTCCGCGGCGGATAAGCGCCATGCGGGTGATGTTTTTCTTAACGGAAAAAAACTGAGGCTTCGCAATCCTAAGGACAGCATTAAGGCGGGAATTGCACATATCACGGAGGACCGACAACGGCTTGGGCTGACGCTCAATTCCAGCGTGCTGGAAAATGTTTTGATTGTCGGATTGCAGAATATGAAACCGGCGTTGTATTACGATTACAAGAAACGCGCTGGTGATATACAGCCCATTATTGAGAAGCTTAAGGTTAAGACTCCCGGCTTGATGCAAAAAGTGATCTTCCTGTCAGGCGGTAATCAGCAGAAGGTGGTGCTGGGTAAATGGCTTTACGCTAACCAACAAGTGTATATATTTGACGAGCCCACCCGTGGCATCGACGTTAGCGCCAAAGCGGAGTTTTACAAGCAGATGACAGCTCTGGCGGCGGCCGGAAACTGTATCATCATGGTATCCTCGGAAATGCCAGAGCTGATTTCTATGAGCGACCGCGTTTTGATCGTTCGGGACGGCGCAATCAAATGTGAGCTTAATGGTGCAGATATTAATGAACAGACCATTATAAAAGAAGCCTTAGGAGTGAAGGACAATGAATGAAAAAAAGCTTGTTCTAAAAAACAAACTGTTTAAAGATCAGCGCATCCTGCTGGCGCTCGTAATTATTCTGCTGATTATCGTTGTCGGAAGCATCAACCCCAAATTTGTGAAGCTGACAAACATTGTGGCGATTTTCCAGCAAATATCCGTTCTCGGTGTTTTAACAATGACAATGACCATGCTGCTCATTAGCGGTGGTATTGACCTTTCGATTGGAAATATGATGACCCTTTCCGGTGTTGTAGTGGGGACCATTGTGATGAACGGCGGCGATATGGTAGTGGCTGTGCTGGCGGGGATCGGTGTCTCGCTGCTGTGTGGCTTACTGAATGGTTTTATCATAGCAAAATCCAAGTGCATGCCGTTGATCATTACATTGGGGACCAGCCAGATATTCTACGGCGTTTCACTGTTGATTGCCGGAGGATCTTTCATTAACTTTAGCAATAAACTGGATTTCATGCGTAAAATACAGCTCTTTGGCATCGTGCCGCTGATGGTGATATTCATGCTTGTCATCGTGGTTCTGATGTATTTTCTGCTGAACAGAACGAGGTTCGGACGCAGGATCGTGGCTATTGGCGGCAATGAGAAAAATGCATATTTATCTGGTATCAATGTTGACCTTTATAAAATAATAACTTATGGAATTGGCGGTGCAATCATCGGCGTCGCAGGTCTGATATTCGCAGCGAGATTGAATGCGATAACGGCAAGTGCTGGCGCGGGTTATGAGCTGGACGCGCTCGTTGCAGCGGTCATTGGCGGCGTGACATTTGAAGGCGGCCGGGGGACGGTTCTGGGCGCATTTCTGGGTTGTTTGCTGACAGGCATAATATCCAACGCACTTGACATACTGGGTGTTGATGCGTATGTCAAAATCGTAATTACCGGAACTATCATTGTAGCGGCCGTAGTATTGAGCAATATTGAGAACGCCCGCAAAAAGCAATAATAAGAGAAAGTGATATCCGGTTGATATAAAAGAATGGAGCGGAAATGAAAACGGGAGTCAGTTTTTATACGTTCGGTCAGGATGTCGATATTGCCGAGGCCTGTGAGCAAAGCAAGAAAGCCGGTTATCACGGCGTGGAACTGGTTTTGAGTGAGCAAGGTCAGCTGAACATGAAGACCACGGAAGCGGAAATTCTTCGTATGCGTCGTTTGATCGAGGATATGGGGCTTAAGGTTTGCTCGATTGGCGCGTGGAATATGTGGGAGCATAACTTGGCGGGTGATGATCAGTCTGAGGTTCAATACGCCAAGGATATCGCGAGGAAACAGATAGATATGGCAGCAGCATTTGGTGCGGATACTGTGCTGATTGTGCCGGGTTGGGTGGGAACAAACTTTGCGCCCGGTGTCGTGCGCTACGACCGTGCATATGAGAACTCGCAAAAAGCCCTGTCTGATCTCGTGCCTTATGCATCCGCAGCAAACGTATGCATGGGTGTTGAGAATGTATGGAACAAGTTTTTGCTGTCGCCTTTGGAGTTCAGGCGGTTTCTTGATGAGATCAATTCTCCGTATGTGGGGGCGTATTTTGACGTCGGAAATATC
Source organism: Bacillota bacterium (assembly GCA_023412005.1). Lineage (GTDB taxonomy): Bacteria > Bacillota > Clostridia > Christensenellales > SZUA-584 > SZUA-584. Next base: position 177,060 of record JAEYOE010000012.1, read on the forward strand.
ATTTATATTGGATACCCGGAACAATGGATTGAAATACTGGGAGCAAAACACATTAAAAAGCTGCATTTCTGTGATTGCCGTTCCGAGCAAGCGGGGCTTGGCATGTTTGTTGATCTGTTTGAGGGGGATGTAGACTTTGAAGCGGTTATGACTGCGATTCGTCGTATTGGTTATGATGATTGGATTACGGTGGAATTTTTGCCGAATTACAAGAGGTTCCCGTATCAGTCCGTCATTAATGCCAGACTCTCGCTGGAAACCATACTCAGCATAAAGTGATTGGTATACAAAGGAGTTTTACATGAAGGTTTTAGCAGTAGGATGTCATCCGGACGATTTGGAAATCAGTTGTTTTGGCACATTAGCCAAGTACGTTAAACAAGGGCATGATGTTGCGGTGTGCAACGTAGCAAACGGCAACCTCGGCCATGTTGAAATTATGCCTGATGAACTCAGAGAAGTACGTATGAAGGAAGCGCAGTCAGCCGCCAGGCTGATTGGTGCTCAGTATTATGCCATCGATATAGGAGACCTCCATGTCAGTGCGGAAAACAATGAGTTGGTAGCTCGCCTGGCAAAAGTAATCCGGGATGTACAGCCGGATATGATAATTACTCATAACGATCGGGATTATATGAACGATCACATGCAGACTTATTTATCGGTTTTCCGTGCGACGTTTGCCGCCAGCTGCAATCATTATGATGTTAATGCGCATCCGGCAAGCGCTCCGGTAACGCCACTGTACCATATGGACACATTGACAGGCGCCGATTTTCTGCCGACGGAGTATGTGGATATCAGCGACGTTATAGACCTGAAAACGGAGGCGCTATCGCAACATCAAAGCCAGATTAAATGGATGCTGGAGCATGATGGCATAGACTTTTTGGATATGGTACGCACCTGTTCAAAGGCGAGGGGATATCAGTGCGGAGTGGCCTATGCGGAAGGATTCAGGCTTAACCGGAACTACTTACGTATGGTGCCCAAACGGATGTTGCCGTAGCATTATCCGTATCACCCGAACGGCAGCTCAACACAATCTGTTTTACGGGTTAATGTAAAAAGTAAGAAAGGTGAAACAAAATGTTAAATGTAGCGGTTTTAGGAACAGGATACATTGGTCTTGCGCATATTGAGGCGTATAAAAGTATCCAAGACGTAACAGTGGTTGCTGTTGTCGATAAGAATAAAGAAAACGGTGTCAAGGGTGCCGAGAAAGCAGGAGGGGAATGCGCTTACTATGCCACTCTAGAAGAAGCGGTAGCCGAAAAGAAAATAGACATAGTTGATATTTGCCTGCCGACCAGTCTGCATGAGGAATTTGTTATTAAGGCAGCTAATGCAAAATGCCATGTGCTGTGTGAAAAGCCGATTACATTTGATTTGGAATCGTTTGACCGTATGACTGCGGCTTGCAAGGATAATGGCGTGTACTTCATGGTGGCCCAGGTTGCGCGCTGGTGGCCGGAGTTCATCACCATCAAGGATTATATCCAACAGGGAAAACTGGGTAAAATCCATATGATTTATGAAAAAAGGCTGGCACAGCATCCGAACTGGGCGGTATGGCACCGCAGGCCTGAGATCAGCGGCGGCGGCTTGTACGATATGAATGTACATGATGTTGACTTCTTATACAGCATATATGGCATGCCTCAACGTGTCTATGCAACCGGATGGAAAAACGAGAGCGGCTGCTGGAATCATATCAGCACTAATCTGTCATGGGCGGACGGTACACAAGCAGTCGTTGAGACATCTATGGAAATGACAGGTAACTTCCCGTTTTCTATCGAATTCCGAGGTTGCGGCGATAATGGAACACTGGTGTATTCGCTGACAGCAGGTCATAATATCAAGGATGGGGAGCGCGGGAACAGCTTTGCGTACTATCCTGCAGGCGAAGACAAGGTTGAATCGCTCGAATCCGAGCAAAAGGATATGTTCGCGGCGGAAATCGGAGAATTTGTGGGCGCGGTAATGAAGGGTACGGAGGTGCCGGTAACACCTGCGCAGTCCCGGCAGGTGCTTGAGATCATACTTGCGTCAAAGAAATCTTTGGAAGAGGGCGTTGTGGTAGACCTGTAAGGTTACCTGGGAGTTTAGATGTGTGCTGCAGGGCAATCGCATTGCGGTTGCCCTGTGATTTTATGGCAGGTATCGAGGGGCAGGATTCGGGCAACATCACCGCATGTTCGTGACGGAGGTTCCATATGACAGGCTGGCAGCGCTTTATAATTATATCGGTGGCAAAAGCGTAGACCGCGTGCCCAACATGAATATCGCAATCCATTATGCTGCGAAGTATGCGGACATCCAATTTGGACAATTTTGCACCGACTATTGAAAGATTATCGATGCTACCTAAAGACGAGCGAGGTGTTCCGGTTCGATGTTATGAATCTGATGTGCGATCCGTATCGGGAGGTTGCTGATTTCGGCGGTGTCTTTGAGTACTCCAACGAGGATATGCCCAAATACGTACAGCCTTTGCTTCTGACCCGAGCGGATATTGGCCGGCTGGACCTTTCGATCCGTTTCAGGCAAAGCGTTCACTCGATCAGCTTGAAGCCATTGCGCTGGCCAAAAAGATGGCCTGGGATGAATATATCATCTACGGTGAAATCGACGGACCGCTGGCGGTGAGCGTGTTGCTGAGGGGCATGGCAGACTTATTATGGATATGCTCGACGAGCCCGGTTTCGTACGCGACTTATTTGAAATCGTCACCGAGGTCAACATCCGTACGGTCAAAGCGCAGAAGCAAGCGGGCGCAGAGATGATCGTGATGGGCGAAGCGGCGGCTTCGCAGATCAGTGCGCAGATGTATGAGAGCTGGTATTTGAGTACGACAAACGCGTCGTGGATGCGATCATAAAGGAAGGAATGATCCCCAGGCTTCATATATGTGGAAACAACACCCACCTGCTGGAATACTTTCCGAGGCTGGGCGTCAGCATTGTCGACCTGGACTGGATGGTGGACCTGGACCGTGCGCTGCAGGTATTTGACGACGATATGTTCATTTCGGGCAACCTTGATCCGGTGGGCACATATCTGGAAGGCGACAGGCAGCTTGTGAGGTGGAAGGTTTTGGAGCTGCTGAACAGGAAGGACAGGCGAATTATTGTCAGCTCAGGCTGTGAAATCGCGGAAAACGCGCCGCGAGAGAACGTATATGAGCAATACCTCACGCTGCGCGACCATTCGGGGATTGTGCTGGGGGAACCCACAGAAGATACGGATAAATAAACATAGGTGGAACAGAATGAAGATTGTAAAGGCAAAAGACTATCGTGACATGAGCCGGAAGGCAGCGAATATTGTTTCAGCACAGGTGATCCTTTACCCGAAGAGCGTGCTTGGGCTGGCGACGGGTGAAACGGTGATCGGCATGTATAAACAATTGGCGGAATGGAACGCGAAGGGTGACGTGGACTTCTGTGAGGCGGTTACGTTTAACCTGGATGAGTACATCGGGCTTTCCACCGACAACCTGCAAAGCTATGCATGGTTTATGCGAGACCGCTTTTTTAGTCATATCAATATCAAGCCTCGCAATACCCAAATACCAAACGGGTTGGCAGACGGCATTGAGACCGAATGCAGCCAATATGACGGGCAGATCCGGACGAGCGGTGGTGTAGATTTGCAGGTGCTGGGCCTTGGCCATAACGGCCATATTGGCTTTAATGAACCCGATGCGGCTTTCACGAAGAATACGCATAAGGTGATGCTGTCCACTTCGACCCAAAACGCCAATGCAAGATTTTTTGAATCGCGTGAAGCCGTGCCCCAAAGCGCCATTACATTGGGGATGGGCACCATCATGCAGGCGAAACGAATACTGCTGATGTGTTCGGGCAGCGATAAGGCGGAAATACTGCATGCCTGCCTGTATGGCGACATCAATCCAAAGTATCCGGGGTCGATTCTGCAGCTGCACAGCGACCTGACTGTAATCGCGGACGATGCCGCATTGGCTAATTACCCTGCGTAGAATCAAAAACCATAACATAGTAGATTAACGCAATGCGGCTTATGTAAAGGCGCTGCATTTTCGATTGCTTTGGGTGACCCGGTACCAACAATTCGAGAAAAGCTGCGCCCACCAGACGGAATAAACCAGACGAGGTTCAACAGATGAAAAAAGCGGTAATGTATGGAGCGGGGAATATCGGACGGGGCTTTATCGGCAAGCTGCTGAGCGAGTCCGGCTACGAAGTTTGTTTTATTGATATTGCATCGGATATCGTTGATAAATTGAATGAGGACAGCGCCTATCCGGTTAAAATTGTATCCAACGACGGGCAGAGAGATGAGATGGTGTATCATGTCAGCGCAATCAATGGCAGAGATATAAAGGCTGTGGCTTCGGCTGTTTGTGCAGCGGAGTTGGTTGCGACAGCGGTGGGCATCAATGTGTTGCCTCATATTGTTACACCCCTGTGTGAAGGGATAAAGCTGCGGACGAAAAGTAACCCGCAGCCGCTGAACATCATCATATGCGAAAACATGCTGGATGCAAATCAATACCTTCGAGGCCTGATAGAAAAGGAACTGGGGGAAGCATATAAGCCCTGGCTGGACGAAAACCTGGGGCTTGTCGAAGCCAGCATCGGGCGCATGGTTCCCATTATGACGGATGAAATGAAGGAGGGCAATATTCTGCGGGTATGGGCGGAACCTTACGAGCGGCTGCCGGTCGATAAGAGCGCGTTCAAAGGCGCGACCCCGGCTATAAAAAATTTGGTGCCGTTCTCACCGTTTGGGTTTTATATTAAGCGCAAGCTGTTCATTCACAACATGGGCCATGCCATGAGCGCGTATCTGGGATATCAGAAAGGCTACCAATATGTCTATGAGTGTGTTGAAGACAAGGAAATACGTCCCGTGGTCGAAAAAGCGATGAAGAGCGTTGCGGCAGCACTGAGCAAGGAATATGATGTTCCGATCACCGCACTTTATGAGCATGTCGACGACCTGCTCTACCGATTTTCCAATAAGGCGCTGGCGGATACCGTGACAAGGGTAGGCCGGGATCCCATCCGGAAGCTTGGTAGAAATGACCGGCTGGTTGGAGCGGCATTGTATTGCATGGAGCACGAGGTTATGGCAGATTCGATTGCCTGTGGTATTGCGTCATGCCTGAAATATGACAACGCGGATGATGAGAAAGCAATTGAATTGCAGTCCACAATTAAGCAAATGGGAGTAGCCCATTGTGTAGAAACCGTATGCGGTATTGGTAAAGCAAACGGCTTGCATTCGATGATTCTTAATGCATATGAGCAAGTACCAAGAAATTATGATGTAGTGGCTGCCGGACATATTTGTATTGACATTTCGCCTGGGTTTGTTGGAGATGAAATAAAAAGTGTTGTGGATTTTCTGACTCCTGGCAGGCTTATTAATATGGATGGCATTGCTTTTAGCGCGGGAGGGCCTGTCGCGAATACGGGGTTTGCCATGGCGAGGCTTGGCCATAAAGTTTTGCCCATGGCGAATATTGGTAATGATGAACTGGGTAGTATTTTAAATCACATTATTGATATGAAGACAGGGTATCCTGTAACACTGAATGAGGATGTGAGAACCTCTTATTCTGTGGTTTTGTCAATGCCGGGCATAGATCGAATTATTCTGCACGATCCTGCGGGTAATAATAGTTTTGAAGCGAAAAATATTGATTACTCACAACTCGGGGACGCTAAACTGTTTCATTTTGGCTATCCTCCGCTTATGAAAGCGATGTTTGAGGATGAAGGTCTGCAATTGACTGAAGTATTTCGGCGGGCTAAAGAACGGGGCATTACAACATCCCTAGATATGAGTCTACCGGATACTAACAGCGAATCGGGCAAGGTCAATTGGGAACTGATTCTAAGCAAAGTTTTGCCGTTTGTAGATGTCTTCTTACCGAGTATTGAAGAAGCCTTATTTATGCTGGACAGGGAAGAATATAATCGAATTAAGAAAATTGCTGGCACAGATGATTTTACTAAACATATTGAAATAGATAAATTATATACGCTCGGAGAGAAAATTTTAAAAATGGACTGCGCCATGGCGTTAATCAAATGTGGAGCAAAAGGCATATATCTGAAAACAGCTGGGCAAAAGAAGCTGCTGCGGATGGGTAGAGGAATGCCCGAAAAAGCGCAAGGATTTGCCGATGTCGAGTTATTTAAAGAAACATATGAAGTGAGGAACTTTAAATCCGCATTAGCCGGAGGCGATACAACAATTGCAGGCTTTTTATCAGCAATGCTAAGGGGGTACCACGTTTATGACTGTCTTAATATTGCATGTATGACAGGGGCGTTATGCTGTACAACCTATGACTCGATCAGCGGTTTATTGCCAATTGAAGAGATATATAAACTGGCCGAAAAAAACCCTAAGCGTAACATGTTTGCCGAGCTTGATCAGGACTTTGAATTTAATAATCAATATGAGGTTTGGGTTAAGTAAATATATTGAATCGTAAATTGCAAGTGCAAGATAGGCTTTTGGCAGAGTATGGCCCGGATTTAGCCCGCAGCAAGAATGGGTGTCTCTGTCAAGGATGCCCGTGGCAAGGTGAAGTTGGTTCCTTGACAGAGGCAGACAGCCTTTCTGCCCAAGCAACGTATGGTTTCTAATGATGAATTTGATAATCACTTCGTATTTGGTTTTTCGGATGGTGGCCCACTTCTGGGATGGAGGTTCAATTTCGTATATTTTGCCGAAAAATGTATTGCTGATATAGCTGAAGGATGGTTAATATAAAAGGTTATGATATTGAGGGTACTTTTTGACGCCTTTTAATTTTAACAATTTCCTGAAAGCAATCCCGGACTGAAATGAGATGTAACTGAAACTGGGTTACTTAAGCGCGATATTGCCCGACTTAAGTTTTGAAGAAGTTATTGACTTTGCGGCTGATAATGGCTTTAAATGCATTGAATTGTGCTGCTGGCCGGTTGGAATGGCGGAAAGAAAATATGCAGGTGTTACGCATATCAATGTTGATGAAATGTCTGGCAGCGAGGTGGCCAAAATTATAGGGTATGTGGGAGAAAAAGGGATCGAAATATCGGGGCTAGCGTACTATCCAAACCCGCTCGATCCAGACCTCAAACTGCGAGCGGGTTATATTGAACATATCAAGAAGGTAATTCATGCTGCGTCGAGCCTTGGGGTCAAACAAATCAATACGTTTATCGGCAGAAACCCAAAAGCCACCATACCTGAAAGCATGGAGGACTTTAAGAAAGTATGGCCGGATATCGTAAAACTGGCCGAAGATACTGGAGTCAGAATCGGTATTGAGAATTGTCCGATGTTCTTTACGATGGATGAATGGCCCGGCGGCAAAAACCTTGCTATGTCACCAAAAATATGGGAGGATATTTTCTCGATTATTGATAGTCCGTATTTGGGTTTGAATTATGATCCTTCTCATCTGGCTTGGCAGCGTATGGATTATATAAAGCCGATATACAGTTTCGCAAATAAAATTTTTCATACTCATATAAAAGACGTCAAGTTTTTTTCTGATCGGTATGACAGGGTTGGCTTGCTCGCGACACCGCTTGAATATATGGCACCAAAAATACCGGGCTACGGAGATATTAAATGGTCGGATTTCTTTTGTGCTCTTTCAGAGATTCGTTATGAAGGTGCTGCTGTTATTGAGGTTGAAGATAATGCTTTTGAAGAAAGTTTAAGCGGTAGAAAAAAGGCATTATTACAGTCTAAAGAATATATAAAACAATACTTGTATTAGTTATTAGTTAAATGAGGCACATTATCACTCGAAACATATAGTTTGTAATTGAAATCAGCAATCAGAATAGGTATCGTGAGAATAAGCCAATAAAATATTTGAGTACAAAAGTATAGCCAAGATTATGCATATACTTCAGACTGTCGATAAACCCTATCAATAAATGAAAATGAGGCTTTCCATATTTCTGGATGCCTTATTTTTTGTGCGGGGAGCAGCTGAAAAATAAAATATCCGTCTACAGATCCAAAGGCGAGCAATACCACTGCGACGGGCATGATCAATTTGCGCTCAACGGCAGTTTGAGCCTGATTATACGCCGTTACGCAGAAGGATACGGTGAAATAGGATTAAAAAATACTAAGATGGTTAGTCAATCCGTTATTCTTTTTTGGGCGGTATTACTCAATTTGTATTGCGATAGTTTAAACCCTACTTAACTCAGCAGCTTCGATTTTGCCCACATTCTACGACGCAGAACTAACGCCTGTCTGTACCACGGAGTTCATCGCGTTCGCGCAGCGTTATCAGGATTTCAAGGACAGAAACGCGGAGCTGCTCGGCCTCTCGATCGACTCGAACGCGTCACATATCGCATGGCTCATCAACATATATCAGAATACGGGCATCGAGATTCCGTTTCCGGTGATTGCCGACAGGGATATGGCGGTGGCTAAAATGTATGGCATGATATATCCGGGAGTGAGCGGTACCGAGACGGTGAGAAACGTGTTTTATATCGACCCGAACGGCATCATCCGCGCCAAGCTGATTTACCCGTTGACCAACGGACGCAATATCGGAGAAATACTGCGCTTACTGGATGCGCTTCAGACGACAGACCGCGATAAGGTCGCGACGCCGGCGAACTGGCGGCCCGGTTTCCCCACGATCATTCCGTCTCCGCAGACGGTGGATGCGGCCATGAAGCGGCTGGATTCGGGCGACAACTGCATGGATTGGTATCTGTGCTACAATCAGCCGAAGGAATTGACATAGGGGGAATTAGGAAGCGCTGGATGGGAGTCCGGCGCTTTTGTGATTGCCCTTGATTATTTTGATGTTATCATTATTCTGCCTATATATTTGAACTGTAGGCATGCCGCCTTGGGGGCGTTATGCCTCGTTCTAATGAAGATATTTGAAAATACATACTTGTCATTTGCTATGTTGTGAAATGTAAGAGCATTTTAGAATTTGCGTTATTATCATATCATTCTAGATTTGCCCATGTTGGACTGAATACCAACAGTTTTATGGTTTAAATAATATAAAATGATAAAGAATAATGGGGGGATTTTTTGCAATAAATTCAATCAAGGCTCCAAACTATAGAAGTCAACCGAATAAAATTAAATTCATTAACAATATAAAAGAAGAACACCTAGGCTGGCTCATTAAGTCTAAAATGAATGCCAGTACATCCGCCATAGATGTTCTTCTTGTGTCGAGCCTGTGAGTTGTGTAACAACTCATCTGTTGAACAGAAGCTTATCTCCCTATATATCTCATAAATACTCCTGCGTACTGATTACAAATATAAATGTCGCTTTTGAATATGGGGTCATCTCGCCCATCGTATCAAAATCTCACCAGAGAATGCGCCCCGTTGTATTTAATACAAACGGGACTTCGATTAAGCTTTATCATTCTTCATTGGTTTTGTGAGCAAGCAGGAAATCCAATGTAATTTCGTTAAAAGATTTTAACTGCTCCCAATGGTGCACATGACCACCGTCCTTGCACAAATATAAAGATACATCTGGGATATTATTATACATTTCCATTGTTACATCCACTGAAGCAAAGCCATCAGAATCGCCGCTTGCGATGAGCGTTGGTGCTTTGATGAGATGCAAATCATCCACTGTGTCATGCATTAAACAAGCGTTACACTGTGCTTTGTAGGCAAAAACGGGCATGGGATACGGATCATCTTTATCCTTAAGCTCAGAATCCAGAATAAAGTCTTCGTGTTCGTTTATGAACCTATGTGAATAAATAATCCATTGACATAAGCGACCAAGTGTCATGTTATCTACCTGCCCGCATGAATCGCGAAGCAGTTCGATTGCGCGACGAAAAGTAGGATCCATACGCGCAAAGGTGCTTGTGAGAATAAGCGAACGTACGCGCTCTGGGTAACGGATCGCGATTTTCTGAGAGATGGCACCACCCATTGAAATCCCGTGGAAATGTGCGCTTTTGATACCGAGTTCATCCATCACACCGATGGCATCTTCGGCCATTTGGTCAGTCGTATAGGCTTCGAGGATGGGTCTGTCTGATAGCCCGGCTCCTCTGTTGTCAATTGTTATGCAACGAAAATGCTTTTTGTATGCATCGATATGAGGTGCCCATTTGTAGCCAGGAGCGCCTAGCCCCATGATAAGGATAAGCGGTTCGCCTGTTCCTTGGTCATCATAGCCGATGTTTATACCGTTTGATTTGCATGTGTTAGTCACGTTCTTCTCTGGGCTCCTTTCCGTCATATAGGGCGCGCAATTCGGTTCCGCAGGGGGGGAGCTCACGACGCATACGTTCAAATATGGGTTCGTAATCAAAGTTGGTTATTGGCAGATCAACTCGCGTGTTATCGAGAGCGCTGATACACATTCCCTCCAGAATTTCATATCCGTGGTATGCGATGTCTATATTGCATGAATGGGGCTTGTTATCATCGTCCAGCCAGCTTGCGAATTCGGTGTAATAGGGCGTTTGGATAATCTTTTCCTGATGGTTATACCAACCGGGATTTTTACCTGTGATCAACTCGCCTTTTGTTGCTTTGGTGCAGGCACCCCAGAACCCATCTGTTTCCGCCCATACATATCCATTGGTACCATAAACGGTGATACGATTGTCGCTGTCAGCATACATAGGAGGATTGTGCCGTTCGCTCAAGTAACCGCATTCAATATAAGCGCGTACGCCGTTATCAAATTCCAGTTCGCCGAGTATAAAATCAGGCGAAGGATGATTGTCATCCAGCGTAGCCGGGCCATGAATATGCCCCACAACCCATTTTGCATAATGACAATTGTTTGCCCAAATTGCATAATCGACATAATGAGTACCAAGCTGTGCAAGCCAAGGCTGTGTTTCACAATGAATTTTTAGGATAGCACCAATTTCATAGTCATCAATTCGTTTTTTCATTTCTTGCATTTGTGACAAATATTTTTGCTGATGACATACCACAGCTTTGATATTGTGTTTTCGACAGCAATCACGCATCGCCTTTGCTTCAATCAGAGACTCAGCCATCGGCTTTTCCAGCGAAATCGCTTTAACGCCATGGGATGCGGCCAATTCCACCAAAGAGAGGCGGAGATCGGGGTAGGTTACGAAAATAAATACGTCAGGTTTGGTTTCCTTCAGCATTGATTCCGCATCAGTAAAAAGGGGGATATCAAGATGAAATTGTTTGGAAATATTGTTCATCTTTAATACATCGATATCGCACAAGCCGACGACTTCATAGCGATCGCTGTTGTTTAAAATGCCAGATAAATGCGTTTTTCCTCTAACGCCCAAACCGAGCAGAGCCACACGATGTTTTCTCATTTCAGACTCCTTATATTTTATGTAATATCTTGGTATTCGCCATTTTATTTAAGAGTATCGATAAGATTTGACCCCTTTTTAACCACTGCATCCGGGTCGTTGATTGCATCGGGGGATTCATCTTCGATGACGATCCAACCGGAGTAATCGGTTGCATTCAGAAAATTAATGATACCATTGAAATCGCCAATCCCTTGGCCCATGGTGACCCAATTATGGTTATTATCCATATCTTTAAAATGAACGTGGCGGACTTTTTCGCGACTATAGGTTATCATTTTTAAAGGATCAATGCCGCCGTTCATCATATGCCCGGCGTCAGGGGCGAAGCCAACCTCACACTTGTTTAGGGTTTCAAACATGATCTCATAATCTTCCCAATATCTGAATATGGAATTAGGGGCTGAATTGGGATGAAATACACTGACAACTCCCTTCTCGGCCGCCCTGCGACCAATTTCTTTTATGCACTTCATGTGGTTATCTTGCTTTTTGCGAAGATTGTGTTCCCTAACAGGATCAACTGCAACATGACCGAGCAAGAGTTTGGCAGATGGGAAATGACATAAAAATTCAATAGCCTCATTGGCATTAGCCCTTTCCTGATCAGTTTCCTTTTCTAATAACCACGGCTCATGCAAAACCAAAGCCGCAAATTGGATTTGATATTTACTCAACAACTCCGCAAACTTTGCCCAATCATTATAATATGATCCCAGCATGACGATTTCAGCTTCAACTCCGGTAAATACAGTTGAGGAAATGGTGTTCAGTATGTGAGACATATTTCCGCGAAATTTTTCTACATCCATTTGCCAAGGATAGGTCTGACAACCATAGTTGATATTTTGCATAACGCCCTCCATTCAACTTTAAAAGAAAAATAATTTCATAGCCACATCATTAATGGGTATTAAATGAGTCGGACAACCCTTGCGTGCATTATAAAACGAGTATACATAGATGTCAACACCTTAATGAATTGATTAGTATGAAAAAAAATTTTTTTTCAAGGTGGTTGACAATTTCATATTCGAGCGTTAATATGGTCGCAGAAACGACGAGAGGTTGATATAAAAAATGGGCTGCTACATAAACATTGAATCTCAGAGCTCGGTCATTGACACCATCAAAAAAAGTTATCTGTCAATGTATGCCGCTGAAGCCAAGGTTGCTGATTTTATACTAAATAACCCTGAGAAAGCATTAGAGGCTAATGTATCTGAGACGGCAGAGTATAGCGGAGTCAGCGATGCAACAGTTGTGCGGTTTTGTAAAAAACTTGGGTATGAGGGGTTTTATCAATTAAAGTTACAGCTTTCACATGATTTTGGTAAAAATAGCAGCCTTGCAGCTAAAAAGTCACCAAGTAAAGATACGGCGAAGGACATTGTTATGGGAATATCCGATGTTTTGGTGTCTGTCGCAGAAAAGATCGATTCCGAGAAGATTTTAAAGTGTGCCGAGGCTATCAATAATTGCGATATTGTATATGTTATTGGGCGCGGTCATTCTAAAATTTTGGCAACTGATATTTTATTTAGATTAAGTCGGCTGGGAGTCCGTACTCTCGGTGGTAATTTTGTGGAAACCGATATAGAAAGCATCTGTTATGGAACAGAAAAGGATGTGTTGATATGTGTGTCCCATACCGGAGAGACAAAGCGAACCATTCAGGCGATGGAGATTGCCAATCAAAGAAATATGACAACAATTGCATTGACAGACAGTGAAAAAAACCCGTTAACTCAGGGCGCAAAAATTTCTATTTCAAGTGGTGTTATATGTGGTGCGGAATTTGATAACGGCGTCAATACATACATTTACATGCTCGCTATTATTGATGCGATGATGAATTATGTAGACAAGAGGGATAACGATACCAGCTTTATTGAAAATGTAGTAGCCGAAAGCAGAATATAGTTATTGGAGGCTCTTCATGGCCTGCTTGCTTGGGATTGACATCGGAACATCCAGTTTAAAAGTTCAGATCATCAAAGAAACTGGCATTGTTATTGCTGAGAGTTCAAGAAAGTATAAGTTCAATATTCCTTTAAATGGATATGCTGAGCAGGATCCTTATGTATGGTGGAGAGCTTGCTGCGAGGCAATTAGAGAGTCAATCCAACGTGCTGGAATCAGACCGGAGAATATAAACGCTGTTGGACTTTCGGGTCAAATGCATGGGACGGTTGTATTAGACAAGAATCAAAATGTGATCAGGCCGGTTATCATCCATTGTGACGCGAGGTCATCAAAGCAATGTAAAGACATCGAGACAACACTTGGCAAAGAGAGATTAAAAAATCTTGTTATGAATCCTGTTTTTTCAGGTTTTATGTTGCCAACGCTGCTCTGGATACGAGAAAACGAGCCATGGAATTATGAAAAGATAAAGTATTTGTTGCTGCCAAAAGATTTTATCAGATTAAAACTCACCGGAAACATGGCTTCTGAATATTCTGATGCGTCTGCAACGCTATTGTTCGATATCACTGGTGGAAAATGGTCGCAGCAGTTGCTCAATATTTTCAAGATAGAAGAAAATATTCTTCCTGCGGTTTTTGGCAGTACCGAACTTGCGGGATCAGTGACTCGGAAAGCATCAGAAGAGACAGGTCTTGCTTTAGACACACCGGTTGTATATGGCGGTGGTGATCAGATTATGCAAGCAATTGGCAATGGAGTTATCACTGATGGTAGCGCTACGGTCAATATTGGGAGCAGTTCGCAGGTTTGCTTTCCATCGAGTGTTACCAAAGTTAACCCGGAAGTCAACTCAAATTTGTTCTGTGGATATCGCCAAAACCATTGGATAGCAATGGCCGCATCAATGAGTGCCGGATTGTCGTTGACGTGGTTTACCAGTATGTTTAACAACATAGATTTGGCAGTGCTCAATGAAGAGATTCTAAATATTAAGCCGGGAAGCGGTGGGGTGATTTTTCTGCCTTATCTTGGGGGAGAAAGGAGCCCGCATCTTAACCCCGATCTTAGCGGTTCTTTTATGGGTATTACGCACGGCACAACACGCTATCATTTAGCCCGTGCCATTATGGAAGGAACGACATTTGCCCTAAATGACTGCATGAACATATGTTTAAAAATGGGATTAAAAGCTGATCTTCTCGTTGCTTCGGGAGGTGGCGCAAAAAGTGAGCCTTGGCTTCATATGCTGGCTGATGTATTTAAAGTACCTTTAAGAATGGCGATTAATAAGGAACAAGCGAGTTTGGGGGCGGCTATCGTGGCAGGTGTAGGCTGCGGCGTGTTCGGTAGTGTTGAAGAAGGGTGTAGGGCAGCCGTGCAGTATGAAGAACGCATCATCGTCCCGAAGCCTTCTAACCATGAAATATATTTGAATTATTATCAACTGTTCAAAGAGGCTTTTCAAGGGCAAGTGACAGTGATTGAAAAGCTGACAAAAATGGGACGACAGTAACTGAAGTTGGTGACAAAAAGAAAGCATATAAGGTGGAGCGAGTATATGGCTGAAAAACTTTTAAACACTGTTGAATCGGAGTACCTCCTTGAGTGCCATGATCTTTCCAAATCATTTGGCGGAACCCATGCCCTGCAAAACGTTCAGCTTCATGTAAGGAAAGGAGAGGTTCATGCTCTCGTAGGTGAAAACGGCGCCGGTAAATCCACATTGATGAAAACGATCATTGGCCTGCACAAGGCGGATTCTGGGACCATCTTATTTGAAGGCAAACCGTATAAGGCAAACAGTCCGGCGGAAGCGATCCAGCAAGGCATTTCCATGATCCATCAAGAACTGAACCCGGAGCCTTATTTGACTGTGGCCGAAAATATATTCCTTAATAGGGAACATAAAAAGGGCCTGTTCTTGAATAAGAAAAAAACCAACGCCGAAGCCGAAAAAATTTTAAAGCAATTTAATTTTAGGGTGAGCCCTAAAAGTATGGTGGAAGAGCTGACGTTGGCGCAGATGCAAATGATTGAAATAATCAAAGCAGTATCTAGCAATGCGAAGCTGGTGATTATGGATGAGCCGACATCTTCTCTTGATAATGAGGAGACAGAGCATCTGTTTGCTACAATACGTGAATTGAAAAGCCGGGGTGTCACAATTATATATATTTCTCATCGTATGGAGGAAATATTCCATATCTGCGATCGCGCGTCAGTGTTTCGTGATGGTAAATTTGTTGGGTGTGAGGAAATTAAAAATGTAACGCCACAGAGTCTTATATCCATGATGGTTGGTCGCGAGATCGAAAAAATCTTCCCGAAAGTCGACTGTGAAAAAGGCGATGTTGTTTTAAAAGTGGAAGGGCTATCCGGCAAGGGCTTTCGTGAAATCTCTTTTGAAGTTAGAAAGGGCGAAATACTCGGCTTGACGGGTCTTGCCGGAGCAGGCAGAAGTGAAACAGTTAGTGCGATCTTTGGATTGACTCAGTTGGAGGCCGGAAAGATCATGCTTGAAGGTAAGCCGGTTAAAATTAAGCGGCCGCGGGATGCCATTAATTTGGGCATTGCAATGGTTAATGAGGACAGGAGAAGCTACGGCTTATGCCTATATCGATCAATTGTTGAGAATATTTCTTTACCCAATCTGCCTGAAAAGCAAAGAAACCTTCTATTGAATAAGAAAAAAGAGAAGAAAGATACAGCGGAATTTGCAAAGAAGCTGACCGTTAAAGCGACGAGCCTTGAAGAGGAAGCTATCAATCTATCGGGAGGCAATCAGCAAAAAGTTGTATTGGCCAAGTGGATTATGGCTCATCCTAAGGTCTTAATACTTGATGAACCGACACGAGGTGTTGACGTTGGAGCAAAATCCGAAATCCATTCTTTAATGTGCCAGTTTGCTGCTCAGGGAATGGCAATAATCATGATATCTTCGGAATTACCAGAGGTTATGGGAATGAGTGACAGAATTCTGGTTTATCATGAAGGTAGATTAAATGGGGAAGTGCTGCGCGAGGATATTCTTAGCGGCAAAATTGATCAGGAATCTTTGTTAGCCAAAGAATTCGGTGAAATATAAAGGAGGAAAAAATGAGCGCAAAAATAGAGACCGGTGCAGAAAAAAAATACAGCCGTAGCCTTTTTTATAGGAGATATGGCATTGGTTTCATTATGATTGGAATGGCCATCTTACTCTCTTTGACAACAAAATTTTTATCCGCCAATAATATTCTGAATGTTATGTCGACTATCTCCATTAATGGAGCACTGGCTCTTGGAATGGTTTTCGTAATCACGGCTGGCGGTATCGATCTTTCAATTGGTTCTATGCTAGCATGGGGATCTGTTGTCATTGGACTGATTCTGGAGAATACCGGAAGCATACCGCTTGCCATAGGGACAGCGATTGTAACATGCGCCTTATATGGATTAATCAATGGCTGGTTAATTGCACGTTTTAGTTTGTTCCCCTTCGTTGCGACACTTGCGACACAACTTGTTATTCGAGGGCTTGCAACAGCCCTAGCCGGTGGGTATTCTTTTCCCATTGCCGTGCCAGAATTCACAGAAATAGGATTGGGCAAGCTTTTTGGCACAATTCCTTATCCGGCGATCATATTGCTGTGTATGATTATAATAGCATTTATTTTAATGCATTGGACCAAATTTGGCCGCTATGTATATGCTGTGGGCGGCAACCGACTTGCTGCCGAGGCCGCTGGTGTTAACGTGTTTTGGACAAGTATTCACACTTATACGATAAGCGGATTTTGTGCTGGTGTTGCTTCGATACTGATTACAGCAAAGATCAATGCCTGTCAACCGAATATCGGAATTGGATATGAAACAGATGCGATTGCAGCTTGCGTTATAGGTGGCACATCATTTTCTGGAGGTATTGCAACAATTCCTGGAACAGCAATGGGTATCGTCATTATCGGCTTGATTTATAACGGAATGAATCTGATTGGTGTTGAATCATATTGGCAGACGGTATGCAAGGGTGCTTTAATCGTCGGTGCCGTCATGCTAGACAGATTTATAAATAAAAAACGATAGCAAAATTAAGAAGTTCAGTTTACCTGATAGGTAAATATAAAAATATAGGGAGGAAGAGAAATGAAAAGATTATTAGCTATGTTATGTGTGGTTGTCATGGTTTTCGCATTAACAGCTTGCGGGAGCAATGCTCCGGCAGCCAGTGAAGCAAACACGGAAGGATCTGTGAGCCAAGAGCCGGCTGAGTCTTCTGCGGAGGCGGAATCTCCTGCTGCAGCCAGTGACGTTGTCGTTGGTTATATGGCAAAGAATACTGTCGACGCTTTTCACGCGACACTCAATGGTGTTGCGAAAGAGATCCTTGATGGATATGCTGAGGATGGAACGATTGCTGGATGGCAGTTCTTTGATGCTCAGACAGATCCGGCAAATCAGATTAGCCAGCTTGAGGATGCAATCACGAATGGTTGTAACTTTATCATAATGCTGCCTTGCGAAGCTGCCGGTTCAGATCCCATTGTTAAGCGCTGTGCTGAACTTGAGATACCGTGCATCGTTGTGAACTCTTATACGGACAGCACGTTTGAACTTGCTACTGGTTATGCTGGTTCAGATGATGTTCAGGCTGGCGAAATGATGGCGGACTATGTGATGTCTCAGATACCGGAAGGTGGCCTCTATGCTCACATGATGGGTGTTGTAGGATCTTCGGCTCAGATCGACCGCGGAAAGGGCATTACAAACAAAATGAACGCTGATTCTGGCTGGGAATGTGCTGGAGATTATCCGGCTGAATGGCTTGCTGAAAAAGCGGTTTCCTTTGCAACCGATGTTATCACACAGCATGGCGATGATCTAAAGGCAATACTTTGTGACAACGATGATATGTCCTCAGCGGTTCAGGCATATTGCAACTCCATTGACAGATCAGATATTATATGTATCGGCGTTGATGGTAACAAAGGACCTTTAACAATGATTAAGGATGGCACTTTGGGTGCGACAGTCTTCCAAGATGGTGCCGGGCAGATGAGATATGCTCTTGAGTTGATCCCGTATATTATTGCTGGCGATACAACAACAATGGAATACTTCAACTCGCAGATTCCTTTCATTCTGGTGACAAAGGATAACGTTGGAGATTATCTGAAAAACTGATAATAAAACTTGATACATATATTTGTAAGAAGGCGGTGTGTGTTATTCATACACCGTCTTTTATAAACTGAGGTATAACCTGATGCACAATATGCCCATGCTCACTTTTTGCCCACATACGGCAGAACCAGTACGAACGCGTATGGGCATCTGCGGTCAATACTCGTGGGGAACAGCACAACGCTGTCGCTGGTTAACGGAAAGGCCTGCATGGGTGAGGCGCAGGAAATCATCTTTATGGAGTTTGACGGACCGCAGCCGCGTAAAATATTTGTTGATATCATTGGAGAGTAAGGGCTGCTGCCCGTCTCTATGCGGTTAAATACTAAGCGAGAGGAAGATGACTCATGGGATACGATATTGTCACAGTTGGGGCGCTTTTGTGTGAAGTGATGAGAAAAGAGCTCGATAAGCCGCTTGATGCTCCGGCTGATTTTACAGGCCCTTACCCAAGCGGGGATACACCGATTATGCTGAATGCGGCGGCTAAGCTGGGCGCAAAGTGTGCGATGGTCGGTGTGGTTGGCAATGATGGCTTTGGGCGATGTGTGGTCAACCGGCTCCAAGACAGCGGCGCGGACTGTTCCATGGTGCGTGTTCATCCGAATGCCTCCACCGGCGTGGCCTTCGTGTGCTATTTCAGCGATGGCAGCCGTAATTTTCTGTACCATGTTCATCACGCCGCGCCCGGCATGATGACGCGGGATGATATTGATATAGAGAAACTTAAAGGGACCAAATGGGTGCATATTACAGGGTTCACCATGTCGATCAATCAGGATAGCACAGATGCGGTTTATAAGCTGATGTGCGAGCTCCCGGCGGCTACAAATATCAGCTTCGATCCGAATATCCGCCCCGAAGCGTTGAGCGTGGAACAAATTAAAGTGTTATGTAAGCCTGTGATTGACCGGGCCAGCCTGATATTCCCAAGTAAAACAGAGGCCATGATGTGCACGGGCGCGTCTTCAGACGATGAGGGCTGCCGCATTTGGGCGAAGCAAGGGAAGCTTGTGGTATTGAAAAACGGAGAACAGGGCTGCCGTATTTACTCAGGAGACGACGTTATAAGTGTTCCGAGCTTTAAGGTGACTGAGGTCGATCCTACCGGAGCGGGGGATACATTCTGCGGTGCCTTTATGACCGCGCTGATTGAAAACAAGAGCCTTGAGGCATGCGGTCGCTTTGCCAATGCGGCAGGTGCCATGTCGGTGCGCAGTCAGGGGCCGATGGAAGGCGCGCCGTCTCGTGAAGAGCTTGAGGCTTTCTTAAAAGCCAACGCATGAATTAAGGATAACAGAATGATAAATATGTGGAACGCCTGCTGAAAGGGGAAAAACAATGGATCAGACATACGCGGATAACTGGCCTATGTTGGCGATATAGATCAATTGATAACACTGCGTGAAAGCGTGCTGACGGGCGGATTTCAAGACGGTGTGCGCACAATGGAAGTCAGCAACGGGGGAAACCTATCCGCGACAATACATCCCGGCCGCTGTATGGATATCTATTAGGTACGGTACAAAGGAAAAAACCTCAACTATATTACGCCTTGCGGTATTGTGGAACCCGAGTATTATGACGCGCAGGTCACAAGATGGCTGCGCAGCTTCTTTGTGGGAATACTGACCACATGCGGATTGCAGCATTTTGGCAGCCCAATGGTGAAAGACGGAGAAGAGCTTGGTCTGCATGGCAGAATCGCAAATGCGCCTGCGGAAAATGTGAAATACGAAAGAGGCGTTCGCGATGAGAACCCGACGCTGAGCTTGGAAGGGGCTATGCGTGAAGCACGAATCTTCGGAGAAAATCTGACGCTGCACAGGAAGCTGGAATTTGAATATGAACAGGATTCTATATTGCTGACAGATACGATTACCAACCATGGGTTCGGCGACAGGCAGTTTGTGTATGCGCTGCATTTAAACTATGGGTATCCGCTTTTGGAGGAAGGGTGCAGATTGATTCTGGATTCGCAGAACGTAACGCCCTGAGAGCCGCATGCGGCAAAGTGCTGGCAGCAGATTGAAGCGCCTGAATATCCCTATCCGGAAAGATGCTATTTCCACGACGTTAATCATGATACAGAAGGAATCTCACTGTACACGTTCTTCAATGAGAAGCGTGGAATCGGTATTAACGTGGTTTACCCGTTGACCAACGGACGCAACATCGGAGAAATGCTGCGCTTACTGGACGCGCTTCAGACGACAGACCGCGATAAGGTCGCGACGCCGGCGAACTGGCGGCCCGGTTTCCCAACGATTATCCCGTCACCGCAGACGGTGGAGGGCGCAATGCAGCGGCTCGATACGGGCGACAACTGCATGGATTGGTATCTGTGCTACAATCAGCCGAAGGAACTGACATAGGGAGAAGATTAGGGAGCGCTGGATGAGAGTCCGGCGCTTGCTTTTAATCACCTTTTATAGCAACAAAAAATAATGCCGACAGTCACAATCTGTTGCAAGTTATATAGATATTAATGTCTTTGATAGTCCTAATCCGCGCTGTCATCTCATCAAGGTAGAGCGACTAATGTGAAAACCCAGTATTCATCGAGGATTCAGGCATTTCGTCAATCAAAACCGACAATAAAACCCACTAATGAAACGGGATTGAGAGGAATACAATGGATAATAAGGTCAGGGTCTCTCTTGAAACGACGTCATATGTTAGTTGCTGAAAAAGCAAATGAAAACAAGTCACTTATATGGTGTTGCCATATAAGTGTAGTAAATAATGAAAAATGCCGACCATAATCAAAACCCGAAGAATTGCGTAAAGGGCTGAAAGCCACACGATTGATCATTCATAGTATGTTTTGATACCATTCCACATCCGAAGACGACGTGCATATTTTTCATCAAGATTGCAGGCCAGTGACGGGTCAGGATATTCGAGGCGGGTCTTTGAAGCCATTGCTTTGACAGCATCATTGAAATTTCTATATACGCCAATACCTTTAGCAGCTATCATTGCGGCACCAAGCGCACATGCATCACTTTCGTTGGATATTTCGACGTTCAGCTTTGTCGCTGCACAGATTAAAGAACACCACAACGAACTTTTAGCTGCGCCGCCCATTATCCTCAATGTTTGAATTTGGCATCCGTTTGCGGAGAAATCGTCGAGTGTACGACGAACCTCAAAAGCCGCGCTTTCCATAATAACGCGGGCGAAATCAAATCGATCGTGCTCAAAACCAATACCCAAAAAAGAACCGCGGGCATTGAGGTTCCAAATGGGGTAACCCGCGCCTGATAAATAGGGATAGAAAAAGAGATCCTGTACCTTGGCTGCCCGCAGTGCGGCTTGCTGATCGACTTCTTTGAAATCCTCAGTCAGAAACTCGTTTTTAAACCAATGTAATGAAGCTCCACTGCCGACAAGCGATGCAATAGCACCGTACAATCCGGAAACGGGATGGACACCCGGCGCAATATAGGTATCGGTAAACAGTGGTTTATCATCAATCCCCATCACAACCCATGTGGTGCCCGCAGAAAGCAGCATATCGCCCTTGCCAATGGCCCCGGCTCCAATCGAGGCGCAATACTGGTCATGTGCGCCGTTATAGACCGACGTTCCCATTCTTAGTCCTGTTGAATTTGCGGCAGACTGAGAGATATATCCTGTGAGCGCCCCTGTGGGAATAACTTCCGGCAGTTCACTGCGCGTGATGCCGACAGCATCAAGTATTTTGTTATCATAATCTTGATCACTCACGCAATAGAGTTGGCGAATCGAGGCATTTGATGGATCACATACCGGATTGCCTGTCAGAAAAAGATTCATATACTCAATCGTTGAAACAAATCGTACAGCATCTTTATAGGCATCCGTGTGTTTCATATACATGATTTTTGCCGCGTCAAGTGAAGGACTCATACGCCACCCTGTATTACGATATACGTAATCGTTGCCGAGGCAATCAGCGAGCTTTGAGGCTTCAGCTTTGGAGCGCGCATCCATCCAAGTCAGTGCATTGCCTATCGGACGGTTATGGGCATCAATTGCCACAGTACTTGCCCCTTGAGTAGACAATGATATTGCGATAATGCTCGATGCGTCATGTCCCTCAATGGCCTGCCTGATAGCGGCTGCGCCGCATTCCGTCCAATCATCTGGGCGTTGTTCTATGCAGCATCCTTTGGAAATAAGACGATAACCGGCATAACCCTTGCCGAGAACAGTGCCTTTTTCGTCAACCAACAGCGCTTTCGCGCCTGTCGTACCGATATCAAGTCCGATAAATTTCATACTTGCTTGCTCCCTTTACAATGCTTTGAAAAGTCCTGTATCTCCGATTCGCCTTCGAGTACGCCAATAGAGAGACTGTGATGGATTGAACCATATGCGGGCAAAACCCGGAGTGTTCCGTTTCTGCGCTCTTCCACACGTCCAAGCCCGATACAGTTGCAAGGTTCCAGTGCAACCACATAATCGTGCGCCGCCATGTGCTTCCACTCACACAGATATGGCAAATGCGTTGTATCATATTCAATATAGCCGCCAAGCTGCAGATCCGGATTGGTGATGCCTGCGCGTGCGTGTGTATCGCTTAATGTATGCAGAAACAATTGATGCTGCGGTTGAGCGTCCGGTGCACACATGTAAACCCAGTCCTGAGACTGGGTGTTTCGTGGCTGCGTGGAAACGGGCGAGCACACAAACGTGCTACAGGCATCCAAAAGCGGATACCCAAAGTTAATATGATATAGCAGCATATATTCTTCGTCCTTCGCACTGTGGTTTGTGATCATATCGGTTATCGTTATCGTTTTATCATACAAACCGGTGGATATAGTGCGATGCAGCGAAAGCTGACGCCCGTAAAGCCGCGTTTCCCAAACCTGCCCGCTGACAGAGAGAATATAATCATCATCCTGCCAGTCTTCGCATATAGCGACATGTTTGGCAGGTGTGCTGCCAATGCGGCCATGAATCGGATGCACGCCGTTATCTTCACATGCATCGCCGACATTTGCGAGCCCGCAGGTGTACAGCATGCCGCCGGGCCATTGATGGAAAAACTCATCCTTGGCAGGATTCTGGCCGAGATTTAACCCGTTCTTTGAATGAAAAGAAAGGTTGCAGCCCTTATAAGAAAAATCATATATATCCAGACAGCGGTCAGGCAACACGGTAAAACGAAGGCCAGCGGCATTGTATACTTCAATTGACCTTAAGCCTTTGCTGCTGCCGTCGGTATAAACTGACTCCCGAATCCCTGCAATCTGATTCATATTTCCAAGCTTTTGCATTAGTTGTATATTCATGTGGTCTCTCCGAATCGAAAGATATTTTAAGCTGTTTCAATGCCGTCAACGCTGCCTAATCAGATGAGTTTTGAGTAGACTGACCTCGCATTGCGGCAGAAAACATCCTGTAAAACAGTTTGATCGCTCCCGATTATATTCAGTATGGTATTGAGCTGTTCATAGAGGAAGAAGGTATAGCTGTTTTCCTCGTTGCGATGAGTATGTTTGTTCCATGAAAAATCTTCACGGCACAGGTTATGATACCCATGCTTGTCCCATTTGCGTTTGCCATGCCACAAGAAGATGGGAAGGTCTGTGCCAAACAGTATGCAGTGATGATCCAGTTTGTCAAACGCGAGCGCATAAACCTTTGGGTTCAATACAGCAGCGCAGTCGAACCAAAGACGATGAATATCTTCGCCCAAAGCATCTAAAGCCTTTTCGAAATACTCATGCTGAAAGCAGCGTCCGAAGTGAGCAATCACCAGTTTGACATTAGGATAGCGGTTCAGTATAAGACGAA
Organism: Bacillota bacterium; assembly: GCA_023412005.1. Classification (GTDB taxonomy): domain Bacteria; phylum Bacillota; class Clostridia; order Christensenellales; family SZUA-584; genus SZUA-584. The sequence goes on from JAEYOE010000012.1 coordinate 201,286, forward strand.
TCTCTGAAATGTTATCAGGGTCGGGCAAACGGCCCGCTCTCGGTAAATGCATCAGCACGGATGCATGCAGCTCGTTTGCCAGCGCGAATTGCTCATGAGGCATAAAATCAAATATGCTCACATCCGCACCTTTGACGGAGCTGGCCATATAAGGGTAGGGCTTGAAACCGGAGAATCCACCCGCAAGGTAATCTTTTTTAATTTGGTCGGCTGTATATTCGGGGCGTAGTGTATACAGCCCGCTTAGAGCATGATCACTAATCAATGAAGAGATATAAGCGTTATTTGCTTTGGTATCGGCGTCACGCAGCGGCCATGGCAGCGCAACAAAGTTCCATTGTTTATTGGGAAACATGACTTGGCTGTAGTGACAGGCATCCTCATATGACATGAGAAGGCCGCACTCTAAAGCCCAATCTCCGGCGATCGTTTCAGGCGTAATGGACGCCACATGCGACGGAAGATTAAAATGGGCATGTGCATCTATAATTGTGTCGGGAAGACGATCGCGAAGATAGCGGTCATAGAAAAGACTGTCGAGTTCAGTCTTGTGAAAGTACGTATACATTTTTCTGATGCCTCCTTGTATCTTGTAAAAGCATATATGCATTTAAAATGTGCACCCGAGTGCATATCTAATGAGTGTATTATATGGTGAACGTATTAAAAAGTCAATCAGCGCGATAAAAAGTGTTGACAACCCTATTGTTGGGTCATATAATGAGCCTGTTGAAAGCAATTAGTAACTGGTTTCATTTATGCCATTATCATTTTAGTTCATATAGTCTATTTTTTTGAAAATGACGTGCACCCGGATGCACGAAAGGAAAAACGGATGCGGGGGATATTATGGAGGGAACGCGGGCAACGCTTAAGGATGTTGCGGAAAAATCCGGCTATGCATTAAGAACCGTGAAAAAGGTGATGAGCGGCACGGAAAGCGTGGGCGAAAAAACGCGTATTGCTGTGCTGCGGGCTGCTCAGGAGCTGAATTATCAGCGTAATATTCTTGCGTCTACGCTTTCAAAAGGCAGAAACACCCATATCGCAATTGTTTATGCCGAAACGACCAAGACCTATTTCCCTGAGGTGGAAAGAGGCTTTAAGCAATGTGCTGAGGAGTTTCGCGACTATGGAATGTCTATCAAATTCTATAAGGTGTTTGACCGCGATGTCGAAAGCCAGATTGCCGTTTTGAAGGAACTCATTGCCGAGAATAGCATCGATGGGCTCATTATTCAGCCTATGAGCCGATCGCGTTTAAACCCATACATTGACGAACTGATTGAGATGGGCAAGCCCGTTATCACATTTGGTGCCGATGCATCTTCTGAAAAAAGGTTATGCTACATTGGGCCAAACGCCTACAAATCCGGCCGCATCGGCGCACAGATATTGGCCAATTATATTGGAAAGAACGGTAATGTGGTGGTGATTTCCGATAATAATGAGCATATGCAAACTGTAGACCGTATTAAGGGTTTTATTGATCGCGTTAATGAACACTACCCCAATTTAAAAATAACTAATTTAAACATTCCGAACAATCCAGTTCTTTATTACGAAATGGTCAAAACTCTTGTCACAAAGGAATCGATACAAGGGATTTTCTGTACGGACGCAAATTCATATATCGCTGGCGAGGTCCTGAGAGACCTCAATATTAAAGATACGGCTGTTGTGGGGTTTGATATTTCTCAGATGGCGGTTGATTTGATGAAGCAGGGGTATCTGAAAGTGATTATTGAGCAGAATCCTTATCAGTTTTCGTATGCAGCGCTTAAAACAATGTTTAACTATCTTTATTTGAATGAGATGCCCCAGAAAATTCAATACACCAGCCTGTCGGTTTTGACGAGCGAATGCTTGGAATATTGATTATATCTGGTTTTTTTTCAAATAATGTGCACTCGAGTGCACGTTTTCAAGCACTATAAGACAGTAAAAAAACGAAAGGGTTTTCAGGAGGGGAAAATGGAGAAAACGGTGAAGAAACGCAACACAGTCGGCGGAGTCTTCGGAAAGATTCTTCGCACGAGGGAACTGTCATTGGGGCTTCTCATCATATTGATGATTGCTGCTTTGATGACACAGACATCCAACTTTGCGACAACCGGCAACATACGTGTGCTGCTGCAGGGCATGAGTGTAGATATGATGATTGCCATACCAATGGCTATATCTCTGATTGCAGGCAATATTGACTTTTCTGTTGGTTCCGCTTTGTGCCTGACAAGCGCAGTGGCGGGGCTTGTCATGAACAGCGGGGGCTCAAGTATTGTCGGTATTACGGTCGGGCTCGTCTTGGGCGGCTTGCTCGGTTTTTTAAACGCAGTGATTATCAATAAGCTTAAGGTTACACCGTTGGTGGCGACGCTCGGCACTTGGATGGCCTATCGCGGCATTGCGCTGGTGGTTATCGGCGGTACGGTGGCCAACCTGCCTGCGGATTTTACCAACTTCGGACGTATAGAACCATTTGGGATTCCGATCACAATTATTTACATGATTGTTATCGTGATGCTCGGCATATTGGCAATCAAATACTTAAGCTTCTTCCATAACGCTTACTATATCGGTTCAAACAAAGTATCCGCGCGTTTGGCAGGCATTAATAATGAAAAATTCATATATGTGTCGTACACGATCACGGGTGTGATTTCCGCCTTCGCGGGCTTGGTACTCGCAGCTCGGCTCGGAAGCGCTTCGCAAAACGCCGGTGAAGGACTGGAATTCAGGAATGTTGTGGGTCTCCTGGTCGGCGGTATCTCCATGGACGGCGGTGAAGGAACACTCATTGGGGCGGTGCTCGGCGTAATTATGATGCAGGTTGTGAATAACTCAATCGTGCTCTTGTATCTGAATCCAAGTTTCACCAAGGTGATTACGGGTGCAATTCTTGTGCTCGCAGTCGCGCTCGATCAGTTTAATAGACAGAGAAAAATGCGCGGAAAGTAAACCGCTGTTTTCAAGGAGGCAAAAGCTATGGTAGAAACAGCTATTCGGTTTGAACACGTGGGAAAAAACTTTCCGGGAGTGAAAGCACTTAATAATGTCTCGTTTGAGATTAAAAGCGGCAAGATTCACTGCATCGTCGGTGAAAACGGTGCGGGTAAATCAACGCTGATCAAGATACTGGCCGGTGTCAATTCTATTGACGAAGGATGTGCGTATCTTTTTGGCGAGCAAGTCCGCTTCCGTAGCCCGGAAGATGCCAAAAAAGCCGGAATCGGTGTGGTGCATCAGGAACTCAGCAACTTTGTACATCTTGATGTGGCCAGCAATTTGTTTTGCAATAACATGCCCAAGAAACATGGGGGCATCGATTATAAGCGACTATACAGCAATGCGCGCAGCGCACTCGATCAATGCGGCCTTACTTACATTAATGAGCGCAGTGTGATGAAAGACATCAGCCTAGGCTCCCAACAGATGGTGGAGATTGCGCGCCTGATTAATGAAAAAACAAAGGTCGTGATATTGGATGAGCCCACCTCCGCACTGACTGAGGTTGAGGTCAATAAACTCTACGAGCTTATCGCACGAATGAAGCAGCAGGGGATTACGATTATTTATATCTCACATCGCTTGGATGAAGTGCTTGAGCTGGCTGACAGCATCACAGTTTTGAAAGACGGCGAACACGTCACGACATTTGAGCGGGATGACAATACGACAAAAAATATGCTGGTCCGCTACATGGTTGGCCGTGATGTTGAATTTGACTATCGCCATAAAAATACTGTGACCGAAGACGTTGTGTTGGAAGTAGAATCGCTCTCTTCGGGCAAGGAACTGCAGAATGTCAGCTTTAAGCTTCGCCGCGGCGAGGTGCTTGGCATTGCCGGCCTTGAAGGCTCAGGCCGTACGGAAATTTTGGAAGCGCTTTTTGGCTGGCGGGAGAGCAACAGCGGCAGGATACTGATAGACGGAAAAGAGACCAAGATCAAGAATCCCATTGAGGCCAAAAAGCATGGGCTGGCGTATATCACAAAGGAACGAAAACTGCTGGGCTTGTTCCTTGGGCTGGATGTTAAAACAAACATAGCTGCGGCGTCACCCAAAAAATATGAGCATAAAAATATTATTCAATACAAAAGTATTGCAGATAACGCGCAGCATTATGTGGAAGCCATGCGTATAAAGTGCTCTGATCTCAAACAAAAAACCATGAATTTATCGGGTGGCAATCAGCAAAAGGTTTTGTTGTCTATGTGGCTCGCAAACGATCCTGAAATTGTATTGATTGATGAACCGACGCGCGGTGTTGATGTGGGTGCAAAAGCGGAGATTCATGCATTGCTGCGGGGTATTGTGTCAAAAGGTAAATCAGTGATCATCGTATCCTCAGAAATGCCTGAGATACTAGCCTCCTGCGACCGTGTCATGGTTATGTATGAAGGAAAACTGATGGATGTGCTCGATAACGATGCGGATATCTCAGAAGAGCGCATCATGCAGCTCGCATCCGGTATTATTTGATTGGTATTCCCGGCAGGGAAGAAGATATAAAATGAATGGAGGAATAAAAATGAAGAAACTATTGATTGTTGTGCTAGCTTTGATGGTATTCTGCACGATGTTGACGGCATGTGCAGCGCCTCAGAAAGAAGAACAGTCTGCCGAATCAGGGCAGAGTGAGCAAGCTGCAGCGCTTCCTGGTGAAGGCGAGGTATATTGTGTCATCGGTTCCTTGTTCCAGCTTGAATTCTTTGATGCATTGAAGGCCGGTGTGTCCGATGCGGCAAAAGAAATCGGTGCAACATGGTACTACGCCGGGCCGCAGGAATTTGTTCCGGATCAAATCTCCCAGGCGATTGATCAGGCTGTAGCCAATAAAGTGACAGGTATTGTTCTGCATGGACAAGCGATGGAGACAGCAGCAGCAATTAATAATGCAATTGCAGCCGGTGTGCCTGTGATATGTGTGAACACGGATATTCCCTCTGACCGGCTGTCATTCCTGGGCTGCAACCCTTATAATGCGGGCTATGATATGGGTGTTCATATGGCGACGCTGCTTAACGGGCAAACCGGCACAGTTTTGATCTCCACAGCCATTAGTGTGGGGCAGCCGTCTGCGCTTGACAATCTCAAAGGTGCAAAGGATGCGCTCGCAGAGGTGGCGCCAGATGTGAAGGTAGTGGAAGTAGATGACTCGGCTGACGCAAACATTGCGGCAACCAACATTGGTGCTGCCCTACAGGCCAACCCGGATGTGATCGGTATTATCGGACAGCAGGCTTACACGGCGGTTGGTGCCACCACCGCAGTGCGCGAAGCTGGCTTGACCGGCGAAATTCAGATTATCGGCCGTGACCGTGACGCTGCCACATTAGAACTAATTAAAAATGGTGAGCTTGCCGCTTCTTATGCGCAGAACTCTTATGTGGAAGGCTATATTGCGCTCAAATGGCTTAATGAATACGTAGACGGAAAATTCAAGGTCATTAACGACTATCTTGGCGGCGGCGTCAATCCTCTTCCGCCGACAGTGGACTCGGGCTCGGTTGTTATCACCGAGAAAAATGTCGACCAATTCGAAGCAAAATATACATATGAAGTTACAGCAAAAAACTAAGATCAGCTCATATCGATACTGACAAAATATTTAATACTCAGCCGGAGGCTATAAGCCTCCGGCGGGGTATTATGCAGAAAGGCAGCCAGATGAAGAAGATCGGACTACTTCCGTTTTACCTCGAACTTTATGATGAAACTTGCGCATTCATGCGCCCTAAGATTGAAAGCTTCCGCGACACCATTTTGAAGCAATTAGAGAGCCGCGGATTAAATATGATATGTGCCCCAATTTGCAGAAAAAAAGAAGAATTTTCGGAGGCAGTTAAGGAGCTGGAGGAAGACAAAGTTTTGGCGATTATAACGCTGCACCTTTCGTATTCTCCGTCGCTTGAAAGCATTGAGGCGTTAGCGGAAACCAACTTGCCTCTGATTGTTCTGGATACCACGGAAAGCTATGCGTTTGATGCTTCCGTCAGTTCGGATGAAATTTTGTATAACCATGGTATTCACGGTGTACAGGATATATGCAATCTTTTAAAGCGTCACAATAAACCCTATGTGGTTTTTGCGGGACATTATGAGCACTCGAACGTACTGGATCGTGTGGCGGCTTATTGCCGAGGGGTACAGATTGCAGACGCTTTCCGAAATTCACGGGTCGGGCTGGTGGGGGAGCCTTTTTGCGGTATGGGAGATTTTTATGTACCGTTTGAAGACCTTGCCGAACAGTTTGGCATGGAAATTGTGATATATGATCAGAAAACAGGCAAACAGCGGATTGACGGTATATCTCAACAGGAGATCGACCGTGAGCGCAGCGTTGATGAAGACATGTTTGTTTGGGATTCATCGGTGACTGACGAACTATATGACCGCTCGGCGAAAGTATGCCTGGCCCTGCGCAAATGGGCGGATGAAGAAAAACTGACGGCTTTTTCTTTGAATTTTCTAGAGACCGAAGGGAGCAATCCGGGGCTGCCTGTTATGCCATTTACCGAATGCAGCAAGGCGATGACTCGTGGAATCGGTTATGCTGGAGAGGGAGATGTGTTAACTGCGGCACTCTGCGGAGCGGTACTGCAATTTTTCCCGGAAACGAGTTTTACAGAAATGTTCTGCCCGGATTGGAAGGGCGGCAGTGTGTTTCTTTCGCATATGGGTGAGCTAAACTACCGTGTTTGCAGCGAAAAGCCTTTACTGACTGAAAAAGATTTCCCTTTTACATCAGCAGAAAACCCGACGGTTGCTTATGCGACATTTAAGCCCGGAAAGGCTGTGCTTGCGAATCTTGCGCCTTGTGCAAACGGACGGTATACACTGATACTTGCCCCGGGTGAAATGCTTGGTGTAAACGTAGAAAATAAGATGGAACAAAGCGTAAACGGATGGTTCAAACCGCAACAGAAGCTATCTGACTTCTTGGAACTGTTTTCACAAGCAGGCGGTACACATCATTCCGTGCTGATTTATGCTGACTGTTTAACGGAAATGACCGCCTTTGCAGCGACAATGGACTTTGATTGCGTCATTATCTGACAAGATAAATGGACGCGTAGAAATGAACGTCCGCTCACGTTTTTGGCTACACGGTTGTTAACAGATTAAGTAGAAATTTTTGAGGAGAATATCATGGAATTTAAAGTTTTTCAAAAGGAACTGGAACTACAATCTAGGGGCTGGATTCCCACGTTTCACGATGTTAGCAAAGAGGTTTTGGAGATTGTCGCTGCATCGGGTATCAAAAATGGTACTTGCTGCATCGCTTCGCATCATACGACTTGCTCGGTGATGATACAGGAATGCTCTCATGATATCGATACCTTCGATCTTGAATATCTACAGCATGATCTGCTCGATATTATGCGCAAGATGATTCCCGATTTCGCGGAGGAGCATCAGTACCGACATCCGGGTCCCATTCACGCTCAATTTGGCCGTTATGTGAATGAACCGGGCAACTATACCAGCATGAATACAGACGGACATCTGCGCAGTGTTTTCTTTGGACGCAGTGAAACCATGACCATTAAAGACGGTGTGCTGGACGGAGGAGAGTTTGCTCACATCTATTTTGTGGATTGGGACCACGTACGCGCGCGCCATCGTCAATTGAACATTACCGTGATGGGTACAACGGATGATGTGGATGACCGCAAATGGAAAAACGGTGAGATAATCAACACACTGCGCAAATACACCGAAGAGGAAAAGGCCTATATGCAAGAATTCGATCTGCAGCTAAAACGCTGACCCATTGGAAGGAAACAAAATGAGCAAAGTTAAGATCAGAGTGCCGTTTTTTGAAACGAGCGTTAAGAGCTATATCTATGGCGACGCTGTATTGGAGCTGGCCAAGGCAGCTGATGCAGCAGCGATGAACTATGATGTCGATGTGCTGTTTATATCACCGTACACTGAGATTCGCAGAATCCGGGAAAGCTGTCCGCATCTTATCATCTTGGCGCCCTACATGGATACGCTCCGCCCGGGGCGCGGTATGGCGGACATACTGCCTGAAGCCATCAAAGCAGCGGGTGCGCAAGGTGTGGTCATAAATCACTGTGAACGTCCAATGACACTAACGGCAATTAAAAGGACCATTGACCGAGCCAACGAACTTGACATGCTCTCGTTCGTATGCGCGGATACGATTGATGAGGCGAAAGCTATCGCCCAGCTGCATCCTGACATTATTAATCCGGAACCTACCGAGCTTATTGGCAGCGGCAACGCCAGCGATATGAGCTATGTGATGGAAGCGATTAAAGCGGTCAAAGCCATCGATCCGGACATCATGGTCGAGCAGGCGGCGGGCATCACAACGGCGCAGCAGATATATGATTTCATTATGGCTGGCTCAGAGGCGGCGGGTTCGGCAAGCGGTATATTAAACTCGCCCGATCCTATCGCGCTGCTCGATGAAATGGTTAGCTATGTGAAGAAGGCGCGCGAGGAGCTTTTCAGGCTTGCGAGACTCAAATAAGAGATAAATAGGGAGATGAGTATGGTATACAGAGAGGCGTTTAAAGTACTGTCCAATGATAAAATGCCCACGTTCCACAATGTCACGGAGAAAACCAGAGAAATCATCGCGCGTTCGGGAATTAAAAACGGTATTGCGGTTGTGTATTCGCATCATACAACCTGCTGCGTAATTACTCAGGAGGCTGCGTTTGATATGTCGATGACGGGGCTGGAAACGCTGCAGCAGGATTTTGTGGAAGCCTTTGAGAGCTTTATGCCAGTGTGCAGAAAAGAAGGCATGTATTTACACCCGGGCCCGAAAGCGCTCGCCTTTGCGAAAGAGCATGATGAGGATGCGCGTGGCTGTCACAACACAGACGCGCATCTGCGATCTGCGTTGGTGGGCAGAAGTGAAACCGTTGTGTTAATTGACGGTCAGCTTGATCTTGGTGAATTCGGCTACATCTATTTCATCGATTTTGATCAGACTCGGTCGAGGGAAAGAACAGTGCAGATACAGATTATCGGAGAGTAAACGGATCAAAAACATGGCAGATGAAGACAATAAAATAAAGAGAGCCCCTATCATTTCACCCTCCTTGCTGGCAGCGGGAGCAGATAATTATGCAGCGGTGATTGCTTGCGTAGAGCAGGCGGGTGCGCAATACCTACATATTGATGTGATGGACGGACATTTTGTGCCCAATCTATCCTTTGGCCCAAACATCGTGTCAGGAATTAGAGCGTGCAGTAGGATTTTTTTTGACGTGCATTTGATGGTGGAAGAACCGCTTAAATTTGCTGAATCTTTTATCAAAGCTGGTGCTGACGGAATCACAATTCACCCGGAAGCAGCAGACAATCCAAATGATATTTTGTCTCTTTGCAAACAGCGCGGTGTACGGTTCGGTTTGGCACTCAAACCGGAAACGACGTTCGAATCGGTTAAACGTTATCTTCCGGATTGCGATATTCTGTTGATCATGAGCATTCAGCCGGGCTTTGGGGGACAGCCGTTTATGCCCGAAGCGTTGGAACGGATTCAGCTTGCGTTAAAGATGCGTGAAACCATGAAGGCCCATTACAAAATTAGCGTAGACGGAGGCATCAATCTTAAGACAGCAAAGCAATGCTTGCTGGCCGGTACGGATATTCTTGTGGCTGGTAGCGCGATCTTTGGAAGTAAATATCCGGCTGATGTGATTTCTGCTTTAAAAGGAGGACACAGTTTATGAATGAACAAGGCATGGAAGTGGCAAAACAGGCATTTGAGGTTGAAGCAGAATGTTTGAGTCAGGCGTTTAGCCATATCGATAAAAACCAATTTGCTCAGGCGGTGGAAAGACTATCGGCAGCGCCGAGAATTGGGGCCAGCGGCTGCGGGCATACGGGCATTGCTTGTCAGCATTTTGCGCATTTGATGTGCTGCATTGAGCGGCCGGCTCGGTTCATTTCGCCGTCCGAAGCGGTGCATGGTGCAACGGGATATTTGCAAAACGGCGATGTGATGCTATTGGCTTCCCGCGGCGGAAAAACGGCTGAATTGATCCCCATCATACAAATATGCAGAAAAAAGGGTGTGACAGTGATTATGGTCACAGAGAATACAGATGCGCCGCTTGCGAAGCAAGCGGATATCGTACTTAAGATGTATGTGAACCGTGAAACTGACAAATACAACTGCCAGGGAACCACGAGCAATACAATGCTCAATGCCTTGTTTGATGCGCTGCAGGCTGCATTGATAGAGGAGATCGATTTTCAAAACGAACAGTTTGCTCTGGTGCATCCGGGTGGTGCTGTCGGAGAAAGACTGAACCGATAACGAGAAACAGACGTATTCAGCATTTTGCTTTCTTCTCGTAAAACAAAACATTCAATTGATTGAGCGCGTCCCACATTCTACGACGCAGAACTAACGCCTGTGTGTACGACGAAAATTCATCGCGTTCGCGCAGCGTTATCAGGATTTCAAGGACAGAAATACAGAGTTGCTCGGACTCTCAATTGACTCGAATCCTTCACATATCGCATGGTTACTCAACATATACCAAAACACGGGGATCGAGATTCCGTTCCCGGTGATTGCGGACAGGGACATGGCGATATCCAAAATGTATGGCATGATTCAGCCGGGCGTGAGCGGTACCGAGACGGTGCGAAATGTGTTCTACATCGACCCGAACGGCATCATCCGCGCCAAGTTGATTTACCCGTTGACCAACGGACGCAACATCGGAGAAATACTGCGCTTACTGGATGCGCTTCAGACGACAGACCGCGATAAGGTTGCAACGCCTGCGAACTCGCGGCCCGGTTTCCCAACGATTATCCCGACACCGCAGACGGTGGAGGGCGCAATGCAGCGGCTCGATTCGGGCGACAACTGCATGGATTGGTATCTGTGCTACAATCAGCCGAAGGAATTGACATAAGGAAAGATGAAGGAGCGCCGGAGTAAAAGCCCGGCGCTTTTTATATGTTAATTAATGGATATAGTTAAAGGATCATATCATAAATGTATATATTAATTAATCTTTAAAATTAAGGGAAGCATCCCGTGCTAAAAGATCAGAACCCATCATACGGCCCTCTCACAAGTGCTTTGCCATAAGCCAACATACATCCTTCTCCCTTAAAAATTTGTTTCTATATTGCACAGTACTCGGTGATTGAAAGAAAACAAAATTTAAAAAAGAACCTTAACATTTAAATCCTCTGTGGACAGGACTAAGGAAAAGCAATCTATCATGAATTGCGCATTTGTGAAATTAGTTCGACATCAAGAATCGAAAAAACCGACTATGAAACGATTGTACGACACGATGGGCTGGTACGAAAAGGGATCAATGTCCGTTTTGTTTGCTTGTATGCAATTAGAAAAAATATATCAACAAATTCAAACTACGGGCACGACAACCTTTACGTTTCCGGAATGGATACATTCGTAGCATTTATAATATATATCACTGAGCTATCTTATCCCACTCAAGGCAAGAGACAAGTTTTGGGTCAGGGAGCTCACGTCGTGTTGCAGCGGCCATAGTTTTCACCGCATCATTAAGGCTGCTAAATTCGCCTGCTCCTGCTGCGGCAATAATAGCCGCCCCCATGGCACACGCCTCATTCTCATCGGAAATTTCAATCGGTCTATTTACAGCTGCGGAAATGATACGACACCATAGATCACTTTTTGCTCCACCCCCCATAATTTTGAGCACTTTGGTATGGAATCCATTGGAAGAAAAATCATCGAGTGCCCGGCGCACACCAAAAGCGACACCTTCCATAATGGCACGGGCGAAATCAAACCGGTTGTGCTCAAGGCCAATGCCCATGAAAGAACCACGGATGCCGGAGTTCCAAAGAGGATAACCCGCCCCCGATAAATAGGGGTAGAAAAAGAGATTATGCATTTTGTCAGTGCGTAATGCGGCTTGCTTGTCAATTTCATCAAAGTCTATGTTTACGTTCGATCCTTATGACCATCAACGCCATTGATGGCAGTGTTCTTGATCGCCGCTATGGGTATTAACTCCCGGTTGTTGATAAAATGCGTTATCACATATAATTGTTGGGGGTGTTTATGAGTAATAAAAAGATAGACTATATAATTCTTGCATTTAGTGGATTGCTGTGTTCTATATCGACCCGAACGGCATCATCCGCGCCAAGCTGATATACCCGCTGACCAACGGACGCAACATCGGAGAAATACTGCGCTTACTGAATGCGCTTCAGACGACAGACCGTGATAAGGTTGCAACGCCGGCCAACTGTCGGCCCGGTTTCCCAACGATTATCCCGTCACCGCAGACGGTGGAGTGCGCAATGCAGCGGCTCGATTCGGGCGACAACTGCATGGATTGGTATCTGTGCTACAATCAGCCGAAGGAACTGACATAGGGGGAGATTAGGAAGCGCTAGATGAGAGTCCGGCGCTTTACTTTGAGACTGTTATCGTTTGATTATTTGCAATCGTTTAGTCACTTGTCTATTGCCTGTCATTTCGTGTATTATGGTTATAAAATTTTGTAAAGAGATATGGTATGAAACAGATTATTGTGACGTTGGATAAGGATGGTGCACTGACGCCACTTTTGCAAACACATACTTTTGTTCTGTATCTAAAAAACAGGGCCCAGTGGCATCGCGATGAGTCTTTTGAGCTGACCGGCCAAATGACGGATGCCGCGGCGATACGCGAAATCATCAGCGCTGTTGCTCAGCATTATCAAGACAGCCGGATCATTATCAGCCGGAAGGTAACGGGAATTGCCTACCAGACGCTGGATAAGGCTGGTTTCTCGATATTTGAGGCGGACGAGATATCCGACGAGCTTTTTAATAGCGCGATGGACGATGTGATGAATAGCCAAATCATACCGGAAAGCCCGCCGATGGAGCCGCAATCGCCCAAGGGTGACGGGCATTTTGTTTTTGATCTGGTTCGGCTGCAGAAGGCATACCCGCAGGTGTCTTCCAAAAAGGCGCTGATGGCGTTTATCACGGCGACGGATTTTCTAACGCTTGAATTGGTATGCGATCATCTCCCGCCATGGTTGGAAGAGCAGATGAAAGTACGGGGGTTCCGTTATAGCAGAATAAGTGTAGCGCCGGGGAAGCTAAGTTATTTAATCGATAAGACATAACCCGTATTAAGCCGGAAATGCTGGCGAAACACAAAAATGAATAATGGAATCACGAAACATGCATAATTGCGGATAGATCCTTGAATATTTATCGATTTATATATTGACAGAATTTTGGAGTGCTGTTATAATTGGTTCAAGCTCAAGTGTGAGCACTCAAACAAATGAACGTGAATCAAAAACGAATAACCGTGAATGGGCATGGGATATACCGTTTTTGAATATAGATTTACCATAAAACCACATAGTATCGCCCGACGAAGTCGTCATTTCTCCTTTGAAATGGCGTTTTTTGTTTTTTGGCTCTCAAAAGCCAAAGGCGTAATAAACCTGCCTGTCGGTATGGGTTGTTTCGGGAACCTGTTGAATGGTAACTGAATATAACGGGGCTTGGTTTCATGCGGGCGAAAAATGAAAGAATGAAAGGCAATGGCGTCATTTCGGTGGCGTCATTTATTTTTTTTTGGAGGTTATGCATATGAGACAGGTAGCAATTTACGGCAAGGGCGGAATAGGTAAGTCCACCACCACACAGAACCTGACGGCAGGCTTGGGTGAAATGGGCAAGAAAATCATGATAGTGGGCTGCGACCCCAAGGCAGACTCCACGCGTCTGATTCTCGGCGGCTTGGCACAGCAGACTGTGCTGGATACGCTGCGCGAGGAAGGCGAAGACATCGAACTCGATTTGGTTTTGAAGGCAGGCTTTGCGGGCATCAAATGCGTGGAGTCCGGCGGGCCGGAACCGGGCGTTGGGTGTGCTGGGCGCGGTATCATCACGTCCATCGGTCTGCTGGAGCGTCTGGGGGCCTATGAAGCCGATCTGGATTACGTTTTTTACGACGTTCTCGGCGACGTTGTATGCGGCGGGTTTGCCATGCCGATACGTGAAGGCAAAGCACAGGAGATATATATTGTGGCCAGTGGCGAGATGATGGCGCTGTATGCGGCCAATAACATATCAAAAGGCATTCAAAAATACGCACGCACCGGCGGCGTTCGGCTGGGCGGCATCATCTGCAACAGCCGCAAGGTAGACGGTGAGGCAGAACTCGTGGCCGCGTTTGCCAAAGAGCTGGGCAGTCAGATGATTCACTTTGTGCCGCGCGACAACATGGTTCAGCGTGCGGAAATTCATAAGAAAACCGTGATCGATTTTGACCCGACTTGCGGTCAGGCCGATGAATACAGAGCGCTGGCCGGTAAGATAGACGGCAACGACATGTTCGTGATTCCGAGCCCGCTCAAGCAGGAGCGCTTGGAAGCGCTGTTGATGGAGCACGGTATACTCGATATTTAATGATTTGAGAGGAGAATAAGAAAATGCTTTTAGTCAGAGCGATTGTCAGGCCCGAAAAGGTGAACGCGGTGATGTCGGAATTGATGGAAGCGGGCTTTCCCGCAGTGACCAAGCTTGATGTGTTCGGCCGCGGTAAACAGCGCGGCGTTGTGGTCGGCGATATTCAGTACGACGAAATCCCGAAAGAAATGCTGCTGCTCGTGGTGAAAGATGAAGACAAGGATGATGTTGTTAAAGTGGTGATGCGCACCGCGCGCACCGGCGACAACGGTAACTTCGGCGACGGCCGTATATTCATCAGCCCCGTGCTGGATGCTTTCACCATCAGCACCGGCAAGCAGGGCTTATAAGGAGGGCGTTATGAAAGAAGTCATGGCGTTCATACGAACCAATAAGGTTAATGCCACCAAAAAGGCGCTAGGCGATGCCGGGTTTCCGGCCTTCATGTGTCGGCGGTGCATGGGCCGAGGTAAAAAACAGATTGATCCCGCGCTGCTTAAATACGTGATGGATACCGGAGAGATACCCGTATCGAATGTCGGCGAGTCGTTCACGGAGGGCGCACGCTTAATCGCCAAACGCTTTTTCACCTTGATTGTGGAAGACGACGACGTGGAGGCGGCAGTGAAAACGATCATCGATGCGAATCAGACCGGGAATCCGGGTGACGGTAAGATATTCATACTTCCGGTGATTGAAACCTACAAGGTGCGCACGGGAGAATCCATACTGTAAGAAAGTGAGAAAAGCCATGAACAATAAAGACAGGGTGCTCGGACAATACAGCGCCCGTGTATATAAAAACCGCAAGGAGCATGTGCTGGAGGTAACGGACGAGACCAAGGATATGCCGATCGCCGCCAATACGCGCAGCGTTCCCGGCATTATGACGAACCGCGGCTGCTGCTATGCGGGGTGTAAGGGCGTGGTGCTTGGGCCGCTTAAGGACGCGCTGACCATTACGCACGGCCCCATCGGATGTGGTTTTTATTCGTGGGGCACGCGCCGCAACAAAGCGAGAACGGAAAGCGGCGAAAACTTCATTCAATACTGTTTTTCCACGGATATGCAGGAACCGGATATCGTGTTCGGCGGTGAGAAAAAGCTGCGAACCGCCATTGATGAGGCGATGACCATGTTCTCGCCCAAGGCGATACTGATCTGCTCGACGTGCCCGGTCGGGCTCATCGGAGACGACATTCATGCCGTCGCGGCGGAGACAGAAAAGAAGTACGGCATCACGTGTGTGGCGTTCAGCTGCGAAGGGTATAAGGGCGTCAGCCAAAGCGGCGGGCATCATATTGCCAACAACGGGCTCATGCGCCGCGTCATCGGCACGGCTGATGTGGTATCCGACAAGAAGTTCAAAGTGAATCTGCTCGGCGAGTACAACATCGGCGGCGACGGCTGGGAAACGGAGCGGATACTCAAACGCATCGGGTATGAGCTGGTATCGGTATTCACGGGTGACGGCAGCATAGAAGCGCTGCAAAAATCTCATACGGCCGATCTGAATCTGGTCATGTGCCATCGCTCTATTAACTACATCGCCGAAATGATGAAAGACAAATACGGTATCAACTGGCTGAAAGTTAACTTCATCGGCGTGGACGCAACGATACAGTCGCTGCGGGATATGGCCGAGTACTTCGGAGACGAAGCGCTTAAAAGCAGAACCGAAGAGGTGATCGCGGATGAGCTGGCGGCCGTAGAGGAAGAACGCGCTTATTACCGCACAAAGCTCAGCGGGCGAACGGCGGCGCTGTTCGTCGGCGGGTCGCGCGCGCATCACTATCAAAATCTGCTCGCAGACTTCGGTGTGGAAACAGTGCTGGCCGGGTACGAATTTGCGCATCGAGACGACTATGAAGGCCGCGATGTGATTCTGTCCATTAAGGAAGACGCGGACAGCAAGAACATTGAGAGCATCACCGTGGAGCCGGATGAGCAAAAGTTCCGCGCGTATCTCTCTCATGATCAGTACAACGAGCTTAAGGCCAAAATGCCGCTCGAGAACTACGGCGGCATGATCAAAGATATGAAGACAGGCAGCATTGTGGTGGACGACTTAAACCACTTTGAGACGGAAGAGTTCATCCGCGTGTTAAAGCCCGATTTCTTCTTTTCGGGCATCAAGGATAAATACATACTGCAAAAAAGCGGTGTGGTCTCCAAACAGCTGCACTCCTACGACTACAGCGGCCCGTATTCTGGGTTTGCGGGCGCCATTCAGTTTGCCAAAGACATCACAATGGGGCTGTATGCGCCTGCGTGGCAATATTTGACCCCGCCGTGGAAAAACCAATCGACATTACAAGCCAAGCTGGCAGGAGGTGAAACCTCATGTTAAACCTGACTCCTGAAAAAATTGCGGCGCGCAGTGCGCTTCGTATCAACCCGTGTAAAACCTGTCAGCCTGTGGGGGCAATGTACTGTGCGCTCGGCGTGCACAAATGTATGCCACATAGCCACGGCTCCCAAGGCTGTGTCTCGTATCACCGCACATTTCTGTCGCGGCATTTTAAAGAACCGGCCATCGCGTCCACCAGCTCGTTCACGGAAGGTGCTTCCGTGTTCGGCGGCGGCAGCAACCTACGCACCGGCGTGAAAAACGTGTTCGAGATATACAACCCGGATATCATCGCCGTGCACACCACGTGCCTTAGCGAAACCATCGGCGATGACGTGGGCAGCTATATCATGGACATTGAGGTGCCGGACGATAAGCTCGTGGTGCACGCCAGTACGCCGAGCTATGTCGGCTCGCATATCACCGGGTTTTTCAACATGATGTGCGGATTCATCAACTACCTGTCGCGCACGACGGGCAAGAAAAACGGCAAAACGGGCATATTCCCGGGCTTTGTTAATCCGGCGGATATACGCGAGATGAAGCGCATCGCGGGGTTGATGGACGTGCCATTCATCATGTTCCCCGACCAGAGCGGTGTGATGGATGCGCCAATGACCGGACGTTATGAAATGTACCCGGATGGCGGCACCACGATAGATGAAATCACGGCGCTCGGTGACTGCAGCAAGGTGATTGCGTGCGGACAGCTGACATCAAGCGAGCCTGCCAATGTGCTGCAGCGCAAATGCAAGGTGGCGTACGATCTGATTCCGCTGCCGATTGGCATTGAGGGTACGGATAAATTCATCATGGCGCTGTCTGCGATGGAGCAAAAGCAGATACCCAAGGCGCTGGAAGAGGAACGCGGGCAGTTGATTGATGTGATGTTGGATGCGCACTTTTATTATCACGGCAAAAGGGCAGCCATTTTTGGTGATCCGGACACGGTGCTCGGATTGATGCAGCTGGTGCTGGAAATGGGCATGATCCCGAAATACGTGATCACCGGCACACCCGGTGAGGCGTTTGAGAGAGCGGCCAGGGCCATTCTCGCTAAGTTTGATGCACCCGATTGCACCATCAAAGCCAATGCGGACCTGTTTGAGCTGCATCAGTGGATAAAAAATGAGCCGGTTGATTTGCTGCTGGGAACCAGCTACGGCAAACAGATTGCCAAGGCGGAAAATATTCCGTTTGTTCGGGCAGGATTCCCGATACTCGACCGGTATGCGCATTCCTACTTCCCGATCACGGGGTATAAAGGGGCGCTGCGGCTGGTGGAACAGATCACAAACGCACTGCTGGATCAATTTGACCGGGAGTGCGCGGATGAAGACACCGAGGTTGTGCTGTAATTAAAGCATGGCTAAAAGCGGGTTGCAGCGCTGCACCGGGCGAAGCGGCCCGCTTTGTGCTTTTCTAAGAGCGACAGAAAATTCGGTTAGTCGGCAGCAAAACAAAAACTGCCGGCATACAGCGGAAGGGAGACACGGGTATGAGCAACAGCGTCATACTGGATGAAAGAAAGGATTTTATTCGGCTCGGCAACGGACAAAACGGCATCAGCTGCGACAGCGACAGTCTTTCCGGCGCGGTGAGCCAGCGTGCGTGCGTGTATTGCGGCGCGCGCGTGGTGTTAAACCCAATTACTGATGCCTTCCATATCGTTCACGGGCCTATCGGCTGCGCGAGCTATACATGGGATATCCGCGGCAGCCTAACAAGCGGCAGCGACATCTACCGCAACAGCTTTTCGACCGATCTGAGTGAAAAGGACGTGGTGTTCGGCGGCGAGAAGAAGCTGGCAGCAGCCATCGACGAGCTGGTGAAAAAACACAGCCCGCGTTTGATATTTGTGTACGCAACGTGCATTGTGGGCGTTATCGGCGATGATGTGCAGGCCGTGTGCCGTGAGGCTGAGAAAAAGTACGGCATCCGCGTGATCCCGGTACAGTCTCCGGGGTTCTCCGGCAACAAATCGTACGGCTACAAAATGGCCTGCAACGCCATTATGGCGCTGATATCGCCGCATAAATCCTCAGAAGAAAAGCGCGGTATAAACATCCTCGGCGATTTTAATCTGGCCGGAGAGATGTGGATCATTCAAAACTACATGAAAGAGATCGGCATTGAGGTGAGAGCCACGATCACCGGCGATGCGAGCTATGAGAGCATCATTAAAGCGCCCGGCGCGGCGCTCAACATCGTTCAGTGTGCGGGCTCGATGACGTATTTGGCAAACCGCATGGAGCAGGAAATGGGCATCCCGTTCATCAAGATCAGCTTTTTTGGTGTGGAAGACACCAGTGCGTCGTTGATACGCATTGCCGAGGCGGTGGGCACACCCGAGAACGTCGCGCGCGCGCGCGCCTTCGTTCAGCGCGAGGAACAGCGGCTGAAAGGCTTTTTGGATGCATATAAGCCAAGGCTAGAGGGAAAAAAGGCGGCCATTTATGTGGGCGGCGGGTTCAAGGCGATATCGCTGATTCGGCAGTTTAACGCGCTCGGCATGAAAACCGTGGTGGTGGGTACGCAAACGGGCAAGCCGGAGGATTATGAAATGATTGCGCAGCTCGTGGACAGTGATGCCGTGATACTCGATGACGCGAACCCGGCTGAGCTGGAAACGTTCATGAAGCAGACGGGTGCTGACATACTGGTGGGCGGCGTGAAGGAACGCCCGCTGGCCTACAAACTGGGCATCGCCTTTTGTGACCATAACCATGAGCGCAAGCACGCGCTGGCCGGTTACGACGGCGTGATCAATTTTACACAGGAGATCAACCGCTCGATGAACAGCCCTGTGTGGCAGGTGCTTCGCTCATCGTTAGCTTTTGAAAAATGCAGCGCAGAGCAGACGTGCAAGGAGGTAAGCGCATGAGCATGAACCTTGTTGAGTTAACCGTTAACCCGTGCAAAATGTGCATGCCGATGGGTAGCGTCAGTGCGTTTATGGGCATTCGCCGATGCATGACGCTGCTGCACGGGTCGCAAGGCTGCAGCACGTATATCCGGCGGCACATGGCCACGCATTACAACGAGCCGGTGGATATTGCGTCGTCGTCCTTGACGGAGCAGGGCACCGTGTTCGGCGGTGAAGCCAATTTGATCAAGGGACTGAAAAACCTGATCGCGCTGTATGATCCGGAGGTGATCGGCGTGGCGACCACGTGCCTTGCTGAGACGATCGGCGAAGATATACCGCGCATGATTCGCGATTTTTACGAGGCGAACCCGGATTGCCGGGCAAAAATTATCCCGGTGTCGTCGGCGGGCTATGCGGGAACACAATTTGAAGGCTTTTTTGCCGCACTCAGCGCGATTGTGCAGAGCGTAGACATGCGCAAAGAGAAACACGATACCATCAACGTGATTACCGGCTGCCTTAGCCCGGCGGATACGCGGTATTTAAAAGGCTTATTCCGCGAGATGGGGCTGAATGTGATATTGCTGCCCGATCTCTCGGAGAACCTCGACGGCGGATTTCAAAAGGACTACAAGCGGCTGCCCGACGGCGGCACGTCGCTGGTAGACATCGCGCGTATGGCGGGGGCACGGCTGACGGTGGAACTATCGACGTTTATCAGCGACGCCGACTCACCGGCAAAGTTCTTGCACGACACCTTCGGCGTGCCGTATGTGCGGTGTCATCTGCCCATGGGTCTTCGCGACACCGATGCGCTGATTTGCCTGCTGGCACAGGCGGGCGGAAAAGTGACGGATGCGATGCAAAACGAGCGCGCCCGTTTTATGGATGCGATGGTGGATTCGCATAAATACAACGCCGAGGGCCGCGCGGTGATATTCGGTGAGCCGGATTTCGTTTTTGCTGCAAACCGCCTTTGCACCGAAAACGGGCTGGTGCCTATGCTGACTGCAACGGGCGCTCAATGCGACACGCTCAAAGCGCTGCTGGAGCAAGAAACAGCCAACGTGGCAGACACCTATTTCACGGAGAATTTTGAAATACGCGACGCGTGTGACTTTGATGTGATTGAGGAAGCAGCGGCTCGGCTGAACGCCAATCTGCTGGTGGGCAGCTCAGACGGCAGGCGTATAGCACATAAACTCGGGCTGCCTTTAATTCGGTGCGCGTTCCCTGTGCACGACAGCGTCGGCGGGCAGCGTATCCGCACACTCGGGTATGAGGGCGCGTTATCGCTGCTTGATAGGATGACGAACGCACTGCTCGAACGCAAGGAATCGAGCTTCCGCGACGCATTGTATGAAAAATACCACAGCGGCCCGGCAAAGTTAGCCGCTGCGGTGTCGGATGGTGATATTTCGGCCAAGAAGCGCACGCTCGAACAACGGACAGCCGTACACCCGTGCTTCAACGGCTGCGGCGGTGACTACGCTCGTATTCATCTGCCAGTGGCGCGCGACTGCAACATTCAGTGCAACTATTGTGTGAGAAAGTTTGACTGCCCCAACGAGAGCCGCCCGGGCGTGACCACGCGGGTGCTGTCGCCTGCGGAGGCACTGGACAGATACATGGAAGCCAAAGCGCGCATACCCAACCTGACCGTGGTGGGTATCGCGGGGCCGGGGGATGCACTGGCAGATTTTGAAAAGACGCAAAAAACGCTGCAGATGATACGCATGGCCGACAAGGATGTGACATTTTGTCTTTCCACCAACGGCCTGATGCTGCCGCAATACGCCGAGCAGATTGCGGCTCTTGGTGTGTCGCATGTCACCGTGACGGTGAACGCGGTAGACGCAGCCATCGGCAGCCGCATTTACAAGCATGTGCGCTACATGGGGCAGACATACACGGGAGAAGCGGCCGCGGCCATGCTGCTGGCCAACCAAATGGCGGGCATAAAAATGATTGCGGATCGCGGCGTGATGGTGAAGGTCAATATCGTGATGCTCAAGGGCATCAACGAAACGCACATTCCCGCCGTGGTAGAGAAGGTGAAGCAGCTTGGTGCATCCATCACCAACATCATGCAGCTGATACCCGTGAAGGGCAGCGCGTTTGAGAGCATGCCGCTGGTCAGCAACAAAGAGATCATGGCGATGCGCGAAAAGTGCGGAGAGACATTGACGCAAATGATGCACTGCCGCCAGTGCCGCGCCGACGCAGTAGGCCGTTTGGATAACGATGAATCGGCGAGCTTTTGCGACAGCGGCGGATGCGGCAAAGCCGCGAAAAAGACAGCTGCGCCCGCCCAAAAGCCGCTGCTGTTTGCGGTATCGTCTCATGGCGGTGTGCTGGTTGATCAGCACTTCGGGCACGCGACTGACTTCTACATCTATGAAGCACGCGGCAGCGAGGTGCGCTTTGTGGAACGCCGGGGTGTGGGAAAATACTGCGACAACACACCCGGCTGTGATGGCAAGGGTGGTGGGAAGCAAATGAAATTTGAGGAGATCCACCGCGCCATTGAGGATTGCGCCGCTGTGATTACAATGCGCATCGGGGAGGCGCCGCGTCAAAAGCTGGCCGAAAAGGGCATGATGGCGTTCACGGGCTTTGGCCGCATTGAGGAGGCCGTGCAGGATGCGGCGGCAGAATACAACGCGAATTTAATGAAAGGAATCATATAACGATGGTACAACCCAAATATCATGTTTTTGTATGCACGAGCTGCCGTATTAACGGCGTTCAAAAAGGATTCTGCCATACCAAGGGCAGTGTGAACCTCGTGCAGCGGTTTATGGAGGAGATTGACGAGCGCGATCTGTCCGGCGACGTGCTCATCACCAACACGGGCTGCTTTGGCATCTGTGACAAGGGCCCGGTGGTGGTGGTTTATCCCGAAGCCGCGTGGTACGGCAATGTGACCGAGGACGATGTGGCGGACATAGTGGAGCAGCATTTTGAAAACGGAGAAAAGGTGGATCGGCTTGTCATCTAACGCGGAGACGCTGCAAATGACCGATACATCATTATGCGGCATGCGGCTTGGCGGCGCAGACACGCAAGCGATTTGCGCTTATTATCAAGCGCTGTTGGCGCTCGGCATCACCACAGTTCAGGTGCCTTGGGACGCATTAGCGCTGCTGGTACCGGTAATCGAGCCGGAGCGCACCGTGCTCAGCGTCACCCAAGGCTGCCAAGCCGTACCGCCCGGCTTTGCCGGATATCTCAGCACGCATGAGGGGATGCCGGGACCGGTCATTATCGAATGCGCTGTGGGAAACTCGCCGCCTACGTGTGCGGAGGAGATTCGGTGGACAGCGGATGAATCGTTGTTCTTTTCGGATTATGCGGCTGAATTCAGTCGGCTGGCGGCTGACTCGCGCTGTGGGTTCTGCCCGCGCGGCGCGGGAGAAGCGGGCACGGCGCTGGCGGTGGAATGGCTGCTGGCGGGCGGACAACGGCTGGCCGCCGCTTTTATGGGCACCGGCGGCTATGCGCCCTTGGAAGAAGTGCTTGCGACGCTTCATGTGGTCGGACTGCTGCCGTCATCCGTGCGGCTTGAAGAGTTGCCTGATGTTGCGCGCGCATACACGCAGCTGACAAAAACGGCGATTCCCGCCCATAAGGCGGTGATTGGTGCATCATTGTTTGATGTGGAATCAGGCACGCATGTGGACGGAATTGCGAAAAACCGGGGATGCTACGAGCCGTTTGCACCGGAGTCGGTGGGCGTGGCACGGCGTATAGTGATCGGCAAGCATTCCGGCAAGCAGGCACTGCGGCTAAAGCTCGAGGAGCTCGGCTTACGCGGAGTGACCGATTTAGACCGGCTGCTGCATCTCGTGCGCGAGCAAAGCGTCTGCGATGGCGGCGGCTTATGTGACGATACGTTTGCTTCATTGGCAAAAAAGGCGGCGGGAGGAGATGCTGCATGAAGCCTCAGGTGCTGCTGACGGATACGACTTTGCGCGACGGTGAGCAGCGCAGCGGGCTTGCGTTCAGCATAGAAAAAAAGGTGAAGCTGGCACAACTGCTGGATCGAGCCGGGTTTTACCAGATTGAAGCGGGCATTCCGGCAATGGGCCGCTGCGAGAAGGATGCGGTTTGCCGCATCATGGAGGTGCGCACAAAGGCGAAAATTGCCGTATGGAACCGGATGCGCCGGGAGGACATTGCGCACAGTCTTGACTGCCAACCTGACATCATTCACATCAGTGCGCCCGTTTCAGACTTGCTCGTGGAAACGATGCTGAAAAAAGACCGTGCGTGGGTGAAACGGATGCTCACGGATTGTGTGACCTTCGCCAGAAACAAAGGCTGCGAGGTATCGGTGGGTTTTCAGGATGTATCAAGGGCTGACCTAAAGCTTATCACTTCGCTTGCGGGCGATATGAGGCGCTTGGGTGTGCTGTCTGTCAGGCTGGCAGATACAGTGGGCACGCTGACACCGATGAAAGCACGCAAGCTGCTTGAATACTTGACGGAGCAGACGGATATACCGTTTGGTATTCACACACACAACGATTTGGGAATGGCGGTTGCCATCGCGGCGGAGGCTGTGAGAGGAGGAGCGGTTACCGTTGACACCACATTGTTCGGTATCGGCGAAAGAGCCGGAAACTGTGATTCATATAAATTTGCAGTTCATATACAGCAAAATTTCTCGACAAAACCCGCGGCTACGGATTTAGCAGCGCTGCGCGCGGATGCCGAAGAACTCCTCTTTCCGCCGGAAAGAGCGAAGGAATGGCACAAAAACGATGAAGGCTAAAATGAAAATGAAGAGATTATTGACAAGCAGGATGCTTTTGACAATGGCCGTGATGATGCTGGCAGGGGTAGCTTGCGCACCCGCACCAGCGGCCGAATCGCCGTCTATGGAGGCGGCATTGGCTGAAAGCGTTGGGGCAGCCCAGGCGCCGGCTGAATCAGCCGAACCGTCCGCTGAGCCTGTGGAACTGACGGTATTTGCGGCAGCGAGCATGACGGAAACGTTGGCGCAAATTGCGCAAATGTATAAGACCGTGGCACCCAATGTAACGATCACATTCAACTTCGATTCGTCGGGTACGCTCAAAACGCAGATTGAGGAAGGCGCGGCCTGCGACGTGTTCATCTCTGCTGCACAGAAACAGATGAACCAGCTGGATTCGTCAAAGAGCAGAGACGATAACCCGGACGGGATTGATTTTGTGGAGCAGGGAACTCGCGTGAACGTACTCGAAAATAAAGTGATGCTGGTGGTGCCGAAAGGTAATCCCAAAGGGGTAGACAGCTTTTATGCGATGGCGGAGAAGCTCAAAGACGGCGAGATACTGCTGGCGATGGGCAACAGCGATGTGCCTGTGGGGCAGTACACACAGAAAATATTCGCTTTCTATAAGCTGGATGAAGATAAACTCGCGAAAGCGGGCTCCCTCACATACGGCACCAACGTGAAAGAAGTCACCACGCAAGTATCAGAAGCGAGTGTGGACTGCGGCGTGATTTACTGCACAGACGCTTACAGCGCCGGGCTTAACATTGTGGACGAGGCCACGGCGGATATGTGCGGACAGGTCATTTATCCGGCGGCTGTGCTGAACATCAGTTCACACAAGGAAGCGGCCAAAGCGTTTCTCGATTATCTTTTAATTGACGAATGCATAGCGGTGTTTGAAAAGGTTGGATTCAGCGCTGTTAGTTAAGCACAGCGGAATATGAGAGGGGGGCGGCAGACGGTTATCGTATGCCGTCCGTTTTCAGGGAGGACGACGATGGAATGGTATCCGCTTTGGAACAGCATCAGGATAGCGGGGGCAGCCTGTGTTTTGGTGTTCTTTGCGGGCATACTCTGTGCCTACTACGTGGCGCGGCTGCCAAAGGCTGTGAAAGGCTTTGTTGATGTGATATTAACGCTGCCGTTGGTGCTGCCGCCCACCGTATGCGGTTGGTTTTTGCTGATGATATTCGGGCTCAGGCATCCCGTGGGGCAGTTGCTGCAGCAGTTTGGCATACAGTTTGTGATGACGTGGTATGGCGGCATTCTCGCTTCGGCGACGGTGGCTTTTCCGCTGATGTACCGAACTGCGCGCGGCGCTTTTGAAAGCTTCGACGAAACGCTGGGCTGGAGCGGCAAGACGCTTGGGCTGCCCAACTCGTTTATATTCTGGCGAATACGGATGCCCGCATGCCGGCAGGGGATACTTGCGGGGACGGTGCTCGCCTTTGCGCGGGCGCTAGGTGAATACGGCGCAACCAGTATGCTGATTGGCTATACACCCGGGAAAACGGCCACGATATCCACCACGGTTTATCAGCTGTGGCGCACCAACGATGATATGGGTGCGTTAAAATGGGTGCTCGTGAATCTGGCCATCAGCACGGTGGTGCTGCTGGCTGTTAATCTGCTGGAACGCAAATCGGGGCACAGGAGGCACGCATGAGCCTTTATGTGAATATCAAAAAGAAACTGGGCAGCTTTTCATTGAACGTGTCATTTACATCAAAAAACAGCGTGGCCGGATTGCTGGGTGCGTCGGGCAGCGGCAAAACGCTGACGCTTCGGTGTATTTCGGGCATTTTAACGCCCGACGAAGGGACGATAATTCTCAACGGTGTCACGCTGTTTGACAGCGAGAAGGGCATCAACCTGCCGCCGCAAAAAAGGAAGACCGGCTATCTGTTTCAGAATTACGCTTTGTTTCCGAACATGACGGTGGAGCGAAACATTGCGTGCGGGCTGCATCACGAAAAGGAAAAGACAGCACGCAAGAATGCTGTTGCCGGTATGATTGAAAAAATGCGCTTGATCGGGCTGGAAAAGCACCGACCGCATGAACTCTCAGGCGGGCAGCAGCAGCGAGTGGCTCTGGCGCGTATACTCGTGGCCAAACCTGATATATTGCTGCTCGACGAGCCATTCAGCGCGCTTGACAGCCATTTAAGAGACCAACTACTCGTCGAGCTTTCTCATACATTAAAAGCGTTCTCCGGAGATGTATTGCTGGTGACGCACAACCGGGATGAAGCTTACAAGCTGTGTGAGACGCTGGCTGTGATGGACAGCGGACGAGTGACATGTATAGGCGATACCAAGGAGATATTCGATAATCCCAAAACACGTGCGGCGGCTGTGCTGACCGGCTGCAAGAACATTGTTGCCGCGCAAAAGGCGGGAGAGTCGCGCGTGTTTGTGCCGGAGTGGGGCGTGATGCTGGATACCGCAAACCCGGTGGGAGACAGCCTTTGCGCCATCGGTGTTCGCGCCCACTGCTTTGACGAGAATGCGAAGCAGAACGCTCTTCCCATCCGCGTTGTTGAGCGGAGTGAAGAGCCTTTTGAGTGGACACTGAGGTTTATGTACGAGAACCAAAATATAGATAGCGAGCCGATTTGGTGGCGCATGGCCAAAACGGATAACCAAACCAATTTGCCGAGAAGCATAGGGCTGGAATTAAAAAACGTTTTGCTTCTTTACGAATAGAAACAGGGTGGCTGGACAACCGATTTGTTTTACTACATTTATACTACATTTTCTGTAGTATAGGATAGATTTTGAGGGGATTTATAGACCAAACAGACTCAGTAGAATTGCTCAAAACCCCTTTAAATAGAACCGGCGCTTGGGTTATCCCGGCTGAATGTAAAATGACATGTACCGAGGTTCTGATCCAAGGTGATGAATGTCGGGGCGAAGCGCCACAATAACCTTTGTGTTTAGGCCGCCTGTTCTCTTTTGAGGAAGGCGGCTGTTTATATTTCGGAGTATGACCTTATGGGGCGGCTGAAAAAGCAGATAAGCGTGATAATACTCGAACAATAGGCGTGCTACCTGGAGCAGTACAACTCAAATTCACCGTGTTAAACACTCAAATAACCTACTCCCCCTCAATATAGCCCAGGATGGTATTGCTTAAAAATATCCCATAAAGCTTAACACCCTGCTCCGAAAAACCATTGCTCTTAGGCGTGTTCAATCCTGCGTTAATTGATCTAAGCTCCCTTTTACAATATCATATTTAATGAGCGTCGGCGTAGCCGTATATGGCGCGAAAAGCAAAGTGTTGTTATCAAAATGGTTTACAGCCAGCAGGCTGGCGTTAAGCAGCTTTTTGGCCCCCGTTCCGTCAGTTTGCATGCTCATAAAGGCTGATGATGAACCGTCTTCCTGTTCAATAACGTTAAGATAGTTATAATAGACAGAGTCTCCCACAACGATAATCGAGGTTGCCCCTGTATTTGAGAGCAGGGTTCTAGAGGATCCGTCTTTGCGCATCTTAAATATTGACTCGCGACTTGCGCAATAGATCCAATCGTCAGCCACGTCATATGCATATATAAACTCGTCAGCTGCAACAGTCAAGCCAGTGCCGTCTTTTTTAACATGGCAAAGCTTATACCCGTTATCCTTATCGACGAAATAGATATTATCGCCCAAAACGGATATGTGCTCGGCGTTGACTGAAATGATTTTGGCCGAATTGCCATCGGGTTCCAGACGGTATATGCCGATGTCCGGGGTCTCCTCTTCGCCGCCAAGCATCGTCGTTGCGTAATAAACGGCATCGCCGACAATATCAATGGACTCTGTGCGCATGTCGCTCAGCGCTTCTTTGCCCGAGCCGTCGGTGCGTACGCGGTAAAGCTTCCCTTTGTCGCTCAGGTTTGAGTAATATATCCAGTCATCATGATAGTTCAGGTAGAACGCTTCGTCTTCGCTTATTTTATCGTCTTTGCCTTCGGCGTTATATCGCCATATGCCTGTGCTTGAATAGTATATTTCGTCTCCGGTGTTAACGGTTATACCGAAGCTTCCGTTGTTGCCAATTGTGTTGCCGCGCTGAACGTTTTCCTGAAAGACTCCTGTTGCCAGCAGCACCATGACGGCGGTAAATAAAACCGCAAAAACAACAAACGCCAGAATGAAGGCTTTGAAATTGCGATGCATGGTGGTTTTCTTTTTTTGCGATTCTGTTACTAACATTTTTTTAACCCACTTTTCTAAATAGTTATATTTTTTTGAATAGCTAGTTACCTTTTCCCGAGCGGAACTGAGAGGGCGTGATACCCTCTATCTCCTTGAACACAGTCGAAAAATACTGTACATTCGTGTACCCTACGGCGGAAGATACGTCATAGAGCTTCATTGCACTTTCAGACATCAGGCGTTTAGCGTTCTCAACGCGTTTGCTCATAAGATAAGTCGTGAACGTCACGCCGGTCTCCTCCTTAAACAGCTTGCAGAAATAAGACGGATTCAGATAGAATTTTGCCGCAACATCACGCATCGAGAGTGAAGCTGCGTAGTTTTCATCGATGTATTCTATTATTTTATCAATCAGCCAATGGCGCTTTGAGCCGAAGAAATCATGATATTGCTGAGTGAGTACGGACAGCAGGTTCTGCAGCTGGGAGTGCATCTTGTCGATGGTATAAAAGGATGCGGACTCGTCTATATAATCGATACAGATCTTGATTATATCTTCCGATACCGGCAGGAATGGCAGGCAGCCTTTAAAAAGGCTGTTCAACACGTTGATATACATCAGCTTAATTTGAAGCGATGAGGGCGTTCCTGCTGATTGGTTAAGAAACTCACTGATAAGCTCCGTAAGAAGCTTCGAAGCTTCGTCGGCATCACCGCTCTTAAGGCTCGATATTATAGATTTAAGATTGTATTCATCATAAACGATCTGAAAATCGTGTGTTTTAATTTCAACGTTTTCGCCATCTCCCGCATTCTGCTTCGAGCGGCACAGGTTGATGCTGTATCTGGCTTTATTGTATGAATCGGAAATCTCGGCGAGGCTGTGGGCAATCGAGCCCATACCGTAAGCGATGCGATCTGAGTGCAGTTCGCTTATCTGATTCCCAGCATCGCTCAGAGCTTTTGCGCTGCAGGCTTTTAATTCGTCTGCAGACAGATTACTGAAAACAAGATAGACATTAACGTCATCGATCCAAAAGTCGAGAACCTTGTTGAAACAAGATGAAAGATGCTTTTTAATTATTTTATTGATACTTAAGTTGACAAGCGTATCTTCGACATCGTTTTCAGAAAGCTTAGGGTTGGCAGGATGTGAGTGAGCGATTATGCACATCGCCGAGCTTGATAAAAAAGTGACTCCGAGCTCTTTTAAACGCGCCGCAGGAACTTTGTTGAAATCCAGCTTGCCCTGCAGCAGGTCGATATATATCTTTTCGCGAAGCAGGCTGGAAGAATCAGCAAGGAGATCGTTTATCTCCTTGTGATATCTGTTCTGCTCGAGCGTGGCTATACATTTTGTGATGGTCTTCTTTAACTCATCTTCCGCTACAGGCTTTAAAAGATAGTCGACCGCTCCGAATCTGACCGCGCTGCGGGCATATTCGAATTCGTTGTAGCCACTAATGAGTATTACCTGCGGAAACAGCGCACTCTCATTGAGCGTCTGCATCAAGTCTATGCCCGAAAGCTCAGGCATCTCGATATCCGTTATAATTATATCCGGTTCATGCTTGACTGCAATATTAAAGGCTTTCGCTCCGTCCTCAGCCTCAAAGAGTTCTGTTATACCCATGCTTTCCCAATCGATGGTGAGCAACAATCTTTTTCGAAGCCAGGGTTCGTCATCAACTATTAACAGCTTGTACATTCCATTTCCTCCAGGTAGGTCGTCCGCATTAATGGTGTTTCGGTGGTTTATCGGAAATGCGCATACGTATAACGACCTCAGTATATTCGCCGTAAACACTGTCAAGCTGAATTCCGGACGACTCACCATATTTTAGCTTGATCTGATAATTGAGATTTCGGAGCGCATAACCTTTGCTTACGGTATTATCTTCAAAATCAAAGTCATTCATGCGCTTGTTCAGCATTTCAAGGGCGGTTTCGTGTATACCGATGCCGTTATCGCGGACCACGACTGTTAACAGATCATCCTCCTCTTTTGCGGTTATATCGATACGCCATTCATCGCGTTTATTTTGGAAGCCGTGAAGTATTGAATTTTCTATTACCGGCTGAAGCAAAAATTTAGGTACAGACAGGCCGTATATCTGTTTAGCGATATTGTAAGTAAAAACTATTTTGTAATTTAGCCTTATATTTTGAACCGTTATATACTGATTGGCGAGCTCGAAGGCTTCGCGGAAGGGCACAGTATGTTTGCCGCCCGAAAGAGCGATCCTGAAGAAACGGGATAACGCCATCACAAGGCTCGCAATTTCCTCCTGCTTGTTTATCTTTGCTATGCTGTAAAGAGACTCGAGAGAGTTGTAAAGCATATGAGGATTGATCTCGGTCTGCAGCATCTGTATAGTCGCAACGGTTTTTCTGCTCTGCTCTTTTGAAACGTCGTTCACAAGAGAAAAGATCTCGCGGGCCATTTCATTAAAGCCCGTATAGATGTCTTCGAATTCAGCGTTTGGCTTAATAGGCAGTTCGACGTTAAAGTTCCTGTTTTTAATCTCAGTCATTGCTGTTGAGAGCTGTTTTAACGGCTGAGTCATGGAGTTCGCGAGAACGGCCGTTATGAGGAAAGATAACACAAAGAGGCCGATAACCATGATGGGAAGTGTATTAAATACTTTGTTCATACCCTCTGTGACAGAGCTGGTGCCCGTGGCTATGACATAGTACCATTCATTGCTTTGGGAATACACCCAGTTGAGCAGGTGCGGCTTGCCGTTTAAGGATATTTCAAGTTGTCCTGACTCCTGCTGATTGCCGATTGCGGATAGTATTTCCCTGTATTGCGGAAGAGACTGCCCAATCTCATCGTCTGACATCGATGAGATAAGATCTCCATGAGCATCCATGATAACCGCATACGACGGTTTTATATGCAAGCCTGAAATAAGAAGCTCGTTAATATACTGTTCCTTGACGTTTGTCGTGAGTATAAGATCGTTGCCCTCTGTATCTTTGATGATAAGATTTTTGGATATATTTCTTTGTTTCATGGTATGTCCGATAGCAGGGTTGCTGATAACGTTTTCATAGGGAGTCGCAACGCCCCACTTGTTCTCGGGGAGGAAGTGGCAGTCGAGTACATTGGAGTTGATTCCATCGAATGTTGACATTCTAGAAACAAGAAATAGAGAACGATATGGAAAATACAAGTAGAAGTGATTAAACCCTGCGATACTGTAGGTGTCAACAATAAGCGAACTGTACACGGTCACAGGGTATTGCGTCGCTTCAAAAATTTCAGAATCAGTTGTTTCAAGTGCCGGGTCAATGATTCTTGGTATTTTTGCAAGCGCAACCCTAAGTTCATTGCTTGCGTTGTTCATAACATCAAGCTTCGATTCTATATTTTTGAAATTGTACACCAGTGTATCTTGTATATTTCCTGAGGTGTTCTCTTTGAGAGTGTGCTGGGTAGATGAGAACAGCAGCATCCCAAAGATAAGGACAGGCACCAGTATAGCCAGCGTTATATATAAAAACAATCGAATCCGAAATGCATTGATCTTCATCATTTTAGATAGCCCCGTGGTCAAAATCCACATATTGTTATTTAGTATGGCAATAAGGATATAGCACAAAATAAGCGTTGTCAATAAAGCGAAAGACGTTTTAAGGGCTTAAAACACGAACCATAATAAAAAAGCGAATATGACAAACAAATTACAAACATTGTTACGTTTACAAAGTTATTTAGAATTCGTAATCTAAATATAGAAAACAAGAATAATCAAACGCGAGTAAATTAAAAAAATGTTGCAGAGGGAGGAAAATATGAGCAGAAATGTTGTGATAACAGGTGCTGCCAGCGGTGTTGGCAAGGCGACTGTTAAGGCTTTTTTGGCACTGGGAGACAAGGTTTTTATGACCGACTGGAATAAGGATAATCTTAAAGCATCCTTTGACGAGCTGTCTGCCGGAGCGGAAGGCAGGATTTTTATGAGGGCGGCGAATGTTGCCAAATGGGACGACGTTGCGGCATTTGCCGAAATGGTTGCCGAGAAGGGTGGAGCCGACGTGCTCGCAAACTGCGCCGGCGTTTTCCGCGTAGGACAGATCGAAAACGCGCCTGAAGAGGACTATGATTTTCAGTTCGACGTAAACGTGCGCGGTACGTTCCACACGATGAAAGCTTTCGGACCGCAGATGCTTGCAAAAAAGAAGGGCGCTATTATCAACGTATCGTCTGTATCCGGAATAGGCGGAGACTATAACATGTCTTTATACTGCGCAACCAAAGGAGCGGTCATCGCATTGTCAAAAGCCGTTGCGATGGATTACTCAATGCAGGGCGTAAGAGTCAATATCATTTCCCCTTCGGCGGTTAAGACCCCCATGTTTTTGACAGGTGCCTCCGAAGCGGTGCTGGAAAGCTTCAGGAAGAATATGCCGGCGAGAACGCTCTGTGAGCCGGAATACTGCGCTAACGTTATTGTCTATCTTGCTTCTGATCAGGCGGTTCACCTTTGCGGTGTGAATATACCCGTTGACGGGGGGCTCTCCGCATGGAACGGGCAGCCGAACCAGGAGAAGGAAACGACTGCCACATAACGGTTTTGTGTTTTATGAAACACGGGCATCACACAAAAATCTTAAACAAAAAACAAATTGGCTTGATTTACAACAACGCAACAAAGAAGCTATGCTAAATACAACACTGGAATGTACATTACCAGTCACAAAAAAGAGGAGGAAAACATGAGAAAAAAGCTTTTAGTAGTTATTAGTCTCGTACTTGCAATGCTTATGGCTTTTGCAGCCTGCGCACAAGCACCTGCTGCGGTTTCGGAGGAACCGGCAGAAACAGAACAGTCTTCGGAACAGCCGTCTGCTGACGCAGAACCGTCTGAAGATTCGGCACAGCTTGAAGATCTGAGCGGCAAGAAAATAGCTGCGGTTGTGCTTATCGAAGACCAGTTCCAAAGAATGCTTCAGATAACCATGAAGAAAACCGCTGAGAGCTATGGCGCAACAGTTCTTGAAGGACACAGCGGTGGAGAGCTCGACAAAGAAGTTGAACTCATCAATCAGTATGCAACCGGCGGCGTAAACGGCATCTGCATATTCCCCGTCAGCCTTACAGGTTCGGCTGCGGCGCTCGAGAATGCTGCCAAGAATGGCATCACCATCTACTGCGCTAATATGAATATGGACTATGAATGGCAGACTGGCTATGCCGAGATGGACCAGTACAACATCGGCGAGCTTGTTGGAGAATTCTGTGCCGAGTACATCAAAGAGAATTTCCCGGACAGAAAGCCCAAGACAGCTATCATTCAGTTCACCGCTCTTCTTCCGGAGATGAGTGCGCAGAGAACAAACGGCTTCCTTTCCAAGACACAGGATCTGATTGAGATCGTTCAGGACGTTGACGCTTGGGACGCGGATGTTGCTGTGAATACGGCTGCGGAAGTTATGAACGCTAACCCCGACCTCGACCTCATCTTCTGCGCTAATGAAGGCGGCACGGTTGGCACGGTAATGGCTGTTAAAAATGCTGGAAAATCAATACCGGTATTTGGTATTGACATCAGCGAACAGCTCGTAAACATGATGCT
The DNA here is from genome assembly GCA_023412005.1 of Bacillota bacterium. Taxonomy (GTDB): domain Bacteria; phylum Bacillota; class Clostridia; order Christensenellales; family SZUA-584; genus SZUA-584. The sequence goes on from JAEYOE010000012.1 coordinate 235,443, forward strand.
TGACCCTGACAACATCCTTCAGGCTCTCGCTGGCCAGGATCCTATCGCTCTTGGCGAGACCTCAATGAAGAATCTCTGCCTCGCTATGATGGGCCAGGAATTTGAAACGGGCATTAAACTCCCCGGTATACCGTTAACGAGGAATGACCCCGAAGGCGCTAAGGCTTATATCCAGGAACTGCTGGCAGGACTTAGCGAAGGCTGATTGAATTAGTTGGTATTTGAAGAAGGGGTTGCGGCGTGCAACCCCTTCCATTCTTCTTATAGATTTGAGGAGGAAGAAGTGGAGAAACTGCTTGAAATAAAAAATGTAACAAAAGTCTTCCCGGGAACTGTTGCACTGGATAATTTTTCGGTCAAGTTCGAAGCCGGAAAAGTCCATGCGTTTCTTGGCAAGAACGGCTCGGGGAAAAGTACTTTGATAAAGATTATAGCGGGGGCGCAGCCGCCGACTTCTGGAGAGATATTGCTTGACGGAAAGAAGCTGGTGCTTAAGAATCCTCAGGATGCTTTTGATAAGGGCATCGCAACGGTCTATCAGGAATTATCTCTGATACCCGGACTCTCCATAGCAGAAAACATATTTTTCGGCAGACTGCCGAAAAAGGGTCCTGTTATCGATTTTAATAAGGCAAATCAGGATGCGGCGAAGCTCTTAGAAGAACTGGGGATAAACATATCTCCAAAGGCGAAGGTCAGCACGCTTAATATCTGGCAGCGCCAGCTGGTTGAGATAGCAAAAGCCATGTCCAATAATCCCCATGTTCTGTTGTTGGATGAGCCAACATCTGCGCTCGCACAGCATGAGACAGAAATGCTCTTTAAGCTTGTCCACGCGCTGAAGGAAAAGGGGGTTATCATCATATACATAACCCACAAACTACAGGAACTTTGGAGTGTTGCGGATACTGTGACTGTGCTGCGCGACGGTAATTTCATCGGACGCGAGGAGATAGCTGATTTAACAAAAGAAAAAGTCATAAAAATGATGTTTGGCGATATTGAGACAAAGACCATACCTGAAGAGCTTAAGTGTCAGGACGAAGTTGTGCTTGAAGTTGAAGGCCTGACTCGTAAAGACGCTTTTCGCGACGTCAGCTTTACGCTGAGAAAAGGTGAGGTGCTTGGCATTGCAGGGCTGTTGGGCTCCGGCCGTTCAGAGTTGCTTCGTGCGATATTTGGTTCGGATAAATACGACTCGGGCAGGGTGCTGGTTTCGGGCAAGCCAATTAAAAAGGGGTCTCCAAATACCGGAAAACAGGCAGGCCTTGCGATGACATCCGAAAACAGAAAAGAAGAAGGGCTCATTCAGATACATTCGGTTCGAGAAAACCTGGTTTTGGCGAGCCTTAAAAAAGTCTGCAGTAACGGCGTGTTCTCAAAGAAAAAAGAGCGTTCGCTGGTCAACAAACAGGTTGAAGACCTGCAGATAAAGATCGCTTCGCCTGAAGTTCCCGTTTCGTCTCTTTCGGGTGGAAACCAACAGAAGGTCGTTGTCGGCAATTGGCTCAATACAGAACCAAAAGTGATACTTCTCGATGAACCTTCAAAGGGTATAGACGTTAACGCAAAGCAGCAGATATTCGACATCGTCTGGGAACAGAGCAAGCATGGCGTTGCGTCGATAATCGTGTCGTCCGAGCTTGAGGAGCTGATACAGACATGCCATAGGGTTTTGATAATGAGCAATGGCATGATCAAGGGCGAGGTACTTCCGTCGGAAGTTGCCGTAGAAGAACTATATACAAAGTGTATGGGAGAGTAAAATGGGTAACGTAAATGCTAAAATAAGAAATATTCAATCTTTTGTAAAACGCAATGTGCTTATAGGCGTGCTTATCGCATTGTTCATCGTTTTATCGTTTGCGAACGAAAACTTTTTTACATGGCAGAACATGATGACGGTTTTGAGGACCTCATCAATGAACGGTATAATCGCTCTGGGTATGACGCTTGTCATTATATCCGGTGAAATTGATTTGTCTGTCGGATCGGCAGTCGCATTCTCCGGATGTTTCTCAGCATGGATGGTACAGAAGTTTACACAAGGCGGCATGGATGTATTGCCCGCCATCATATTCTCGTCTATCGTTGTGCTGATAGCCGGTGTGCTTATAGGATTGTTTACGGCATGGATGAGGAACAGCTTCAGGGTTCCCTCGTTTATCACGACGCTTGGTCTGTTAACGATGCTGAGCGGCTTTGCGTATCTCTTGACGGGTGGATTTCCGATTGCGAGCTATCCTCAGTGGTTCGGATATCTCGGAGCGGGCTTCATCGGAGGCGTCTTCCCGTTCCAGGCATTGATACTCATTATCGTATTCGTTTTAATATTCTTCCTGCTGAACTATACTGCGTTTGGCCGAAGCGTATACGCGGTTGGAGGCAATGTTGAAAGCGCCAGACTGTCAGGCGTTAACGTAACTCGCATACGGAGCATATCGTTTGGCATAACCGGCTTCCTTGCCGCTCTTTCTGGGCTTATGGTATCTTCGCAGATAATGGCAGGAACGCCCTCGGTTGGAACGAACGGGGAGATGACAGCGATATCGTCCATTATTATTGGCGGCGCGAGCCTTTCGGGCGGCGTAGGAAAAGTTTCCGGCACGCTTATCGGTATACTGTTCCTCGGCGTTATACTCAACGGTATGACAATAATGGGCATCAGCTCATACTGGCAGCTCGTCGTAAGAGGCGCGCTGGTTATCGTCGCGGTGCTGCTCAATATGTCCACACAGAAAGAACGGTAACAAACTGAAGAACATCAAAGCAAATGCGCTTCATTTTGGATATGCCGGCTACAAAAGGACACGTAAAAAAAGTAATATTCGATAATGTAAGGCAAGGTAAACGGACGACTTCAGCGCAGGGCTGACAAAAGATAAACGTATGCAGCCCTGCTTCATAATTAAATCACGCAAAAACATGATTATTGCAGATGGCGGCAAATTAAAGCCTTATATTATTAAGGAGGCGCGGTATGGAAAAAAGATTTATCATGGCCATTGATCAAGGAACGACGGGCACAAAGGTCGTGTTATTTAACAGGGAAGGGCAGATTCATTCTTCGTCTTACAGGGAGATTAAGCAGATCTATCCGAAGCCCGGCTGGGTAGAGCACGATCCGAACGAGTACTGGGAAACGACTATGATCTGCGCTGCCGAAGCTTTTGAAAAGGGAAAGACCAGCGCGGCGGAGGTAGCCGCAATAGGAATAACATGTCAGCGCGAGACAACGGTACTTTGGGACAGGGACACGGGAGAGCCCGTATATAATGCTATCGTATGGCAGTCGCGGCAGACCGCAGACATATGCGAAGAACTCAAAGCAAAGGGCTATGAGGATTATATAAAGGAACGAACGGGTCTTCTGATAGACGCCTATTTTTCGGGCACAAAGATAAAGTGGATCATCGACAATGTTGAAGGGGTTAAAGAAAAAGTTAAGCAAAAGAAGATCTGCTTCGGCAACATTGATTCGTGGTTGATGTATAAGCTTTCGGGCGGGGCGAGTCATGTGGAGGATTACTCCAATGCCTCCAGAACAATGCTGCTTGATATACACGAGCTAAAGTGGGACGAAAAGATAATGGACGCTCTCGGCGTGCCCCAGCATATACTGCCCGAGCTCAAACCCACGAGCGGCCTTCTGACGATGACGAGCAGGGACGTATTCTTCGGCGAGGAAATACCAGTGGCAGGAGACGCCGGAGACCAGCATGCCGCAACGTTCGGACAGACTTGCTTTGAGCCGGGCATGGCCAAGAATACATACGGAACTTCGCTTGCGTTGATGATGAACATAGGCGAAGAACTTAAAATGAGCAAAACTGGGCTTACGACTGACCTCGGGTGGGTGATTGATGGTAAAGTTGAGTACGCACTTGAAGGCGTCATATTCGTTGGCGGCGCGGCGATACAGTGGCTGAGAGACGGTCTGAAAATAATAAAATCGTCGGCTGAGGTAAGCGAACTTGCCGGCAGGGTCGAGGATACGCAGGGCGTATATATGGTGCCCGCATTTACGGGATTGTGCGCGCCTTATTGGGATATGTATGCAAGAGGAACGATAGTGGGTCTCACGCGGGGCACAACAGGAGAACACATCGCGAGAAGTGCACTTGAGGCAATTTGCTATCAGACGCGCGATGTTCTTGAGTGCATGGAGAAGGATTCAGGACAGAAGGCAACAGCGCTCAGGGTGGATGGCGGCGCTACCGTTAACGACCTCTTGATGCAGATACAATCCGATATACTTGGAATACCTATCCAAAAGCCGGTTGTCACAGAAATGGCGGCTCTCGGTGCGGCTTATCTCGCTGGGTTGGGTGTCGGTTTCTGGAAGAGCAAAGAAGAGATCGCCAAGCAGTGGAAGATAGCACGGGTTTTCGAGCCCAGCATGAGCGAAGACAGGAGAGAGTCACTCTATGCGGGTTGGAAGCGCGCCGTTGAGCGCTCGTTTGGCTGGGCGAAAGTATAATTTTAGGCCTAAATGTTACATGATTTTATCATATTTTTAACCCGACCACTAATTGGGATGATACGAAAATAATACCGCAATTCTATACGTAAAAATATTTTCACATAGCAGGAATTTTTGCAACGGTGTCGAATAATACATAATATAAGCGGTGAATATATCTTCAAAGGTGGAAAAACTTTGGGAAATATGATGGAAAACGCAACGATAAGCGAGATAAATACAATAATACGCATAGCGAAGAAGTACTATGAGCTTGGTTTGTCTCAAGAGCAGATAGCTGCGGAGGAAGAGACGTCTATATCTACGGTATCACGTATTATTAAAAAGGCTGAGGCGCTTGGATATGTTAAGCATGAAATCATATATCCGGTACGGTCTCTTGCACTTCAGGAAGAGCTGCTAAAAAAGCACTTTGATATCGATCATATTTTTATTACGCCATGTTTTGTGAATAACGTCAGCATATGCATGACGGATACTTGCAAGATGGTTGCAGAAGATCTGAGCAAAATAGTATCAGACAACGATATCGTCAGTGTTTCATGGGGCAGGACTATGGAGCACTTATCGTCATTTCTCGTGCCGCCTGCACCAGCGAAAAAAGGTATAAAAATCGTGCAGCTCAACGGATCTATCGCTACCAGCGTATTGTCTACAAAGACTGCGGGTCTGCTCGAAAAGTTCACGCAGGCATACACGGGTGTGGGGTATATAATAGCCGCGCCAGCTCTCGTAGACGATGAAAAAATTGCAAACGAAATAAAGCGTGATTCGCGTATAAAGCTGGTACTTGAGCTGGCAAGAGAGGCGAATATCGCCGTTTTTAGCATAGGGCAGACGTCTGAGAATTCAGTTCTGGTCGAGCGCTCGACAGTCACGGCAGAAAATATAAAGGCGCTCCGCGAAGCTGGCGCTGTCGGCGATATATGCACAAGGTTTTTTGACTTGAGCGGAGATCTCGTGGACAAAGGATATAATGCGAGGACCATAGGCATTGAGCTTCACGAGCTTAAGAAAAAGAAGCACAGGATAGGAATAGCAGTTGGTACTGAGAAAACCGACGCCATCATCGGAGCGCTAAGAGGCGGATATATGACGACTTTGTACATGGATGAAATAACCGCTCTGAATGTTATAAAACGGTGCGAAGAGTACAATTTATAAAAAATGAAGACAAATTGGAGGGAGATTATATGGACGTAAACGAACTGATCAAAAAAATCACTGAGGAAGTCTGTGCTCAGCTTAATGGAAAGACGCAGATGTCACCGGCGGCAGCAAACGAGTTTGCACCCGCGTCGCTCGCAAAATACATTGATCACACTCTTTTAAAGCCTGAGGCGTCTGAAGAGGATGTGCGAAAGGTATGCGACGAGGCTAAGAAGTATAACTTCGCGAGCGTATGTGTTAACCCGAACCACATCAAGTTTGTGGCAGAACAGCTTTCGGGGAGCGGCGTGGCACCCTGCGTGGTCATCGGTTTCCCGCTTGGCGCGACGACGCCTGAAGTTAAAGCGGAAGAGACTCAAGCGGTATTGATGCTGGGTGCAAAAGAAGTGGATATGGTCGTTAATATTGGTGCGATCAAATCGGACAACTGGCAGCTTGTTAAGAGAGACATTGAAGCTGTGGTCGCGGCGGCAAAGGGCAGAGGACTCGTCAAGGTCATCATAGAGACATGCCTGCTGACGGACGAAGAGAAGGTTAAGGTATGCGCCATAGCGAAGATGGCGGGCGCGGATTTTGTTAAAACCTCAACCGGCTTCTCAAAGGGCGGAGCCACAAAAGAAGACGTTGCTCTGATGCGCCAGACTGTAGGGCCTCATATGGGCGTTAAGGCGTCGGGAGGCGTTCGCGATTACGAAACGGCGGTCGCCATGATAAAGGCGGGCGCCACGAGGCTGGGAACAAGCTCGGGCGCAGCTATCGTTTCGGGCGGCGGCAAGGCCTGCATGAAGTGCGGACAGTGCGCAACAGGCAATTGCCCGTCCGGCAATGTCGCGGTTATTAAAGACACATATTAATTGAAAGTAAGCTAAGGAGTTTTTAATATGAGCAGCATGATGAAGGCAGTAAGAATGTACGCACCCAGGGATCTGAGGTTAGAGCAGGTACCCGTTCCCGAGATCAAAGAGAACGAGGTGCTGATTAAGGTTATGGCCGTGGGTGTATGCGGTTCGGATATACCGCGCATCAACCAGTACGGCGCATATATTGCGCCGATAACTCCGGGCCATGAGTTTGCAGGTGAAATTGTTAAGACCGGCGGTGATGTGAAGAACTTTAAGGACGGTGACCGCGTTACGGTAGCGCCGCTAATGCCGTGCTTTAAGTGCGAGTATTGCCAACAGGGGCATTTTTCGCTTTGCGTCGATTATAACTATTTCGGTTCGCGCTGCGACGGTGCTTTCGCGCAGTATCTTGCCGTCCCTGAGATCAATCTTGTCGGTATAGCCGACAATGTTTCGTATGAAGCCGCAGCGACGACAGACCCCCTTGCGAACGCGTTGCACGCTATAAAGCGGGGCAGCTTTAAAGCAGGCGATAAGGTATGTGTGATGGGAACAGGACCCATCGGGCTTTACGCGCTTCAGTATATGAAAGCGAAGGGCGCTTCGGTCGTGGTCGCGGTTGACGTTTCGGAGGAAAAACGCCAGGTCGCACTGAATTGCGGGGCAGATGTAGCGATAGACGGAACTGCCGCGGATGTCGTTGAGCAGATCATAAAAGCAACGAACGGCGGAGCGGATCTTTGTATAGACGCATCCGGATTCCCTGCGGCGCAGCATAATGCGATAATGGCGACCGGCAAGCACGGCAGGATGGTATTCCTCGGTATATCGCACAAGCCGTTGGAACTGTCAGAAAAGTGTGTCGATCAGATCATGAGGTTTGAGAAGCAGGTCATTGGATCGTGGAATTCGTTCTCGAAACCGTTTCCGGGATGGGAATGGACCCATGGCGCGGAAAGTCTCGCGGACGGAACAATAGACGCCGAAAAGATAATCACCCACAAGCTCCGTCTTGAAGATGTACCGGGCATATTTGAAAAGATACACAAAAAAGAACTGTTCTTCAACAAGATACTGTTTCTGCCCTGGGCGGAATGAACGGACAAGGGAGGAAATATGAAAGCATTCGTATATCATGGAGAAAGGAACTTTTCAATTGATCAGGTAGAAAAGCCTGAGGCCCAAGCGGGTGAAGCTGTTGCAAAGGTGTTGTGTGCTTCGATATGCGGCACTGACCTTCGCACATACAGGTTTGGCAGCTCTAAACTGAAGGCGCCAATGACCATTGGCCACGAAGGATGTTATGAGATCGTCGAAGTCGGCGAAGGCACGGACTTAACGGTGGGCGAGCGGTATACAATGGCACCTGCCATAGGCTGCGGAGAGTGCAAAAACTGCAAACGAGGGCGCACAAATATGTGCTCGAGGCTTGAGACAATAGGCTATGAGTTTCCGGGTACGTTCTCGGAATACATAAAGATACCCAAAAAGGCCATAGAGAGGGGGCATCTTATTAAAGTACCGCAGGGCGTAACGCCTGAGGTCGCGACCGTTGCAGAACCTATCGCATGCGCTATAAACGCGCAAAGCTTTCTGAATATAGGGAAGGGCGACAACGTCGTCATATACGGCGCGGGATACCTCGGATGCATACACGCGGAGCTGGCCTTTATGAAGGGTGCCGGCAAGGTCATTATCGGGGAGGTTTCCGAGAAGAGGCGCGCCAGCGCAGGCAGGCTCGTCCCTCAGGCCCACATCATTGATACAAAAGATGCGGGATATGTGGAGCTTATAAAGAACATTGTGGGCACAGACGGAGTGGACGTTGTGATAACGGCATGCCCTGCAGGTATTACGCATAAGCAAGGGCTTGAGCTTTTGAGCAACAACGGGCGCATAAGCCTGTTTGGAGGGCTTCCGGGCGACAACAATTTCCATATCGACAGCAACCTTATTCACTATAAAGAACTCAGTGTGTTCGGAGCGCATGCCTCGACCGTGACGCAGAATAAGGAGGCGCTCTATATGATAGCAACCGGTAAGCTTGAAGTGGAAAAGTATATCACCAAGTTTGCTTTCGATGACATTGTGAAGGCATTTGACAGCCTTATAAGCGAGGATGCCGAAAAGGCGGTCATCATTCCGTAATACAGAATGCAAGAGACTTAAAACGAATACATAATTTTAAAGGAGAATCAAAATGGACAAACAGGCACTCGGAATGGTTGAAACAAAAGGTCTGGTCGGCGCGATAGAAGCGGCCGATGCAATGGTAAAAGCGGCGAATGTGACGCTTATTGGCAAAGAGCAGATTGGCTCGGGGCTCGTAACGGTTATGGTAAGAGGCGACGTTGGAGCGGTTAAGGCATCTGTTGACGCCGGTGCAGCTGCTGCAAAGCGCGTGGGAGAATTGGTATCTGTACACGTCATACCCCGCCCGCATCAGGACGTTGAAGGCATACTGCCCAGATAACAGTTAATACGGAGAATTGAAGTTGAACGAGCAAACGCTTATACGTACTATTACACTAGCAACAATAAAGCAATTCGCGCTCGCGGGAAAAGGCTGTTTTCCCGCGGCGGTATCGGCGCGCCACATGCATCTTTGCGCGGCGGACATCGAGACGCTTTTCGGCAAAGGGCATAAGCTTGTTAAACTGCGTGACCTCATGCAGCCCGGCCAGTTCGCGTGCGAAGAGCAGGTGACACTGGCCGGTAAAAAAGGGCGGATTGAGAAAATTCGCGTTTTGGGTCCGGCAAGACGCGAAACGCAGGTGGAGATATCGGTGACGGACTGCTATAAGGTGGGCATCGAGCCTGTGGTACGCATGTCGGGCAAACTCGACAACACGCCCGGAGGCAAGCTTATAGGCCCGGCGGGAGAGGTCGATCTTTCCAAAGGTGTCATTGTAGCCGCAAGGCATCTGCATGCGACGGCGGAACAGGCGGCGTGGTACGGTCTTAAAAACGGTGATATTATCGCCGTGAAAAAAACGGGTGACAGGGAAACAGTGTTTGGCAATATCGTTGTGCGCACAGGAGAGGATCACGATCTTGAGCTGCATCTCGATCCCGATGAAGCAAACGCAGCGGGAATCAGATCGGGTGATATGCTGGAGCTGATGAAATGAAAGGCGAAAAATGAGCTATAGTGCGCACGAGATACAGGAAATAATAAGGCGCGTCACGGAGGAAATTTTAAGAGAAACGACGCAGACGCAAAGCGGCAGTTTGGCCGTGTTTTGCGGCAACGTTTTTGACCCGCAGGGCGTAAAAAAATTCTTCGCGGATCAAAACGTGACCTGTGCGCTGCCGGACGATATGCCGTTTCTTATTGAAGGCTGCAAGGCGCTTAAGCTTGAGGCGGACAAACGCGAGATACTTGAAGGCCTCACCCGATTTGAAGAGGTGGTTCTCGTAACGCCGCCGCTATCACTTTTGGCCGCAATTGCGTCAGCCGACGATACATCTTTGATCGCGTCGCTTATCATTAGGCCTCTGCTCTGGGGCAAAGCCGTTACTGTGCTGCTCGACTTTGAAGCGCCCAAACACCTGCGTGGCACAGCGCTTGCGGTCATTGCGGATAATATCGACGCGCTTGAGAAGATGGGTGTTTTAGTGAAAACGCTGGAACGCAAAAACGCGAGAACACAAGGCAAGGCGCTTGTAACCGAACAAGACGTAAAGGACGCATGCAGCGACGGCAGTATGAAGGTTAAGATAGAGCCGGGAGCAATCGTCACACAGCTCGCGCAGGATACAGCAAAAGAGTGCGGCGTGAGTATCGAATACTAGGAGATATGATATGCAGATAGCAAGAGTAAAGGGAAGCGTGGTCAGCACTAACAAAGCCGAAAAGCTGCATGGTTTAAAGTTGCTGATCGTCGTACCCATAGAGCTCGCTACATTTGAAGAAAAAGGGTCGCCGATAGTTGCCATTGACACCGTAGGGGCGGGAGCGGGAGAGGTCGTCATGCTGTGCGGCGGAAGCTCGTCGCGGCAGACGGCGCTGACTGAGAATAAACCGTCGGATATGGCTATAGTGGCCATAATTGACTCTATAGAAATTGAAGGTAAAACAGTATTTCGCAAGTTTGAAGAATCAAATCGGGGTGAGGACAAATGAGTTTATCAGAGCAGCAAATTCGCCAGATCGTTGAAGATACAGTAAAAAGTATAGCAGACGCGCCGCTGAAAGTCTCGGCAGCAGCAGGCGGGAACTGGCTTTGCGACACCATGGACGAAGCGATTGCTTTAGCCAAAGCCGCTCAGCAGCAACTCATTGCGATGCCGCTTGACAAACGGGGCAAGCTGATAGAAGCTATGCGCCGCGCAGCGATGGAAAACGTGCATTATCTGTCAGAGCTGGCGCACAAAGAGACAGGCTATGGAAAAACGGAGCATAAGGTTTTAAAGAATAAGCTGGCCATAGAAAAAACGCCGGGTATCGAAGACCTGACTGCGGACGCCATGTCGGGCGATTATGGCCTGACGCTGGTGGAGCGCGCGCCTTTCGGCGTTATTGGCGCGATAACGCCGTCTACCAACCCGACATCTACGGTAATAAACAATTCGATAAGCATGATAGCGGCGGGCAACGCCGTGGTGTATAATCCGCATCCGGCAGCCAAGAAGAGTTCTACAGAAACGATGCGCATACTTAATGAAGCCATAGTCGCAGCAGGCGGGCCCGCCACGCTTATATGTACCGTGAAGCAGCCGACATTGGAAAGCGGCAAAGCGCTTATGGAGCATAAGGATATACCGCTGCTCGCCATAACGGGAGGCGAAGCCGTTGTGCACGTTGCGATGCACACGGGCAAAAAAGTCATAGCGGCCGGGCCGGGAAACCCACCGGTCATCGTGGACGACACCGCAATCATTAAGCAGGCAGCAAAGGACATCGTGGACGGGGCGAGTTTTGACAATAACGTTCTCTGCATAGCGGAAAAAGAGGTTTTTGTATTCGGAAGCGTTGCCGATATGCTCATGAACGAGATGCAAAAGCACGGCGCGTTTAAAGTATCGAGCGCGGAAGCAGACAGAATTATCAAGACCGTGCTTGTGCAAAAGGACGGCAAATATACCGTCAACAGAAATTACGTAGGCAAGGACGCGACGAAGATCCTTTCCGACAGCGGCGTTTCGTATACAGGAAGTCCGAGGCTCGTTATTGCGGACGTTGATGAAAACCACCCGTTTGTAACGGTGGAGATGCTGATGCCGGTGCTCGGTATTGTGCGCGTTCAAAACGACGAGATCACCACCGCGATACAAATGGCGATCAAAGCGGAGAATGGCTGCAAGCACACGGCTATGATTCATTCTCAGAACGTCAGCCATCTCTCGATGGCGGCCAAAGCGATGAATACAACCATATTCGTTAAAAACGCGCCCTCTTACGCGGGGCTTGGCTTCGGCGGAGAAGGTTTTACGACATTGACGATAGCGACTCCTACGGGAGAGGGACTGACGAGCGCCAGAACGTTTACGCGTATTCGCAGATGCGTTCTTTACGGAAACTTCAGGATCGTGTAATGGATAAGCAGCAAATTATAAGCAAAATCAAAGAAGCGGGTGTTATTGGCGCCGGGGGTGCTGGTTTTCCCACACATATCAAGCTGTCGTGCAGCGCTGATGTTGTTATAGCGAACGGTGCGGAGTGCGAACCGCTGCTGCGCACCGACCGGCTGCTCATGGAGAAATACCCTGAGAAGGTTGTTGCGGGGCTCAAAGCGGCTATGTGCGTGACGGACGCGAAGCGAGGCGTTATTGCGCTCAAGAAAAAGTATGTCAAAGCCGTGGAAGCAATCAAAGACGTGCTCGAATCCGGCATGGAACTGCATCTTATGGACAGCTACTATCCGGCTGGCGACGAGCAGCAGATAGTATACGAAGTGACAGGTAAGGTCGTGCCAACAGGCGGGCTTCCCATAGATGTGGGCGCAGTTGTACAGAACGTTGCGACATTGATAAACATCGCGGATGCGCTGCAGGGAACGCCTGTTATAGAAAAGTACATAACAGTCACGGGCGAGGTATCAGATGCTGCGGTATATAAAGCGCCTATAGGGACTCCGCTTACAAAATTGATTGCGGCAGCGGGCGGCCCGAAAGACTTTTCTGAATACAGCGTTATCATCGGCGGCCCTATGATGGGCCGTGTATCAGGGGATATTTCAACGGAAGTCGTGGAAAAAACGACAGGCGGCATAATCGTGATGCCAAAAGACCACACACTGATACGTCAAAAGACACGCGGCCTTGAACAGGATATAAAGCTTGCCAAATCGGTCTGCTGCCAGTGCAACTACTGCACGCAGCTGTGCCCCCGCAATGCTCTCGGGCTCAAAGTGGAGCCGCATAAGATCATGCGCGCGCTTGCTCTTAACGCCGAAAACTTCGGCGAGGTGAACGGCATATTGTCGTGCTGCAACTGCGGCGTATGCACACACTATGCGTGCAACTTCCAGCTCTCGCCCTCAAAGCTTATGACCCGGGTCAAACAGGAACTCACAAAAGCGGGAGTAAAACCCGAGAAAAAAGTGCCGTTTGGCGTGGCAGATAACATCGAAAGCATAAGGGTCCCCGTATCGAGGTTGATGATAAGGCTCGGAATCAAAGATTACGATAAGGATCTGCAATTGAAAGATGAGCTGATAAATCACGATTGTGTATGCCTGCCGTTGAAAATGCATATAGGTGCGCCTGCCGTTCCAAGTGTAAAAACGGGCGATAACGTCACTGCGGGGCAAATGATCGCCTCGGTGGCCAACGGGGTGGGCGCAAACCTGCACGCAAGCATAACGGGCATCGCGATGGTAACAGACAAGACTATTGAGATAAGGAAGCAGTAAAATATGACACACGCAGTGGGAATGGTCGAAACAAACTGCATAGCAAAAGGCATAGAGGCAGCGGATAAGATGCTTAAGGCGGCTGATGTGAACCTTCTGTCGGCCCAGACAGCCTGCGCTGGCAAATATGTTGTGATCATATCGGGTGATGTGGCTGCGGTAAAGGCCTCGGTGGAAGCGGGAGCAGCCGGTGCAGAGGAGACCCTCGTCGACAGCATGGTGATTCCCAATATCGACGAGCAGGTGTTAAAAGCCGTATCGGCTTGCGGCGAGCCAAAAAACTTTGATGCGCTGGGTATCGTTGAAACATTCTCGTTGGTATCGGCGCTGCTGTGCGCGGACGCAGCGGTAAAGGCGGCGGACGTCGAGCTGATAGAGATAAGGCTGGGCAGGGGTCTTGGCGGCAAGTCATTCCTGACGCTGACGGGAGACGTTGCGGCGGTGCGGCACGCGCTCGAAGCGGCGAAATCGGACGAAGGGGTTACGGGCATGATAACGCGCACGGTGGTTATACCCTCTCCGCATCCCGACCTTAAGAGGTCGGTCTATTAAGTAAGTAGAACGGGCATAAGCCCCTCTGGTAAAAGTCTGCAGATAATAAAACTTAGTATTTTATCACAAAAGGAGCAAAAGCAATGGAAAAACAGGCATTGGGTATGGTAGAGACAAAAGGACTTGTCGGCGCTATAGAAGCAGCTGATGCAATGGTAAAAGCAGCAAATGTCACCCTCATCGGTAAAGAGCAGATTGGCTCGGGGCTGGTGACCGTGATGGTAAGAGGCGATGTGGGTGCAGTCAAGGCGGCGGTCGATTCGGGCGCGTCAGCGGCAAAGCGCGTGGGCGAGCTTGTTTCGGTACACGTTATACCGCGTCCGCACGACGATGTGGAAGGCATACTGCCTGCCGTAAAACCCGCAAAAGCGTCGGCGAAGAAGGAATAGCATGTATACCGGGAAGGTCATAGGCTCGGTCGTCAGCACGGTTAAGGATCCGAGCCTTAAAGGTGTTAAACTGCTCGTGGTGCAAAAGTACGAAAACGGCAAACCTGCAGGGCTGATCGTGTCGGCGGACGGCACGCGTCAGGCGGGGCAGGGCGATTTTGTGTACTTAATTGGCAGCAAAGAAGCATGTCTGCCGTTTCCCGAATGCAGGCTGATACCTTTGGACTCATCGATCATAGGATTTATTGATCGTATCAACGAATAATCAAAAGGGGGATTTGAAAAATGGAAAAACAGGCGCTTGGAATGGTTGAGACAAAAGGGCTGGTCGGAGCGATAGAGGCAGCTGACGCGATGGTCAAAGCGGCAAATGTGTCGCTCATAGGCAAAGAAAAGATAGGCAGCGGACTGGTGACGGTGATGGTTCGCGGAGACGTTGGCGCTGTCAAGGCGTCAGTAGATGCCGGAGCAGCGGCGGCAAAGCGCGTTGGCGAGCTCGTATCGGTTCATGTGATACCGCGCCCGCACGACGACGTTGAAGCGATACTGCCAGGAAAATAATATGCTGCTTGCAAAGGTAGTCGGCAACGTGGTGTCGACAATAAAGCCCGAGTCGCATCATGGCCGCAAGCTTATGATGGTTGAGTTTATCGGGCTGGATAATCAGCCATACGGCACGCGGACAATAGTCATAGACGCTGCTGATGCCGGGGTTGGCGATACCGTGCTTGTCAATGTGGATGGCGGTGCGTCGCTTATGATACTTGACGATAAGAAAGCACTCGTTGACATGACGATATGCGGCGTTGTCGACCATTTTGACGTTGAATGAAAGGCGAGGGACTGCATTGGATATAAAGGATATTGTGGCAAAGGTCACAAAAGAAGTTTTAACTCGGATGGAAGAGAGCGTTCCTGTAGGGTCGGGAGCGGATATCGCGCATACGATAGAACACAGCCTTTTAAACCCGGACATGACGAAGGATCAGATAATAAAGGGGTGCAAAGACGCAAAGGCATTTCGCATGGCCAATGTATGTGTATCTCCCTATTATGTAACGGTTGCCGCGGAGTATCTGCGCGGCAGCGGAGTTAAGGTATGTGCTCCTGTGGCTTTTCCGCACGCCGCGTCTTGCACGGCGGCAAAGATAGTCGAAGCAAGGGAAGCCATCAAAAACGGTGCGGAAGAGCTTGACGTTTCTATCAACATACTCGCTATAAAGAGCGGAGAAATAAAGGACGCGCTCGATGATTTATGCGAGGTGGTAAACGTTGCCAAGGGCAAAGCGCTTGTCAAAGCGATTTATGAGCAGGGGCTTTACACCGATGAGGAAAAGGTTGCCGCGCTTAACATCGCCAAACAATCGGGCGCTGATTTCATTAAGATATCGAACGCTCTTACGGGCAAGAAGGCGCTGGCTGAAGACGTGCGGTTTGTACGCAGCATAGTGGGGAATACAATAGGCATAAAAATAGACGGCGGAATCGCCACTGCGGCGAAGGTTCGAGAGCTGATGGCGGCAGGTGCTCAAAGGTTTGGGTGCAGCAAATCGGTCGAGATCGTGCAGGGCCAATAAGGAAAAGGCATAACAGCCCTGAACAAAAAACAGGCTCATGTACCCCAAGGCATTGACGGGCTGTATAATATCAATAAGTCTGAGGCTTTGGGGTGTGAATATTTCTTTCCATTTTGTAAAAACAGCAGCTGTACGGATGAACCGAGCTGCTGTTTTTATTTTTCTGACTCATAAGCAAATATAACAAGCTGTTATTTGGCTTAACGTGATATAATAAAGACTCAGCCAAACCAGCAGCCGCCGGTTTGTACCATGAACTATATAACATACATTCGGTTTTTCTGTATTATCAAACCGCCATTTTTGACACTTAAATATGTGCAACCACAGATTAATATAAAAAGACAAGAATTTCGCAAATATGGCTCCTTTTTTTTACAAAATAATATAAAAATAATAACTATTGTTACAAAAAAAGTCATTATAAAGTTTCTGCTGATGCTTTATAATATCAAATGGTAATTATAGTTGTCAGCCAGTACCGTCTCAATGATCTTAATTTTAATATCGGCCGAGGCCGATTAAGGTGTATTGACCGCCAATAACCTATAACTAGCGGTAGTCCTCTTTCCTTGATTTCTTTGATAGTCGAGCGATTTTCAAAAGGAAGGAAATATAAAATGAACAAGTATGTATTGGTTACCGGAGGAGCCGGATATATAGGCAGTCACACATGTGTTGAGCTGAGTGATGCAGGTTATGATTACGTTATCATAGACAATTTTTCTAACAGCAGCGTAAAAACCATAGATAGAATAAAGCAGATTACAGGGCGTGAAGTTAAATATATAAACGCTGATGCAAGAAACCAAGACGCTGTTGACCGCATATTTGAAGATTATGAAATAGATTCAGTTATGCATTTTGCCGGTTATAAGGCCGTGGGCGAATCGGTAATGATGCCGATTACTTATTACAGAAACAATATCGACTGTTTACTTACTGTTTGCGCTTCCATGATAAAGCATGATGTTAAGAGAATCATATTCAGTTCTTCGGCAACGGTTTACAGAAGCGAGAACTCTATGCCTGTTGATGAGAACGGGATGCTTGGATGTACCAACCCTTATGGGTGGACGAAGTTTATGCTAGAACAGATTTTACGGGATTTATACAATTCAGACAACGAGTGGTCTATCGTATTATTGCGGTATTTTAACCCCATTGGGGCGCACAAAAGTGGGTTGATCGGCGAGGAACCGAAGGGAATACCAAACAACCTCGTGCCTTATATCGCGCAGGTTGCTTCAGCTAAGCTGAAGGAATTGCATGTGTTCGGCGGGGATTACCCGACCAAAGACGGTTCGGGAATTCGTGATTACATCCATGTGGTTGACTTGGCGAAGGGTCATATTGAGGCTCTTAATTATGTTCATCATAATAAAGGTATTGAAGCCATTAATCTTGGTACCGGTAACGGTTACAGCGTGTTTGAGGTGGTGAGGGCCTTTGAAAACATTTGCGGCAAAGCTTTGCCGTATGTGATAGATAACAGGCGGCCCGGAGATATTGCCGTTTGTTATGCAAATGTGGAGAAGGCGTACAAAATACTTGGGTGGCATGCGGAGCTTGGAATTAAAGAAATGTGTGAAGATGTGTGGAGATGGGAAACAAACAGGACAAATTGGAATGAATTCATTGAAAATCGCGTTGAGCTGGAGGAATACCGAGAAAAAATATACGGCCTATGAATGATAAATCGGCAAGTCTTTCTAAACAAGATTCACTGTTATGCTATTTGTGAATGTCCGCTTCGTTTTCATGCTGCTGCACGCGTTCGTGTTGGCAGCGAAAAGAATGACCGCTGTTTAAAACGAACTGTGGTTACAACTAATGAGATGAGGAGAAGAAATGCATCCTGATTATTCTGTAGGGTTGATTATGAAAAACCGATTGGCATTCACACTCTCGGCAATTTTACTCATAGTCCTCATTCTTGGATTCTTGTTCCTGTCTCAGAAAAACATCATGACATTTCAACAAGACAATACATTGTGCACGAACCCACTGATCGGGTGGGTGACGGATGCAAGAGATATCAATATCAAGCAAGCGCATTCTCTCGTTTATGCATCGTTTTCCTGGCGAGATGTAGAAAGCGTAAAGGGAAAATATGATTTTGGGAAATTTGAAGAAGATTATAACTTCTCATATTGGAAATCAAAGAATATAAAAATCATCATCCGACTTTATCTGGATTACCCTTTAGATAAACCACATCAAGATATACCCGATTGGTTATTTGATGAAATGGACGGGAATGGCGTTGAATATGCGAACGCCTACGGTATGGGCTTCAGCCCCGATTATAACAGCCCATTGTTGTTGGATTACCACAAAAAACTCATTAAAGCCATTGCAGACCGGTATGACGACGATCCGACTATTGCTTTTGTAGAAATCGGTTCGTTGGGGCACTGGGGTGAGTGGCATACCGGCACAAATGATGATGCACAGATACCCTTTGCACGCCGGGATGTTTGCGAAGCTGTCACAAATCAGTATATAAAATACTTTAAAAACAAAATACTGTTGATGAGACGTCCGACAACGATAGCGGCTGACAACAAAATGGGTCTTTTCAATGACAGTTTCGGAGACGTTTATCAAACCGAGGATTGTTTTATCAATTGGTTCAATAATGGCTATGAGGATACCCAAACAGGAGCTTGGAATCCGCCTATGCGAAATTTCTGGATGCATGCGCCTTCCGGCGGAGAAGTGGCCACGCCCACAGAGCAGTATTTTACCAATGCGACTATTGAACAAACATTGCGTCAGTTGAAGACGGGTCATACAAGCTGGCTTGGCCCCAATGCTCCGTTTTACAGCACCGACGATGATATAAGAAGGAATCTCAATATTGTTCAGGGCAAAATGGGATATAAATTTTACATATCAAAAGCCGTCATTGATAAAAAGGCCATATTAAATGGCACGAGGACATTGTCAATAACAATCAACAATATTGGGAATGCACCATTTTATTATAACTGGCCTTTGAAACTATATATCGAAGATTTCAACAACAGTATAAAATATGTAAAGTCTGCAGATGTCGATATTCGCAATTTGCTGCCGGATGGCTGCTTTGAGATTCAATTTAATATACCAAACGAGTATCATAGCAATGCGTACAAGGCCTATATAGCCATTGTCGATCCGGCTACAGACCAACCGGCTATTCATTTTGCTAATAAAGGCAATGAAAAGATGTTGTATTTATGTGATTTGGGCTAATTGATTATTCAGTGTTAAAGCGGCACTGCTAATGCCAATTTATAAGTCATTTCGTTCTGAACTGATGCGCATTTATAAGAGATTCATAAAGAAAACAATACAATATGTCTGAAAATATATAAAATACATAAAAAACAACTATTATTGTAGAAATCCCCAAATTAAAACCGCTCAATGCTATGATGACGTGAAGCATGCAATTACAAAGCTCATATCATTTACATATTGTATGCCATAACGTTCTTCCCCATGCGGGAAGATTAAATATTTTACAAAAATCATATAAAAAAGTGGAGGAAACCTCAGATGAAAGGCAAGAAGTTTTCGCGTGGACTATCTAAAATTCTGTCTTTACTATTATCGTTTGTCATGATTTTCGGTGCTTTGCCGACAATCGCACAGGCCGAACCCGGTACAGATACTTATCAACGGGTAACGAGCCTCACAGATGGCGGCGTTTACGTCATTTGCGTAAAACCGAGTTCTTCGTACTTAGCGATGAATAACACAATCACCAACGGTTTTGCCGGGACAACCTCAGGTCTGACGGTAACCGATGACGGCCAATTGCTGACGTCTGCGGTGGATGCAAGCATCCAATGGATCTACACTTCATCGAACCAGACATTAAAAAATGGAACCAACAATTATTACCTTGTCCGTTCCAATGGATCAGATAACCTGCAATTACAGGCAAACCTCACCGGTTATAATGCAAACTGGTCTTTTAACAGCAATAAATTGTACCTCGGTAGCAATTCACATTACTTGTATTATAATGCGACATCAGGACTTAATGTATCAGGATCGTCCAATAATGCAGCTACCGTTTACTTATTCAAACGGGTATCAAAGTCGGTTTCCGGCATCGCCATCAAAACACCACCGACGAAAACCACTTATGTTGCGGGCGTTGACAGCTTCGACCCCGCGAGCATGGTGATTACGGCGACCTATAACGACAATACGACTGCAGATATTTCAACAAGCGGATCGCCGGATGGCTATACATACTCTCCTGCAGGCGTATTGTCAGCGAACACGACGACCGTTACGGTCACGTATGGCGGTAAGAGCGCATCGCAAGCCGTCACGATGAACGCGGCTCCTCCCAATATCACCACGCAGCCCTCCGATACGGCCACTTATGTTGGGGATTCGGCAAGACTGACGGTGGCGGCTACCGTAGCCGACGGAGGGACGCGGTCTTATCAGTGGTACAGCAATACGTCGGACAGCAACACCGAGGGATCAATTATCAGCGGAGCCACAGGGACGAGTTATACGCTCCCCACGACGACCGCTGGCACATACTACTATTACTGCGTGGTTACCAATACGAATAACGCGGTGAACGGTACGAAAGCTTTTACCACGAGTACCAGGGCAGCCACGGTCACGGTTAACGCAAACCCGCAGCTGCCGAACATTTCGGGCCAGCCTTCGGGCCTTTCCGAATATGTCGGCGATGCCAAAAGTTTGTCGGTGACAGCGGATTCCCCCGACGGCGGGACGCTGTCGTATCAGTGGTACAACAACGGTTCTAATTCCAGCACCTATGGCGGCTCAGCCATCAGCGGCGCGACGGGTTCGAGCTATCAGCCTTCCTCCGCTGCTGCCGGCACTGTCTACTATTATTGCGCGGTATCCAATACGACGGTTCCGCCAAAAAAGGCAACCTTGAATTCGAACATAACCGGGGTAACCGTCAATTCAGTGCTGGTCGACAGTATCACCGTCAGAGTACCCCCAACAAAGACAGTCTATAACGAGGGTGAGATTTTCGACCCGTCGGGCATGGTTATTGCGGCGCAATACAATAACGGTACCACCGCAGACGTGACCCGCTATTCCATCGCTCCTCCCGGCGTGCTGACGCCTGATGATCATACCATCACGATTACCTATAACGGCAAAACAGCGACGCAAGATATCACTGTACATACCAATGCCAAGACCCCATCCATCAACGCGGGGACCCCGGTTGACTGGCTTGCGCTGAATGTTGGCGAAGCCGCGAGCCTGTCCGTTACGGCAACTGTCAGCAAAGGTGCGCTGACATATCAATGGTACAGCAACACGATCGCCGAAAACAGCGGCGGCACGCCCGTGGGTGTGTCGTCCGATAATCCTTCCTTGACTTTAGACACAACGGTTGCCGGAACCACGTTCTACTATTGCGTGGTGACGAACACCGACACGACGGCGACCGGCAACAAAACCGCGACCGCAGCCAGCAGAGTTGCGCAGGTTGTGGTGAGAAAGGATGCCCAAACCCCAAATATAGGCTACTGGTCACCCGAAGATACATCGTTCTACAAAAATTCTGTTTCGAGAATCTCCGTAGCGGCGTGGATCGACTGGGGTAATCTTACCTATCAGTGGTACAAGAACACAACGGGGCTTAACAGTGGCGGTACGCCCGTGGGCTCATCGTCCAGCAGCTCCAGTTTGCTCGTGGACACATCGACCGTCGGCACCACATACTATTATTGCGTGGTGACGAATACGGATACCGGAGCGCCGGGCATACAGACCGCAACGGCAACCAGCCGAGCCGCCAGAGTCGATATCAGCGCGTTCAATAAAGGCACGGTGCTGTTCACGTTCGATGACGGCTGGAAAGACCAATTAACGGAAGCATATCCGATCTTGCATGAGGCCGGCTTTAAGGCCACGGTGTATGTCAACGGCGAATTTGTTCAGGGCGACGATCCCGAATTCATGCGGCTGGGTGATTTGCGAACGCTAAATGCCGCCGGCTGGGATATCGCCAATCACACTTACGACCATTCGGATATTGGCGATCTCACCGATCAGGAGAATATGGCGAAACTGAAAGCCATATACACCGATTGTGCGGATTGGCTTGACAGAAACGGCCTTTCCCGCGCCTCAAAGCACGTGGCTTATCCGTCAGGGCTCTATTCATCGGATCTGATCAGACTTCTTAAGAGTTCCGGTTTTAAAACAGGCCGCGCGACGATGTTCGGCCAGCAGTTCGGCGTTCAATACGAGAATGAATTGTTTAAGCTGCCCGTTTATTCCTTGGGCGACGACGACGATTTGCAAGCTTGTATTAGCGGCATTAATACGGCGGCATCGAGCGGCTCAACCATCATTTTGATGCTCCATAGAGTCGAACAAGATCCGGGTGACCTGGTCACGACGAAGGCACAACTGCAGAGAGTTGTGAACGAAGTGAGCGCCAATGTACGTGCCAATAAACTCTCTGTTATGACGATCACACAGTGGTACGCAGCGCAGAACCAGACGCCCGCCGGTCAGACACCTCCGGCGCCGACGGTCACCAACGATGACGTTGCCAACACCGTATCCGGTATGAATCTGGTTATGGAGTACAAGCTGGATGACGCCGCCGGTTACACAAAGTACGATCCCATAACGTTCGGCAGCCTGAATTTGGCCGGTAACCATACGCTGGCGGTTCGGTATGCGGCATCGGGAGCCGACCCGGCAGGCCCGGATAAGATACTGACCTTTACGAAGACGCTGGAGAGTCTTTCAATATCAAAACAGCCGGAAAAGACCACCTACATTGAAGGCAACACCTTTAACGCTGCTGGCATGGAAGTGACGGCGCATTATGATGACAAAACGAGCGAAGTCGTGACGGGCTACACGACCGACCCGACAGACGCGCTCACCACATCGAATAAGAAGGTCACCGTTTCTTACACGAGCGCAGGTGTTACGAAAACGGTCGATCAGCCGGTTACGGTGAACCCAAAGAAACTGTCGGCTATTGCCATCACGACAGACCCCATAAAGAAGTCGTATGTTGAAGGCACGAACTTCGATCCGGAGGGCATGGTTATCACGGCTACTTACGACAACGGCAAGAGCGAAACAGTGACAGGCTACACGATTGAACCGTCCCGCGAGCTGGAGACGACGGACATGAACGTGACCATCTCGTACACCGTTGACGGCGTGACGATGACGGCTGACCAGACGATATTGGTTACCGAAAAGGCGCTGACGGGCATCGAAATCACAAAGGCACCGACGAAGACTATCTACATCGAGGGTAACAAATTTGATCCAGCAGGCATGGTGGTGACAGCGTCGTACAACAACGGGAAGAGCGAGGCCGTAACGGGTTACACGGTTGCATCTGACGGGCTGGCGATATCGGACACGAAGGTTGTTGTTTCGTATAACCGCAAGGGTATAGTAGAAACTGCCGAACAGCCGATAACGGTGAATGCGAAGGCGCTGGAGAGCATCAAGATCACGACAGAACCGCTTCAGAAGTCTTATATCGAGGGTAACGTCTTCAATTCGACGGGCATGGTGGTGACGGCGTTCTATGACAACGGCACCCAGCAAGATGTGCTCGGCTATTCAGTCGATCCGTCCGGTACGCTTGAAAAAACGGATACGAAGGTCACCGTCTCATATACCTTTGCCGGTATGACGAAAACGGTAGACCAAAGGATCACAGTGCATGCAAAGTCGCTGGCGAGAATTGAGATTACAACGCCGCCTTCTAAGACCATATACGTACAGGGAGAATCCTTTAAAACGGCGGGTATGGTGGTGACGGCGCATTACGACAACGATACCAGCGCCGTGGTAACCGGATACTCTGTGGATCCATCGGGCGCACTGACCACCTCGGATGGAAAAGTG
This sequence comes from Bacillota bacterium, assembly GCA_023412005.1. GTDB lineage: Bacteria > Bacillota > Clostridia > Christensenellales > SZUA-584 > SZUA-584. The sequence continues at coordinate 259,209 of JAEYOE010000012.1, forward strand.
ACTGTCTCGTACACCTATGCTGGCGTGACGAAAACAACCGATCAGCCGATCACCGTGTCAGCCACAGCGCTGGATCGCATTGGAATCACAACGCCGCCGTCAAAGACCAGCTACATTGAGGGGAACACCTTCGATCCGACGGACATGGTGGTGACGGCCTATTATAACAACGGTACGAGCGGCGTTATAACAGGCTACATAGTCACGCCGTCCGGCGAGCTAGCCACGGCGGATACCAAAGTGACTGTAAGCTACGGCGGCAAAACGGCTGAACAAGCGATAACGGTCAACGCGAAGAAGCTGACCGGCATCGCGATCACGGCCGAGCCGACAAAGAAAGCCTACATTGAGGGCAACACCTTTGACCCGGCCGGCATGGTTGTCACAGCGTACTACGACAACGGCAAGCATGAAGACGTGACCGGATACTCAGTCGCTCCGGCCGGCCAGCTGAAAACGGCCGACAAGAAGGTAACTATCAGCTATGGCGGTAAGACGGCGGACCAGGCGATCACGGTTGCCGCAAAAGCTCTGGACCGCATTGCCATAACAGCCGCACCGAGCAAGACGCAATATGTTGCAGGTCAGGCGTTTGACCCGACAGGCATGGACGTTACGGCTTACTACAACAACGGCACATTCGGGCCGGCTGGCGGTTTTACCTGGATACCCGCTGCCGCGCTGGCAACAACGGATACGAAGGTGACCGTATCGTTTACTTACGAGGGTGTGACGCGGACAGCCGATCAAGCGATTTGGGTTATACCCAAAACGATGACGGGCCTCTATTTCAAAACGCATCCGACATCAGTCTATTATGTGGAGGGCGAGACATTCAATCCGGCGGGCATGGTGCTCACCGCCACGTATAACGACGGATCGGTTATAGACGTACATCCCGGCCAGTATGCATTATCAATTAACAGGCCGCTGCAGATGGGCGACACGTCGATTGAGGCCATATATGATACAATGCGTGTCGCGCAGAGCATCACAGTCATGCTGAGGCCGCGCGTGTTTACTTACACCAGCGCGCAGCTGAAGGACATCGGCGCGACGGCCGGCACGCTCAGCCCGATGTTTGATCCGAACATCAAGAACTATACACTGGTGCTCGACGAAAACACCGCCAAGACCACAATTATGCCTGTGTTGGCAGATGCCTCGAGCAAGCTTACGATAAACGGCAGGAAGGCTTCGTCTAAAACGTTTACTCTGGCTAACGCCAAAAAGACAAGAGTGACGATTAAAGTAAAGCCCAAGTCCGGCAAGACCATGACTTATACCGTTACCATCATGAGAGCACCGTCCACGAACGCGAGTCTGGCGCTTATCAAAGCTTCGAAAGGTGCGTTTGCAAAGGTCGGTTCGACGAACTACACGGTGAACCTTTTAAGTACCCAGACCGGCACGAAATTCACCCTGAAGCTCGCGGACAAGAAAGCCAAATATACCATAAGGCTTGATGGTAAAAAGACGTCCAGCAAATCCGTTTCGTTGAAACCGGGCACAACGAAAACCCTTGTTATCACCGTGATACCGCAAGCCGGCCTTGCGTATGCCGTCACGTACACGGTTACCATAACCCGGCCAGGCTAAGCACGGGCAGCAGCCGGTATTGAAAATAACAGCAAGTCTCCCGGGCACGGCCCGGGGGCTTGCTATACGGCTTGCCGTGATGGCCTGCGGCATCTTGTTTTGCTATGAATTATGAGTGAATTGCGGATGCGTTTGGGTATCATTTGAGCCCGATAAACGGCGAGGCAGTCGGGTGTTACATTCGCAATGATGAGGATATCGTATGGATTTATTGCTGACAGGCGATCTTTCTAATTTGGTTGATGAATTCTGCAATCAGCTATCCGACGGAAACAGAGTCGTTATCGCGTCGACATATATCGAAAAGAAGAATTATTCTAAGAAAGCCGCTGTTTTTCCATGTGCGCCAAATGACACTTTGTTCAGTAAACTTTTCGATTCATACAGTTTCGATGTCGTTATCTTCTTGGCGAAGAGGGGTGAACAAAAGCGAATTGAAACGGGAGGCATTGAGGATCTGGATCGATGCCTGCAATTGTGTGCCAAGCATCATGTATCTCAAGTTATATATGTGTCATCCGGCGCGGTGTATGCGGGCAACGATAACATCGATGAGCGCTGCGTCCCTAGTCCGGTTGACAGCAACGGCCAGATATTGGCAGCCGGTGAAAGTCTCGTTAAGCATTACAGGCTAAAATTCGGCTTGAATACAATCGTTATGCATGTTCCGTATTTGTATGGGGATAGTGTTTCCAATTCTATGCTGGCAGACATATATGCCCATCATGTGCGTAAAGAAAAATATATCTTTCACGGATTACCCGGTCAGCAATGTGATTTCATCAAAGATACAGATTTGGTTTCGTTGATTGTGAAGCTGATAGACGATGGATATGACCTCCCCATTGGCGTGATTAATGTGGGAAGCGCCTGCCCGCTGACATTGTATGAGTTAGCGGGATTGATAAGAAAAGAGATTGCTGATTTTGAATATGAGTTTACCAATATTGAAAGCGGTGTTGCTCCGCATATGCAAGCGGAGACGGCATCTGAATTGTACAATTGGGTTGCGTATCATCATATTGCAAACCAAATGGGCATTACCATAAGAAGATTCGAAGAAGTCAACTCCATAAGAGTATCATGTTTTAGAAGGCTCTTTCAAAAGATCAGACAGAATCATTTTGTTTTAACAACGCTGGAATTAATTCTCGGGTTTGCCCTCATGCAATTTTTAAACTTCCTGTCATCAACGGATATTCAATACCGCTATGTTGATTTCAGGCTGCTGTTTGTTGTGTTATTCGGAAGCCTTTATGGAGTAAAAGTTGGCATGATTGCCGTATTGTTGGCTGTTGTTTCGTGCATGCTGAGTTATTTTGGTACACAGCTGGATTGGAGATTATTGTTCTACAACATTGATAACTGGCTGCCGTTCCTTATATATTTCGCCGCGGGTGTGATTACCGGTTATGTGAAGGACAGGAGCGTGAGCGTGCTTGAACTGGAAAAAGAACAACGGCTCACAATGGAAGAACGGTATATTTTTTTGTACGAATTATACGATCAGACGCTGAAAAACAAAAGACAGTATAAGGATCAGCTTTTAAGCTACAGAGACAGCTTCGGCAGAATTTATAACATAACAAAGCGATTGGATAATATCCTTCCTGATTCGGTGATGCATGAAGCCGTTGTCATCTTAGAGGAACTGCTGCAAAACCAAACGATTTGTATCTACACTGTCAATCAAAATGCGACTTATGCGAGGCTCTGGGTCAGCTCGAAGAATATTTACAATAAGATCAAGAAATCGATTAAGCTGACCAGATTCAGCCCCATGTTAAATGAAGTAAAGCGGGACGAAATTTGGTGTAACAAAGAACTCATTGACGGTTATCCTGCATATTGTGCCCCGGTATTCAGCCATGAGAAAATTACGGCTCTCATTATGATTAACGAGGCCCGTTATGAACAAATGACAACTTACTATTATAATCTAATAAAAGTGCTGTGCGGGCTGATCAAAGATTCCTTGATTCGTGCGCTGAATTATCACAAAGCGATAGAAGAAAAAATATTCATCGATGGAACGCGTATCTACAAGTATGACCCGTTTGAAGATATACTCGCGGCGAAGCAAAGAATGCGGGCTGACAATGTTGCCAATTATCAACTGCTGCGAATTGATAACCGATACAAAGATATAACCGCTTTGTATTACATCGTTGAAAAATGGATACGCTCAACGGATGTTATCGGACAGGGAGCGGATGGGGATATATACATCCTATTATCCCAAGCTGAGCAAGAGAGCATGGTTCGGGCAATCGACAGGTTTTTAAAAAACGGAATTTTATGCACGCCTGTTAACGGGATGGCTGTTCCGGAAAGGCAATGCCAGGGGTAACGATATGGATGATCATGCGATACGAATGATACTGTGTATACATTTATTTTGCTGTGGTGTTTACTTCCTATTATCAAGGCTGCGTCATAATCGGGCAAAACTTGTCTTGCTGCCAATGGTATTATTGATCCCGGTTTTTGGTGTTATCTGTTGTAAAATTGCGGAGATGACAAGCCATAATAAGCGCGGTACTTATGATAATTCCTCGGAGTTACCGGCTTACCGCAATGGCGGATATGCCAAGATTGATATAGACGAAGCGGATAAGCCCGGCGCTGTTGTTCCTCTGGAAGAGGCGATACTCATTAATGATGCACAGACACGACGAAAAGTGATGATTGATATTTTGCATCGTGAACCGGCCCAATATCTCGATTTACTTAAGCTTGCCCGTTTAAATGAAGACGTTGAGGTCACGCACTATGCCGCAACGACGATCATTGAAGTTCAAAGAGGCTTTGAGCTGGAAATACAGCATAAATCTGCACTGGTAAAGCGCCATCCGTCAGACATCGCTTTGCTTGATGATTACATTGATACGCTTAACAGGTATTTAAGCAGCGGCTTGCTCGAGGGCCATTTGCTCGGCAAGCAGCGGATGCTTCTCATGCAGCTGCTGTATAAAAGGATAGAGCTTGAGCCTTATGATAAAGAGACATACTTTAAAATTATCGAAAATGATACCGCACTGCATCGGTATGCCGGGGCAGAGCAAGCATTTCAAACGTTAACGCAGAATTGGCCTGAGGATGAAAATGCCTGGCTTGCCGGAATACGAATTTATATGGAGAGCAACAACAAGCAGCAAAAAGAAAATATACTTGGAAAAATTAAAATGATGCCTATCAAATGGAGTGTCAAAGGAAAGGAAAGATTAAAGTTTCTGTACGGAGACGACATTCTAAAGATGCTGGCCGGTACGAGCGTGAGAAGCGGTGTATAATGTGAAAAAATATGATGGATTTAATAAAATTCTCTTACCTCTCGTGGGTATGCTCTTGTTGGCTCTGCTGCTTTTTGTTAAACAAGGGGGCATGCCATACGACAACATTCCTGCAACAAAGGGATACATTTCGGGCACTGCGTTAAACGCTGAGACCCCAGACTTACCCAAAGAATGTATTGTGCTATATAACTCACATGAAGCTTATAGTGAAGATATTAATCAAAATATAAATTTTGTGTTGTCGAGCATGCGCGTTAATTTTGATGATGCTGATATTGCATCGACAATGTTTCCGGAATTAAGCCAATACAGAACGGCTATTTTATCGTTTGCGGATATATCAGCCGTTCAGCAATACCTGCCCGATCTGTTCAACTGGGTTGATCAAGGGGGGAGGCTTTTATTCGCTGTATCCATGGAGCCGTCTGCTGCACTGTCGCAGATCAGCAGTAAGCTCGGGATGCTGCAAGGCGATACGCAATTTGTAAATGTCAATGAGGTTCAGATCGTGACAGACTTCATGCTGGGCGGCAAGGGCAACGAGTATATTTGGGGCAGCAATAATCGCTATGCGCTGCTTGAACAGCTGGACAGCTCTTGCACGATACACCTAAAATCAGCAGGAGACACCGAGGTTCCATTGATATGGGAGAAGGAATACGGAAAAGGAAGAATTATTGTCAACAATAACGATGCCTTTGGCCAAAAACAGTCCCGCGGCTTGGTGGCCGCTGTTTACAGCCTGCTGGACGATGTGTGTGTTTATCCGGTTATTAATGCGTCGATGTTCTTAATCGATGATTTTCCGGCGCCCATATCAGATGGCTACAACGAATGGCTCTACAGAGACTATAAAATGAGCACCGACAGCTTTTACACCAACATATGGCTTAAGAGCATGATGATGCTGGAGAAAAAATACGATCTGTCATTTACCGGTATGCTGCTGGAAACTTATGATGATGCTGTTGTCGGCCCGTTTGCTTCCACAAAGAACACAGACCGCATGAAATACGTCGGCGATCTGCTTTTGAATAACAATCACGAAATAGGCTTGCAGGGGTATAACCATCAGCCGCTCGTTCTGCAAAACTTTGATTACCCCGGCACAATGCGCTATAAAAAGTGGAATTCAGTCGATGATATGCAAAAGGCAACGGCGGAAGCATTGCGTTTTAGCAAAGAGCTGTTTCCGCGATTGGATATTAAAAGCTACATCGCCCCTTCGTATATTTTATCAAAGGAAGCGAGAGAGATGATAAAGGAGGATATACCGCAAATCACAGCCATCTCTTGCTCCTATTTAGGATGTCAAGACGGGCTGCCGGGCGGGCAGGAATTCGATGTTGGTGATGATGGCCTTATCAATGTCCCGCATCTCATCAGTTCTTTTGATGATGAGTCGAGGTGGCTGGCAATTAACGAAATCAATTTTCACTATGTGAATTCATTGATTTTGGACCCAACGAACATACTGGATCCTCAGTATGGCCAAACAAAGGGATGGGAGAATTCACTGGAATCGCTCGATCAGTATTATAACTGGCTGTTTGATTCTGCAAAAGGAATACGGAATCTCACCATGCAAGAAGCGGCCATGTCCGTTCAACGATATTGCAATCTTCGTGTGGAGAAAATCATCGGAGATGGAAAGATAACGATAAAGCTATGGGGGTTATATGATGATGCGTGGCTGTTAATACGGTGTCGTGCTGGTCAAATAAGCATCGTAAAAGGCGCAACGTTGTCGCCCTTAAGCGGCGGGCTTTACCTGCTGCATGCCACGGACAGCGACATAGAGCTAACGACGAAGGGGTGAATGCGCATGATTATTTGTATGATACTTGAAGGATGCTATCCTTATGTGCGAGGCGGGGTATCCGGCTGGACGGACAGCTATATCAGAGCCATGCCGCAGCATTCGTTTATTCTTTGGACGATTGCTGCATCAGAAAAAAGCCGCGGGCTTTATAAATACAAGCTTCCGCCGAATGTGATTCGTGTACACGAGGTGTTTTTGGATTACGCATTAAAAAAACAGCCCATCAAAAGCAACAGGTCAACGTTTTCACCTGACGAAGTCGGTCATATACAAAACCTGATAAATGCGACAGATCCGGACTGGGAGATGCTTTTCCAATGCTTCCGCAAGACAGCCGGTAATCCGGTTTCGTTTTTGATGAGCGAGCAATTTCTGCAAATGACGAAGCAGCTTTGTATGAGCAAGCTTCAAAACATCGCTTTCGCCGAATTGTATTATTGCTTGCGGTCTATGTTTTTGCCATTAATCTATTTGATGGGGCAGCCAATCCCAATGGCGGATATATACCATGCCACCGCGACGGGGTTTGGCGGCTTATTAGGTGCCATGGGCAAATGGAAGCACCAAAAACCGTTTATTCTGACCGAGCATGGAATTTATACGCGTGAACGTGAAGAAGAAATTCTGCGATCCAAGTGGGTTGGTTCCGCTTTCAAAGATATATGGATTCAACTTTTTCATATGCTTTCACAATGCGCCTATTCCAAAGCGGATATTGTCACGTCGCTGTTTGAAAGGGCAAAAGAGACGCAAATACAATTGGGCTGCTCGCCGGGCAAATGCCTCGTCGTAAAAAACGGTATTGATTATGATAAATTTGCAGTTATACCGTTGAAGGTGCCGGATGGCTTCATTGATATTGGCGCGATTGTTCGTATAGCGCCCATAAAGGATATTAAGACAATGATCTATTCCTTTGCGGAACTCAAGCATGATTTCCCGCTGGCGCGGCTGCATATTCTGGGAGATACGGATGACAAGGAATATTATGATGAGTGCGTGGCGTTAATTGCAAATCTTGAGGTGAAGGATATTTATCTGGTCGGTAATAAAGATGTTAAGGCATACTTGGGAAAATTGGATTTTACGATTTTGACAAGCATATCTGAGGGACAGCCTTTGGCCGTTATTGAATCACTGGCGGCCGGCAGGCCTTGCGTGGTAACAGACGTTGGCAGCTGCAGAGAATTGGTGGAAGGAGATAAGCAAGATACATTTGGCGCGGCAGGTATCTGCATTCCCCCCATGCACAGAGCCGCACTGACAAATGCCATGCTCAAGCTTTGCACCAGCGAAAGCCTTCGCCATTCTATGGGCAAAGCCGGCAAGCAGCGCATGATGAAGCTTTACACGCATAAAAGAATGATTAAAACATATGAGAGCTTATATTATACGGAAAGGCGCAAATGATATGGCTGGAATAGGATTCGAGCTCAAGAAGCTGTTTGTTCATAAAGGTATATTGGGAAATTTAAAGGCCTATGGCGTGGCCGGTATTGTTTGCACCGGCCCAATGCTGCTTGGCATATTGCTGCTATTGGTAATGCGCTATATTGCATCACTCGGCGGTGCCTCAGTGGCCACACAAGATACGTTGGTCGCCATGATAACGCATACCTTGATTGCCTCATTAACAATTTCAAGCATCTTCTTAATGGTGGTGACACGGTATACAGCCGATATGCTGTATACGAACGAACCGGAGAAAATATTGCCGTCTTTCTACGGAAGTTCCGCGATATTATTGATAATCGGCAGCCTTGGTTATGGCACATTTCTCGCCTTAACAACCGCGCCGCTGGCGTACAAAGCTTTATGCTATATTCTTTTTTGTGTGCTGATCGTTGTTTGGTTGCAGGTGAGCTATATAACCGCACTTAAAAACTACCGCAGAATACTGTTATGGTTTTTTATCGGCGTTGTTGTTTCAATACTATCCGGATTTCTTTTCATCATCGCGCAAATCAATACAATCATCGCTTTGCTTTGTGCGCTGATTATTGGATACGGAACGATCATGTCTGGTTTCTTTGTATTAATGCATCGGTACTTTCCTAAAGGGCAAGGCAGCTCAATTGCCTTTTTGAAGTGGATTAGCAGGTATCCATCGCTGCTGTTTATGGGCGTGTTCATGTCGATAGGCGCCTTTGGTCATTTGGTCATCGCTTGGTTTGGCCCATACGGCAGGCAGGCATTTGGCCTTTTTCATGACGCGCCACTCTATGATGTTCCTGCATTTATTGCGTTTCTATCGGTCATCCCCACCACAATTGGATTTGTAACGTCCTTAGAAGCCAATTTCTATCCAAAATATAAGCATTACTTTTTCCTTTATAATAACGGAGGAACGTTAAAGGATATCGAATTAGCTGAGATGGAAATGATTCAGGTGCTCAAGAAAGAAATCTATTATCTTGCACAAAAACAGTTTATCACAACAATGTTATTTATTATCGTCGGGGGCTTTCTTTTGCTGCCAAGCTCCATGATATTGAATGAGACATCGTTAAGCATATACCGGATACTGTGTATCGGCTATGGGTTGTATGCAATCGCGAATAGTCTGTTCCTTATCCTTTTGTATTTTGCTGATAACAAGGGAGCCTTTTTGACATCCTTGGTATTTATGCTTACCGGTATTATCAGCACCATAGCGCTGTCTTATGTGAATAATAATTATATTGGTTTTGGTTTTCTGATCGGCAGTTTCTTGATGTATTTGGTCGCATGGTTGCGAATGAGGTATTATCTGAATTCACTGCAATATCATATCCTGTGCGCACAGCCGGTTGGCGTGACGAAAACCGACGGCATATTCTCGGTGATGAATGCAAGAACGAGAATCAGTGAACCGCAGAACGGACGCGCCAAACACAGAAGAAACAGCAGAGCAGCCATCATTCAGCATAAAACGGCCGGACAAATCAGAATAGGGGAACGATGAAGAGCATGATAGCACGGCTATGGCGTACAAATTAAAAAGGCGATAAAAAATGATGCAAAATCAATACGCCCGCATTGTGCATGCAGGCGTATTGAACGAATTATCAATATGCTGTTTGAAGCACAAAAAAGGCTGAATAATCGCCATACACAGCTTTGCCTGAAACCGAACGATAGGCCCGTATTTTGTAGTAATACACCGTGGAAGCACTGAGCTTTGTATCGTAATAATAGTTGCTGCTTGTTATGGCTAGCCGCGTGAAGGGCTCAAGTATCGATTCGGAACGCCACACCTCATATTTTGTACTGCCGGGGACAGCCCCCCAGGCAAGCTTGATGTTGCCGGAAGAAATCCGGGTTGCCGATACGGCACTTGGCGCTCCCAATGCAGTGCGAATGGAAACAACCGCTGAAAAAGGGCTATAAACCTTCGTAACGCCTGATAACCGGTACGCGCGAACCTTGTAGTTATACCAGGTTCCGGCTGCGACGCTTGTATGGGTAAAGTCTGTATAAGAAGTCGTCGCTATCAATGAATAAGACTCCGTTCCAGAAGCCGCACGATACAGCTGATATTTCACAGCACCTTTCACAGCATCCCAGGATATTTTTACGCTGTTATAAGAAAGCGCTACTGCTTTTATTGATGCGGGTGCGGGGAACGCAGACGGCGTTGCGCTTGGCGTCGGCGAGGGTGTTGGGGTTGGCGTACGTGTTGGCGTCGGGCCGGATGTCGGTATTGACGTACGCGAGGGTGTCGGTATTGACGTACGCGAGGGTGTCGGAGCGGGCGTGGGTGTCGGAACCACGGTCGGTGCCGGTGTCACAACGATACCGGAATTGTATTCATATGCGCCGCAATCAACAGCCAAGACCATCATGCGGGTCGATCCTTCATAATCCACTGTTCCGACTGTATCTGTGGTTATTGCAGGGTCACCGGCATCAATGGCGGGAGAAGCCGCTTGTAAATGAAAATCCAAGCTGCTTACAAAACGAGGATCGATATATTTATCCGTTGCGCTTAGCCCGCTGGGCTTTGAATCCCCGTACCATATATTATGGTTAAACGTATTGGCTGCAGCATTCCCTTCGCGAAGCGTACCACCGAAGAAAATATTATTGGCAAGAATATTATTCTGTGCCTTCTGTATTTGAACGGTTATTGCGTTATTGCAAAAGGTGTTGTTCACAAAAGTACAATTTTGCGCATAGCCATTACTTGATTCGGCACCACCAAAGCATAAGCCATACAATTCACAACCGGAAACAACATTGTTTCTTACTAATATATAATCAGAGGCTTTGTTTTGGTGCTCGCTGGCAACTTCAATGCCGATATCGCAGTTATACACCCTGTTGCGCTCGATCGTAATTTGAGTTCCTCCGTCCACATACAAACCATCAGCGCAAGTGTCGTTGCCATATGCGGGATTGCCTTTCGACGTCAAATTATAAACCGTGTTCCCGGAAACAATACCATTTCGGGCCTGATCGTTCGAGGGTGCGGTTCCTTCAAAGCCAATACAGTCGATACCGATATTGTTATTGTCGTGCACGCGGTTGTTGGTAATTCTGAAACCGTCAACATTGCCGTTGACCACAACAGCTTCAGAAGATCCTAATCGGCAATTATAAACTTCGTTGCCGTCAATAATCAAGTTGTTTATAGACTGCGAGCCGCTCGTTGCATACACGGCAATGCCATGCGCATCTCGTGACGATTCAATGTTATGAATTTTGTTACCCAGAATCTGAATGCCAGACCCGTATCCTGACACAAAAATGCCCGCAGGGGGATCTCCGTCGGTGCTGTTGCATATTTCCAGCCCTTTAATTCTCACGTAGCTTTTATTGGTGATATTAATAACGCCATCGCCGTTTCCTTCTGAACCATCAACAATGACGGTGTCGTTATTATAATTCTGAATCGTAATATACGCGCCTGACGTACCGGATGTCGGCACAGTAATTTTCTCTTTATAGGTTCCTGCTAATATACACACCGTATCTCCGGCAATAACAGAATGACATGCCTTTTGTATCGTCTTCCAGGGTGTTTCGAATGACCCGTTGTTGTTGTCGTTTCCGCTCGTTGAAACATAATATATGATGCCGCTTGCGGCAAAGGATATGTCGGGTGTATCGATGCAGTACATGATTTGAATCATAACCAGAACACCAACAATCAATACAAGAAACAATTTCAGACGGCGCCTTATCATCATGGTGAAAACCTCCTTTTATATTTGTTCATAGAGGTTTTTTCGCTTTAAACCTCCGGTAACCCGACGATTATAGCTTGCCTTAAGCTTTTGAGCCTGCATAAAACCCTTTTGTTTTTGCCAACTTCAACATACGGCGATACGTAAAACTTGTGATTCTATGCAAATCGAAATAACGGATGACACTGAACCTATTATTTTATGCCCAGCGTGCGGTTAATTTATACATTAATATTTATCATGGCTATTAGGATGAATCATCAGTCTTGTATTGGCCTTTTTTATTGACTTGTCATATGCTCAAATGGTTGCATATCATAGTCAGCAACGAAAAGGCCTTTGTGTCTGGTACTTTGCACGGGTTGGGCAAAAAGCATTTGCAGAGCTGCTTGGATGAGTACTGTTACCGGTTCAACCGCAGGTGTACGGGAGGCGGAATATTCGACAGGTTGCTTTTTGCAGCAACTCAGTCAGCCCCATTACGTTTTGCTGACTTAGCTTAATAGCCATGCATTAAGTCACCAGCCATTTCTTTTGCGCCTTGATCCACCTTCCATAAAGAAGTTTTGCGACGATCCTTGCAGGAACGAGCTTGCCAAGAACGCTGAAAGTTCTGTTAACGATACCCGGCACATACAGCTTACGACCGTGCAGCGCGCGTGCGATGGTTTGATGCGCGACGGCTTCCAGGCGGTTTGTTGTGGCGTTGCCCCAAAAACCTTGTGAGATGATGCCATTCATCGCTTCGTCGGTGGTGCAAAGCCCGCCGGGGCACAGCGACAGCACGGATACCTGCTCCGGCTTGAGTTCGCATGCCAGCGCAATGGAAAAATCCAAAAGAAAACGCTTGGAGGCGGCATAAGTGGCCTTGAGGGGGATGGGGTACATAGAAGCCAGGCTGGACACAAAGACAATATGAAACCGGCTGTGCTTGCGCCGCTGATTAAGCGCCGCATGGGTGACCCTGAGTGTGCCTTCGATGTTGAGCTTTACAATATCGAGAAGCTGCTTGGATTGACGCACCGTAAACCCGCCTTCAAAATCAACACCGGCCACATTGAGCAGCATGTCAAAACGGATATTGTTCTGCCTTGCAAAGTCCATCATGTCATCAACAGCGTTATCGCGGGTGATATCGCATGGGAAGGTGTGCACCTCTACGTCGTATTGACACTGCAGCCCCTGCTTTATGGCCTCAAGCCCACTGCCGTTGATGTCTGTCAGCAGCATATTGTAGCTGCGTTTTGCGCATTCTACCGCGAACGCTCTGCCAAGGCCGCCCGCTGCGCCGGTGATTAATACATTCATATCAATTCCTCCGTTCCGAACGAAATGTTGCAGAGTTTTTCACAGAGCGCAAACAGCCGATCGGCATTGGCGGCAGTCACCTGTTTGCTGTAAGGTGCCTTTTTGCATAGATAATAGTACAAATGGTCTTCGGGCGGCTGAGCGCTGCAAAGGAATGCATACGTCTTTGCGGGAACTTCCGGGGCAACGCCCTGCTTTTTGCGGATAGACCATACAAGGCTGACGAGCCCGCCCGTTTGCTTAAAGCCGATATCCGTTGCCACCAACCCCGGGTCGACCACATATGCTTTGATGCCGAACGGCGCGTAATGCCTATTTAGGCTTTGGGCGAACAGCATATTGCATAGCTTTGATTGCTTGTATGCCAGCAGGGGATGATATCGCTTTTGAAACATCACATCCTGCCAATGGATTTTCATATGCTTATGAGAGCCGCTGCCCGTCATCATCACGCGGCCGCCGCCGTTTGTTAAATAAGGCATCATATAATGGGTCAGCATAAAGCCCGCAAGATGATTCACCGCGAATTGCTGCTCGTAGCCTTCTTCGGTTGTTGTGTACCAGCTTCTTGTACAACCGGCATTGTTGATCAGCGCATGAAGCCGGCCTTCGCAGCGCTCTTTAAGATGAACCGCAAGGCATTCGGCAATACGCTTGACTTCTCTTTGCTGCATGAGATCGCCCCAATAGTAGGTTAAATCGGCAGCGGGGAGCTCTTTTAGCAGCTCTGCTTTTGCGTTTATGCAATTTATCTGTGAATGGCCAATGCCGATCACGCGGAAGTTTTGCTTTAGCAGGGCGCGGGCCGCCGCAAGGCCGATGCCGCTCGTTGCGCCTGTTATAATCACTGTATTCATTCGATGGTCCTTTCTGATCCAACCGGTGCCGAATTTGCCAGAACCCCATAGCGTTTGCACGAGATGGCCGATACCCGGACGTTTAAAGAGTTTACCAAACAGAGCGAGGCCGATTTGGCTGTTCGCGACGGTTGAGATACCTTTTATCATTTCTTTGCCTTTCTAATTAAACCAGTGCCAGACGTGCCAGAACCCCATAGAATTTGCACTGATGCTCATGAGCACATACGCGATGATAAACGCGATGATAAATACGAACAGCGACACCCGTGTGATGACCCGGAGCCTGCGCTTCATTTTGCCGCTAAGCTTGGGCGATGTGGAAAGCGCAGGGCTAATGCGGCCCGTCATCACATTTTTATGCCAGCGGCGATAGGCGCGCGCAAGCTGGTTTACAAACAGTGTGTAGTAAACCGTTCCGGCTGCGGCGAGCACCGCCAGCCCAATCATCGAAACGCCCAACAACAATCGGCCGGAAACTGACATCATGGGCAATGGCAGAGTGGCAATTCCGCCGCCAACGAGCAAGTAGATGCCGGATGCCAGCAACCCCACAGCCGCCGCGCCGAGCACAAGAATGAAGCTGTAAAGCAAAATGCCGAGCATGACCATGATGACATCAAGCAGGCACACACCCGCCTTTGCAGCAATACCTTTTTGCTTGCCTGTTGCCGCCGCGCCGCCGTCGTATACAAATTGCTTTGCGATGACTTCCGGCTTTTCGAGCTTGGCACAAACCTCTTCCTCGGTATAGCCATCGGCGATTTTGTACGCAAAATGTTCCTCATACTCTGATAAAATCTCATCGATTTCGTTAACCTTGTTCATTTTTAACGCCTTGGTCAGTGTGTCAAGGTATTCCTGTTTATTCATCTCTATCCTCCTTCAGCAGACCCATAATCGTTGTTGCAAAGCTGAGCCATTCACTCCTTGCTGCCGCGTACTCCTTGCGGCCGAGATCCGTTAATGTGTAGTACTTTCTTGGCGGTCCGCCGCTTACCTCGGATATGTAAGTGGTGACCATGCCGTCGCTTTTCAGCTTGCGCAAAATGGGATAAACCGTTCCGTCCGAAATATCAACGTGCTGAGACAGGTATTCGGAAACATCGTAACCATAGCAATCCCGTTTGCTCAGCAGCGAAAGAACACACAGCTCGAGCACGCCTTTCTTGTATTGAATATTCATCGGCTACCTCTTGTTCTGTACAGTATTATTACCACTACTAAAGAATATATAGTAGTGAATTAAATATGTCAATACTTTATTTTAAGTGTTGACAACACGGGAACATGAAGCTGATGGGCAAGGTAGGTCAGCTTTAAAACGATACCGTTATCCGTAACCTATATTCGGTGGCGGTCAACGCTATTGCGAGCGGTGCCATAGACGTGAAGTGTATCGTCAGCCACGAGTTTGGTTTCGAGCAAGTCAAGGGAGCGTAATCTTGTATCGGCCGACGCCAAGGACGTGGTGAAAGGGTTATTAAGATAGAAGCCTTATGCTTTGGTTTCGCGTAAAAAATTTGGCCCCGATGTCTGTCATATGAACTCTATGGGGTGGTTTTTGATGTTATCAATTAGAATTGGCTGCTCAAAATGGAATGCTGTCACGAAACATAGACGGCGAGACATTTTTTATTTTTTTAAATACTTTAGAGAATAGCAATGGATCATCATAACCCACAGATCGGGAAACATCTCCGATTGTTAGCTTGCTGTCTTCCAGCAGCTCGCATGCCCGATTGACACGAAAAGCCGTCAGAAACTCTTTCATCGTCATGTTAACGCCCTTTTTGAATATGACCCCAAGGTAATTCCTGTCTAGTCCGATAGCCTGCGCAATATCCTCGATTTCCAGATGTCTTGAGTAGTTCTTTTCCATATACTCAATCGTTTTGCGTATGTATAATTCACTGCGGTTTTGTCTCGCTTTCTGGTTTGTGCCGGTGTTCCCCGTTTGAGTCAGCAGCGCCAGAAAATCGTACAAACAGCTGAGCGTCACCAGTTCACCATGCGTATCGATAATGCTGACGGAAAGCATTTTTGTGATGATACCGTTTATTCTTTCCGCATCCTGAAAGTTGAAAACAGGTGAATCGCCGCTGAGCCCGGCACTTTTGAGGTAATATTCGGCTTTAACGCCCTGAAGCCCGATCCACGCATAAGACCACGGCTCTTGTTCATCAGCTTGGTAGAATGTAACGGTGTCGGGATAGATCAGGAACCCTTGGCCTTTGTTTATATGATAGTGTTCGTTGCCGCTATGAAAAACCCCCTTGCCATCAAGCACACAATGGATAAGGAAATGGTCTCTGACTGCGGGGCCATAGGCATGCAGCGGTTCGCAGTTTTCAATGCCGAACTGACAAACATTCAGGTCGGTGCATTCCTTCTTTGCGTTCCATACAAGTTCAAACATGGAAGCCTCCTCGCGCGTGGATTACCATCTAACATTATACCATATACGCAACGCAAATTTCCATTTACTTATTGAATATAAATAGTATAAATAGAGTATAAAATCTAGAAATATGAGGGGGAGCCAACAATGAAGTATATAGCAATTTTCCATGCTAATTTGAATTACGCCTATCTGACGCCCGATAAATACGAGTTTGTCATCCGTGGAAGTTATGAGCTGATTTTGGATACAATGAAAGAATACTTTCCGGACACAAAGTATGTATTCGAAGCCTCGGGCTATACCATTGAGCAAATCGCGGTGATCACCCCTGATGTTCTGGATAAACTTAAAGCGGCTATATCATCCGGCATGTGCGAATTTATGGGGTCGCCGTATGCGCACCCCATGCTGCCCAACTTCCCGAAGGAAGATGGTGTCTGGTCAATCCAATTTTCCAATAAAGTCTACATGCAGTATCTTGGAATGCAGCCAAAAAGCTTCTGGAATCCTGAATGCGGCTGGAGAAGCTATGTACCGCAGCAGGTTGCTGAATGCGGCTACAAAAATATGATCGGAGACTTCGAGGCCTACAGCCGCTCATGCACGGCAGATGGCACGCCTCAGCGCCCGGAGATATACGATAAAGAATTCAGCAAGGAACCGGCCTTTTATAATTTTGCGTTTAAATATGATCTACCCGGCCATGAAAAGGCGATTCATTTTCCGTTTGACAAAATTGACGGGCTGGAAAACAACAGCCTGCGCATGTTTCTGAGAACCGACCGCGTTGCGCAGTTTGCAGTCAGGTATTTCATGGGCATGAAAGGCTACAGCTTTGAAGAGTATATTAGCCTTATCTCCAAATATTCCGAACAAACGCCCGGAGAACCGGAAGGCGCGCTGATCATTTTTGCCGACGATGCGGAATATGTGGGCACAAACGGCTGGTTCCGGCTTAAATTTCAGAATAAGCCCGACAACGTTTTTGAAAGGACACCCCAATCGAAGGACAATCTGATCCGATTGATCACCGAGGTCAGCAAGATGGGAGAGTTCATTAATTTTGATCAGGCCTGCAATGGGCTCGAACCGATCCCTGATACCATCTATTTCGATGATGACTGTGCATGGCATGGCGCGAAGGCTTCCACCTGGGCAAATACGCCCATGGCCAGAATGCTTCGCGCCTGGCAGGATCTTGTACGGGAAAAATTGAATGCCATGGGATCGTCCATGAACAAGGAGACGCTGAAAAGAGCATGGTACCATCTGACAAACTCGTACAATTCGGATGGCCAGTGGCCGCCGACTTTGCCGGATGCACCGCATATTGTGCACCCATTCAATTACGGCTACTGCTTTGATAGCCTGCTGAAGGCCGAAATACTGGCTGGTGGCGTGGACAGAAGCAGATTGCCCGACAAGGCTGTTGAGACGCTTCGACAGATACTTGGCATACAGCAGGAGCTGGTTCTTCAGAAAGCCGCTACCATGAAGCTTTCGGCAGACGATGAAGAGCGGGAGAAGGCTGATCTTGCCATAACAATGATCGAACAGTCGCGAGATGTCAGCTCGATAGCAGCATGCGGCGGGAAGCTGCTGTATGCCTCGGAATATACCGTCCGTGCGGAAGCGCTGGTCGAAGCGCGACGGATTGTCGGCGGCGTATTGATTGAGAAGATATGACGGGCATTTAGGGGGGAGATATGCTTTATCAAAGCGAAAGAAACCACGGCTGCCGGTTTGCTGAGTATTCACTGATGGGGCTGCGAACGATCGCGCTGGAGAACGAAAAGCTCCGCATATGCATACTTGCCGACAAGGGTGCGGAAATCATAGAATTCAATTTAAAGGAAAGGGATATCGATTTTGTTTGGAGATCTCCTTTGGGGTTAAGCTGTTTAGCAAAGATGGCAGCATCCCCGAAAGACACCCAAATGCTGACCGACTGGTATACCGGGGGCTGGTTCGAATGCTTCCCGAATGTGGGCACACCCTGCACCTACAAGAATGCCTTAATCCCGCAATACGGCGAGCTGTGGTATCTGCCTTGGGAGTATCAAGTCATCAAGGATGAGCCGGAGGAGGTAATTCTGAGGTTTACCGTCAAGACGACAAAAACGCCCTTCAGAATCGATAAGGAAATTTCCCTCAGAGCGCACGATGCCACACTGTACATTCATGAAACCGCAGAGAACACCGGCCGCGTGGAGCTCGATTATCAATGGGGCTTTCACCCGAACTTTGGGTCAAACTTTATTGACGAAAGCTGTGTTATCGATATGCCGGGCGGCGATGTGAAGGCCTATTATTCATCACCCCGTTCACGCTTTGAACCCGGTGCGGCCGGCATGTGGCCATACTTAGAAGGCAAGAACGGAGATACGGTGGATCTTCGCATGGTTCTTAGGGAAGGTGCGGGCACGGATGAATGCATCGAAGTGAATCACCTTGAAAAAGGCATAACGACGATTACAAATAACAAAAAAAATATATGCATGGAAATGACCTGGGATGTGAACGCGCTGCCGCACAACGTCATTTGGCACGTGACAAACGGCGATGAAGGCTACCCCCGATATGGAAACACGTATGTTCTCGGTTTTTTGCCAAGGAGCGACAGGGTTTGGGGGCTGGAAGAAGCAGCGGCGGCAGGGTCGTGCTGCAAAATACAGCCGGGAGAAAAGAAATGCATGTGGTTTAATATGAAGGCGTATCAAACAAAGGGGGTTAGCGCTGCAATTGTCTAAAGAATACCCCGATTATCTAAGATATAAATAGTATCATTTATTAAAGCTTTCTTTTAGAGGAGAAGGTGGTGCTAAGCACCGGATGAGGTTTACAAAATGGCAGACAAATCGAACACCTCATCAGTCGCCTATCGGCGATAGCTTCTCCTCAAAGGAGAAGCCCAGACTATCGATAAACCCTGTTTTGTCATTCCGAGCCTGTCGACTACGAAGTGGAATGGAATCCCATGAAATACGCTTTGCAGAGGGGATTCCTCGATCGCTTACGCTCCAACGGAATGACATATGTACCTTTCCGACAACCTGAGCATCTCCTCTATAGGAGAAGCCTAAAAACGTTCTTAGTTAGCTTAAATGCATTCGATAAGAAGCGCTCGCTCAAGGTGCAATGGTAACCAGTTTTGTGGCTTAGATCGTCTCAATTTGTTTTCCTTGCTTTAAGAAAGTCGCTCGGCAGCATATTGAATTTTCTCTTGAAAATTTTGGCGAAATAATTCGGGCTTGATATCCCCACACGCGCCGCCGCATCACAAACCGTCATCTCTTCCCTCAGCATCAATTGTCTGGCTTTTTCCATCCGATAGTCGGTGATGTAGTCGTTTATGGTTTGGCCCATGTCCTTTTTAAACAGAAAACAAAGATATCCGTAGCTGACGAACATCTTTTGAGCAATGCGTTCTATGGTCAACTCATCATCCCGGTAATTATCATGAATAATGCCGATGGCTTTTTGTACAATGCTGGATACTTTTTCGCAATTGCGCTTATGCACGTCTTGAATGAGCTGTTTCAGAGTGTCTTCTATCTTTATAAAAAGTGCGGGTGTGTCTGTAGAGGATATAACCTCATTGAACAGCGATGAGAAAGAATTGGTGATCTGATCCGTTAAGCAGATTGAGTTTTCATTGCTGTATTCAATACACGCAGACAGTATTTCCACCAGAGTGACATGAACCAATTGTATGGTGGCATGTGATTCGATAAGCGCGGTGCGAAGCTTTTGAATGATTTCGATACAGACATCAATGTTCCCCAGCCGCATTTGCATAAGCAGCTCATTTTTGTCATAAATGGCCGCGCGATTGCTTAAAAAATTCACAGAGCTGATGCGGTTGTAGAATAAGACATCACTTGTGTTTTGGGGCAGACAGTTGCTGATAGCGAAAACGGCTTCCTTGCAGGAACTGTGCACATCCTGAAGGGCAAACCGGGGATTGCCGACCCCCACCGTAACCGAAAGCTTGAAATTGTCCAGAATAAAACAACAGAGTGTATTGAGCAGCCCCTGCAGCCGCATTTCGTTGCCATTGTAACAGATAATTGCGTAGACACGCCGAAGATTTTCTATGGATGTTTCACACGGGTATTTTTCTGACAGCAATTCATCTGTGATGTTTTCTACCGCATATACCCATAGTTTTTGATCATCTGATGTCCATTTTTCCGATTGCAAAGGCGATACTTCGATGCAAATCACAAGAAAAGGAGGCTGGGTCAACGCAATCCGATTATCTGTGAGTATGGTATCAATATCATTTTGATCGGACGGGACATTACCCATAAGAATTTTTGAAATATATTGTGCCTTTAAAACGGCGATTGTCGAATTCAGGCTGCTGCGCAGGGTGTCAATGCGGTCTTGCAGGTTGCATTCTTTTTGAATCATCTCTGAAATATCAACGAGAGTTTTTGTAAATTCAACAGGGTCGACCGGCTTGACAATGTAATTGCATACGCCAAGCACAAGCGATCTCTTCACATAATCAAAATCATCATAGCCGGAAATCACGATGATTTTAATATCCGGTTTGAGGCGCCTTAACTGATAGATAAACTCAAGGCCATCCATCAAGCGCATATTAATATCAGTGGCAATCACATCCGGAAGCAGCAGTTCAACCTTTTGCAGTGCGTCGATACCGTTTTCAGCTTCGCCGCAAACCTCGTACCCAATCGATGCCCAATCAACTGAGACGATCAAGGCCTTGCGGAAATATTTTTCATCATCAACAATCAGTATTCTCATCTTCGATTTCACACCTCGCTTTTATTGATGGGCAAGGTCACAATCACTTTGGTATAGCGGCCTTTCTCACTTTCAATGCGCAGCCCAAATTGTTGGCCGTATTTGTGTTTAATTCTCTGATCGACATTCGCCAAACCAAAAGAATCAGAATGATGCGGCCTCTCCTCACTCAGCAGCTGCGGGATTTTTTTGGCGTCTATGCCAACACCATTGTCAAAAACCTCCAAAACAGCCAGCCCATTTTCCTCATAACCGGTGATAATGATTTTGCCCGGGTGGCTTCCTTCTTTAATACCATGATAAATGGCGTTTTCAACAAGCGGCTGCAGAGTGAGTTTTGGGATATAGCAGAAATCTAAATCTTTGACGTTAACTTGAAAATCGAAATAATCTTCGTAACGCAGTTTTTGTATTTGGATATAGTTATAAATCAACTTAATTTCATCCTGCACCGTAATGATCGATTTGCCCTTGCTCAGGCTCAGCTTATAAAACTCAGCGAGCGACATGGCAGCCGTGGTGGCTTCTTTTTTCATATCGAGTGTTATAAACGATATAATCGTTTCTATGGTGTTGTATAAAAAATGCGGATTAATCTGTGCCTGAAGTATTTTAAACTCATTTTCGCGATGCTGCTTTTGCTGAAGGTAAACCTCCTGAATGAGTGATCGAATTTTATCCATCAGCGCATTAAAATTGCTTGCAATGATCTGCATTTCTCCGCTGTAGTGCCTGGTCTCCTTGATGCTCAAATCACCGTTGCCCACTTTAGACATGCTTTCTGCGATGTTGTTAATAGGCTTAATCATCGTATAATCAATCAGAAACGAGGACAAAAAATAAATACAAACGCACCCAAGACCCGCAAAAAGAATCATCATATTTGTTCGGTTGCTTTGTTCTGCTGCGGTTTCATATGATGCCGTGTCGACAATGTACCATTTCATGCGCGGATAATCGGTAATGGCGTAAACGTTTTTATCCGCTCCTGCGAACGTGACGCTGGCTTTATTCAGCGTTTGTGTTTCAAAGTTGCTATTATTAACCACACGGCCAAGGCTTTGGCCGATATCATCTCTATCAGCACAGGATATGATTTTATACGCGTAATCGGTTATGTACAAATTGCTGTTAATGTTTTTTACCGAACTGAATGAGTTTTCAATGATTGCTTCATCAACAAAAAAAACACATTCACCCAAGTATTCACCGGTGTTTTTATCTATGATAGACTTACCGACAATGATGACATTTTTCGATGGGCTATGCGCATATTCGAGCGTCGTCAGCCCCGACCAAACAGGCCGCTGCATGTCTTTAATATACGTTAAAAACGCTGGCGGCAGCGATTGTTCCACATAGCCGCTGCTGATGTCATAGCCGCTGTAGATCACTTCTCCGTCTTCTATGATGGCGGCACCGATGATATGAGTGACCGGGTTAAGAAAGTTGCTCATGATTTCGCCCATAATGGTGGAAACTTGCACCTTGCTGATGGGATAAGCGTAGGTAGCTTTAACTTGCTTGAGCCGCATCATGCTTTGCTGCAGGTTATAATCGCACACCACGAGACGAATGTAGTCCTCCGTGCTGTTAAAAATAGTATCCAGACTTTGAACGATTAATTGCTGCTCTCTGTCAAGGTTCTTTTGAGTTTCATCTATGAAATAGGATATAAACATCTGATTGCTTGTTATAATAAGCACAGAAATAACAACAGCCAACACGAGTAGATTTGTTAACAGTATTTTGTTCTTAAGCTTCATGTCACGCATCCACATTAAAAATGCCTCCCGTGAACGATCACTTAAATCCATTGTACTCTGTCAAAAATGAAAGGTAAATCTACTTTTCTGTATATGGGAGATTATATTAGATTTTTATCCATATATATGATAATTGTTACTTTGCTTTCGTTTATAATTATATGTATATGCAAAACCTATTTGATTTTTACTCAAGGATATCCCAATTGTTTCTTCAAATAGATTTTTAATTCAACTAGAATTAAAACAGCTTTAATGGGGCGCGGCTTCATGGGTAAACTCCTCCGGATGTCATGCTGAGGAGCGAAGCGGCGTGACTGCACAGTGGGGTGTATCCCATCGCAATTACACATCAAACATGGGGAAAGCCCACCGTGCGGTCGGCTCGCTATCGCTCTCTCAACGTGTACGAAGGAGCTTTGTCAGCAGGCTTAAGCTTTCGTAAAAGCAAATATAAAATTGGAGGTAAAGAAATGAAAAAACCGATCCTTGCGCTGCTTATTGTTACTGTTTTAGTGTTGGTTTCAGCTTGTGCACCTGCTGTGCCATCCACCAGTGCTTCAGCCAGCGAAGAAGTATCCGCTTCTGCTTCCGTTGCCCCTACCGATGCTCCCGCAGAAAAAGTCAAGCTGAGATTAGTCAGTATAAGCACTGATGATAATCAGACAGCGATTCTGGAAGATTACATCAAGAAGAATATCGAAACCGCGCTGCCTAATATTGAGGTGGAGTACGAACCGGGCGGCGGCGGCGAGGATATGGCCAATAAGATGAAGACCTACAATTCTACCGGTGACCTGCCGGATGTATGGTACAGCACGTCTGACTATGCTTATCCCATCATTACCGCCGGCAACCAGCTTGAATTAACAGATTATATTACAAAAGACGGGTTTATCGACAAATATGCAGTGCCTGATGCTCTAAAGAATGGCAAGGGAGATATCTATTGCATCTCCTCCGGTGCTGATACGTACTTTACTCCCCGCATTTATTACAACAAACAGATTTTCGCCGATAATAACGTGGAAGTGCCGACAACTTGGGACGAACTCGTGGCCGCTTGTGAGAAATTTAAAGACGCAGGCGTTACACCGATCTCGCTGATGGGAAAAGGCGGCTGGGCACCGCAGCTTTATCTGGTTCAAACGTTTATTCAGCTGATTGATCCCACGGTTGCACAACAGCTTTTAACCAACGAAACTGACTTCAACAATCCGGTTTGTCTTGAAGCGGCTGATAAAATTGCACAGCTGGCCAAAATGGGCGCATTCCCGGATGGCGTTGCCAACCTCGATTACGGCCCGTCTCTGGAGATGTTTACATCCGGCCGTTCCGCTATGTTCTGGGGATTCACATGGGAAGTTCCCAATCTGGCAAAAGACGCGAATATCGATTTGATGCTGTGGCCTAAGCTTTCCGAGAATGTCGATCCGGCGACTGTGACACAGTTCTGGGGTTCGCCCACAAACGGCTATGCTGTTAACGCCAAATCCGAACACCTTGCGGAAGCTGTGCAGCTCGCTGAGTTCTGTGTCTCGATGGAAGCCGAGTTCTACAGAAGCAAAGGATCCAACACCAACGTTGATCCCGGCACGGATGTTCAGGGCAAGTCGGCTCTTATGGACAAGAACCTTGAATTCTACAACAACGCAACCACAAAAATCGCGACCGTTTTCTTGAACGCGATGGACAGCAAAACAGCAGCTGATTACGGCGTCTATGGCGATAATCTTCTGACAGGCTCTTATTCCGGCAAGGATTTCATTGCTGATTTCCAAAAAGCATGGGCAGCAAACGAATTCTTCAAGTGATAAATAAATAATATAACAGACCATGGAGTCACCTCTCTGCAGCAAAGGAGAGGTGATTCCATATTAAAATCAGGGGTGTTTTGAATGCGTAAAAATAGGCTGGCGATTTGTATCTTTGCATTACCTGCTTTAATTTTATTCACTGTCTTTGTGGTATACCCGATGATCCCGCAAGTCATCATGAGTTTTCAGGACCACGATGGGTTTTCCAGCAGCGGTTTTGTCGGCTTTGATAATTACACGAAGGTGCTGACTTCAAATACGTTTTGGACAGCGTGCGGAAATACGTGGCTGATTGTCGCTATCTCTGTTGTTGTTGCGATACCGATTTCACTATTTTTCGCGCTGCTGATCGACCATGAGAAAAGTAAGTTTGCGAAGAACTTGTTTAAGCTGGCCGCCGTTTTCCCTGCGATTATCTCTGTTGTAGTTATCGCGCAGATGTGGATAGCCATTTATGAGCCGCAATGGGGCCTGATCAATTCCTTTTTCAAGGTGCTTGGCCTTGAGAGCCTCGCGAAATCATGGCTTACCGATGAGTCGACGGTGGTGGTCTGCATTTCTATTGCTTATTTGTGGCAATATATAGGGCTTAACACACTGATTCTTTATACAGGTATCAAATCAATTCCGCATACGTATTATGAGGCCGCGAGGTTAGATGGCGGCGGTTTTTGGAAAATCAGCTTTAAAATCACGATTCCGCTCCTATCCGATGTGCTGCAATATGTGTTGATTCTATCAACGCTGGGGTCAATGGCTCAGTTTGCGCATATCCGTGTGATGACGGCGGGAGGACCGGGTTTTTCGTCTCGTTCCATGATCTATGAAATGTACTACAATGCTTTCTCACGCTCCGAATTTGGCGTGGGCAGCGCCGTAGCGGTTATATTCATCATTCAATGCCTTATTGTCACCTATTTGATCAATAAGTTATTACGCAGAGAAGCAATACAATATTGAGCGAGGTCTAGCATGAAACGAGGTTCAAAATATATTGTACGGATTATACTGATACTTAACGGCTTTGCATTTTTATTTCCGCTTTACTGGATGATTAATTTATCCTTTAAAGAAAAGAGCGAAGTTTATGTTAACCCTTTTGGGTTGCCGGTAACGCTGGATACCAAGAATTATTCCGAAGTTTTAGAAAAGTTTGATTTCTTTAAGTATCTTTTGAACAGTGCGATTTATACTGTGGCAACGATTGTTATCGTCATCCTCTTTGGCAGTATGTTGGCGTATGCGTTAACGCGTATGCAATGGAAACATTCGTCGTGGGCAAGAACGTATATATCAATGGGGCTTATCATACCTGTACAGGTCATCATTATACCGCTCTTTATAATGGTCAATACGCTGCATCTGGATAATACCCACCTATCCCTGATTTTACCTTATTCCGCATTTTCACTTTCCTCGTGTGTATTGATGCTGAGTGCATTTTTTCGGAGCTTGCCAAGAGAGCTGGAAGAAGCCGCGTTTATTGACGGTTGTAATGTCTATTCGGCCTTCTTCAAAATCATTATTCCAACAGTTCGTCCCGCCATTGCAACTCAAATTGTTCTTGTTTTTATAAATACTTGGAATGAATTCTTCCTGGCATTTAT
This sequence comes from Bacillota bacterium, assembly GCA_023412005.1. Lineage (GTDB taxonomy): Bacteria > Bacillota > Clostridia > Christensenellales > SZUA-584 > SZUA-584. Next base: position 285,629 of record JAEYOE010000012.1, read on the forward strand.
TATGGGTGCCCGCGAAGGTATTCGTCCGCTGCCGGTTGCATTGTTGAACTTTTTCGCCAGCATCGGCGTGTCGGACTGGGGCCAGATTGGGGCGGTGATGATACTGGCCAGTATTCCCACTGCGCTGATATATATATTTGGCTATAAGCAAATAGAAAACGCTTTAACGGCAGGATCGATATTAAAATAAAGGTGCAAAGGCTGATAATATGGCAAATGTAACACTTAAAAACATTCAAAAGATTTATGACAAAGACGTGACAGCGGTAGACGATTTTAGCCTTGATATTGCCGATAAGGAGTTCGTCGTGCTGGTCGGGCCGTCGGGCTGCGGCAAATCGACCACGCTGCGAATGGTGGCAGGGCTGGAGGAGATATCGTCGGGTGAGCTTTATATCGACGACAAGCTTGTTAACGCTGTGCCGCCGAAAGACAGGGACATTGCGATGGTTTTTCAAAACTATGCGCTGTATCCGCATATGACGGTATACGAGAACCTCGCGTTTGCGTTAAGGCTTCGCCACACCGATAAAAAGGTGATTGACGAAAAAGTGAAGGAAGCCGCCGAAATACTGAGCATTACCGAGCTTTTGAAAAGAAAGCCCAAGGCGCTTTCCGGCGGACAGCGGCAGCGTGTGGCAATTGGGCGTGCGATTGTGCGGGAACCTAAGGTTTTTCTGATGGATGAGCCGCTCTCTAACCTTGATGCCAAGCTCAGGAACCAGATGCGTGCCGAAATCATCAAGCTGCGCCAAAGCGTCAACACGACATTCATTTACGTGACACACGATCAAACCGAGGCGATGACGCTCGGCGACAGAATCGTGATTATGAAGGATGGGTTCATACAGCAAATCGGTACGCCGCAGCAGGTGTTCAACCATCCGAAGAATATGTTTGTTGCCGGTTTCATCGGCTCGCCGCAGATGAATTTCTTCGATGGCAAGCTGGAGAAGAAGGGCGAAGCTTACAGCGTGCTTCTGAATGGCGTGACGGTCGTGCTGACCAACGAGATGAGTGCCGAGCTGCTAAAAAAGCAGACGCCTGATCAGGACGTTGTGCTGGGCATACGGCCCGAACACATGAGCATTGCGACGCACGACGAGCCGGGCGCGATACACGCGCTGGTGGACGTATCGGAGATGATGGGCAGCGAGATGCATATCCACCTGAACGTGGAGGGGCGCGACGCTGTTGTCCGTGTGCCCACAGTCGGTTTGGGAGAAGGCTTCCGTTACGGCAGCGGGGCTGTGAGTGAGATCGACTTCAAGTTTGCGACGTCACTTATTCATCTATTCTCGAAGCAGGACGAGAACTCGCTGTTGTAATAAAAGAAAGCCTTACGTTGGAACGGCGACATAGTGGAGCGAAAAGCAATGATTCACGGTTATTCATTCCACTGTCGTAGTGAACGAGTGTAGCGAAGTGACTACGAAGTGGACTGGATGACATAAATAGATGCTTTACATAGCAATGACATAAATAACTTGAGCTCTTGAAACAGCCAAGAGCTTTTTTGTTATATGCAAAAGTTAATCAGAAACTGCGCTACTCCTTATATTGTGACGGTGTGATGCCGCAGTAGTTTTTAAAGCACTTGCTAAAGTAAAACTGATCAACAAAGCCGGTTTTTTCGGCGATTTCTTTAACCGTCAAATTCGTGTCTTTAAGCAGGCCTTTCGCAATTTTTATCCGGTATTCTATCAGATACTTAATGGGCGACGTGCCGGTATGTTCTCTGAATATTTTCGTAAGATACGATGCCGAAAAATTGTAGTCTGATGCGATTTGCGAAAAGTTGATCTCCTTTGCAAAATTCGTATGAAGATATTGGACGATGCTATTGACCACATCCTCGGTGGACGTTTCACGCTCGGAATTGAGCCGAGACTGTTCAGACAACAGTTCATCCTTTATTTTTCTCAACGTTTTAGACAGCTCAAATTTATTCAACGGCTTTAACAGATAATCAAAGGCTTTGAATTTGATTGCCGTTTTGGCATATTCAAATTCGTTGTAGCCGCTTATCAGCACACAGCGTATCTGCGGATTGTTATTGTGGATGTTTTCAATCAGTGAAAGACCATCCATCAGCGGCATCTTGATATCGGTAAACAGCACATGAGGATTGTGCTGCTCAATCGCTTTGAGTGCCGATACACCGTCGTAACAAACCGAAACCACCTCAAAGGAAGGATCGCAGGATGAAATATTCATAGCAATGTTGTTGGAGATTAGTTTTTCATCATCGACAACAACAACCCGAAAAGCGTTATTGATCATACAAACCTCCCAATGTGATGCTTGCGCCGCCGTTTTCATTGTTTTTAATATTAAAAACAATATCTGCGACATACAGCAATTTAAACCGTAAGTAAATATTCAGCAGACCCATACCTTTTATCTCCAGAGACGGCAGCAACCCCGTGGCGTCAATTTCTTTTATTTTGCTGTTGATAACGGCCAAGGCGTCATCGCTGAAGCCGGGCCCGTTGTCTGTCACGGTTATAAGATAATGGCCGTCTTTGATGCGCCCTTTGATGTTGATATGATAAGGCGGCAGCAGTGTTGTACAGAATTTCACCGAATTTTCCACCAGCGATTGAATACACAGCTTCGGAACCTTAATATCCAGCATATTTTCGGGTACGTCCACCGTGTAGAACAAGTCGTTGCTATACCGTATAGACATGCAGCATAAAAAGTCTTTTGTGTTTTTAATTTCGTCAGCCAGCGGTACTGTGGTTTCGGCATCTGACGAGATGTACCTCAAAATATTAGACATTGATTGGCACATGATGACAATCTCTTTATCCATATTGGCATCCGCCATACACTGTATTGTTTGAAGGCTGTTAAACAAAAAATGCGGGTTCATTTGAGATTGCAGCGCAAGCATTTTAGACTGCATTTCCTGATTCTTTAAAAGAAGCTGCTTGTTGAGGCTGTCAACCAGCTTGTGCTGCATATCGATAAAGCTGTCATAAAGCACGTTTAGCTCAATCGTTTTTGTTTTTAGATTTGTTTTTTTCATATAGCCGTCAAGGCTGATATGCTGAATCTCGCGATAGATATGATCGATCGGTACGGTGATTCTGTTGGCCGCAAAATAAGACATAACAAACGCCAGAATGAATGAGATAAGCGTCAACATTAAAACGCTGACGATATAGCTGTTCGTTGGCATAAACAAAGCGTTTTCACTGATGACGATGGCAATACACAGGTCGTCGGCAAGCTTGGAGAATGTGACATAGCTGCTTGACTGACCGTCTGATATTTTGCTGAATTCATCGGTTGAATTAAGGGCAGAAATCTGGTCGAAAACCTCACGGGTATTTGTGGAATCCAGCGGGAATACCGTGTCGCCGAATTGGTCAAACACCAAAAGCTGTTCGCCGTAAACGCTTTTGTATGCAATGGCCTGTGAAAGAACATGCCTGACAGAATCCTTGACTTCGATATACCCTTGTACATTGTTATACCGGTCGTAATAGGCGCGAGACAGCGAGAAAAACCGCTTGCCGTACACATCTGTGGTGAATCTTGACGTATACGGGTCTTCGCCCGCATAATAGAGTACACTGCTGCCGTTCCTTTCCACGGCTTTTTGATACCATGGCATGATGTCGACCGGACGATTATAGATGTTGGAATATAAGCCTGATGCAATCACCGTGCCGATACTGGAAAAAATGTTAACCTGGTCAACCGGCCTGTTGGGCCCGATGGTTGTTGACAGCAGGTCGTAGAGTCCTTTTATTTTTTCGTGGTCGTTTTGGTCCACCAGGTATTGGCTGTATGAATCCTTAATCAGATAAGAATAAGCGATATCGGTTGAGACCATATTCATCTGCTCAATTTCACTTTCTGCCGAATCAGCAACCGACATGCAGTTTTGCCTTAATGCGGCAAACGTGCGTGAATTGATCTTCTGAGATTCCGTTGTGATCAAATAAACTGACATAACAAGGAAGGGTATCAAAATGATGGAAGAAAATGTGACTATTAAATTATATTTAATAGTATTTCTGATCATAATGTAACCTCGTGAAGGAAGAAGTGAAAAATATACATGATTTCCACATGAAAAATACATTCCATGTACGTGGAAGCCTATATATAATTCAAACAGACTGCAAGAGGATTATATATTGCCTAAAGAAAATTTGTCAATGATTAAGGAGGAGAAAGAATGAAAAAGACAGTTATGTTATTGTTGGCAGTGGTTATGATGCTTTCACTTGCCGCTTGCGGGCAGCCCGCCGCGCCCAGCGAATCGGCATCCGGGCAGGCCAGTGAAAAGCCGAGCGCTGAGACATCCGGATCGGCTGAGCAGCAGGATGTAACCATTACCTTCATGGCCAGCAACGACTGGATTCAGGATGCGGAATTGGCGCTTGCTGAGAAGTTCACACAAGAAACAGGCATCAAAGTCGACTATCAGATTGTTCCTTCCGACCAGTATCCGAATCTGCTTCAGACGAAGCTGAATTCCGGCGAGTGCACAGATATTTTCGGCTCTCAGGCCGGCAGATTCGATATCGTCACGCTGCTTAACGTTGAGAAGAACGCGATGGATCTTTCCGGAGAAGCATGGGCAAGCACAATCGAGCCGGTTGCTGCTACCGAAGTCTCCGTGGATGGTAAGGTATACGGCCAGCCGATGGCAGATACGTCTGCCGTATGGGGCATCGCATACAACAAGAAGATATTCAGCGACCTTGGTTTGTCAGTGCCCAAAACATGGGCAGAATTCACAGCGGTTTGCGATGCGATTAAAGCCGCGAAAATCACCCCGATCTACGAACCCGTTTCTGACGGCTGGCATCATGTGCTGTGGTTTGCCGAAATGGGCGGCGCTTATGAAGCGGCAGAAGCCGGCCTCGTTGGCAAGCTGAACAACAACGAAATGGCATGCGCCGACAGCGCCATTATGAAAACGGCTATCGATCAGATCAAAGAAATGGCTGACAAAGGGTATTGGGGCGAAAACTACATGGCCGATGTGTATGCTGACCAGCCTGCAAAAATGGCTTCCGGTGAATATGCGATGACCGTTGCCAATCAGGGCCTGCCGCAGCAGATTGCTGATCTGAAAGGCGAGTTAACAGCGGATGATATCGGATTTTTCGTGATGCCCATTGCTGACAACCAGCTGCTTAACGTGAACCCCGTCGGTCCGACACGGTTCATCTACTCGGGTTCTAAGAATGCCGATGCTGCGAAACAGTATCTTGCATTCCTTGCACAGCCTGAAAACCTTCAGTATATGATTGACAATGTTCCGAAATTCCAGACGCTGCCGTACTCCGGTGTAACACCGAAATACACGGGCACAGTGAAGGATTTCTATGTGACATACACCAATCCGGGCACGGTTCTCCAGACAGCGGTGAAATACATCAACCCGCAGTGGATGGAAATCGGCAAGGAAATCGTCAGCGTGATTCAGGGCTCTGAAGATTCTACGGCGATGCTCAAAAACATCGACACCAGCAGAGCCGATCAGGCACAGGCCGCGAAAGATTCAGCTTGGCAATAAGCAAAGCGGTAATGCGGGGGCGAGCCGAGAGCTCGCCCCTTCTTTTTCTCCTCAAAAAAGCGACCATATATCAGACTCAACACCCTCACACAATGATCTATTGGAGGTTCTATGCCGTATAAAAACAGCACAAATAACACCGTAATGTGGTTTGATAAGCCTGCGGAAAACTGGCTGCAGTCATTGCCTGCAGGGAACGGTCACATCGGATGCATGATCAATAACGATCCTTATCGCAATATCATCAGCCTAAATGACGATACGCTTTGGAGCGGTTATCCGCATGATTACAGCAAACCGGACTTTAAAACGAATATGGACAAAGTCAGGGAGCTGATGGTGAAGGGAAAACGCGCGCAAGCTGAGGAAATCATAGAAGCTCAGATGGCGAACCGATTCACGCAAGCGTATTTGCCGTTCGGAGATATCATTGTTCAGTCACAGGCAGGTGCAGTTGACAATTACAGACGTGAATTAAATATGCAAAGCGCTATCATTGATGCCCTGTATGATAAAGGTGGCTGCCCTGTCCACACGCAAACATTTGTGAGTTATCCTGACGATGTGCTGGTGCATAAAATTGCAGCCCAATCAGCCATAGATTGTGATATATCTTTCGTCAGCCAGATTAAATATGATGTGTGCTATGACGAAAATGGGTTCACAGTTAACGGCTGCGCACCGAGTGACATGACCATTGTTGATGTGGGTAATTTTTATAACCCGGGGAACAAAGTCAGCTACCACGAAACAGATAAATCGATCAACATAGCGGCACGCGCTCAAATCAAGACGGACGGTCAGTTGGCGGTACATGCCGATAAGCTCTCAATTACGGGCGCAAAAAGCATCTCAATGATTTATTCCAGCGCGACGAGCTTTCAAGTAGGCGATGCTTACGAAAGCCACTGTTTGAATACGGTGCTGCACGCTTCGGAAAAAGGCATTGATAAAATCCGGGAAGATCACATCAGCGATCATTCCTTATTGTTTAACCGAATGCAAATCGATCTTGGCGGCGAAGATGCATCATGCGACGAACGTATTGCCCATATGAGAAGAAATGAAATATGCAATTCGGATATCAGCCTGCTTTTTCAATACGGGCGGTATCTGCTGATCGCGTCGTCAAGAAAGGGAACACAGGCAGCGAATCTGCAAGGCATATGGAATAAAGACCTGATACCGCCATGGTGGAGCGGCTATACATTGAATATCAATCTTCAAATGAACTATTGGCTTGCCGACCGGACAAATCTCAGCGGTTGCTTTGACCCGTTCACGGCTTACACCAAAAGGCTTTGTGAAGCCGGTAAAAAAACGGCCAAGGACGACTACGGAACAGGCGGTGCCGTGGCGCATCACCAGTCTGACATTTGGGCGCATTCTACCCCTGTGGGGCATGATGTAAGCAGAATTCCGGCCAGCGCCCGCTATATGATGTGGAATCTGCCGCTGGCATGGCTTTGTATACAGATGTTTGATCATTATCAGTACACGCTTGATGAACGCTATCTTGAAACAGAGCTGTTGCCGATAATGAGAAGCACGGCCGAATTCATAATGGCTCATTTCACAGAAGTGGACGGGCGGTATTACAATATTCCGACCACCTCTCCTGAGAACATGTATGCAGACGAAAACGGACGGCCCATGGCTGTATGCAACATGAGCGCACTGGATGTTGGGTTGACCAAAGATTTTTTCCAGGCTTATATCTTTGCGTGCAAACGTTTTGGCGATATGGCCGAGGCCAGCCGATGCGCGCTGTTCGCCGACCGAATTGCCGGCTACGCCGTTTCGGAAAATGGCGAGCTGCTGGAATGGGATAGGGAATACGAAGAGACAGAGCCGGGGCACAGGCATTTTTCTATGCTTTATGGCGTGTATCCGGGTAGTCATTTGCTGCGCAGCCCATATGCTGGCGCTGCCAAAAAGCTGCTGATGAAACGGCTCCAAAGCGGCAGCGGACAAACAGGGTGGAGCGCGGTATGGGCGATTGCCCTGCTGGCAAGGTTCGGCGAGAGCGAAGCCGCCTACGACATCATTAAAAAGCTGATGAGTGAAAATATTCATGATAACTTGTTCGGCGCACATCCGCCTGATTTGTTTCAAATCGATGCGAATTTTGGGTTTACGGCCGCGATTTGCGAACTGATTATTCAGGAGTATAACGGCATCATCAAGCTGCTGCCGGCACTGCCAAAAGCCATGGCCCACGGCCGCATCAGCGGTCTAAAGATATTTAAAGGGCATGAGGTTTCATTGGAATGGGAAGCGTCTCGTGTTGTGTTTATGCAAATCAGTGCGGCAGTTGACGATGAAATCGTTGTGGATGCGCGCCATTTGGTCAGTGAATCGGCCCGCTGCGAAACCTGTTCGGAAGGTATCAGAATATTCTTAGAAAAGGGCGGCATATACCGATTTTCCCAAAAAACTGATTAAACCGCGCCACTGAGTTTATAAACCCCATTCAGTCAGACCGAGCCTGTCGACTACAAAGTGGATGAGAATCTGTCATAGCAGATCGTGATCCACTGCGAAGTGGACTGGATGACTCAATAGTGACATTCCATAGAAATGATATAAGCGAATTTTTGACAACCTAAGGCGCGGTTTCTAATACCGTACCGATCGCAGTGTGACAAAAATAGTACTTATGTCGATGACATTGGAGCGTAAGTGATCGACTGCGAAGTGGAACAGAATCCCCTTCTGTAAAGCGTTTGTCTTGGGATTCCAATCCGCTTCGAAGTCGATACTCTCTTATCTCATATGTAAAAAATTAACTTGAGCGGTCGGGGCGCAGGTTAAAAAAATACATGCGATTCAAATGTATAATACATTCCATGTGTAAGGCTGATTATATATATTTAGATTAAGATTAAAGACAATACAGTGCTGAAAATATAAAATTCGTTCAGCTGCTGTGCGGGGGAAGAGATGTCAGAAAGAAGGATTTATCCGTCGTATTTTTTATATGGAGCATTGCTGCTTTACGTGGCACTGTATTTGCTGCCCGGCATCATCGGTATCGGGTATTCATTTACGGATTGGTCGGCGTATTCGGATGAGGTCAATTTTTTGGGGTTCGACCACATGTTTGATAATTACGCCAAAGCGTTCTCCGATGCCAAGTACATCGGCTATCTTGGCAACACGCTGCTGTTTACGCTGGTCACAACAATTGCGAAAAACGTTCTTGGTTTGGCTCTTGCGGTGCTGTTGACAAAAAGAGTTAAGCTGCTGAATTTTCACAGGGCTGTTATGTACATTCCGGCCGTACTGTCCGCGTTGATCGTCGGTATGATATTCAAATCCATACTGAACCCGGCGGACGGCCTGCTGAACAACTTTTTAGAGGTGTTCGGCATTAAAGGCCCGCAATGGCTCACCGACCCCAAAATAGCATTCTGGTCTGTGATGGCGGTGGATATCTGGAAGGGCATGGGCTACATTATGACGATATTTATCGCCGGTATCATGTCGATCTCTCCTACATATTACGAGGCGGCCGATATAGACGGGGCAGGATCGTGGCAGAAGTTTAAATCTATCACTTTGCCGATGCTGATGCCGACAATTACCGTGACGACGGTGCTCAACGTTATTTACGGGCTGAGAGTGTTTGATACGGTCTATGCGCTCACCAACGGCGGGCCGGGGTATGCCACGGAAGTTCTGTATACTGGCATCTATAAGGAGTTTGGATATGGTAAGTACGCAATGGGAACGACGTTGTCTTCCATCATGTTTGTTGTCATGGTGATCGTCGGATTTTTCCTGATCAGAGCGATGAACAGAAATGAGGTGGAAGAATAAATGGCATCTAAAAGACTCTTTAAGACAGTCGTCATCAATGCTTTTGCATGGATTTTATCAATTATATTGATTACCCCGCTTGTTCTGATATTCTTAAACTCACTCAAAACAAGCCAGGCTGCGGCTGAAATGAACCTTGCTCTTCCCGAAAGCATTCATCTTGAGAATTTCACCACAGTCATAGAAAAAGCAAAGCTCGGTCCTGCCTTTTTAAACAGCCTGACCTACTCGGTGTTCAGCGTGCTGCTCTGCACCCTGACCTCATCGATGGCCGCGTTTGTGCTGTCCAGAAACCGAAGCAAGGCGAATAAGATCATCTATTTCATCATTGTGCTCGGCATAACAATGCCCGTTAACTTTATCGCTTTGATGAAAGTGATGCAGATGCTGGCAATCATCAATACCAAGGTGGGTATCATACTGTTGTATGCATCTATCCAAACGCCGTTCAATGTGTTTTTGATATACAGCTTTGTCGGCAAAATACCGAGGGATATCGACGAAGCGGCCATTATAGATGGCTGCTCGCCGCTGAGGCTCTTTTTCTCAATCGTTTTTCCGCTGCTCAAACCGGTGCTGGTTACGGTTATGGTGCTGACGTTCTTAAACACATGGAACGAGTACATCATGCCGCTTTACTTCCTCGGCAATTCGGCGCACTGGCCGATGACACTCGCGGTGTACAACTTCTTTGGCATGTATTTCAGAGACTGGAATTTGATCTGTGCGGATATCTTTTTAACCAGCCTGCCCGTTATCCTGGTCTATCTGTTTGGCCAAAAGTATATCGTATCGGGTATGACAGCGGGTGCCGTGAAAGGCTGAGTTGCCGCGTGCAACAAAAAGATTTTAGGGTTTTGGAGATGAGCCGATGCAAATTTTCAGGTCTTTATTCTATCAGCATAAGGGAGGCAAAGGCGTTTCAGCCCCGCCTCCGGCCAAGGGCATTAAGAGGTTTTTCTTTCTGTACGGCACGCATTTTTGGAGACTGATGGGCCTCAATTTGCTGTTCATTCTGGTTTGCCTGCCGGTTGTGACAATTCCGCCTGCTATAACGGCGATGTGCAAGGTGCTGCTCAACCTTGTACGAGAGGGCAACACGTTTTATCTGAAAGACTTTATAGATGAATTTAAGAGCAGCTTTTGGAAAAGCTGGGTTGCTTTCCTGCCTGCGCTCGTCATCATCGGGCTTGGTATTGCTTTGTTTTCAAGCATCGGTGATGCTTACTCAAACATGCCTTTGGTGATTGTGTATGTGATGATAGGCAGCTTTGTATACTGCCAAACGGCGTATTGTTTATGCATGATCGCGCTGATTGATTTACCGCTTGGCAAGATCGTCAAAAATGCGTTGATAATGGTTCTTGTTGAAATGAAGCGCAGCATTTTGATCATCATGACCATACCGGTATTGCTGCTTTGTGCAATATACTATATTTATTCGATACCGTTGACGCTGCTGTTCGTTTTTTCTTTTATCGGCATGGCCAATGTGATGACAGCCAATGAGGCGATAGAGATACACGTTATTCAGCCAAATTTGAAAGAGAGGTAAAAAAGGATGGCCAGTTTATCGCTTAAAGATATTAAAAAGGTTTACAGCAAGGAGGTTGTGGCTGTTCAGGATTTTAATCTGGAGATCAGCGACAAGGAATTTGTTGTGTTTGTCGGGCCTTCAGGCTGCGGAAAATCAACAACGCTGCGCATGATCGCGGGGCTCGAAGAAATATCGGGCGGAGAGCTTTTTATAGACGGCAAGAAAATGAACGATGTGATGCCCAAAGACAGGGACATCGCTATGGTTTTTCAAAACTACGCACTGTACCCGCATATGACGGTTTTTGAAAACATGGCATTTGCATTAAAGCTGCGCAAGGTTCCTAAGGAGGAGATCAAGCAGCGCGTGAAACAGGCGGCAGAGATACTGAAAATCACCGACTTGCTCCAGCGCAAGCCCAAGGCGTTATCCGGCGGGCAACGGCAGCGCGTGGCCATCGGCCGTGCGATCGTACGTAACCCGCAGGTTTTTCTGATGGATGAACCGCTTTCCAACCTGGATGCGAAACTGAGGAATCAGATGCGTACCGAGCTTATGCTGCTGAGAAAGCGCATTGATACCACCTTCGTGTATGTAACGCATGACCAGACGGAAGCCATGACGCTCGGAGACCGCATCGTCGTGATGAAAGACGGATTCATACAGCAGATCGGCACACCCAAAGACGTGTTTATGCACCCGGCCAATATGTTTGTAGCCGGATTTATCGGCACACCACAGATGAACTTTTTTGACGCGGAGCTGACACAAGAAAGGGACAGATATGCCATTAACATCGGCGGCTGTACAATCTTGCTGCCCGAAGCCAAGCAAGCGGCGCTCAGGGAAAAAGGCGTAGCAGCCAAAAAGGTGGTGGCGGGCATCCGGCCGGAGGATATAATCATCGTCGACGCACAGACAGCATGCGATTTTCGCGCGCATGTTCTCCTCACGGAAATGATGGGCAACGAGATATTCGTACACGCCAATATCGGCGCCGAGGTTGTGATTATCAGAATGGCATCATCAATGCTGGATGGGACGAACATGGATTATATCAAGAAAAACATTGAGGTAAACGTCAGCTTCTGCAAAGACAGAATTCATATTTTTGACAAGGAAACGGAATGCGCGCTGGCGTGAGGAGACAATATGAAGTATAAAATCGGCGAATACACGTTGATCCTTCAGTATGTGAAGAACAATGTGTTGCGCTGCACGCTGACAAAGAACAGCGATGTTAAAAACAAGTCGTGGCTTGTTCAAGACAGTGTTTTTAAGCAGCTGCATGATGCAGCTGAGCCAAGCAGCGTCTATACGGTTTTCGACGACGAACAAATCGTCTTTAAGCTGCTGAAAAAAGAGCTGCTCAAATTGACTGCGTTCAGTCTTGACGAAATCGACGTGGTGAAGTACTCCACGCTCGGGGAAGAGCCGCGCATCGAAGTCGTTAAAACAGTGGACGGTCAGCGCACGCAGATCGGTAATTTGCGCGCATACACTGACAGAAAAGCATACACCGGCAAGGTTAGCTTCGCCATACCGCAAGATACCGGCATCTTTGGGCTGGGGCAAGATGAAGACGGTGTATACAACAAGCGGGGTACCAAGCAATATCTTTACCAGCACAACATGCGAACGCCAATGCCGTTTTTCATCACAGACAAAGACTACGGGGTGTTTTTCGACTGCCCGTCTTTAATGGTTTTTGACGATACGGGCGAGGATACGAATATTTATTTTGATACGGTGGATCAGATTGATTTTTATATCATCACCGGCAGCATGGACGCGGTGGTATCGGAATTAAGGTTCTTGACAGGCAAGGCGGAGCTGCTTCCCAAATGGGCGTTTGGGTACATACAATCGCGGGAGAGGTATCAAACGCAATTTGAAATGATCAATGTGGCAAAAAAATACCGGGATATTAATGTGCCGCTGGATTGTATCGTTCAAGATTGGAAAACATGGCCCGGCGATTTGTGGGGCCAGAAAACCGTGGATAAAAGCCGTTACCCGGATATCGCGCAAATGAACCATGCTCTTCATGAGATGAATGTTCATACAATGGTATCTATCTGGCCGAACATGGCGGAGGGCAGCGCAGATCATGCCGAGCTTGCGAAGGCAGGCTATCTGCTGGGTGATTACTCCACATACGATGCTTTTAACGAAAAAGCGCGCGAGATGTATTGGCGGCAGGCCGAAAAAGAGCTGTTTTCCGGCGGGTTTGATGCGTGGTGGTGTGATTCGACGGAGCCTTTTACCGCGCCTGACTGGTGCGGTGAGGTGCTCTTGCCGGAAGAAAAACGGTATGAGCTGGTGGGCGCAGAGCATAAGAAATACATCGATCCCGCACTCGCCAATATTTATGCTGTTCAGCATGCCAAAGGGATATATGAGAATCAGCGCAAAAAGCAACCCGATAAAAGAGTCTTCAATTTAACGCGCTCGGGATACTCGGGAATTCAAAAATACGGCGTGGCGCTGTGGGCTGGTGATACATGTGCCAAATGGGATGAATTAAAGAAAGAAATCGCCAAAGGGCTTAATTTGTGCATGAGCGGCATCCCTTTTTGGACGGTGGATATCGGCGCGTTTTTTGTGGGGGGCAGCGCGTGCTGGCGCAAGTGGAGCGGCGATGAGAATGTGAGGCCAGTTTGGTTTTGGAACGGCGATTATGACGACGGCTCTGAGAGCCCGGCCTACAGAGAGCTGTATACGAGGTGGCTGCAGTTCGGCGCTTTTTTGCCGCTGTTTCGCTCGCACGGAACCGATACACGCCGAGAGATTTGGCATTTTGGCAGCCCCGGCGACATGTTTTACGATGCGATTGAAAAGTTTATTAAGCTTCGTTATCGTCTGATGCCGACGATTTATTCAATGGCGATGCGCGTGGCACTTGACGATTATACGATGATGCGCAGCCTGATGTTTGATTTTCCGAATGACAAAACGGCAAGGGATATCGACGACGAATTCATGTTCGGAGACGCTTTGCTGGTATGCCCAATTACACAGCCGATGTATTATAACCTTGACGGTGCCATCGAAACGGATAAGACAAGAACGTGCTACCTGCCGCAGGGCGCGGATTGGTATGATTTTTGGACAGCTGAAGCTTATAAGGGAGGGCAGATGCTGACCGTTAAAGCCGATATCGGCACCATGCCGCTGTTTGTTAAAGCGGGCAGCATTCTTTTCATGCAAAAACAGACGCAGCATACGGCAGAGGATGTACCCTTGCTGGAGGTTTGGATTTACAAAGGGGCGGATGTGACAACGCGGTATTATAACGATGACGGGATCAGCTATCGTTATAAAGAAGGCCGATATGAATGCTTTGAGTTTGAATGGAGCGATTCATTGAACACGCTAACGATACGCGAGTGCAGCCGTCATCGGGCGGATTCCATGACGATGAAAATTCACTGCGACGGCGTTTCCAAAATAATCAGCTACAACAGCGGTGAAATGTCAGTGTCGTTTGTTTAACAGCAGAGCCAAGAACCGGTATCTGAAAAACAGATTTATATGTGCCAGCATCACAGTAAATAATGTTCTCTTCTTGAAAAAGTAAAAAGGCATTCAGCTCCATAGGATGAAACATTTGCGGCAGGGTGCCTTTTTGCTTGCGCATATCTTTATGTCGTCATCAGCCCTGTTGACGCAATCCGCAAACTTTCGTCAGTAAAAACTGGATATCACGGGTTGACATATTTTGCAAGTAAGTTATTTGAGCTATCGCGCAGAGCAACTCTATAAGTACCGGTTGTGCTACTGTATGTTTCTGCTGCCGTCGTTACTACATTCAGTTTAGACGTTGATATGTTAATAACTCATCTTGCTTTTTCTGCAATGGAACTAAACTCTGCGAATACTTTGATGTTCAAAATATATTGACATAAGCTGTACATAGAGTATAATTAAATTACTTTGAACATCAAAATATTTCGGATTTGGGGTGATGATCATCAACGAATATAACAGTGAACTGAATTATTTTCTTGTTAAAGTGTTTAATGAGATATTGCGCGTTGAAGAATCGTCTTTAAAAATTGGCGAGTACAAGAATTTATCTGTGCGAGAAATGCATGTGATTGAAGCCGTTTGCACCACCAATGAAAGCGGCTCGGATAATCGTGCGACCGATATCGCCAATGCGCTCAGGATTTCTGCGGGAACACTGACTACCACTGTCGCCCTGCTTGAAAAAAAGGGCTATTTACTCCGAGAACAGGATCCGCACGACAAGAGAATTATCAGGCTATTTGCCACGGAAAAAGGGATAAGGGCAAACCTGTTTCATCAAAATTTCCATAAGCAGATGGTATCAAGTGTAATTGAAACGCTTGATAAAGGCGAAGTTGAGATATTGATAAAAGGCTTAAGAAGCTTAAAAACCTTCTTTGATAGTAAAAAATAATTATTGGGGGGTTCACTTTGGCCATCAGAATCATTACCGACAGCACCAGCGATATTCCGGTAGAAAATCAAGCAGCGATGGGTATCGACATCGTTCCGCTCAGCGTTATCTTTGGAGAAAAGAAATATACCGATGGCATTGAATTAAAGAAAGAGCAATTCTATGAGATGCTGAGCAGCGCCGCCACCTTGCCGACGACTTCTCAGGTTAATCCGGATGAATTTGAGATTCTGTTTAAAAGCTATGTTGACGCGGGAGACACCGTGGTGGGCGTATTTATTTCGAGCAAGCTCAGCGGCACTTATCAGTCTGCCGTCATCGCAAAGGATGCATTAGGCTCCGATCAAATCTTCATCGTCGATTCAAAAAGTGCAACGTTTGGGCTGGCGCTGCTCGTTTATGAGGCCATCAAAATGAGAGACCGGGGAGACAGTGCAGTACAAATCCATGCGGCGTTAAATGAGCTGAGCAATCGCATTAAGTTCTACGCGGTTGTCAACACACTCAAGTATTTAAAAATGGGCGGAAGGCTGTCGTCATCCGCGGCTATACTCGGAGGCGTGCTGCACATTAAGCCGTTGGTTTCAATTATAGACGGCGAGGTAAGATCAGTCGCCAAGGAAAGAGGCCAAAAGCGGCCTTTGCCTGGATAGCGGACAATTTGAAAAAAGATGCCCCCGATATGCAATACCCGTTTGTCTTGGGGCATTCCAACGACCCCGGCATCATGCAGGAATTCATCACATACATCACCGCCGAAGTAAAAACGTCAACGCCGATCGTTTGCGAGATAGGGTGTGTGATTGGGACGCATGCCGGCCCCGGATGCGTGGGTTTGGCGTATATTCCGCAGCATTGACCTGCTAGGCATTACAAACATCATTTAAAAGATTGCTGCATTGACTGCAATATCTCAGCAATCTTTTTTGGTTCCCGAGAGTCTGTGTATTATGAATAACGAAAAAGCCGCGTCGCTTATCAAAAGCAACAGCGGCTTATGTGCATTTTACTTTTTACGGGACGGTCACTGTGCAGGACGTACTGATGCCGTTGGCGGTGGTGGCTGTGATCACTGCTGTTCCGGACGCCAGCGCTTTAATCTTTCCTTTGGCATCCACAGCGACAACAACTGGGTTACTGCTGACCCATGCCACGGCTTTAAAGTCCGTGTTCTTGGGTGCGATGGAAGCTAAGTGGCTGCTTTCTCTAGCTCATAATTTGCGGATGATAACGGTCTTAAGACATCACAGCCAAGTTCATTGACGCAATCACGCACATCTTGTATAATGTGCCGTGGTAAATGCAAAGGATAAACGGCAGAACGATGGTCGGTTTAAATGGCTTTAAGGGCGGGAAGCTCCTTTTTTGAGCTTCTGTTTTTATGTATAAAGCGGCCTTTATCAAGAGGGGAGAATGACATATCAACACCAACAATGAAATAACAAAAGAGGTTGCGCGCAGGCGAACCTTTGCCATCATATCGCACCCGGATGCCGGTAAAACAACGCTGACGGAGAAGCTGCTACTGTACGGCGGTGCCATTCGTCTGGCGGGCGCCGTTAAAGGCCGAAAAGCTGCCAAGCATGCCGTGTCCGACTGGATGGAGATTGAGAAGCAAAGAGGTATTTCGGTTACATCCAGTGTGATGTTCTTCGATTACAACGGCATCCGCATCAACATTCTGGATACACCGGGCCATCAGGACTTCAGCGAAGACACCTACAGAACACTGGCAGCGGCAGACTGCGCCGTGATGCTTATCGACGGCGCGAAGGGTGTGGAAGCACAGACAAAAAAGCTGTTTCATGTGTGCCGCATGCGCGGCATTCCGATATTCACGTTTGTGAACAAGCTGGACAGATTTTGCAAAAGCCCGTTTGAGCTGATGGATGAGATCGAGAAAACGCTCGGCATACGGTCTTGCCCCATGAACTGGCCGATCGGAGAAGACGGTATGTTCAAAGGCGTGTTCGACCGCAAAACCTCGCGTATCGAGCTTTTCGAAGCGCAGGGGCATGGGCAGGAGATTGTCCGGTCGCAAAGCACATCGCTCGACGACAGCGCACTGCGTGATTTGCTGGGAGAGCGGCTGCTGGGCAAGCTCTGCGACGAAATCGCGCTGCTGGATATAGCCGGAGACGAATTTGATATGGAGAAAGTGAAGAACGGCCAGTTAACACCTATGTTTTTCGGCAGTGCCATGACGAATTTCGGGGTTAAACCGTTTCTTGATGAGTTTGTGAGCATTGCGCCGCCGCCTTCTGAAAGAGAAAGCACAAAGGGGACCATCAGTCCAAGCAGCGAGCGTTTTTCGGGATTCGTGTTTAAAATTCAGGCCAATATGGACCCGGCGCATCGCAACCGAATCGCATTTATCAGAATCAGTTCGGGTAAATTTGAAATCGGCATGGAGGTTGTGCACGAGAGAACAGGCAAAACGCTGCGCCTCGCGCAACCGCAGCAGTTTTTCGCGCAGGAAAGAACAACGGTGGAGCAGGCTTTTGCCGGTGACATCATCGGCGTGGTGGATACCGGGCTTTTAAATATCGGCGATACACTGTGTGAAAGTAAGGAGACGTTCAGATTTGAAGGGATTCCCATGTTCCCGGCCGAGCATTTCGCGCAGGTGCGCACGCCTGATGCCATGAGAAGAAAACAGTTTCTGCAGGGGATCAATCAGATTGCGGAGGAAGGCGCGATTCAGGTTTTCAAGCAGCCGAATCTCGGCGTGGAAACGCTGACCGTCGGTGTGGTGGGGGTGCTTCAGCTTGAGGTGCTGACATACCGAATGAAATATGAGTACGGTGTCGACATACTGATTGAACGGCTGCCCTATACGCTGGCCAGATGGGTGGTGGCTAAAAATGTAACGCGTGACCTGCTCGGGTTTTCGGACAACGCCAAAATCGTGGAAGACCGTTTTCAAAGGCCGGTTATACTCTACAAGGATGAGTGGACGCTCAGACGTGCCGAAGATAAAAACGAGGGTGTCACGTTCCTTGATATTCCGCCGTCTGTATAAATAGGTTAAAGCGCTTCGTTTAATGACGAAACGCCGACTGAACCAAAGAGAATCAAAGAAAAGCCGCGAAGCCATGAGACTTCAGCGGCTTTGTTGTTGCTGCGATACTGTCACAGTGCTTATCTTTCAGCTTGTCAAACTCATATTATAGATCTTCTGTTCAATAAACAGATTGACCAAGTTCGGATCAAACTGTGTGCCGGCATTCAGTTTCAATTCTTGAATCGCAGCCTCCTGCGACATCGGTTTGCGGTAGGGCCGCTCGCTGGTCATCGCGTCATACGAATCCACAACGGAGAGTATTCGTGACAGAACGGGTATCTCATCACCCTTGAGACCTCTCGGGTAGCCGTTTCCGTCCCACCGCTCATGATGAAACAAAATGTACTCGGAGATGCGAATAAATTCCGGTACAGATTGAGCAATGCGGCTGCCGATTTCGGAATGCCGTTTCATAATACTCCATTCATCGTCGTTCAGCTTGCCTGGTTTGTTGAGTATGGCATCCGGAATGCCGATTTTGCCGATATCATGAAGCACACCCAGCAGTTCCAGCTCCTGCATCGCGGATTGATGGAGTGACATGGCCTGTCCCATTTTTCTGCTCAATTGCATTAAGCGGTTGGCATGTTCTTCTGTTTCGTGGCTTTTTTCGAACAAAGTCTTCTTAAACGATTCAAGTACCGAATTGCGATAGCTGCGGCTGTTGAGCATTTTTTGTGTATACATCACTTCTTCAGCCGTATTGATGACTTTTGCTATGTCTTCATGGAAATTTTTTCGGGATGCATAGCCTAAGGAAATGGATAAATTAATACCTCGCCCAGCTGATTCTCTGCACTTGTTATTGATATCTTGACATATATTTTCGGCTTGTTTTGATTCGCAGTCGGGCAGCAGAATAATATACTCGTCGCCGCCCCATCTTGCAACAATACCATTATCGCCGCAGGATTCATTAAGAATACGGGCAGTCTCAATCAAAAAGCGGTCTCCCTCCGCATGGCCCAGCACATCGTTAACCATTTTAAGGCCGTTGACATCGCCCAGTATGATCGACAACGGATAGCAGTGCGTCGCTTCTATTCGTTTAATTTCTTCTTCGAAATACCGGCGATTGTACAAATTCGTTAAGCTGTCGTGATAACTGAGATATAAAATCTCATCTTGCCTGGATACTTTCTCTGTCACATCCCTGAAAACCATCACGACGCCCAATACATCTTTGTCTGTGCCCAGAATGGGCGAGGCGCTGTCTTCAATGATTCGGCTTTCACCGGTCTTGGAAACCAATACAGTGCGGCTTTCCATTTCTATCATTCTTCTTTCTTGCAGCACCTTTTCTACCGGCGTTTCGGCCTGCTCACCTGTTAGTTCATTGTGCAGATGCAAAACCAGATCAATCGGCTTGCCCATGGCATCCCCGGCGCTCCATCCGGTGAGCTTTTCCGCTACAGGGTTCATCAGCGTTATCTTTTTATGTTGATCGGTGGTAATAACAGCATCGCCGATGGCCAATAGTGTAACTTTGAGTCGTTCTTTTTCGTAGAACAACTCTTGTTCTTCCATTTTTCTTTTCGTGATATCCTCATAAACACCGAGCAACCCGAATATCTGTCCGTTCGCGTCTTTAAGCGGCACTTTCGTTGTTCTTGTCCAAATGGGGTCTCCGTCGGCTGTTGTGTGCGGTTCTTCTATGTTAATTCTCGCAATTCCGGTTTGCATAATATCGGCATCATCGGCTCTGTATTTTTCGGCCATCGCAAACGAGGGTGTGCTGTAATCATTTTTTCCGATAAGCTGATCTGGCGATTCTTTACCGGCTTCCGTTGCGAATAGCTGATTGCAGCCGAGAAAATCGGAGTTTTTATCCTTCCAGAAAATCGGCATCGGAATTGTATCTAATACTTTTTGCAGCAGTTCGTTGGCCAGAATAAGCTTTTGCTCGCTCTGTCTCAATCTTTCATCAATGCTCATTGATAACTCTTTTCTGGTTAGGTTCTCATCTGCCTGATTTACCATAACGGCACCGCTTTCTCAATATTTATGATAAACAACCGTAAGAGCAAATAGAATTCGCCACATTTTATGCCAAAAGAATAGCAGACAATACTTAACGCATACTGAACATTTAGCCATTACTAGAAAACATAACTGTTTCTTGAATACAAAAATATGCCGGCGAATCGGGCTTTACTGTTGTTTGCGCATATGTTTTTGTTTGTACAAGTGGCTATCTGCTTTGTCGATGATTTGTGTCAGAGAAAGCTTTTCTTCTGCTTTCTGCAGGAACCAGCCGTAGCTTGCATTCACGGCGTAGGGCTTTACTGAATGCTCATTGTGCAGCACGCAGTACGAATGCATTGTGCGCAGCATGGAGCTTAAGGTTTTTTTGTCAGGTACGAGGCCAACACAAACAAATTCATCGCCGCCCATGCGCGCGATGATGTCGCCCGGGCGGGAACAATGCCGCAGCATATCGGCAATGACCCGTATCGCTTCATCTCCGGCCGCATGGCCGTGAATATCGTTGATGCGCTTTAATCCGTCGAGATCGATATAAATGGCAAAAAGCATACCATTTGCGACAGAGCTCAACAGGGCTTTTGCCCGCTTTTCCAAGCCTCTTCGATTCAGCAAACCGGTTAAAGGATCGTGCAGGCTGATTTCCTCGAGCTGATCGGAATACCGTTTCAATTCATCCTTGGTTCTCAGATTTTCCATGGCGAGACGCACGTTTTTAACCCATATTCGGTGCATATAGCTGCTGGAATGGCTGAAGTCAAAAGCAATATATCCAAACGTTCGCTTTCTGTAATACAGTGGCGCAAACACAAGCGAAGATGAATGGTTGTCCAGCAAGGGAAGAACATCCTTAGTTTTAAATTTCATACCCGTGTATGTGGTACCGTCGATAATGCCCAGCATCAAGGTAATCTCATCGGGGTAATCTTCCTGAATGCGCGAATGATTCGTAAAACTGACTTCATCCACACAAAAGTACAGATGTTTGTAAGAGAGTACGCGAGCCAAATACGCAAGCTGGTTGGCGATGTCCTGCAACGTATAGGTTCCTGTCAGCAGTTCCATCATGGATGAGCTGATGTTGTCGTATATACGCAGCTCGTCAGCGTCGATCACCAGCTCTTTTACCAATTGTCTTTCGTCCATCGGCGCTGTGTCTTTGCAGCCGCATGAGCCGGCAATCACAATCTGCGCGTTAAACCGCCAATCTTTTTTTATCTGCTTGCCCATAAGCACATCGTCGATGATGCTGACGGTTCGCCTGCCCATTTCAAATAAAGGCTGCTTGACTGTGGTGATACGCGGTATATGATGCGCCGCATTATGTACACCATCGTATCCGGAAAGGGCGATGTCTTCCGGCACACGCAGTCCGCGCCGTGTCAGTTCAGCGTACGCGCCCAACGCAATATTATCATTGGCGCAGACAATGGCTTGCGGCAGCGCAGAGCTGCACTGCAAAAACCGGGAGATCGCGTCGCGAGCACATTCTCTGCTGAAGTCCCCGGAAAAAACACGATCATCATCATACGCGATTCCGTATTCGGCCAATACGCGTTTGAAAGTGTTCAGCCGAAATTGTGCATCCGGGTTGCTGGGGGGGCCGGATATATAATTGATTCGCGTAAACTGATGATCGGAAACAAAATGCCTTATCAAGGCTTCCATACTGCCGTTATCCACCGTATCCACGCTGTACGACCCATTAATGGATGGGCCGATATTCACAACCGGCATACCGTTTATAGGCAGCACCTTTCTCAAATAGTCAACGGTTTCCACGGAGGTGATGGTATTGGTGGCTGCGATGATGCCATCGAAGCTGTGCATATCCGGCAGCTTCAATAGCTTTAATTCGCCTTCATTATTTTCGTTGACGGCGTGATTGACTCCGGATGCAAAAAAGAGCACCGAATAATCAAGGATATCGGCTTGCTTGACGATGCCTTCACACAATGTGTGTTGATAATAATCACTGATACCGTTAAGAAACACAGCGATTTTTCGTTTTCTCGCGGTTCGGCAGACATTGACTTTTTCGTCATTGGCACCAAACAATTTCGGCATATGATTCTCGTTTCTTATTAAACTGATTGCAGAAAGGGTTTATGTTTAATAATTAACACAATTTATAAGCAAGTGCAAGGGGTGTGGTTTAAATCGGGGCAATCCTTCGTTGAATTGCCGGCTCAAATATCTCTTGTGTATGGCCGCTTGAGTAATCGCTGATTCAATTTGGAGCACTGACTTTGGTGCCATCGCGCATTTTTCGGCTTTCGCTGTGCGTTAAAAAACGTATTCACTGATGGTAACGTTGATATCACAATGATAAAGCCGTCATGGAATCATGACAACGTGAAAAACCGCTTTGAGTGTATCTTTAAAACTTGAAGTTGCTTATTTTGCCGCAGCTTGGTTTCGGTAAGCAAAAAAAGGATTATAAATACAAACAAGGGTTCGGTTGAAAACCGTTACGATAAAAGACAAAGAATACGAGAAAAGGTGGGGGTTTTTTGAAAAAGATTTTTTTTGCGACGGCATTGCTTCTTTTTTTGTCTCTTTTAGGCGGCTGCGCCGCCAGTGCAAATGAAAAATTCACTTCGGTTGACGACCTCAATCACAAGCGCATCGGTGTCTACACGGGAACGATCTACGACAAATTTGCGGTGGAACGTTTTCCGGATGCGCAGATACTGCGATTCAACAGCATTTCAGATTTCGTATTGGCGCTGAAGGACAACAAAATTGATGCCGCTATTTCCAATTTGTATTCCGCAAAAAACGTGATACATACCAACCCCGAAATCGGAATATTGACCGATGATGTGTTGAATTTCCCCATCGGCATCGGCTTTAACAAGGGCAACCCAGAATTGCGCGAGCGGTTTAACGCTTATATCAAGGGCATAAAGGAAGACGGCAGTTTTGACACGATGTACGACAAATGGTTCTTAAACGACCCGGAAACGGTACCGATGCCCGAGTATGTGCCGGACCCGGCGGGAGAAAAAGTTGTGCTCGGCGTCGCGGTGGGCGATCTGCCCAATGTGGGCTTCGTGAATAATACGTATGTGGGCTTTGACATAGAGCTGATTCAAACGTTTGCCCGAAAAGAAAAGCTCAATCTTGAAATTAAAACGATGGATTTTGCAGCGCTGGTGGCAGCGCTCGCGGCGGGCAAGGTGGATATGATTGCCGACTGCATCGCCATCACCGAGGAACGCAAACAGCAGGTGGATTTCAGCGATCCGTACATGGAAGACAAATCCGCCATCATTGTGCGTAACAGCAGCCTTGATGAATCGCTGCAGAATGAGGGCATGAAGACCGTAGAGGATATCGCCAAGGGCAGGGTGGGCGTGCTTCAAGGCTCGGTGCACGATTCTTATATGCAGCAGAACTTCCCCGAAGCGCAGGTTTTACAGTATAAGAGCTACCCGGATCTGGTGCTCGCTGTGAAGTCGGGCAAGGTGGATTCCGGGTTTATCACCTCAGAATCGTTTGGGGTGCTGCAAAAGAGTGAACCCACGCTGAGAATGCTTGTTGATAACGTATTCGAAGCGTCAATCGGCATGGGTTTCCACAAGGGAAACGCCGAGCTGCGTGATGCGTTCAACGCGTTTTTGCATGATATTAAAGACAACGGCGTGTACGATGACTGGGTGAAGCGGTGGTATCAGGACGGTTCCACCGAAATGCCGGCGATCGACAACAAGCAAGACAACGGTCAGCTCATTGTCGGTGTGGTGGGCGATAAAGGTTTGCCGTTTACGGTGATACAGAACAACGAGCTGATCGGGTCGGATATCGAGCTGGTGCAGCGCTTTGGGGCCTATCTTGGCAAGGAGATCGTATTTCAGGATATGGAGTTTGGGAACCTGATTGCCGCCGTTACCACCGACAAGATCGACATGATTGCAAGCACGCTGATGATTACGGACGAACGCAAGCAGCAGATCGACTTTTCCGATCCGTATTATGCGCTGCATGCCTGCGTTTTCGGGGCAGGCGGTGAGGCCACAGCGTCGGTTCCGTTTTTTCAGGGCATAGCGGATAGCTTTAACAACAACATCATCAAGGAGCAGCGCTATTTGCTGATACTCGACGGCCTGAAAACCACGGCGGTGATCTCCGTGCTGTCGATACTGTTCGGCACGCTGCTGGGTGCGCTGGTGTGCCTGATGCGCATGTCGAAAAAAGCGCTGCCGAGGGGTATCGCGAAGGTGTATATCTCGCTGGTGCGCGGGCTGCCTGTGCTCGTGCTGCTGATGCTGATTTTCTATATCGTGTTTGCCAAGGTCAAGATCGATGCGGTTTTCGTCGCGGTGCTTGCGTTCGGCATGAACTTCGCGGCGTATGTAGCGGAGATGTTCCGCTCGGCCATTAGCGGCATTGATATGGGGCAAACGGAGGCGGGCATAGCCGGCGGCTTCACCAAAGCGCAGACGTTTATCTACATTATTATGCCGCAGGCTGTGAGACGCGTGCTGCCCGTCTACTCGGGCGAGCTGATTTCGCTCGTGAAAATGACATCCGTCGTCGGTTACATTGCGGTGCAGGATTTAACCAAGGCGGGCGATATCATCCGCAGCCGAACGTTTGAAGCGTTCTTCCCACTGATCATGACGGCGGTGCTGTACTTTGGAATTTCAGCGCTGATTATTGCGCTGCTCAATGCGGTGGAACGCCGAACGAACCCCAAATGGAAAAGAAAAAGAACGGTGCGAAAAACACAGGTTCAAGAAGCATTGTCAGCCGGTAAGGAGGCATAACCGATGATTACGATAGAGAATTTGTCTAAAAACTTCGGTGATTTAAGTGTGCTCAAGGACATCAGTACGCAGATTCAAAAGGGTGAAGTGATATCGATCATCGGCCCAAGCGGCACAGGCAAGAGCACGCTGCTGCGGTGCCTGAATTTGCTGGAAACGCCGAGCGGCGGCAGGATTACCATCGACGGTGTGGATATTATGCAAAAGAGTGCCGATGTCCCCAAGGTTCGCCGCAAGATGGGCATGGTGTTTCAGTCTTTCAACCTTTACGCGCACTTAACGGTGCTCGATAATCTGACAATCGGCCCGGTGAAGCTGCTGAAAAAAACGAAGGACGAGGCAGAACGACAAGCGGTTGACATATTGAAGATGGTGGGGCTGGCCGAAAAACGCGATGCATTTCCGGACGAGCTGTCCGGCGGGCAGAAGCAGCGCGTGGCCATCGCACGGTGCCTTGCGATGGAGCCTGAAATTATACTGTTTGACGAACCGACCTCCGCGCTGGATCCGACCATGGTCAGCGAGGTGCTTGCGGTTATCCGGCGGTTGGCCAAGCAAGGCATGACAATGGCGATAGTGACGCACGAGATGGATTTTGCAAAAGATGTTTCCAGCCGTGTTTTTTATATGGACGAAGGGTTTATATACGAAGAGGGGAGTCCAAGCGAGATTTTCGAAAACCCGAAGAGGGACAAAACGCGCGCGTTCATTCAAAGGCTGCGTATTTTTAAGCAGGAAATTGAGAGTGAGGACTTTGACCTTTACAAGCTTAACGCGGGCATTGAAGCATTTTGCGCGAAGTACACCGCAGACAGAGCGGTGTTGCGAAACATACTGCTGCTCACGGAGGAGATGCTTGTTCAAATGCTGCTGCCGGTGAAGCAGGCGGGTACGCCTGTCGTGCTGACTTTGGAGTATGCGGAAAGAAAAGGCGAGTTTCAGGTGATATTCGATTACAGCGGACAGCGCTGCAATCCGCTTGAGACGGCGGGGGACGACAGCCTGTCAAAGATGATTATCAGCAGAATCGCCAAGGACTGCTGCCATACCTACGAGTGCGGCGTTAATCAAATCAGAATGACAATTTAGGAGGAATAGATATGGATATTAAAACAATCAACGAAAACGGGACGGTGACCATCACGCTGGCAGGGCGCCTTGATACCATCACCCAAGAGTCGCTGGCCAAAGAACTCGATACGGTGTTCAGCGGTGAAAAAGCCGCACTTGTGTTCGACATAGCGGCGCTCGATTATATCAGCAGCGCCGGGCTGCGCGTGCTGCTCACGGCGCAAAAAAAGATCAACGCTCTCGGGACAGCCATGAAAATCGTTGGCGCGAAGCCGGAGATTAAAGAAATATTTGATATGACAGGCTTTTCGGAGATCATGACGATTGAGTGACGGAGCAGCGGCGATAAGGAGGCGGATGAGATGACTTATCAATATAAAAAAACAATTGATAAATTTGAACTGGATACGCTGAATGCCGAGGTTGAGTCCTTTTGTGAGAGTCATAATGTGCCCGCGGGCAAGCTTTTTTCGGTTCAGCTGATCATTGAGGAACTGGTAACCAACATCATCAAGTATGGCAGCGGCGACAGCAGCAGCGCCACCATTGAACTGGCGCTGACGGTTGACGGTGGGCAGATTAAGCTGATGATAGCGGATAATTCCGCTGCGTTTAACCCGCTGGAGCACGAGGAGGCGGACACGGCCTTACCGCTGGAGGAGCGCGGCGTCGGCGGGCTCGGTCTGTTTCTGGTGCGCAAAAAGGTGCAATCGCTTAGCTATGAATACAAAGACGGTTACAACGTCATGAACGCGGTGATTTGATCACAGGTTTAATGAAAAAGCTCACTTATCGAGGGAGGAGGACTTCCGTTTAGTCATTTCGTGCCTGTGGACAACGGAATGGAAAGTATTCCTCGGCAAAGATCGTTAACGGACAACGAAGTTGTCATTGCTATGAAAAGCAACTGTTTCTGTCATCCAGTCCACTTCGTAGTGAGGAGCGAAGCGACGATGGATCTGTAAAGACAGATTCTTCACTTCGTTACACTCGTTCAGAATGACCGCTACCGAAGCTTTACGTTTATTGTGGTGCGGTAGTGCATGATGATTCCGAGCTTGTCGACCACGAAGTGGACCGGAATCCCATGGAAAAACGCTTCATACATGAAATTCCTCGATCGCTACGCTCCAACGGGATGACATGTTGCACGATAGCCTTGTCTCCCGGCCCGCCCCTTCTGGGTCGCCATCAAAGAAGTTGGCAATTGGCCGACTAATCGTAAAATTGACGCAGGGAATTCACACGAGCCAGCCGTGGTTGACAGTCATTGATCAGTGACAGCCCCGTCCCAACCGATTGGGATTGACATCAGATAAGGATACGATAAAAAGTTTTATGATACACTGCGCAGCCATATAGCCGCTGTTACGCACGGAAACGTCGCGCAGACCGGCTGATTCGAAATCTGACAGACAGAGGTCTTGATATGAGGAAAACCTTTCTTTTTTGGATGCTTTTGTTTATGGCGGGGGCGTTTGTCGTCGCTTTCTTTGCGACTTTCTATTTGCAGACAAGTCAAGCAGCGGAAAACGCGAAGTCGTTGATTTTTCTGAAGGTGGATGATCTGATTGATCAGCTGGAAATCAACCAGAAAAACTTGCAGGAGATTAGAGCCGAATCCGACAGCAACGCGCTGGCCAAAGCCAGAGCCTTTGCGAGAATCATTGAGATAGACCCAGCCACTGTAACCAGCATTTTAAAAATGGAGCTTGCGAAGCAGGCGCTCGATGTGGATGAACTGCATGTGTCGGATGAAAAAGGCATTCTTATCGGCAGCACACAGCAGGCTTACATCGGTTACGATTTCGCGGCCGACCCGCAGTCTGCCGCGTTCATGCCGGCCATAACCGACAAAGGCTTTGAGCTGGCTCAGGATCCGCTGCCCAAAGGTATCAACAAGCAAATGTTTCAGTACGTGGGTGTTGCAAGGCGAGACGCGCCCGGCATTGTGCAGATTGGCAACAACCCCGAAAGGCTCTACCATGCGATGCAGGTGGCGGATATCAAAAACCTAGCGCCCGGCTTCCGCGTCGGTAAATCGGGCAGCGTGATGATTACCGATTCATCCGGAACCATACTCAGCACCGGTGAAGAGGCGTTCTTAGAAAAATCGCTGGATGAATACGGCCTGCCGATGGCGCAGTTCAGCCAAAATGAAGGCAGCTTCTTCTCGGAAACCAAAAAAATGATGGTGGCGTATAAAAAGACTGGCGATTATCTTATTGTGGGCCAGCTGCCGGATACAGAAATGTATCTTGACCGAGACAATTCCATCACGGTGCTGATTGCGTTTAACGCACTGCTTTTCGCCGTGATATTTATACTGATTGCGACGCTCGTGCAAAGGATTGTCATCAGCGGCATACAAAAGGTGAACCGGTCGTTAAAAAAAATTACCGATGGCGATTTGGATGAGGTGGTGAATGTCAGCACCAATGCCGAGTTCCGCTCACTGTCCGGCGGTATCAATTCAACGGTGGGTGCGCTGAAGGAGGCAATTAAAGAAGTGGCCTCCAAGATCGATGCGGAGCTTGCTTTTGCGAATGCGGTGCAGCTCTCGGTGCTGCCCACGGGTGCGCTGTCTTCCGGACATGGCTGCCATGTGCACGGCGACATGTTTGCCGCCAAAAAAATCGGCGGCGACTTTTACGACTATTTTCTGATTGATAACCATCGCCTGTGCTTTGTGATTGCGGATGTGTCGGATAAAGGGATTCCGGCGGCGCTGTTTATGATGCAGAGTAAATCCTTGATCAAAAGCTTTGCGCTCACGGGGTTGGGTGTGGAGGAGATATTCTTCCGGGCCAACAACGCTTTATGTGAAAACAATGGGGCCAACATGTTTGTAACCGCGTTTATCGGCATTCTCAATTTGAGCACCGGCGCGCTGGAATACTGCAATGCGGGGCACAACCCGCCGCTGATAAAAAGAGCAGACGGACTGTATGAACGGCTGCCGAGCAAACGCGGCTTCGTGCTGGCCGGTATGGCAGACGTGCCGTATTCAAAATCGCAGACTATGCTGCAGACGGGCGATATGCTGTTCTTATACACCGACGGCGTAACCGAAGCGATGAACCACGACGGCCAGCTGTATGGCGAGGCGCGTATGACGGATTACTTAAACAAGTTCAATTCGGATATGAAACTGCCGGATTTGATCTCCGCCGTGAAAGCCGATGTGGATCGGTTTGCAGACGGCGCGGAGCAGGCCGACGACATCACAATGCTTGCGGTGCAATTCAGCTGCGGCCAAACCCCAGATTAATCACTGATTTGATTACGTCCTTTCAGCTTGGCGCGGTACAAAGCGTTGTCGGCAGCTTCACAGAGGCCTTTGCGGTTTATGTGGCTGCTCGGCATGGCTGCCGCAATGCCGATGCTTATCGTCAGGCAGCCGTGCAGCGAACCAGTGTTTTCAATACCCAGCGCACGGATGTTTGCCTGAACAGCTTCGGCGATGCTGCGCGCGCCGTGCAAATCGGCTTCGGGCAGCAAAATGATAAATTCGTCTCCGCCGTATCGCGCGGCCAGATCGCCCGGACGGTGCAGCGCTTTGCTGATCGCCTTGGCGACGGCAGTCAAACAGTCGTCGCCGCCCTGATGCCCTTTTGTGTCGTTGATTTCTTTGAAATAATCGATATCGACCATGATCACGGCCATGGTTTTTTGATCTCTGACGGCCCGACGCCATTCGCGGCCATACACATCGTCCCAAAAGCGGCGGTTCGGCAGCCCGGTCAGTTCATCAAGATAAGACAGGCGCTCGAGCTTTTGGTTCAGCGCTTTTATTTTATCGAGCGCGGCGGCGGCATCCCGCAGGTCCACCAGCTCTGTCACATCGCTGAAAAGCACGGTGACGCCGATTGGCTCCACCACATGCTCTATCTCCGCTTTGAGAAAAGAGGTCGTCACAAACAGCGATTTTTCATGCGTGCCCGTAAAATAACGGCACACTCTGTGATGACTCATTGAAGAATCATAAACCGCGTCGAGAATGATCTGTATGAAATCATCGTTTTGCGGGTAGTCAAAGAAAACCTCCGAAAGCTTTCTGTCTGTTATCTGTTCCCTCTGCAGCTCCAAAATATCGGACGCGGCCGGGTTGACCGTGGTAATAATACCGGATTTGTCGATCGTAATCACACCGTCATGCATGTTTTGAATAATGTGCTGAAAAACGAGCGACCCGCTGATGATTCTTTGAATAAGCATAAACCCTCCGATAATGATAATGCCGGCATCCGGGTGATGCCGGTTTGATAGGATGACATTGTTGAATTGGCACTATTCTTTAATAATTTGGAAGCTGTCTGTTTGACATGGCCCTCTCGTTATAAAAATACCCTTTTGCGCAAGAAAAGACATAATCGTACATCTCTTTTTGAAAATATTCGTTATAACCGGTGCCCGATTTTTTTACCACCAAATTCGGGCATTTTCCGAAATTAAAGCAGCACTTGTCAAAGCTGAATTCGTGCGGACAAGTATCCATAATCGTGATACCCCAGAGCCCGCCGTTGACATCGCCCAGCTCATTTTCGCTGAGCGGCGCTGTGTTAGTCGCGTTATTTTTTTTCTTGTTCTCATTATCAGACATAATCACGCCTCCTTTTCAAATGATGTATAACAGCGGTGACCTCATCAAGTGCCCTCGCCATTCCCATTCATAATTGCCAGAGATAAAGAAAAAAGTCTTTGTTATACTATCTTACTGTCCTCATATGGGAAGTCTTTAAAGCAGCCTTTGGCGCAGGTTCCTTTGTAATAAAATTTCAATTCATAAAGCGTCGCCTCGTCTTTGACAAAAACGCTGCTGAAGTTCTTACAGCTGCCCCACGGTGCATCCACACAAATATCACGTTGAAAACGATTTTTGCAAAGGTCGATAATGGTGGGCAGCTCAAACCCGCCGGATACGTTTGTGAGTTCGGTTTCATTGATCTGTTCGGGCGCATTCTTCATGTCTTTTTCCTCATGAGTCATCACTGTGCTTCCTTTCATTAAGTTCAATAGGGACAGTATTTTTTTCGGCCCACGCGGCCTCTATCAAAAGCTTGTGCTCTGCGCGACGGATATTAGAGAAGCCTAGAGGTAATCCTCGTAGGGGAAATCCTTAAAACAGCCTTTGGCACAGGTACCTTTGTAGTAATTGATTGTTTGATATATGGTCTCGTCTTTTTTAACCAGAACCCTGCTCAAGTTTTTGCAGCTGCCCCAAGGCGTGTCCACGCACCGTTGGTATACGAACCGATTATGGCAAAGATCAATGATGGTGGGCAGCTCAAAGCCGCCCGATACGTTTTCCAGCTCGGCTTCATTCAGCGGCGAGCTTGAAAAGGCGGCTTGAGTCTCGCTGACAGCATGCTTTTGTTTCTCATCCATGTTGCTTTCCTCCAGTATTGTTTGATGCTGATTCCCGCAAAGGCTCAGACGCTGAGATGATCACTGTAGTCCACATCCTTAAAGCAGCCTTTGCTGCAGCTGACCTTGTAATAGATCACGTTGTTAAAATTGCCGACCCGTTTACCCGTTTCCGTCATGCTCAGATGCGGACAGATTCCCCATAACGCTTCTGCGCAGATGGCCGGTGCCCAGCGGTTCTGACAGGTATCGAACAGTGTGAACCCGCCTGCCACGTCTTTGAGTTCCTGATCGCTAAGCGCGGCTTTTTCGGCCATATCGGATGATTGTATATCGGCCCGTTTTTTGTTATCATCGTTCATTTTCGCATGCCCTCTTTCTTTTAAGAATCCATAGTCAGATCAGTCAATAATTTGATTGGGATCGGAATCGAAATACTGACCCTCCGGTCTTAATGTTCCATAGCAGCCCTGCTGTTTGTGAAACTGAACAAGATATTTTTCTTCGGCACTGCTGTAGCTCCACCAGCTTTTAAAGCTGCAAATGTCGCAGACAAGGCGGTGATAGATTCTTGCGCTTGGCCCTGTTCCGCCGCACGCGTCATCCAGCTCGTTGTCCGACAGCGGCCGGATATTTTTTTCGTCGATTTCAATTGATTTCTCACCGATTCTAAGCTTTTTCATGGGATATCCCCCTTTTTTTATGTTCATCATTTGTCAACACAGAATTCTGTGAACGTTACAGGCACGGTATGACCTGTCTGGTACGAAATCCCTAGATTAGTGCACAGTGGGTATGAGCATTAAGTTTCATAGTTCGCAGCATTGACAGTTTCCGTTATGAAGTTGCTATGTCCGGTTATAGATTGGTGAGCCATCTTGTCACACTCATCTATACAACCATTCATCCATTCCCCATTTGAACCGCAGTCCAGGCAGACCCAACGGACATATTTCAAAAGCATACCTCCGCTCACGCAGTTCAGTTCCTCGTCTGACAGACTCGTTACAGTTCTTTTGGAGATTTTGCTTTCGTTTTCAATGATAGTTGATTTTCTCATGGTTTGCCTCCATTCTATTCATCTCGACCGGATTCGCATGTGATGCGTGTATGGCCGGTTTCAGCCATATGCGCTGCTTTTGCGGCTTCCATCTCTGCGAAGCCTGTTGGAACAGGGTACCAGTCTCCGCGCGTATCGCAGTCAAGGCAATGCCAACGAATCTTCCACTCGGTGGGATGCGACCGTATGCCGCCACTCACGTTTGTCAATTTCTCTTCAGAGAGCGGCTGCGATGCTTGTATTGATTTATCTGCTGTATTGCTGGACATGGGTATCCTCCTGTAAGCTCATTTAAACCGCACATGTATCATCCATAACAGACTTCAGCTTGCTTAACGCCCGGATGCCAAGCGATGAAACGGTGCTTTCCTTCATCCCGGTCATTCGGGCTATCTCTCTGTTGTTAAACCCTGAAAAGTATTTCAGTGCGAGCACGCTTCGCTGCTTCTCATTCAATTGGCCGAGCGCCTTGTACAAAGCGCGGCGGTCCTCGTTCTCAATAAGGCGGCACTGCTCGTCCCAATCTACGGTGAGAGAGTCTGAGGGGAACCCGTCATCGTCAAGGCTCAAAGCCGGTTTACTTTTACGGTAGAAATCCGTCAGCGTGTTGCGTGCGATTGTGAAAAGCCAGGTTCCGAAAGAGGCTTTGGCCGAATCAAATCGGTGTAAATGCGAAACCACCTTTAAAAACACATCGCTGACAAGGTCTTCGGTGATCTCCTTGCTGAGCAGGCGGTAGAAAATATAGTTGTAGACTTTGGGGAACCAGTCCTCATACATTCGCACGAATTCGGACTCGCGGCTGAAATCATACACGCCCGCCACCGCCTTAATTCTTGGTCATGCACTTAAGGCAATACCCCTTAAACCATGCACAGTTAGCGCAGGGCGTGCTGTATGGGCAAATCCTCAAGGTGTTAGGCGCCCCGGCTGCCGACACGAGCTCAAGCTGGTCGTCGCTAAGCGCATCAGCGATGTGCTGCTTCTCATATTCTTTTTTCAATTGTTCAAGTAGCTTTGGCTTTAGCCCCGATTCTTGAGAGAAATCATTACGTTTGTCTGTCATCACAGAATCACTTCCTTTTCAACCTGCTTATCTATATACGAATTACTTTTAAAAGTAACGCAAATATCAGAATTTTTTTTAATCGTCCGTCCGCTGGCGCTTCACCAGCTCCGCGAAATAACCGTTTCTTGCAATCAACTCATCGTAGCTGCCGTCTTCCCGTATGCCGCCGTCATCCAGCACAATAATGCGGTCGCAGCGGCGGATGGTGGAAAGCCGGTGAGCAATCACAATGCGGGTGCAGCGCAACGAATCAAGCGCATCCGATACATGCTTTTGCGTGATGTTATCGAGCGCCGAGGTGGCTTCATCGAATATCAATATACGCGGTTTTGCCACAATCGCACGCGCAATCAGCAGCCGCTGCTTTTGCCCGCCCGAGATGCCGCCGCTGCCTTCGCTGATCATCGTGTGCATGCCCATCGGCATTGCTTTGATATCATCCGCGATACCCGCAAGCTCGGCAGCCTCCCACGCGTCTTTCACCGTCAGCCACGGCGCGCTGACCACGATGTTGGCATAGATGTCGCCGGAAAACAGCTGCCCGTTTTGCATCACCGAGCCGATGTTTTGCCGCAGTGAACGCAAATCCAGCTTGGAAATATCCTGACCATCGTAATAGATGGCGCCCCGCTGCGGCGTTTCAAAGCCGAGCATCAGCCGCATCAGCGTTGATTTTCCGCAGCCGGTTTTGCCCACGATGGCGATATACTGTCCCGGCCTTAATTTGAGACTCAGGTTGTTTATAACGTATGGCATTCCGTCGTTATACCGGAAAGACACGTTGTTGATTTCGAGGCTGCCCGAAAGGCGCGTGACCACACGTTTGGCGCTGCCCACCTCCGGCACTTCGTTGAGCAGAGGGGCGGCCATCTCCAGCGTCGGCTTAATATCGGCAAAGGTGGCCGTCATACCGGCAAGCGCCATGATCGCGCCGCTTACCATGCCGTAGGCTGCGCTGAAGGCCATGTAATCGGGAACCGAAACGGACGAGACAGCCGCGCTGTAAAAAATCATAATCATACCTGCAAGCGACACAAAGCCCGCGATAACGCTTTGCAGCTTAATGAAAGGTGGCGGGTTATACGACAGTTCGGCGTTTTGCCTGTAAACATCGGCCCATTTTGAAAACATGCGGCGCTCGGCACCCGCGAGCTTAATTTTTTGTATACCCGAAAAGCTGGAGAAGGTGAGGCCGTTAAGCTTTGCGCCCAGTTCCATGTGGTGACGATTCAGCTTGATTTGAATGAAGCCTGTGATGACGGTGACGGCCAGTTGTGCAAGCACAACGAGCAGCGACGGAATCACAAGAGCCGGAGCAAAGCCGAACATCTGGAAGATATACACGAAGGAAAACAGCGTCGTTAGGCCGGTGGACAGCACCGTTCCGGAAAGCATTTGGCACAGATGGCTGACCGAACTCAGCCGTGCGCTGAGTTCGCCCGCGTTGTATTCCTTGAAAAACACGGCGGGCAATGATAGCAGCCGACTCATGGCTGCCGCCTGAACGGGAACGCTCATTTTTGTTTGAACGCGCGTCATCAGCAGCGTCTTGACGATCGAGATGAGAATGGACGACACCGACACACCGACAAGCAGCACCGCCATCGGGAGCAGCAGCCCCGGGCTGCCGGAGGGCAGCACCTTATCAAACAACAGCTGCGTGGCAAACGGAGAGAAAAGGCCGAGCAGGCTGACGGCAAGGCTGGCCAGCGCAACAAGCAGTATATCGGCTTTAGACAGTGTGGAGATGATATAAGCAATAAGGTCTTTAAGCCCGAGCTTTTTAAGCGCCAGCGGCCTGTAGAAGCAAAAGGCCTCGTCGCAAAGCAACCGGGCGGTTTTGGCAGTCAGCTTTACCCGATTTCCGCTCTGGTAATCGAAATAGGCATAGCCGTGAAGGCCCGAAGGAATCAGCGCCACCACATCGCCGGCTTTTGTCTGCCCGAGCAGCGGACCCACGGCATTTCGCCACCATGAGCCGGTCAGCTTCACAACCCGACGCATAATGCCGGTGGGACGCAGCAGATATTCAAGCTGGTCGTTCAAATCGCTGAGTTCATCAGGTAGCGGCGCCGGCTGAATGCGGTAATATTTGAGTATCTCTTCAATCGCGTTTTTCGTTTGGAGCCTGCCAGACTTCACCGCATCCGACAGCGCCGATTTGCCCATAACAATAGACGATAAATCCGAAAAAGCACTCCGAAAGCTCTCCTCGTCGTAACGGATTCTGTTTTTAATCTGTTCGTCAAACCAACCCATGCTGTCTCCTATTCGGTGGCCACAAGCCGTGTATAAAGGCCGCCTGCCTTGTATAAATCATCATGCCGACCGCGCTCAATAACCTTGCCCTTGTCCATCACGATGATCTCATTACAATCGCGTATTGTGGATAGGCGGTGAGCCACGATGATGCAGGTGATGCCCCGATCTTTGATGGCATTGATCACTTCGTTTTCGGTTTTCGCGTCCAGCGCCGAAGTGGCTTCGTCGAGTATGATGATTCTCGGGTCCTGCGCGAGCACGCGGGCAATTTCGAGCCGCTGACGCTGACCGCCCGAAAAGTTTTTGCCGCCCTCGAGAATCATGCCGTTGTAGCCGCCTTCGCGCTGCACAATTTCGCTGTGCATACCCGCATCGCGCGCGGCGAGTATCATTTCAAAGTCTTCGATAGACTTGTCCCACATTTTAATGTTGTTTGCGACGGTGTCTTCAAATAAAATGATGTCCTGATCCACCACGGCAACGGACCCCGTAAACACCTCGCGGCAGATATTGGCCTGCGGCTGCCCGCCGAACGAAATGTCCCCGCTCCATGGCTTATATAAGCCCGAAATCAGCTTGGACAGCGTCGACTTGCCGCAGCCGGACGGCCCGACAAACGCGATGCGCTGGCCCGGCTTTACGTCGAGGCTGAAATCCTCTATCAAGGGCTCCGAAAGCCGTGAATAGCCGAACGTCACGCCGGTCATTGTCAGCGCGCCCGAGAGCTTGCTGTATTCGGGCTCATCGGCGCTTGTGCGGTCGTCATATTCCACATCCGGCTTATAATTCATCACGTCTTCCACGCGCTCCATCGACGAGCGCATTTCCTGTACGCTTTGACCTACGCCGATTAGCGAATCCGCAGGAGCCAGAAAGGACGACATAAAGCCTTGAAACGCGAGCAGCATACCCACGGTGAATGTGCCGTCCATAATCAGCATTACGCCGAGTATCAGCACCGCAATACTGGCGATCTGCTGCAGTGCGCCCGGCACCGCGCCGAGGTATTGATTAAGCAGCACCGATTTAACCGCCGCGCTGTTCACCGAAGCCTGATAGCCCGCCCAACGCTCGAAAAAACCGTTTTCGGCGCCGGAGGCCTTGATGGTTTCAATCATTTGAATGCCGCTCATTGTGGTGGCGGCCAGCTTGCCGCTGTCGCGCATCTGGCCGCGCGTTAAATTCATACGTTTTTGGGATATGACGCGCGCCACCCACATGTTAACGAGTGTTGCCGCGAGGCCGACAACCGTCAGCAGCAGGCTGTAGTTGATCATCACAACGAGATAAAACACAAGCATTGCCGTATTGAGCAGTACCGGGGCAAGCTGTGTGATCAGTGTTTCGGCGATGCCTTCGTTGGAGCTTTGCCGCGAGGCGATATCTCCGGCCATGCGCTGAGAGAAAAACTCCATCGGCAGCCGCAGCACATGCCAGAAAAAGGACGTGTTCGCAACGATGGCCAGCTTGCCCCTTATTTTGAGCATATAAAGCGTGTTGATAATGGTGACGGCGAGCTGAAACAGCAGCAGCCCCACCATGGCAAAGATAAACGGGTAGAGCCATTCGGGATTGTTGCCGGTCAGTATACGGTCCATGAATATGCGCGAGAACACCGGCGTGACAATACCCGCCGCCGCCGTGAGTATGCCCGTTAATATAACGAAGACAAAAGGAACAAAAGCGCCTTTGAGTCGGCTGCGCGCAAACCCGAGCATGCTTTTGGGCTTGCCGCCCGGCGCAAAGCGTTCCGTTTTGGAGAAGGTTAACGTGATGCCCGTGAACGATTTGTCGAATTCGTCCATCGAAACCTCAACAGTGCCGCGCGCGGGGTCGTTCAAAACGGCTCGGTTTTTCTTGAATCCGTTGAGTACAACGAAGTGGTTGAAGTTCCAGTGGATGATTACCGGAAACTCAGCCTTGCGGATATCCGCGACTTCTAAGCGGTAGCCCGCGGCATCGAGCCCGTAAGCGCGTGCGGCGCGCAGCATATTCTTCGCGCTGCTGCCGTCTCGTGACACACCGCAGTCGCTCCTCACCTGCTCGAGCGGCAGCCATTTGCCATGAAACGCGAGTATCATCGCAAGGCAAGCGGCACCACATTCTAAGTTTTCCATTTGCATCACAACGGGAACCTTGGCAACGCTACGCATGGGTGTCTCCTACCTGATCAAAAAATCTATCGGCCGCACCGCATCCGTTACAATACGGACGTCGATCAGCGTGTTGTCGGTCCATTCGCCATTGCTCAGCGCGATGGTGACTTTAACGGCATAATCTGTGCCGGTCAGCTTTTGCACCAAATAATCGCTTTGGAGTTCGGCGGCAATTTCATCGGCTGACAACGGAACAGCTGCAACAGATGTCACTTGCCCTGATAACATCTCGGAACCGACGGCTGCATAGACCCGCTGACCGAGGCTGAGCTGCGCCGACTCCTCCACGGAGACATAGCAGACAGCTTCGCCGCTTCGCATCACGCCGTCGCAGCGGATGGTGGTGGGCAGGCTGCCCGCAAAGCCCCACACGATGACGGATGCCAGCAATATGAAAAGGGCGGCAAGCACCATCCATATGCGCGGATTGGATACTTTGATATAGTCGTTCAGTTGATCTGGCGAGGATATGTTATCGAGGCTCGTTTTTCGGAAAATAGGCTGATTCATTTATCTGCTCCCAAAAGCGGTATTCGTGACGTATGCCATGCGGCCATCATTACAAGGAAGATCCTGGTGCTGTTAGGATCGCATCCGGCTTTGAAGCGATGGCTTCTATTTATAAACAGACCTTTATGGTATGAAGCAAAAAAATAAGTGAAAATTACCAATTTATATGGAAAGAACAGCGGATGTTTACTATTGGCTGTTCAAATAGTATGATGAGAACAGTAAACAGGGAGGAGACAGTAATGGCCACAACACGAATTGAAAACGCGAAGGCGATTGTCACGGTTGACCAAAACGACACGGTTGTTTATGATGGCAGTATTTTGGTTGACGGGAATGTGATTCAATACATCGGTAAAGAGAAAAAAGACGCAGATTATGTGATTGATGCAAGCGGGTGCTATGTTTACCCCGGGCTGATCAACACGCATCATCATCTGTATCAAACGTTTACACGCAATTTGCCCAAGGTGCAGAATATGGAGCTGTTTGACTGGCTCGTCACGCTCTACGAAATATGGCGCGGGCTTAACGATGACTGCGTTTATTACAGCACGCTGACCGGCATTGGCGAGCTGGCCAAATACGGCTGTACAACGTGTATGGACCATCATTATGTATTCCCAAAAGAAGGGTCCGATGAATTCATTGACCGACAGTTTGCGGCGGCTGACCAAATCGGCGTGCGGTTTCACGCGACGCGCGGCAGCATGTCCAGAGGCAAAAGCGACGGCGGTCTCCCGCCGGATGATCTGGTGCAAAGCGTCGACAAGATTTTGAGCGACAGTGAACGGCTCGTGAAGAAATATCACGACACATCGCGGTTTGCGATGCATCAGGTGTCGCTTGCGCCGTGCTCGCCGTTCAGCGTCACAACAGAGCTGCTAAAAGAATCTGCCGTGCTTGCGAGACGGCTTGGGGTGCGGCTGCACACGCACTTGTGCGAAACGATGGACGAGCAGCAATACTGCATGGAGACGGTGGGCATGCGCCCGCTTGACTATATGCGCGAATGCGGCTGGGTCGGCCCAGATGTTTGGTTCGCGCACGGCATTTATTTTAACGACGATGAGCTCAAGGTGCTGGCAGAAACGGGAACCGGCGTTGCGCACTGCCCGGTGTCGAACATGAAGCTGGCATCCGGCGTGTGCCGCATACCCGATATGCAGCGCCTCGGCGTGCCGGTGGGGCTCGCGGTGGACGGCAGCGCCAGCAACGACTGCTCAAACCTGATGGCGGAGATTCGCGCGTCGTATCTGGTAAACAGGCTCACCTACAGCAGCACCGCGCCAACAGGGTATGATATTTTAAAGCTCGCGACAATCGGCAGTGCGAAAGTGCTCGGGCGCAGTGATATCGGGTCTCTCGAGGTCGGCAAAGCGGCGGATCTGTTTATGATCGATGTGGATATCTTGGAGCTGGCGGGCACCTCGCTTGATCCGGGGGGGCTGCTCGGTACCGTTGGGTATTCGCGTCCGGCCAAAATGGTGATGGCGAACGGTAAAATCATCGTGCAGGACGGGCAGCTCACCGGTATCGATGAAAAGCAGGTGTTCGAAAAGTCGAATCAACTTGTTGCCGAGATGCTCGTAAAGGCATCAAAATAATCAATTAAGGTACTTATGTCAGTGCAATGGTAAGTTGCTAATTTCGGTCATCCTGAGGAGCGAGCGACGACTATGTAGTGGATCAGTTTCTGTTGCAACAGATTTTTTCCACTACGTAGTCACTTTGCTACACTCGTTCACTACGACTGTGGAATGAATGACCGTTACCATAGCTTTTCGTTTACTATGATGATTTAGTGCTGAAGATTCCTTAAAGCGTAAGCGATCGACTAAACGGTGGACAGAATCCCCTTTTCTACAAAGCGTTTTTTATGGGATTTTAATCCACTTCGTAGTCGACAGGCTCGGAATGATAAATAAACCGAAAGAGGGTATCATGACGCTTCGAAACGACGCTGACCTGATCATCGCAGAAGCCATCCAATCGGCGCTGCCTGACGCGGCGGTGAAGCGGGCGCTGAAAAACAAAAGCTTCCCGGGCCGCGTGTTTTTGGTGGCGGTTGGCAAAGCAGCCTGGCAGATGGCTTCGGCAGCGGCGCAGCAGCTGGGCAGCGCGCTGACGCAAGGGGTTGTGATTACCAAATACGCGCATTCACTCGGAGATATCGCACGCGTGCGCGTGTATGAAGCCGGGCACCCGGTGCCGGATGAGAACTCGTTTAGAGCGACCGGAGAGGCGCTGAGGCTGACATCCGGGCTGCGCGCCGACGACACCGTGCTGCTGCTGCTCTCGGGCGGCGGTTCGGCGTTGCTGGAGCAGCCGATAATACCTGCTGAGGAGCTGCAGTCTATCACAGCGCAGCTATTGGCCTGCGGCGCGGATATTGTGGAAATGAACACGGTGCGTAAGCGGCTGTCCGCCGTGAAGGGCGGGCGGTTTGCACTGCATTGCAGGCCTGCAAGCGTGGTTGCGGTCGTGCTGTCGGACATTATCGGCGACCCGCTGGATATGATCGCCTCAGGGCCGGCGTATCCCGACGCGTCCACCTATGAGCAGGCAATGCAGATTGTGAATAAGTATGGCCTTAGGTTCTCGCAGCAGGCGCTGAAGAGCCTTCAAACCGAAACGCCCAAGACTCTCGATAATGTGGAGACGCAGGTGACGGGCAGCGTGAAGCAGCTGTGTGTGTCGGCAGAGAAAACGTGTATTCGGCTCGGTTACAAACCGGTGGTGCTGACCGACAGCCTGTGCTGCACCGCGCGGGATGCGGGCAGCTTTCTCGCGTCT
The DNA here is from genome assembly GCA_023412005.1 of Bacillota bacterium. Classification (GTDB taxonomy): domain Bacteria; phylum Bacillota; class Clostridia; order Christensenellales; family SZUA-584; genus SZUA-584. The sequence continues at coordinate 327,069 of JAEYOE010000012.1, forward strand.
ATGGCGCGGTATCATGCGAATACAGATGAGTCGCTGGCGTTCATCGCGGGCGGGGAGACAGTGGTGAAGCTCACGGGCAGCGGCAAAGGCGGGCGTAACCAGGAGCTGGCATTGGCTGCTGCCGCGGGGATTGACGGCCTTAAAAATACGGCGGTGTTTTCGGTAGGGTCAGACGGCACGGACGGCCCGACCGACGCGGCGGGCGGGTTTGCCGACGGCAGCACAGCCCAAGCGCTGTTGAGAGCGGGTGTTTCTATATTCAGCGAGCTGGACAAAAACAACGCATATTTTGCGCTGCAGCAGTGCGGCGGGCTGATCATCACAGGCCCGACCGGCACGAATGTGAATGATTTGTCGGTATTGTTGATAAAACGATAATAATCGAGAAGATAACCGGAACAATCCTATCGATTTTATCGTTTGATCAACGTTGATATCTTACGCAACCAAGATGCCTAGGACAGGAAAATGATCTTTATTATAAAGGAGAAAAAAGATATGAAAAAGGTTATGTTAACGGTGCTGACGGTCATGATGGCAGCCGTTATGATGATTGGATGCGCGGCTCCTGCGGCAGCTTTGGCCAAGGTTTACGACGAGGATGACAACACCATTTTTGCGAAACCGGGCGAAGAGTTTACGATTAAGCTCGATGAAAACCCGACAACAGGCTACCAGTGGAGCTATGCAATCACTGATGGAAAAATCGTATCACTCAGCAAGGATGAGTTTGTGACCGACGAAGCTGATAAGAACGTGGATGGCGCGGGCGGTCAGCGGGTCTTAACGTTCAAAGCAAATGCTGCAGGAAATACTACCATCAATATGGTTTACGAGCGCAGCTGGGAGAAGAACGAGGATGACGAAAAGCTCTCGTTCGAGATTGAGGTTAAATAAGAAACAAAATCAAATAACGAAAAGATAGACATCGTTAGCTTGCTGATAAACGCCTTGATATATCATTGCTTTCCGTAAGTATGCCATTTTGGCAAATTCGACAAATAAAAAACGCGCTTTGCCCAAGCGAAGCGCGCATAATGTCGTTTATTCGCGAAACTGCACCGTTTGGTTTTCCATGCTGTCGATAATCGCAAGGCTTTGCACATTGTAGCCGGTATTCCGAAGATGATCGCCGCCCCCTTGGAAGCCTTTTTCAATCACCACGCCGATACCCACAACGGTGGCTCCGGCCTGTTCGCTGATATCCAGCAAACCTTTTTGTGCCTTGCCGGTCGCGAGAATATCATCAATTATTAATATGCGGTCGTCCGCTGTTAAAAAGCGTTTTTCGAGAATCACGGTATAGTCTCTGCCGCGGGTATAGCTGGTTACGTTTGTTCTGTATACGTCGCCGTCGATGTTCTTGCTCTCCGACTTTTTGGCGAAAACGATCGGTACATTAAAATACATGGCGGTCATACAAGCCACGGCAATGCCGCTGGCTTCAATTGTGATCACTTTGGTGATGGGCTGTCCATCAAAGAGACGCTTGAATTCCTTGCCGATTTCGTTGAGCAGACCGACATCAATCTGATGGTTTAAAAAGCCGTCTACCTTGATGATATGACCGTCTTTGATGCGGCCGTCTTTGCGGATCCGTTCTTTCAAAAGCTCCATAGATACCCCTTATGCAAACTTATTTTTATCATTATACCGCAGTATTAAAACTTTGGAATAGAAAACGCGAAAAATGTTCGGGTTTACGTGGATGAAATATTGGAATTTGTCAAACGGTAAAGAAAAAGAAGCGCCATCAGCGAAAAACGGCGCTTCTTATCGGACTATCTTTAATACTTCCCAAAATCCTGGGCGCTTAAATCAATATCTGCTGAGCTGTCTGAAGACAGCATTTTTGATGCACCTGAGATTTGGCCGCTGCTCAGTTTAAACTGAGCCACCATTGTTTTTAGCAGATCGGCCTGGCTCGAAAGCTCTTCGCTGGCTGCTGCCGCCTCCTGTGCGGTGGCAGAGTTGGTCTGCACCACCTGTGAGAGCTGCTCAATGCCTTGGTTCACCTGCGAGATACCTGTGGCCTGCTCGCCGGATGCCGCCGCAATGTCGCCCACCAACGCCGCCGCTTTTTCCACGCCCGAGACGATGTTTGCGAGCGCTGCCGCTGTTTGATCGGCGATCTTCGTGCCCGCGGCGACTTTGGCGATGGAGCCTTCGATAAGCTCTGTTGTTTCCTTGGCCGCCTCGGCACTGCGGGCTGCGAGATTTCTGACCTCTTCAGCCACCACAGCAAAGCCTTTACCGTGTACACCGGCTCTCGCGGCTTCCACCGCCGCATTTAAAGCGAGTATGTTGGTTTGGAACGCAATGTCGTCGATCACCTTGATGATTTTGGAGATATTTTGAGACGACTCGCTGATCAGACCCATCGCATCCTGCATCTCTTTCATCTGATTATTGCCGTATGCTGCATCGTCTTTCGCGGCGGAGGCCAGTTCGTTGGCTTTGCCCGCGTTAACGGCATTCTGCTTGGTTTGCTCTGCGATTTGCGTAAGCGATACAGACAGCTCTTCGATAGAACTCGCTTGCTCCGTAGCCCCTTGAGAGATGGTCTGGCTGCCCGAGGATACCTGACCGGTTCCGGCAGACACCTGCTCGGCAGCGCCGTTGATTTCCAAGAGCGTTTGATTCAGCGATTGCACGATCATATTGATCGACTGCTTGAGCGCGATGAAATCACCCTTGTAATCGGAGCTGATGGAAACAGTCATATTGCCGTTCGACATGGCACCGAGGACGGCCGAGATTTCAAAGATATATTCTTTTATCGATTCAATGCCGCCGCAAAGATTTTTCGCAATTTCGGTAAACAGCGAGTGGAGTGCAGCAGTATCGGCATCCGCTTCCGAAACGACAATATCACACAAAAGCTCGCCTCTTTCTAGCCGCTGCAAATTGACGAGCAGTTTATCAACTTCTGCATTCTGGTACTTGCTTTGTTTTTCTGAGATTACACGTGCCGCTTCTATGTTTTTAAACGCCGTTCTGACTTCGCCGTCGATGGTGGCGGCCAATTGCCCGGCTTCGTCCTTCGATTTAACATTTAGCGGTGCATCCAGATCACCCGATGCGATAGCTTTGGCGCATACGGCTGTCGCCGCTATCGGCTTTGAAATCATTCTTGATATCGCAATACCGAGGATAATGGCGATTAAAAAAACAATGCTGGCGACAATAACCGTTATCAACATGACACTGTCTGTCAACGTTGCATTCGCATCGGCTTTATTTTTGGCATCCTGGGTCTTTGCGCTTACAATCGCATCAATAGCATCCTGCTCTGCTTTTGCGGCAATGCCCGCCGGGCTGTCTTCAGCGAGCATCGCAATGGCTTCTGAATCGTTGCCGGAGCGAATAGCGCTGATGATTTCGCCCTCAAGTGACCTGAATGTTTTATTCGCTTGGACAAATGTGTCGAATAGCGATCGCATTTCAACAGAGAGAATCTTTTTTTCAAACTCAGCTGACATTTCATCGATTACAGCGTGTCTCTCTTCCAACTTAGTCAATTCGGCTTCAATCAAATCAGGATCATCAAGCAAAATAGCCTGACGGTAGTTAACACGTTGACGCTGGAACGACTCGCTTATTTTTGCCATTTCCTGAATCGGAACTGTCATGTTCTCATACATCTCCATATCGGACCTGTCGAGCGTATTAATGTTGATAATGCTGTAAACCGCCATACCCCCTGTTAACAAAGCGACCAGAATAAAGCTGATAAGTAGTTTCGTTGCGATCTTTAAGTCTTTGAACCTTTTCATGATTTTACCCTCTCTTTAATTTCGTTGAATCTGTTAACTTCTTCGTCCTGAAAAAGACTTTCGCAGTTAATAAGAATAATGATACGATCATCGCTTTTGCCTATTCCCGCGATATAGTTTTTGCGGATGCTTGTGCGAATGTTTGGTGGGGGAGAGATGTTTTCACTGCTTATGGATGTGACCTCGGCGACTTTGTCAACAATTAAGCCCACGGATAGATCTGCTGTGTCAATAACGATAATACAAGTTCTTTCGGTGTCTTCGGCTGCTTCTTTTTTAAACTTGAGCCGAAGATCAATCACGGGGATGATTTTACCCCGCAGGTTAACAATGCCTCGAATGTAGTGGGGGACTTCGGGCAATCGGAATACCGGCTGCATGCTGATGATTTCGGTCACATAACCGATATCAACGCCGAATTCCACTTCGCCGAGGGCGAACGTTAAAAAACGTCCGTTTTCTGTGCCTTCATTTTGCTGTGACTGATTGATTTGAATACGTGTCATATGTACTCCCCTCTTTAAAATAATGCAGTGCATCCAACCGGTTGGATGCACTTCTCATTATATCGTTAGGGACGATGTCAACTTAAGCTAAAAATAAGTAGATATACATAAAAATAATTAATATATGAGAAAATAACCCAAATAAAATAATTAAGAGAAAGAGAATTATTAAAGATCTCATATACTTATATATATAATAATATGAAAATAATATTTATTATGGCTTGATTATGGTCTTTTTCCGACGTATGATGAAAACATGAAAAAACAAAGCATATTCGACGCTGCATGTGAATTGTTCGCAATAAAGGGCTATGACGGATGCTCCATTCAGGATATTGCCGATAAGGTGGGGCTTCACAAAGCGACAATATATAATTATATAAAAAGCAAAGACGATTTGTTTTTGGCCGTACTGGAACGAGAGCTCGGCGGCTATGAAGCGGCCGTTCAAAAAGCCGTTGATGCTCATACTGATGAGTGCTTAGAAAAGATACTCTATGCTATTGTGATCTCTATTGCTGACTACTCGAATTTTACGCGGCTGCTCTTGTGGAAAAAAACGCAGCTGATGACATTATGCACAGAAGAAGTGAGTATTCGCCGACTTTCCCGCGACTTATTGTATGAGAAGAATAATAAGATTAGGGATATATTAAAAAACGTATTAGTTAAAAAAAACATCGATTTAAGCAGGCCCGAAGTTAAGACGCTTATCAACTCTTATTATATTTTCTTAATGAATGTATTGGAATGGATGCTTTTAAAAGAATGCTGTAAGCAAAAAAATGTAAAGTCTATGATAAAAGACTTGTGGTATAACTTTTGGAACGGATGCAAACTGGCATAATCGGCAAGCATAGAAAGCGGTTTCAGCCAGCCGGTTTGTTGTTCCTTTACAGCAGCCTTTTTTATTTTTATCTAATTTCCTGTAAAAGAAGACAAAAATGAATCCACCATTGCAAAATAATAGATATAAGTATATAATAATGACAAATAGCATAAATAATGTCGCAAAAATCGCCAAAATACGCGCTCAAAAATGAAAAGGATACAAGAAGCATGGTTTTGAATAAGAGAGATAGTGAAGTGAGCATTCATTATAGCGACGAAAAAACCAAAAGCATTCATTGGATATTGTATATTGTTTGTGCGTTTTTTTATTTATGCTTAAATGCAGCCGTCATCCGCATTTCAGATATGCCCAGTGATACGGTTATTTTCAATATCAGCAAGTTTACCCTCAGCGGGCTGGCGGCGCAGGGGCAGGTTATCGCTGTGATACTGTTGACGTTGAATCCGCTGAAAAGAAGCCATCAGGCAGCATTGGTTCTTTGCGCCATTACAAGTGCCGTTTCACTGGTGACCGTCCTGATGAGAAGAAATTTCGATGCCATGCCGGGGGTCATTGTACCGCTTACATCAGGTGCCATGAGCATCATTATCAGCAATTACGCCAAGCGCCTGAAAAGCCAGCTGAACAGAGTTGTTGAATACAGCAGAATCGTGAAGCGAAACGAGGAAATGCTGCAAACACTGGCCTATTACGATACGTTAACCGGCTTGCCCAACCGAAAAGCGCTGATGGATCAGATCGACAGCCTGACGAGCCGGAAGGATGGGGCCGGCTTTTATCTTGTGTATATCGATATAGACGATTTTAAGAACATCAACGACACAATGGGACACAGCGTCGGTGATACCGTTTTGAAAAGCGTGGCACAGCGCTGGCAGCAGGTTTGCCATCATGAAGATTTATTTGCGCGGGTGGGCGGTGACGAATTCATTGTTCTCATTTGTCATGAGGTGTCCGCCGTACAGCTTCACGATTATCTGCATAGGTTTTATGATGCCGTCAAGGTGCCCATTCGTATCGGACGCGTCGACTTTCATATCGGTATCAGCTTTGGCGTTACCAGATACCCGCATGATGGGGATAATGCCGAAGAGCTGCTTAAAAATGTCGATATTGCGCTTTACAAAGCGAAGAAGCATGGAAAAAACGATTATCAGTTTTTCAGCAATGCATTGAAGGTTGAAGTCTTAAGAAAGATCCGGCTAGAAAACGATCTGATGTCGGCTGTCGGCAATCAGGAGCTGTTTTTAGTCTATCAGCCGCAGTATCACTGCGGGTCTTTGAAGCTGCGGGGTTTTGAAGCACTGATCAGGTGGAGACACCCGGAACTAGGATTAATCAGCCCGATTGAGTTTATTCCGATAGCGGAAGAACTCGGGATGATTAACGATATTGGCAAATGGGTGATCAAAGCCGCTTTGGAATCGTTTGTTAAGCTGCGGCAAAGCGAAAAAATCAATACAATGCTATCGATCAATATATCCGTTAAACAGCTTCTCGATCTCTCTTTTGTCGCAATGGTCGGCGATATACTCAAGAAAACCGGATTTGAAAGCCGTTATCTTGAATTTGAGATTACCGAATCTGTGTTTATTTCTAGTCCCGATTTTGTTATCGGTGTGATGAATAAACTCAAAGAATTGGGCATCGGGATCGCACTTGACGACTTCGGGACAAGATATGCGTCACTCAACTATCTGCAAATGCTGCCCATCAACATATTAAAAATTGATAAAACCTTTATTGATAAGATCGCGCCGTCACATCTGATGACGGGGGCGATTATTTCTCTTTCTCATATGCTGGGCTTCGAAGTGGTGGCGGAAGGCGTGGAACAGCAGCAGCAGATGGATTACTTAACAGCGCAGCACTGCGACTATATTCAAGGATACCTTTTAAGCCGTCCGGTGGAGGAGCAGCACTTACCCGATATATGCAAAGAGTCGTATGAAGGTCTGCTGGCATCTCAATAAAAGGATAAAAAATCACGTCAACAAGCAGAATATTGTCCGTCGGGAAGTAAATCGTTAAAATTCTGCTATTATGGTTTGTGGCAGAAAAAATAGCCAGTTGCTAGAATATACTTATGATCGTTTGCTATGTTTTGTTTGCAGTCAGCCAGACAACAAACGTTCGGTTTAATAATTATAAAGCGAGGTATCTTCTATGAAAGAATATTTCTCCGGCGTCCCCAAGATTCAGTACAAAGGAAAAGATGGTGACGCGCTGTCTTTCAAATTCTACAACCCCGACGAAAAAATCGGCGGCAAAACGATGAAAGAGCATTTGAAGTTTGCCATGTCATACTGGCATACGCTTTGCGGAAACGGTGCGGACGTTTTCGGAATGTCGGGCACGATGGACAAAACATTCGGCGGACTTACCGAGCGGGAAATTTTTGAGCATAAAGCTTATGCGGGTTTCGAGCTGATGGATAAGCTCGGCATTGATTATTTTTGTTTCCATGATCGTGACATAGCGCCCGAAGGAGCCACTTTGTCTGAAAGCAACGCGATACTTGATGATTTTATATCGCTGCTGGAAAAGCTGATGAACGATACCGGCAAGAAGCTGCTTTGGGGGACTGCCAATCTGTTCAGCAATAAACGGTTCCTGCATGGCGCAGCAACCTCATGCAACGCGGACGTGTTTGCGTTTGCGGCGGCACAAATTAAAAAAGCAATGGAGTGCACGAAGCGACTGAACGGCGATGGGTATGTGTTCTGGGGCGGCCGCGAAGGCTATACCACGCTGCTCAATACCAAGCTCGGGCTGGAGCAGGACAATCTGGCGCGTATGCTGACAATGGCATGTGATTATAAAAAGGTTATCGGCTTCGAGGGCGATTTTTACATTGAGCCAAAGCCGATGGAGCCGACAGCGCATCAGTACGATTACGATGTGGCGACCGTGCTGGCTTTCCTGCGTAAAAACGGCCTTGAGAAAGATTTCAAGATGAACGTGGAAGCCAACCACGCCACACTCGCAGGCCATAGCTTTGCGCATGAACTGCGCGTGGCGCGTGAAAACGGCGTGTTCGGTTCGATTGATGCGAATCAGGGTGAGGTTTTCAACGGCTGGGATACTGACAACTTCCCGACCAACGTGTATGATATGTCGCTGGCCATGTACGAAGTTATCAAAGCCGGCGGCTTCACCAAAGGCGGCACCAACTTCGATTCCAAGCTGCGCCGTGAATCCATCGCACCCGAAGATTTGTTCCGCGGTTACATAGTGGGTATGGATACGATGGCGCTCGGCTTTAAGATTGCGCACAAGCTGATTGAAGACGGCCGCATTGATAAGTTCGTGGAAGACCGTTACGCCAGCTACAAAACCGGCATCGGCGCGAAAATCGTCAGCGGTGATACCGATTTCGCTTCGCTCGAAAAATATGCGCTGGAAATGGGCGAGGTAAAGACGAATTCGAGCGGTTCGCAGGAATACCTCGAAGGGATCATCAATTCCGTGATATTCGGTTAATACATATATAAGGAAGTACAGCAACACTGCCGCATCGTTTTTTATCGCGATGCGGCTTTTTTGCGGGCTTAGCCGTTTAACATGGGCCGGAAGATACAGCCGGTTTTGGCTAGACTGCTGACAAAGATTATTCGTGTCATGGCTGTGAAAAGCAACAAATCCGGTCGTCCGGTCCGCTTTTGAGGACGACTGCCTAAGTGGACGAATCTCTGTTGCGACAGACTCTTATCCGCTTGCGGGTGCGCAAAACAGGTTGCGTCCGGTTTTCTGGGATGGATTATTTTATCATTAAAAAAATCCAGATCAAAAGAGGCATGAGAAACATATGTTAAAAAAAAGCATGACCATCACAAATTTCACTATTCATGAATTTTTACTTATAGTTTAACATGACATCATTAAAAACATAAGGAGGAACCCCTAGATGTCTAAAAAAATAGGCGGTCTGGTTTTAGCGCTGGTTCTGCTCGTTGCTGCTTTTGCGGCTTGCACAGCTCCGGCGACTTCGTCTGCTCCTGCAGAGAGCTCTGCTGTTGCTCCGTCGGAAGCTCCCGCAGAAAGCTCCGCTGCTGCGCCTTCGGATGATTCCGGCGCTGGCAAAGTTGTTGGCGTAACAATGCCGACAAAGTCTCTCCAGAGATGGAATGAAGACGGTGCGAATGTGAAGGCTGCATTGGAAGCCAAGGGTTACACTGTTGATCTTCAGTACGCTGATGAGACACAGGCAATGCAGAACAGCCAGATTGAGAACCAGATCACCAAAGGTGTGGACGTTCTCGTTATCGCGTCCATCGATGGTGGCGCTCTGGGCGGCGTTCTTGAACAGGCTAAGGCTGCCGGAATTCCGGTTATCGCTTACGACAGACTGATCACCAACACCGAAGCGGTTGACTACTATGCAACATTTGACAACTACGGCGTTGGCAAAATGCAGGGCGAATTCATCGAAAAGGCTCTCAAACTTGCTGATGGCGAAAAAGGACCCTTCACGATGGAATGCTTCGGCGGTGACCCGGGCGACAACAATGCGAAACTGTTCAACAGCGGCGCAATGGACGTTCTTCAGAAGTACATTGACAGCGGCGTGCTCGTCGTGAAGTCAAAGCAGACTGAGTATCCGGGCGAAATCGCTATCACGAACTGGAAAGCTCAGGGCGCTCAGGACAGAATGGACAACCTGCTGACAGCTTACTATGCGGACGAGAACATTAACGTAGTGCTCTCCCCGAACGACAGCTTGGCACAGGGTATCGTTGCTTCTCTGAAGGGTGCTGGCTATGGCACAGCTGATAAGCCGTTCCCGATCATCACAGGTCAGGACTGCGACAAGATCAACGTGGGTCAGATCATCCGCGGCGAGCAGTCGATGTCCATCTTCAAGGATACCCGTGTTCTTGCGCAGCAGGTTATTGCGATGACCGATGCTATCCTTGCCGGAAAAGAAGTTCCTGTGAACGCTGAGTACGACAATGGCAAGATCAAAGTGCCGTCCTTCAACTGCGAAATCAAATTCGCTGACAAGGACAACTGGAAAGCGCTTCTTGTTGACACTGAATACTACAAACTGTCTGATATTCCGGATGCAAAATAAACTGTAATGAGGGTAAATGGCGGCAGCAACGCTGCCGCCATTTTCTTAAATTGAGAATGAAAAGGCTTATATTGAGCCGTTAAGCGGATACGTTTAAGTTTTTTAAACAAGGAGTGGTCGCATGTCGGAATACATACTGGAAATGGACAATATCACAAAGGAGTTTCCCGGTGTCATCGCTCTTAAGGATGTAACATTTAATGTTAAAAAAGGCGAGATACATGCACTGGTTGGTGAGAACGGAGCGGGTAAATCCACACTCATGAATGTTTTGAGCGGGATATACCCTTTTGGTACTTACACGGGGAACATTATATTCAAGGGAACAGAGTGCAGGTTTAAAAATATACGCGACAGTGAAGGGGTGGGTATTGCCATCATTCATCAAGAACTCGCGTTGAGTCCGTATATGACGATAGCGGAGAACATATTCTTAGGGAACGAAAGAGCCAGCAAAGGCATCATCAATTGGGATGAGACCAACAACAAGGCAACCGAACTGATGGAGAAGGTTGGGCTCAAGGAGAAACGCAGTACATTAATCAAGGATATCGGCGTCGGCAAGCAGCAGTTGGTTGAAATTGCTAAGGCTTTGTCTAAAAACTGTGAGCTGTTAATATTAGATGAGCCAACGGCAGCGCTCAACGATGACGACTCAAATCATCTGCTCGAACTTTTAAAGCAGCTTAACAAAGAGCAGGGACTGACGTGTATCATGATTTCGCATAAACTCCATGAAGTCATTAAGATCGCAGATAACATCACTGTTCTGCGGGACGGCAAAACCATTGAAACGATGCCAAACGATAAGGATGTTAACGAAGGCCGGATTATCAAGGGAATGGTTGGCCGAGAAATGATGGACCGCTTCCCGAGACATCAGGCGAAAATCGGTGAAATAGGTTTTGAGATTCAGGATTGGGTGGTGCATGATCCGCTTGATGAGGAGAGGGTCGTTATCAACCATGTCAATTTGAATGTGCGTAAGGGCGAGATTGTCGGGCTGGCCGGGCTAATGGGCGCGGGCAGGACAGAGCTGGCCATGAGCGTTTTTGGCAGAGCATACGGCAAAAAGATATCCGGCAAGCTGATAAAGAACGGCGAAGAAATTGAAATGCACACTGTCGGCAAGGCAATTGAAAAGGGTATTGCCTATGTGACTGAGGACAGAAAAACAGCCGGGCTTGTTCTGATTCAGGATATTAAGAGCAACATTGTTCTTGCTAATCTCAAAGCGATAAGCAAAGGTTCGGTTGTCAACGGTGATGAGGAATTGCTTGTCGGTAAAGAATACCGCGAGAAACTCAGTATCAAATCCTCAAATGTGTTTCAAAAGGCAGGCAACCTGTCCGGCGGCAATCAGCAAAAGGTGGTACTCAGCAAATGGATATTTGCCGATCCCGATGTGCTGATACTGGACGAACCGACACGCGGTATCGACGTCGGCGCCAAATATGAGATATACAAGATCATTCTTCAGTTGGCGGAAAGCGGCAAGTGTGTGATCATGATCTCATCCGAACTGCCTGAAATATTGGGAATTACAGATCGGCTATACATTATGAACGAAGGGCGTATCGTCGGTGAAATGCAGACCAGCGAAGCAACGCAGGTGGGCATTATGTCAACTATCATTCAAAGTTCTGCCGAAGGCTACAGGGGGAATAAAAAATGAACAAACTGAAAGATATGATCAGCCGCAATACGCGGCAATACGGGATGCTGTTCGCCTTGCTTGTCATCATGATCTTTTTCGGGATTATGACGGGCGGCAGCTTAATATGGCCGAGAAATGTATCAATGCTCGTGCGTCAAAACAGCTATGTTTTGATACTGGCCACAGGCATGATGCTCTGCATTCTCACGGGCGGCAACATCGACTTATCTGTCGGTGCGATTGTGGCTCTGGTCAGCGCGATGTCGGGGCTCATGGGCACAACGCTTGGCTTGCCCGCATGGCTGGCGATTATCATCGCTTTAATAACCGGTCTGCTGGCCGGCATGTGGCAGGGCTTCTGGATCGCGTTTGTCAAGGTTCCGCCGTTTATCACGACACTCAGCGGTATGTTGGTTTTTCGCGGACTCAACAACATTATTCTTGACGGGCAGACATTGGGTCTTCCAGATCTCTTCAAGGTGATCGGGGGCGGCTCAGTTCCGGATGTCATGCCGAAAACTGTGCCGGATTTTCTCGGTATCGGCAGCTTGCTTAATCTCGAAAACAAAGTGGAGTTCCTGAATGTCACGACGCTGATTGTCGGACTTGTGCTTTCTGTCATTTACGTCCTTTATTTGTTCTGGAACAGAAGAAGCAAACTGGCGCGCGGTTATGAAGCGGCTTCGTTCAAGTCGGTTGTTGTGAAGGCTGTTGCGTTCTTCCTCATTATCAACATCTTCTCTTACTGGCTCGCTATGGACGAAGGTATCCCGATCCTGCTGATCGTGGTCGCTCTTGTTTTCGCGGTCTACACTTTCATTGCAACCAAGACGATCCCCGGGCGCCACCTATACGCCATGGGCGGCAATATAAAGGCAGCCGAGCTTTCAGGCATCAACACAAAAAAGATGATGTTCCTCGTGTATTCGAACATGGGGCTGCTCTCGGCGATCGCCGCTATCATTGTTGCAGGCCGGTTGAATGCTTCTTCGCCAAATGTCGGCACAAACTATGAGCTTGATGCCATCGGCGCGTGCTTCATCGGCGGTGCTTCAGCATACGGCGGTATCGGCACCATCTGGGGCGCCATGGTTGGCGGCTTCATCATGGGTGTTATGAACAACGGTATGTCGATACTCGGCGTTGACGTGTTTATTCAGTTGGTTGCCAAAGGGCTCGTTGTGCTGCTCGCGGTTGCTTTTGACACATACACGAAGTCCAAATCAAGGTAAAACGAATCATCTTGTTCGTTATCAATTCTGACTGCGGACAGGATTGCCAAGAAAGGCCTGAAGAACAGCTGTCAATACAACTGTTTGGATGGCCTTTCTGATATAACCGGGCTTATCTCTGTTGCCCTCATCGCGTTTGTGTTATAATTCACACAGATACATCCAGTAAAAAATTAAAGGCAGGTTTCGTCGAATGAAGGCTAAGATAACTCATTCAAAGGCCGGTGAAACGCAGTTGAATTACATCCGAATATACGACAAGCAGCTTTTTCGTTTTCGCATTTTAAAAAAAATTATTGAGGACGCTGGCAATCAAGCCGTATTGCTGATTGATACGAATCAAAGCTTATATAAAAATTCCGGCCTCGGTGTATTGGATGGCCTGAGTCAAGCGGGAATAGAACCCGCTGTCATTAAAATTCCTGTTAACTCGAAATCATTCTTCGGCGTCCAAGTTAACTTCTTAAGCAAAAGTCAAACAGAGTATTTGATTTGTCTGGAGCTTAAGGACCAGCCGCTTACCGAAAAAATATTTGGCCCTGTGTCTGTATGCGACATTGCGGTGGGTATCAATCAGACAGAACCGATAACCAACCAATTCGGCATGGCCGGCACAGAACCAATGATGCTGCTGAAAACCAGCTTTAAGAACTATGTTTACGATTCTATACTGTGTCAATGTATGAACAGCAACTTTGATTTTGCACGATATCTAGGGGAAATCGCTGATGAAATGGGTTTATAAAACGGCTTTCGGGCTGCTGGTGGCCGTAACAATGGCCGCGGCAGCAGGGTCGTTGTATTTGTATTCACGAGTGAATAGTATCAATACAACCGAGAGGTACGAATTCCGAAACTATCCTGAGTTTTATTTTTCGTTGATTTTCAACACTCAGGATGATATTTACTGGAAAGAATTTAAGGAAGGGGCTACCGACGCTGCCAAGCTGTTTAATGTTGCCGTGGAATTCAACGAGGTTCCGGGCCCCGAGAGCAAGGCGAAAATTGTCGAATATATCAACATCGCCGTGCAATCGAAGATGGACGGCATAATTGTAACCGGAGAGAGCACTGAAGAGTATAACGAAGCCGTCAGACAAGCCGTCGAATCGGATATCAATGTGCTTGTGGGCAAGTACAATGCGCTGGAAAGTGACAGAGTGGCTGAGGTGGGAACCAACAGTTATGAATATGGCGCTGATGCCGCAAAACTAATTCTGGAGCTTGAAAAAGAAGAGGAAGATTCAATTGATCTCGCGATTATACTGTCTGAGGATTTTGTTCAGGATGATGCAATGAACCCGTCACAGAACATGATCACCGGAATCAGCAAGAAACCCATCAATATTGTCAGTACGTCGTATGGCAAAAGTGGTCTTTTAGGCGCCGAAGACCGTATACGCACCACGCTGACAGAGCATCCCGATATTGATGTGATTCTTTGCACGAATGCAAAGGATACCATATCTGCTGTCAACGTTATCAGAGAGCGTAATTTGGTTGGCAAGGTTGAAATTGTGGGAACGGGTATGACAGAGCAGATTATAGACTATATCAAAAAAGGCGTGATATTCGGCGTGATCGACAGGAAGGGTTATGAAGCCGGTTATGAAAGCGTGAAGGCGCTGTATCAAAGCATGGGCGGAACGTTTTCCAATAAGTTTATGGACATTAACACCAACACCTATACCGCCGAGAATATCTCGAGTTATGTGAAGCCATGAAAACGAAGATGTTTAACAAGCTGACAGGAAAAGTGTTTCACAGCGTGCGAACGCGTATGATTCTTGTTTATGTGCTAACGACTGTGCTTATGAGCATCACAAGTGTGTTCATTCTTGTGATTTCGGGAAACCTGATCACGCAAATGGATGATATGTTTTCCGCAAACGTTCAAATTGAAGAGTTCATGGGAACAATGCAGAAAGTTGATGCGAATCTCGCGACGTATTTGAGCAGCGACGATTCTGACAGCCTGCTTGACTATTACAGAACAAGAGATGTCTTGCATGAACAGGCAGGCCGGATGTTCGATGCAAAGCGGGGTAATTACGATCAGGACGACTTAATTTACAGAGACATTTCCAACATGGTCGAGTCTTACATTGACAAGACGGATATGGCGGTAAGCAACAAACAGCTTGGCGATGCCGATCAATACATCACTCATTATTCCAAAGCCAATGAGGTTGCGGATTATATCAAGACATATGCGGATCGGCTCAATTTAAGCAAGGTGAGAATGAACACCACGCAATATCTGGGTATGGCTGATGATTTAAAGACACTGAGCTTCACCAATATCATTTTGATTGTTAGCGTGATTTTGCTCAACATTATTATGATTACGAACATGACATACAAAATGACGCACCCGATTATAAAACTCGCGTCGTCGGCGGAGGAGATATCCACCGGCAATTTTGATATCGAAGATATTGAGGTGGCATCAAAAGACGAGATCAGCATTATGGCGGGTGCCTTTAATGCCATGAAGCACAGCATTAAAGAATACATCAGCGAGCTTCATGACAAAGCAGATACAGAATCTCAGCTGCTCGAGCAGCAAATCGAGAATCTGAAAATTCAGTCACTGCTGGTGGATGCGCAAATCAAGGCATTGCAAATGCAGATCAATCCGCATTTTTTGTTTAATACGCTCAATGCCGGTATGCAGCTTGCCATGCTGGAAGGGGCCGAGCGCACATCCGGTTTTCTTGATGACATATCGAAAATGTTCCGCTACAATGTAAAAGGATTAAACCGCAAGGTGAAGCTCAAGGAAGAGATCGATTCTGTGCGTGCTTACAGCAACCTGATTTATGTGCGGTTTGGCGATATTATTAAATTCAACTACAACATCGATTGCAGCGTGCTTGATATTGATGTGCCGCCGTTGATTATTCAGCCGCTTGTGGAAAATGCGACGATTCACGGCATCGGCAATTTGGAGCAGGGCGGTACAATTTCTATTTCAATTGAAAATGACGAGGACTGCGTGCGCATTTCAATTGAGGACGATGGAATAGGCATAAATGAAAGCACAAAGCAAAAGATATTGGATTGTGAACTGTTCGACAGCGAAAAATCGGGGCATACCACAGGAATCGGTATTGCGAATGTTGTGCAAAGGCTGCGGTTGTTTTTCGGCGTTGAAGATGTGATTGAGATTAACAGCAGCCCAAACCACGGAACTGAGATTATACTGAAAATTCCGCTTTATTCAAATTATAAAATATCGTCGGATGAGGAGAATGACCAAAATGTATAGTCTGATGGTGTTTGATGACGAACAAATCGTCATAGAATCGGTTAAGCACATCGTGGATAATGAATTCACGAACATCCAGGTGACGCAGACGGCGCGCTCGGGCCGGGAAGCGATAGAAAAGGTGCGGCTGGAGCGTCCAGATATCATTTTGACCGACATTCGGATGCCGGGCATTAATGGCCTTGAAGCCGTCAAGGAGATTAAGAAAATACACCACAATATCAAATTCATCATCATGTCGGTGTATGAGTATTTTGAGTTTGCACAGCAGGCTGTGGAGCTCGGTGCCTGCGAATATTTAACCAAGCCGGTTAATCGCGCGCGGCTGGTGGAAACGCTGGAACGCATTGTGCGCGAGCTGGATGAGGAAAAACGCAAGTTCGATCAGGAATTGGAGACTAAAGAGAAACTGGACAAAATGCTTTCTGTTTTGGAGCACAGCTTTATTTATTCACTGCTGCTTTCTCAGGAAGCGGATATCGGCCGCTATAAAGAGCTTTTTGATATTCAATGCGAAACAGGCTACATATTTATTTTAACCTTTGGCGAACGATCTTATCAGGAACAAGGCGTGGCTTTGGGTGACAGTGTTCAAAATCAAAAATTCTATACATTTTTCAGAGACAGCCTCAAATACAAAAGCAAATGCATTGTGGGGCCGGTGATGCTTGATCGCGTCGTGGTATACGTGGCGCAAAGCGTCGAAGATGAATACACACAGCGTGTGGCAGCCATCTCAAACATTGAAAACATTGTTAGAAAAATTGAGCACAAGTACAATATGAAATTCAAGGTGGGAATCGGGAAAATCCACTCGGACAGAGATATCCTCATTTCGTATCAAGAAGCTTTAAAAGCGCTAAACCATACTGAAGGGCAGAAAATCATTCATATTGACGACATCGCACCGAACATTTCCACAATGGGGTTTGAGATGTTCGCGGAGGAAAACAGACTGATAAAGGCGATTGAAAAAGGAGACGCGCAGCTTTGTCTTTCCATCTTGACGGATATGTTCAATAAGTATGATAATATTATGGAACAAGAAGGTGTCCGCAACAGACTTATTGAAATAGTGATTGTGGCACATCGGTTGGCCATGGAAAGCGGCGTGGAGAACGACAAGTGCATTGAATACTCCGATTATTTGTCTCAACTGCTTGGATGCACCTCTCGGCTGGCGTTTGAGCAGATGCTGATTGAAAAAATCGGCGGCATCGCGCGCCGCATCAGCCGGTCGAAAGAAAAAACCATCGGCTTTATTGTGGATAAAGCCAACAAAATCATTGGTGAACGCTTCAATCAGGAACTGACACTTGATGATATCTCTAAAGAACTTTACATAAGCCCGCAATATTTCAGCAGGCTTTATAAACAGGAAATGGGCACAAACTTCATAGAAAAGCTGACAGCTGTACGTATGGAAAACGCAAAGAAACTGATGAAGAGCGGTGAGTTGTCAATAAAAGAAATATGCTATATGTCGGGATACAGCGACCCCAATTACTTCAGCAGACTTTTTAAAAAATTCGAAGGCGTATCTCCGTCAACCTACCAGAAGCAAATTTAAGGGAGGTTTTTCATGAAAAGAATCACAGTGGTTGCGATGGTGCTGCTGATGCCGTTATTGTTTGGCTGCCAATCCGCCCAAGTCTATAAGAACGACGACGGTGTTATTAAGATTGGATTTATGACGGATACGATGACGGTGGAGAGATGGGCCAGAGACAGGGACATTTTCGTCAAAAAGGCGGAAGAACTCGGAGCCACCGTGACTGTTCAAAACGCCTACGAAGACAGTGAACGTCAAAAGAAAATCGGAAAAGAAATGATCGATGAGGGCGTGGATGTTTTGGTGGTGGTTGCATACGATAAAGATTCGCTGTCGGATTTGGTGAAGTACGCTCAAAGTCAAAACGTTAAATTCATTGCGTACGACAGGCTGATCATGAATGCCAATGTGGATCTTTACATTTCGTTCAACAATTACTCGGTGGGCCAGCTTATGGCGCAAAAGGCGGTGGAAAATGTTCCGAAGGGCAACTATCTGATTCTTAACGGCCCTGAAACCGATAACAATGTCTCGATGATCAACAGCGCCTGCAGCGAGGTATTGGACCCGTATGTCAATGCCGGTGATATTAAAATAGTGGGCAAAACGTTTATCGATGCATGGCGCGATGAGGTGGCCTATGAATATGTCAGTGAGAAAATTGGCGAGGGGGTACACATTGACGCAATTATAGCGGGGGATGACAGACTTGCGGAAGGTGCCATCAACGCGTTAAGTGAAAACCGGTTGGCCGGCAGTGTGTATGTAACCGGGCAGGATGCAGAGCTTGGGGCGTGCCAGCGGATAGTGGAAGGAACGCAGCATATGACGGTGTATAAGCCGATTGGTGTGCTGGCAGAGGGGGCCGCTGAGATTGCCGTAAAAATGGCATTAGGCGAAAAACTATCGAATGCGGGCACAATTAACGACGGGACGTATGATGTGCCGTATATCGTATACGAACCCACACCGGTGACGCGTGAAAACATCAACGATGAGATCATCAAAGGCGGGTTTTACACAATTGAGCAAGTGTACAAGAACGTGACCGACAAAAGCTTGTGGCCAAAATAAAAAACAGCAGGCCGATACTCAAATCGTGTCGAGCCTGCTTTTTTGTACCGTTTAATGAGAAACCAATGCGGTCAGATCTTTATGAAGTGCCGACATCGCTGTATCGGTTGGTGTGTTATGCTGCAAAATATCCATGATGTGCTTGTAGATCAGCGCTTCAATTACGTTAACCGGCACCAATGAGCCATCCGGCTTGCGGACGGATTTACGCTGAACATTGCCGGGATACGATTTGTATATCAGCGGCAGCCACGGGTAGTGATTGGCCAGTTCGTCGTTTGTGTAAACGTTCTTCAAAGGAGACTGACCATCGAGAATTGTGAAGTATTTGCTCATATCCGAATCGCACGTCCACGCAATAAACTCAAGAGCTGCCGAAGGGTCTTGATTGGTGGAAGGCACCGCCAGACCCCAACTGCCGAGCACAGAATGGTTTCCGGGCAGATTGGCATAGCCGATTTTACCGATGATCTTCGATTTTGCAATGTTGTTGACATCCGCAATAAACGCCGCGAAACTCACCAACATCGCGATCTTTCCGAGATAAAAATCCTCGACGGTTTTTTCGACGTTATAGGAAAGCGTTTGAGGCGGCGCATATTTGAATGCCTCGACAAGGCTGTTGACACTCTTTTTGAATGCTGACGTGGTGACGAGCGGGTTCCCGTCGTCATCGAACACGCAGGTGTTATAAGCCCACACGCGTGAGAGCAGCTCGGGCAGCAGATGCGCGTTGTTGCGCGCCGAGAAGGCGGTTCCGTAATCCACCGGAGACAGCGGGTTGATTGATTTCGTAAAAAAGCTGCTGATGACATTGAACTCAAACCAGGTTCTCGGCACACGAAGCTTCGTTCCGTATTTTTTTTCAAACAGCTCACACAGCCTCGGGTTTTCAAACAAATCACGGCGATAGAGCAAAAATTGCGGCCCAAACAGAAACGGTATACCGAAGTAACGGCCGTCTGTCTTACCGACTTTCTCCGCAAGACCGTCAAGAAAAACGGATTTGTCGATAAAGCTTGACTTGATATGATCGCTGATATCCATTAGAACATTCTCTTCCACCAGAATATCCAGCCATGGGTTATCATACATACACACATCAAAGCCCGAAAGATAATCTTTATCCATGAGCCTTGAAAGCAGTTCGCCGTGCTCGCATAAAGTCACATCCACGTCTATTCCGGTTTTTCGCGTAAAGACGGAATGGGTGCGGATAATACCATGCGCATTGGGCGAATCGAGAAACAGAACGCGCAGTGTTTTTTCAATTGGTTTGCGCGGGCTGACCGGTGCCTTGCTCGCTTCGAAAAGATTCTTGCCTATGATTTTGTCGTTGAGTATGATCTGCTGTTTCTCGAACATTAACGGGCTGTCGATATTGTTGAGCATCAGTTTTGCGGCCTTTGTCCCTAAATAATAGGCCGGCCGCATGGTGAATATAATGTTGTTATATTTTAGTATGCTCGACAGCGTTTCCTGACCGATTGACACCATAACCATGTCATCATACAGCGAAATTCCGGCGAGATAGGCCGCCTGCTCCAAACCGTTGGTTAGCAGCTGAGATGTGGATATGACGGCCTGCGGCGAATAATCCTGAAAAAGAGATATGCCGGTACGAAAGGCCTCTTCTTTGGTCATATTGATGTGACGAATCAGATTGGGGTCAGTCTCAATATGGCGTTCATGAAAGAAGTCGCGGTAGGCCTTTGCATACTTTTGTTCACAGGAGAAGTGCTCCTGCCCGGCCACCAGTGCAATTTTGGTGCAACCGTTGTCATACAACTGGTTTAACAGGTAAGTCATTGTTTCATACTGGTTGAAGGAAACGTAATTCGAATCGTATGACGTGACTTTTCTGTCGATGAAAAGCATAGGGATGTCGGTTAAGTTGTCGTAAAAAGCGTGCTCTTTCAGACAAGACATGATAATAAGCCCGCCGACGTTTTTCCTTAATAGGTTGTTCACAATGGCTGTTTCGGTCTCGGGGACATCACCGGTCAGTGAAAGATTGACATAATAGCCGGCTTTTTTAAACTCGGCTTCAATGCCTTCAAAGATATAGCTGTAATAGTGCTCGGACGTGTTCGGCAGCACAACACCAATTTCCATATTGCTGTTGGAACGAAGATTTTTTGCGTATGGATTGGGTCTGTAATTCAGCTCGTCGATCGCTGCTTTAATCTTGTCGGCTGTATCAGCCATCACATGCTTGGCTCCGGTTAAGTAATTGGATACAGTGCCGACAGAAACCCCGGCGAATTTTGCCACATCTTTTATTGTGCTCATTGTACTCCGCCTCTGATAAATTCAATACATTATAAAATATAAAAAAACAAAAATCAACAGATTTAATGAAACGTTTCAAAAATAATCTTATTAATAGATAATAAGCAATACAAACGCGAAAATTGTCTGGATTGAAACGATTCAAAAGAAATTTAAATGAATACAATTGACTTTTTTTCTGGATGCTTTATAATTTGTTTAGCAATAAAGAATATCAAAATGATGCAAATGCCATTACAGCAGAAATACTGAACTTAATACAAATTAGATTTTCGATGAGACGAAAGGATAACAATCGTGGCTGAAGTATTGCTTGAAATGACCGGTATTCAAAAGTACTTTCCAGGTGTTCACGCATTGGACAACGCTGCTCTTTGTGTGAACAAAGGTGAGGTGCATGCACTCGTGGGAGAAAACGGGGCAGGCAAATCAACGCTGATGAAGGTGCTGTCGGGTATTTATAAAAAGGACGGCGGCTCGATCAAATTCCGGGGCAACGAGGTAGAGCCGACAGACCCAAGACACGCTCAGACGCTCGGCATAGGTATTATTCATCAGGAACTGAATCTGATGCCGCATCTGACGGTTGCTCAAAACATCTTTATCGGCAAGGAACCGACAAAGGGACTGTTTATTGACCAAGGCTCTGAAAACAAGCAAGCCAAGGAGATGCTTTCGGCACTGAACATAGACATTGACCCGTCTATTAAAGCCGGCAGGCTGACGGTGGCGATGCAGCAGATGGTTGAAATCGCCAAAGCGCTCTCGTATAACAGCGAGCTGTTGATTATGGATGAGCCGACAGCGGCATTAACCGAAAGTGAAATTCAGGAGCTGTTTAAAGTCATCCGCGACTTGCGGGATAAAGGACACGGCATCATCTATATTTCACATCGTTTGGATGAACTGCCGCAAATCAGCGACCGTATTACCGTTATGCGTGATGGCCAATATGTAGGCACTGAGGAAACCAAGGCGGTGACCAAGGAAAAAATCATCAGCATGATGGTGGGACGCACGATTTATGAAAAGCCCAAATCGCACAGCACGGTTGAGGCAGATGCGCCCGTTGTTTTAAAAGTTGAAAACTTAATAGCCAATAACGTCAAAGATGTTTCGTTTGAGCTTAGAAAAGGCGAAATACTTGGGTTTGCTGGGTTAATGGGTGCGGGGCGCACTGAGACCATGCGCGCTCTGTTTGGGGCTGACCCCACAGTAAGCGGAAACGTTTATGTCGATGGAAAGAAAGTCCACATCAAATCGCCGAACGATGCGATATCACACGGTATCTGCTATTTATCCGAAGACAGAAAAGCCTTTGGTCTCACAGTTGGGTTAAGCGTAAGAGACAACTGCGTGTTGGCGTCTATGGACGAATTTATGAGGGGCCCTTTTACGAATGATAAAAAGATCGACGCAATAACGGAAGAATACATAAAAAAGATTGATATTAAGACGCCGTCGGGCAAACAGCTGGTCAGGAACTTATCCGGCGGCAATCAGCAAAAGATCGTTATAGCCAAATGGCTTATCAGAAACAGCGATATTCTGATATTCGACGAGCCAACGCGCGGCATCGACGTTGGGGCCAAGCAGGAGATATACAAGCTGATGAATGCGCTGGCTTCCGAAGGAAAATCGATCATCATGATATCGTCTGAAATGCCCGAATTGCTTCGTATGAGCGACAGACTTGTTGTAATGTGTGAAGGCAGTGTCACTGGTGAACTGGATATCGCCGAAGTCACACAGGAAAAAATCATGACTTTAGCAACAATGAATATGTGAGGTTAATGTATGGAAACCAAAAGTGTAGCAAAAAAAAGACTTGATTGGACAAAATTATTGGCGCCGGCTGTTCTTGTCATATTGTACATCTTTTTCTCGGCGTTCGGTAATAATTTCTTCTCGGTAGATTACTTGGTCAATATTCTCGACGGATCTTACTTCATCGGCTTTATGGCCATCGGTGTGACGTTCGTTATCATCACAGCCGGTATTGATCTTTCACTCGGCACGAATATGATGTGTGCGGCGCTGCTTGGCGGCTATGCGTTTAACAACCTTGGGTGGCCGATGGGTGCCTGCCTGCTTCTTGTTATTCTGACGGCAACCGTTATGGGCTTTTTAAACGGTATCATGGTTGCTTACCTAAAGCTGCCTCCGTTCATTGCCACATTGGGCATGATGATGATCGGTATGGGTTTTGGTGCCATTGTGACCAAGGTTCAAACCATGAGATATCCGACATTCGGAACGCCGGAAGGCTGGTTCAAGAATGTGTTTTACAAAACGGCAGATGGCATTCCGCTCGGCGCTATCTGGCTGGCGGCGTTCATCATTATCGCATTCCTGCTGCTGAATAAAACAAAATTCGGCCGGTATACATTTGCGATCGGTTCCAACGTGGAAGCGGCGCGTCTGTCGGGTATCAAAACCCGCCCGTGGCTGACGGCAGTCTACACATTCTGCGGTTTTTGCAGCGGTCTTGCAGGCGTGATGTACGCAGCGGTGTACACCTCCATCATTCCTTCCACCGGTAACGGCCTTGAGCTTCTCGGTATCGCGGGCGTGGTTATCGGCGGGACGAGCATGAGCGGCGGCACCGGCACGCTGGTCGGCACCATTATCGGTGTGTTCATCATGAGTGTGCTCAAGCAAGGGCTTATGTCGATGGGGCTGCAGAGCCATTGGCAGACGTTCTTCACAGGTATCGTCGTTATCGCGGCTGTGCTGCTTGACCAGTACCGTATCAGAAAAGGCAATCAGGTTAAAAAGGCATAAAGTTACCGTTTATTGGTACAATGAATGACATCCTCGGGAATTTCCCGTTGGACAATAAAGAGGAGGATATAAACATGAAAAAAGCTCTATTGATGATGCTGACATTGGCAATGGTATTGTCTCTGGTTGCGTGCGGAGCACCGCAGACGTCTCCTTCGGCCAGCGAATCCGCTCCTGCTGAATCTTCGGCAGTTGTCTCGGAAGAACCGTCGGCTGAAGCACCTGCTGCGAAGCCGTACATCGCAGTTATCTCCAAGGGTTTCCAGCACAAGTTCTGGCAGACAGTGCTTGCTGGCGCAACCGATGCTGCTAAAAAGTATGATGTGGACATGTCGTTCGACGGACCTCCGTCCGAGTCGGATATTCAGGTTCAGGTTGACATGGTGAACGCAGCTCTTGCGAAGAACCCTGCAGCTCTGAGTCTTGCGGCTCTTGATACCGAATCCTTAAACGAGCAGCTCAACACCTGCATCGAGAAGAAGATTCCGGTTATCGGTTTTGACTCCGGCGTTCCGAATGCTCCCGAAGGCGCTATCGTTTCCACAGCTTCCACAGATAACGAAGCTGCCGGCGCTCTCGCAGCTGAAAACATGTATGCGAAAATCAAAGACGCTGTTGCCGGTGCTTCCAAGAGCAAACCCGTTGTGATCAGCGTTATCAGCCAGGATGCAACATCTGCTTCCATCACAGGCCGTACAACCGGTTTTGTGAACAAGATGTTCGAGCTTTGTGATGCGGCTCAGTCCGGCCTTGTTGCTGTGACCGGCCATGACAAATGGGCGAAAGCTTCCAGCGGTGATGTTGCGGTTGAAATCCTTGTTTCCATCGCGGCTTCCACCAGCGTAACAGACTGCCAGACGGCTGCTCAGGCTGTTCTTTCCAAGAACCCCATTGGCGTGTTCTGCACAAACTCCGGTTCTGTTGATGGCATGCTGGCTGCAACGACCGACGGTTCTGACCTTGACCGTGCAAGCGGAAAATACAAGAACGTTATCGTTGTTGGTTTCGACTCCGGCGCAACGCTGCTGAATGCAATCGAAAAAGGCTGGTTCGATGGTGCTGTGACACAGGATCCGTACATGATCGGCTACTTGGCGATTGAACTCGCTGTGAAGACTCTGAACGGCGAAAAAGTTGAGCCCCTTGTTGACACAGGCTGCAAGTACTACACAGTTGACAACATGAAAGACGAAGACATCGCGAAACTGCTGTACGAATAAGCATTTAGACAATCTAGGTAGATGGGGGCAGCCGTAATGGCTGCCCTCACTGCTAATATGAAATTTTTGTGAAGAAATGAACAAAACCTGTTCGGGAATGATTTGAAAAAGGAATGGGGTTAAGAATATGTTACTAGGCATACCCAAGTTATTATCACCTGAAATTATCGCAACATTATGTGAAATGGGCCATAGTGATGTCATTGTCATCGGTGACGCAAACTTTCCGGGAAAACGCTTTGCGACAGAAGGCGGCTGCAAGTTTTTACGTGCAGACGGACTATCCGGCACAGCGCTGCTGGAAGCGATACTGTCCGTGATACCTTGCGATACATACACAGAGCATCCCGTTAAACTGATGCAGACGATGGACTGTGACCGTGATTTGAAAATACCCATTTGGGATGAATACAAAAGCATCGTCGCGAAGCACGATTCGCGTGGCGACAAAGCCATCGGATTTGTTGACAGATTCGATTTTTATGATCAGGCAAAGCAATCATATTGTATTATTCAGTCCGGCGAAGAAGCGATTTACGCCAATGTTATGATTCAAAAGGGAGTCATCAAATAATGGCCGGGGAGTTGTTGCTTGGTATAGATATTGGAACAAGCGGCTGCAAGATCGCATTGTTTTCGCGGGACGGAAGCGTTATATGCTCGGATACAGAAGAGTATCCGGTTTATTATCCTGCGCCAGGGTTTGTTGAGCAGGATCCGGACGAATGGTGGGAAGCCATCTGCCGCGGCACAAAGAAGCTCATCGAGCGAAACAGCATCAATACGGCTGAAATTGCCGGTGTGGGTGTAGACGGACAAAGCTGGGCGGCGATCGCTGTAGATGAAAACGGTGATGTGCTGACCCGCAATCCGATATGGATGGATACAAGATCTGAATCAATATGCCGGGAGCTCAATGAGTCGGTGGGTGAAGATCGGCTATTTGCCGTGTCCGGCAATCCGCTAAAAGCGCAATACACAACCGGAAAGATTATTTGGTACAAGAAAAACAAACCGGATGTTTATAATAAAATTAACAAGATACTGCAGTCGAACAGCTATATCGTTTACCGAATGACCGGTGTGATGAGCCATGATATGTCACAAGGTTATGGTCTTCATTGCTTCAACATGAAAAAGGGCACATGGGACATGCAAATGTGCAGCGCGCTCGGCATTAACAGCAGCGTATTGCCGGATCTGGCGGCATGTCACGACGTTGTGGGCACCATAAGCAAAAGTGCCGCGGCAAAAATGGGGCTGGTTGAAGGCATTCCGGTGGTTGCGGGCGGCTTGGATGCCGCATGCGGAACACTGGGAGCCGGCGTGCTGGAGCATGGGCAAACGCAGGAGCAGGGTGGGCAGGCAGGCGGTATGAGCATCTGCCTGAAAGAATACTGTGCCGACAAACGTTTGATACTGGGCTATCATGTGGTGCCAGATAGATGGCTGCTGCAGGGCGGTACAACGGGCGGCGGCGGCGTGATGCGCTGGTTTCACGAGCAGTTTGGGTTTGAAGAGCAGCTTAAAGCCGCGCAAACGGGCGGTTCCTCCATGGCGCTGCTCGATGAACTTGCAAATACAGTGCCTGTCGGTTCAGATGGCGTGGTGTTTTTGCCATACATGGCCGGAGAACGCTCTCCCATTTGGGATGAAAAAGCCAAAGGTGTATTCTACGGGCTGGATTATTCAAAAACGAAAGCCCATCTGACGCGTGCGTTGATGGAAGGGGCAGCTTATGCGCTGCTTCATAATATTGAAGTGGCTGAAGGTGCCGGTGCCGCTGTCGGGACGATGCGCGCCATGGGCGGTGCAGCAAACTCACGTTTCTGGACGCAGATGAAAGCGGATTTGACCGGAAGGCCGATTGAGGTTCCGGGCTCAGATACCGCAACAACCTTGGGCGCTGCTTTGCTGGCGGGCGTTGGTGTGGGCGTTTACAGCGATTTTGCCGAGGCTGTTTCCGAAACGGTTAAGGTGAAAAGAACGCACGAGCCAAACAAGCAGCTAAAAGAAGAATACAATCGCGGTTACAGCACATATTTGGCGCTTTACGCCGCGTTGAAAGATTTAATGCATCAGTAAAGGAAAAATAGAAATGAAAGCAGCAGTTGTCGTTGCAAATGAAGATGTGAGGTATATGGATATCGAGGAGCCTCAGGTAAAGCCGGGCACCGTTAAGGTTAAGGTCGCGGTATCGGGAATCTGCGGTTCGGATATTCCGCGCGTACTGGAAAACGGCGTGCACTTTTACCCGATTGTGCTCGGTCATGAGTTTGCCGGTGTGGTGGTGGATACTGGGGAAGGCGTAACGTCCGTTAAGGTCGGAGACAAGGTGGCGGGCGCACCGCTCGTGCCCTGCATGGCTTGCGGTGATTGTCAGAAGGGCAATTACGCGCTCTGTAAGCATTATAGCTTTATCGGCTCGCGTCAGCAGGGCAGCAACGCGGATTACGTTGTGATTCCCGAACGCAATGCTGTTGTGTTCGATCCATCCATAAGCTATGAGCAGGGGGCCATGTTTGAGCCGTCAACAGTGGCGCTTCACGGTGTGCTGCAGTGCGATTACCGCGGCGGCGGCACGGTGGCGATATTGGGCGGCGGCACCATCGGAATATTCACGCTTCAATGGGCCAAATTGCTCGGCGCGAAGAAAACCGTGGTTTTCGATATCAGCGATGAAAGGCTGGCGCTGGCAAAAAAATTGGGCGCGGATGCCGTTGTCAACACGCTTAAAGACGGGTTTATGGAAGAAGCGCTGTCGTATACTGACGGCAGCGGTTTTAACTACGTGTTTGAAACAGCCGGTGTAACAATCACGATGAAAATGGCTTATAAGCTGGCTGCCACAAAAGCGCATGTGTGCTTTATTGGTACACCGCATGCCGACTTAACGTTCACCCCCGCCGAATGGGAGAACATGAACCGAAAGGAATTCAGGCTGACAGGATCATGGATGAGCTACAGTGCGCCATTTCCCGGCGTTGAGTGGACCATGACCGCCGAGTATTATGCGCAGGGCAAGCTCAAATTTGACGAAGGCCTGATCGGTGAGCGCATACCGATGGAAAACGCGCAGGAAGCGTTTCAGATGTTTAAAACGCCGGGAGCGGTTAAAGGCAAGATACTACTCACAAACAATATTTAAAGGAGGAAATAAAAATGGAAACGATTGATCCGAAAAAGGTTCCGCAAAGAACGTTATACGACGGAGGCAAAATGCCCTGCATCGGCATGGGTACGTTTGGTTCCGATCGGTTTACGCCCGACCAGGTGTCGGCCGCAGTGGCCGGTGCGATTAAAGTCGGTTACCGGATGTTTGACTGTGCAGCGGTATACGGCAACGAAGACATGATCGGCGATGTGTTTCAGGACGCATTCGACAAAGGTATCGTTAAGCGCGAAGAGCTGTTTATCACAACAAAGGTATGGAACAACATGCATGGCCGCGGCGATGTGCTGATTTCAATGGCCAAAAGCTTAAAAGACCTGCATCTTGACTACATCGATGCGTTTTTCGTTCATTGGCCGTTTGCGAATTACCATGCACCGGGGTGTGACGGTGATGCACGCAACCCTGAGTCTAAGCCGTTCTCGGTGGAAAGATTCATGGCCACCTGGCGGCAGTGCGAGCGGCTTGTGGACATGGGATTAACAAAATACATCGGTATGTCGAGCATGACGATACCCAAGCTGGAAGCCGTGCTGCCGCTGTGCCGCATTAAACCGGCTGTGATTGAGATGGAATTGCACCCGAGCTTCCAACAGCCTGAGCTTTACGACTATATCGTCTCCAAGGGAATCGCCCCGATTGGATTTTGCCCGATCGGTTCGCCCACACGGCCTGACCGCGACAAGACGGAAAATGACGTTGTGGATATTCAAATGCCTGAGGTTGTGGAAATCGCGAAGGCACACGGTGTGCATCCGGCGGTGATCTGCCTCAAATGGGCAGTGCAGCGCGGCCAAACCCCGATTCCGTTCTCGGTGTTTGAGAACGAATATACGAGCAACTTAAAGTGCGTGACTGAAGACCCGCTGTCGGATAAAGAGATGGATTTAATCAAAGCGGCCGATAAAAATTGCCGCCTGATTAAGGGCCAGGTTTTCCTTTGGGAAGGCGCCAAGGGCTGGGAAGATCTTTGGGATTTGGATGGAACGATTACAAAATGAACACAGCAGAGTATTTCAATAAGTTAATTAAAGACCAGAAGAACGGCAGCGACAAAGCCATATGCTCGATATGCAGCGCGAATGAATTTGTGCTGGAAGCGGCCATGGAAGACGGGCGAGACAACGATTTGATGGTGCTGATTGAAGCAACGGCGAATCAGGTTAACCAATTTGGCGGTTATACGGGCATGCTGCCCGATGACTTTATGGCCTTTGTCAGACGCATTGCGAAAAAGGTAGGGTTCGACGAAAGCAGGCTGATTATCGGCGGCGATCATTTGGGGCCGCTGACATGGCAGGGCGATACCGAGGCCGTGGCCATGGAAAAAGCCGAAGAATTGGTTCGCCAATATGTATCAGCCGGGTTTTCTAAGATACACCTTGATACCAGCATGCGTGTTGCGGATGATTCAAAGACGGAGCGCCTTTCAGACGAGACGATCGCGCGGCGCGCGGCGCGCTTGTGCGCGGCAGCAGAGGCAGCCGCAAAGCAGGAGAAGCCGGTGTATGTGATTGGCAGCGAGGTGCCTGTGCCGGGCGGTGCTACAGAAAACGAAGACAGCATTGCCGTTACGTCGCCTGACGATTTGAAAGCGACGCTGAACACCTTTAAAAAGGCGTTCGCAGAAAAGGGCCTGAGCGATGCGTTGACACGCGTGGTTGCGGTTGTTGTGCAGCCGGGCGTGGAGTTCGCGGATAACACGATCATAAAATATGATGCATTAAAAGCCAAAGAACTGATCAACTGTGCGAAAAGCCTTGACGGCATTGTTCTGGAAGGGCACTCCACCGATTATCAGCCAAAGGCAGCGCTCGATATGATGCGCCAAGACGGCATCGCGATTTTAAAGGTGGGGCCGGCGCTGACATTTGCACTGCGTGAAGCGCTGTTTGCGCTTGAGGATATGGAACGTATTTTGTATCCGTTCTCGCCTGCGGGTGGTTACTCGTGCTTCCGGGATGTGTTGGAAGGCTGCCTGATGGCCGATGAAAAGTACTGGAAGAACTATTATCACGGAAGCGATCAGGACAAAGCATACGCGCGAAAGTACAGTTTGTCTGACAGATGCCGGTATTATCTCGACACCGAAACGATCAAAGCTGCGATAGAGCGGCTGATTACGAATATCAACGCCTGTGAGCTGCCTTTCGGTCTGCTGTCTCAGTTTTTTCCCGCCCAGAAGGAGAGAATTCTGACGAGCGAGAAAAAAGTGACAGCACAGATGCTGATTAAAGAGCACATTAAAGATGTGATCAAAACATACAGGTAACAGACGCGTAACTGTATTTCGCAGAGTTATTAAAAAAAGACTCACTAACTTTGTTCAGATGAGTCTTTTTTTTGTTGATTGAACCGAAAACAGGGCCTATTTAAATCTCTTGAAGACCGGTTTGGCCTGCGTTGACAATTGGGTGGCTTAAGTTTATCATAATAACATGTAATTAACTTAAGATTTATGATAAACATTTGCTTTCGGCACGGGATAAGGCTAAGAATACCATAGGCGACCTCTCATTGATATCAACTGAAGAATCAACGATAAATGAATAAATCATGTGCGGGGAAGCCATTGAGTTATTTATATATGTAGAAAATCAATTCTTTTTCAGAAGCCATTTGAAAAGCAGCAGGGTATGTATGTGAGCATATAAGAGAACAGACACATCAACCAGAAGGGAACATGAATATGTTTAAGGTCTTTCTTGTCGAGGATGAAATTGTGGTTCGTGAAGGCATCCGAAACAATATTGATTGGGAACAGTATGGCTTTATTTTTGCCGGTGATGCACCGGACGGAGAGCTTGCGTTGCCGTTAATACGTCAGATACAGCCCGACCTTATTATTACGGATATCAAAATGCCTTTCATGGATGGGCTTTCTTTGATTGATATTATTCGCAAAGAGCTGCCGAAGACTAAAATTGTGATAATCAGCGGATATGATGATTTTACCTATGCTCAGCAAGCCATTCATCTTGGTGTGGAGCAATATTTGCTCAAGCCGGTTATAAAAGAAAAAATGGTGGAGATTCTGATTGATCTGCATAAGAAAATGGATGCCGAATTCCAGATGCAAGAATACATTGCAAGGTTTCAACGCGAAGCTCAGGAGTATGAGACTTTTTCGCGCCGTCGGTTTTTTGAGCAAATTATTGCAGGAAATTTAAGCGTCTCTGAAATTTCCGAGACCGCGAAAGCCTTGGGAATCGACGTGAATGCACCATGTTATAATATTGTGCTGTTTTCACTGAACAGCGCCGGATATGATGGCAGCACGCCGGAGAGTTATACAGACACACTGGCGGTGGTGCAGGATCATTTCAGAAAGCTGATCGTCAGCCATTCGGAGCTTATACTTTTCAATTGGAATGTGACGACATACGCTGTGTTGATTAAGGGCAGTCACGAAGAAATCGAGAATCTTACGAAGAAATGCGTTAACGACATACAAAACTGCTGTGCCATGGCTGGCGGTGATGTCGATTGGCACGTTTCATACGGGTCGCCCGTATCTCGGCTCAACGCCATTCCGGCTTGTGCTGCGGAGGCAAGCCGTATACTGTCATACCGATATCTTTGCCCGGAGGAGCATCTGCTGACTGAAGCAAGCATATGGAGTTTGAGACAGCAGAACGATTTAAAAGAGAACGAGCATAAAACGGAGATTGATCAAGAGTGTGTCAGAAAATTTTTAAGCAATGGTGCAGCAGAAGAAATTGACCGTTTTATCGATCAGCTTCTGGAAAGCGCCGGAGAGGAAAATGTTTCGCTGCCGTTGTTTTGCAGGTATCTCGCATTAACGGTTTATTTTGCCTCCAGTGAATATTTGAATTCAATTGGCTGCCGGGCCGAGAGCTTTTTGTCTGCGGAGCTGCGTCCGAGCGACAGCGCATCCACGCCGGAGGAAGTCAGAAAATTTGCACGCCAAATTTTAGAGAAGACGATCGTTCTGCGAGACAGTGAAAGCAAAAAGCAGCAGCGTCAAATGCTGACGCTGGCGATTGAGTTCATCGAAAAGCACTACCCGGACGAATCCATTTCGCTCGATCGTGTGGCCAAAAAAGTGAACATCAGCCCGAATTACTTCTCAGCTATGTTCAGCCAGGAGGTGGGGCAAACCTTTGTGGAATACCTCACAAGCAAACGAATTGAAGAGGCCAAGCGGCTGCTTCGTCAAACGGACAAGCGTTCAAATGAGATTGCATTTTCGGTGGGATATAAAGACCCGCATTATTTCAGCTTTGTATTTAAAAAGGTTTCAGGCTGTACACCCAGTGAATACCGCAGAGGGGACAAGCTGTGAGCACTCTTTCAAAATTAAAAGTTAAAAATGAAAAAACAACGATGCACAGCAAGCTATGGAAGATCATATTAATCGTCGCGATTCCGTTGATGGCGGTGATATTTGCGATTTCGTCAATCGCTGTTGGGTACGCGCTGCAGTACAACGCGATTCTGAACAACGTCACGACAGCTGCGGATTTTAATCAGGACTTTACCAATGATATCAAATCAAAAATGTACTATTATGTGATTGAAAGCCAGTATTCGGACGGTCTGCCAATCGAAGAAGTTAAGTCCGCTGAGACGCTCGCACAAAAGCTGATTATGACGACGGCGGAAAAGGACAGCCTTCGTGCCATCAACAGCGTGCTGAGCTTGTGCCATAATCTCGAGGAAACAATATATCAGATTGCGGACACGAAAGGCTACGATGCCAAGATGGCCTTGCTGAATAACGATTTTAATATGATGGCCGATCTGATTCAGGAATATGTGTATACTTATGTTTATTATGAGGCCGTGCATCTTGATGATCTGCAGACTGCTATGATTACCAATATGGTCGTTGTGATGGGCATCATATTTGTTTTGTCGCTGGTGCTGCTTTATATACTTTTAACGCATTCAAGAAAACTCAGCGCCAAAATTGTTGACCCGATTGACGAAATCTGCCTGCGCCTTGAGGAAATTGGCAAGGGTGATTTACTGGTTTGCGAACCGATTCAAGCGGACGTGGAGGAGGTTCAGCTGCTTTCTTACGGCATAGAGAGCATGGTTGGGCATTTAAAGCTGCTGATTGAGAAGAACGCGGAGCAGGAAAAACAGCGCAGAAGCACCGAACTGGCGCTGCTTCAGGCGCAGATTAATCCGCATTTTCTCTACAATACATTGGATACCATCGTGTGGCTGATCGAATCCGGGGAGATCAGCTCAGCTGTGACCATGGTGTACAGCCTGTCGAATTTCTTCCGTTTTTCGTTAAGCCGAGGAAAAACCGTCATCACACTCGCCGAGGAAGAACAGCATATTCGAAGCTATCTGGAAATCCAGCAGATGCGCTACCGTGATCTGATGGAATATAAAATTGACATTCCCGATGAACTGAAAAAGAACATACTGCCGAAACTCACCCTGCAGCCCTTGGTGGAAAACGCCCTGTATCACGGTATTAAAATAATGCGCCGAAAAGGCATTATCAGAGTGACCGGCAAAGAGCAAGGCCAAAACATGATTTTGGAGGTAACCGATGATGGCTCTGGTATGTCGGAGGCGCGTTTGCAAGAGATACGGGCATCCCTCGAAAAAGAAATGAGCGACGGCTTCGGCCTCAGAACGGTTCATCAAAGAATTCAGATATTGTTTGGTACAGAATATGGTTTGAGAATGGAAAGCGCCCCGGATGTCGGCACGAAAATTATCGTGACGATTCCCATGCAGACGATGGATAAGGAGAAGTGACCATGAAACTGAAAATAATGGCGGCCGCTGTGTGTATTGTGGTGTTGTTCTGCGGATGTTCTGAAGAAGATCAGACATTGACGGAGACAGACAAGCAACAGCCTATTGTGGTTGGGTTTTCACAGGTCGGTGCGGAATCTGAATGGCGGGTGGCCAATACAGAAAGCATCAAAGCCGCACTGAGCGAAGAAAACGGATATGAGCTGATTTTTGACGACGCCAGAAATGAACAGGAAAATCAGATCAAAGCCATCCGTACCTTTATACAGCAAGATGTAGACTACATCGTGTTCTCTCCAAGAGTTGAAACAGGCTGGAATTCGATACTGCAGGAGGCGAAGGATGCCGGCATACCGGTGATTGTGACAGATCGCTATATTGAAACTGCGGACGAGGAACTGTATTCGGCTTATATCGGGTCCGACTTTCGTGAAGAGGGGGAAAAAGCCGTTGAGTGGCTGAAGAATCTGTTGAGGAAACAGGGGAGGACAGAAGAATCTATTGGAATTGTTCATATCCAAGGAACACTTTCATCCTCTGCACAGATCGGACGCACCGCCGCGCTGGAGCAGGCTGTCGGCGAAAATCCAAACTGGAGAATCATTGCACAGGAGGATGGGGACTTCACGCGAGCCAAGGCTTACGAAGTCATGGGCGAAATTTTGAGAAAAACGCTCGATATCGACGTTGTTTACTGCGAGAACGATGGTGAAGCGTTGGGCGCAATCGACGCGATGAAAGAGATGGGGCTGGACTGCAACGTGAACGGCGGCGTCATTGTTATTTCGTTTGATGCCACAAAACGGGCGCTTGAATACTGCATGGAGGGAAAAATCGGCCTGACGGTGGAATGCAACCCGCTTCAGGGCCCGTATGTTGACGAAATCATACAAAAACTGAATCGTGGGGAACCGATAGAACGGCAAAAATTTATTGATGAGACCCAGTTTGACTTCTTCAACGTTACGCAGGACATCATTGACAGCAGAAAATATTGACGATTCCATAGTGGCCTCGGATCAATAACCTTGTCATGCGTGCGCAATAAATTGACGGTTTGGTTCTATGCCGATCATTCATGCAGTAATAATACATATACATAGATACTGATACTGCGAAAATAGATTCATACAGATTCCACAACAGAGAATACTATTCAAAAAACCATATATTACGAAGTTTAATAGAAAAAAGCGGAAAAATTAGCGTGGAAAATAGATAATTATCACAAGTTTATAAAAAGATTAGCTCAGTTGGGTTTGCTATTTACTCAATATAGTTGAAATATTTACGGGGTTTGCTTACCATTATTGTTTTTCATTTGTTCGATTGTTAAAATAGACTCATTCTCTGATGTATAACGTCAAGAATAAAATCTGAAAGGAAATCGAATTATGAAAAAACTGTTGGTAGTTCTCATGACTGTTGCAATGGTGTTCGGCCTTATCGCTTGTGCCGCACCTGCTGCGAGCGAACCGGCATCCGCCGAAGTATCTGAATCCGTTGCTCCTTCTGCGGAAGAATCTGCTGAATCTTCTGCACCCGCCGAACCGGCTGGCGAGATCAAAGTTGGTATCATCAACAATCCTCCGGCTGAATCCGGCTATCGCGCGGCGAATGTAGCTGACTTCGAAAAAGTTTTCTCTAAAGAAAACGGATACGCTGTTTCGACATTCTACAGCCTGAAGAACGATGAGCAATTGAATGCAGCAAGTCAGTTTATCACCGACGGTGTGGACTATCTGCTCATTTCTGCTGCTGCAACTGATGGTTGGGAAGCCGTTCTGACCAGCGCTAAAGAAGCCGGCATCAAAGTGTTCCTCTTCGACCGTATGATGAACGTTGATGAGAGCATGTATGAAGCTGCTGTCGTTTCCGACATGGCTAACCAGGGCACAACAGCTGTGGAATGGCTGAAGGCTCAGAAACTTCCTGAGTACAATGTTATCCACATTCAGGGCGCAATGGGCAGCGATGCTCAGATCGGCCGTACAGCTGCGCTGGATGCTGAATTTGCAGCCGGCACAATGAAGAAGGTTGTTCAGCAGACCGCAACTTGGGATGAAGCCGAAGCGAAGAAAATTGTAGAAGCTGTCATCAATTCCAAAGAGAAGTTCAACGTTATCTACGCTGAAAACGATGGTATGGCTAAGGGCGCGGTTGCTGCTCTTGACGAAGCCGGTATCACCCACGGCGTTGGCAAAGACGTTGTCGTTATGGGCTTCGACTGCAACAAGTGGGCACTCAGAGAGCTGCTTGCTGGCAACTGGAACTATGACGGACAGTGCAGCCCCTTCCAGGCAGCTGTTATCGATGGCATGATCAAGGATCTCGAAGCTGGCAAGACGCTTCCGTCCAAGAAGGTTATTTCTGAAGAAAAAGGCTTTGATGCAACGAAGCTGACACAGGAAGACATCGATACTTACGGCCTCGGCGAATAACATCTACACCTAAAAACAGGGACGACGTAATAAGTATGTGCGGTGCTGAGTATGCGGATAATCTTTGCATACTCGCACCGCCGTCTTTACGAAAACTCCAATGCTTAAAGGATGGTTAATACCTATGCAAAACGACATCGTTTTATCCATGCGGAAAATATGCAAAGCATTCCCGGGTGTACGCGCTTTGCAGGATGTGGATTTCACTCTTCGTAAAGGCGAAATTCACGCCTTGATGGGTGAGAATGGAGCCGGCAAGTCAACCTTAGTTAAAGTCATAACAGGCGTATACCCGAAAGATTCAGGTCAAATCCACATAGCGGGTATTAACAAAGAAATAAATGTCAAATCACCTCAAGAAGCTCAAAATTTGGGCATCAGCACGGTTTACCAGGAAATAACACTTTGCCCTAACCTGACAGTGGCCGAAAATATGTTTATTGGCCGGGGCAGTTATCGTTTCGTCAATTGGCGTTCCATGATCAAGAAAACATCAGACATATTAAAAAAGCTTAACATTCCTGCCAGAGCCACGCAGCAGCTTGCCACTTGCTCATTGGCTGTGCAGCAAATGGTGGCTATTGCGCGCTCCGTCGATATGGATTGCAAAGTGCTCATCCTCGACGAACCGACATCCTCGTTGGATGAACATGAAGTTGAAAAACTGTTCTCTCTTATGCGCGAACTCAAATCTCGCGGTGTCGGCATTATCTTCATAACACATTTTCTTGAACAGGTTTATGAGGTGTGCGACAGGATCACTGTTCTGCGGAACGGTGAGTTTGTAGGAGAATACGAAATAAAGGATCTGCCGCGCGTACAGCTTATATCAAAGATGATGGGCAAAGAGCTAGACGATATATCAGATCTGGAAAGTAAAAAGGAATTTCACGCCAGGCTGGATGAAACGCCCGTATTCGAGGCTTCCGGTTTATCCAGCGCAGTGGGAACGAAGGCGTTTGACTTTAAAATTCACAAGGGAGAAGTTAACGGTTTTACCGGCCTTCTTGGCTCCGGTCGCAGTGAAAGCGTCCGCGCGATATTTGGTGCAGATAAAGTGACGGGCGGCAAGGTGAAGGTGAACGGCAAAAATGTTTCAATAGCTAAACCCAAGGACGCTATGAAAAATGGTATTGGGTATCTGCCTGAGGATAGAAAGAAGGACGGTATCGTAGAGGATCTGTCAGTGCGTGAGAATATTATACTCGCATTACAGGTGATGAAGGGGTTTTTCAAGCCGTTTTCAAAATCTGAAGCAGAAGCCTTTGCGGATAAGTATATCAAGCTTTTAGGAATAAAAACGGCTTCAACGGATACACCCATCAAATCACTGTCGGGCGGCAATCAGCAAAAGGTTATTCTTGCGCGCTGGCTGCTTACAAATCCACAGTACCTTATCTTAGATGAACCGACACGCGGTATTGACGTGGGTACAAAAATCGAAATACAAAAGCTTGTACTTAAGCTTGCTGAAGAGGGCGTTAGCGTTACGTTTATTTCATCCGAGATTGAGGAGATGCTTCGCACTTGCTCACGGCTCATCGTTATGCGGGATCGCAACATCGTGGGAGAACTCCGCGGCGATGACTTGACGCAAGCCAACATTATGCACACGATTGCGGGGGAGGCAGCTCAAAATGGCTAAAGCATTTAAGAAGTTTTCGAAATCTCAATTGGTTGTTCCATTGTTTGCGCTGTTATTACTGATTGTATTTAACTTGATAAGGGATCCCGGGTTCTTCTCAATAGCTCTTACTTCCAATAATGACGGCAACACGGTTCTTGCAGGGAATTTGATCAGCATTCTGAACGGTGCATCCGAGCTGGCTATTTTGGCAATCGGCATGACGCTGGTGACAGCATCGTCGAAAGGACAGGATATCAGCGTCGGCGCAGTGGCCGCAATCGCAGGCAGTGTTTTTGTCAGTGTGCTGCGTGCGAATGAAATAACAATGCCGATTATTCTTCTCGCCTTTTTGGCAAGCTGTGTGGCCGCCCTTCTTTGCGGCTTGTTCAACGGCACTTTGGTTGCCGTGTTTAAGATTCAGCCGATGATTGCAACTTTAATACTGTTCACCTCCGGACGATCCATCGCGTACTGGATAAACGGCGGCGCGACGCCGACTGTTGACAGCCCGTTGCTTGGGAATATCGGCAGTTTTATTCCGGGAATCCCCATTCCTGCACCCATTATTATCGTTATTGTATTCGGGGTGTTGGTTTCGTTAATCTTAAGGTTTACCAATCTTGGTCTGTACACACAATCGGTGGGAATCAACGAAAAATCCTCCCGGTTAAACGGTATCAATGCGACATGGATAAAGATGTTATCATTTTTAATACTGGGTGTCTGTACAGCGATGGCGGGTTGTATCACCGTCAGCAGAATCGGGCTTATCAACCATGAAACCATTCTTCAGGATATCGAGCTGGATGCCATTTTGGCAGTCGCCATCGGAGGAAACTCTCTAGGAGGCGGAAAATTCAGCATAGCCGGATCGGTAGTCGGGGCATACATCATTCAGGCGCTGACGGTTACACTATATGCCATGAAGGTTCCATCGACAGCAATATTTGTCTTCAAGGCAATGATTATAGTTATCATCGTTGTGATGAGTTCGCCAATTACCAAGAAACATGTCTTCCAGCTGCGTGATAAACTGTTTGGAAAATCGACGAAAGTAACGGAGAACTAAAAATATGACAAGTATAAAAGGTTTATTTGCCGGAAAGCCGGGGCAAAAAAGCAAGGAGCCAATTTCCAACACCAATTTGCTCATGACCATAACGGTTTGCACCTTCATTGGCATGTATGTGCTTGGCATGATTGTCTGGGGCGGCGGTTTCTTGAATCCTCAGCAGTTCCTTGATATTTTCAATAACAATGCGTTTCTCATCGTCATCTCCTGCGGTATGACCATCGTTATGGTTACAGGCGGTATCGATATATCGGTGGGTAAAATAACAGCGCTGGTGACGATGGCGTGTGTTGTATACCTGCAAGCGGCTGAAGGTGGCACCATTATCGGTTCGGTGGGCATCGCTTTGGGAATCGGAATACTGTTCGGGCTGTTTCAGGGGTTACTGGTCGCCTATTTAGATATACAGCCCTTTATTGTGACATTAGCGGGCATGTTCTTTGCAAAAGGCATGATAACCATCGTCAGCGCAGTTCCGGTTACCGCCGGCAACGAGGTTTTTAAGGCGCTGAAGGATTTTCGAATCGTTGTTCCGGGTATCGGCTATTACGGGAAAAACGGTAATTTTATTGCCGCAAAGATTGAGCCCGGTGTTATCATCGCCATCGCTGTCGTTATCGCCATATTCGTAATAATGAAATGGACGCGCTTTGGACGCAACCTCTATGCGGTAGGCGGAAACAGCCAGAGTGCGTTAATGCTCGGTATCAATGTTACACGCACTAAATTCTATGCCTATTTGCTTTGCGGGTTGTTAGCCGGAATCGGCGGCTATGTTTATCTGCTGCATACCGGTGCAGGAAACTATTCCAATGCGACGGCCGCAGAAATGCAGGCGATTGCAGCGGCCATCATCGGCGGAACTCTGCTAACCGGCGGTGTCGGCAATGTCATCGGTACGGTTTTCGGGGTGCTGACTTTAAAGACTATCAGCAACATTGTGCTGGCATCGGGGTTGAAGGAACCCTATTGGCAGAGCATTACCGTGGGGCTTATGCTGTTCTTCTTTATCGTACTGCAGAGTGTGGTGTTGTCTATTCGTGAAAAAGGCGGCTTTAAAAAAGCTGTCAGCACGAAGGGCAGTCAAGCAGCAAAAGACAGCGGTTTATCATCTTAACGAATGATGATTAAATCAGAAAACGATTCGTTTATGTATGAGCAGTATCGGCCATATCGTTCCAGCTATCATATTCAGAATAAACGATGTTAATTAATACTTATAAAAGCTATCACCCGGCATTAGATTCCTCCAATGTCGGGTGACAGCAAGATGAGACATAAGGCTGGGCATCGCCCGGCCTTGTGTAGTTAAAACATAAATAAAAGAACACAAAAGAAAATAATCATAAAAAAACCGAACATAAACGTTGCTCCTTTGGGCATTGTTATTGTATTATAGAAAAGAGAAAGAGATAAAAAAGAGGAGGACATATGGATACAAAGGCAGATAAAATCGCGCTGGAAAACGGCGAAACGTATCTTGGCATAGAGCTGGGTTCTACACGTATCAAAGCGGTGCTGATCGACAAAAATCATAATCAGATCGCTTCGGGCGGCCACACGTGGGAGAACCGCTTTGAAGACGGCAAATGGACCTACTCTCTTGACGATATCTGGAACGGTATACGCGACTGCTATGCACAGCTGACGGCAGATGTCAGCAGCAAATTCGGCGTAAAGCTGAGCACCGTCGGTGCCATCGGCGTATCGGCCATGATGCACGGATACATGGTGTTTGACTCAGGCGATCAGCTGCTGGTGCCTTTTCGCACATGGCGCAACACCATCACCGGTGAAGCGGCTGAGAAGCTGACAAAGTTGTTTGGATTTAATGTGCCGCAGCGGTGGAGCATCGCGCATTTGTATCAAGCCATATTAAACGGTGAACCGCATGTGAAGGACATCAGATTTTTAACAACGCTGGCGGGCTACATTCACTGGCAGCTGACGGGCAAAAAGGTGCTGGGTATCGGCGATGCGTCGGGCATGTTCCCTCTGAGCAACACCACGAGATTGTATGACGAGAATATGCTCAGCAAATTCGATGAATTAACGCAGCAGCTTCCGTGGAAGCTGAAAGACATTCTGCCCGGCATACTGCCCGCCGGAGAGAATGCGGGCGTTTTAAGCGAAGCGGGTGCCAAGATGCTGGATCCGACAGGCGCGCTCAAAGCCGGAATTGCAATGTGCCCGCCCGAGGGCGATGCAGGCACCGGCATGGTTGCAACGAACAGTGTGCGCCAGCGCACCGGCAACATCAGTGCGGGAACCAGCGTTTTCGCGATGATTGTTATGGAAAAGGCACTGAAATCTGTGCATCCGGAGGTGGACATGGTCACCACACCGTCCGGCGATCCGGTAGCGATGGTGCACTGCAACAACTGCCTTGGCGATTTGGATGCTTGGGTGAAGCTGCTCGGCGAAGCGGGCAAGCTGCTGGGCGCGGAATTTGATACAAAGACACTTTACAATAAACTGCTGAACAATGCGCTGAACGGCGATGCGGATTGCGGCGGCTTGCTTTCATACAATTACATTTCGGGCGAGCATGTTACCGAGCTCGAACAAGGGCGTCCTTTATTTGTTCGCATGCCGGACGCATCGTTCTCGCTTGCGAATTTTATGCGCACGCATCTTTATTCGTCGCTTGCATCACTCAAAATAGGTATGAAGATACTGCTGGAAGACGAAGGTGCTGCAATCGATTCAATCACGGGTCATGGCGGATTCTTCAAGGATGCCAACGTGGGCCTTCGGATAATGGCGGCTGCTATGGGCGCACCGGTTACCGTGATGTCCACGGCGGGCGAAGGTGGCCCGTGGGGCATGGCGATACTCGCGGCGTACATGATGAATAAGCAAGGCAAGTCGCTTCCCGATTATTTAAGCAACTGTGTTTTTGCAAGCAGTGAACGCACAACAGTTGCGCCGCTTGCGGAAGACATTGAAGGCTACAAAGCGTTTGTAAAAAAATACGAGGCGGGTCTTGATGTGGAACGCAAGGCCGCAGAGAAATTGCATTAATTCAAACAATATATACGAAAAAAATAAAAGGAGATTGATATGGCTTATAAGTTTTGGTTTGTGGTCGGTTCACAGCATTTGTACGGCCCAGAGGTGTTAAAAGAGGTTGCCGCTCACGCGCAGACAATGGCGGACGGTTTCAATTCGGATAAAAAGATCCCCTTTGACGTGATTTCCAAAGGCGTGGTGACCACGCCGGATGAGATTAAAGAGGTGTGTGTTGCGGCGAATGCCGATGCTGACTGTGCCGGTGTGATCACATGGATGCATACGTTTTCACCGAGCAAAATGTGGATCGGCGGTCTGACAATACTCAACAAACCGTATCTGCATTTGAATACGCAGTTCAACAAGAATCTGCCGTACGACACGATTGACATGAACTTCATGAACACCAATCAGTCAGCCCATGGCGACAGAGAGCACGGCTTCATAACAGCCAGACTCAGAATGAAACGCAAGGTCATCTGCGGATATTGGGAAGACGATGCGTTCAGAACGCGTATCGGCGGCTGGATGAGAAGCGCT
The DNA here is from genome assembly GCA_023412005.1 of Bacillota bacterium. Classification (GTDB taxonomy): domain Bacteria; phylum Bacillota; class Clostridia; order Christensenellales; family SZUA-584; genus SZUA-584. The sequence goes on from JAEYOE010000012.1 coordinate 369,972, forward strand.
GTGGGCGCAATGACCAGCAAGAGCCTTAAAGTGATGCGCCTTGGCGACAACATGCGCTATGTGGCGGTGACAGAGGGTGATAAGGTGGAAGCGGAGAAGGTGCTCGGCTGGAGCGTCAACTCGTATGGCGTGGGCGTTCTTGTGGATCTCGTCAGCAAGGTGACAGATGCTGAAATTGAGGAAAAGGTTGCGGAGTACAAGAGTCAATACGACATCAAGACAGATAACATGGATGCCGTGAAATATCAGGCCAGGCTGGAAGTTGCACTGGATAAGATGCTCAAATCCGGCGGCTTCAGTGCCTATACCGATAGCTTTGAAGATCTGTTTGGTCTTGATCAGCTGCCGGGTCTCGCCTCGCAGAATCTGATGAGCAAAGGCATTGGTTTCGGAGCCGAAGGGGACTGGAAGCAGGCAGCGCTGCAGGCAGTGATCGGTGCGATGTCTCAGGGGCTCACCAAAGGGTATTCGTTCATCGAAGACTATACCTATCACTTTGAAAACGGAAATGAAGCGGTGCTGGGCGCGCATATGCTTGAGATATCACCCGCTATCGCAAAGGATAGACCCGCGGTGGAAGTGCATCCGCTGGGCATCGGCGGCAAGGCTGACCCCGCACGGCTCGTGTTTGAAGGCAAAGAGGGCGAGGCGATCCTCGTGACGCTGGTGGATATGGGCGGACGGTTCCGCATGATCGTGCACGATGTCAAAGCGATATCGCCGATGGGCAGGATGCCGAATCTGCCGGTGGCCAGTGTGATGTGGCGGCCGATGCCGGACATGATTACGGGCAACGAGGCATGGATTCGCAGCGGCGGCACACACCACAGTGTGATTTCGTACGATCTGACGGCCGAGCATATGGCAGACTTCGCTGAAATCATGGGCATTGAGTTCGTGCACATCAGCAAGAGCACCACAATCGACGATATCAAGATGAAGCTCGCGCTGGGCGATGTGATTTGGAGCTGAAACAATGCTGGAGAAATTAAAACAGGAAGTTCTCAAGGCCAATCTTGATCTGGTGAAATACGGGCTTGTTCTGCTCACATGGGGCAACGTCAGCGCGTATGATGAAGAGACAGGGCTGGTGGTGATAAAGCCGAGCGGTGTGAGCTACGACACGATGACTGCCGATGATATGGTCGTGGTCGATCTGGATGGCAACAGGGTGGAAGGTACGCTCAACCCCTCATCCGACACGCCGACACACGTGGAAATATACAAGGCGTTTAAGGGTGTAAAGGCCGTTGTGCATACGCATTCTAAATGGGCAACGAGCTGGGCGCAGGCAAACAAGGATATACCGGCGCTCGGCACAACGCACGCGGATAATTTTTACGGCGCTATACCGTGCACCAGACGCATGACCGAGACGGAAATCACGGGTGCGTATGAGAAAGACACGGGCAGCGTGATTATCGAAACGTTCAACGGGCGCGGAATCGACCCGCTGCAGGTCAGCGCGGTTGTTGTGGCAAACCACGGGCCGTTCAGCTGGGGAACGTCGTGCACAAAGGCTGTCGAGAATGCGGTGGTGATGGAATACGTTGCCGAAATGGCGTATATCGCAACGGACCTCAATGCCGGAGCCGACATTCAGCAGGTGCTGCTCGACAAGCATTTCTTGCGTAAGCATGGCAAGAACGCCTATTACGGGCAAAAGTAAAATTGGACAACATATTTTTATAAAGTATAGCCCTGTTCATAGGCAAAATGCCTATGAACAGGGCTTTTTTATTCATCGCATAACCAGGAGATTGAATTTTAAACCATGTTCAATGAATGTTAAGTGAGAAAAGTTAATCTGTTTGTGTTACATGAATCTAAATTTGATTTTAGGAAATTTGTGCATGAATCAGACTGACTTTTCACAACAGAAAATATTGGTCGTGGATGACAACACGCACTATTTGAGGCTGATCGAAAGGATATTACAGATCAACTGTTATCAGAACATTATGACATTAACAGATCCTCAAAATGTGGTGGATACATACAAAAGCTTAAAACCGGATTTATTGCTGATCGATATACAGACGTCAAGCATTAACGGGCTGGATATTTTAAATGAGCTGCGCAAGGAAAAAAGAGACGAACGGCTGCCCGTCATCTTGTTTACTGAACAAAAGAATGCGGATCAAATGGTGAAAGCATTGGAGCTCGGCATTCAAGATGTTATCGCAAGGCCTTTCAGCCAAAAAGACGTTTTGTTAAGCATCAGCAGCTTCTTTGAAGCAAACAGGTGCGCTGCGCAAGCGAGTTATAAAGCATTTCACAATTTTCATGAATAAGCAAAATACAATTAAAAAACTTTGAGGTTATCAAGTATAGAAAAGGGAGGGGTGTGGTGACCACGCTGAAAAACATGATTTAAAATCATAGCGCGGACGGCTTATCCTCTCGTTTCAAATCCTAAAAAAAACTGTATATATAATAGACATGAAACTCGCCTGACCAGCTCTAAGCGAATGGAACAAGGCAGGTTTTTTGATGTTTGTAGATTTTTATAAACCTGCAGCATATTTGGTGAAACACCAAGGTTAATGAAAAGGTATTATTAATGAAAATAATAAAAAAGATAAGACAAAGCTTGGAGATTAAAAGCTTGCTGACGCTGATGATGCTCGGTATGGCTCCGCTGATCTGTTTCGGTGTTATCAGCATCATCAACTTAGCATCACTGGCTCGGAAAAACGGATTGGATATACAGCGCAACATCAACATCAGCATCATCATATTGGTAGCACTGATTGCCATAGTGTCTATAATTATCGCCATTTATCTCGTTAATGTCAGAAGACGAATTGTCTATCCAATTAAAACGATGATAGCAGCATTCAGAAATCTGCAGGATGGCAACATCACCAACAGTGAAAAATTGACAATCAAATCTGAGGACGAAATTGGCGAGCTTGGGATGCTGTTTAATGCATTTATTGATGCGCGAGAGGATATCACTCTGCAGCAGAAGCTCGAAAGAAAGCTGAATGAGCAGAACAGAGAGCTTCAGGAAGCCATGGTCATGCTGAAAAGCACGCAGCTTCAGATGGTTCAGCAGGAGCGGCTCGCGGCTATCGGTCAACTGGCGGCCGGCGTGGCGCATGAAATTAACAACCCGCTCGGGTATGTGAGCGGCAACGCGGATATGCTGAAAATATATGTTCAGCGTTATGAAAGCATATTGACAGATATGCGCCGATTGATGAAGGAACAGCAGAATCAAAGTTCTTGCTGCGTTTATCTGGACGATGTTTGGGAGCAAAGCAAAATAGACATGGTGATTGCGGATATGCCTGACCTGATGAACGACATTACCGAAGGGCTCAAGCGCATAGCCGCTATTGTCAACGGGCTGAGAGGGTTCTCCAGAAACAATCTCATAGAGGGCAAAGGCACCTATGATTTGAACGAAGGGATTAGAACGACATTGTTGGTTGCCAACAACGAAATAAAGTACAATTGCGATGTGGGCCTTGAGCTGCTTGATATTCCGCCCGTTTATGCGAACGGCGGGCAGATCAATCAGGTGCTGCTCAATATCATCATCAATGCATCTCACGCGATTCGTGCGAAGTTCGCAACTGAAAAAGGGCTGATTACGATAAAGACATACACGCAAGACGACAAGGCCTTCTGCAGCATCAGCGATAACGGATGCGGCATGTCAGAAGAGGTGAGAAGCCGAATATTTGAGCCGTTTTTCACCACCAAGCCGGTGGGGCAGGGCACAGGGCTGGGGCTCGGTATTGTGTACGATATCATTTGTAAGCAGCATGATGGCAGTATAGATGTGACATCAACCCTTGGCGAAGGCACATGCTTTGTGTTTTCGCTTGCGGTTAAATAGGCGGTCAAAAACGATGAAGAAGATTCTTGTGGTTGATGATGAAATAGCGATACTCAATGCGTTGCGCCGTGTACTGCAGAATTTAAACTATGATGTGATGATTGCAGATAACGGTCTCAAAGCATTGGAACTGATGGCTGAGCAACCGGTTGATTTGATAATCAGCGATATGAGAATGCCCGGTATGGGCGGCTATGAGCTGCTTTCCCATGTAAAGGATCTGTATCCGAACACAGTCAGGATAATTTTGAGCGGCTATGCGGACGAGAAAATTGTGATGAAAGCACTGCTGACAAACATCGCGAGAACTTATCTTTTTAAACCGTGGGATAATACTAAGCTGGCCGAATTAATCGGCTATCTGTTTGATACGGAGAAACTGCTTCAAAGCAATTTGCTGTCGATGATCAACAACGCGGAGGATCTCCCCACGATACAATCAAGCTTCAGTCAAATCACATCGTTGATTGATCAGGACGCCGAAATTGCGGTGGTGGCCAAGGCGATTATGGAAGACCAGACGGTTGCGGGAAAGATACTTCACATCGCGAATTCGGCCTTTTACGGATTGAAAACGGGATCGGTTTTGGAGGCCATTAAGTATCTCGGGCTCAAGGCCATTCGTGATATCGTGCTGTCAACGCCGATTATGGATTTGTTTAAAGCGTCGGGGCCGCATGCCATTATTATGGATAAACAGTGGAACCATGCGTTTTATACCAACAAGGTGCTTGTTTTTTTGTATGAGAAATTTTTTCGCAAAAACCTACCGGAAAGCGAGGGTAATGCAGGGCTTCTGCATAATATCGGCTGTGCGTTTCTGATTAAGCACCGGTATAGAGATTATATGTCAGTCAGAAAACGGGCATCATTGGAGTCAATCATAGAAAGTGACCTCGAGCGAGATTCTTTGGGATTCACGCACTGTGAAGCGGGCGGGTATCTGTTAAGCTGGTGGGATCTGCCTTACCCGATTGTGGAATGTGCGCTTTATCATCACGCTCCCTTCGACAAGCGCATTATCAACAAAGAGCTGGTGATGGCGGTGCATCTGTCTCAAAAGCATGCCACCGATCTGATGGGCGAGAAGAATCTTGAGCACTTTTATACCGAGGTTTATGATGCACTGTCAGTAGACCAAGAAAAATTTGAAAGGGCAATTGCCGGTATAAGCGAACCATAAAAATATCAAGGTATCAATGCAGCGGCGCCGTCAAGGGCGGCCGCTTTTTTTAATTATGCGCGCAAAAAAGTAGCCGAAGAAACCAAGCTCATGGCGCAGTTGCTTTTCCAAATCGGTGTAAAATTCCGACAGCAGCCGGACATCTTCCTCGGTTGGCTCCTTGCAGCCAAAACGCATCTTCATAACGGGCAGAAATAATTCGAAAATGTGTTGCGGGGTAAGCTTTTCTTCCAGCCGCAGCGCAAAACTCTGGATGGTGTCTGACGGGTGCTGATGAATACCCATACAAGCTGCCTGATGCAATATCTTGCGGTAATACATCGTCAGCCGGTCTCCGGGGGTTGTATACTTATGCTTTGTATCGTATCCGCTTCGCTGAAGGCTGATATACCGAATGATGAAAAAGAAGATGACCGCAGCCAAAAAGCCCGCTAACAAGATGAGCAGCACGAGCAGAGCAGGAGGGATACCGTCATTTTGGGCGAATAATGGGCTCGAATCCAAAGCTGTTTTCGGCGCGGACGAAGAAATCGGCGGTATAAAGTCGGATTCTGACGTATTCGTATCGACAGTCGCGTCCTCGTCTGCATTCCACCCCGTCGCATCGAACGGAACCCAGCCAATACCCCGAAAATAAACCTCTGTCCAGGCATGCGATGTCGCATTGGTGGCGACATAGTCGGTATCCGATTTGGAATATGGGCTGCTCTTTAAGCCAAACCCAATCACATAGCGCGCAGGTAAACCGACGCATCGGGACATTACCGTCATGGCGCTGGCAAAATAAACACAGTATCCTTGGCGGTATTCCAGAAACGAAGCCACGAAATCCTCATCTTCCGTCGGATTGCCAGGTGTCAGTGAATATGTGCAATGGGTATTCAGCCAGTTTTTAATCGCAAGGGCTTTCTGATAGGGGGTGACGCAGTCTGTGGTGATCGTGCGTGCCGCTTCGCTAACCGATGGCGGCAGCGAGGCCGGAAGCGACAGATATGCGGTGCTGACGGGATCGATGGAAGGGTCTGGAGCATCCATAGCCAGAGCTTCCAACGCAAGCATATTGTTATCATAGTTGTCTGCTTCTGTGTTGAAAACAACCGTGTCAAACGCGTAACTGAACTGCCCCTGAGTGTTAAGAGTGAACAGTTCTGCCTGATTATTGAAGTACAAATCAGACGTTTCGGGTTTTTTGCTGGTGACGGTCAGCAGCTTGCCCGCAATAAACAGTGTGCGCCCCTTCAACGTACCGGTAACTTCAAACGAGGCCGGCATTGTGACCGCATCAATAAGCTTCGCGGCCTCAGGGCTGACGCCGTCCGGCAGGTTCAAGCAAAAGGCGTTAACTTTTTGGGAGCTGCTGAAAATACTTTGATACCTATGACGCTGACGAGAATATGAATCGTACCATCTGGTTCCGTCGTAGGCATCGAACACAGCGCCGGTTAACCGAACGGGTGTAGACGTATTAACACTGAGCACAATGTCGTTATTTGCGGTGATGTTTCCGCCCAGCCTGTTTTCCAATGGTGAGAAACCGGTTACTCCCATGTTAAAAGACCCGTCTGCAGGCGATTGATTCTGACTAAAACCCAGATAGTCAGAAATGTCCGAAACGGCATTGACCAGCGGTTTACATTGCCAGTCTTTATTATTGGCGGGCGCGATAAGAAAAACAGCCAAAAGCAAAACAGGCATCAGCATGATAGCCGAAATAGACAGCATGGCACTGGTGATTCCGTTTTTTTGCTGATGGCTTATTTTGTTGCCGCGCATTTTGGCGAGCGACACAAACAAGACGAACAGCAGCATAATGACAATAGGCCACAACGCAGTGGATTGGCTTAAAGCTGCTGCAAGCAGCATAGCCAGAATAGCAGGGGGCAGTAAATAGAAGAAAAACAATCGGCGATAAAACAAAAAGCCAAGGGCTGCCACCGGTAGAGCATAAAACGCATGAACGATAATAATGCTGCCGTCTGTTGAATACGGTAGCGTGTCTTTATAGCCGCTGACGCACCACGAAAAAAATCCGTTGATATACGCGGCCACTGCCTCGTCTGCCTCAAGCACGGCCGTGATAATCACTGTCAGCAGTATTGCGGCCCCCAAAAATGCCGGTAGTATCCACCATCTGCGCGAAAACAATATGACCAGCAACGTATCGGCAATCATCAGCAGCAGACATTCACCCCAGCCGACATCCATGCGCAGCGCGGGAAAAAGCAGCGCGCAAAAAGCTGTGCCAAGCAGCAAGCTGCAGATAGCATCAGAAATCATTCCTGCGGTTTTTGAGCTCAGAAACGTCATGGTATTCCTCAAAATAAAATACCGCTCAAGCTGGCGGCAGCATCAGAACCGGGCTCCACAACATGGGTCGGCATCGTTGATCCGGCTGTTTTTCCCCCAATCAATACCATTGAAGCAGCAATACTGGCAGAAAATAAGCGCAGAACCGTTTGTGTGACAGAGAGCTCCGGGTCGCGCGTCAGGATAAACAAAGATTTTGCGGCTGCTGCCTTAAATTGCACCTTTGTTATCGCGGCAGAGAAGTCGACAGTTTGCTCGAAGGGCAGCAAGGCCAGCGCGCGGCGAAGCACTTCGAAATCGGTAACGGAACGGCAACGGATGGGGGAGCTTATGCCGTGAGAACTCAAGAGGCTGACCGATTGGTTCTTTGTTAAGCAGTAAAGAGCGATGCACGCGGCGCATTCACAGACGGTATCCGCATAAATAAGCGCCTCTTCTCCACTGAGCCCATGAAGGCCGGTGTCTATCAGAATCACGATATGCTCTCGCTCCGGAAATTCATACTGGCGGACATACAGCTGCCCCAACTGGGCTGATTTTTTCCAGTTGATAAGTTTGGCCGGATCCCCGTTTTGATAAAGCCGCGCGCCAGAAATGCTGTCGCCATGCTCGGCATGTTTCAAATAGGAAGCGCGGTGCATCTTTGAATCGGATATATGACTGGGCAGATTGCTGGGTATGCGTGCCCGCGGGAGCACAATCAGCTTAGGCATTCGGTAAAATGAAAACCGCCGCATATCAAAAGACATTGTGACAAGGCCGAATATATCGGTCACTTTGATTCGGGTCATACCAACATTAAAATGACCTCGGTAAGGTGTGTTTACGGGTATTTCAAAAACCTGACCGGTATACGGTGCAAGGCTGAAAAGAAGACGGATGTCCTCGTGAACTGACACGACGCTGACGTGAACCTCAATTAGCGACAAAGGCACCGGACGTTCGTTGACGATTTCTAGATGCAAAGAGGTGGCTTCTGCTTTTTCACGGGTCTTGTCGGACAATTCCTGCTGATATGAGAAAGAACGAAAAGTCCAATAGTTGATGATGATCATTGTGATAACAACCAGAAGCTGCGTTAAAAAAACAATGTAATAAATGCGCATGCCGGTATACATACCAAACAATAGGCATATCAGCATCACAGCATAATAAAATCCTCTTAAGGCTTTCATGACACACCGGGGACTTTAATAGATTGAATGATCAGCTGCACGATATTCTCCGCTGTTTCATTTTCCTGCAGCGCTGTCAGGCTCAGCATCAAGCGGTGAGCCAGCACAGGAGCGGCCATGGCTTGAACATCATCGGGCAGCGTGTAATGTCGGCCTTGCAGCATCGCATGAGCCATTGCCGCATTCATCAACGCCAGTGAGCCGCGCGGGCTGATACCCAGCGCAACACGGCTGTGACGGCGCGTGGCTTCGGTGATGGAGACGATATAATTCATCACCGCGTTTTCGCAAATAATACCCGCATGGCAGGCGCGCAGACGCATAATATCCTCAGCATCGGCAACGGGTTCCACAGAATCCATCGGTCTTGAGCCTTTATTGCGTTTTAATATATCAATCTCATCGGTCTTTTGGGGATAACCGATGGATAGCTTAAACAAAAACCGGTCGAGCTGCGCTTCGGGAAGCGGGTAAGTGCCCACATGTTCAACTGGATTTTGGGTTGCGAGTACAATAAAAGGCTGAGGCACGGGATGGCTGATGCCGTCAATCGTGATCTGACCCTCCTGCATCACTTCAAGCAAGCTGGACTGTGTTTTGGGGCTGGTGCGGTTAATTTCGTCAGCCAAAACAACCTGAGCCATCACACCGCCGAAAACAACGTCTCTTTCTCCGCTTGCAGGATTAAAAACCGTATACCCCGTGACATCAGACGGCAGAACATCAGGCGTGAATTGTATCCGCCTGTACGAGCATTTTAATGAGCGTGCGAGGGCGGAGACGAGCGTCGTTTTGCCGACACCCGGTACATCCTCAATAAGCACATGGCCGCTGCAAATAAGCGCTGCCAAAATCATTTCAATAATGTTTTCTTTGCCGACGATAACCTTTGAAATGTTTTCTTTGATGCGCGAAATCAGATCAAGGCCGGATGTGAGATTATTCATAATAAAACGTCCCTGTAAAAAAGTTTAATAATATTAATGTTTTCCACTATATTCTACTTCAAATTAAAGTATTTATCGAGAGTTTTTTTAATTGTTTAAAAACGGTAAAAAAAGATTGGAAGATCAGAAATTTGGGGGCTTACGAGGGCTGCCCGGCCGGGACAAGCCTTTTATAAGAGCAACCCTCGCCCTAATAAATTAGCGTATTCTACTTAACAGCAACTTAACAGGCCGGTAACACAACACAAAATTCCAACTATCACGCAATAACAATTGTAATGAAAACCCTATAAAATGTAATATGTTTGTGTTTTGAAATGTATTTTCTGTTTAATAAATAATTAATTAATTAATATGGAAGTAAAAAGGAGATGGTGCATATGAAGTGGTTTTTAAATCGAAAGCTCAGTTTTAAGATTATTTCTGGTTTTTTGGTAATTGCCGTTATTGTTGCAGTGGTCGGCGCAATGGGTCTTCTGAGTATAACGACAATCAATAACGGAAACATAATGATGTATGAGGAAAATGTGGTTTCGCTGGAAAAACTGGCGGATATGAATCAGCTGTATCAGCGGACGCGTGTGATCGTCAGAGATATTATTCTGCTTGACAAAGCGGAAGATAAACAAAGAGAAGTTGAGAATCTGGCAGAAAAGGATGCCTCGATACAGGCCATTCTGGACGAGCTGAGAACATTCGTTAATCCGGATGAAGTAGGCAAAATTGATTCGCTGGAAAGCGGCTTGGCATATTATAAGCCTTTAAGGCAAGCGGTGATTGATCTTGCGCTGGCAGGCAAAGCCGCAGAAGCCTATCAGTCACTGGAAAGTGAAGCGACAGATGCTGCGGCTATGAAGGTTCAAAACGAGATCAGTGAATGGCAGACTTATACGGCAGATGAATCGCTCGCAGCATACAACGTGAGCCAGCAGGCAGCCGCTGCGGCTACGCTGACTGTGATAATCATCATTGCCGTCGGCTTGATTATAGCCATACTACTGGGTTTGTTCATCTCTCGCCAGATCAGCAAGCCTGTAAGGTTTTTATCGGCTGCGGCCAAAAAGGTAGCAGACGGCGACATGAATGTCGGGATTATCAAATATGATGCAAAAGACGAAGTGGGGGACCTCGTCAGATCGTTCCGGCAGGTGATGAAATCGGTCCTGGGGCTGATAGAGGATATAAAACAACAAGGCGACGCGGTGATTCACGGGCGTTATTTTGAAAGGTTGAATACCGAAAACCAAAAAGGTGCATACAAAGAAGTTCTTGATGGCGTCAATAAGCTGACTGACGCGTTTGTGAATGAAATTGATAAAATACCTATGCCGCTGATGAAAATTGATAAAGACTATAATGTACAGTTTATCAATGCGCATGCCGCCGCAATGGCAGGCAGAGATCAGCATGACATGTCAGCGATGAAATGCTACGACATTTTCAAAACAGACGACTGTGGTACAGAAAATTGTGCATGCTCACGCGCAATGGATACTCAAAGCGTTCAGCAGAGAGAAACCAACGCCCGCCCGATGGGTGAAATACGAGAGATCATGTATATTGGCGTTCCTTCATTCAAAGAGGGTGAGGTCATCGGTGCGTTTGAAATTATCAAGGATATGACGGACGTGAAAGCCGCGATGAGAAAAGGGCTAAAGCAGGCAGATGAGATGAAAGCGCTCTTGGCCGATGTTGATTTGGCTGCTCAGCAGGTTGCGGCAGGTACGGCTCAGGTATCGAGCGGCAGTCAGGCAATCTCTCAGGGTGCAACCGAGCAGGCAGCCTCCATTGAGGAATTGACATCAACGATCACACAAATTGCATCGCAAACACGGCAGAACGCACTCAGCGCCAATCAGGCCAATGAGATGTCGGAACAGGCCAAAGAGCAAGCGCAGCAAGGCAACGATCAGATGAGAGCGCTTCAGCAGGCAATGAGTGAAATCAACGAGTCTTCTGCGAATATTTCCAAGATCATCAAAGTGATCGATGACATCGCGTTTCAAACCAACATACTCGCGCTAAATGCGGCGGTGGAAGCGGCTAGAGCGGGCGTTCACGGCAAAGGCTTTGCGGTGGTCGCAGAAGAAGTGAGAAATTTGGCGGCACGCAGCGCAAATGCAGCCAGAGAAACAACGGAACTCATTGAAGGGTCAATGAAAAAGACCGAGGTTGGAACAAAGATAGCCGATGAAACAGCGATAGCGCTGGCGCACATCGTTGATGTGGTCGGTAAGGCGGTTGAACTCGTGCGAGAGATTGCGAATGCCTCCAATCAACAGGCGACGGCTGTGGGGCAGGTGAATATGGGCATAGAGCAGATGTCTCAGGTGGTTCAAACCAACTCGGCAACATCGCAAGAGGCTGCTGCTGCTGCTCAGGAGCTGTCGAGCCAGGCGGCTATGCTGAAAGACATGGTGAGTACATTCATGCTTAAGCAAAAAGGTGCGCAGACATTAGGGCCGCCAAGGGATGAAGAGCCATTACAGCTTGATCCGGATAAAGATGATTTCGGGAAATATTAATACAAATTGAAAGGCAAAACGCGTCAGCCGGTGTTAGCGGAAATCGCTTTCACCGGTTTTTCTTCTGTTGAAAACTTATTCAGTCCTATGAGTTCATAATACTGGTAATCATGACGACTGTGGAACGCTTGAAGGGCACCTATAAGCATGCTGCTCAAAAAAATATTTGAGTGTTTTATTGAAATGTTTTTAATCCAAAGAGCGGTTGCTGTTATGGAAGCGCAGTTTATTCAATCATATTCTTTGACATTTAAGTTGCTTACACAGGGCAATTTTCGGTTATTTGGTTCTAAAAAGGCTGGATAAAACGATTTTAAAATAATTTTGGACGAAAATATGGAAGCGCATCGCCACATCAGCTAACGTCAATAATCTCTCAGTTATTGTAATAATCAAAAAAATATTCATATAAATTCATTATGATTCCTGTTAAATAGTCATTAATTAACACGATATAATAAGAGATGATCTTAAGAACTCTTGTTAAGTGTTCGTTAAGTCATAACGATTATGAATAAGAATAGAAAATGTTTCTTGGGTTGTGTGAACTTATTGCAACAGGAGATAAATTTTCGAGTAAGTCTATTTTTGAGGAGAGATAGAAATGAAATCATTAAAAACAAAAATGATCGTGATATTCTCGGTGACAATGTCGTTGGTGCTTGCTGCCATTGGCACGATAACGGTTATTAACGTCAGGAATATTATGGTGCCGCTGAACAACAATCTGACGACTCAGGTTGTTAACGCAAGATCAGATGAACTCGGAAAGTATCTCAAAGGCATTGAGTATGAGATGAAAACTTGGTCGGAAGAAAATGTTGTAAGCTCGGGTGATGCCGATACCATTTGGGCTGAGCTGCAAAAAAAGCAGAGCAAGTTAAGGCCTGATTTTGAAATGCTTCTCTATTCTGATATTGACGGGAACTTCTATTCATCTTTGGGTGGAAAAGGAACGATTGCGGACCGTGAATATTTTATGCAAATCAAGAATGGCAGCAGCTATAGCTTAAGCAATCCCGTAGAATCAAGAGCCACCGGAAAAACAATTTTTGTGGCGGCTCACGAAGTGAAAAATGAACAGGGTAAGCTTGTCGGCGTGATTGCCGCTACAATACTGCTCGATACGTTTAACGATGTTGTTAACAATATTAAAATCGGAGAAAAAGGATTCGCCTGGATAACGGATTCCACCGGACTGATCATTGCACATCCCGATAGTGATATCCGTTTAAAGCTCAATGCGATCGAATCAGAAAAAAGCGGGTTTGTCGGCTTGGATGAAGTGGGTAAGAGCATGATGGCCGGTCAAGCAGGTATGAAAGAATACTTTAAAGCAGGTGAGAAAGCAATTTCCATATTTGCGCCGATTCCCGATACACCCAATTGGTCCATGGCATATACAATGTATGAAACAGAGCTGATGGCCCCCATCGACAGTTTAACAACAACGATTTTGATCGTTATTGCTTTGGCTATATTGGTTAATGCCGCGATCACCTTCTTTGTTGCATCGAATACGGTACGGCCCATAAAAGCGACTGCCGAATGTGCGAAAGCGTTGGCAAGCGGCCATTTGGATGCCCCGCTTAGCGTTAAATCTAAAGATGAGATTGCTGAACTTGCACAAGTTTTAAATAATCAGGTTCGGCAGGCATTTAAGGACATCGAATCGGCAAAGGCCATCGCTGACAAACAGGCAAAGTATCAGGCGCAAGAGGTTGAAAAGGTGGTTGTGAACCTTGAACGGTTATCCCGCGGAGAACTGTACTGCGATATAACCGTTAATGAACCGGACGAAGATACGAAAGAACTATTCCGGGTTTATGATGCCATTGCCTCTAACCTTCACAATGCAATCGGGTCAATGAGCGGCTATATCAGCGAGATTACCCAAGTGCTTGGCGAAATGGCAGATGGCAATCTTGATGTGGGAATCAGATCGGAATACAAAGGGGACTTTGTTAAGCTCAAAGAATCTATCAATGGCATCGTGCTTTCGTTGAACGAATTGATGAGCGAAATTAACACGGCATCACAGCAGGTGGCTGCGGGAACCTCGCAGGTGTCGGATGGCAGTCAAGCCATTTCACAGGGCGCATCTGAGCAGGCGGCATCGATTGAAGAACTGACAGCGACGATTACCCAGATTGCAGCGCAAACAAGGCAGAATGCGCTGAGTGCAGGCAAAGCCAGTGAGATGTCGGAGCAAGCCAAAGACAGTGCGGTATCCGGCAACGATCAGATGAAGGCGCTGCAGCAGGCCATGTCTCAGATCAACGAGTCGTCCGCAAGCATATCAAAGATCATCAAAGTGATCGATGATATCGCGTTCCAAACCAATATCCTCGCGCTGAACGCAGCGGTGGAAGCGGCAAGAGCCGGTGTTCACGGCAAGGGGTTTGCGGTGGTTGCCGAAGAAGTGAGAAACCTCGCGGCCCGCAGTGCAGCGGCAGCCAAAGAGACAACAGAGCTGATTGAAGGATCGATCAAAAAGGCGGATGCCGGCACCAAGATAGCGGACGAGACGGCGGAAGCGCTGGGGCGTATTGTTGACGTGGTTGAGCAGACTGTGAAACTGGTGGGTGAGATTGCGGAAGCGTCGAACCAGCAGGCATCGGCAGTCGGGCAAGTGAACAGAGGCATTGAGCAGATGTCGCAGGTGGTGCAGACGAATTCGGCAACGTCTCAACAGACAGCAGCAGCGGCAGAAGAGCTTTCGAGCCAAGCCGCCATGCTCAAAGAAATGGTCAGCAAGTTCACTCTCAGTGAAGCAAGTGCTGCGCATTTAGTCAGCGGCAGAGCCGATAACATGAATTTGGCGGAGCACTTATCGCTTGCTGACAGTGATTTCGGTAAGTATTGAAAAATGGCCGATTGACTTGATGAGAGGGTTCCCAACATACAATGCGGGAACCCTGTCTTTATATGAAAGGACCGGCGCAGGCTAAGAGAATAAAGTGTAATCAATTTTTAAAAAAGTACGATATAACAAAAAGGCGATCGGTCGTAAGGCTTTTGTTAAGTACTTGTTAAGGAATAACCATTATAAATTATATAGGAATTATTTATTGGATTGTATAAACCATATAACAATCATGTCATTTATTTACGAAAACATAATTTTTAAAAAATGGAGATGGGAAAATGAGAAAGAATATAGAACAAGCGAAAGAAATAAGGAAACGAGGCATTGGTAAGAAAATAAGCGCATTAATTATCAGTTCCGTTATTTTAGTAGTGTTCATTACGGTTGGGTTTTCGATAATTTCATTCATACAGCTTATGAAAGACAAAGCAAAGGTACAAGCCATAAAAGGTGTTGAAGGCCTTTTTCAACAAATCGACATGCAAAAAGCCAATGCTAAAGACATAGCGGCGCTGTTAGCAACGGATCAAAAAATAATCGACGGTGTACAGAAGAAGGATAAAGATGCAATTAAGCAAGTGATGGCTGGAATTTCGGAAAACATTAATGCTGATTTCATCACATTTTCGGATGAGAACGGAACAGCTATCTTCAGAACCCATGATCCTGAAAATTTCGGTGACAGTGTGATGGGTGAGGAAAACGTCGTAAGAGCCTTATCTGGTGAGGCCACAACACTCGTGGAAAAGGGGACGGCGATACCGCTTTCGGTAATCGCATCTTGTCCAATTAAAGATGATTCTGATCATATATTGGGCGTTGTATCAACAGGCACCAGACTTGATAACAATGATTTGTTGGATAAGAGTAAATCGGTACTGCAAACGGATTTAACAGTTTTTCTAGATAATATTCGCATTGCAACAACCATTGAAAAGGATGGAAAGAGGGTTATCGGCACCGAACTCGATCCGAAAATTGCTGATGTGGTACTCAATCAAAAAAACAATTACTCAGGCGAAGCCGATATTATAGGGCAGAAATACATCACTTATTATTCACCAATTCTCGATTCTGAAGGAAAAGCAATTGGTTTGTTGTTTGCAGGCCAACCTATGACGCAGTTCTACGCTGATTTAAGCCAGATATTGGTGATCGTTATGACAATAGCTGTATTAACGATACTCTTTGTCGTTATTATTTCGGTTCTGATTATTAAAAAGAGCCTTACCAAGCCGCTTCGAGAGACATCTCAGTTGGCTAACGAGCTTGCATCAGGAAATCTGGATCACACAATTCTTGTAAAAAACAGGGATGAGATCGGAGACCTCTCAAATATTCTCGATAAAGATGTTCGGCAGGCGTTTAAGAACATCGAATCGGCAAAAGCCATCGCTGATAAACAGGCAAAGTATCAGGCTCAAGAGGTGGAAAAGGTGGTTGTGAACCTTGAACGGTTGTCTCGCGGGGAGCTGTACTGCGATATAACCGTTAATGAACCGGATGAAGATACAAAAGAACTATTCCGGGTTTATGATGCCATTGCCTCGAACCTTCGCAATGCAATCGGGTCAATGAGCGGCTATATCAGCGAGATCACCCAGGTGCTTGGCGAAATGGCAGATGGCAATCTTGATGTGGGAATCAGAACGGAATACAAAGGAGACTTTGTTAAGCTCAAAGAATCTATCAACGGTATCGCAGTATCACTGAATGATGTACTCGGCGAGATCAACATTGCGGCACAGCAGGTGGCATCCGGCACGTCGCAAGTGTCAGACGGAAGTCAGGCTATTTCTCAGGGCGCTACCGAGCAAGCCTCAGCCATT
This sequence comes from Bacillota bacterium, assembly GCA_023412005.1. Classification (GTDB taxonomy): domain Bacteria; phylum Bacillota; class Clostridia; order Christensenellales; family SZUA-584; genus SZUA-584. The sequence goes on from JAEYOE010000012.1 coordinate 386,657, forward strand.
GAGCAGCTCACCTCAACTGTCACGGAAATTGCGGCACAAACCAAGCAGAATGCGATGAGCGCAAGCAGAGCCAACGAAATGTCTGAAGAAGCGAAAAATAATGCCGTGAAGGGCAACGAACAGATGACGGCACTGCAACAAGCCATGGCGCAAATTAACGACTCATCCGCAAGCATATCGAAAATCATCAAGGTGATTGACGACATCGCTTTTCAGACGAATATCCTCGCGCTGAATGCGGCTGTGGAAGCGGCGCGGGCCGGTGTTCACGGCAAGGGGTTTGCGGTGGTTGCCGAAGAAGTGAGAAACCTAGCGGCCCGCAGCGCGGCTGCGGCCAAAGAGACCACTGAGCTGATTGAAGGGTCGATTAAAAAGACTGAGGTCGGCACAAAAATTGCGGATGAAACAGCCAAAGCGCTGGAACAAATCGTAAAGGGCGTCGAGAAAGCCGTTGATCTTGTGGCTGAAATTGCGAGTGCATCCAATCAGCAGGCCACGGCTATCGGTGAAGTGAACAGAGGCATCGAGCAGATGTCTCAGGTGGTGCAGACGAATTCGGCCACGTCCGAAGAGACAGCAGCGGCCGCCGAAGAGCTCTCGAGCCAGGCAGCCATGCTCAAAGAAATGGTGGGTAAGTTTGAATTGACGGATGCAGCGGCGATGCCTTTAAAGCAAACCGCTCCACGCACTGAACCATACCAAGAAAAGCAAGGGATTTCGCTCGATGACGGCGATTTTGGAAAGTATTGATTCAATATTAGCCTGAAACGGGTTCCCGTGCAGCAAAAATGTGCGGGAACCTTACTTTTTCTCGATATAGTCTTGCATTATGCACATGGTGTGGTATAATAAGACAAACTAAATGTTTGATATTGGCTTTTAAGCCGATAAAGGCAAACCCGGTGAAAGCCGGGGACGCAAAGCTATGGGGTCTAAATCGCTCAGATATGACAGCCCGGCCACCGAAGATTAGAAGTTTTTTATTTGCGCCTAAACCCTGATTCGCAGGGTTAAATAGATGGGGAGAAATATCAAACAGACGCACTCAAAACATAATACACCATGCGTAATGCAGGTTATTTGCACCACATTCACACCATATTCACACAAAGTGGCCGAGAAAACTCAAGCCCTCTCCTGACAAAGTTTGTATCCGAAAAGGCGAGGGAAAACCACAGCACACGCTGTGGTTTTTCTTTTGCGAACACAGCACCACGTATGCATTATTTGGGGCGGTATGTCTCGCAATTGCAGATAACCGAATCATGCGCGTCGTCGATTTGAACATTTACCGCACGGCAGTGGAAAGACTTGTTGTAGGTGCATTGTGTGACATTACAAGAAATACGCGGCATATGTCCCTCAAGCTCATCGCCGAACTCCGTATCTGCCGGCATCAAGGAAGCGGCTGCAAACGTGTTCTCTTTGGTGTAGGTATCGCAGTACGTTTCTTGAGATGTGTTGCTGACCAGAATCATGTTGGCACTGCACCGCTCATGCGAATTATACACGCAGTCAGCGGCCTGGCATTTTAACGATTTCATACCGGTTTATCCTTTCGTTTCAAATCACCTCGCGGCCCAACTTAAGATTTTGAGCCGGAAACATAGCGGATAGCGGTGAATGCAATCGGGCAGCCGATGATCACTTGAATCCGTATGCTGATATTTTGTTTTTCTTATTATGTCTGCTGCTTAAAAAAATATGTGTGGCAGCAATAGCATCGCTAATTATGTCTAAAAATAAAATATTATGGATATTATTGTGAGAAGCAGACGGGCGCTATTGACAAGATATCGGGCACAATTATATAATGATTTTGGTCTACAAGGGCTGGAATTTCTTGAAGTACGTATTTATTCCCAATTAGACATAGAATAAATTGTCGGGTATGCGTTTTACTTTGTCCGGTATTTTCATTTTTATAGAATTGAAGGAGATTCGTGTTGGACATCAGTTTGTTAAAAGAAAAGAGTTTAATGGACTTGCGTGAAATTGCCAAAATGGCAGGCATAAAGTCGGTAACGAAGTTTCGCAAGGGTGAGCTTCTGGATATGCTTTATGAGCTTGACAGGCGCGCGAGAAACATGGAAACAAAAGAATACAGTGTTTATGATGAGCCGGAAGATATTTTTGAAGACAGTGAAGATTTTGAGCCGATTGAAGCTTCGTATGATTCCGACGAGATTCCGTCATATCAGCAGGATGTGCTTGAGAGGCGCGAACGCGACATAAGAAGGCCGGAGCCGGAGATAACGGCACAGGGTGAAGAGAAAAAGATCATCGAATATGTGATGGGCAATGATGCCGTTAACGAGCTGCTGAACAAAGGCGACTGCGGCGATGCCATGGGAATTCTTGAAGTGCTGCCCGAAGGATACGGCTTCCTGCGCAGTGAGAACTATTTGCCGGGCAACAAAGACGTGTACGTTTCAATGGCTCAAATTCGCAAATTCAACCTCAAAACCGGCGACAAGGTAAAGGGTAAAACACGCCCCGCCAAAGATGCAGAAAAGCTCAACGCCCTGCTCTATATTGAACAAGTCAACGATGATACGGTAGAGAAATGCTTGACTCGGCGTCCGTTTGAAGACTTAACGCCGATCCATCCAGAACAGCGCCTGACGCTCGAACGCCCGGATGCGGTGCGCGATTTGGCCATTCGTTTAATCGATCTGATTTCCCCAATCGGTAAAGGGCAAAGAGGGCTGGTGGTGTCGCCGCCTAAAGCCGGTAAAACCATCATGCTCAAAAAAATTGCCAACAGCATCACAGAAAACTACCCTGATGTGAATCTGATTGTGCTGTTGATCGACGAACGCCCTGAAGAGGTGACGGATATGCAGCGGTCCATTAAGGGCGAGGTTGTGTATTCCACATTTGATGAGAAGCCCGAAAATCACACGCGTGTATCCGAAATGGTTATCGAGCGCGCAAAGCGCCTCGTGGAACAGGGCAAAGATGTGGTGGTACTGCTGGACAGCATCACGCGCTTGGCTCGTGCCTACAATTTGATTATTCCGCCCACAGGCCGCACATTATCCGGTGGTCTTGACCCGGGTTCACTCTACAAACCCAAACGCTTTTTCGGCGCGGCAAGAAATATTGAGTTCGGCGGCAGCCTGACGATTATCGCAACGGCGCTTATTGATACGGGCTCGCGCATGGACGAGATCATCTACGAAGAGTTCAAAGGCACCGGCAATATGGAAATTCATCTCGACAGAAAGCTGTCGGAGAAGCGTATATTCCCCGCAATTGATCTGAACAAATCGAGCACACGCCGTGAGGAACTGCTGCTTACCAAAAAAGAGCTGGAGGGCATCTGGGCAATTCGCAAGGTGATGGCGAACGGCAACACCGCAGAAGTTACCGAGCAGCTGATCGGCATGCTGACCAAAGCGCAGACGAACGATGCATTTTTAGACAGGCTCAAAGGGTGGCTCGGCATATGGGATAAGGAAGGCTATAATTTCGCACCCAAGAGAGGCGGATTTTAAGAATTACAAAAAATGGCAGACAACACTTTGCCGGTAGATAAGGAAAGGATTTTTGGCAAAGCCATTTATATCTTTTTCTGTTTCTATTCGATGGCTGTGGCACAGCGTTATGATATGAACATCGTTTATGGAACCGCGCTGACCATATCGCTTTCGGCTTTTGCCGGTATGCTTAAGTATACAATAAAGACCACATACGATCAGATTTGGCTAAAGATTCTCAAGCTGGCGCTGGTCGTATTTTTAGTTCTGATAACCGCATATATTTTTGTGCTTTATCCGTTTCTCTACCGTTACCCCAAAACCGTATTTGCGATATTCATTATTGTTCTGCCACTGCTTGTTCGAGAAGCACAAATAGCCGGGCTGCGCATTATGGAGCGGCAGGGGAAACTGACGGAACGCGCGCGTTTATTCACATTAACGGGCGGTACACTATTGTGCATTGGTTTAACAATCTTACTGATCGGATGGTCCGGAATTGACGCGTGGCTGCTGCTTGCTCCGCTGGCCGTTGGGATGTGGCTGGAGTATTTTAGGCAGAAGGCCTATCACAGCTACGCGTTTGAATATCCAAAGCCTGATGCCGCGACGAATGATTTCAGACAGGTTGCCAGCGCGCGGCTTTACGACGGTATGGTGATCACCTCGGGCGTTGCGCTCAACATGTTTATGTTCACATATGCGCTTTATATGCTGTTGCTGCATAAAAAAAGCTTCTCTCTCGATGTGTTTGTGATCTTACTGCTGATGACGTTGGTTTGCGGCTTGATTTTTCTGATGACTTACCGATTTGTAAGAAAACCGCTGGCGAAGAAAATAGGCAAAAATGCGGCATTTGTGCTGGGCACAGGCATTTCGATATTTGCGGTATACGTGTTTCGCGACAGTTGGTACAATGGGACGCTCGCCATATCGCTGCAGACGCTGCTGTTGCTGTTTGGGTTGATGCTGCAGATGACCGCTTCAATGGATTTGCGCGATGACATATTAATGGTGGTGAAGCTGCAGAACAATCATGTTGATGCGGGGTCGTTGTATCAAAGAACGCGCCATCAGGAGCACTGGACGACGGTTATATCCGAAATAATTATGTTGGTTGTTTTATGCGTGTTGATTTCCGATCCGCTGATATACGCGATGGATTTTGAGCGCTATATTGCGCTGGCACCGCAGATCGGCAGCAGCCTTGTGGTGATTCCGGCAGCTTTTTTAATCGCGTCACTCAGCTATTCACTGCGCCAGCCGCTCACCAAAAAATACAACCGCAGGCTTAAAGCCTATGTGCGCAGCAAAGAGACGGGTGAAGAGAATCCGGTGATGGAAAAACGTCTGAAAAGCGTACTGATCAAGAGGTATAAAAAACGTGTCGGCGTGCATGTTATCCGCATGCTGCTGCGCCCCGTGATGTTCCACACGGTAACGGGCAAGGAGCATGTGAATGAGCTGCCCGCTATATTCGTGTTTAACCACCGTGAGGTATACGGCCCGATTGCGGCGGTGGTGTTTTTGCCGTACGACATGCGCCCGTGGATTCTGGATAAGATGATTGATAAAGCGCAGATCACCACGCATATGTACGACGGAACGTTCAGCCATATTCGCTGGCTGCCCGTTTGGCTGCGCAAGGCGCTGGCTAAAGCATTAAGCCCGGTGGTGGTGTGGGCGCTGAGCTCTTTCGAGCCGATACCCGTGTACCGGGGCACAGCCAAGAATGTGATCAAAACGTTTGAATTGTCTATCGAGTGTTTGCAGTCGGGCGACAGCATATTGCTCTTTCCGGAGAATCCCGAAGAACGGTATACGGACAATGAGCAAATCAGCGATTTTTACCGCGGCTTTGCGAATCTCGGACGGCTCTATTACAAGCGGACAAAGCAACGCGTGACATTTTATCCGGTGTATGCGAGCCACCGGTTACGCACGCTGCGTATCGGCGACAGTGTGCAGTATGAGCCGGAAAACGGAAGGCAGGAAGAGAAACGTATTGTTGAAGAGCTGTTGCGGCGAATGCGTGCGCTTCAGCAGTGCGACGAAGACCGTTAAACGTCCATAGGCATACGTTTTTGGCCGATGAGCTCAGGCTTACACTGCCCTTGGGTCAGGTTGCAAACCAGCTGCAAAAAAACGTCTTCGTTTCCGGACACCACACTGATGGCGGCCTTCACGGTCTGTGTGTAGGTGATGTCGTCAAACTGGCAGCCCGCGCTGAGCAGCGGTGTCTGAACGCGTGAGAAAACGGCAAAATCAAAATCGCAGATATAGACGCTGCACGGGATCAGCTTCACTTTGTGCACTTGATCAATCGTTTGCGCAATGCTCTGCGTGTAGGCGCGTACCAGCCCGCCCGCACCGAGTAATGTGCCGCCAAAGTAGCGTGTACACACGGCCAGAACGTTTTGCAGCCTGGATTTTTTGAGCACCTCGAGCATCGGCAGCCCGGCCGTGCCCTGTGGCTCTCCGTCGTCGCTGTAACGCATTGTGCCATTTTCCAGCAGCCAAGCAAAGCAGTTGTGCCGCGCGTCATAATGCTGCTTTTTTCTTTGCTCAATCACAGCTTGCGCTTCTGTCTCGCTGATAACGGGACAGACGTACCCGATAAAGCGCGATTTTTTAATGACGAGCGTGGTCTCGTTTTCCTGCTTAAGCGTGATCATGCGGACGAGCCATTGAGCCGCATCAGGTGGGCCCGCTGTTCAAACCCGAGAGACTGCCAAAAACCGATGGCGCCCTCGTTCCAAACAAACACATCCAGGTCCAAGGTCTGCGTACCCAGTGTTTCCAGCAGCATATTAAAAGCCGTGCGGCCGAAGCCTTTCCGTCGTCTGGTGCGGCTGATGTAAAAATGACGCAGATAATACGGTCTGCGGTCGGTAATCACAAGCGCATAACCGATCACGCTTCTGCCGATGAGGAAGACAAAAGCGCGGTCGCCGCGTTTCAAAAAGCCCTCCATGCATTGCTGATACTGCTCATCGGTCTGCGGTGTATCGCTGTTTTCATCCTCGGCCAGCTCTTTATACATACGTGTCAGCAGCGTGATATTGGAGCACGGGCTGATTTCTAAATTAACGGGCATAATTGTCAGCCCTTCAAAACGGCTTTGTGATATATCTTCTTACCCTTTTTTATCATCATGCTGCCAGCGTCAAAACAGCCCTGCGTAACCGGCATAAACTCATCGGTTACTTTGTTTCCGTTGATGGAAACGCCGCCTTGGGCAATCAGCCGTCGGCCTTCGCCGCGTGACGAAGTGAGCCCGCAAGTCTGCAGCAAATCCACCAGTAGCAGATCGGCGATGGAATCGATTTGCGTTTCGGGAATGCTGCCGCCCTCGCCGCCGCCTTCAAACAGCGCCTCAGCCGCCGCCTTGGCCTTATTTGCCTCATCTTCTCCGTGAACCTGCCGGGTGACCTCGTAAGCCAGCTTCACCTTGGCATCGTTGATGCGCTCATCTTTATAGCTGCAAAGCAAACGCACCTCATCCATCGGCAGGAAGGTGAGCAGCGAGAGGCACGTTTCCACATCGCTGTCGGCAATGTTGCGCCAATACTGATAAAACTCGTAGGGGGTGGTCTTCTCGGGGTTCAGCCAAACCGCGCCTTTTTCCGTTTTGCCCATCTTGCGGCCGTCGCTGGTCAGCAGCAGCGAGAACGTCATACCGTAGGCGTCCTTGCGTTCCTTCTTGCGTATCAGGTTCGCGCCCGCGAGTATGTTCGACCATTGGTCGTCTCCGCCGAGCTGCAGTTTGCAGCCGAATTTTTGGTTCAGCACGAGAAAATCGTAGCCCTGCATCAGCATATAGTTGAACTCAAGGAACGTTAAACCCTTTTCCATGCGGTTCTTGTAGCATTCGGCGCTCAGCATACGGTTTACCGAGAAGTGAACGCCGATTTCGCGCAGAAATTCGATATAGTTGAGCTTCAGCAGCCAATCAGCATTGTTGATCATCTGCGCTTTGCCCTCGCCAAAATCAAGGAAACGGCGCATCTGTATTTTAAAAGCTTCTGCGTTGTTTTCAATATCTTCTATTGAAAGCATCTTTCTTAAATCCGATTTGCCGGACGGATCGCCCACCATGGTGGTGCCGCCGCCAATCAGCGCGATAGGCCGATGACCCGCGCGCTGCATATGCGCCATGGCCATCAGCTGCACATAATGCCCCACGTGCAGGCTGTCCGCTGTCGGGTCAAAGCCGATATAGAATGTGACACTTTCTTTCTCCAACAGCTCTTTTAACCCTTCGTGGGTCACTTGCTTTAAGAATCCTCTTTCAACCAATACATCGTAAACGTTCGCCATAGCCTTCTCCTCATCTCTTGCATTCACTTATGTATTATAGCCTAAATAAATGCCGCGTGGCAAGAAGTCATGCTTTGTTCATGCAAACCACACAAAAAGACGGACAAAAAGCATGAAAAAGAGTATTATATCGTTTTTTTTGATATAAATGATAATTTGGAGAGGACACAAGCAGGAAAAACACACTACAATGGCGAATTTTACCTATACATAATTGTACCTGCTTAGGAGGGGTTGCTTTATGGAGATCACGGACATCCGTATCAGGCGGATCGATACCATGGGGAAGCTGAAGGCAGTCGTGTCTGTGACTTTTGACGACATGTTTGCCATCCACGACATGAAGATCATTGAGGGGCAGAGCGGCTATTTTATTGCAATGCCGTCACGAAGAACACCGAATGGCGAGTATAAGGACATTGCCCATCCGATCAACTCGGCAGCACGAACGCTGGTTCAGACAGCCATATTGGAGAAGTTTGAAAGCCTGCCTGACGACGAAGGATACGCCTCGTTCCAGGTATAACAGCGAAAGAAAATCCCGCCGCATCAGACGGGATTTTGTTTTTTAAAGGCTTCTCGTGATACACGGCTTTTGAAGATCTAATATGAAATATTATGTCTCATTTTTTAATTGAGACAAGTTCAAATCAATATGTATTCAGTCCACAGTTTAGCTCGAACCCTGTTAAAAAAGCAGACACAATCTTTTGATAATGCCTGCTTCATTCGTACAAATTCGAGGTTTTATTTCAGCCGTGCGAATATCATTCGTCCGGCGGCGGTTTGAATCACGCTGGTCACAACCACGGCAGATGGCTTGTTCATTTCTCTCACGCCGTCTTCCACGACAATCATTGTGCCGTCATCCAAATAGGCGACACCCTGTCCTTGTTCTTTGCCATCCTTAACGACCGTTACTTTCATTTCTTCGCCGGGCAGCACCACCGGCTTCACCGCATTGCTGAGCTCATTGATATTTAAGACCGGCACGTTTTTAACGGCCGCCACCTTGTTTAGGTTATAGTCATTCGTCACCACAATGCCGTCCATTTTTATAGCAAGACTTAACAGCTTTGCATCCGCGTCACTGGCTTCTTCCACATCGCCGTGCACAATTTTAACGGGCATATTGAGTTCTGATTGAATGCGCTTTAATACATCAAGCCCCCTGCGCCCGCGGTTACGCTTCAAATCGTCGGATGAATCGGCAATGTGGCGAAGCTCATCTAAAATAAACTCCGGAATCACAAGCGCACCTTCAATGATACCCGTATTGCAGATATCGAATATGCGCCCGTCGATAATCACGCTTGTATCCAGCAGCTTGGGCCGCGCCAACGTCTCGTCTTTTAACTTGTCATCCTTTTCGTCTTTATGGCGCCTGAAGAACCCGCCCGGCAGATCGCGGCGGTAGCGAACCAGTATCGAAATACCAAGGTATACGGATACAATGGTGATGACCACATTAATGATGCCAGCAATCCACGGGATCATGATGATGCCTGTGATTAGGCCGGAAAGAAAGTATGACACAATCAGCCCAAGCAACAATCCCGCGACGGCCGGCAGCATCACCTGTGCGGGCAGCTTGGAAAGGCGCTTATCCGCTTGTCCGGCGGCGTTGAATATCGCGTCTACGATCGATTTTGACAGTGCGAAGAAAATAAGGCCTGAGGTAATACCGGAAAAGATAAAAATGAGCAGGCTGACCCAGTCGAGCAGCAGCGTATATGCGTTAACGCCGTTCAACTTGCTGATGACTTCAAAGACAAGAACAACGATGCCCGGCCCTACAAACAAACCGATCAGTATAATAAAAAAACGCGCGATACTTTTAGCCATCATTCACCTCGGTTATAATGCATATAACAAAGTTTCAATAAGAGTTGTTGCTCATTATAACACAAAAGAACGAGTGTGACATCGCAATCGTCAAAAAAGCTTAAAATGTTCACATTTTACAGGGCTTGGGTGATGATCTTTCTGACTTCCTCATCTTTTCTGTTGCTTGCCAGAGCAAGCTCGGAAACGAGGATCTGCATGGAGGTGCCCAGCATTTTTTTCTCGCTGGAAGACAGATTCTTTTGGTTCTCGCGCTTTAGCAGGCTCTTAATCACAGCGGCTATTTCATAAACGTTGCCGGATTTCATCTTTTCTAAGTTTTCACGGTTGCGCCGGTTCCAGTTGGTGGATTCCTCCACATCCTCATACGTTTTAAACGATTCGAAAACATGGCGGCACTCATCCGTCGTAATGATATTTCTCAGACCCGCTCTTTCAGCGTTTTCCACCGGCACATGCACTTTGATATCGCCGTCTGAAAACCGGAGCACATAAAAACGCTTCTTTTCATCCAGAAAATCGCGTTCCTCAATGGCCTCGATGTACCCTGCACCGTGCATCGGATATGAGATTTTATCGCCTTTATTAAACACTCTAAATACCTGCCTCATATGAATATGATATAGCAGTGAGAGGGCTTTGTCAAATGCCCTTGCAGCAGCTGTTGACGTAAATCGGCTTTTGCAATGCGATTTGAGCATAAATAAAAGATGTTTATTATGGAGGTATATAAATATGAAGGAAAAACAAAGATGCCGTGCGATGGCAATGATAAAAGGCAGCAGCGCCGTGCCGCAGCTGACGGGTGTGGTTTGGCTGACAGACACGTCTGCGGGGGTGAGAGTGGAGGCGCAGGTGAAGGGTCTGCCGCACAGCGAAACGGGGTTTTATGGATTTCATCTGCATGAGCGCGGCAGCTGCCTGCCGCCCGATTTTGCGAGCGCTAAAGGCCATTATAATCCATTGGACGTGCCGCACCCGAAGCACGCGGGCGATTTTCCGATGCTGATGGCTACCGGCCAAAACGAGGCGTGGCTGTCGTTTATGACCTCTCGTTTTTCGGTCTGTGATGTGATTGGCCGCTCAATTGTGATACACGCGCAAAGAGACGACTATACCTCGCAGCCAGCCGGGGACGCGGGGGAGCGAATCGGCTGCGGCATCATACAAGCCGTGTAAGTAGTTTTTTATTCGCTGAGATTGAAACCGGTTTATATATTTGCCAAAAAAACGGGACAGCCTGTCACAGCAAAGACACAAATTGTTCACATGACTATAAAAAAGTTGTAGGATTAACTTTCGCACAAATATGATACAATGGCATCTAAGAGGTGACTTGCATGAACGGATTGTACGAAGCGACCGCACTCACACTGCGCTATTGGTTCTTAATCGTGGCGGTGATTATTATGCTGGGTGTAATAAGCCTGTCCATAAAAGAATACAGAGACAAACGCATGGTGCTGGATGTGGCGCAGAGCAGCATCGGCTACTTGGCGGTTATTTCGGGGCCGGATGATGTGATGGGAGAGAATGTCACGCTGCTTGAGAACAATACCATCGGCCGCTCGCGCAACGCCGATATCATTTTTGCCGATCGCAGTGTGGACAAGACGCACTCTCATATATACCTTCGCGACGACGGCACAGTGGTGTTAAGCCAAGTGGGGCGCGGCGACGTGACGGTGAACGGCGTGAAGCTGAACGGCAGCATGACGCTCAAGAGCCGCGATATTGTCTGCTTTGGTAATGTGGTTGCAAAAGTCTTTTTGAAGGAAGGATAACACATGGTTCTGCAAAGAAGGGGTGCCGGCGCAATGCTGGCGCTGACAATCCTTTTTATCATATCTGCATGCGCACTGCTTTCGTTTCGTGAAGGTGTGTTTAATATTGAATATGCCATTTTTGGGCTGGGCACGGCGCTCGTGGTGCTGTTGGCATATAATCTTGCGGCGCTTATTTTTCGGCATGTCGACCGCATCACGTTGGTCATCTGCTTTTTTCTCGCCAGTGTGGGCCTGGTGATGCTGGCACGGCTGAACCTAGAGACGGCTTGGCGGCAGCTGATTTGGCTCGTCATCGGCACGGCGGTGCTATACGTTACCATTGTGGTTATTAAGCGCGCGACCGACTTCGGGCGGCTTAATTACCTGATGATGCTGGGCGCATTCGGCTTGATTGCATTTTCGTTTTTATTCGCCAAAACGGTGGGCGGCGCACGAAACTGGGTTAAAATCGCGGGAATGTCCCTGCAGCCTAGCGAAGTGGCCAAGGTGCTGTATATCATCGTTTCCGCTTACTTCTTTGCCGAACGGCGCGCGACGCTCGCCATTATCGCGTATGCGGGCTTTGCGGGAGCCTGCATCATCACGTTGGTGCTGTCTAACGATTTGGGTGCGGCGCTGCTGTATGCGGGCACATTCATTGTTATGTTTTTCGCGGGAACCGGGCGCACACTGCTCACGTTTGCGGGGCTTGGCGTGGCGGGCGCGGGGGCGGTTGCCAGCTACTATATGTTTCCCCATGTTAAAACGCGGGTGCAGATTTGGCAGGATCCGTGGAGCTATCACAGAACCCAAGGCTACCAGATTGTTCAGGGGCTCATGGCCATTGCGGCGGGCGGTGCCTTTGGCGCGGGGCTGGGGCTTGGGTTTCCAAGCGCGGTGCCGGTTAACACAAGCGATTTTATATTTGCCGTCATCTGCGAGGAATTCGGCATTATATTTGGCGCGATACTGATTCTTTTGTATCTTGTGTTTATTGTCCGCGGAATGATCATTGCGATGAACGCGGGCTCGCGGTTCGATGCGCTGCTCGTATTCGGCGCGACATGTATGCTGTCGCTGCAGTCGTTCATTATCATTGGCGGCGTTATCAAGCTGATTCCGCTCACGGGCATCACGCTGCCGTTTATCAGCGCAGGCGGCAGTTCCATGCTTGCGTGCCTCGCGCTTGTGGGCATTATTGAGGGCGTCAATGTGAAGAACGGCGAACGCGACGAAACGGTGATCAGGAAAGCGGGAGGTGCTGTGATATGAAAAACGTGCTGCGGCGCAACATACGCACACTGATGATCGTATTTTCCGTGATGTTTGCGGGGTTGGCGCTGTATCTTGGCGGCGTGGTGGTGATATACGGCGAACGCTGGTTTGTCACGCCCTACAACCCGCGCATCCAGCAGGTGGAATCGAATGTGAAGCCCGGCGACCTGATGGACAGAACAGGCCAAAAGCTGCTGTATACCAAAGGAGACGAGCGGGTTTATGTAAACGATAAAAGCATGCGCAAAGCGGTGTCTCATATTATCGGCGACAGCTATGGTATGACATACGGCGCACAAACGATGTTCGCCAAATACCTATACGGTTTTGATCAGGACGATATTTCACGTATTTTGGGCCTCGTCACCGGCGAGGAAAGGCGCGGCGGCGATGTAAAGCTGACGATAGACGCTGAGCTTTGTGAAACCGCGCGGGCAGCCCTTGGTGATAATGACGGCGCGGTTGTGGTGATGAATTATAAAACGGGCGAAATCGTGGCGAGTGCGTCATCCCCCACGTTTGACCCGGCTGACATGGACATATTCTTAGAGGGTGGGGGCGAGAGCGAGCTGGTGAACCGTGCATTCACGGGTCTGTATCCGCCCGGCAGCACGTTTAAGCTGATTACGGCGGCAGCGCTGATTGAAAACGACCTGCAAGGTTTTGAAACAACCTGCAGCGGCAGCACCGAGATTGATGGGCAGTCGATTGCTTGCACGGGTGAGCACGGGGCAGAGAACCTGGAAGAGGCGATTTCGCATTCCTGCAACGTCTATTTTGCGGAAGCGGCGCAGCAGCTCGGCAAAGACAGGCTCGCCAGCGAAGCAAACAAGTTTTTGTTCAACAGCGATCTAATGTATAAAGACGTGCTGATGGGAGAAAGCGTGTTTGAAACGGCCGATACAGGCACGAACCTTGGGTGGTCAGCCATCGGGCAATACCACGATTTGATCACGCCGCTGCACGCATGCATGATTGCAGCATGCATTGCGAACGACGGCTTGATGATGGAACCCAAGCTGCTCAGCAGCGTGACATACGGCGAAGCGCAGACGTACACCTTGGCGCCTTCGGTGGCGGCACACCCTTTGAGCGACACCACACTGCTTAAAGACATGATGGTGAACGCGGTGAAGAACGGCACCGGCAAAAAGGCCGCAATCAAAGGGGTTACCGTGGGCGGCAAAACGGGCACCGCCGAAATAGCGGGCGAAAACGGCAACGAGGAACACGCGTGGTTTGTCGGCTTCATAAAAGACGAAGCCCATCCGCTGGCCATCGCCGTGGTGGTGGAAAAAGCGGGCTCGGGCGGGTCTCACGCGGCGCCTGCGGCGAAAAAGGTGCTGAGCAAAGCGATAGATTTGGGATACTAAGATGAACGACGAGATCCGTGACAAGCTAAAGACGCTGCCCAAAACGCCCGGTGTTTATCTGATGAAAAACGCCGACGGCAAAGTTATTTACGTCGGTAAAGCGCTCGCGCTTAAAAACCGCGTCAGCAGCTATTTTCAAAACACGCGCAAGGAGCCCAAAACGGCGGCGCTGGTGGCTGAGATTGTTGACTTTGACTATATCCTTACACAGACGGAGATTGAAGCGCTGATTCTCGAATGCAACATGATCAAGCGGTACAGCCCGTATTACAACATCATGCTGCGCGACGACAAGCACTACCCATATATCCGCATTGATTACAACGAAAGGTTTCCGCGCATCAGCGTGACGCGCAAGGTGGTTAGCGACGGCGCGAAATACTACGGGCCGTATATCGCGGCGCATATATTGCACGACGTGCTTGATACCGTGACGCGTGTGTTTCCTGTTCGCCAATGCAAAAAGGAACTGACCGGCGCAAAATCCGGCCGCCCGTGCATCAACTATGAGATGGGGCGCTGCCTGGCACCATGTGCAGGCAAGGTCAGCGAATACGAATACAAGCGTATGGTGGACGAGGTGGCGGAGTTTCTTCAGGGCCGGTATAAGGGGCTGGAGAAGCAGCTGCAGGAGGATATGAAGGCCGCCTCACAGAACATGGAGTATGAGAAAGCGGGCGTGATTCGCGACCGCATTTTGGCGCTGCATCGGCTTTTTGAAAAGCAGAAGGCCGGATTTCCGGACCTTAATGACAAGGACGTGTTCGCGGTGTATCAGCAGGGCGACGAGGCTGTGGTACAGGGTCTGTTTGTGCGGCGCGGTGAGCTTAACCACACCGAACGTTATTTTATGAGCTGCGCAGGCGAAGCACCGCCGCAGGTGCTCTCGCATATGATTAAGCAGTATTATTCAAGTGTAGATGGCGTTGCCAAACAAATCTACGTGAATGTGATGCCCGAAGAAAAGGAACTGATTGAGCAGTGGCTGACAGAAAAGCGCGGTTCACGCGTGGCGCTGCATGTGCCTGAAAAAGGCGATAACAAACGGCTCACCGATATGGCGCTCGGCAACGCGACGGAAGCACTGGAGCGGCGGCTGGCGCGCATTGCGCGTGATTATGATACGACGATTGGCGCGCTCAAGGAATTGCAGATGGCGCTTGGATTTCCGGCACCGATCGACCGCATGGAGTGCTACGATATTTCGAATATACAGGGCACGGATTCTGTCGCATCCATGGTGGTGTTTCGCGGCGGCAAGCCCGAAAAGAAATCGTACCGCCGCTTTCGCATCAAAACAGTGGAAGGCGCGAACGATTTTGCTTCGATGAACGAGGTGCTTACAAGGCGGCTCAAAGACGCCCTGCAGGGCAAAGAGGGCTTTGATGAGCTTCCGTCGCTGATCATCGTGGACGGCGGCAAGGGGCAGCTCTCTTTTGCGTATGATGCCCTTTGTTCGCTCGGGCTGGAAGACCTGCCGCTCATCAGCCTTGCCAAACGCGAGGAGGAGGTTTTTGTGGTGGGCAAGAGCGACCCCGTGCTGCTGGATAAAAGGAGCCACGCGCTGGGGTTGTTAACGCGCATCCGCGATGAGGCACACCGGTTTGCAATCACGTATCACCGCAATCTGCGGCTGAAAAAAGTGGAAGACAGTGCACTGCTAAAAATACCGCATGTGGGGCCGTCACGTGTTAAGGCGCTGCTCAAGGCCTTTGAGACGGTGGGCGATTTGAGGGCAGCCGGTATTGAAGAGATTGCGGCGGTATCTGGTATGGATATGCGCTCGGCACAGGCGGTGGTGGAATACTTTGAATCCGAGCAGTCGTAAATATAAAACGTATTGCTTGATGGGAGATGCTGTTGTAAAGTGGAGGAGAGAGGTTTTCTATGGATTTAGTTAAGGTTTTTAATGCCTTATCGGGAAAAGTTCAGGATGTACGGCGTGACGTACCGATGGCCGAGCATACGTCGTTTAAAGTGGGCGGTTGTGCCGACATCATGGTGCTGCCAACGAGTGCGGACGAGGTGCAGCACGTGCTGCTGACCGCACGGCAGACGGACACCCCGCTTTTTGTGATGGGACGCGGGTCGAATCTGCTTGTTACCGGCAAGGGAATTCGTGGCATTGTGATGAAGCTGGCGGATAATTTCTCGGATGTTTCGTTCGACGGAGATTGCGTGACGGCCAAAAGCGGCACACCGTTGGCTGTGCTGGTGCGCGAAGCCATGGCAAAGTCGCTCGGCGGCGTTGAATTCCTTGGCGGTATTCCGGGCACCGTGGGCGGAGCGGTTTGCATGAATGCGGGCGCTTATGGCGGTGAGATCGGCGATTATGTGGAAGAGGTTACCTTTGCGACACCCGCGGGTGTGCTTGCACTGAATAATACAGAGATGAATTTCGGGTACCGTCGCAGCATACTCAGCAGCCTGCCGCTGATAGTAACGGGTGTCAGATTGCGGTTCAACACATGCTGCCGCGAGGAAAGTATGGAAAAACTGTGCGCGCTGAATGAGCAGAGACGCGCCAAGCAGCCGCTCGAATATCCGAGCGCGGGCAGCACATTCAAGCGGCCCGAGGGCGGCTATGCCGGAACGATGATTGATGAAGCCGGGCTTAAAGGGCTAAGCATCGGCGGTGCACAGGTGTCGGAGAAGCACGCGGGGTTTGTGATTAACACGGGCAACGCAACGTCGGAGGAGGTCATCGCGCTGATTGAAGAGGTACAAAAACGCGTGTTTGAACACTGCGGCGTGAGGCTGGAGCCCGAAGTGAGAATCGTGGGGGAACGATGAAGCTGATTGCCGATTACCATACGCATACGGTACACAGCCATGGGACAGGCTCTGTGGATGACAACGCGCTCTCTGCGCTGCACCTCGGCCTTGAAACGGTGGGTATCGCTGATCACAGCATCGCACATTTTTCATACGGTGTGAAGAAGAGAAAGGTAAACAATTACCTCGCCGATATCGAGAAAGCGAAACGGCAATACGAGGGGCGTATTGAGGTAAAGGCGGGTATCGAACTGAATCTGACCGGACTTGACGGCAGCGTCGATATGCCAAAAGGGCGGTTTGATTTTCTGATACTCGGGTATCATAAAACGGCAATTTGCCGTGATTTGCGGACAGCATGGACTTTTTTCAGAGGAAAACACCATGTGGAAGCGGTGACTCAAGGCTATATGCGCGCGATACAGCGGCACAAAATCACAATGGTTGCACACCCTGGCTACGGCGTGCCCGTGGATTATTATAAGCTGGCGCAGGCGTGTGCGGACTACGGTACACTGTTTGAAATCAATAACAAGCACAGTGAGCTCAAAGTTGAGGATCTGCAGCTTGCGGCGCAGACGCAAGCGAGATTTATCCTTTCGAGTGACGCGCACAATCCGGCAGATGTGGGGTTGGTGTCAAACGCTGTGAAAATGGCGGTAAGTGCGGGTATAGCGCCCTGCCGTATCGTCAATATATCGGAGGACTGAAATGAAGTTTGTGATCATCACCGGATTGTCGGGAGCCGGGCGGTCTCAGGCGCTTAAACGTTTTGAGGATACAGGTTATTTTTGTGTGGACAATCTGCCGCCCAAGCTAATCCCCGATTTTGCGCAGATATGCATGAACAAAGAGCGTATCGATAAGGCGGCAACCGTTGCGGATATGCGAATGGGTGAGATGTTCGAGGATATATTTCCAGCGATACAGTGCTTGAAAGAGATGAACATCGATCTTGACATTCTGTATCTGGATGCGAGCGATGAGGTACTGGTACGGCGTTTCAAAGAAACACGGCGGCGGCATCCGCTGTCACTTGACGGCACAATCATGACGGGAATATTCAAGGAGCGCGAAAGGCTCAAGGAAATCAAAGACATTGCGAACAACATCGTTGATACATCCACGTATTCCATCAAAAAGCTCGGGGAAACGATTGACAGGATGTTCAGCGATACAGACGATAAGGGAATAAAAATCACCGTGACAACGTTTGGATACAAGCGCGGGATCCCAATTGATGCCGATATGGTTTTTGATATGCGGTTTTTACCCAACCCGTTTTATGAAGAGCATCTGCGCAATCATACCGGACGCGAAAAAGAAGTGAAAGACTATGTTCTGGCGTTTCCGCGTGCGCGCATATTTTTAGATAAGATCAACGAGCTGGTCAATTATGTGGCTCCTTATTATGTGGAGCAGGATAAGAAGCAACTGGTGATTGCGATCGGTTGTACGGGCGGTGTTCACCGCAGCGTCGTGATCGCTGAAGAAATGCATCGCGTGCTGAGCGAGCAGGGCCATAACGTAACGCTCGAGCACCGCGATATCGGATACGGGTATTAACGCCATGTCGTTTTCCGCCACGGCCAAATCTGAAGTTTGCCGTATAAGTACGGGCAAAGAATGCTGTGAGCTTGCCGAGCTCAGCGCCATCATCCATACCGCCGGTTCCATCAGCATTTCTGGCGGGGCATTTTCGCTGCGTATTGACACAGAAAGCGCAGCGGTGGCGCGCCGGGTGTTTGCGCTGATAAAAAGTATTTACGGTATTCAGGCCAAAACGCAGATGCAAACCAATCAGTTAAAGCACAATCATATTTATTCGCTGTCGGTGCAAAAGGAAGCAGCGCGCATGCTGGCGGTGGATACCCACATCTTAAGCGATGAGGGCTTTGAATTCGGTACGAATGCGGCGTTTTTATACGCACGCTGCTGCCAAATTGCGTTTGTGCGCGGAGCCTTCTTGGGCGGCGGTTCGGTCACGAACCCGGAAAAACGATATCATATGGAATTTGTCTGCGGACAAAAGGAATTTGCGCAGGGTTTGTTGAATATAATAGTAGAACTTGGCGTGTCTGCAAAAATGATACCCAGGGGCAAGAGTTTTGTGGTTTATATCAAGGAAGGCGATGCGATCGTCACTTTATTAACCATGATGGGCGCGCACTCGTCGATATTGAATATCGAAAATATCCGTATATTGAAAAGTGTGCGCAATAACGTGAACCGCAAAGTCAACTGCGAGACGGGCAACTTATCAAAAACGGTTAATGCGTCTGTTAAGCAGCAGGAAAGCATTGACTATATCCGAACTCATATGGGGCTTGATAAGTTAAGCCCGGCACTCAAAGCGGCGGCAGAAGCGCGGATGAGTTACCCCGAAGCCACGTTGGAGGAGCTGGCGGCTATGCTGGGTGCTGAGTCAAAGTCGGGTATCAATCATAAATTGCGTAAGCTCAACAGCATTGCAGAGCACCTGAAAATGACAAGGGGGGAGTAGCATGCAAGCAAAGGAACTGACGATCACCAATGCCGATGGTTTAAGGGCTTCCAAAGCAGCCATGTTTGTGCAGGTTGCGGGTGGGTTTTCTTCGCAGATATTCGTGGAAAAGGGCAATAAGAAGATCAATGCCAAAAGCATTATGGGCGTATTGTCACTGGGCGTGAAGCAGGGAGAGAAAATATACATCTTTGCAAACGGCAAGGATGAACTAGACGCTGTGACAGCAATCGAAAAGCTCGTCAATTCGTTTTAGCGTTTTCAAGCTGCACAATAGCTAGAAAGCTAAGCCGCGAGGCAACGGCCTGCGGTTTTTTAGTCTGTTGCCAAATAGCGGGGCATGTTTGTCCAAAGAATTAAATAACATGAGAATTATTTAAATACATAGATTCAATTAAATGGGAACGGCAGTCTCTGTTGACAAATCATAGAGAATGCTTTATTATAATGACTATAATATAATGAGTGGTGAAGACATTCCGCTTGCGGAATGTCTTTTGCTATGATTAATCGAAACAGCCCCAAGGTCGGGAAAAAAACCGCAGAATTATCGGGGGCAGTAAAAAAGGAGGTATGAGCATATGTCTCGCCGGATTATAATAACGGAAGAAGATATGAAAAAGCTGAAAAAACTAATTGACGGTGAAATCGACAAAAAAAACAAACCACATGTGCTTGATCTCGATGATGAATTGAAACGCGCCGAGATCGTTGACAAGAGTGAGCTTCCTGATGACGTAATCACAATGAATTCTCGTGCTTTATTGGTGATTGATGATATCGAAGAGACTGTCTCGTTGGTTTATCCCCATGAAGCGGATTTATCACAGAATAACATCTCGGTATTATCGCCGATAGGGACGGCGATTATCGGATTTAGAGAGGGCGATACTGTCGAATGGGCTGTTCCGTCCGGTATTACGAAAATTGATATACGAAAAGTTTTATACCAACCTGAATCAGACGGGAATTCTGCATTGTCCGCAGAATAAAGGCCGCATTCAGGCAGAAATTATTGACGCGAAAAGGCAAGTTTATGGGGGTAAAAGATATTAATGAGGTTTTTAGACAATGACATTATCGGCATCGACCTCGGCACGTCTAGCGTGCGTATTTACGTAAAAGGAAAGGGAATCGTACTGAATCAGCCCGCAATTGTGGCGGTTAATAAAAATACGGGAGAGTTGATTGCTGTCGGCGATGAAGCCAACGATATGCTGGGCAGAGCGCCCGCGAATATTGCCGTCGTCCGTCCGCTGCGCGGCGGTGTGATATCGAGTTATCATGATACACAACGAATGCTGAGCGCATATCTTAAAATGGTTATAGGCAAGCGTCTTTTTAGCAGACCGTCTGTGATGGTTTGTGTGCCGTCGGGTGTTACCGATGTGGAAAAACGTGCGTTGATAGAAGTAACCGAGGAGGCAGGCGCCAAGCGCGCGAGCCTGATTGAAGAGCCGATTGCGGCGGCAATTGGGGCGGGCATTGATATCGGCGCGGCTTACGGCAGCATGGTGGTGGATATCGGCGGCGGCACCACGGATGCTGCTGTGATTTCACTTGGCGGACTTGTGGTTCACCAGTCTGTCAGGGTGGCCGGAGACAGCCTGGACGATGCCATTGCAAAGCACATCAGGAAAAAGTATGACATACTGATCGGCGAGAGGACAGCGCAAGAAATAAAGGTGAATATCGGCGCAGCCTATCCCAAACAGGAGCAGGTTTTGATAGAAATCGTCGGCAGAAATGCGATTACCGGTCTGCCTAAGAGAATCCGGATTGGAGCAAACGAGACGGTCGAGGCCTTCGCGGAGCCGCTTACCAGTATCATCGACGTGATTCGCAGTGTGCTGGAGCGCACACCGCCGGAACTGGCTTCGGATATAGCCGAAGGCGGAATATGCCTGACAGGCGGCGGGTCGCTGCTGTATGGCTTGGATGTATTGGTCGGCATCAAGACAGGGCTGAAGTGTTTTTTGGCGGAAGATGCCGCATCATGTGTTGCAATCGGAACGGGCATAGCCGCTGAAAATATGATGCCATTGCCGGAAGAGAGAAGCTACGATATAAATATGTAATCGACTTAAAAGCAGCTTGATATATCGCTCGATTTTCAAATAAGCCGGAAGGTTAAGGTGGCTCAATGAAAAAAATCTGTGTGCTCGGCAGCATCAATATGGATTTGGTGACCGTCGCGCCCACATTTGCTTGGGCGGGCCAAACGATAACGGGCGAGTCTTTTGATATCTTCCCGGGCGGCAAGGGCGCGAACCAAGCTGTGGCGGCGGGTCGGCTCGGCGCAAGCGTCGCGTTTTTGGGCAAGGTGGGCACCGATATGTTCGGCGGCATGGCGCTGGAATCGCTGCTTACGGCGCATGTGGATGTGTCGGCCATACGCAAAGAAGAGACCAGTACGGGCACGGCGTCGATCACGGTCAACGCACAGGGTGAGAACATGATCATCGTTGTTCCCGGTGCGAACGGCCTTGTGGACACCGATTATGTGCAAAGCAGTATCAAAGCGATTGACGACGCGGATATACTGATGCTGCAGCTTGAGGTGCCGATGGAGACGGTATTGTGGGCGGCGGAATACGCCAAGAAAGCGGGCAAGCTGGTCATGCTGGATCCCGCGCCCGCGGTGAAGCTACCGGAGGCGCTGCTTGGGTGCTGCGGCATTTTAACGCCCAACGAAACGGAGCTGGCTATCATCGCGCAGACGGATGTGACGGATGAGCAGAGCGCGATTGCGGCGGCGCGCACGCTGATTAAGCAGGGCGTTCAAACGGTGGTGTTTAAGTGCGGCGGTAAAGGCGCGTATTTAATTACAGAGAACGAGGCTGTGCATGTGCCCGGCTTCGCCGTGGACGTGGTAGACACCACGGCGGCGGGCGATTCGTTTAACGCGGGGCTGGCGGTGTCGCTCGCGAAGGGCCATAGCCTAACCGAGAGCATTCGCTATGCGAACGCGGTGGGTGCGATGTCGGTGACGAAGATGGGTGCGCAGAGCGCGATGCCGACGGAGGCGGAGCTGGCGGCGTTTTTGGAAGGAAAATAGCTTTCACGAACGCAGCCCTAATATGTAACTATATGAGTACCAGACATCGAAAATAATAATTCCGACATATCATAAAGTTTGCAATTAATACAACATAGATGTATCATAATACAGTAAATAACAAATAACCTCTTTTTAATACCAAGTGTTAATCAAAATCGAGATAGGCAAAAGAAATGCCATTTGGCTGGGTTGTGTATTGGTGAAATTAAAATTTTCTAAGAGAATGATGATAATTTTAATTTGTGTAGCAGTGTGATACTTATCACTACTGCAGTTTTGGTATATTTCTATTATGTAATGGCGTCGAATTAAAACTGACGGAATATCAGGTGATATCGAAAGACTATCAATCGGATATTTGTAGAGCAAGTGTCAAAAATAGCTCGAAAATGAAGAATGGAGGCTCATTCACCGGTAAACCCACAAATGATTAAAGAGGCAAATAATGAAGTGTTATGTATGTTCAAAAAAAGTTAAACACAGTTATCTATGTAAAGAACACGCTGATTTACTCTATGAAATGCTTATGACTAATACTGGGAAGATAGATAGTCCAGATTGGAGATATCACTGTTCAATATGTGGTGAACATGAAAACAGAGTTATAATTGATTTACCCAATTCTGGTTTTTATTGTGATATAGATATAATTGATGCACAGCAAAGGTATAACCAATAATGGGTGAAAATATAAGAAGGATAAAAAAAGTCCTCATCGCGGATGAACCGGATTGAGGACTTTTCGTTATACTCAGATATGAACTTACTTAGACAGCGCCTGCTCCACAGCCACCGCAACCGCCACAGACGCACCCACCATCGGGTTGTTGCCCATGCCGATAAGGCCCATCATTTCCACGTGCGCCGGCACGGAGGAAGACCCCGCAAACTGCGCGTCGCCGTGCATACGGCCCATCGTGTCCGTCATACCATAGGAAGCGGGACCCGCCGCCATATTGTCCGGATGCAACGTACGGCCTGTGCCGCCGCCCGAAGCGACCGAGAAGTATTTCTTGCCGTTCTCAATGGCCCACTTCTTGTATGTGCCCGCTACCGGATGCTGGAAGCGTGTCGGGTTGGTCGAGTTGCCCGTGATGGAAACGTCAACCTTCTCATGACGCATGATCGCCACGCCTTCGTTCACGTCGTCTGCGCCGTAGCATTTTACAGCCGCGCGCTCGCCGTTTGAAAACGCTTTTTCCCAGACGATCTTGAGCTCGCCGGTTGCGTAGTTGT
The DNA here is from genome assembly GCA_023412005.1 of Bacillota bacterium. Lineage (GTDB taxonomy): Bacteria > Bacillota > Clostridia > Christensenellales > SZUA-584 > SZUA-584. Next base: position 410,293 of record JAEYOE010000012.1, read on the forward strand.
ACTCTGTCTCCACGTTTGTGAAGCCGTTGATACGCGAGATAATGTAAGCCGCATCTTTGCCAAGACCGTTAAGTATAACGCGCAGCGGCGTTTTTCTTACCTTGTTGGCCGTTCTTGCAATACCAATCGCGCCTTCGGCAGCCGCGAACGACTCATGCCCCGCGAGGAAGCAGAAGCATTCTGTTTCTTCTCTGAGCAGCATCGCTGCGAGATTGCCGTGGCCGATACCCACCACGCGCTGTTCTGCCACGCTGCCCGGAATGCAAAACGCCTGCAGACCGATACCGATCGCTTCCGCCGCGTCTGCCGCCACCTTGCAGCCTTTTTTCAGCGCGATGGCCGCGCCGAGTGTGTATGCCCATGCGGCGTTTTCAAAAGCGATGGACTGAACGCTCTTTACGATACCAGCGGCATCAACGCCAAAGCTCTTGCAGTATTCTTCAACCTGCTCCAAACTTTCAAAGCCGTATTCCTTCATGCATTTTTCAATGCCTGCAATACGTCTGTTGTAACCTTCAAAATTCACCATAAGTCGCACCCTCCCTATTTGGCGCGCGGGTCGATGTATTTCGCCGCGCCGTCGAACTGCCCGTAGGTTCCTGTGTTTTTAGCAAGCGCTTCCGCCGGATCAACGCCCTTGCGGATGGCTTCCATCATTTTACCGACGCTCACAAATTTGTAGCCGACCACTTCATCGTTTGCGTCGATGGCGAGCTGCGTCACATAACCTTCAGCCATTTCGAGGTAACGCACGCCTTTTTCCTTTGTGCCGTACATTGTACCCACCTGAGAGCGCAGACCCTTGCCAAGATCCTCTAAGCCAGCGCCAATCGGCAGACCGCATTCAGAAAACGCCGTTTGGGTGCGGCCGTATGCGATTTGCAAGAACAGCTCGCGCATAGCAGTGTTGATCGCGTCGCAAACAAGGTCGGTATTGAGTGCTTCAAGAATTGTTTTGCCTGACAGAATTTCCGCCGCCATTGCCGCGCTGTGCGTCATGCCGCTGCAGCCGATTGTTTCGACAAGAGCTTCTTCGATAATGCCTTCTTTGACATTCAGCGTCAGCTTGCACGCGCCCTGCTGCGGTGCGCACCAGCCCACACCATGGGTTAAACCCGAGATATCCGTGATCTGCTTCGCTTTAACCCAAAGGCCTTCTTCGGGAATAGGCGCCGGGCCATGCTTTGGCCCTTTGGCCACGTATACCATTTCTTCCACTTCGCTGGAATACTGCATAAACTAAACCTCCTGATAGAATTAGAAACTATGTATATCCATTGATATTTATTTAACATTATATCAGCAAACGCATATAAAGCCAATAATGAATGTACCTATGAGGCTTAAATTAATAAAGAACAGAATGCAAATTATATAGTATACACAAAAAGTGCGAATTATATACGTGCTGCGGCAGAATTATTTTTGTAAATCGCCAAATTATCCGCAAACGGTGCGCGCAGACCGACAATGTTTCCTAGGGAGCCTGCATATAATGGGTGATACGACCATACCAAAGGAGTGATCATATTGCCGACTGACACACCGGTGAACCCCAAGTTTTTGAACCGACACGGCAAGCTGTTAAAAAGAGTTCTCATCGCTGCGTCACTGCTGATATGCGGCTTCATTGTGGGACGGATACGGTTGATCGGCGGACTATCGCCATTTGGCCCCGCGCTATTGGCGGCGTGCTTTTTAACGCGACGGGAGCAGGCGCTGTTCTGCGCGTCGGGCGTTATACTTGGCGCGCTGCTGATTCCGGACGATGCGCTTTATATCATTTCGGTGGTGCTTGGCATTTGCGCCGCCATGCTGCTGGTGGGACAAGCCTATATGCGGCGATGGGTGGCTGTGCTGACCACGGCCGGTGCGTATGCAATTGCCGCTGCCATATTTAAAACGGCAGAGCTGCAGACGTATATGAAAGCGGTGCTCGAATGCATGATAACACTGTTGATGATTTATGTTTTTGGCATATTGATTCACATGATTTTTACCCGCGTGAAGCGCACGCTATTAACCGTGGAAGAAACGATCTGCTTCGCGATCGGCGCGCTGGTTTTCATCTGCATGTTTGGACCGCTCAACGTTAAAGGCATTTACATCGCAAGCATTGTGGCTCAAATACTGGTGCTTTGTATGGCGTATACAGGCGGTGCATCGTTTGGCGCGGGCGTGGGGCTGGCGCTCGGTATGGCGCTTTGCTTCGGCATCTGTGCTGATGTCACCATGATCGGTATGCTGGGCATTGGGGGCATGATGGGCGGCACATTGCGCAAACTGAAAAAGCCGGGTGTTGCGTTTTCGTATTTACTCACCGTGCTGCTCTTTCTCATCGCTTTTTTCAATCAGGATGTTTGGCCGCTCGTGCTTATTGAAACGGGGCTGGCTGTGTTGATTTTTACGCTGCTGCCCAAAAAGCTGCTGATATGGGCGGGGCGCTATATCGATATCAAAACGCGACGTGAGTTTGAGTACCGTATGCACACGCGCCGCTTCAAGGAGCTTACCGTGGGGCGTTTGCAGGAAGTGTCGGAGGTGTTTTTGCAGACGGGTGATATGTTTGCAAGAGAAGCAGAGGCGAAAATACACGGCAGCGTTCAGATATCAGGTGTGCTGTCTATCGTGGCGGAAAGCACCTGTAAAGACTGCGTGTTTAGAAAGAGCTGCTGGGACAAGGAATTTTTAAGCACCTACGGGGTGTTTAACCGGCTGTTTTTGGCGTTCGAAAAGAACGGCTATCTTGATGAAACGCACATTGACGCTGCTTTTGCAAAGAAATGCTACAATGTGAAGGGCATACTTACAACGGCACAGAGCATGTTCGCTTCCTATTTGCTGAGCCTCAAATGGCAGAAGAAGATTGACCAGTCACGTTACATTACGGGTAAACAGCTTAAAGGCGTGGCTCAGGTGGTTGCCGATATCGGCCGCGAGGTGGAAACAGGTTTTCATTTTTTGGAGCATGTGGAGGAAAAGGTGGCCGCCGCGCTCGATGCGGTTAATTGCCGCGTCAAAGAGGTTTGCGCGGAGAGCTTTGGAGGCAGCGTGGCTGTCGGCGTAAAAATAAAGGGCGGCGATAACGATGTGAGCCTCGAAAGCGTGGTGAGCGGGGCGTGCGGTGTGCATATGCAAAAAACATCCGTAAAGCCGTGCGGTGCGGGGTCCTATAGCCTGGTCAGATTTGAGCAGGCCAAACGCTTTCAGATGCAGACGGGTATCGCCAAGCTCACGAAGGACGAGGTTTCGGGCGACAGCCAGGTGGCTGTGCCGCTAAAGGACGGGCGGTATTTGCTGATGCTGTGCGACGGTATGGGCAGCGGTGAAGCGGCATACAGAGAAAGCACGGCGGCGGTATCGCTGGTGGAAAACTTCTTCAAAGCGGGCTTCGACGAAGCGGTGATATTTGATACCATTAACCGGCTGCTGCAGCTCAAGGGCAATGAGGAGGTATTCACCACCGTGGATCTTTGCATGCTGGATTTGAAGACGGGCGGTGCGCGTTTCACAAAGATCGGCGCGGAGAGCTCATTTATACTGAGCAGCGAAGGTATAATGGAGATTCGGCCGGGGGCACTGCCGATGGGCATTGTTGATGAAGTGAAGCCTGTGAGTACTGCGCATATGCTTAAACCCGGAGATATGATTGTGATGGTGAGCGATGGTGTTGCCGACGAGATTTGCGGCGACGCGCTGCAGTGGTTTGCCGATATTGACATAACCGACGCCCAAACCGCCGCCGATTCGATTATTGATAAAGCGCTGGCAGGGCAGCCCCCGCGTGACGACATGACCGTGATGGTAACGCAGCTGATCAAGGGATAAGGGTAAGCTTCCTGTCATACTGAGCGTAGCAAGGGCCCATGTCAAACGCGCTTTTATACATGGGATTCCAGTCCACTTCGCCGTTCATTCACTAACGCTCGGGTGGAATGACAATACTGACTGACATCAAAAAAGACAGCATTCCTGCTGCTATTCGTGTTTGCGTAATAGTGACGACTCTTATCATTGCTATATAAAGTAACTTTTCGTCATCCTGAGAAGCGAAGCGACGACTACGAAGTGGACCAGGATCTGTTGCGACAGATTCTTCACTTCGTTACACTCGTTCAGAATGACCGCTACCTATGGCTTTTCGTTTATTGTGGTGTAAAACATATGATGATTCTGAGTACGGCTTATGCCGGACGAAGAACGTGTTTGTCTTTCAGTTGCCGAGTAACAGACTTTTTTCCACTCCGTCGCCTGTCTCTTCGCTCCTCACTACGCAGTGGACTGAATGACCTAACGAGTAACTTTACATAGCACAGAAACTGAGTTGTAAAACATGAGGGCCTTTGCCAAGGCTTAGGCTGCTGACAAAGCTCCTGCGTGTCATTTCGAGCGAGCGATAGCGAGTCGAGAAATCCCATGTATAAAGCGTTTTGCCATGGGATGCTCACGTCGCTCCGCTCCTCAGCATGACATAAGGAGGGGTTTATCATCAAGCTGGGCCTTTGCCAAGGCTCTTCTTTTCATTATGCAAAAATCAATATATTAAGAATCTATATATTGCCGCAAGAAAAACGTTTGCGTGAGATTTTCGTAGAGCCAGTGATAATACAAAGGTTTTTGTTTGTTGTTTCATCTTTGCGGGTAATTATGATGTGAGGTGACTTACTGTTTGAAAACGATACAAAAGACTTTGAGACGGATTCTGATACTGTTAATGGTGGCCATACTCACCGTGGGTGTGCTGGCGGCGCATTTTGATACGGCGCGCGCTGCGGATTATTCGGTTGTGCGCATCAAGCTGTCAATCGGCTCTCCGACGACCTTTGGGTTTTCGCTGAGCGGAAACTATGGCATTGAGGGTGACGCAAGCAAAAGCTTAAGCTCCGGTGCGTACACGGTGAAGGCGGAGGGCGGCACGCTGAACCTTTACCTTGGCAGTACGCGCGTATACAGCGGCAGCACGATTAAGATCATCGAAAAGCAGCCGAATTCGGGAGCCTATAACTACGCGACAATCAAGACCACAACATACAATACAAACAACTATCGCGGCGACATGGAGTTCCGATTAAGCGGCAGCGCGATTGTGCTGATTAACCATATCTATCTTGAGTACTATCTTTACGGCGTGGTGCCGCACGAAATGAGCAACACATGGCCGCTGGAGGCACTCAAGACGCAGGCGGTCTCAGCCAGAACGTATGCGGTTCGCTATATGGGCGGCGGCACATACGACATGGTGGATACGCCGACCAATCAGGCTTATAAAGGATTCAACCCCGCGCACACCAACGCAATCAGGGCGGTGGATGAAACGGCGAAGCAGGTGCTGAAATGCGGTGATCAGTTGGTACAGACGTATTACGCGGCATCCAACGGCGGCATGGTAGATATTCCTCAGCACGTTTGGTCTGCAAGCGCCCCGCTGCTGCCTTATCATGTGGTTCAGGCCGATCCATTTGATGTGCAGAACACGTGGAGCGAGCAGGAGGTGCTGATATTCCCCAAAGCCGGTTCTGCCGTTGCGTATCAATACATGGATTCGGGTAAGATGATAGCCGGTTCCTCCGCATACGGCGCGAACGCAGAACGTTATTTAAAGGTATCAGCGCTGGGCGCGGTGGCGGCGCAAGGCTTTATCGCGGGGGTGACGGGCGACATTGCGATAACGGGCATCAGCCGGATATTGCCGCACACGTATGAAGGCAACCATGGGCTGCCCGACGTGGCAGGCGCGACCAACTGCAACGCTTTTCAAAAGGCCGATGTAACGATGACGGTGCTGGCCAACCGCCGTGCGACCCCCGAAGAGGAGGCCGCAACGGGGCAGGGGCTGGTACAAGCGCCCGTGACCGTGACGTTTACGATCGATATGCATCAGTTTGATCAATCGGGCGGGTTGTATCAGGCATTTTCGAACATGAGCCTTCGGCTTTTTGTGGTGGAGGAAACGGGAACGAGCTGGAACATCTATCATCGGCGCTACGGACACGGCGTGGGCATGAGCCAGCGCGGTGCCCAAACGCGCGCGAAGGCGGGGCAGACCTATCAACAGATACTGACCTTCTATTATCCGAATACGTATCTGGAGACACTGAATATTCAGCCGCCCGCGCTGGGCGCGCCGTCAGGGCTCGATACCGCCAATGCCACGGTGGTGAACTGCACCAATTATGTGAATGTGCGCAGCACGCCAAGCACCCAGTATCCGGCTATCGGCAAAGCGTTTGCCGGGTCGCGCATTACCGTGACTCAGCAAAATGCCGCGGCAGGCTGGCATCAGATTGATTTTTCGGGCATAGCCGCTTTTATTTCCACGCAATATGTACAGATAGATGCGGCACCGCCCGCGCCGACACAGCCGCCGGTACCGACAGACCCGTCCGTGCCGACGGAGCCGCCGGTACCAACGGAGCCGACGATACCGACGGAGCCGACAAAGCCCGCGATTGCGCAGACGGGAACGGTATCGGCAAGTGAGCTGAATATTCGCAGCGCGCCGGACACGTCGTCGGCAAAGCTCGGCGCTTATAAAAAGGGCGACAGCGTTGAGATTGTGGCAGTGGGGGCGGCGAAGGGCTGGCATCAGATATGGTATCAGAATACGGTTGCGTATGTATACGCCGATTATGTGAAGCTGCCAACACAACAGACGGTGAAGGCAAAAGGCGTCATCACCTCGTCGGTGCTCAATGTTCGCAGCGGGCCGGGAACGTCGTACGCGAAGTTAACCACGCTGACCAAAGGCAGCAAGGTGGAGATACTGACGGTGAAGGCAACGGCTGATTGGCATAAGATATTGTATAACGGCAGCGCGGCCTATGTGCACGTGAGCTATGTAAAGATAGATGGAACCGGGGAAAATACCGGAAGCGGAAGCGGAGGAAGCAGCGGCGGTACAACGGCAAGCTACGCCACCGTTAATGCGAGTCGGCTCAATCTGCGAAAAACGGCAAGCGCGAACGGTGCCGTGATTACCACGCTGTCTCGCGGTGCGGTTGTACAGGTGCTTCAGGCGGGCGGAACATGGACAAAGGTGAAATACGGCGGCAACGAAGGGTACATGTCGTCGTCGTATTTGAAAGCTTCTGCCGCCAAATACGGAACGATTACAGCAGGCTCGGTCAATGTACGGAGCAGTGGGTCAACATCGTCATCCGTGCTTGGCAAGCTTGCCAAAGGTGATGTGGTGGAGATAGCACAATCGGGCGGATCGTGGCACAAAATCAAGTACAAATCATCGACCGCGTATGTTTATGCGGCATATGTAAAGCTTATGTAAAACGGGCTTCAAAGGGGCGCGAAAAAGCGCCCTTTTTTGATTGTGCCGCATTGCGTGAAAGCGGGTTATCCACAATTCGCGAAAAGCGCATGGACGATGCAAAACAGCACGATTAAGCGGAAAAGCCGCGAAAAATGTTTCGTGGAAGCAGGTTATCCACCGAAAAATAAGGGTTATCCACATGGTTTGGTGGATAACTCATCTTTTTTCGGATATGCATCCAAGGTTAATAAATATTCTTAAGATCATTTTTTTTGTATTCAAAACACAAAAATTGAGTTATTTCGAGCCAATGAGTCATATGTTTTTGTTTGCGGGGAATTAACAAAAATGGATGCGAAAAAGCAAAGCTTTATGCAGAGAAAGCGATTATTCAAAGTCTGATGGCCTATATAAAAGTATGACAATCATACCATCTGCGTATATCAGGTTTTCGCCGAATAAGCCTTCTCCTTTGAGGAGAAGGTGGCGCGAAGCGCCGGATGAGGTGTAAATGAGAAAGATGCAAAAATGAACACCTCACAGGGGAAGCCTTAACACACGTATAACATATGTGATGCGCTGCAATGCACAAAAAAGCGGAGCCTTGCAGCTCCGCTCGGTCATGCTTGTTTAGAAGTTGTTTCTGTCTCGGTAACTCTTTTGCGGCGTGGGCCTTTTGCGCGCAGGCGCTGTTGTCGGTCGTTTGCGTCCCGGTGTAGACGGACCCTTGGGGCCTTGGCCCTTCTTCCAAAGAACCACAAGCGCAACACCAACGCCGATAATCAACACAACCAGTATGATGGCGATGATGCCGAGCGTTCCGATGGAACCCGCTCCTAAATTGCCGTCCGGCTGAAGTGTCGAATCCGTTACATCGGCGGCTTCCTCAAAGCCGGGCGTTACCGTGGCCTCGGCCGACTGAATCGTTACAGTAACGGGTTCTGCTGTTTTGGTATATACGTTTCCGTCCTTGTCGGTGGCGGTCAGCACAAAGCTGTACGACGTTGTCGCGTCGATATTTGCCGGATACTCCACTGTGGCCGTGCTGCCCGCTGCCAGTGTGCTGACAGAGAAAACCTCGCCCAGTGTGGCTTCCGTCACCTTAACATTGGTGAGTTCATAATCAGTGCCGTTGGTGATCATGCCGGAGAAATTGATGGCACCGGCAGAGGTGAGCTGCGGGCGGTCTACCGACATCGTTAACCCAAGCTTGCTGTCCACAGCGGTGGCATCCACCGGCAGATCGATGGTTAACGTGTTGCTGTTGATATTTTTAATGGCTCCCGTATAATCCTTGAGCGAGATGGAACAAGACACGTCAGTGGTGGTCTGGAACGTCATTTTAAATGTGCCGGTCTGTGTTGCGCTTCCGTCCAGCTTTTTCGGGTAATCCTTGGCTTCACCGTTCACAAGCACCTTGATATCGGTATAAGGCACGTTGCCGCCGTTGGTCAGCGTCAGCGTGAAGGTGACTTCCTCGCCCGGTGCCGGTTTCATATTGCTGGCGGTGAGCTGAGTTTTCACATCGCGCTTTGATAGCGTAAGCGTCACCGGGGTGAGCTTAAGCGGAGCCTGTGCCACCCCGCCCACCGTGTAGTTCACAATAGGGTTGATAACAATATCCTTCGCCATGGTATAGTTGAATTTTTTTGTTTGTCCCTGTGTCGGTGCGAGCGAGAAGGGGTCGTTCAGCGCTTTACCGCCGTTCAGCTCGGGCGCGGTGATCACGATGTTATCGATTGTGGATTCACCTTGATTTTCGAGCTTGAATTCGAACTTGACGGTTTCGCCTTCGCCGTACAGAGCATATGGTGTAACGGCAGAGCCTTTCAGTACAGTGGACAGCACCTTTTTATCGACTTTTGCCGTCGCCTGCATGCCATTGAGCGTAAATGTGAGCGGCTGCCCGAGCATCGCGTCGGTTACAGCCATTGTGAAGCTGTCTTCGCGGGTTTCGTTATGGGCAACGCTGATATCGGCGACAGGTGTCGCCCCATACATGATCTGTCCGGTCATCGTTGATCCGCTGTCGTTAAAAATGACATAAGTAAATGTCACGTTAGCGCCTGACGGCAGTGAAGCCGTTTGAGGCGAAACAGTAAAATTAGACGCGTACGCCACGCTGCCGAAGCTGAACAGGGCAGTGAGCACCAGTGTCAATACGAGAATCAAGGATATATGCTTTTTCAAAACGTTTACCTCCTTATAGTAGCAAAACGCATTTAATCATAAACAATATTCAAAGCTCATTTTATAGCAGATATTTTGAAAAGTCAAATCACGTTAGTGTTACCGACAGTGTAAAATAACGGTGAAACCGCATAAAAAAAGGACGAAGGCTTTATGGGCGCTTCGGCCTCATTGATGATTATACTGTTTTGCAATGCCTAAAGGAAGCTGTCAATTGGCAGATATCTTTACTCCCCCAGGCACCTACCGGTGCCAGCCCCCTCTCGAGGGGGCCAAGGGCTATCGGTTCTCGAAGCATAGCACCGCCGATGATTACGGCATGTAATAGATATCGTCGCTTGGCACAGCACCGCCGACCGATTCGGGGTTGCTCTCAAACATCATCTTAAAATAATCATCGAGTATCGCTTTGCAGTCTTCGCCCGTGATGAACGATATGCCGCAGCGCGGTATGGCTGCTTTGGCAACAGGCTCCGCACCAATAATCTGCTTGGCGACGATATCCTTGGCCGCATTGTCCGGATCGGAGGTGACATAGTCAACCGACGCGGTAAAATCGGCGATCAGCTTGTTCATGCTCGCTGTATCTTCGGCAAACGCGCTGCTCACCACAGTGACGCCCATCGGCATACCCGCACCTTCGCCGAATATCTTCTGCCATTCGGCATTGATATCAAGCTTCACTTTCACATCTTTGTTCTGAGCCAGCACCGCCGATACAAAAGGCTCGGGCAGCAGCGCAAGCTTCACATCACCCGCGGCAACCGCGTTCGCCAAATCGGCATGCGCGTTCATGAATTCCACAGTCACGTCGTCAAGCCCGTTTTCCTTGAGTATTTTGTTCAACGCATACTCGGGCGTTGAGCCTTGGGCCGTGGCATACAGCGTTTTGCCCGCAAGGTCTTCAATACTATTCACGGTGTCGCCGTTTTCCACGATATACAGCACGCCCATGGTGTTGACGCTGACGATTTTGATGCCGCCTTTCATTTTATTGTACAGCACGGCGGCGAGATTGGAGGGAACAGCCGCCACGGTGGTTTCACCGCTGATGATCTTCGGGCTGATCTGGTCCGGCGTAGTTAGCAGGCTCATGTTGTAATCGGGGTTGTCAAAAAGCTGAATCATGCCCATGCCTGTGGGGCCTGCGAGCGTTGCGACGCTGAGCGGATTGTCTTGCCCGTAAGCAGCAGCCGGTTCGGGTGCGGCAGATGGCGCTTCTGTTGCACTCGGGGCTTCTGTCGCGCTCGGTGCGGCGGATTCAGACGGGGACTCCGTTTGCGCAGCGGGGGCGCTGCAGCCAGTCAGCATGGCCAGTGCCATCACGAGCACCATTAAAACTGTCAGTAATCTCTTCATTTTAAATCTCCTTATTATAATTAATTTTCAATATTAATAATGAAACAAAATCTTTGGCTCCTTTAAGGGAGATCGGCGTGTCAATAAGCATCTTATATCTTGGCCCCCTCTGACGAGGGGGCTGTCACCGATAGGTGACTGGGGGAGAGAAAATGGCGATCAGGGATGGTTTTCTTAGATTTCCCCGGCTTATTCACTCCATTTCGACTACCCCCACAGGGGTGGACAAGGAACTGTCGTTCTAAGCGCCTGAAAGAGGGAATCCTGCTATCCAGATGCCGCTACACCTCTTTTTTGCTGATGGACGTTTTCACCTGCACATCAGGTATAAGGCCGAGCTTGCCGGTTAAGCTGTTGATCTCGTTTAAATCTCCCACCAACGTGATCGTGATCACCGTGACGCCGTGCTCATGCATCGGCAGCCCCATACGCCCTTTAACAAGCCCCTTAAAATCTGCCACCAGCGCATTGAAAGCCGCCTGATCACGTTCCGGGTTTTCGAGTATGGCGGTAATCACCGCAATCCTTTTCATTTGTAACCTCCCGTTTGCTTTCGCTGTTAATCAAAAAAACCTGCCGGATAAGGCAGGTTGCGCAAACAAACAATAAATACCGCTTGAGTATTCTGCAACGTGCCTTCCGACGTAGACGTTTAATCTTTGCCGTTAGGTTCAGTCTATGAATGAGTCGTGACGCACAAAAGATTTAACTCTCTTATGAATCCTGTGTGAATAATATCACAAATAAAAATGAAAGGCAACAGTTTTTTCGGAATCCTTTGCAATTATGATCGGTCAGGCAACAATTGTTGAAAAGCGCAAACCGCTGTTGTAGAATGGTAAAAAACACAGTTGAGGACAAATTGTGAAACGAATTTTTGATATTAAGGCTGTATCGGAAGCCGCAGCGGATAAGGCGCGGCAGCGTGTAAAGAATCTCGTGAAGCCGATCGGCAGCCTGGGGCTGCTGGAAGACTATGCCGTGAAGCTGTCAGGCATATTCGGCAAAATCGGTTTTGCGCCAATGAAAAAGGCCGTTGCGGTGTTCGCCGCTGACAACGGCGTGTGGGACGAAGGCTATACGCCCGTGCCGCAGAGTGTGACCGCGATGCAGGCCGTTAATATGACCAAGGGCATTACGGGCGTGGGCGCGATTTGTGCCTGCACGGGGGCCGATGTGTTTGTGTACGACATGGGCATTCGCGGCTTTAAGGGCGCGAAGGGCATTGAAGACCGCCGGGTGGGCAACGGGACGAATAACATTGCCCAAAGCCCGGCGATGGATATCACGCAAGCGATGCAGGCCATTTCCCACGGCATTGACGCTGCCGAGGCGCTGGCCGATAAGGGATACCGTTTGCTGGGCTGCGGCGAAATGGGCATTTGCAACACGACGACGGCGGCGGCGGTGCTCTGCGCGCTGACCGGGGCTGACCCGGAAGATGTTGTGGGGCGCGGGGCAGGGCTGACGGATGAGCAGCTTGCCATGAAACGTGCCGTGGTGCAGCGCGCGCTGACCATCAATCAGACCGATTCGGAGAACGCTCTCGGCGTGCTAAGCGCTGTCGGCGGGTTTGATATCGCGGCGATGACCGGGTTCTATCTCGGGTGCGCCTACCGCCAGCTGCCCGCGGTGATAGACGGGTTCATCTCGGCTGTGGCGGCGCTGGCGGCGAGCCGCTTAAGCCCGCTTGTAACGCAGTATCTGTTTGCCTCGCATCACAGCGCGGAGCCGGGTTTTTCGGTGGTGATGGAGGCGCTTTGTATGGAGGCGCCGCTCAAGCTGAACCTGCGGCTCGGAGAGGGCAGCGGCTGCCCGTTGATGATGAACATTCTTGATGCGAGTGCGGCGATGCTGCAGAATATGGCAACGTTTGAGGAAGCCAAAATCGATTCGAGCAAACTCGTGGATATTAGTAAATAACATTTATATATAGGAGGAGATATCATGTTCAGACATATCGTTTTTTTCAAGGTGAAGCAGGAAGAACAGCATAAAATCCCCGAAGCGGTGGATAAGCTGAAGTCGCTGACGGCGGTGCCGGTGGTGCGCAGCGTGGAAGTGGGGCTTGATGAGGTGAAAAGCGGACGCTCTTTTGATATTGCGCTGATTGTGGATACGGATTCGCGCGCGGACTATGAGATTTACGATCAGCACGAGCTGCACCAGCCGGTGAGGGTGTTTATGCGCAGCATAGTCGAAGCATCTGCGACTGTGGATTTCGAGAGATAGCGAAAGCAATCCTCCGTCACGCTGCGCGTGCCACCTCCTTTCAAAAGGAGGCCTCAAAGCACGCACCCTTGCCTCCCTCGCTGACGGAGGGAGTTAAAGGATAAGACGACACAATATACGACGTAGGGCGCAACATCCTTGGTGCGCCTTGCCCGGAACGACACGGAGGTCGTTCCCTACGGTTCAAAGCCTTTATGTTAAGGCCTCCCTCAGTCGCCTGTCGGCGACAGCTCCCTCCAGAGGGAGCCTAGGGAGCTATGTACATCGTTTGATTTGACAACGGAAGTTATCCTCCGTCACGCCGGGCCCGCCGACTCGTTTTTTTGTTGAAATCCGGGCAATTGACGGAGGGAGTTAAAGGATAAGACGACACAATATACGACGTAGGGCGCAACATCCTTGGTGCGCCTTGCCCGGAACGACACGGAGGTCGTTCCCTACGGTTCGAAGCCTTTATGTTAAGGCCTCCCTCAGCCGCCTGTCGGCGACAGCTCCCTCTTGAGGGAGCCTAGGGAGCTATGTACATCGTTTGATTTGACAACGAAAACAATCCTCCGTCACGCCGGCGCGCGCCAACTCCTTTTTCGTAGGGCACGACATCCTTGGCGTGCTATCAGCGAAGCTGGTTGAGGATTGACTCAGCTAATTGTTTTCGCGCCAAACAAAAAGCGCCCGGCTGAGGCGCTTTGAGTTATTCGGATAGTTTATCGTAGGTGCTCTTATATATCTTGGGTGCGACATCCTTCCACTTCTTAATGAAGGCTTCGGCGGATGTCTGCGAATACGTGACGAGATTCAGCTCAAATACCGGAACCTGATTCTCCAGCACCTTAAGCATCACTTTGTATTCGCCTTCGTCGATCTTTAAGTAATCGGCGAACAGCTCCGTCTCAAGACGAAGCTCGTCTCTGTTGGCAACGCAATATGTTTCCACGGCTTTGCGCACCGAGGCAGGCAGTTCCTTTTCGAGGTAAAACACGGTTTCGCTGCCAAGATCGGTGATAGAATAGAAAAGGCCGTTGGGCGTGTCGCGCTGATCCACAAGGCGGCTTTCCATCAGCTCAAACATGCATTCCTTCAAGTCGAAGTAATTGAGCCAGCTGTTTTCAGACACAATACGCAGTATTTGCAGTTCGGAAAGCTGTATATTAATGGACTTAAGCAAGTATAAAACGAGCAGTTTATTTTGAGCAATTGCTTCAATATGCATTACAGTCCTCCAAACTTAAGTATTCAATAGTATTATACCATAGATTTTGATATAGTACAGCAAATATAGTATTTAATATTTGTGGATAAACTATATATAGAGGATGCTTTGATGATACACAAACTTGAAACACTGGTGAGAAGCGAAGGGGCGGACGTTTTCGGGACGGCGCACGTGGCGAGCTGTTTGCCAAATCGGTTCGCGGCAATGCCGTTTGCCGTCACCATCGGGATAAGGCTGCTGAATGCCGTGATGGATGAGGTCGCCGAAGGCCCGACAAAGCTCTACTTTCACCATTACCGGTCTGCAAACGCGTTTCTTGATATGTGTGCGCTCAAATGCGCATTACTGCTGGAGCGTAGCGGATACCAAGCCGTGGCGGTTCCCGCTTCACAGACGACGAGCACGTCTGGCATCGCGGGGGATTTTCCTCACAAGACGGCTGCGAATCTCGCGGGTCTGGGGTTCATCGGCAAAAACGGCCTGTTCGTCTCGAAAGATTTTGGCCCGCGCGTGCGGCTGGCCACGGTGCTGACCGATTGCCCGCTGCCAGATGCGCAGATGATGACACCGCAGTGCGGCGATTGCCGCGCTTGTGTGGATGCATGCCCGTGCGGCGCGCTGACCGGCCAAAGCTGGACGCGGCAGAGCAGCCGTGACGACATTGTGGATGCGGCGCTGTGTTCGCGGTTTATGAAAGACAAATACAGTATGATCGGCCGCGGGAGCGTTTGCGGAATCTGTGCGGCGGTATGCCCCTGGGGAGGAAAATCAGTTTAAAAAACCAAAAAAAGCCCTTGATTTCACCGCGCGATTGTGTATAATATGAGTTACGGCTTTGGGGGGTTATAGCTCAGCCGGTTAGAGCGCTACGTTGACATCGTAGAGGTCGTTGGTTCGATCCCAATTAACCCCACCATATCCTGCGGTGTGCGAATTGACGCCTTGATTTTAAACCTACAGTACCTTAACGGGAGCGCTCGTCCCTTTAGATAGGATGTCGGGCCCGCAATGACGGGATGGCTGATGATCTGGGCAGCGTACCCACCTGCTAATGAGAGCAGGTGTTAAAACCTGGCGGACGGCATCACGGGATATATAAATATAGCGGAATTGTGTAACGGTAGCACCTACGACTCTGACTCGTATTGTCTAGGTTCGAATCCTAGTTCCGCTGCCAGACGAAAACCCCGAAACCTCGATGGTTACGGGGTTTTCTCTTATCTTGATG
>JAEYOE010000026.1 GCA_023412005.1 Bacillota bacterium
TTCGAGGGGCAGCCAGTAACAAGCTTTTGCGGCTGCCGACCGTTGAGTACGCCTTAAGGCGATGCCAGAAAAAGAGGGCTATGCCCGTGTATGAAAAACCCCCGGACGTGACCGGGGGATCATTATTAGATGGCGAAAGAAATATGGTTTATTGATTAAAAAGTTCCTGTAGGCGGCTTGCCGCAATGGAGCTGCATCTCAAAACAAAGCAGTCTCTTTAGTCGTCTGCCGTCGGGAGCTTAAAGGGGTAGCCTTTCATTTGCAATGGAGAAAACTGATTTGCTCAGTGAAAGCTTTCGTATAGACGGCGATCATTTTGCTTCTTGTGAATCCTTTATGAACATATCGAAAATTTGTACGCCTCGTGCAGGACTTTTTCATTTCGTGTTTAAATACTATGTATGGATATGAACGAAGCGAATTTCCGCGAAATCAGTGAGAATAACGAGATTGCGCACTTATCGCCGTACGCGGCCAAGGCAGCGCAGTCTAAAGGGCGCGAGCACCCGATAACGCCATGCCCGCTGCGCACCGATTTTCAGCGTGACCGCGATCGCATTATCCACTGCAAATCGTTCCGGCGCTTGAAGCACAAAACGCAGGTGTTTCTCTCGCCCGAGGGAGACCATTATCGTACGCGCCTCACGCACACGCTGGAGGTGTCGCAGATCGCGCGGACGATTGCGCGCTGCCTGAAGCTCAATGAGGATTTAACCGAGGCCATTGCACTTGGGCACGACCTGGGGCACACGCCGTTCGGGCACGCGGGCGAACGCGTGCTGCAGCAGCTGACCGGCCATTTTGCGCACAGTGAACAGAGCCTGCGCGTGGTGGAGCTGCTCGAAAACGGCACGGGGCTCAATTTGACATATGAAGTGCGTGATGGTATACTCAACCACCGCAAATCCGGTAAACCGCAGACGCTTGAAGGCATGGTCGTCAACCTCTCGGATAGAATCGCCTACATCAATCACGATATTGACGACGCGCTCAGAGCGGGAATTATCAGCGGCATCCCCAAAGAATGCGCCGACGGGCTCGGGCAGACGCACGGGGAGCGCATCAACACGATGATAACGGACGTTGTGCAAAGCAGCGTGAACAAGCCCAAGGTCGACATGTCAGAATCGACGGCGGCTCTCACCGAAACACTGCGGCAGTTCATGTTCGAAAAGGTGTATCTGGGGTCTGCAGCCAAAACCGAAGAAATTAAGGCTGAGCATATGCTCGAAATGCTGTTCGATCTGTTTACAAAGCAGCCACATATGATGGGAGACGACGCGGCACGCCGCATAGAGACGTTTGGCCTCAAAGTGACGGTGACCGATTATATCGCAGGCATGACTGACCGCTACGCCGTGGCACTGTTCAGAGATATTTACATTCCGAAAGGTTGGTATAAGTATTAGTGGCAAGGTTCAGCGATAGCTGGCTTTCTGAGCTTTACAACAAAACAGATATTGTCGACGTTGTTTCCGATTATACAGCTTTGACGGAGAAGGGTGGCAACTATTGGGGGCTGTGCCCATTTCATCACGAAAAGACACCGTCTTTTTCGGTGAACCGTGAAAAACAGCTGTATTACTGTTTTGGCTGCAAGCAGGGCGGCAACGCTGCCAACTTCATCATGAAAACAGAGAACCTCACATTCGGAGAATCTGTGGAGCTGCTGGCGCGGCGCTGCAACCTGTCTATGCCGCAGATGATTGACGATAAGCAGTACCGAGAGGTCAAAGAAAAAAAGAAGCTGATTGCCGAGATGCACAAAGCGGCTGCAAGGGTTTACCACGATACGTTGATGTCAGCCGAAGGAGCCGGAGCGCTCGCATACTTGAAGCGGCGCGGCATCGGCGAGGATGTTGTCAAACGCTTCGGCCTCGGCTACGCGCCGGATAAATGGGACACGATTACATCGCTGCTGACTCAGAACGGTTATTCGTCCTCAATCATCGGCGAGAGCGGCCTTATCACGGAAAAGAACGGCAAGCTGTTTGACACGTTCCGCAACCGTGTGATGTACCCCATTATCAACGTGTTCGGCGAGGTCATCGCATTTGGCGGCCGAGTTCTCGATGATTCAACACCCAAGTATCTGAACACGAGAGATACCGTGCTGTTTAACAAACGGCGCAACCTCTACGGCATCGATCTGCTGCGTCGGCAGAAAAGCATAAAAAGCGCTGTGATCGTTGAAGGGTATATGGATGTGGTGTCGATGTTCGCGGGCGGCGTCAAATCGGTGGTGGCGTCACTCGGCACCGCGCTGACAAGAGAGCAGGCTGTGCTGTTAAAACGCTATACCAGCGACGTGTTTATTGCGTACGACGGCGACGAGGCCGGCGAGATCGCGACGCAAAAAGCAATGGGGATACTCGAAGCCGAGGGCTTCAGTGTGCGCGTGATTCGCTTTAACGACGGGATGGACCCGGACGACTTTATCCGTAAATACGGGCTGAACGGATTCGCCAAAAAGGTCAAGGCGGCACCGTCGGCCCTGGGGTATCGTCTGGAAATGAAGAAACGCGACTTTCTGCTTGATACCGAGGACGGGCGTGAGGGGTATGCGATTGAAGCCGCAAAAATCATCGCGGGGATTGACAGCCCGATAAAGCGCGAGCGCTATGCCGAAGCGGTGGCAGAGCAAACCGGATACAGCGCGGCGTCGATTTTGGGCCAAATGCATAAGAGAGCCGCAAGTGAGAATACTAATACCAATTATAGGTATAATAAGACTGAAAAAACCGCGGACAGCCCGCAAAGCGCTTTTTTGGCATGTGCATTGGCGCAGGTTAGGTATTTTGCGGATGTGGCGGATGAAATCGGAGTGGATGAGTTCTTTCATAAATCGCATAAAATTATTTTTTCTGCGTTATATGACAGCGTAAAAAGAGGAATTCAGCCAACATATGCCGAAGTATTATCGCAGATTGATGACGAAGAGGACCGCAACGAGGCGACACGGCTGATGGGCATGAATGCGGCCGCTGACGATCCGGTTGTATATCTTCGAGATTGTATTGTGCGAATACGCATTCTGGGGCTCGAAAATAAGCGGGGAGAGCTGATGGAAGCACTTCGTAGCGCATCGTCTGACGAACGCAGAAAGCTGCTCGCCGAGATCGGTGAGATAGATAAAGAATTGAACCTGAAAAAGGTTTGAGTGAATAGGGTGATTGTATTTTGAATAAAAAACCGGCAGCGCAGCCGAAAACAAAGAATAAGCCATCCGTGAGCCAAGAGCTGGCAGTTTCAACGGACGCGAAGCAAAATGGCAAGGAAAAAGCGATACAGCCCGAATCGGATGTGACGCTGTCCAAGGAGAACCTTGCGAGGCTTCAGGCGCTCAGCGTCGTGTCGCAGTCAGACAAAGAGGAAAAGCTTAAAGACATCATTGAATCGGGCAAGAAGAAGGGCGTTTTAACCTACAAGGAAATCAACGATGCGCTCGACGGCGCGGAAATTGACGCCGAGAATCTTGATAAGCTTTTGGGCGCGCTCGAAGAGATGAAGATCGACGTTGTCGACGGAGAATTCGAGAAGGAAATAAGCGAAGACGAAGAAGACGTTGATGCGGATATCGATCTGTCGATGCCGGAGGGCATCAGCATTGACGACCCGGTCAGAATGTACTTGAAGGAAATCGGGAAAGTCAATCTGCTGTCTGCGGACGAAGAGGTGCAGCTCGCCAAGCTGATGGCTGAGGGAGACGACGAGGCCAAGCGCAGGCTGGCCGAAGCGAACTTGAGGCTGGTTGTGAGCATTGCCAAACGGTATGTGGGCCGCGGTATGCTGTTTCTTGATTTAATTCAGGAAGGCAACTTAGGGCTTATTAAAGCCGTCGAAAAGTTTGACTATACCAAAGGCTATAAGTTTTCAACATACGCCACATGGTGGATTCGTCAGGCCATTACCCGCGCCATTGCCGATCAGGCACGTACGATTCGTATCCCCGTTCACATGGTGGAAACAATCAACAAGCTGATCCGCGTGTCGCGGCAGCTGCTTCAGCAATACGGGCGCGACCCGCTGCCCGAAGAGGTGGCGCGCGAGATGGACATCAGCGAAGACAAGGTTCGAGAGATTATCAAGATCGCACAGGAGCCGGTGTCGCTGGAAACACCGATCGGCGAAGAGGAAGACAGCCATCTCGGCGATTTTATTCCTGACGACGATGCACCCGCACCGGCCGAAGCGGCGGCATTCACATTGCTGAAAGAACAGCTGATGGATGTGCTCGATACACTGACGCCGCGTGAAGAAAAGGTGCTGCGTCTGCGTTTTGGACTGGACGACGGACGTGCGCGCACGCTCGAAGAAGTCGGCAAAGAGTTTATGGTGACCAGAGAACGCATCCGTCAGATTGAAGCGAAGGCGCTGCGCAAGCTGCGCCACCCGAGCCGCAGCAAAAAACTCAGAGACTTTCTGGATTAATGATAATCCGCATAAATATGTAGAAAATCGAGGCAGCCGGGGGCTGCCTCTGTTATGCATAAAGGATTGTAAGGGGGAAAGGCATGCTGTCTAACAGGCTCAAAGCCATCGCCTTGATGGTGCCCGAATGCCAAACGGTGGCCGACATCGGGTGCGATCACGGAAAGCTGGCTTTGTGGCTGTTGAAAAACGGACGGGCCCAATACGCCATATGCAGCGATATCAGCGCCCCGTCGCTGGAGAAAGCGCGCGGGCTCGCGGTGACGATGGGTTTGCAGCACGCCGTCTCACTGCGTGTGGGCAGCGGGTTTGACGTGCTGAAAAAGGGCGAAGCCGACACGGCTGTGATTGCCGGTATGGGCGGCGTACTGATGACGTCGTTGCTCGAGCAAGGGGAGGACAAACTGCCGGATACGCTCGTTCTTGCCTGTCAGCGAGACCCTGACGTGCTGCGAGGCTGGCTTGTGCGCAACGGCTTTGTCATCAGCGACGAAGACATCTTGCTGGAAAGCAGGCATTATTATCAGGTTATCCGCGCGGAAAAAGGGCCAAGCCCTCTGCTGACAGACGCAGAGCTGGAATTTGGCCCTGTGCTGCTTGCTGAAAAAACCGAGATTCTGAAGAGCTTTGTGGCGCAGCGTATCAAGCAGACAAAAAGAATACGCAGCACGCTGACGACAACAGACGCGGCAAAAAAAGACGAGCTGTTGAGCGGCATCAATGATCGCCTGCGGCTGTATGAAGAGGTGTTAAAATGCCTGTAACCGTTGGGGAATTTGTGCGCATCGTCGAAACGATTGCTCCACGCGAGCTGGCTTACCCGTGGGACAATTCGGGGCTGCTGCTGTGCTGCGGCCACACGGTGAGCCGGGTGCTCATCGCGCTGGACGCGACACCGGCTGTGGCTAAGGAAGCGCAGGATAAAAACTGCGACATGCTGCTCGTGCATCATCCGCTGATTTTTTCGCCGCTGAAATCGCTCAGCTGTGACAATACCGCAGATGCTGTGCTGATGACGCTGATACGCGCAAACATTTCGCTGTATGCGGCGCACACGAGCTTCGACCGTGCACAAGGCGGTATCGGCGATGCGCTGGCGCAAAGGCTGGGCCTTTGCGATGTTCGAAGCGTGCCGGATGCGGGGGAGCTGCTGATGCGCACCGGTCAGCTGGCTCAAACACACGATAAGCAGGCGCTGGTTACGCGCGTGAAAGAAGCGCTTGACGTAACAGCTGTCAAGGTGTCAGCCGGTGATTTTGGCGGTGTATCACGCGTGGCTGTGGTGGGCGGCAGCGGCGGCGATTTCGTGGCGGCGGCTAAAAGCGCCGGGGCACAGGCGCTTGTGACGGGAGAGGCAAAGCACCACCATTTCATTGAAGCGGCGGCGGCGGGTTTGCTGCTTATTGAGGCGGGACATTTTCATACGGAATGTGCGTTCGCCGACAGAATAGATATGAGTTTACAATCCCTTATAAATGAGGTACAATTAGATTTAGGCCTTATAAAGGCTGAAAACGATATGGCACCATACGCGTTTGAATAATACGGACGCGTTGAAGTTGGGAGGATCAATTATTTGGATAAGCTGGCATTACTGTATGAGTACCAGCAGGCAGACGCCGAGCTTGAGGCTTATGAGAAAAATCTAAAAAACACACCGACGCGCAAACAGCTGATTAAGCTTCAGAATTATTTAAAGAAGCAGCAGGCTGTGCTTCGTGATATGGAAAACAAGGCGCTGGTGGAGCAAAACGCGCTATTGGAGATCGATTCTCAGTACGAACGCATGATTGAGCTGCTGAATAAAAAGCACAAGAACATCGGTGAGTACGAGAAGATGGATCCGGAGGAACTCGATTATAACGTTGTCCGCGATCTCGTTCACGAGTATGAGACAACATACGATAATATCGTGAAGCAGAAGAGCAGAGCCGTTGCCGTTCAGAAAAAGGCGGAGGAGACGGAAGCGCGGCTTAAAGAGATTCTTGTCAGCGTCAGCAAGGCACAGAAGGATTTTGCAACGCTGAAAAAACAGCACGAGGATGAGCTGCGTGCCGGTTCCGATACGCTCGAAAAGCTGCGCAAGGCGGTTGATCTGGCGGCATCTAAGGTGGAGCCTGCGCTGCTCGAGCGCTACAACCGCATTAAGCAAAACAGGCCGCAGCCGGTCACGATGCTCAAAGACGGCCGCTGCATGGGCTGTAATATGGAGCTGCCGTCAAGGGATTTGGCGAAGCTCAAGAAAGACGGCGTGATTGTGGAATGTGAGAATTGCGGCCGTATCCTCTATCTGATATAATTAGTTTTGAGCAAGCCGAACGGTCGCCCGTCGAAAGATGGGAGGAAAGTCCGAGCTCCGCAGGGCAGGACGCCGGGTAACTCCCGGTGGAGGCGACTCTAAGGATAGTGCAACAGAGATATACCGCCGGTATTTAACCGGCAAGGGTGGAAAGGTGAGGTAAGAGCTCACCAGAGCCTTGG
Source organism: Bacillota bacterium (assembly GCA_023412005.1). Taxonomy (GTDB): domain Bacteria; phylum Bacillota; class Clostridia; order Christensenellales; family SZUA-584; genus SZUA-584. The sequence continues at coordinate 6,913 of JAEYOE010000026.1, forward strand.
CGACTTGGCTGCTATGTAAACCCCGTCCGGTGCAAGATTGATAGTGGGCATGAAGCGGTAGCCCGCCGCGCCCCATGTAATCGCTGGAGCCTGCTGGCAACCGCAGGCGTAGATAGATGACCGTTCTCGACAGAACTCGGCTTACAGGCTTGTCTCAATAACTTGATTTAAAAAGAAGCTTTAAACGGCTTCTTTTTTTCTGCCAAAAAAGCCGCACTCTCACGGGGAAAGCAAAGACTGATAAAACCAAAATTTTTTATAAGAGAGGTAGCGAGTCGATGAAAAAATGAACTTAAATCAACATCACTATTCGCACATATTGAACGAAAACAGCTTCTATAGCGGTCATTCTGAACCCGCAACGCGGGTGACTACGAAGTGGAATAGGATCTGTCTCAACAGAGCCTGGTCCACTTCGTAGTCGTCGCTTCGCTCCTCAGGATGACCGGGTTTAGTAACTTTACCTGAAGCCCTTCATTGCTGAAAGGCTTAACCATGTTTTACGTTGATATTCGATTAAAGTTATTCCGCTTCGCTTTCGGTCAGCAAGTCTTTTTCGGCGTGGAAGTGTTGTTCATTTTAACAATTTTTCTTGTAGATTTACACCATACTCGACATAAGAACTTTTATTTTCTTTAACAAAAATTACTTTTGTAACCCATGTCTCATAATCATATATTTGACCGTTCTTATGAATATCTTTAAATTGCTGTAGGCCGTTAAGAATACCTTTTCCTCGACAGTCAACTCATCAGATAAATCACTTCTTCATAAGCTTTTGCACTTTTCATCACTTGGGCCTTCTACCCACTTTTCGATTATCTTCGTTTTCAGACACAAAAGTTTTTTTGAAATAATAACGAATAATAAGTTTGTTCATTTTTTTGCTGTTTATTTTGCTCTGTTCCAGTGAATTGTTCCACCGCTGCAAGACAATAATAAACGAAGAATCACATGCAACGGAGGGTCTATGCAGGGCAAATACGGCAATACCATTCTTGACGATTTTACGCTCTCACGGCAGGAACTTCTCAAAGTTGCCGCAGACTTATCGCTCAAAGACAAGGTCTACACAAAAAAGATAGACGACAGCCTGATGAATCTGTCTGATGAGCGCCGCCAAATTGAAAGCGCTTATTTAGCCGCGCGACAGCGCAAATACAAGGGCCTTGAGCTGCCGCCGCTCTCGGAATGGTTTTACGACAACCGATTTTTGTTAATGGAGCAAATTAAGCAGATCGAGACGCAAAAACGTGTTTTTCGTCTGCCTCATTTAAAATCAGGCCGCTTCGCGCATCTGCCGCGCAGCTTGGCGCTTGCCATGCTGCTGCTCGGGCACAGCGCGCTTAATATATCAGTTGCGGGCATTCAGGAGTTTTTGGAGGTTTACCAAAAGGAATCCGAGCTCAATTCGGGTGAGCTTTGGGCATTCACCGATATGCTCAAAGTCACGCTGCTGCACGCCGTGGCGGTGCTCGCGGCAGACAGCGTTCGCACGCTTGCCATGTGGAACCGGTCGGAAAAATTCTGTGAGTCTATTGAAAAGGACACGTTGGCCGAACCTGTGAGCCTGAACGCCTATAAGAGTGTGCTGTTCAATCAGGATTTTTTGGAGCACACCATGGTGATGCTGAGAGACAGTCCGCATGCGTCCTCAGTGGTTAAACAGATCAATTTTAAGCTGAAGCTAAAAGGGCTCAAGGCAGAGCAGCTCATCAAAAAGGCGCACACGGCACAGGCCAACAACATACTTTATATATCCGGGGCCATTGCTTCGCTGCGGCTTCTTGCCAAGGTTAATTTTGAGCCTGTGTTTGAGAGCGTTTCCGCCGTTCATAAATACTTGAGTGAAGACCCCGATTACCCGAATATGGATTTCCACTCGCGTGAATATTATCGTTCGTCCGTATCCGCGATTGCCGATGCTCTCAAAACGCCCGAGCCCGCCGTGGCGCGGGCCGCTGCTGAATTGGCGGGGGAATCCGGCACGCATGTGGGCGAATTCATTGTTGGTACACGGAAAAGGGAGCTTTATGCGCGGTTCGGCAGGCTGCCGTTCAAGGTGCGGTTATTTGATTTTTTCAAAAGACACATGCTGCTTTTTTATGCGGGTGGTGCGGCTGTCTCCACGTTGATCAGCGCGGCACTATTAACGCTGCCGCTGTTTTTTAAGTTTCCGCCCATCTATGGCATCGTTGGCATTATCATCAGCCTGATTCCGATCTATACGGTGGCCATTACGATCAGCAACAGGCTGTTCACGCTGATTAATAAACCGATGCTGATTCCTAAAATGAGCTTCAAAGACGGAATACCGGACGACTGCGCAACGATGGTGGTGGTTCCGGCGCTGGTCACAAGCGAAGAGGAAGGGCGCGAACTGCTTTCAAAGATGGAGGTTTACTGGGCGGCGAACCAGCAGAAGAACATTTATTTTACGTTGCTCAGCGACTTTAAGGAAGATAAGAACGAAATTGCTGCACAGGATGAAAAAACCATTGAAAGCATGGAATCGATGGTTGGCCGGTTGAATTCCCAATACGGTCGGGCGCTTTTTTTCTATGCGCAGCGCAAGCGCACACTGATAAAAGAAAATAGCCGGTTTGGCGGCTATGAACGCAAGCGCGGCGCGCTGCTGGATTTTTGCGCGCTGCTTAGTGGCGATACGTCCGCGTTTGCTCATGTCACAAAGGGATTTCCGGCAGGCATAAAATACATCATTTCTCTGGACGCAGATACCGAGCTTTCACGAGACGCAGCCGTTAAAATGGTGGGCGCGATGGAGCATCCTTTAAACCGCCCCGTGATTGACAAGCAGACGGGCATTGTTAAATCGGGCTTCGGCGTGATGCAGCCGCGCATCGGTATTGATGTGGTCAGTGCTGCAAAAACGCGTTTTTCTCTGGTGTTTTCGGGTAAAGGCGGTCTCGATACGTATGCAAGCGCCGCTTCCGACGTTTATCAGGACGGCTTCGGCACCGGCATTTTCACGGGCAAGGGCATATTCAACAGACACGTTTACGCAGCCGTGCTTAAAGACAGATTTCCCGACAACAGCATATTAAGCCACGATCTGCTGGAAGGCAGCCATATAAGATGCGCGCTGCTGAGCGATGTGGTGCTGATGGACGGGTGCCCGGCGCGATATACGGCATGGGCGAGCCGTCAGCACCGGTGGGTGCGCGGTGATTGGCAGCTGCTGCCGTGGCTGAAACGCATGGTGCCCACCAAAACGGGTAAAACAGCCAATCCGCTTTCCGGGCTCGCCAAATACCAAATATTTGACAATATGCGCCGCAGCTTATCAGTGCCATTGAGCTTCGTGGTGATTTTGCTGTCGCAAACGGCGTTTTACAACAACGCGTTTTTCTGGTTTGTTTCGGGCATACTGCCGCTTTTCATCGACAGCATCATTGATTTCATATCTCGCATGGTGATGCTGATTAAAAACGCGCGGCACGGCTCCACGTTTAAAGATGTCTGGTATGAAACCAAAACAATGTTTGAGCAGGCGTTATATAAATTCGCGTTCCTGCCGTATGAAACGTACCTGATGCTGGATGCCGTTACGCGCAGCCTCGTTCGGCTGGTAACGCGCCGCAAGCTGCTCGAATGGGTGACTGCGGCGGAGGGCGATAAAAAGGCCAAAATGGGCGTGGCGTATTACTGGAGAAGTATGGCTGCCGCGCCGCTGCTGGCTGCGGCGCTTTTTGCTTTATCCATTTTGGTGACACACCGCTTTTCATTAATCGCGTTTTTGATTTTCAGTGTCTGGTTTTTTGCCCCGTCCATCGCGCAGGTAATCAGCCGCCCGCGAACCACGAAAATATACGCGCTGGATGTGAAGCAAAAGGCGTATCTCGAGGATTTGGCGCTGAAAACATGGCGGTTCTTTGAGCGGTTCTCGGAGGAAGCCGAATACTACTGGCCGCCGGACAACTATCAGCAGAGCCCGTTTAAAGGCATCGCCAAAAGAACATCGCCCACAAACATCGCGTATGGTATGGGAGCGGCGATATGCGCCTATTACCTTGGTTTCAACACGCTGACAGAAACGGTGAAAAGGCTCGATAGAATCGTCGCCGGGCTGGAAAAAGCGGAGAAATGGCAGGGCCATTTATATAACTGGTACGATATCGTTACGCTGGAGCCGCTGGAGCCCCGTTACGTGTCGTCGGTGGACAGCGGCAATTTGATCTGCTATCTGATCGTGACGGACGAGGCGCTGAAGGATATGCTGCTAGCACCGTTTGCTGCGACTGTCCGTCAGGGTCTGGACGCGGTTTCGCGCGAATCGGGGCGTGAGCAGCCGCAAAGTATCGGCAGTGATATTTTTACCGCGCTGAGCGGGCTGGCTATGATCGGCGAAAATGACGATACGCTGTCTGTGATGAAACAGCAATTGCAGGAAATGTATGCTCGTTACGCATCGTGGGCGCAGGTGCTGGAGGGCTTCCCGGCTCAACAGGTGCATGAGTATATCGAGTATACGCGTGCCATGCGTGACAGGCTTCGCCGCGTTTCGGTGAGCGGCTTTTCCGAAGCGTTTCACGCTGTGCTGGAGCCGCTGTCCGCAATACTGCATAGGGCAAAGCTTTACGAGCACCAAGCGGTGCTTGAATGGGTGACGCGCATGGAAGCAGCGCTCGGCGAGAGCTATGTGGCCTGCCGCCGCCTGACGCGCCGGATTGACCGTCTGCGGCGGCGAATCGCCGCGTTTATTGATGCGACAGATTTTTCGCACCTGTATGATGCGGAAAAAGGTCTTTTCTCAATCGGCTATGACTGCCGTGGCGGAACCTTAAGCGACTCATATTACGATTTGCTGGCGTCCGAAGCGCGTCAGACGAGTTTTATAGCCATCGGCAAAGGCGATGTGCCGGAAAAACACTGGTTTCGTTTGTCGCGTCCGCTCACCATTGCGGGTGAAAGTCGTGTGCTGCTTTCCTGGAGCGGCACCATGTTTGAGTATTTGATGCCGCTTATCATCATGAAGAACTACGACAACACGCTGCTCGGAGAAACCTACAAATCGGTGGTAGACATGCAGCATGATTACGGCGAACAGCGCCATGCACCCTGGGGGGTGTCTGAATCGGGTTACTACGCGTTTGATATCAACATGAATTATCAGTACAAAGCGTTCGGTATTCCCGGCCTCGGGCTCAAATCGGGCCTTGTCCGCGAGTTGGTGGTGACGCCGTATGCCACGGCACTGGCGCTGAATGTGAACCCGCGCATTGCGATTGCCAATATGATGCGTTTGCAAAAAATAGGCGCATACGGTCGGTTCGGCTTTTATGAGGCGATCGATTACACCACATCGCGGCTGCGCAGAGGCAAAAAGTACGCTGTGATCAAAAGCTACATGGCGCATCATCAGGGCATGATCCTGTCATCCATTGTCAACTGCCTGCAGGATATGCGTATGCAGACGCTGTTTCACAGCGCAACAAATGTGAAAGCGACAGAATTGCTGCTTAAGGAAAAGGTGCCGCCGCGCAGCGTGACGCTGAGCCTTGGTGAGAAGCCTGACGAAACGCTCAGCTTCGCGGACGAGATTCATGCGGTTCGCGTTTACAAAACACTGACGCAGTATCCCGAAGCGCATTTCTTATCCAACGGCAGCTACACCGTGATGCTGACGCAGTACGGCACGGGCTATTCAATGGGTCGGGGCCGTATGGTGGCGCGCTGGGAGAGCGATGTGCTGCGCCGCGCGCCGGGTATTCACATTTATATCAAGAATACAGAGACGGGTGCGGTATGGTCGACAGCGTTTTTGCCCACCTGTTTGCAAGCCGATGCGGAACAGGTGCAGTTTGAGCCACACAAGGCCTCGTTCTACAGAAAGGTCGGCGATATCGAAACGACGCTGGATATCTGCGTGTCGCCCGAGTGCGACTTGGAAGTTAGAAATCTCGATATCAGAAACAACGGCACCAAGGCGGTCAATTTGATGGTGCTGTGTGTATATTCGCCCGCGTTGTCGCCGGAAAAGGATTTTGAGGCGCATCCTGCATTTGCGGAGCTGTTCATTGAAACGGTTGCAGACCAAGAGAACCGGACGCTGTACGCCGAGCGGCGAGGCAGGCCGATCTGCAGTGCGATGAAAGCCTGCTTTGCGGGTGACATCACATTTATGACCGACAGAACCTGCATTTTCGGGCGTCGTAACGTGTTTGGTGTGCCAACGTCCCTCTCGGGATGCGCGTGCGAGCATGATATCACACGTGCCGTGGGCATCAGTACCGTTAGAAACGTGCCTGCGGGTGAATCGGCATCACTCGGTTTTGCCGTTACAATGGGCGAGAGCAGAAATGCTGCCGCCGAATGCCTCAAATCGCTGACAAACGAGGAGGATTTAAAGCGCGTGTTCCATCTTGCATGGACACATGCGCAGGTTGAAATGCGTTATCTGAAGCTGAAAAGCATGCAGGTGAATCTTTTCCAGCAGATCGCCTCGCGTACGGTGATATTCATGCCGTCTGTATGCGCGATTGATGAAAAGGCCGGTGGGCTGAGTTCGCTGTGGAAATACGGCATATCCGGCGATCTTCCGATTATTTGTTTGTTTGTCAGCAGCCTTGACTTTGTGGATACCGTTAAAACGATGGGCAAAGCGATGGAGTATATGAGCTTAAAGCAGATTCCCGCTGAACTGGTGATTCTTTATAGCCATACCGGGGCGTATATCGACCCGCTGCGCGACACAATAAAAGAAATCGAGCAGACATCAACGGGGTGGCCGATGGGCCGTGTGTACGCTCTCAATACACAGGAGATGGACACTGCGGATGCAGCGGCCATTGCAACGGCAGCCTGTCTTGTGCTGTACGATAATGCACCGCTGATGCAGCAGCTTAAAGTGCCTGTGATGACACGGCCTTACCGTGTGTTTGAGCAACAGCCCTACGAACGCATCGCCAGCCGTCCCGTGAGGCTGCTCAAGGCGTTTGACAACGGCTCCGGCGGATACATTCGCGGCGGCAGCGAGTATTGCATTGAGGTGCAGGGTGCTCAGCCGCTGCCATGGAGCAATCTGCTCGCGGGGCATACGCTCGGAAGCCTCATCAGCGCGGGCGGCGGCGGCTACACATGGGCGGGAAACGCGCGTATGCTGAGACTCACGCCCTTCCGCAACGATGCATTGACGGATGTGCCGGGGGAAGGCGTGCTGGTGCGCAGTGACCGCACAGGCCATGCGTTCAGCGTCGCGCCGGACATGTACGCCGAAGGACGATACCGCGTGATACACGGCTTTGGTTACACCGTCTTCGAGCGGTACGGCGGCATCGAAACGCGCATAACATACTTCGTGGATGAGGATTTGCCTGTTAAAGCGGGGCTGCTCAGCCTCACCAACACGACAAAGCACGATGAAACGCTGTCGGTATACGCTTATGCGGAGCCGGTGCTGGCTGCGACCGAGTGCGGCGGTATTCGCGCCCGATATAAGCAGAGCCGTTTGGAGGCCTCGTCTCCGCTGGCCTCGGCAGATAAGGCGATGTTTTTGGCCATGCCCGGGCAGGAAGTTAAGTTCACGGCCTCGGCACAGGAGTTTTTCGGTGTTCCGGGTCACAATGTTCGCCCCGAAGCGCTCAAGGTCAATGCGCTTTCCGACAGCGAAGGCTGTAGCGCGTCGGTACTGGCACTGCAAACGCAGATCACGCTGAAGCCCGGAGTAAATCGCACCGTATCTGTGCTGATGGGCTGGGGCGGCGAGGCTGATATAGCCCGCGTGCTGGATGCGTATGGGACGGCGCAAAAGACACAGCATTGTCTCGATGCGACAAAACGGCACTGGAATGCCCTCGTCAACGCCATCAAGGTGAAGACCTCCAACAAATCGTTTGATACGCTCGTGAATGGCTGGCTGCTGTATCAAACTTATACGGCACGTCTGTGGGGACGTACGGGCTATTATCAATCAGGCGGAGCTTTTGGTTTTCGGGATCAGCTGCAGGACGTGCTCTCGATACTCTACACCGATCCGTCTGCAGCGCGCGCGCATATATTAAAATGCGCGCAGCGCCAGTTTATTGAGGGCGATGTGCTGCACTGGTGGCACGAACCATCCAGCGGCGTTCGCACATATATCAGCGATGACAAGCTGTTCTTGCCGTATACCGCATGCGAGTATGAACGCATCACGGGGGATATGGGTGTGTTTGACGAAATGTTGCCGTATCTTATCAGCAAGCCGATTCCCGAGGGGCGGCACGATTTATATGAATCGTTTGATTCCGGAGAAACAAGCGAAAGCCTGTTTTCTCATTGCGTCCGCGCGATCGATTCAGCATTGCGTTTCGGTGAACACGGGCTGCCGCTGATGGGCGCGGGAGACTGGAACGACGGTATGGACAAGGTGGGCATAGGCGGCAAAGGGGAAAGTGTGTGGCTGGGATTTTTCCTCGTCGAAGTTTTGCGGATGTTTGGTGAGCTGTGCCGCCTGCGAGGCGAAACAGACCTGGCGGAGCGTTTTGAGCGTACACGTCAAGCCCTGGTGAACAGCATTGAGCAGCATGCGTGGGACGGCGAATGGTACATGCGCGCTTTTTTCGACGACGGGACGCCGCTGGGCAGCAGCGCGTCACCCGAATGCCGAATCGATATCATTTCGCAGGCCTGGGCCGTGCTGACGGGCGCGGTGCACGCGCGGCATGCGTTTGCCGCTGCGCGCGAGCAGCTGGTGCTGCGTGAGGAAGGCATCATACGGCTGCTGACCCCCGCATTTGACAAATGGGAGAAGGACCCCGGATACATCAAGCAGTATCTGCCCGGGGTACGCGAAAACGGCGGGCAGTACACACACGCGGCGGTATGGTTTGTGATTGCGGCGGCAAAGCTGAGACAAAAGGAAGAAGCGCTGTCGCTGTTTCAGATGCTGAACCCAATCAACCATACGCGAACACCTGCAGCCGTGGCCAAGTACAAGGGCGAGCCGTATGTAATGGCGGCGGACGTTTACGATACCGACGGATACCGCGGGCGCGCGGGCTGGACATGGTACACGGGCAGTGCAGGCTGGATGTATCAGGCGGCGATTGTACACCTGCTCGGGCTTTACATTGAACGCGGTACGTTGTCCGTCAGCCCGTGTGTGCCGGATGATTTCGGCAGCTATTCAATTGAATACAAAAAGGGCAATGCGCAGTATATCATCACCGTGGCTATAAGCCCCGGTTATCAGGGCAGCGCTTGGTTAAGAATGAACGGCGGAGCTGCCGTAAAAAGCCTGCCGCTTGACGCCAAAGAGGGCATTCATCGAATTGACGCTTGTTGGCATACTTAAAGTAATGGTATACTTCGTCTATGAATAATGAATTTTTACCGATGTCTCTTGAAGAGACAGACGGACAGCCCTTTGATTTTATCGTGGTGACGCCCGACGCTTATGTCGATCATCCATCGTTTGCGGCCGCCATTATCGGGCGCTATGTGCAAAGCCTGGGGTTTCGTGTGGGCGTTATGGCCCAGCCCGACTGGAGAACAGACGCAGACTTTACAAGGCTCGGCACGCCGCGTTATGCGTTTTTATTAAGCGGCGGTAACATGGACGGCATTGTGAATATGTACACGGCGGCCAAGCGGCTCCGCGGGGAAGACGCGTATTCGCCGGGCGGCAAAACGGGGCTGCGTCCGCCGCGCCCGACCATTGCGTATACGGCGAGGCTTAAACAGTCTCATAAAGACACGCCCGTGATCATCGGCGGCGTGGAGGCCACGCAAAGGCGGTTCGCGCATTACGACTATTACGAAGACAAGGTACGCCGTTCTTATCTGGTGGATGCCAAGGCCGATATGCTCGTTTACGGCATGGGGGAGCACCCGCTGAAAAGCATCTGTGAGCATCTGGCGGGCGGGGAAAGCATTGCGGAAATGACGGGTATACGCGGTACATGCATACTGCGCCATTCGACGATTGGCATCGGCGACCATATTATGCTGCCGCCGTATGAGCGTGTTGCGGAAGACAAAAAAGCGTTTGCCGATGCGTTTAAGATCATATACAAAAACAGCGTACCGCAGGCCAAAACGCTGGTACAGGCCCATGGTGACCGGTATGTGATTCAGTTTCCGCCCTCGCTGCCACTCTCAACGCCCGAGATGGACGCGATATACAGCCTGCCTTTTCAAAAGCTGCCGCACCCTTCCTACAAAGAGCCGATTCCGGCGCTCGCCGAGGTGCAGTTCGGAATTACTGCGCTGCGCGGCTGCCCCGGAATGTGTTCGTTTTGTTCCATCTCCGCGCATCAGGGCAAAACGATACAGAAACGCTCCAAGAAGTCCATTGTGGAAGAAACGAAGTGCATGACGCGGATGCGTGATTTCAAGGGCAATATTTCCGATGTTGGCGGCCCCACGGCGAACTTTTACGACGCGATATGCACGGCGAAGAATTCGCAAAGCTGCACGCGCACGTGCCTGTCGCCCACGGTATGCCCGCAATTAAAGGTCACCCATAAGGGTATCAACGAGGTGCTCGAGGCAGTGGAAGCCGTGCCGGGTGTGAAACGCGTGTTTATACGCAGCGGCCTGCGGTACGACTATATCATGGCCGATAAAGACAACCGTTTTTTTGAGCGGCTCGTGAAAAAGCATGTGAGCGGCCAGCTTAAGGTCGCACCGGAGCACGTGTGCCCCGAGGTGCTCGCGCTTATGAACAAGCCGCAATACGACGTTTATGAGCGTTTTGCCAAGCGGTTTGAAGGGGTGACGAAGCGCGCGGGCAAACCGCAGTTTCTGCTGCCGTATTATATTTCGTCGCATCCGGGCAGCACGCTTAATGACGCGATTGAGCTGGCGGTGACGCTAAAAAAGCAGGGGTTTGTGCCGGAACAGGTGCAGGATTTTTACCCGACGCCCGGAACGCTCTCCACATGCATGTATTACACGGGAATCAACCCGCTGACCGGTAAAAGTGTTTATGTGGCAAGCACGCCTAAGGAAAAGGCGATGCAGCGTGCGCTTCTCGCTTTTCATAACAAGAAAAACTGGCCGCTGATAAGAGAGGCGCTGATAGAAGCGGGGCGCGAGGATCTGATAGAATTCGGCAAGGACGGGCTTGTGCCGCCCGAAGCGCCCAAGCAGGGCGGGGGGAAGACGCGCAGGCTTGCATCTGCGGACCGACCGAAACGGTTGGATTCAGATAAGCAAAAAACTCAATCGGGCTTTGACCGACCGAAACGGCAGACAGATTCGGGCAGACCGAAAAAGCAGGCTGACGCGCATAGACCGGGCAAACCGTTGGAATCGGATCGACCGAAAAGACAGACTGACTTGGATAGACCGAAGAAGCAGACAGGCTCATCTGTTTCGCATAAGAAATCGGACAATGCCCGACTAAAAGAACAGATTATGGATAGGCTGAATAAGCCGTCAAACGCGCGGCCAAAAAGACAAACAGATGAGGATAGACCAAAAAGACAGACGGGTTCAGCCGTACAGAAAAAGCAGCCGGACACGGACGGACCGAAAAGGAGGCCGGATGGCGGTCGCCTGAAAAATAAGCCGGAAATGGATTGGCCCGGAAAGAACAAAGGAAGAAAATAAAAAAGGCATCGATGTCGCGCTCTATAACGCGCCGAACAGTAGGGAACGACCTCCGCGTGTGCCCGTTCCGCGACATATCCCTTCAGGATTCTGGTATACTTTCTTGAGCGAGCAACAAAAATACTTCGAATCGTAGAGGCGGGTCTTTGTGCCCGCCTGCGAGATTCTGCGAAACAGCCATGTTGCGACTATACCCCTCCGGGGTTACAGGTATCTCTTTTTTTCCTTGGCATATTTTTCGCTGTGCGAAATGTAGTGAACGACCCCTGTGTCGTTCAGCAGCTTGGGGTCGGTGTCTCTGACCCGCCCGCAAAGACATGCCAAGAACGAATGCAAACTCCTTCCGTGATTGCGCCATTGGAATAACGTGCATTGGTGCGGATATGACGCAAATATGCTTCGATTCGTAGAGGCGGGTCTCTGTGCCCGCCTGCGAGATTCTGCGAAACAGCCATGTTGCGACTATACCCCTCCGGGGTTACAGGTATCTCTTTTTTTCCTTAGCATATTTTCGCTGTGCGAAATGTAGTGAACGACCCCTGTGTCGTTCAGGGATTTGCAACATACCCATTCGGGGTACAGACCTCTCTTTTTTTCTTTGGCATTTTTCCGCTATGGTAATGAGCGATCCCCGTATCGTTCTTCTCGAATCGTAGGGGCGGCGTCTTGACCCGCCCGCCATGATACGCATGTTCGCTGCAAACTCCCTCCGTCAATTGCCGGATTGACATCCGACAATTGCCACCTCCCTCAGCGAGGGAGGCAAGGGTGCTTGCGTAATGAGAATAACTTGTATGAGTGTTGGTATAAAGCAATATTTTCATTCGAATTGTAGTGAACGATCCCCGTATCGCTCATGACGACCGCTCATATTGAAAAAAGGAACCTGTTAGCGGCGTTTGCCGCGATACTCTTTCTTATTGCAGATCAAACGACCATTCCTTCGGGACGCTAGTGTTTTTTCTTTGGTGTTTTTCAAGTGAGGATTATTTATGTCTCTCGATCAAACGCGCTTTCAAAGCTGTCGATCCAATTCATTAACGTGGCAAGCACCTGTATTTGCTGATCGAGTATCGTGCGCCCCACAAGCGGTATGTGCTCTCTTTGCGGCACCATGCTCTCCATATACGCCTTGCTTTCACTCAGGCCTAAGCGTATGTCGCCAATCAGCTCCAGCGCCATCGGCTTTGGAACCTTGTTTAAACCGGCAATCACGGCATTAAAATCGAACAGCACATTCACCGCACGCGTCGCTGTCTCTTTCATCAAGGACACGAAGTGTTCTTTGCCTGAGGGGGTGATGGTGTAAACCGCCTTTTCGGGCATTTTGCCTTCGCGCATTATTTCGCTTTTTAAATAGCCCTTCTGCTCAAGACGCAGCACATTTTTGTATATTGACGGCGAGCTGATTTTGACCCATTTCGATAGATTCCTGTATTCAACGTTTTTCTGTATATCGTAGGCACTGCAGGGCTGCTCAGATACTATGCCGAGCAGCACCAAATCGACGGCGGACATAGGCCGTTACTCCTCGTCATAGCTCTGCAGCGCTATCGGCAGAGCCTCGGTCACCGTTAACCCAACCGCCGTGATACCGACGAGTATGGCGCTGACAACTTCTTCACGCGTCGCACCCGCTGCTTTGGCGGATTTCACATGAAAAGGCAGCCCGCCCTGCAGCCGCACGGCGGCCAATACCGCGATGTACGAAAGTTCAGATGTTTTCTTATCGAGCGCACTGCCCTCAGACGCTTTCATCACCATCTCCATAAAAGCGGGGCCGACTGCGCCGCTCTCCTTCATAAAGGCTTCAAAGCTATTGCTGACATGTTGCATAAGGTACCTCCTGCTATTAATAATATAATATAGACTACTATAAAGTATAGTAATTGTCAAACATCGGATTCACGACGGTTATTTGCTTTTATCCAATAGGATTTTATTATTTTTCATATTGTGGTATAATCGGTCTTGATATTATTTGATTGTTATAGACGATAAAGGAGAAACGTGTATGAAACGTATACTGATCGTTGATGATGAGCCGAGCTTGATCAAGGGTCTTCGGTTCAATCTCGAACAGCAGGACGGCTATTCGGTGGATGAAGCGCTGGACGGCGAACAGGCGCTCGAAATGTTTTCGGCGGGTCAATACGATTTGGTGCTGCTCGATCTGATGCTCCCCAAAATCGACGGCATGGAGGTGTGTCAGCGCATACGCAGCATGTCGAACGTGCCCATCATCATGCTCACAGCCAAGGACGACGATATGGACAAAATTATGGGCCTTGAATTCGGCGCAGACGATTACATGACCAAACCGTTTAACATGCTGGAGCTTAAAGCGCGTATTAAAACGATATTTCGCCGTATGGAGGGCACCGAGAAAACGCGCGAACCGCAGGTGCTGCGCGCGCGCAACATGATGGTGAACATGGAGAACAGAAGCGTGGAGATCGACGGGGAAGACGTGGCGTTAACCGCCAAGGAGTTCGACCTGCTTCAGCTTTTCATCACCAACAAAGGCAAGGTGTATGACAGAGAAAAGCTGCTCGAGCTGATATGGAAGTACGAGTATTTGGGAGACCTGCGAACTGTGGATGTTCATATCAGGCGGCTGCGTGAAAAAATCGAACATAATCCGGCGAAACCCGAATTTATCATGACAAAGTGGGGAGTGGGCTACTATTTCTCGGATAAATAACCTGCTGTATTCCATACGGTGGCGTTTTGTGTTTATCTATCTGATCGTGACCGCTGTCGCTTTCGTGGCGGTCACTTTTGTCATTTCTTATCTTGCCGAGGATTATCTCGTGAATATTCGCGTGCGCGACCAGCTGAAAAACACGAGCAATGTGGCGGTAAGAATGGCACCGTATATGAGCAGCGCCAACGCGAAGAAGATGTACGAACTGGCCGAACAAAGCTCCAAGGAATTCGGCGGCCGTTTTTTGGTGCTGAATGAGTCGGGCATCGTTCAAATCGACAGCTTTTCAGTGCTGAACGGGCAAAAGCTGGCGCATAAAGAAATTTCCGATGTGCTGCTGGGCACGTCCAATACCTCGTATGGTTTTCACAAAATTGATGACAGCACTGGAGAACCGTTTTATGCGGTGTATTATACAGCGGCGATGGTTTCGGAATCCGAGACGATCGGGGCGGTGCTGTATTCCGCAGACATACAGGACGTTGTGGATTTGACACAGGAGTTTGTCAATATCGTTTTTTTAATCGTGGTGGCAGCCAGCCTGCTGGTGCTGATTATCAGCGTGGTGTTCTCCGGCTATATCACACGCCCAATCAACGAGCTCAAATCCGTCGCGCTTTCGATTTCGCGCGGCAACCTGCACCAGCGCATCTTCGTATCGGGCCGTAACGAAATGGCGGCACTGGCGGATACGTTTAACACCATGAGTGAAAAGCTGGAGAACATGGACCAAAAGCGCAGTGAGTTTGTGAGCAATGCGTCGCACGAGCTTAAAACACCGCTAAGCTCCATGAAGATACTCATTGAATCGCTGCTGTACCAAGACGG
The DNA here is from genome assembly GCA_023412005.1 of Bacillota bacterium. Taxonomy (GTDB): domain Bacteria; phylum Bacillota; class Clostridia; order Christensenellales; family SZUA-584; genus SZUA-584. Next base: position 22,004 of record JAEYOE010000026.1, read on the forward strand.
CGTGGATGAAAAGATATACAAGGAATTCCTCGGCGACATCAACAACGAAATCGACCGTTTAACCGATGTTATTTCGGGTCTGCTGTCGCTTGCAAAGACGGACAGCGAAACGAAAGCGCTTAAAATAGAAAAGATTCTGCTGAGTGAACTGATCAATAAAACAGTCAATGCGCTCAAGCCGATTGCGTATGAACGAGATGTCACGCTGATCTATACCGTTAACAACGACCTTGAGGTTTACTGTGATGCCGTTAAGGTGATGCAGGCGGTGATGAATCTCGTCGACAACGCGATTAAATACTCGGAACGCGGCGGGCATGTTTGGGTGTCGCTGCAAAAGAGCGGTGTCAATGCCGCTATCGAGATTAAGGACGACGGCTGCGGCATACCCGAAAGTGAGCTGCCGCACCTTTTCGATCGTTTTTACCGCGTCGACAAAGCGCGGGCAAGGGAAACAGGCGGGAGCGGTCTTGGGCTTTACATCGCGCGGACGATTGCGCTGCTGCACGGCGGCAGCATTGAAGTTCAGAGTGAGGAAGGCCTTGGCAGTGTGTTTACGCTGTATCTGCCGATTAAGGGTTAAGGAGGCAAGCATGGTTAAAAACAGAATGACAGCGGCGCTGATGGCGCTCGTACTGATATTATCCGGCTGCGCGGCAGCGGGCGGCGAAGCGACAGGTAAAAACATACCCGATATCAATCCCAAGGCGGAATCGGCCAATAAAGACACCTCCCGGGTCACGCTGTATTACGCGTACAAGGGTGAGCAGCTGCTTGCGGGCGAAACGCGCTCGGTGGATGTGCCGGTGAGCCAAAAGCGTGAGGAAGCTGTGATAAGAGCGCTTATTAATGGGCCGTCGGCCGAACGCAGTGACTTGGCCGGTTTGTTCTGGGACGGTGTGACACTGGTCAGCGTGGATAACAATGAGGATTACTTGTTTGTGACACTCAGCGAAGAGTTTTTAACAACGGACCCGCCTCCCTCGACGCTGAATGAAACGTCCTCGACGGAACGCCGGCTGCTCGCGATCTATTCAATCGCCGATACCATCACCGAGATGGGAAAATATTCGCGTGTGCAGATCAACGTGCAGCGTAACAACAACAGCAACGGCATTATGCAAAGTGAGGTGGGCATCAGCAGTGAAGATAAGTTGCTCGACGCGCTCACGTGGAACGGTGATTATATATTGACGCCCGAAAAAACACTGGAAAGGGCACTCGATTCGTATTACAAAAAGAATTGGGCTCAGTTATACAGCTATACGGCTTACACGGATATTGACGGCACGGTGAAGCCCGACAGCGACGATTTTTCTGCCGAGCTGAACGAAACAGACTATCAGCTCGATTCGTTCCTGCCGATGGGCGTGAATGTATCGAGTGACGGACAGTCGGCGGTGGTAATGCTCAATTATAAAATTAAAACGCGTAACGGAGACATTGAGCGAACAATGATCCCTGTGATTATGGTGAGGGAAGAGGAACTGTGGAAGGTATCTTATTCGTCAATTGTCAACGTGCTGATCAACGTGGGGTGATAAAATGAAGCGATTCTTTGCCTGGGTGCTGGCGCTGTGCATGCTGCTCTCGGGCTGCGGCGTGATACAGGATGCCAAAGGTGCCGGACGGGAGATTCCGGGCGGTACGCTTGATTTGAGCGGAATCGATTCGATGGTCAGCACCAAGAAAGCGGCTGTTTATTTCCTCAACAGCGAAACCCAAACGCTGACCGCGGATGTTCGGCTGCTGAACATTAAGCAGGACAGAAACCCCGCAGAAACGGCGGTACAGGCGCTGTTGACCGGCCCGTCCAACAACAGCCTCACTGGTGTCGCGCCGGAGGGAATGACACTGGATTCTATCGAGTTTTCCAACGGCGTGGCAAACGTTTATATTAAATACGACGGCCTGCCGATGACGAATGAACAAAAGTATATGCTGGAGCTGGCGATAACAAATACCATTGTTGATATTCTTGGGGCAACCGGGGTGAATGTTTTTTATAACGGACTGCGAGAAGGCTTGCAAGGATATCCGTACGGACCGCTTAAAAAACAGACTGTAAGAGTGGATGAAGCCTTTGCAAGCGCGAGGGGTAAATATGTTTTGGAGGATGCGACTGTACCGGATGCCAATGCGGCGGTTTCACCGTCGCCTTCTGTGACCAATAGCTCGATTGAAACAGAAACGGTACCCGATGTTCCGAGAACCATTGATATCAACACCGTACTTTATTTCGTTTCGGCGAGCGGAGACTATATACTGCCCGAGGTGCGATCTATAACGTACACTGTTACGGCTTCGGGCAACAACACAGCAAGCTATATTTCATCAATTATTGATGAGCTGAAAAAGGGGCCCAAAAACACAAATGTGATGAGTAATCCGTTGATGTTCGGTACGGCGCTCACGGGTGATCCTGTTGTGGTGGCGAATGATGATTCAACCATTGACGTTGAGCTGCACTTCAGTTCGTTGCCCTCTGGCGCTGTTTATACTGACTCCAAGGAGATGCGTTTGTCGCTTGCGGCGCTGGTATATAGCATTACCGGTTTTGTGCCGGGCACCAGAGAAATTCGTTTTTTTGCAGGCAACGCACAGATGGAAACCGGGTACGGTAGTGTTGGTGCAAAAAGAAGCGATTATTACGGGTATGTCGGTTCAAGCGCACCGCTATATTTCCAATATGCCAATTCAGGGCTGCTGCTTGAGGTATCGCGCAGCATGGAGCAGGGCAAAATATGGAGCGCGCTGGAACGTGTGCGCGCGTTGATGCGCGGGCCTCAAACGGGCGATGGAAACAATGTGACAACAGTGCAGTACTCGGGAATGACGCAGGATGATATTCTTTCTGTCAATGTTTCGGGAGATACAGCTTATGTCAATTTGTCTAACAACTTCAAAGAAGCCTGCGACGGGCTATCGGATAAGAACGAGATGCTGCTTGTTTTTGCGATGGTAAATACCGTGACAGCGATGGACGGCATCAATAAGGTGCAGTTTCTCGTGGAGGGGGAGCAGATGGACAGCCTTGCCGGGCATTTAAACATATCCGATCCGTTCCTGAGGAATTACGGCATCATTAAAAACAACTCTTAACCGGCGGCTGATAGGGAGAAATGCTAACGTTGCCTGCTCATGCGCAGACAATAAGATTCAAAGCCTATCAGCCAGTTGTAATATCCTTGTCATGACAAGGATATGTTTCATGAAAAGCGATCAATGACACACATTCTACCTGCGTAGCGGAATAACGACGCCGGTGGAATGACTACTTTTTAAGTATTTTCGTTTGCTGATGACGTTAATGCTTTCGGCTATGCAGTCGATTGCATTTCATGTTTACATGACCTGTTGGTCGGATTCGTTGCTTTTACTTGTTCGGCATTTTAGCCTTGTCCTGACAAGGAAAAAGTTCGGCGTATCGTTCTCGAAAAATGAAGAGACTATGTATCGCGGTATGGGACTTTTCGTGATCGCTGAATTAAATTATTAACGATTATTAAATTTCAATCTCTACCTTGTAATCTTCCAGCCACATATTGAGCTGCAGCAAAAACGCAAACAGCTGCGGCCCCGTCATGAGCTGCCCGAACCACGGCGTTGGCAGACTCAGTGAACCAAGCATTACTTCCACGGTCTGCTTGTTTATCAGCGCGTGTATCGGCGCATGAGGGTCAGCCAGCACAGCTGTAAGAGCGGCGGAAACCAGCCGTGTGTATTCGGGATGGTGTGTTTTGGGGTAGGGGCTTTTCTTGCGGTTGTACACGCTTTCGGGCAGCAGGTCTTTCACGGCAAGGCGCAGTACGCCCTTTTCCATGCCGCCAATATTTTTTATATTCCACGGTATGTTCCACGCGTACTCGGCAATGCGGTGGTCGCAGAACGGCACACGAACCTCAAGCCCGCAAGCCATGCTCATTCTGTCCTTGCGGTCGAGCAGATTCGCCATGAACCATTTGATGTTTAGGTAAAACATCTGGCGTCGGCGTCGCTCAAGCGGCGTTTCATTGCCGAGCAGCGGAGTTTCTTCAACGGTGTCAAAATACCGCTCCTTGGCGTAGCTTTCCATTGGCAGTGCCTTAAGTGCCTTCGCCATCACGCTGCGTCGCAGCTCAAGCGAATTGGCCCATGGGAACATATCGAGGTTTAGCAGCTCGTCTCGGTAAAACCACGGGTACCCGCCGAATATCTCATCCGCACACTCCCCGGAGAGCGCCACGGTGGCGTGTTTTTTTATTTCACGGCAGAACAGCAGCAGGCTCGAATCCACATCGGCCATGCCCGGCAGATCACGGGCGGCCATTGCTGCGCGAAGAGAGGCGACCAGCTCGCCCGAATCAAAAAGACTTGTGATATGCTCGCTGCCTATATGGCGGCGCATGATGTCGATGTATTCGCAGTCGGCGTTCGGCTGAAAAACGCTGCTTGAGAAATATTTATCGTTGTCTTTGTAGTCAATAGAAAAGGTGTTCAGCTTTTCGTTCTTTTCAGCGGAGCAGGCAGCGGCTATTGCGGAGAGTGTGCTGGAATCGACACCGCCCGATAAAAACGTGCACACGGGCACATCCGCCACCATTTGCCGCCTTGCTGAATCAATGATGAGGCTTCGCAGTGTCTCGGTGGTTTTGTGAAGGCTATCGGTATGCTCCGCGCAGACAAATTGCCAATACTTATGCACATAGGTGCCGAGCGGAGAATACGTCATGCACTCGCCCGGACGCAGATCTTCAATGCCCTTGAAAAATGTTTTGCCGGCTGTGCGCGCGGGCGCCAGCGCGAAAAGTTCAAGCAGGCCGTTTTCATCGAGCACGGGGGAAACCTTCGGGTGCGCAAGCAGGGCTTTTATTTCGGAGCCGAAAAGCAGTGCGTGGCCGCAGCGCGTGATAAACAGCGGTTTTACGCCCATTCTGTCTCGCGCCAAAAATATGCGCTGTTTTTTTTCGTCCCAGATGGCGAAGGCGAAGATGCCGTTTAAGCGTTCTACGCACGAAGGGCCCCACTCCACATAGGCCATCAGCAGCACTTCAGTATCAGAATGCGAAAAGAACGAGTGGCCTTTATCAGAAAGTTCGGCCTTCAGCTCCGGCGTATTATACAATTCGCCGTTATAAACGATGGTGTATGTATTGGTGCCGATGCTGCGCGTCATCGGCTGGCTGCCACCTGCCGGGTCTACCACGGTTAAGCGCCGGTGCCCGAGAGCCGCCTGATGTGTTAAGAACATACCTGCCGAATCAGGGCCTCGGTGACTGATGGCATCCATCATGGCTGTGAGCGTTGCACATTCCTTGAGCATATCGTTTTCAAAATCTACAATCCCTGCGATTCCACACATAAACAAAAGCCCCCATCAATCATCATTCTACTTTTCAGTATATGAACAGGGGCGAAGGGCGTGACAGACCGAATCGGGCGTTGCATCTGCCAAGAAAATGAATTAAAATATCTAAAAAGACAATTTAGGAGGACTGCATTGACTAAGGAAAACCATACCAAGACGCTCGTGATATCGAGCATACTGGCCGCACTCGTTTTTGTATTTACGTTTCTTATTCGTATACCCGTCAATACGAGCGGTGCTTACATGAATATCGGTGACAGCGTGATCTACTGCTCCGGTATACTCGTCAGCGCGCCGTGGGCGGCAGCAGCGGCGGGTATCGGCAGCATGCTGGCCGATATATTGTTGGGCGGCGGTATCTATATTCCTGCGACGCTGGTCATCAAGGCGCTGATGGGCCTCGTGTGCGCAATGATGATGAGAAAAGTGGGCCTTGGCAAGTTTTTTCTTGCATGTATCCTCGGTGGTGCCATCATGACGGTAGGGTACGGTGTATTTGAATGGGTGGTTTTCGGCTGGACATATGCCGCAGGCACGCTGCCGTTTAACCTGCTACAGTGGGCGGCAGGTGTGGCAGTGGCTGTCGCCGTTTATTACCCGGTAAAAAGAACAAGAGGGATACTGGTATGAAACTGACATGTATCGGGCGTTACGGGCCGTACCCGCGCGCGGGAGGCAGCACATCCTGCTATCTGTTGTCGCATAACGGAAAAAACATTGTCATCGATATGGGCTGCGGCTCATTAACACGGCTTCTTGGGCTGATTCGCCCGGCCGATATCGACGCGTTGCTGCTTTCGCACCTGCATGCCGACCATATGGGCGACATGCTGACGCTGCGATACGCGCTGGATGCTTCCAAGAAGATGGGGCATAGAACGCAGCCTTTGCTCAGTTACTTACCGGCTCAGCCGGAAACCGAATCCGCTCTGATTCAATCGCACGGAATGATCGATGCGCACATCATTGAAGACGGCATGACGGCAGAGATTTGCGGCATAAATGTAAGCTTCGCGCTGATGCCGCACCCGGTTCCGAGCTACGCCATGCGGTTTGAGGCAGACGGCAAGGTCTTCGTGTTTTCGGGCGACACGCGCGAAACGGATAGGCTGGCACCGTTTGCGGCGGGTGCCGATTTGCTGCTGATGGAAGCGGCTTTTCTCTCGCGCGACAAAACACCCGGCGCGCCGCATGTGGATGCGGTGGAGGCGGGTGCCATTGCGCTGAAAGCGCAGGCGAAGCGCATGCTGGTCACACACATTTTTCCCGAATACAACGAGTACGACATTTTAAATGAGGTGAAAAAAAGCTTCCCGTCAGCCGAGCTGATTGAGGAAATGCGCTCTTACGAGGTTTAGCCGTGAGACGCGTGATGCCCATAGGCAAGGTCATGAACAGACGCCCGCTCTTCGTGATGGCTGTTTGTTTTGCGCCCGGCATCGTGCTCGGACGGTATATACAAGCCACATCGCTATACATTGCAGCCGTTTCGGTTATCGCCGCAGCGGCTGTTTGTTTATGGCTCGCGAAAAAAACAAAGGCGGCATTTGTTTTTGTCTGTGCGGCACTGGCCTTTGCCGGATCGTTTTTGGCCTCTTCGGCTGTCAGCACACCGACGTATCAAAGCGGCATGAGGGTGGTGACAGGGCATGTGGCCGATGTTCCATACACAAACGAACACGGCAGCCAAGTGTTCATGCTGGAAGACGCAAGGCTTGACGGGATAGCGTGCGGTGGCATTCGGCTATATGCTCCCGCTTTTCCTCAATTGAAAAGCGGCGATCTGATTGAAGCCGAAGCAGATGTTAAGGTGCCGGTCGGTGTACGCAATCCCGGCGGCTTTGATGAAAGGCTCTATCTTAAGTCGGAAGGAGTACAGTATAAAGCGTTTGCGTCATCCGTAACGGTGACCGGCCGCAGCACGTCGTTCCTTTCCGTTATGGCACAAATTCGCAGCAGCCTAAGCGATGTGATTGATAACCTTTTTGCGCGGGATACCGCCGGGGTGGCCAAGGGAATGCTGCTTGGGGAGAAGCAATCTCTCGATGCGGATACATACGTTGCGTTTCAAGATACCGGGATGGTGCATGTGCTCGCCGTATCGGGCTTGAACGCGGTGATTCTCATTGTGACTGTTTACGGCTTCTTCAAGCTGGTGAAGCTTGGGCGCAGGGCGTCTCTTGTTGTGACAGTACTGTTTATTGTTTTTTATACATGCCTCACCGGATTAACACCGTCTATCGTCCGGGCTGCCATCATGGCATCAGTGCTGCTGCTCGCAAGGCATACCGGAAAACAGACAGATACGCTTTCTGGCTTGGCGCTGGCGTTTATTATATCGCTGATGGTCAATCCGCTCGATTTGTTTATGGTCGGCTTCCAGCTCTCTTATGGCGCGGTTTTCGGGCTGCTAACCCTTGGCGCACAGCTAAAGCGGCTGCTTGACAAGCTATTGCCTTGGAGCCTGCCGGAAATGATATCCGCTGCGGTCGGCGGTACAGCGGGAACCACAGCTGTGCTCGCCGCATCGTTCAACCGTCTCTCATTGGTTGGCATTGTTGCAAACGTGGTGGTGCTGCCGCTCGCGTCGCTGGCTATGATACTTGTTTTTATTGTCACACTATTGGGGCTTGTCATCGGGGAAGCCGCCTCTTATCTCGCGTTTGTGGTTGATTGGCTGATACGGTTGATGCTGGTTTTGATTAACGCTTTGTCCGTACTGCCGTTTGCCGCATTTAACGTGGCTTCGCCGCCGTGGTTTATGACGATTGCCGGTTTTATATTGCTGTTCATCATATCAAAATACTTATTAATCAGCGCAAGGCTGAAAACCGTGCTCAGCGGCATGCTGACGGCGGCTGTAATCATAGTACTGATAATGACGCAGCCGACGGGTATGGCGGTCACGTTTTTGGATGTGGGGCAGGGGGATGCGGCGTACATAAGGACGGCGCAGGGCGGCGACTATTTTGTGGATGGCGGGCCGCAAAGCAGTGCGGACGAGGTGGTGAGCTTTGCGGTGCGCAACGGCATCGCGCCGGATGCCGCATTTGTATCGCACACCGATGATGATCATTTTACGGGGCTTAAGGCGCTTTATAGCAGCGGTATACTCAAAAAGGTTTATTGCAGCGCCCAAGAATACGAGACGGTGTCGGCTGCGATGCCAAACGCCCGTGTGGTGCCGCTGTCGGCTGGAGACACGGTTCTGCTGGACGATCAAACAAAAGCCGTGGTATTATACCCGTACGCAGACAGCGACGCAAAAGAAACGAACGACTTGTCGCTGGTGCTGCTGATTGAGCACAAGGGCCACCGCGTGCTGCTGACGGGCGATATCTCCGGAGACATAGAGACGCGGCTGTTTACCGGCCTTGGCCCGATAGACATATACAAAGCGGCGCATCATGGGTCGGCTCATTCGTCGTATCGGCTGCCGCTCAGCGCTGTGATGCCGCTGTACAGCGTGGTGAGCGTGGGAGAGAACAGCTTCGGGCATCCAAGCACGCTCGCGCTGAAGAACCTTGAGGATTACAGCGGCGAGGTGTATACAACGCTGCAAGACCATGCGGTTACGTTCCGCATCGCAGATGAAATTTCTATTGAAACATATGGTGACTAGATAAAAAACCTGTTCATTAAATGCAAACGGGTTCCAATCACTTCTCGGTGATTGAAACCCTGCAAAGATAACTTTGGCCTGGTCCACCACAACCATTGACATAGAGCCTTTTTTGCATAACCGTTTTGATACTCTATATAACAGAGCCTCTTTTATTTAACGGTCACCGTACAATATACAGTTAAGCCGTTACTCGTCGTCGCTGTGATAACAGCCGATCCGGGTGCAATGCCCTTCACCCTGCCCTTTGCGTCCACAGTGGCAACAGCAGAACCACTGCTCGTCCATGTGACTGTTTTAAAGTCGGTGGTTTTGGGCAGCACTGTTGCTTTCAGCGAGGCCGTTTTGCCTGTTTTGATAGTGAGCGCCGTCTTTGATATCTTAACGCCCGCGGGAAAAATGGGTGTCACCGTCACGGTGCAGCTTGCGGAAGCCCCGCTGCCGTCTTTCGCGGTGCAGGTAATCACAGCTGTGCCGCCCGCTTTCCCCGTGACCACGCCGGAACTCGACACGGAAGCGACATTGGGGTTACGAGATGTCCAATTCACTTTCTTGCTGCTGGCCGTGACTGGATCGAACGAGGCGATCAGCTTGACTTTTTCCTTTCGCGCAATCGTGGCATCACCAAGATTCAGCGAGATGGCAGCCACAGGCTGCTGAACGGTAATCGTCTTTATTACCGTCGTTGTCTTTGTTCTCACTCGGCCCTTACTGTCTGTCGTTTGCGATACCACCTTTGTTGTGATGGTCGCCTTGCCGCCCGCCAGAAGCGTCACGTTACCGCTTTCGTCCACTGTTGCCAAAGATGGATTGGAGGATGTATACGTGACCGAGATCACAGTATAGCCTTTGGGCGCCGCGGGTGGCGCGACGGTAAACGCGGTCCCCGCATTTGCCTTAGCGGATATTTTTTTAGCAGGGATGCTCCCCAAATGCGGTGGCTGCCCGATTGCGACGCTGAATGAGGCTGTATTGCTTGTATTCTCCGCATCACGAGCTGCCACTGTATATGTGCCTGCGGTTAGTCCGCTGAATACGTTCGCGCTCTGCCAGGGCGCCCCGTTAATGGCATATTCGTATCTGCCGCTGTTGCCTCCCGACGCGGTTACGGTTATGGAACCGCCTGCCGCACCGTATACCGTCACATCCGTCTTCGTATAGCTGAGTCCTACAGGGGCTTGCGACACAGTAACGTCGATAAAAACACTTTGACCTTCTGCTGTATAAGTCACCCTTGTGGTTCCCGCTTTAAGCCCGGTAAAGGTGCTGTCGGTGCGCGAAAGATATGTGCTGTCAAAACTCCATGAGCCACCTAAAACATTCGGCGTCAATGTAATGCTTTTGCCGACTCCTATATGCCCGCCGCTCACCGACGGTGTCAGCTTGAGTGACGGTGTCCAGGCGGCGTATAGTGTGACGTTGCCCGCCGGTATCGTATCGGAATTGAAATTCCAGGGGGTGACACAGGTCGGTTCCCTATACCAGCCAAGGAAGCGGTGTCCCTCCTTTGCGGGCGCAGCCGGTGCTTGAATCAAAGCGCCGTAGCTGGCCGAAACAGGGGCGACAGTGCTGCCGCCCTGACCGTCAAAGAAGATGGTATACTGATTGATTGTCCATTTGGCATACAACGAGAGATCGGTGTCCGGCATTCTGTCATTGGCGAAATCCCACTTGTCTGTACACGCCGGATCCATGTACCAACCGTCGAACGTGTAACCGGGCTTCTTGGGAGAAATGGGTTCTGAAAGCAATGAGTCTGCGGTTGTGACTATTGAATCAACCTCGCTGCCGCCCTGCACATGGAACGTCACCGTGCGCGTGGGTGCGCTTTCCGGTAAGGTAAACGCGAATATACACGTATCGCAGGGCCCGAGGGGAAAATACTTGTACAGGTCTGTCCAGCTTGTGCCGTCGGTGGAACAAAACGACTGCCCCGGTGCGTACCGGCTCGACGGCGTAAACTCAACCGGCAGAGCGGTGCCGGTACCGGGGCTTGAGTAGCTGACAATTACCTCGTACTGCTGCCCGGAAGACAGAAATACGGGGCTTAGCAAATCAACGCGCGCATACCCCGCGTCGGTCACCGTACCGGCCTGAGGCGTACCCCAGGCGTTAACAAACTTTCCGGATGCGTTGGCTGTGCGTATCTGTATTGTGTAATCGGTGTTGTCGGACTTGGTGTACATGCCAATTGTCGTGAGCTTTTCCGAACCGGTCGCAGTAAATACGCTTTTGGTATAAACGGTTTCGCTTTCGTCAAAAGCAAGATTCAAAAGCCAGCCCAGTTCGTCGTGGGTATACATTTTCTCGTTCTCAATCCTTGGCATGAGTTCGAACGCACCGGCGTCCGTGTTTAAAGTTTTGTCGTAATAAGAGATGTAGAAATAACCCTCATCGCCCCAATCGGCACCCCAACTGTTTTTAATAATCCAGGCACCATCTCCGGGTGGGGTATTCCTGAAGTTGGACGCGGCGTAGTTATCGTCCCACCCAACCAAAGTGACCGCATGGTTGGTATACGAAAACACCGGATTATAGTAACTGGTGGTTGTTCCTTCATAGCAGTAGCCGGGATTGTGAAAGTAGCTGATTGATAGAGCGCCTTTTTCCATCAGCATTGTTTTCCATTCGGTATTGTCCTGCGTGTCGGATACCTTGTGGGCGATAGACCAGCTTTTCAGCGTGTATTCAGGTGCGTACACAGCAGAAGGCGTGCCGCTGTCATAAGGAACCTGATATTCCCAAACGGGGCTCACACCGCGCGTGAACATCGCCGCAGCATTACAGTCGTTCGCGCCGACATTATATGGGGTTTCCCCGGCTGAAAGATAATAGCAGGGCTGTCCATCCACACTTGTAAAGGCGATATAAGCTAGCTGCCATTCTGAAAAGTCAGGATTGTCTGCCAAATTGTTCGATTTCAATATGCTTTCGGCAGAGCCGATGGCTGAATGGGCCCAGCAGGTGCCGTAAGGTATCTGGTTTCTCACAGGCGTCAGCCGTGAGTCGTCCAGACGGTATGCGGGGAGAAAGGAAGCGGCATTCATTACCGAACCGGACGAGTCGTCATGGATTGTAGAAACCGGCATCGACATGCCGCCGTCGCGGTACTGCTCCGGCGGCTTCTCCGGGTAACATGCCAAGCCGTCATCTCCCAGCGCAGGCGAAGGGATAAATAAAAAGGCCAGAACAAACGTTAACAACAACGCTGTCAATTTCTTAAAGGCTTTTGTCATAAACATACTCCAGAGCCGGAGATAACTCCGACATAGCTGTGAATTTATTTTAGTAATATATACCACATTTTCTTCGCTGCTAAACAGTTTGGAAGAGTTTGCTGCGGTATACAGGAATACGGGTCGATCAACCCTGCGATGCGGGTGCACAGATGGTGCCGCTCAACGTGGGGCACACGGTTCTGCTGGACGATGAAACAAAAGCCGTGGTATTATACCCGTATAAGAAAACAGCATAGCAAGACCATGCGGTTACGTTCCGCATCGCAGAGGATATCACAGATCAAATTTATGGTGAGTAAATGAAAAACCTATACATTTTTGCGGGCGATAATTATATGGTGCGCAGCAGTTTAAAGAAGCTTAAAAGCGCGCTTAATATTCCATATGAAACGCTCAACATCACAGAATACAAATCGTGCCCCAAAGCGGACGAGCTGATTGCGGCCTGTGCCGAATACCCGTTCATGGCGGAAAACCGCTTGCTGGCCGTGCTGGATTGCCCGTGGCTATATGCATCCGGCAGCGCCGAAGAAGCCAAAAAGCTGGCGGCGTATGTGGATAAAATGCCGGAGACCACCGTGCTGGTGCTGTGCGGCAGCGAATCGCCCGACAAGCGGCGCGTGCTTTATAAACGCATCAGTGAGCTGGGCGACGTGCGCGAGTTTGCCGCGCCCACAGCCGCTGCCTGTGCGGATTTTGTGATGGCTGAAGCCAAGGCTCAGGGGGCGCGCATGTCGATGAAGACAGCCGAAGAGCTTGTTTCTCTTTCCGGCTGCGACTATTTCACGCTAGAAAACGAATTGGCCAAGCTCACCGTATACAGCGATTTTCAGGAAATCACATCGGCGCATGTGAAGGCCTGTGCATCGCGCTCGCTAGAGTATAATGTGTTTGAGATACACCGTCTTTTCGCCGAGAAGAAAGCACAGGCCGCACGCGACTTGCTCGCGGAGATTTTGGAATCCGAAAGCCCCGAAGGGCTGATTGGCCTTTTTGCACGCAAGGTGAGGGATATGTACAAAACGAGAACGATGCTGGATGCCGGTTTTGCGGAAGAGCGTATCGCATCGGCGTTAAATGTGAAGAGCTATGCAGCGCGTATGCTCGTTAAAGAATGCGGCCGCTTTTCCGCAGCGCAGCTGCGTGAAGGGCTAAAGAGGCTGGCTGAACTCGATTTTGGTATCAAATCGGGCCAAGCGGATGCCGAGCTTGCGCTGAACGCTGCGCTTGTCAGCATCTACGGACTATAGAACTGTTTTCGGGGCAACACAAAAAAGCCCGCAAGGAGAACCCTTAGGGGCTTAATCTTCGTGAATGTGGGCTTTAAGCTGTCATTGAAGAAAACGCTTTTGTGATCTGCGCTTTTTTGCGATTCACAGCGTTTTTATGGATCGTGCCCTTAAGAGCCGCTTTATCCAGCGCACCGGTGTATTCCTTATAAAGCTCGGTTGCCGCGTCTTTTTGTCCCTCAGCCACTGCTGCCTGGAATTTCTTCGCGATTGTTTTGAGCTCGGATTTGATGATGCGGTTCCTCAGATTGGCCTTCGCCTCAACTTTCATGCGTCTTTCCGCCGATTTGATATTAGGCAAGTGTCCAAACCTCCATTTATTGATTCTCGTTTTGATAACGAATGGTATTTTAACATAAGCCAACATGTTTTGCAACCGAATTTACGCAGGGTTTTTTAAGTTTTTGTCAGTAAAATGCGTGTATTTATGGTATATTGCCATAGCCGTGTGAAAATTAATATGATAAAATGAACCAAAAACATCGTCGGAGGAATTCATGTATTGTAAAAAATGCGGAAAAACCTATAAAAAACCGAAAAAAGTCTGTGATGACTGCGGGCTGGCTCTTGTTAACGGCATCCCTCCTCAAACAGGAAAAGTGAAAGTGAAGAAAGGTCCCATCATTATCTTCGGGGCTCTCGTCGTGGTGATTGTTGCTGTATTCTTGCTTATCGGTCTTGGCATAATTTCATAACGGTTCAGGCGGCTTGACGCTGCTTGACGCATACTTAATATGGCGGAAAAAAATCATTGCATCATGGTGTCTTTATCAAATGTATGTGAAGGAGATAACGCTATGTTCTGTTCGCAATGTGGCCATAGCAACCCCGAAAACGCAGCTTTTTGCTTGGCCTGCGGTAAACCGCTGAAACAAGACGTGATACCCGCGCCGTCTGAGGATTCGGGCGTTCAAGCTGAGTCTTCGTTTTCGCAGCCGGCTTATATGCCGCCGCCGTATCCGCCGCAGGGAGACGCGAATCAGCAGCCATACCCGCCGCAGGGCGTATACAGCGGGATGCCCTGTCAGCATATGCCAACCGCAAAAAAACGGACGGGGCTTATCGCAGGACTTATCCTCGGTGCGGTACTGCTTGCGGCTGCGGCTGTCGTCATGTTTGTGTGGCCCGGTGTACTCGTGCCCAAAGCGCCTGCTGTGGGCGGCTTTTGGGTCAGCGAAGACAGGGGCGAAGCACTTGAGTTCAAAAACAGCGGCAGCGTGCGTGTTTATTCGGTTAACGCTGCGTTCAAGGGACAATATCAGTATGACGACACCAAGGGAATGGGTGTGCTCATCGTGGAAGATAAAACGTATGCGTTTGCGATGACGAATGACGGCATCAAAGTTAAAGGTATGGGCGTTTTTGAGAAGGTCGAAGACGACTTTGACGTGGACGCTTATATAGACGATGTGGCAGGCGTGGTCAGCGTAACGGCACAGCCGCCGAGCGAAAACGAAACGGCAGCCATTCCTTTACCCGAACCTGAGGAAACGGTGTCGGGTGAAGTCGGGCAAGGCGGAGATATCACCGGCCTATGGTATGAGACGACGGGTTACGGCGGAACACTCGAATTTTCTGCCGACGGAACGTACATGATGACGATGCTGGAGCTTTCCTTCGGCGGCACGTATGAGTTCGATGCCGCGTCCGCTTCGTGGATACTGCACGACGAACTATCCGGGACGACGTATACGGTGACGCTCACGGACGGGTATTTGACTATGGATACGCTGCAATACTCGCGAGACTATGTGGAACCGATTGATTTGGGCTTAAATGATACAAATTGACACGGTGATTGATAGATTCAATAGAAATAAAAAAATTTAGCCGTGAATGGAACAAAATAAAAAAACGTCTCGTCTAAGCTCAGATGGGCCGTTTTTTATGTGGTTTTGTGACGCATTTTTCAGCCATAAGGCGTGAATAAAAAGTTTGAGCTAAAAGAGTTCACAGTAGCGGTTGACGGAAAAACTGACAAACAACAGCGGCGAACTTGTCGTGAGCTACACCTAAAAAAGACAAGATCATACAATAGAAGTTGGAATTATGGATTAGGGTCGGTTGTGTTTTGCCGTCATGCGTGATAAAATCATTTCTGGTATTTGTGTGTCCGGTGGTGTTATTTTTTAGTCGGGGAGAGTACAAGCCTTGAGAGCAATGAAAGCTTTTATAGCCATTATTTTAGCGGCAGCATTATGTGTCGGCATATTTTTTATAATCCAAAGCGAGCAGAAGAAACCGGCGGCAGAGGCAGGTCAGACCGTCGCTTCGGGTGTTCTCATTAACGAATTCATGGCCTCCAACGGCGGCTGTATATATGATGACAAGGGCGACAACAGTGACTGGATTGAGCTTTACAACCCGGGCAGTGCTGATGTCAGCCTATCGGGCCTCGGGCTTTCAGACGATAAAGCAACGGTGAAATGGGCATTTCCTGATGTCACGCTCAAAGCGGGCGGCTATATGGTGGTGTTCGCGTCGGGCAAATCCAAAACCGACCCCGCCGGTGTGCTGCATGCTGGGTTTAAGCTCAGTGCCGACGGCGGCGGCATATACCTTGTGGATGCCTCCGGCAAGTTTTTAGACCAAGCGGAATACGAGGAGCAGGCCAAAAACGTGTCGGTGGGGCGCACAGTGGCTGATATAAATACATGGAGTGTGTTATCTAGCCCCACACCAGGTTACGCAAACGACGACGCTGGCGCGCAGGCGTTTGCTGCGAGCCGTTACGCACCGGAATCGCCGCTGCTGATCACCGAGGTGATGGCGGCCAACAAAACGACACTAACGGACAACACCGGCGCATACAGCGATTATGTGGAGATTTTCAACAAGAGCGCGGAGCCGGTGAGCTTGAATGGTTTTGGCTTATCAGACAATCCGCAGAACGTGCTTGGCTGGAAGTTCCCCGATGTGACGATACAGCCGGGCACTTACATGGTTGTGTTTGCGTCGGGCAACGAACAGGCCACGGATATTGAAAAGGGAGCGATTCATGCAGGCTTTGGCATATCCTCGTTTAAAGAGGTGATTACGCTTGCGTCTCCTCAAGGGCTGATTCTTAATCAGGTCACGGTTTCAGATTCACAGGCGGATATGGCGTTTGCGCGCACATTCGATGGCACGGCATACACTGCCGACTGGGCACTGACGAGCAAGCCATCACCGGGCTATGTGAATACGGATGAGGGCAGTCAGCAGTTTGTTGAGGCACATCCGATTGCGTTCGGCGATATTTTCATCAGCGAAGTGATGACATCGAATCAGGACTTTTTAGCTGAAAGCAATGGCGAAACATACGACTGGATCGAGCTTTACAATCGCGGCAGCCAGCCGGTGAACCTCGCGGGCTACGGTCTGACGGACAACACGGGAAACCCCGGTAAATTCCGTCTGCCGGACAAAACGCTCGCGCCGGGTGAGTATTATACGGTGCTCGCGTCAGGCCTGGCTAACGATCAAACCATAAAAAAAAACTATGTACATACCACGTTTAAGCTGAGCGCAGACGGAGAGGTACTGGCTCTTTTTAATACAGAAGGCGTTTTGCAGGACAAGCTTACTATCGATACGCTGCCGCGCGGTTTGTCAGTCGGCAGAATGGCTCAGCAGGACGGCGTTTTTTATTTTACGCAGCCGACACCCGGCACGGCCAACGCAAACCCGAGCAGCGGGTTCGTGGCTGACCCGAAGGCGGACATTCCGGCGGGCAGTTACCCGAGTGCCCAGACGGTGACGCTCTCTTGCGCTACGGAGGGGGCATCGATTTATTACACAACCGACGGCACGGTGCCCACGGCGGGCTCCACGCCGTATACCGGGCCGATACCGATGAGCGCCACGGGGATGATTCGCGCCAAGGCGTTTCGGGAGGGGTATTTAGACAGCGGCACGGTGACGACCACGTATGTAATCGGTGCGGCGCACACGCTGCCGGTGATATCGCTGGTGTGCAACCCGGATGATTTGTTTAACAAGCAAACAGGAATATACGAACTGGGCCCGGCTCCTGAGCTGATTGAAGGGTCGTCAGATCATTATCAGGTGGCGAACTATCTGAAAAGCGGAAAAGAATCGGAGCGACTTGCTTCGTTTGAGGTGTTTGACGAGAGCGGTAAACAGGTGTTTCAGCAGAATGTAGGCATTCGTATACAGGGCGGCTTCAGCCGAGACAACCAGCAAAAATCTTTTGCGGTGATGGCACGCAGCGAATACGGAAAAGGGACGATGGAGTACCCGTTTTTTGCAGACTTGCCGTATACCGAATACAGCTCGCTTGTGCTTCGCGGCGGCGGACAGGATCAATGGTACGCCAAAATAAAAGAAGCTGTGATTTTAAGCCTGATCAGCGGCAAAACCAACGCGCTTACGCAAACCTACAAAACGTATGTGGTCTATCTGAACGGTCAGTACTGGGGCGTTTATTTCCTAGAGCAAAAGCGTAACGAGAGCTGGGTGGCACAGGTTGAAGGTATTGAAGATGATAACGCTATCAATCTGCTCTACGGATCGGGATTGAAATGGATTAAAAACGGCACAAACGAGGGATACAAGGAGCTTTATACTTATTATACAACGCATGATATGTCTCTCAAAGAGAATTACGATTATCTTGCGGAGAGGCTCGATACAGACAGCTACATGGACCTGATCATCAATCAGATCTATGTGGCGAATTCGGATTACAATAACCTTGAGTTTTATCAGGTGCCGGGCGGCAAATGGAAGCAGATTTTTTACGATATGTGCTGGTCGTTCCGAGAGCCGGAGCATAACACGCTGGAGCGCCGCAGAGCCAGCGATGTCAGCGGATCGTCGCTGTTTAACGCGCTGCTGTCGTATAAGCCGTGGCGGGAGGCTTTTTTGAAGCGGTTCGCGTGGTCGATGGAAACCTTCTATACCACCGATCATTTCATCGGTGTGATTGATCAAGTGGCAGGGTCGGTCGCCGCTGAAATTCCTGCGGAGCGCGCAAAATTCACCGACACAAAACGCGATTGGAACACGGCGGTTGAAGATATGCGCACCTTTGCCAAAAAGCGTCCATATGAAATGCTCAAGCAGCTAAAGAGCCAGCTTGGCATATCGGGGCCCACACTGCGCGGGTATTTCACCTTCACCGACGACCAGATGAAAAGCGGGTTTAACCTCACCGACGAGCAGATGAGCAGTCTCTTTGGCTGAGATACCGCGAACGGTTAATAAAGCGTTCAACAGCGGTGGGTGATACTGGAAAAATAGATCGCAAAGTGTTGTCTTTTGTAAATGAGCGTGATACAATCATTCGTGATTTACACAGGTTTAACAAAAAACGGCTGTGAGAGCCGTAAAAACAAGTCAGCATATCACGCATCAATCCATGGCCGTTCGCTTTAAGCAAACGGCAGGATTTTTGAGGATAGAGGAACTATGGCACGGGATGAGGACATATTCAGAAAACTGAAAAAGCAGACGCCGATCGCCAAGCGTAAGGATATTCAGCCGTTGTCGACACAGGACTTCAGCCGGAAGAGCAGTGCGGTGAGGAGCGCTTCACCGGGAAGAAGAGCAGAGGCGCCCGAGCTCAGCGTGTTTTCCGCCTCGGTGAAAACAAAAAAGGCGGATAAGCGCGGCGCGGCACTTGCCAGCCGTTACAACAGTTTGAGACAGCAGCCCGCTGCCGAGCTGAATGTTTTCGGTGAAACTCAAGATCGGCCGGTGAGAGCCTCCGTACAAAGGCAGCCGGTTAAGGTACCGGCGAAAAGCAAGCCCGCAGCGCGGCAGAGCCTTCAGTTTGCAGAGCCCGAGAGAGCACCGAAAACGCGATACACCGAACGTTCATCCAATCAGGCGGCACAATTAACGCATACCGACCTGCACGATACCGACTATCTGCGGGACACGGCTGCAGCCGGTCAGCTTAATTTCCGGCACGAGCTGAAGTTTTATATTAATTACCACGATTATGTGCTGCTCCGCAACACCATTAAAACGCTGCTTGCTTTTGACCGTAACGCGGATGAGAATGGCCACTATCATATTCGCAGCGTGTATTTCGATGATGTCAATGAAAGCGCGCTGAGAGAAAAGATTGCGGGAACCGACGACCGGTATAAATACAGAATTCGTTTCTACAATTACAGCGACAATATAATTCGCTTTGAGAAGAAGATTAAGCAAGGCCAATATATATCTAAAGTCAGCATAAGGCTCACACGCGAAGAGAGCGACAGCCTGATTGCGGGAGATTTCAGCGTGCTGGAGGGGCGGCCGGAACCGCTGGCGAACGAGATTTGGCTGCAGATGAAAAACTACGGCTTGAGTGCCCGCGTGATTGTGGATTACTGGCGCGAGGCGTTTGTGTCGCCGATTGAAAATGTGCGCATCACGTTTGATAAGGATTTGAAAGGCGGGCTTTGGCTTAACGATGTGTTTAGCCCGCAGACCCCCACCATGCCGGTGCTGGATGAGGGCATGATGGTGCTCGAAGTCAAGTTCGACCGCTACTTGCCCGAATATATCAAGGCGATACTCAGTAATGTGAACGCGGCGCACAGAAGCGCCATATCAAAATATGTATTATGCAGAAAGTTCGACTAGGAGGATTTTAAAATGAATGATGTCGTCAAACAAAGTTTTTTGGACAAGTTTCAGATGCAGGGCGATGTGACGCTTGTCGGCATACTGATAACAGTTGCTCTGGCGTTTGTGCTCGGGTTGTTTGTTTATTTAATCTACCGGCTCACTTTTTCCGGTGTGATTTTTGTTAAGAGCTTCGGTACTTCCTTGATAATGTTGTCAATGGTGACGGCATTAATCATCATGGTGGTCGCATCCAATATTGCGCTCACGTTCGGTATGGTCGGTGCGCTGTCCATTGTGCGTTTCAGAACAGCCGTAAAGGATCCGATGGATACAATTTTCATGTTCTGGGCAATCGGCTGCGGCATTACGCTGGGCGCTCAGTATTATCTGCCGTCGCTTGTTGGTTCGGCGGTTATCGGTGTGCTTTTGCTGGTTTGGAACCTGTTCAAAACCAAGAAGAATCTGCCGTTCATGCTGGTGCTGCGTTTCGATGAAGCCTGCAAGAAAGAGGTGCAGACGGTGCTGCGCAAGCTGCCCTCAGGCAAGCTAAAATCTAAAATCGTTTCGGAGGGCACCATTGAGCTGACCATCGAGATGAATTTGAGAGAGAGCGAAGCGGGCATGGTTGATTCGTTCTCGGCAATCCCGGGCGTGCACAACGCGTCGCTGATCAGTTACAAGGGCGATGTGGTTTCTTAAATCCTCGGTACTGCATAGTTAATACAAGACCGCTCTCGGTTCGGGGGCGGTCTTCTTGTAAGAAAGGAGAAAAAAGTATGTGGGTTTCCAATCTGCTTGCGGGAGGATTGCTTCTTGTTCTCGGCATTCTCATCCGTGCGTTCAATTTGAGCTTTCTCATTTCGGGGTATAACACGTCTTCGCCGGAGAAAAAAGCAAAGGTCAATGAAAGGGCGCTGACGCGCTTTGTCGGGATGATGCTGATTTCGGCGGGGGGTGTGCTGCTGCTGGGCGGGATATTTGCGTTGCTTAACGTCGCGCCGCTTATCATCGTCCCCGCCTCGTGGGTGCTGTTTTTTGCGGTGATGGTGTTCGGGCTGATTTATGTGAATGTAAGCACGAAGTTTAAAAATCAGTAGTAGTTGATGTGCGCTGTAGGGCGCGGCTTCCCTGACGCGCCGATTAAGTCAGCGCGCTTTGGAAATCGCGCCCTACAGAATACTGGTCTTGAGATTATGATGTTTGGAAGCCATTTTCTTCGGATTGCACAGGATAACAACTGCAAAGCAATGTAACTGTCAGCGACAGCTTTCCCTCCAAGGGGAAGCCTATTCATATCGATGCAATATATCGCCAAATCATGAAACGGAGGATTACCCCTCCGTTATTCTTTTATTTCTGCCGAATACTTAAAATCTTCCGTCTGGCTGATTACAACGCTCACCGAATACGCCTGATTTTCACCGTCATAAGCCGTCACCGTCATATTGCACTTTGGTATCGGATTGCCCGTATCGTCAAGCGGCGCCCAATAAATCGTATAACCTGACGACAGCACATACGTTTGGCCGCGTTGCTTCACGGAATAATCCGGCGCGCCCCACGTTATCAGAGTACCTGCGTCCACATCAACGCGAATGCTGTCTTTTTCGAGTTCCTCACTGTTAACGGATATGATAAACGGCAGACCCGGCACATCGCTTTGTGCGGGGGAGTATTCATTAAGCTGAATAGCCACATTCGGCTGCAAGGCCGCGGCTTTCCACTCGGGTGCGTAAACGCCCACGCTCATGGCATCGTTTGATGCGGGCACCGCATTGACCGAGGGCGTTGACGAGGCACCGGAGGGCTGACCGGCCGCAGGAGGAACCGCCGCTTCAAGCAGCGAAGGCAGCACCACAGCCAGCGCGAGCACCAGTACCGCCGCCGCAATGCCGATCACCAGCCTTATCTTTATGCTCATGGGGGCCTTCTTCACTTGAGCACCGATGACGAATTCATCGTCTTCCGCCGTTTCGCCGATGCGAAACAGATCGTTTCTCTTCATCGTTAATCCCTCCCGAATCCAATTTTATACGCTTCCTGCCCGTACCGCAAGCACAAATGCGCATCGACGTTATTCTGCATTATACAGCTGTTTTCGCCAAATATACAAACGTACATTCTGGCAAACATACATTCTCCACCATATATTGTACGCCCCGAAACAAGACGCTACAATAATTAAAATTTAATTGAAACAATACTCAAAAATAAGAAGGATTTACGGCTTCAATACCGAATAATCTTAAGCATGTGGGGAGAAGTGGGTAAGAATGGTGAGAAAGAATCACTAAGTGGTGAAAAGTAGACGCCACACCCTAAAGCCCGGCAGGAGGGGACGGATGCCTGACGAGGCATCGCGGCTGACGGAGGAGAGACAGTGCAGGGATCGCTGATCGGGCGCTATTTCCATAGCGTCGATGAAAAAGGCAGACTCGCAGTACCGGCTAAGCTCAGAGCCGATCTTGGCGAACCCTTTTACATTACGCGTCTCAACCAAAACTGTCTAAGTGCCTTCTCGGAGGAAGAGTGGGAGAAATTTGCGGCGAAGCTCAATGCCATTCCGCAGTCGGACGCGAAAGCACAGTGTTATGTTCGCATGATCTTTTCGGGGGCGAGCCGGTGCGAGCCTGACAAACAGGGGCGTATCCTCATCCCGCAGCAGCTTCGTGATGAAGCGGGCATCGACAAGGAAGTCGTGATGATCGGTGCGTCGAACCGTGCTGAGATTTGGGGCAAAGAGAAGTGGGATGCCTACATGCTCGAGGTGGCCGGAAGCGACGCGATAGCCGGGCTTGCGGCATATGGGGTGTAGTCAATGGCTCATACAAGTGTGTTGCTGCACGAAACGGTGGATGCGCTGAATTTGCGCCCCGGCATGACGGTTGTTGACGGAACGCTGGGCGGAGGCGGCCATTCTCTCGAGATTCTCAAAAGAATCACACCGGGCGGGCGGCTGATCGGTATCGACAAGGATACCTACGCGATTGAGCAGGCCAAGGAGCGCCTCAAAGATTACGCGGACGAAACGGTGTTCGTCCACAACGATTTTCGGGATATCGAAGACATACTGAGTATGCTTGATATAAATGGAATAGACGGAGCGGTGCTTGACCTGGGGGTCTCGTCGTTCCAGCTGGACCAATGTAACAGGGGGTTTTCATATCATTCAGAGTCAAGGCTTGATATGCGCATGAACAGAGAAGACTCGGCATGTGCCGCGGATATCTTAAGCAGCTATTCGCAGCAGGACCTTGAACGGATATTGCGGGATTATGGTGAGGAAAGATGGGCAGCCAGAATCGCTTCGTTCATTGTGAGGGAACGAAGCGACAAACCCATTGAAACCACCGGGCATCTCGTTGAGGTCATTAAGAAGGCGGTTCCGAGCGGCGCACGAAAAGACGGCCCGCATCCCGCGCGCCGAACGTTTCAGGCGCTGAGGATAGAGGTAAACGGAGAATTAGACGCAATAAAAAAAGCGCTGCTCCATTTCGTGCAGGCCATGAAGCCAAACGCCCGGATCGCCGTGATTACCTTTCACTCCCTGGAAGACCGAATTGTGAAACAGGAATTCAAGCGGTTCGAAAACCCGTGCGAATGCCCCAGTGAGTTTCCGGTTTGTGTATGCGGCAAGCAACCGCTTGGAAAAGTGGTTACAAAAAAACCGATATTGCCGTCGGCACAAGAGGTTGAGGAAAACAACCGGTCAAGAAGTGCCAAACTGCGCGTGTTTGAGGTGCGCGGATAGGGAGTGCAGCATGCAGTCAGCTCAAAGAAAATACGATTATGAAATAACACAATACCCTGCAGGAAAAAGAGTAGTCAAGATGCAGGGAAATGTCGCATATATTAATACCGATCCAACGAGGCATGAAGCAAGGCCGCGCCCGGCTCAGAAGATTCAAGTGGATCCCAAAAAAAAGAGCAAGGCACAGGCGGCGGCAAAGGCCAAAGAGCTATCGCAAAAACGCGAGCGCGTTCAGTCAAGAAAGAGCCTGATTTCCACACTGTTTGTCGTGTTTGTGGCGTTCTGTGCGTTATCACTGATGGTTGCACGTTACGCCGAGATCTGCACCATTGGGGCGCGCAACAATGAGATCAAGGAAAACATTGAAGCGTTGGATGCCCAAATTGATCAGGTCTCACTCCAGATGGAGCTTAGCGACAACGTGGAAGTCGTCCAAAGCAAGGCGCAGAACGAACTGAAAATGGCTTATCCGCGTCAGGATCAAAAGATATTAATGAATATGAGCGGCTGATGACCAAGAAAATTAGCGACAATAAAACAATCAGGAAGGAAGGCGGCAAAAGCACGCAGACCTCCCTGAAATCAAAAAAAAGACTGCTGTTTTTAATGACGGTGGTCGTCGTGCTGTTTACGGCCATTGCCGTGAAGATGGGGCTCATCATATTTGTGCAGGGAGACATGCTCCGGGAAAAGGCGCTCATTCAGCAAACCAGAGACTTGGTGGTCAGCGCCAAACGCGGCAGCATCGTTGATTGTAAAGGCAATGTGCTCGCACAGAGTGCCAACGCACAAACCGTGGTGCTGAGGCCCGCCGAGGTGAAGAAGGGCAATCCGCAGGAAATATCGCGGGTGCTCGCCGAAAGGCTCGGGCTTAATTACGATGATGTTTTAAAGCTTGCAACCGACAGCAAAAAGTCGGAAGTGTGGCTGAAACGCCAGGTAGACAATGGTGTGGCGGACGAACTCAGAGAGCTGAGCCTGCCCGGTGTGTACTTTACAATCGATGTGAAACGGTATTATCCAAACGGGGCGTTCTTAACACAGACGCTCGGGTTTACATCGGTAGACGGCAACGGTTTGGAAGGGCTCGAAGCGTATTTTGATAAGTATCTGTCGGGGCAGAACGGCAAAATTGTCTCGGAAGCCGACAGAGACGGCCGGGCGGTACCGCTCGGAGAACAGGCATACATCGCGCCGATTGACGGCTATAACGTGGTGCTGACAGTTGACGAAGTGATACAAAGCTTTCTTGAAAAATCGCTCGAGGAAGCCATGCTGCAGCAGAACGCCAAAGGCGCCTGGGGCATCGCGATGGACCCCAAAACGGGTGGCATACTCGCGCTTGGGAGCTATCCTGATTACGACCTGAACAGCCCGCCCCGAGATGATATGGAAAAGCTCACGGAGCTGTCGCGCAACAAGGTAATTACCGACGTGTATGAGCCGGGCTCCACATTCAAAGCCGTCACCTGCGCTTCTGCTCTTGACAGCGGAAAGATAACAACAAGCAGCGAGTTTGACTGTTCGGGCAGTTATCCTGTGGACGGTCAGCCGATTAAATGCTGGCGGTACCCAAGGGGCCACAGCCATCAGGACCTTTATCAGGCGGTACAGAACTCGTGCAACGTGGCTTTCATGCAAATGGGCCTCGCGATGGGCACGGAAACGTTCTACAACTATATCTACAAGTTCGGCTTCGGCCAAAACACAGGGATCACATACCCTGCCGATCAGGGCGGCATCGTCATGGCGGAGAAATATGTGCGAAACAGTGACCTCGCCCGAATTGCGTTCGGGCAATCTATAGCCGTAACACCATTGCAATTGATCTCCTCATTCAGTGCGGTGGTGAACGGCGGTTTTTTATACAAACCGATGCTGGTGAAGGGTATTACGGACAGCAGCGGAAACTATATAAAAGAGTATGAGCCAAGCGTGGTGTCTCAGCCGATCACGGCGGAAACCTCCGCGACGATGTGCAGCATACTCGAAAGCGTTGTGTCGCAGGGAAGCGGCAAGAACGCCTACATCCCCGGTTACCATGTGGGCGGAAAAACAGGCACGGCACAGAAATACGATGAGAATCATCAGGTGATGACGGGCAAGCATATCGCGTCCTTCATTGGCTTCGCGCCCGCGAACGACCCCAAAATCGTCGTGCTGATTATCGTGGATGAGCCGAATGTACCCATCGACTTCGGCAGCGTTGTGGCTGCGCCGTATGTCAAAAACGTGCTGAAGGATTCGCTGCAGTACATGGGCGTTGAGCCTGATTTAACGCAGGTGGCCGCTCCCGCGCAGCACCCTGTACCGAATCTGGTGGATCAGGACGGTGTTGCGGCAGGGTTGGCGCTGGATGAACTGAATCTTAAGTACATCTATAACGGTACGGGCAATGTCACGAACATGCTGCCCGCGCCCGGTACGCTGGTAGACGAAGGCACCACGGTGTGTCTGTATATGTCGATACCGGATACCGATGATTTTACGGGCAAGATAGAAGTGCCGGATTTAACGGGCCTGACGATTATGGAAGCGGCCCAGAGGCTGGAAGACTGCGGCCTGACGCTCGGGATAACGGGAACAGGCAAAGCCGTTTATCAGAATCCGGACAAAAAGACGCTTGTGGATCCGGGAACCAAGATCATGGTACAGTTCTCCGAATCGACAAACTAATGAATAATAAACAACAACAGCCCCGAAGAGCGCCGCTTTTTGGGGCGGCGTTTTTTATACGTTACATTCTTTCTGCATTGTGTTATAATCCTTGCGGAATTGTAAAATGAGTGCCATCCGCAAAAGCTTTTTCAGGGTGGACGGGAGGACAACTTATTGAAGCTGGGAGAATTGTGCGGCCAAGGAATGCGGCTGGTGGGAGATGCGCAGACCGAAATTTCAAGCTTGGCATATGATTCGAGAAAGGTGTGCAGCGGGGCGCTCTTTTTCTGTATCAGCGGATACAAAACTGACGGGCACAGCTACGCGCAATCGGCCATAGACAACGGCGCGGCAGCGCTGATGGTGACACGGCCTTTGGATGTTAGTGTGCCGCAGATCGTGGTGGCCGACGCTAGGCTCGCCATGGCAGCCCTGTCACGGGAATTTTACGGCAGACCGGATGCTGAGCTTAAGATGATCGGCATAACGGGCACAAAGGGCAAAACAACAACAACTTATATGATCAAATCTGTGCTGGAGGCCGCCGGTAAAAAAATGGGGCTGATCGGCACAATTATCAACATGATCGGCACGAAGGAACTGCATACTGACCGGACAACGCCCGAATCGCCCGATCTGTTTGCACTGCTGCGGCAGATGGCAGATGAAAAGTGCGATGCGGTGGTGATGGAGGTATCGTCTCATTCGCTGTATCTGGGGCGTGTGGCGGGCATTACATTCGATGTGGGCGTGTTCACCAACATGTCGCGCGATCATCTTGATTTTCACGAAACGTTTGAAAACTATATGGCGGCCAAAAAGCTGCTGTTTCATATGACGCAGCGCGCGGCCGTGAACGCGGATGATAAGGCCTCAGCGTTTATGATGGATGGTATCAATATCGATTGGCTGACTTACGGCATTAAAGAAAAAGCAAACGTGTATGCAAAAAACATTGAGATCACACCCAAGGGTGTCAGCTTTGATTTATGCAGCGTTCGGAGCATGATACCGCTTAATCTTAACATACCGGGCATATTCAGCGTTTACAACGCGCTGTCGGCAGCATCGGCCTGCCTGCAGCTCGGTATCGGCATTGAAACAATCAAAACAGGCCTTGAAGCCATGCCGCGCGTGGCCGGGCGTTTTGAAGTGCTGGATACCGGCCATCTTCCATTTACAATGATACTCGATTATGCACACACACCTGACAGCCTTGAGAATACGTTGTTAACAGTGAAAGGATTTGCGCGCGGGCGTATCATCACTGTGTTCGGCTGCGGGGGCGACCGCGACCGCGGCAAGCGGCCCATGATGGGCGAAATCGCGGGACGGCTGTCAACGTTTACGATAATCACATCGGACAATCCGCGTACGGAAAATCCGTTTGATATTATCTCTGAAATTGAAGCGGGCATTCAAAAAACGAATTGCGAATTTATCAGCATTGAGAACCGCCGCGAAGCCATACGTTATGCCATACAGAACGCAAATCCGGATGACATCATCGTGCTGGCGGGTAAGGGGCATGAAACTTATCAGGAGATCAATGGTGTTCAGTATCCTTTTGACGAAAAAGTCGTCGTCAAAGAGCTGCTGGAAGAAAACCTGAAATAATTTTTCAAAGATATACGGGAGATAAGGCGATATGGATATCATCATTTACTCGGTGCTGACTGCGTTTTTTGTGGCTCTGGCAGCGGGATACGTCGGCGTGCCGCTGCTGAAACGTCTCAAATTCGGGCAGCAGATCAGGGATGACGGCCCAAAAACACATTTCACCAAGGCGGGAACGCCCACAATGGGCGGCATTATTATACTGATCGGCCTGATTGCGGCCTCGTTGATTTTTGCTCGGAGCAGCTTTGATTACATGTGGTTTGCACTCGGCGTGACGCTCGGATTCGGGCTGATCGGCCTGATGGACGACCTTATTATCGTGCTGAAAAAGCGATCGCTCGGCCTTAAAGCCTATCAAAAAATTATCGGTCAGCTCGGTATCGCACTGATCGTCGCGTTCTTTGCATATAACAACCCGGCAATAGGTTCCAAGCTGATTGTGCCGTTCGTCGGCGTGGAATGGGACCTTGGCGTTTGGTACATTCCGTTTACCGTGATTGTGGTGGTGCTGATTGTGAATAGTGTGAACTTGACCGACGGCCTTGACGGGCTTGCCTCAGGTGTGGTGCTGATCAACACAGCAACATATGCGCTGATTTTCTGCGGCATATGCGAGTGGTATACGCTAAGCGGCATGACGCTTGCCGCGGCTGGCACGAGCAACATGATGGTATTTGCGGCTGCTGTTACGGGTGCATGCCTTGGGTTCCTGCGGTTCAACACATACCCGGCGAAGGTGTTCATGGGCGATACGGGATCACTCGCGCTCGGCGGCGCGGTGGCGGTAATCGGTGTGGTGTCGCGACTGCAATTGCTGATGGCCATCACAGGCTTTTTGGTGCTGATGTCCGCCATCTCTGTGATTTTACAGGTGGGGTCTTTCAAAACGCGCAAGAAGCGCATTTTCAAAATGGCACCGCTGCATCATCATTTTGAGCTTAAAGGCATACCTGAAACGAGAATCGTCGCCTTTTACTATATGATTACGATTATCCTGTGTCTCGTCGGTATTCTCGCGATCAATTAGGGGGAAGCATGGATTACAAAGGAAAAAAAGTGATGGTGGTGGGCATGGCCAAAAGCGGCCTTGCCAGCGCGCGGCTGCTGCTGGATGTGGGCGCGCAGATTGTGCTTTACGACATGAAAACGGAGGATCAGTTTCCTGAAGGAACATTCGATGCATTCACAGGATGTGCTGAGCTTGCGCTCGGCACGGATGCGGAGGCCGTGGCGAAGCGCTGTGATGCGCTTGTGTTAAGCCCCGGTGTGCCCACCAACTTAAGCTTCATCACACAAGCAAAAAACGACGGCAAGCCGGTTATTGGCGAGATAGAACTCGGTTTCTTGTATTCGCAGGCCGAATTCGTGGCCATTACGGGCACCAACGGCAAAACCACAACCACGGCGCTGACCGGCGAGATATTCAAAAACGCTGGGTTTGTGACGCATGTGCTGGGCAATATCGGCATACCGATTGCGGGTGAGGCGCTGAAAACAAAAAAGGGAGACGTTGTGGTGGCGGAAACGGCGGCGTTGCAGCTCGATACCATCGATGCATACCGTCCGCATGCGTGCACGGTGCTGAACGTGACTGAAGACCATTTAAACCGCTACATCACCATGGAGAACTACACGGCGGTCAAGGAGCTGATTTTCAAGAACCAGACGCCGGACGATTATTGTGTGCTCAATTACGATAACGACATCACCCGGGGCATGGCAGGCAGACAAAAATCTAAAGTAATTTGGTTTTCGCGGAAAGTTCCGCTGCAAAGCGGCGTATTTATAGATGATGGGCGTATTGTGAGCCGCGAGGCAGATGGTGATCATGTGATTTGCCTGCCGCAGGAAATTATAATACCCGGGACTCACAACCTCGAAAATGCACTTGCGGCAACGGCGCTTGCCCGCTGCTACGGCATTGCCGAAAGCGTCATCCGCGAAACACTGATGACGTTCCCGGGCGTGGAGCACAGAATTGAGTTTGTGCGTGAGCTGAACGGGGTGCGCTATATTAACGACAGCAAGGGAACCAACCCGGATGCCACAGAAAAGGCAGCCGAAGCGATGACGCGGCCCACCGTGCTGATACTCGGGGGCTACGATAAGAAAAATAGCTTTTTATCACTGTTTAAAGGGTTCGGCCCGCTCATCAGGCACGTTGTCGCCATTGGGGCAACCCGTGAAAAGATACTGGCCGATGCCAAGGAAGCCGGGTTTAACAGCATCAGTACGGCAGACAGCTTTGAAGAAGCGGTCAACAAAGCGCGCGCTCTTGCGACGGATGGATGGAACGTGCTGCTGTCTCCCGCGTGTGCCAGCTATGATATGTTCAGAGATTTCGAACAGAGAGGAAGCGTTTTTAAAGACATCGTCAATGCGTTTTAGGGGGGAACATGGCCAAACGATCCATTGATTATCCGCTTTTGATTGTGACGATGATACTCGTGATGTTTGGCATTTTGATGGTTTTCAGCGCGAGCTATTATTACGCGGAAAACAGTTCAAACACACAGAATGATGCGCTGTTTTATTTTTGGAAGCAAATCAGCGGTGCGGCGATAGGCCTTGTGGCCATGATCGCCTGCATGCTATTTGATTATAACAAGCTTAAAAAATTACGTTTCGTGATACTCGGCATCGGCTTGCTGCTGATGCTGCTTGTGTTTGTGCCCGGCATCGGCATTGAAAGAAACGGTTCGCGCCGATGGGTCAATCTGGTTGTGCTCGATTTGCAGTCCATCGAGGTTTTAAAGTTTGCGATCATTGTTTTCATGGCAGCGGGCATCTCCATTAACCAAGAAAAGATGCGTCAATTCAAGTACGGTATGCTGCCATACATTGTGCTGCTGCTGATTGCCGCAGGGTTGCTTGCGCTGCAGCCCAATTTCAGCGCGGTGGTGACGCTGGCACTGGTGATGTTTGTAATGATGCTGGTGGGCGGAGCAAATTTGACGCATTTTGGAATCATGGGGGCTATCGGCATCGGCGGCGGCGCGGTCATGATGATTGCGGAGCCGTATCGTATGTCTCGAATCTTCGCGTTTTTAGACCCATGGAAGTTCTCCGACAAAGAAAGCTACCAGCTTGTCCAATCGCTGTATTCCATCGGCTCGGGCGGTTTTTTCGGCCTCGGGCTCGGAAATTCGCGTCAGAAATATTTGTATCTGCCATATATGGAGTCGGACTGCATATTTGCGATCATCGTTGAAGAGCTTGGCTTTTTCGGCGGCATACTGCTGCTTGCGGCTTTCGGCATACTGATATGGCGCGGTGTCCGCATCGCGCTGCGCGCACCGAATATGTTCGGCACCATGCTCGCAACGGGAATCACGGCGCTGATTGCAATTCAGGTTATTATTAATGTCGGCGTGGTGACAGGCCTCGTACCGCCCACCGGCGTGGTGCTGCCTTTTATCAGTGCGGGGCGCACGTCACTCATCATATTTATGGCCTGTATCGGTGTGTTGCTTAACATATCAAAACAGTCGCATACCGCTTAAAAGCACCAAATGGCCTTGCCGGCATAAGATATTATTATGTGACAGACGATATGCAGGGAGGCCGTTATGGCAAAATTGATTATAAAAGGCGGATCAAGGCTGGAAGGCGAGATCGCAGTTCAGGGTGCGAAAAACGCTGCGCTTCCTGTTTTTGCAGCCGCTTTGCTGACCGAAGAACCGGTCATCATATATAATTGGCCGGCAATTTCAGATGTGTATTATATGCTTTCGATACTCGAACATATCGGGGCGTATGTGGCTTTTGAGAAAGACCGCCTGGTCATTGATACACGCCGGGCATTGCGCTGGGAAATGCCTGACAGGCTGGCAAAAGAGATTCGCTCATCGATATTTATGATGGGGCCGATACTTGCACGTTTTCGCATGGCTCGCTTTACTTATCCGGGCGGATGCGAAATTGGAAGCCGGCCGATTGATTTGCATTTGAGAGGCCTTCGATGCCTCGGCGTTAATGTAACCGAAGCGGGCGGTCACATCATGTGTGAGGGCAAAAAGCTCAAGGGCGGCGATGTGCATCTTGATTACCCGAGTGTGGGGGCAACGGAGAACTTGATGATGGCAGCCGCGCTCGCGCCCGGCAGTACAATCATCAGAAATGCCGCGCGAGAGCCGGAAATTGTTGAGCTGCAAAACGTCATCAATCAAATGGGCGGCAACGTGAGCGGGGCTGGGACGAGCACAGTGAGCATTGAGGGCAAAAACCGTTTGAACGGATTTTCATACACATGTATGCCAGACAGAATTGTGGCCGGAACATTTATGGTGGCAGCGGTGGTAACGAACGGAAAAATAACGGTTAGAAATGTGGTGCCGGAGCATCTGTTTTCTATAACAGCCAAGCTGAAGGAAGCGGGTGCGAAGGTGGATATCTACGATAATGCGATTACGGTGACGGGGCAGGGGCGCCCGAAAGAGATGCATCTGATTGAAACAGGACCGTATCCCGGGTTCCCCACGGATATGCAGGCGCAAATGTGCACGGCGGCCTGCATTGCCAAAGGAACCAGCATCATTGTTGAAAGCGTGTTCGACAACCGGTTTAAACACGTGGCGGAGCTGCAGCGGATGGGGGCCAATATTGTGATAAAAAATAACGTTGCCGTTATTAAAGGCGTGGAAAGGCTGCACGCCGCTGAGGTGACGGCGATGGATCTGCGCGGCGGCGCGGCGCTGGTGCTTGCGGGGCTATGTGCCGACGGCACCACGGTGGTGGAACAGGCGAAAATTCTCGACAGAGGGTATGAAACGTTTGAATCGGAGATGAATCTGCTCGGGGCTGATATCAAAAGAGAGGAATGAACGAGCTTTTGAGGAAACAATTCTGTCCAAAATATTCGTTTATATATGAAATGATCTTTATTCAGAGTAAATACTAAATCTTCTTTCTTTTCAAAACCGCGTTATGATATTTTCGCGGTTTTGAAATTCGTTGAAATTTCGAGTTGTAATTAATATCACTCATTCAAATTAGAGGATTCATGACATATTAACCTTTTTTAAGTAGTGATTGAATAAATCTTTTTTACGATTATAATTAACAGATAGGATAAGTACAATTAATATGTTTTTATAAACGTTTATATCATGTTGTTATTTAATTGGGGTTGAGAGAGATTAACAGCGGGCCTGTTGGCCATCGTTTGAGTGGCCTGTGTTTCGCAAAGTTTTCGCCGTTGCAGTCAAAGGAATATTTCACGCAGATATTACAAGAGAGGAGTGACCGATTGAAAAAGGGCAAACGAATACTGACGGGCATCGCGCTTGTGCTTTTCATCGGTGCACTCGGTTTCGCGGCGTATGTGATTCTTCAGGTCAGAACAATCACCGCCGCCGGGTGCGACACCCGCAGCACAGACGAGGTGATCGCGCTCTCGGGGCTTGCTTACAACACCAGCATATTCAATGTGGACAAGCAGCAGATCATGGACAACCTAAGTACCGATCCTTATATTAAACCGATCAGTGTCGACATCCAATATCCCGACCATGTGGTGATCACCATCGAAGAGAGGAAAGAAGCGGCGCGAATCGAGAAGGACAGCGCTTATATTGTGATTGACCACGAGGGGTGGGTGCTGCGTTTTGAGACGGAGCCGGATGCATCCGCTTATCCAATCGTGGCTGGCCTTCCGGCTGATACCGTATTGATTGGCCAGCAGATCGGGACGACCGATACGTTCAAGATCGGTGTGCTCACCCGTGTGCTGGATGCACTCAAAACGGCTGAGGTCGCGCCGGTATTAATCGATATGTCGTTGGCGGCGGATATCGTGCTGACACTGCCTGACGGCTTGAAGGTGGAGCTCGGTGACGATACCGCGCTGGATGAAAAGCTGGCTTTGTATAAAGCATCGCTGAGCCAGATAGCTTCCATTGGAAAATCTGGCGGAATCTTGGATGTGGCATCGGTTAAAAACGCCTATTACAGATAGAATTAGATCAAAAACATTGTCATTTACCATAAACATGGTATTATATATTCGAGTATTAATTTGTTTTTCTTATTTTGAGGGGATATTTTGCGGGCTATGAAAAATGTGACGGCTGCCGTCGAGTTTGGCACGTCGAAGGTCATGTGCGTGATCGGCCGTGAAAAATCGATGGGACGTTTTGAGGTGCTCGGAGCCGGCGAGGCAAAATACGAAGGAATTAAGAACGGCCGCTGGCAAAAGCCCTCAAATGTTGAGCAAGCCGTAGAAAAAGCAATTTCGATTGCCGAAAAAAAAACAAGGAAGCGGATCAAGGAAGTATTTGTCGGCGTTCCCGGTGTGTTTTGCAAGGTGGTTTGTCAGGAGGGGTGCACCAAGGTTGAAGGCGGCCGCGTCACCGAACGGGATATTGAGCGCCTGATTGAAAACGCCGAACAGGGATATGACGATTCGCTTTATACGGTGGTGAATTCGTCGCCCGTTTATTTTATATTGGATGACGGCCATCATTATATCGATGTGATTGACGCGCCGGCGAATGAGCTTAACGGTATTGTATCGCTGGTTTTTGCAAAAAACGAGTTTATAGAAGATACAACGGCATTGCTGCAAAAAATAGGCGTTAAAGCCGCCGCATATATACCCGAGGTGCTCGCGGAAAGTCTTTTTCTCGTTCCGAGCGAAGAGCGTGACTGCAGCAGCGTGCTCATCAATGTCGGATATTATGATACAAATGTCACAGTTGTCTACGGCGACGCAATTGTATATAATAAAACAATAAACGCCGGCGGCATGCAGATAGCAAACGATCTGTCGATCGTGATGAATCTGGACGTGGATATGGCGGAGCAGGTAAAAAAACGTTATTCTTTCGGTCTTGAAAATTCTGGCACAAAGTTATATGATTATGCCAGACAACGGTCCGGAAGGCTGGAAAGATTCAGCCACTCGCTCGTTTCAGAGGTCATCGACGCGAGGATGGAGCATCTTTGTCAGCTTATTGGCAGGGTATTTGAAAACAGCCCGATCAATATAGCAAGGCGAACACGCATTTATCTTTCCGGTGGCGGGATAGCAATGATGAAGGGTGCCAAAGACATGCTTCAGGGGCTGTTAAAGCGGCAGGTGCGCATTTCGGTTATGGAAGCACCGCAGCTTTCAACGCCCAACTATTACGCGGCACTCGCATTGCTGGACTATGTTTTTGAAGCCAAATATCACAGCGGCTCAGGCGGTATAGCGTTACTGGAACGCCTGTCGAAAAAGATGTTCGATTAAGCGTTTCGAATAAGGGGGGCAAATATGCCATTAGAGATTGATATTGAGCAAGACAGCATAGCCAAAATTAAGGTAATCGGTGTGGGCGGCGCCGGAAACAACGCGGTCAACCGCATGATTGATCATGGGGTGACGGGCGCTGAGTTTTATGCCGTTAATACGGACAAGCAGGCGCTCCTGCTCTCAAGAGCAAAAAACAAAATTCAGATCGGCGAAAAGCTGACCAGCGGCCTTGGCGTTGGCGGAGACCCAAACATTGGGCGCCGCGCTGCCGAAGAAAGTATCGATGAGCTGAATTCAATCATCGACGGCGCGAATCTGATCTATATCGCGGCGGGGCTCGGCGGCGGTACGGGCACGGGCGCTGCACCGGTGATTGCCGAAATTGCGCGGCAGAAAAAGATACTGACGGTGGCCGTGGTGACGATGCCGTTTATGTTTGAGGGCGGCCAGCGTATAACACGCGCGAAGGAAGGTCATGTACAGCTTACGGATGTTGTGGACACGATCGTGACCATTCCGAACGATAAGCTGCTGCAGGTCATCGGCAAAGGCACATCAATGCTGGAGGCGTTCCGAGTGGCGGATGATGTGCTAAGGCAGGGCATACAGGGCATTACAGATCTTATCGTTAAGCCCGCGCTCGTGAACCTTGATTTTGCGGACGTACGCACCGTTATGATGGAACGCGGTGTCGCGCATATGGGCATCGGCGTTGGGTATGGTGACAACAAAACGATGGATGCCGCCAAACAAGCTATTCAAAGCCCGCTGCTTGAAACGAGCATAGAAGGCGCACGCGGTATTTTGTATAACGTTACGGGTGATCCCACGATGAGTCTGCTTGAAATTGAGGAAGCGGCCAACCTGATCCGTCAGGCAGCCGATCCTGAAGCGAACATATTCTTCGGCGCGGATACGGACGACAGGCTGGAAGACGAGGTGCGCATCACCGTTATCGCAACGGGCTTCAATGGTGCGCCGAGAAAAATGAATCCGCAGCAGCAACCGACAAAGCCCATGCGTGAAGAACTGGATTTTCACAGCACCTCGGATGACGACGATATCTTCATTCCCGTCAGACCGGAAAAGAAACCTTCATCGCTCAGCGGTTTTGAAACAGGCAACGAGCTCGATATTCCGCCGTTTTTAAGACGCAAGCGCGTTAAGAAAGATTTTTAAACGAATGCCCGCTGAAATGCGGGCATTGTTGTCTGATGAAGTTATTAAATGAACATCAGAACATTTGCAAGAGGGAGACATGTTATGAAAAAACTATTGATATGCGTGGCGGCAGCCTTTCTAATGCTCAGCGGATGTGAAGCCAAACCGTCAGCAGACGGAAATATCGAAAACGGTACGCGCGTCATCAAAATCGGCAGCGGATTTTCCGATGTGCACGCCTACCGTGGTGAGACGGTGACGCTGGATTTTACAGGCAGCGGCAGCGTGACGCTCAGCGTACCGGATTATGAAGTGGAGCAAAGCGGCAATGACGCGGTTTCGGTAACGTTTAAAGCCGTTAAAACGGGCAGCTATGGCATCGCCGTGACAACTGATAATGGGACAGAAACAGGTACGCTCATCATTGAGGAACTCGCTGACACGAATGTATACAAAAGTGTGGATGCGCAGGCGTTTGAAGAAGCGATGACGGGACAATTTTTATTGCTTGATGTGAGAACGAAGTATGAGTACGAATCAGGCCATATTGATGGAGCCGTGTTGATACCGCATAACGAGCTGGCCGACCGCCTTGATGAGATCAAGGGGTATGACAAAGTGCTGGTCTATTGCGCATCGGGCAATCGCAGTGTGGCTGCTTCTCAAATACTCATCAATGCAGGGTTTAAAGAGGTGTACAATTTGACTTATGGCTACGCCGACTGGCAGGATTACAAACAAGGCGTCAATTGACTTTTGGCCGCCGCATATAATATAATGATGCGATCAACAGCAGGAATGGAAGTGTAAGGTTTGAAGCTTTTTAACACAATGACACGTACAAAAGAAGAGTTTGTTCCCTTGGAGCCTGGCAAGGCGAAAATCTATGCCTGCGGCCCCACGGTCTATAACTATTTTCATATCGGCAATGCGCGCCCGTTTATCATTTTTGATACACTGCGTCGGTATCTTGAATACACCGGTGTGGATGTGACTTTCGTACAGAATTTCACTGATGTGGATGATAAAATGATTAGCAGAGCTGCTGAGGAAAACATCAGCTTGAAAGCGCTCGGTGAGCGCTTTATCGCAGAATATTTCAAGGATGCCAAAGGCCTTGGTATCGCGCCCGCTACCGTGCATCCGAAAGCGACCGAGCACATTGAAGACATCATCAAACTGGTTGAGACGCTCGTTGAAAACGGTCATGCGTATGAATCGGGCGGTGATGTTTATTTTGATGTGTCGAGCTTCCCCGAATACGGTAAGCTTTCCGGGCAGTCGCTGGAAGATTTACAGGCGGGTGCCCGTATTGACGTGACAGAGGTGAAGAAAAATCCTGAGGATTTTGCGCTGTGGAAGGCCGCTAAGCCGGGCGAAGACAGCTGGAACAGCCCGTGGGGCAACGGCAGGCCGGGCTGGCATATCGAGTGCAGCGCGATGAGCATGAAATACCTTGGCGACACGATCGACATACACGGCGGCGGGCAGGATCTGATTTTCCCTCACCATGAAAATGAAATCGCGCAGTCGGAAGCAGCCACCGGCAAGCCGTTCGCAAAGTATTGGATGCACAACGGCTATATCAATATCAACAATGAAAAAATGTCTAAATCAAAGGGCAACTTCTTTACCGTGCGCGATATCGCTCAAAAATACGATTTAAAGGTTGTCAGGCTGTTTATGCTCTCTGCACATTACCGCAACCCGGTCAACTTCAGTGAAGAGCTGATTATGCAGGCCGCATCCGCGATGGCACGCATTAAAAACTGCCGGGACAATTTGAGGCACATCATAGCCACGGGGAGTGCGGATACAGCGGACATAACGAAGGATGTGTGTGCGCTGGAAAACCGGTTTAAAGCGGCAATGGACGATGATTTAAATACCGCGGAAGCCATAGGCGTGATATTTGAATACATACGTGATATTAACCTTGCATTTGAAGACGGCAATGGCGCAAAAAGCGCAAAGGAAGCTTTGGACGCACTGGATAAGGTGCTTGGCGTATTGGGCCTTGTGCCGGAAGACGAAGAGATTCCCGCTGAGATTGCTGCAATGGCCGAGGAACGCCAGCAGGCTCGCAAAGCGCGGGATTTTGCCAAATCGGATGCAATTCGAGACCAACTGAGCGCGCTTGGATACGATTTGAAAGATACGCCGGATGGCGTGAAAATAAGCAGAAGATAAGGGGTACAAGTTTTGGAAGGCATGAATCAAATGATGGCTGTTTTTATGATCATATTCGGCGTGTTCGCGCTCTATTCAGCGTTTACGGGGAAAGGCCCTGCGTTTAAAAACGATTATCCAAAAGCGATGAAGGAAGACGCTGATAAAATGCTTCGTCAGTTTTGCTGGATATTCGGGCCGCTCGCTCTGGTGTTTGGCGTTTTAGATTATATGGGTTTCGAATGGGTTTACTATGTTGAAATTGGAACCATACTGCCGGGTGTCATCGTTTACGTCGTGTTGTTCAGAAAACGGTTTAAACAATATCTGAAGAAAAAATAAAACAAACAATTGTTTTCATGCATAGAATAATCTAAGCCTGGCTAAGGAGTATCTGTGTCATGAATATGTATTTGACATCGCGGGACGAATGGGTCATCATCAGTACGCATACGGCGACTGTGGGTCTTGATTGCAGGTCGGTCAGGGGAGATGTTGTCTATATAGAGCTGCCGGTTATTGGGCTTGATGTAAAAAAAGGTCAGCCCTGTGCCACGGTCGAGTCAATCAAGGCGGTCAGCGAGGTACACGCACCGGTCAACGGTATGATTTCGTCCGTCAACGATTCTGTTTTTGATATGCCGGACATCATATCTCAAAAGGACACATGGCTTTTTAAGGTGACTTTTGAGGGCGAGGCCGACATCAGTGAGTGGACGGTAAAGAAATGAGTTGTGTCAAGGCTGTTCCGTTTGGAGCAGCCTTATGTTATTCTATTAGGTAATAAGAGCCGGGATTTCATAGACATGTGAACACCTCATCAGTCGCCTATCGGCGGCAGCTTCCCCTCCAAGGGGAAGCCATAATCGGGAAAAGAGCCTTCTCCTGGAGAGAAGGCGGTGTGAAGCACCGGATGAGGTCTCAAAAGCAGCGATCAATATCCGAACCTCATCAAGTGCCGATGACAGCTCGGTTATAATGGGAAGACTAAAATCAGATGTCTTATAGTTTAGAAGCTCCGTGCTGTTGATAAGGACTTTCAGAAATCGTAATACATGAGTGAAAGCGATTCAGCGAATGAGTGCTTGTCGGACAGAACCGTAGCTTCTGGTTGAATGAGAGGAACCGCATGGCGAAATTCATAATTGTGGTGATGGACAGCGTGGGTGCGGGCGAAATGCCCGACGCGGCCCGTTTCGGTGATGAAGGCTCGGATACGCTCGGGCACATCATAGCCGCTTACCCCGATATCAGCATACCGAACTTAAAACGGCTGGGGCTGTGCAAGCTGAAAGATCTGCCCTGCGACGGCGATGTGACCGGCGCCTACGGCAAAGCCGCCGAGTATTTTCCGGGCAAAGACACAACGGGCGGCCACTTTGAAATCAGCGGCCTGATCATGGACAAGCCGTTCCCGACATTCCCGCATGGTTTCCCGCAGGATTTTATACAAGACTTCGAGAAAGCTGTGGGGCGCGGCACGCTTGCCAACTACCCGGCCTCCGGAACGGAAATCATCAAACAGCTGGGTGAGGAGCATATAAAAACAGGCAAGCTCATTGTTTACACATCGGCCGACAGCGTGTTCCAGATTGCGGCGCATGAAGCTGTTGTGCCGTTGCCTGAACTCTATAAAATCTGCGAAACAGCAAGACGCATGCTGACGGGCGACCTTGGCGTGGGACGCGTGATCGCGCGGCCGTTTATCGGTGAGGTGGGGCACTTTGAGCGCACGCAGAACCGCCGGGATTTTTCGTTTGAACCGCCGGGTAAGACAATTCTCACCGCTGTGAAAAATGCGGGGCTTGAGGTGATGGGCATCGGCAAGATAGAGGATATCTTTGCGGGCGTGGGGCTGACAATGCGCAATCACACGCACAATAACGATGCGGGTATCAAGGCAACAGTAGACGCGATCAAACAGGATTTTGACGGGCTGGTTTTTACGAACCTTGTGGACTTTGATATGCTTTACGGCCACCGTAACGATGTGAAGGGCTACAAAGAAGCGCTGGAGGCACTGGACGCACGCATCCCTGAAATGCTGGCGGCCATGAAGCCGGACGATATCATTGTGTTCACGGCAGATCACGGGTGCGACCCGACAACGGCGAGCACCGACCATTCACGCGAGTACGTCCCGATACTTGTTTGGGGAGGCCGTGTGAAGCCCGGCGCGGATTTCGGCACGCGCGGCACCTTTGCCGACATTGCGGCCACAGCCGCCGAATTCTTCGGCCTCAGCAATTGGCAGGCGGGCACCTCATTTCTGCATGAAATAACGGAGGAATAAACCATGACAGCGGAAAGAATACATATTGCTTTTATAACGCTCAGCAAACTGATTGACCAAAGACCCGATGTGTGTGTGGTGCTGGGAAGCGGCCTTGGGGATTATGCCGATACGATGGAAAACGCACAGACGGTACCGTATACGTCCATTCCGGGGTTACCTGTGTCGACAGCGCCGGGCCATGCAGGTCGGCTGGTGTTCGGGCGCAAGCACGGCAAGAACGTCGTGTGCATGCAGGGGCGTTTTCACTGCTACGAAGGCCACTCGGCTGCCGAAACAGTGATTCCGCTGCGCGCGCTGATTATGCTCGGCGTAAAAAAGCTGCTGCTCACCAACGCGGCGGGCGGCGTAAACACAGGCTTTAAACCCGGCGATATTATGGTGATAACGGATCATATCAATTTCACCTGCTTCAATCCGCTGATCGGTACCAATATGGACGAATTCGGCCCGCGTTTTCCGGATATGTCGTACGCGTACGACAAAGCGCTAAACAAGGCGCTGACGGATACGGCTGATGCTAACGGCATTGAACTGAAAACGGGTGTGTACGCCATGATGTCGGGCCCGTCGTATGAAACACCGGCGGAAATCAAAGCGCTGCGTATTATGGGCGCAGATGCGGTCGGTATGTCTACTGTGCCCGAGATTATCGCGGCGGCACATGCGGGTGTGAAATCCGCCGCTATTTCCTGCATCACGAACATGGCAGCAGGCATACTCGATCAGCCGCTGACGCACGAGGAAGTGATGGAAACGGGGCGCATTGCGGCAGATCGCATTCAGACGGTAATCGACGGGTTTCTAGAGCGTGTTTAATTAACAGCCAACAATCATTGTTTTCGATGAGGCTTTCTGCTTTTACAGAGAGCCTTTTTACATTGACAAATAACAAGATCAAAACGCAAAGAATATTGCACCATGCAATTGAATAGATTGTATCGGCATATGTATACAATCATTGAAGAAAGAGGTCGAGAAAGATGGTCATG
This sequence comes from Bacillota bacterium, assembly GCA_023412005.1. Taxonomy (GTDB): domain Bacteria; phylum Bacillota; class Clostridia; order Christensenellales; family SZUA-584; genus SZUA-584. Next base: position 63,946 of record JAEYOE010000026.1, read on the forward strand.
GCTATACTGCCCATATTTTCACTGCTTTTATATCCGGCTCAGTCTATATCGGCTGTGATTCCGAGGCCGCTTCAAGGCATGATGTTAATCGTCTTCTACACCGTCATATTTATCATTTTGATAGTCAATATGCTTCGCTGCGGCAAGGCAAAGCAAAAATAACCGATTCGCTAAAAAGATCACAGACGTATGCGGTGCGCGTGCGTCTTTTTTGATGGCCATATTGACAATTAATGAGTGAGAACATAAAGTGCATTTAAAAGATATATCTAAAAGCTTGTATGGGTTCTCGGACGATCATGGTATGGGGTTTGCCGCGCTGTCGTATGAGTTGCTGATCAATATGCCATGTGGACACGAAATGTATTAAGCAGTCGGGAGGGTTTATGGGGTTTTCATTAATAGGTTTGCTGATCACATGCGTCATACTGCTTCCGAATCTTTTGATGATTCTTTTTCCGCCGAAAAGCATGCCGGAGAAGGTGGAAAGTGCGGGCGCCTTGATAACAATCATCGAGCGCGCGGGGCAGATCTCTTGTTTTCTGCTGCCTGTTTTTTCGCAAGGGTTTATTGAGATTGCCGACATCAACCTATGGTTTTACGCAGCGGCTGTTTGTGTGGCAGCCTATTATGGCCTCTGGTTCAGATACGCGGTGAAAAGAAACTTCCAACTGCTTTTTGCGCCATTCCTGCTAATTCCGATACCCATGGCGGTGTTTCCGGTGCTGGCCTTTGCGTTCATTGCCGTCTGGATTCAGTCGGCTTGGCTGCTCGCGGCGGCGCTGGTGCTTGCCGTCGGCCATTTTGCTAACAGCTTCGCAGCATACAAAAGCATCGCGTAACTGCTATTCAAATATTTTCGGTCTGCCAAACGCGTTCCAGTTCAAGCTGACCACCAGTTCATCGTTTATGATATTATTATAAACGCGCTTGTCGATCGTACGCTTGCACACCACGCCGACATACCCGCTGGCCGCTTCATAGATATAGCCATGGCGGCCCATGATGCCCATGTGCGAAACATGTCCGTCTGCGCCCATCAGGAACACAATATCGCCGGGTCTTAAATCGTTTTTCTCAATCGGGGTACAGTAGTCGTAATAGGTGTCATTGGCGGTGCGGTCGGTATACTCACTGTAAAGCCCCGCTTCGTTCGCGGCATACCACCACAAACCGCTGCAGTCCCATGCATAGTCTTCCGGGAACGAAAAGCCCTCCTGCTCGGCTTTGTCCGCAATATCATAGAGATAGTCAAGGCGTCCGCCGGAAAAATAATCCGAATATTTTTTGTCCATCGCGTTTATAAACGCATCGGTAATCGGCGTGGCTTGGCCCGCAATAATATACTGGCCGCCCACACAGGTGTCAAGAATTTTGAGAAGCGCCGCAACGTCGCCTTCCGGCTCCGGTTCATTTGCGTATTTTTGCTCATAATAAGCACGTTCTGCTTCTGTTTCTTCGGCACTCAGCGCAGCGCACGCGGCCATAAACACCATGGCAAAGCACAGCAGCAACACAACGATGGTTTTTGTGAACGTATTCATGCGAAGATTATATCTTTTTTTTTCATCGTTATCAACCCGCGCTGCGTGAGCGCCGTCTTATAAGAATATCCGCCCAATCTTCGGGAGAAACTAAGCGTAAAAGCAAAAAGGGGATATTCTGTTATGAAAAAAATAATTCTGGCCGCGCTTGTGTTCGTGATGATCTTTGCGTTCACGGTGACGGCATACGCGCAGGGTTTTGAAGCCAATGCAAAAGCCTATATACTGATTGACGCAGGCTCGGGAGATGTGATGGCGGAGAAAAACGCCGATGAACAACTGCCTTGCGCCAGTGTTGCCAAGGTGATGACAATACTGCTGTTGCTGGAAGCCGAGGAATCGGGGCGGCTTTCACTCAGCGATACGGCAACCGTCAGTGATTATGCGGCATCTATGGGCGGTACGCAGGCCTTTCTTGATGCAAACAGCACGCATAAGGTGGAAGACCTGCTTAAAGCTGTGATTGTATGCAGCGCCAACGACGCGGCTGTTACACTTGCCGAAAAAACGGCGGGCAGCGAGGCTGCATTCGTTGAGATGATGAACAAAAAAGCAGGGGCTTTGGGTATCGGCGCAACGTTCGTGAACGCCACCGGCCTCGGCGACGAGCAGAAGATCAGCGCGAGAGACGCAGCAACGGTATGCCGGGAGCTTGTGAAATATTCGCTGTTTTATAAATGGAGCAGCATCTGGATGGATAACTATTCGCATCCGGACGGACGTAAAACAGAAATGGTGAACCAAAACAAGCTGGTGCGCTTTTACGAGGGCTCCGACGGCGTGGCAACGGGCTCGTCCGGCGCGGCGGGATACTGCATTGCAGCGACGGTGAAGCGCAGCGGCGGACGGTTCATCTATATTGAGCTGGGCGCGCCAAACAGCCAAACACGCTTTGATGACGCAAAAGCCGCGTTTGACTATGCGTTCGCCGGATTCACAGCCAAAACGCTGGTGACAGAAGGGCAAAAGCTCGGGAGCGATTTGGCCATCGCGGGCGGCACCGAGCCGTTTATCGACGTGTACGCGGGGCAGGGCTTTTCCACGCTGATTGAAAAGGGTAAAGAAGCGACGTTGGAAAAAGAGCTTGTGCTGCTCGAAAACATAACGGCACCGATAGAGAAAGGGCAGGTGCTTGGGTATCTGCGAATACTGCTGGATGGTGCGGAGATCGGGCGCGTGGATGCGGTGGCGGCAGACAGCGTGGACGAACGCAATTTTTCGAATGCCTTTAAACGTGTGCTCACATGGTGGTTGTTCACGTGACGTTGACAGCCTTTTGACCCTCCTGTAGAATGAGGCAGGGAGGGAATGATGCGTATATTATTAGTGAATGATGACGGCATACATGCCAAAGGCTTAAGAACGCTGGCGGCCAGGCTAAAAGACAAACATGATGTCACTGTGGTCGCACCCGAGTCGGAACGCAGCGCGACATCACATTCCATTACCATATACCGTCCGCTTCGTGTGACGAAAACACAGCCGGCAGGGCTGGAGACAATTCCCTGCTACGTGGTAGACGGACAACCTGTGGATTGTACGAAGATCGGCATTGCCCATATATTAAACGGCAAGGTCGATCTTGTTGTTTCTGGCATCAATCATGGCGCTAACTTAGGGTCTGACATACTTTATTCGGGCACGGTGGCTGCCGCGCTGGATGCCGCGATTATGGGCTATAAGGCGATGGCTGTGTCGTCCGCGTCTCATTTTGCGGAGCATTTTGAAAGCGCTGCGGAAATTGCCGCACGCGTGATAGACAGCGGTTTTTTCGACGGTGAACCGGAAAACGTGATGTATAATCTCAATGTACCCGATTTGCCGCTACCCAAAATTCATGGCGTGAAAGCCGCTTTTCAGGGGCGAACAGCATACGACGACGAAGTGGAGCTGCGCAACGACCCGCACGGCAGAGAATATATATGGGTGACCGGTACGATGCGTGAGGAACCGGCGGAAGAGGAAACAGACGTGGCAGCCGTGCGCTCGGGGTTTGCGTCACTGACGCCGATTCGGTTCGACCTGACAGCGAGGGACAGGATGGCGGCACTGGCATGCAGGATTGAAAAAATGAAATTGCATTTTTAACAGGATATGATAGAATATATGGCATAAAGACGGATGGGGGAAGAATGACATGCAAGGCAACGATATCATAAAGATCATTAAAGAGCGGCAAGGCTCAATGAGTAAAGGGCATCGCGCCATTGCAGCATATATTACCGATCATTACGATACAGCAGCCTTTATCACCGCATCGCGGCTCGGCGAAACGGTGGGCGTGAGTGAATCCACCGTGGTGAGGTTTGCCTGTGCGCTCGGGTACGACGGTTACCCGGAGCTGCAAAAAAAGCTGCAGGAGCTGATCCGCACCAAGCTGACCAATGTTCAGCGCATGGGGCTCGGATCGGATATGACCGAAGAGGAGCTGGTCAGGTGGGCCGTGCGCAACGACATCACGAGCCTGCGGCACATACGCGAGGTGCTTGATTACGATATGATGCAAAAAGCGGCGGATATGATACTTGCCGCCAAGCGCGTCTATATTCTCGGATTGAGATCCAGCGCGCCGCTCGCGCTATTCTTCTGGTACTATCTTAATTACATCATCAGTGAAACAAGCCTTGTGTCGTCGAGCATCGGCGGCGATATATTCGGGCATCTTCTGCACGCAGGCAAGGGAGACCTGGTGGTGGCCATCAGCTTTCCGCGCTATTCGTCGCGAACCATGGACGGCGTGAACTTTGCGAAAAAGAACGGTGCCACAATACTTGGCATCACTGACAACGAGCTTTCGCCGCTGGCCAACGTGGCGGATGCGAACCTGTTTGTAAATTCGGATATGAATCTGTTTATCGATTCGCTCGTGACGCCTATCAGCGTGGTGAACGCGCTTGTGCTGCTGGTTGGTATGCGTAAGAAAGACGGCCTCAAACAGAACTTTGAAATGCTGGAGGATCTGTGGCTGCAGTATGATGTTTACACGGGTAAGGAAGATGTAGATGCATAAAATATGTGTGATCGGCGGCGGGCCTGCGGGCATGATGGCCGCGATGGCAGCTGCGCGCAGCGGGCATCACGTCACGCTGTTTGAGAAAAACGAGAAACTGGGCAAAAAGCTATACATTACGGGAAAAGGGCGCTGCAACATAACCAACGCCGCGCCGATCGAGGATTTTTTCCAAAGCGTCGTGCACAACGGCGCCTTTTTATACAGTGCGTTTTATACGTTTGACAACACGCAGCTGATGGCGCTGCTGGAAAGCCTCGGGCTGTCGCTGAAAACGGAGCGCGGCGGTCGTGTATTTCCGGTGTCCGATAAATCGAGCGATGTGTTAAAGGCTTTGGGTAAGGCACTGATGAACGCAGGCGTTAAGGTTAAGCTGGGTATCGGTGTCGACGGTATCACGGCGCAAGACGGGCGCGTGACGGGTATCATGGTCGATGGTAAAGAGCATCGGTTCGACAGCGTGATCGTCGCGACGGGCGGTGTATCGTACCCGTCCACCGGGTCGACGGGAGACGGCTACACGTTTGCGAAAGAATTCGGCCATAAAATTGAAACACCGAGTGCGTCGCTGGTTGGGCTGGAGACGGCTGAGGATATGAAAGAGTACGCGGGCATCACGCTTAAAAACGTGGGGTTCGCGCTAAAAAAAGGCAAGAAAACTGTTTTCAGAGAACAGGGGGAGCTGCTGATCACCCATACCGGCATATCCGGCCCGCTGGTGCTGTCGGCCAGCGCCTATATGGAGGGCGATGAGGGGTACGAAGCGGTGATAGACTTTAAGCCCGCCCTGGATATGAAAACGCTTGATAACCGTCTGTTGCGTGATTTTTCGGAAAAGGCGAACAAGGACTTTGCCAATGTGCTCGCCGGGCTGGTGCCGGCGAAGCTGTCGCCGTTGATTGCGACGGCCAGCGGTATCGATTTAAGCACAAAGGCGCATTCGATAACGCGGGAGCAGCGCGGTGCGCTGTGCGCGGCTCTGAAGGGCTTACGCCTTAACGTGAAAGGCAAGAGGCCCATTGCCGAAGCTGTGATTACGCGCGGCGGCGTGGATGTGCGCGGCATCGATCCGTCCACCATGCAAAGCAAGCTGTGCGAAGGGCTGTTCTTTGCGGGCGAGGTGATTGACGTGGATGCGCTGACAGGCGGGTACAATTTGCAGATTGCGTTTTCTACCGGTTATCTTGCGGGTTTAAACTGTTGACAGACGGCCGTAATTATGATAAAGTACAGAGGCTTGAAAGCAGAAACGCCCGTTTCTCACCTGTCGGCATCGGCCAGATATGGTAAGCAGTCTTAATCGCTTGTAAACGGGTATTGTCACCCGTTTTTTTTATGGGTATTTTCAAGAAGTAGTTTAACGCTTGTGTTTGCAACATTTTATGGAGGTGTTTATTATCGCAAACGAACATCAGATTAACGAGCAGATTCGGGATTCGAGTGTCCGCGTGGTTTCCGACGACGGTGAACAGATGGGGATCATGTCTGCGCGTGAGGCGATGAACATTGCTGAAGCAAAAGGGCTTGATCTTGTCAAAATTTCTCCGAATGCACAGCCGCCGGTGTGCAAAATCATGGATTACGGGAAATTTCGGTTTGAACAGTCTAAGAAGCAAAAAGAGGCGAAGAAAAACCAGCATATCATCACGATCAAAGAGATGCGGCTGTCGACCAATATTGACAAGCACGATCTTGATGTAAAAGCGAAAAGTGTGAGCAAATTCTTGAAGGCGGGCGATAAGGTTAAAATATCGCTGCGCTTTAGAGGAAGGCAAATGACACATACGGATTTGGGGCGCGAAGTGATGGAAGAGTTCTTTACCATGGTGCAGGACGATGCCGTGATGGAGAAGGGGACCAAAATGGAAGGCCGGAGTATGTTCATGATATTAGCACCAAAGAACTAACCAAGGAGGACGATGCAACAATGCCAAAGATCAAAACGCACAGGGGCGCTGCCAAACGGTTTTCTCTGACGGGTACCGGCAAGGTGAAACGCGCGAAGGCTTACAAGAGACACATTCTCAACAAGAAGAGCGCCAAGAGAAAGAGGAATCTGCGTCAGGCGACATTTATTGTGGCGGCTGAAGAAAAAAATATCAAACAGCTTATTCCTTACAAATAGGCCAATGACAGGAGGAGACGACAATGGCAAGAGTAAAAGGGGCAGTGAATGCCCGTAAAAAACATAAGAAGGTTTTAAAGCTTGCGAAAGGATATTTCGGCGCGAAGTCTAAGCAGTTCAGAGCAGCCAATCAGGCTGTGATGCGCTCGCTGCGCTACGCCTATATCGGCCGTAAGCTCAAGAAGAGGGATTACCGCAGCCTGTGGATTACGCGTATCAACGCGGAAGCCAGAAACAACGGTATCAGCTATTCGCGCCTGATCGATGGCCTTAAGAAAGCGGGCGTTACGGTGAACAGAAAGATACTGGCTGACCTCGCAGTGAACGACAAAAAGGCGTTTGCGGGCATGGTTACCGTAGCCAAGAAGAAGCTGGGCTGATTTGAATTTTGCATGAGAAGAGTCTTCATTCGATGGAGGCTCTTTTTTATTATCATTACGATCAAGCATCAAGCTGCTATGCTTGATCGCGATATTGAACAGCCAGATAATGAACCCACTCGTCATAAATTTCTTTTTCACTCCTGCCGAAGGACTTTTCAAAATCTCCGTTTTTAGCAAATTCTCTGACGCAGTCCCAGGAATAGTTGTTCACCAAAAAGTCGATATACGTATATGAAAATTCGTATCCGTCAAAATCGGCAAAGGTCATCGGCGCGAACAATCCGTCAACTCGTGTTTGTGCCAGAGTGGGATCCGGTTGATTCAACAACGACTCGTTATTCGGAACTTGCTCGGAGAGATATCCGGCAAGGCCGTTGTCCACCCAATACGTCATTGACGGATTGATCACGGAATTAAAAGCATGAACCATCTCGTGAAGTACCGCTTGCTTGTTGTTGTTGTAATCATGAACTTTGCCGGGGTTGGCGGGGGATGTCAGAATGACATTTGTTCCGATGTTATCGCCGATATACCAGTCGAGCCCGAGTAGCGGTGCAATCAGACCGTATTTTTTGGTCTGCATCGTGGATTGATCGTCGTAGATGTAGATATTGATATCCGGCTTTTTCGTGACGCCGAGCAGGATAGCTAATTCAGCGGCTCTCGCGTCGGCTAGTCCATAGGTGTCGATGGCGGCTTCCCGCTCATTTTCGTAATAAACGTTCACCCAATGGCCTGTAAGCACATTCATATTACCGGTGCTTAAACTAAACGTCGGGATAAGGTTAATCAATACCAGCATCATAATAACGACGATAGTACATATAACAGCCTTTAATAATTTTTTATGCTTCAAAACGGATACCTCTATGATTTTGGTATAATCATACAGCGTCACAGACGGGATGTATAGAAAAAACTTGCGAAATTTTATCATAAACCTTCGGTGTCACAAATTGTGGTTTTCTTTGAGAAGTGATAGTATATATGTAAAATCAAATAAGCAGGGAGAAAGACAATGAAGCTGAATTACAAGAACACCATCCTTGTGGGCCTTGCGTTTCTCACAATCTCCGCTTTCTGGCAATTATACGATTTTCATATTCCATTGATTTTGCAAAACACCTTTGATGTTGATAAGAAAACAACGGGTCTTGTTATGGCAGCCGACAATATTCTGGCGCTGTTTTTACTGCCATTGTTCGGTATGCTCTCGGACAGGATGCAAACGAAAATTGGGCGCAGAAAACCGTTCATCATCATTGGAACGGTCGCAGCTGTCATATTCATGATGGGCATTCCTTATGCAACACATACCCGCCAAATCGTTATCTTCGTCTGTGCGCTGGGTATGCTGTTGCTTTCCATGTCGTTCTACCGTTCTCCTGCAGTCGCGTTGATGCCGGATATCACACCGAAGCCTTTGCGAACCAAGGGTAATGCTGTGATCAATCTGATGGGGGCTATCGGTGGGGGACTCATATTGGTCGTCAATATGTTCCTTGCACCTGACGCGAAAGATCCGGACACTGCGAATTATTGGCCTTTGTTTATCGCCACAGCTGCCATCATGCTTATCGGTACAGCCGTTATGCTGTCGACTGTGAAAGAGCCAAAGCTTGTTAAGAAAATGCGTGAAGACAGCGCCGCGATGGGTATTGACCCTGAAGAAGCCATCGCACCCAAGAAGGCTGTAAAAACTAAACACAAATTACCAAAGGAAATGCGAAAAAGCATGGGGCTTATCTTAGCTTCCATTTTGCTTTGGTTTATGGGGTATAACGCAATCACCACATGGTTCTCAAGTTATGCGGTCAATGCACTTGCCATGTCAGAGAAACAGGCTTCGGGTATTTTAATGGTTGCCATTGTAGCCGCCGCCATTGCTTTTATTCCTATTGGCATTATTGCCTCCAAGGCCGGACGGCGTAAGAGTATCTTATTCGGCGTGGTGCTGCTTACAGCGGTCTTTGGTTCTGCGTCGTTCTACACCGCTTATTCGCCACTCATGTACGTATCATTCGCACTGGCGGGTGTGGCGTGGGCAGCCATCAATGTCAACTCATTGCCGATGGTTCTCGAAATGTCGAAGGGAGCCAATGTCGGGCGGTATACAGGATATTATTATACATTCTCCATGGCGGCACAGGCAGCAACGCCATTCCTTGCGGGTGTGCTTCTCGATGCGGTCGGGTTTTCTACGCTGTTGCCGTATGGTGCGGTATTTGTCGGTCTAGCATTCTTCACTATGCTGTTCGTGCGCCATGGCGATTCCAAACCCATCGCGCCCGCGAGCAAGCTTGAAGCGTTTGATACCGCAGACTAAAATAAGAAGGTTAATATGATCGTTATACAAATCATCATCAGTGCAGCGGCAGCTCTTTTGATACTTAATATGCTGCTGCTCGCACCGGGCTGCTTCCCGAAGAACATGAACCCCGTATTATGGCGCACGTTCTACGCGCACCGCGGGCTGCATACAAAGGATAAATCGGTGCCCGAAAACTCACTTCCTGCGTTTGCGGCGGCGGTAGAAAACGGCTATGGCATTGAGCTGGACGTCAACATCACGGCTGACAACAAGGTCGTCGTGTTTCACGACGACGATTTGCATCGTCTCTGCGGTGTTAAAAAGAGGATTATTGACTGCACGTATGAGGAGCTGCGGTGTTACCGGCTGCTGGGAACGCAGGAGAAAATTCCGCTGTTCACCGAAGTGCTTGAACTGGTTGGCGGCAAGCAGGCGCTGATAGTGGAGCTGAAAACGTCATCTCGCCGAAACGCGCTCTGCGAAAAGACCGCCGCAATACTGGACGGATACAAGGGGCCGTATTGCATTGAATCGTTCGATCCGCGCATCGTGCGCTGGTTCAAGAAAAACAAGCCGCAGACTGTGCGCGGACAGCTCTCAGCAAAGCGCAGGGGCTATAAAGGCCAGCCGTTTATTCAAACCGTGATGCTTTCGGGTCTTATTTTCAATATTGTCGCGCGCCCGCATTTCATCGCCTACAAGCACGAGGATATCAAGTGGTTTAAGCTGGGGCTTTATCGCCTGTTGGGCGGCAAGCTGGTGGGCTGGACGGTGCGCGATACGGACGACGCTTCGCGGTTAATGCGGTATTTCGACGCCATTATATTCGAGTTTTTCAGGCCGAAGGAAATGCAACAAACAGAAAAATAGATCATTTGTTCGCCAGAAATTATGTTTGCCTTTTTGCTGTCATTTATGCTATAATACGCATTGAAATGGCAGGATAACAGAGCCGTGCCGACCATTGGTACGGCTCTTCATTTTCGCTTGCATAAGAAAGCTAAGGAGACATTCATGAAGAAAAATGCGCTGGTCGCCCAGTCGGGCGGGCCGTCGCCGGTGATTAATGCGTCAATGCTTGGCGTGATTGACGCGTGCAGACAGTATCCCGACAGCATCGGCAATATTTACGCGGCATGGCACGGCATTGAAGGCGTGCTGTTTGAAGAGCTTATTGATATCAATAAGCAGGACGATAACGAGCTGCGGCTGCTCAAGAATACACCCGCTGCGGGCGGCATCGGCACCTGCCGGTATAAGTTAAAGGACGATCAACAGGACGATTTTAACCGCATTATCGACGTGATGCGTGCGCACGATATCGGGTATTTTTTCTATATCGGCGGCAACGACTCCATGGACACCGCCGCGCATGTCTCACGGCTCGCGCATGAGCAAGGGCTGGATTTAACCGTGGTGGGTGTGCCGAAAACGATTGATAACGATGTGGGAGATGAGGCATTCACAATCATCGACCATACGCCGGGCTACGGCAGCGCCGCGCGGTATTGGGCGATGAATCTGCAGAACATAGAAGAAGAAAGCCGGGGTATGGGCGTGTCTGAATGCGTCAGCGTGCATCAGGCCATGGGCCGTCAGTCCGGCTGGATTACCGCGGCGGCGCGGCTTGGAGATCCCGATAGAAAAATGCCGCTGCAACTGTATTTTGCCGAAGCGAAAAAGAGCATCGAAGAGCTGGCGGACAACGTGAACGCGCAATTGCAGCGCGACGGGCGCTGCATTGTGGTGGTGAACGAAGGGTACGACGCGGGTGAGCTCGGTGCGCGGCACGACGGCTTCGGGCATGTGGAATACGGTGCGAGCGAAACCACTGCTGTACAGCAGGTGACGAACTACTTAAACCGTCACGGCTTAGCAGCACGCGGGCAGGCCACCTGCCAGCAGGTGGGTGTCATGCAGCGTGACGCGTCGATCTACGCCTCCACTGTGGATATTGAAGAAGCGTACCAAGTGGGCGCGAAGGCCGTGGATATTGCGATGACGGACGGCACCGGCTATATGGCGACGTTGCTGCGCAGCCCGGGAAATAGGTACGAGATTTATTACGATAAAGTGAAACTGGAAACGGTGGCGAATTCGGTGCGGTATCTGCCGCAAAGCTGGCTTGCGCCGAGCGGTATCGACGTGACGGATGATTTCATCAAATACGCGATGCCGCTGATCGGCGACAGCTGGCCGAATGTACCGATGGAAAACGGCCTCCAGCGGTTCGCACGGCTTGATATAAAATTCATTGAGAAGAAGCTGGCAGGGTATACCCCGTGCCGTATGCGTTAAGGAGTAGCAATGGCAGTCAATCATATTGTTTGTTTCAAGTTTAACGAAAGTGCAACGAAGGACGAGATTAAGCAGCATATGCAGATGTTTGCGGCACTCAGCCAAACCATTCCCGGTATCGTCTCATACTCAGCCGGAAAATCATTCGGCGTGGCGTATGAATCCACGGCGGATTATGACAGCGTGCATGTTCTCGTGTGTGAATCGGAAGAAGCGCTTGAAAGCTATTTTCACCACGAGGCACATCAGGAATTCATTAACCAGAGTAAACACATTTGGGAAAACGTGCTTGTGATCAACGCGCAGACTGAATAAGTCGACATCGTTAAAGGCGTCACGTAGCTGAAAGGGTATCATTTTTATGGAATTTAAGCTTCAGTCTAAATACAAACCGGCAGGCAGCCAGCCCGAAGCAATCGACGCGCTGGTGGCCGGAATTGAAGCGGGTAAAAACGCACAGGTGCTGCTCGGTGTAACGGGCAGCGGCAAAACGTTTACAATGGCTAACGTAATTGAGCGCGTGCAGCGCCCGACGCTGGTGCTTGCCCATAACAAAACGCTGGCCGCGCAGCTGTGCAGCGAGTTTCGCGAGTTCTTTCCCGAAAATGCTGTTGAGTTCTTTGTTTCGTATTACGACTACTACCAGCCCGAGGCGTACGTGCCGGGCAAGGATTTATACATCGAGAAGGACGCAAGCATTAACGATGAAATCGACCGCCTGCGCCACAGCGCCACGTCGTCGCTGCTGGAGCGCCGCGATGTGATCGTGGTGGCGTCTGTCTCGTGCATCTACTCCATCGGTGACCCGGAGGAGTACAACGGCATGAGCATTTCACTGCGCCCGGGTACAAAAATCAAACGTGACGATCTGCTCGAGCGCTTGGTCGACAACAGCTTTTCGCGCGGCGACATGGATTTTACACGCGGGCGGTTCCGCGTGCGCGGCGACACGGTGGAGGTGTTTCCGGCCAACACGATGGAAAAAGCAGTGCGCATCGAGTTCTTCGGCGACGAGGTGGAGCGCATACTCGAGATCGATGTGGTCACAGGTCGTGCGCTGGCAACGCGCGAGCATATCGCGATTTTTCCGAACACGCATTACGCGATGGACAGGGAATACATGAAAGAAAAACTCGATGAGATTCGAGACGATATGATGAAGCAGGTGGAGCTTTTCAAATCGCAGGGCAAAATTCTTGAAGCCGAGCGCATCAAGCAGCGCACCGTTTACGATATCGAAATGCTGCGCGAACTGGGGTATTGTACGGGTATCGAAAACTACTCGCGCTACTTCGATGGACGCAAGCCGGGAGACCCGCCGTTCACGCTGCTCGACTTCTTTCCGGACGATTTTTTGATGATTGTGGATGAGTCGCACGTGATGCTGCCGCAGGTGCGCGCGATGTACAAGGGCGACTTCTCACGCAAGGATATGCTGGTGCAATACGGGTTCCGTCTGCCGTCCGCTTACGACAACCGTCCGCTCAAGTTCGAGGAGTTTGAAAAGCGCCGCGGGCAGACGGTGTATGTAAGCGCTACGCCTGCCGAATACGAGCGCAAGCTGGCGGGCAGCGTGGTGGAGCAGATTGTGCGCCCCACAGGGCTCATAGACCCCGAGATTACCGTGGTGCCAGCAGCGGGGCAGGTGGAGCATTTGCTGGGCGAAATTCGTGCCACAGTCAAGAAGGGATTTCGCGTGCTGGTGACAACGCTGACCAAAAGAATGGCCGAGCGGCTGACTGATTATTACAGCGAACTGGGTATTCGTGTGAAATACATGCACAGTGATATTGATACAATGGAGCGCATGGAGATCATTCGCGGGCTGCGTATGGGTGAGTTCGATGTGCTCGTCGGTATCAATCTGCTGCGCGAGGGGCTCGATTTGCCCGAGGTGGCACTGGTGGCGGTGCTCGATGCCGACAAGGAAGGTTTCCTTCGCAACGAAACATCGCTGGTTCAGACGATAGGGCGTGCCGCAAGAAACGTGGAAGGCCGCGTGCTGATGTACGCGGACACCATCACAGGCTCTATGCGCCGCGCGATTGACGAGACGGCGCGCCGCCGAGAAACGCAGATGGCGTATAATGAGGCGCACGGCATCACGCCGAAAACCATCGTAAAAGAGACATACGGCGTTCTTGAAATCACCAAGCCTGTGAAGGATACCGAAAAGCTTACAAAGGCAGAGGCGGTGAAGAAAGCGGCGATTATAGAGAAACAGATGCGCCAAGCGGCGATCGAACTGGAGTTCGAGACGGCGGCGGCATTGCGCGACGAACTGTTCAGATTAAAGGAAATCATCAGAAAAGGATAAGCAGACCAACCATGGATTACATTACGATTAAGGGCGCAAGGGAACACAATTTAAAGAACATCGATATCAAGATACCGCGCGACAAGCTCGTTGTGATTACGGGGCTTTCAGGCAGCGGCAAATCGTCGCTCGCCTTCGATACCATATACGCGGAAGGGCAGCGGCGCTATGTTGAATCGCTGTCGGCTTACGCCCGTCAGTTTTTGGGCCAGATGGACAAACCGGATGTGGATTCCATCGAAGGGCTGTCGCCCGCGATTTCGATAGACCAGAAGACGACAAGCCGCAACCCGCGTTCCACCGTGGGCACCGTAACGGAGATACACGACTATCTGCGGTTGTTGTATGCGCGCGCAGGCGAGGTGCACTGCACCAAATGCGGCAAGAAAATCGAGCGACAAACGCCTGATCAGATTGTGGACGATATTATGAGCCGCCCTGAGGGCACAAAGCTTATGATACTCGCACCCGTGGTGTCGGGGCGCAAGGGCCAGCATACCAAGCTGCTCGAGGATCTGTCCCGAAGCGGCTATACGCGTGTGGTGGTGGACGGCGCGACATACACGCTCGACGAAGAGATCGTGCTGGATAAAAACATCAAGCACACCATCGATGTGGTGATTGACCGCATTGTGCTGAATGCGGATACCCGCTCGCGCCTGCAGGATTCTGTGGAGACGGCGCTTACACGCGGCGATGGTGTGATTAAAATCGTTGATATGAGTGACAACAGCGAACAGCGTTATTCTCAGAACTACGCGTGTATCGACTGCGGTATCAGCATTGAAGAGATATCGCCGCGTATGTTTTCGTTCAATGCGCCGTATGGGGCCTGCCCGCACTGCCACGGCCTTGGCACCATTATGAAGGTGGACGAAGACCTCGTGGTTCCGGACAAAACCAAATCGCTCGCGGAGGGCGCTATACGCGTTTCCGGCTGGAACTCTGCATCGGGCGACAGCTGGGGCACGCAATATTTCAAGGGCATGGCACGCCACTTTGGTTTTGATATGGATACCCCGTTTGAACAGCTCGACAGAAGCGTTCAGGAAAAGCTGCTTTACGGCACAGACAACGAGCGCTTCGAGGTAGATTATTCATCCGACTACGGCAAAGGCACATTCTTAAACCGCTTCGAGGGCATCATTCCAAATATCGAGCGGCGGTACATGCAGACGGATTCCGACATGATGAAGGCTGAATATGAAAAATACATGGCGACGCTTCTTTGCCCCGAGTGCGGCGGAACACGGTATAAGGCAGAGCCGCTGGCGGTAAAAATCGGCGGCAGAAACATTGCTGAGGTATCGGATATGCCGATTAATGAGGCACGCCGCTTTTTTGATACGCTCGTTCTCACGGAAAAGCAAAGGATAATCGCCGACAGGGTACTCAAGGAGCTGAATGCGCGGCTGAACTTTTTGATCAACGTGGGGCTTTCGTATCTCACATTGTCTCGCGCAGCCGGAACACTTTCGGGCGGCGAAGCACAGCGCATCAGGCTCGCAACGCAGATTGGCTCGGGGCTTACAGGTGTGCTGTATATACTTGATGAACCGAGCATCGGTCTGCACCAGCGCGATAACGACAAGCTGCTCGCAACGCTAAAGCGGCTGCAGGCACTTGGCAACACGCTGATTGTGGTGGAGCACGATGAGGACACCATGCGCAGTGCTGACTTTTTAATAGATATGGGGCCGGGTGCGGGCGTACACGGCGGGCGGGTCGTGTCATCGGGTACGCCGGAGCAGATCATGGCCGATCCCAATTCGATTACCGGGCAATATTTGTCCGGCGCGAAAAGAATTGAGACACCGCAAAAAAGGCGCGAGAAAAACGGAGAGTTCACGATCGTCGGTGCATCGGAAAACAATTTAAAAAACATCGATATCACATTTCCAATGGGTGTGATAACGGCGGTCACAGGCGTTTCTGGCAGCGGCAAATCCACACTGGTCAACGAGATTCTGTTTAAGGCCCTTGCCAAACGGCTGTACGGTGCCAAAGAAAAGCCGGGCCGGCATGAGCGCATTGAAGGCGTTGAGCAGATCGATAAAATCGTCAACATCGATCAAAGCCCGATTGGGCGCACGCCGCGCAGCAACCCCGCCACATACACAGGCGTCTTTACGCTGATTCGTGATCTGTTTGCGGAAACGAAAGATGCCAAGGTGCGTGGCTTTGGCAAGGGGCGGTTCTCATTCAATGTGAAGGGCGGACGGTGCGAAGCGTGCAGCGGCGACGGTATTATCAAAATTGAGATGCATTTTCTGCCGGATGTGTATGTGCCTTGCGAAGTCTGTAAAGGTGCGCGATACAACCGCGAAACGCTAGAGGTGAAATACAAGGGCAAGAACATACAGGAAGTGCTGGACATGACAGTGGAAGAGGCGCTGGACTTCTTTGACAGCATCCCGGCCATCCGCAACGTTCTGCAGGTAATCACTGATGTGGGTCTTGGCTACATTCGGCTTGGGCAGCCTTCCACAACGCTTTCGGGCGGCGAAGCTCAGCGTGTGAAGCTGGCCACGTATCTTTCAAAGCGGCAGACGGGCAATACATTGTTCATTCTTGATGAACCAACCACAGGCCTGCACACGGATGATGTGAAAAAGCTGGTGGCGATACTCGCGCGCCTCGCCGATAAGGGAAACACGGTGATTGTTATTGAACATAATCTGGATGTCATCAAATATGCGGATTACTGTATTGATCTTGGGCCGGAAGGCGGCGATGGCGGCGGCATGGTGATTGCCGAGGGAACACCCGAAGAAATATCGAAGAATAAAAACAGTGCGACAGGGTTTTATCTTGTAAAAGCGTTGTAAGCCTTTAAAATGCTGTTACAAAAGAGCAGAAACGGGTATTGATGTAGCAAACGTATTGAAGGAGGCTGCATTGAGTATCAAGAATAAACTCACTGTCACTATCGTTTTTGTATTCCTGATTGTGATAGCAATATTGGGTTACATGTACTTGTCTTCAATGCACGAAAACCTTGTTATTGAAGCCAATGATCAAACTGCAGAAAGAGCAAGGTTTGCTGCAAATGCGATGGCGCAGCTTATTAATGCAAAGTTTGGGGCCGTGTATACGTTGGCCGATTATCTTGGCGAAACGGAAGCTTACGGAGGCTTTCATGATAAGATGCGTAATATTGGTTATTTGCTTGGGATGTCCGCTTATGATTACTACGCAATACAGTGGTATGATAAATGGTTTTATATATCAGAAGATTCGTACATCAATAAAATACCAACTACAATTTATCCCGGTGTGTCGGGTTGGGCCGTTTTTGGAAATCTCTATGAAGATGAAACGAAAGGTGTGCTGCTGTTTCAGGATATATATAACATTGACGGCAGAGTCATCGGGCGCGTGGTCGCAAAACTATCGGCAGAGGCTTTTTGGGACAGCGAAATAACCGCAATTTTTACAGCCGAAGATATCATGGTAACGAACCAATCCGGAAGCGTATTGTTCCCGCTGCAGTATATGGGCGGGCAGCTGACAGATTATAATTTGGGTCATATAAGCGAGAGCAATGTTGTTATCGGGAATCATTCAGAACGCAGAGACAGCTTGACGGTTTCGGTTGTCAATGCGCAGATGAACGTGACCGCTTTCGTGAACAAAGATGAGATTGCATCTCGCTTTAAAAGTATTATCATAGTCTTTGTTGTTGTCGTGAGTGCCTCGATAATCGTAGTCGGCATATTGGTGTATTTTATAGCCTTCCGCATGACGCGATCTATCGCAAAGCTGACAAGTTATATTGCGCAAATGGATGTGGATTGCGATCGTATTCCCGATGATTTCACCAAGAGATCGGACGAAGCGGGCAAATTGGCCAATTCCTTCTCTCTCTTACTATCCCGATTGAATGCATCTTTGGCTGAGACTGATTATTTAGCCAAGCACGACAGCCTGACGCTTCTTAAAAACAGATACAGCCTTGAAAATGATATAACCATACTGATGAAGGAACAAAAATCATTCGCGTTTGCTTTGCTCGATGTCGACGATTTTAAAATCATCAACGATTCCAAGGGACACGACGAAGGAGACCGGCTGCTCAAGGATCTTGCCAGCGTTTTCAGAACGTTTGGGACCGCGGAGTTAACCGCTTACAGATGGGGCGGCGATGAGTTTGCGCTGATTGTATACGGCAATGAAACCTCTGTTTATGAGGCTGTTCTGAAACAGCTTATGGAACGGGTCGACAGGCAGTTTAGCGACAAGGCGGTCAGCCGAATTACGGTGAGCATTGGCGTGTGCGTCTTCCCCGAAAGTGCCGTTAATTATAAAGACTTGTTGATTAACGCCGATAAGGCTCTCTCGTTTGCCAAGATGGGCGGTAAAGTGAACTTTTGTTTTTACAAGAAATAATGCTAACAAAGACACACTTTCAGAATTCTCCTCGAGGAGAAGCTGTCGCCGACAGGCGGCTGATGAGGTGTTTGTAGCGACAGTAACTATTCAACACCTCATCCGGTGCTTTGCATCACCTTCAACCGAGGCTTTATCAGCACAATTTAGTTGATTTGATATCAGTTAAAGAGACTTTTCTTAAAGATAAGCTCCAGAGTTCGATATAACCCCTCCATGTGTCATACCTTATAGACTCCCGGGCTTTAACGGGTATCTTTTGACAATAAAAAAAAGCCGACCGCTCATCGGCCGACTTGTGTGCTGTTAAATATTTACTCGGTTTTATCTGAATCGTTGTCTTCAGGCTGATCCAGATCACGCGTCATCGCAGCAATCTTCTCTTCAATCGACATAGGCCTATTGGGATCGTCCACAGCCGCGTCCGCTTCAGTCGGCTCCGGCTTCTCGGGCAAACGAATAGGCGGCAGTGTTCCGTTCGCTTTGCGTTTCATATAACGGACGAGAGGAAATGCGATGCCCAGCCCCAAGAGGATAAGCGTCAACCCGATGATAATAAGGAGCTTAATCCCATTGTCAAGCTTCGCCAACGCTTCTTCGTTCCCTGAGTAAAGAGCAAGCGATAAGAAAATGATGATGGCGCCTAAGATTCCGTCCATCAGCGTCATCGAAAAGAGATTGAGCCTTAAACGGAATTTATTCTCAATGGAGCGTCTGCCCATCATGATGGCGAGGAAAACGACAACAAACAGATAATTGAGAAGGCTGTTTTGGTCAACGGCTAATTCTTTCGGTAAATAAATAGCTAAAAACAACGCAGCGGCGCAAAAAATTCCCGCAACTATTTGAATGATACGCAGCTGCAGATCGGTGAGCTTTTTCTTTTCTGTATCCATTCTACACTCCTTGATTCATTTATGCCGATATTATCACATAAATCATGATTAAATTCCAGTGCGGATTTTAATTTTCTATTTATTTTTGCTAACCTTTCTGATATTATTACTGATAAACACGATAAAACCGGCATGGCAAAAAGTAATGCCGGAAGCGAAATGTTGGAGGATATATATGAAATTGTATGGAACGGGCGACATAAGAAACATCACACTTGTGGGGCATGGCGGCGAAGGGAAAACAACTTTAGCAGAGGCCATGCTTTTTTGCAGCGGTGCAATCGACAGACAGGGCAAAACAGAAGATGGAAATACAGTGATGGATTTTGATCCCGAGGAAACAAAACGTCACATCTCCTTAAGCTCTGCTATCGCGCCCGTAGAATGGAACGGTGCAAAGATCAACATCATTGACACGCCGGGGTATTTTGATTTCATCGGCGACGCGACATCGGGTTATTATCTTGCAGACAGTGCACTGATTCTGGTGAACGGCCTTTCAGGGCTCACGGTGGGCGCCGAAAAAGCATGGGATTCAAGCATAAACGCCGGAATCGCTAAAGCGTTTTTCATCAACCAGATGGATAAAGAAAATGTTGATTATGAAAAAGCGTTGGACAGCCTCAAAAATAAATACGGCACACGCATCACGCCGATGCAATTGCCGATCGGGCAGGGCCTGAGTTTTAAAGGTATCGTGGATATTATCGAGATGAAGGGTTATGAATTCGACGGCAAAAAGGTGAAAGCCGTTGATGTGCCTGCTGACTTAATAGACAAAGCTGCAAAGATCAGAGAAGCGATTATTGAAAACGCGGCTGAAAATGATGAGACGCTAATGGAAAAATTCTTCGGCGGCGAAGAGCTGTCAAAGGAAGATATCATAAAAGGCCTCAAAGTGGGCATCGCGGCGGGCGATGTGGTACCGGTGTTCATTGGAGCGGCAGCACCAAACTTCGGCATTTCATTGTTGATGGACAGCATCGTGGCGTATATGCCGTCGCCGGATCAAGCCATTAACGTGAAGGGCAAAAATGCCAAGGGCGAAGAAATAACCTACACGGCGGATGCCAAGCAGCCCTTTGCGGCCCAAGTTTATAAAACTGTGGCTGACCCGTTTGTGGGCAAGCTGTCTGTGTTTAAAGTGATGGGCGGTGAGCTTCGCTCCGGGCAGGCCATCAAGAATGCCAACTCCGGTAAATCCGAAAAGTTTGGGCAGATCTACGTGATGCAGGGCAAAAAGCAGATCAACGTGGAAAAACTGATGGCGGGCGATATTGGCGCGCTGGCGAAGCTTCAGCATACCGAAACAGGCAATACGCTTTGCGACGAAACAAATTCTGTGGTGTTCCCGGATATCGTATTCCCTGAGCCGTGCATTTCTCTTGCGGTTACCGCCAAGAAACAGGGCGACGAGGAAAAGGTGTTTGCCGGTCTGCACAGACTTGAAGAAGAAGACCCGACTTTTAGAATGGTCAAACAGACGGAAACGTCCGATACGCTTGTCAGTGGCCTCGGAGAGTTGCACCTTGAAGTCATCTGCAAAAAGCTTTTCAATAAATTCGGTGTGGAAGCGCAGCTGTCCGATCCGCAGATTCCTTATCGTGAAACCATTAAGAAGAAAGTAAAAGCTCAAGGCCGCCACAAGAAACAATCGGGCGGACACGGTCAGTTCGGTGACGTGGTCATTGAGTTTGAACCGCTCTATGATTCGACAGAGAACTTTGAGTTTGTGGATCAGATTGTGGGCGGCGTGGTGCCGAGAAACTATATTCCGGCTGTTGAGAAGGGCTTGCGGGAGAGCCTTGTGCGCGGCGTACTCGCCGGTTTCCCGATGGTTAACATCCGCGCTTCGCTCGTATTCGGTTCGTATCATCCGGTCGACTCATCGGAAATGGCGTTTAAAGTCGCTGCGAGCCTTGCGTATAAGAAAGCCTGTGCGGAAGCAAGCCCAGTGCTGCTGGAACCCATATACAAGCTGGTCGTGGATATCCCGGATGAATACATGGGCGATATTATCGGCGATATCAACAGACGCCGCGGAAGAATCTTGGGCATGAACCCGTTGTCGGGCGGGCACCAGGAGGTTGTGGCTGAGGTGCCGCTGGTGGAAATATTCAAGTATGCAACCGACTTAAGATCAATGACACAGGCGCGCGGCGTGTTCAAAATGACGTTTGAGCGTTATGATGAGCTGCCGGGCAACCTCGCTGAGAAGGTCATTGCAGCGCATAAGAAAGAAGCCGAGGAAGAATAGTAAAATACAATGGGGATGCCTTCAAAAACGGCATCCTCATTTTTTATTCTTCGTATAATAGTACATCGTTAACACTGCATGATATGGTATATTATGAAAAAGCTACAGGAGGAGGATTGGACAATGCAAAACAAGTCTCCGCGTGAAGACAAGCAGGTAGAAGAGGTGCTGCTTGCAAACGTCAACGATACCATTCAACTGTCGTACTTAACCTCTATGCTGGAAGACGCAAAAATTCCGTACCGTATCATTGCGAAAGATGCGAGTGATTATCTTCAGATTATGACCGGATTCAGCTTTATGGGCAGCTGCATCTATGTAGATATGAATGATTTTGATGAAGCCCAAGCCATACTCGATTCATATAATTCCGGCTCTACAGCGGAAGATTGAATGAACGAAAAATAAGTCACAAAGGCTTGAAGCTCATAGCTCAGCCTTTTTCTATTTGTGACGCTAATTCATACTATCACATAGTGAAGAAAATGGTATAATAAATAAAAAAGGGTAAGGAGAATGAGCTATGCCTTTTTGCCCCAAATGCAATGCTGAATACCGCGACGGATTTACCGTCTGCGCTGACTGTGGTGTTGATCTGTTGGATATGCCGGAAATTAATGAACACGCACGAAGCTGCAAAGGAGCGGGTCAAAAGTTATGCAGAACAGAAATACATTCTGACGAAGTATTACTCACAAACACCAATGATGCTATAGCATTATCGTATTTAACATCGATGCTGAAAGCCGCCGAAATCCCGTTCAGAGTTATTGCCCAAGATATCAGCCAATATCTCCATACCATACACGGAAAAAGCTATTTGGGCAGCTGTATGTATGTAAACAGCAGTGGCTATAGCGAGGCTCAAGAAATTCTAAAATCATTCAAGGCTGATTTCATTAAAGAAGACGAACTTGTTTCCCAAGAAGATAGTTTCAACACTCCACTTATCGCGCAGCGTATCGTTATAGGGATATATTTGATTTTCGCGCTTGTCTTTCTCGGCGGTGTCTAAAATTCTTGATTTCTTTAAAACTGATAAAACCGTTTGACGGGTTTATATAAAATCCGTCAGCCCAGCCGCATAATCGTTGTATCGATACCGGCTGGGTTTTTGCCGCCGTCTTTATCGTCTTTAAAGCCAAAATGCAAATAAAGCTTTCGGGCAGCCAAGCCCGCTTCCACATGAGCAGCAAAAGTCTGCACATATATCGGCTTGTTTGTATCCAAGTGCTGTATGGCCGCTTCCACAAGCTCATAGCCATAGCCTTTTTTTCGGTACTTGTTTTTTACCGCCAGCCATAAGATTTCATTCGCTTCTTTGCTAAACGCGATGATGCCGGCCACATCACCATCTGTCTGCGTGATACAAAGCGCCGATGAATCGGAAATACAGCCCCTGATCCCCGCTTCAAACTCAGCGACTCCCACCATATCTCCAAACAATGGTTCCACTTCCTTGGCCATTTGAAGCCAATGATCAAAATCCTCAGCGGTGACATATCGAATCATAAACTCACATCCCTTTTATTGGTTTAATCACAGAATATTGATTATAAATGAGTATCCACGCCATGTCAAATTGATTTACGAAAGCTTTTCTCAACCGATAAACAGAGTTATTTTATACACCTTTTTTATATTTAATATAATGACAATACTGTCCGCTTTTTTACCTGCAGAATCTTGTATTATAGACGAATAAATGTTCTCGCCTTCTTTACAAGAACATATGTTCTCGTGTAAAATAGACGTGAGGAGTGTGACGGCTTTTGGATCTTTTTCAAAAACTCGAGATATTGACCGACGCGGCGAAATACGATGTGGCCTGCACATCCAGCGGCGTGAACAGAAAATCGGCTCCCGGCGGCATTGGTAACGCAGCGGCCTGCGGCATTTGCCACAGCTTTTCGGGCGACGGGCGGTGCATCTCTTTGCTTAAGGTGTTGATGAGCAACGCATGTGTGTACGACTGCGCCTATTGCGTGAACCGCCGCACGCACGACACGCCGCGCGCCACGTTTGAGCCGCGCGAGCTGGCCGACTTAACCATTGCATTTTACCGCCGCAACTATATTGAAGGGCTGTTTTTAAGCTCCGGCGTGGTGAAAAGCCCCGACCATACCACCGAACGCATGATTCAAACGCTGCGCATACTGCGCGAAGAATTTAAGTTCAACGGATACATCCACGTGAAGGCGATCCCCGGCGCGGACAAGGCGCTGATTGAGCGATTGGGGCTGCTGGCCGACCGCATGAGCGTCAACATCGAGCTGCCGTCGCAAGCGAGCCTGCAGCTGCTCGCGCCCGATAAAACAAAGCAGGCAATATTAAAGCCCATGGGCTTCATACGTGAGCGCATTGAGCAGAGCAAGGGTGAACGCGCGCTGGTTAAAAGCACACAGCGTTTCGTGCCTGCGGGGCAGAGCACGCAGATGATTGTGGGCGCGACGGGTGAGACCGATTTGAAGATACTGAATCTGACGGAGGGCTTGTATCAGAACTACAAGCTAAAGCGCGTGTTTTTCTCGGCCTACATACCGACGGTGGAAAACACGCTGCTGCCGTCAATTGATACTAAGCCGCCGCTGCTGCGTGAGCACAGGCTGTATCAGGCGGACTGGCTGCTCAGGTTTTACGGCTTTTCCGCCTCGGAGCTGCTGGACGAGCAAAACCCGCAGTTTAACCCGTATGTGGACCCAAAATGCAATTGGGCGCTGCACCATCCGGATCAGTTTCCCGTGGAGGTGAACCGCGCGCCGTATGAAACGCTGCTGCGCGTGCCGGGCATTGGGGTACGCAGTGCGCAGCGCATTGTGGTGGCAAGGCGCACGGGCAGCCTTGATTTTGCGGGGCTCAAAAAGCTCGGCGTGGTGCTAAAGCGTGCACAGTATTTTTTAACCTGTTCGGGCAAGCGCCCAAGCGGGCTGGACATGGTGCAGGATGTGATGCTGATCTCGCTGCTTTCGGAGCAGGCGCGCGGGCGCATGGCGCAGGCGCTGGGTAACGAGACGTGCAGGCCGCGCCAGCTGTCGCTGTTTGAGCACCCCGTATTCGCACAGGAGGAGCTGCAAAAATGCCTGACAGGAGAGCTGTGAAGAAAAACAATGAGCCTAAAACCGCGCTGACGGTATATTGCTACGACGGCAGTTTCGACGGGCTGCTGTGTTGCGTGTTTGAGAGCTACGAACGGGGTGAGGTACCTGCGGATGTGCTGCCCGAGGGGGGGGATTTACCGCTGCTGCTGCCCGTGAAAACAATAGAGACGGATGCGGCCAAGGCCGAGCGGGTGCAAATGTCTATACCAAAAAAGATGGGGCATTTGGCGCTCGATTTTGTGCGCAAAGCGTTCTTGACGTGTCACCCGAAAAAGGAGCTGCTGATATTGCAGTTTCTGCGCCTTGGGTACCGTTATGGCGCGCAGGTATTGAACCGGCTGACGGATGAGACGGTGCACACGCTGACAACGGCTGTGAGGCATGCAACGCATGAGGCGCACCTGTTTCAGGGGTTTGTCCGGTTCTCGGAGGTTAATGGGGCGCTGGTGGCCGAGATTGAGCCGAAGAACATTGTGCTGCCGCTGATTGCGCCGCATTTTTGTGACCGGTATCCGGCGGAGCGGTTTTTGATTTATGACAGGACGCACGGCATGGCACTGATGTATCAGAATGGGGACGTACGCATTTGCGATATCGAAGCGTTTGAGCAGCCGCAGCCCGGCGAGGAGGAGAAAAAGTTTCGCGCACTGTGGCGGCTGTTTTACGACACGATTGAGATTAAGGAGCGGCATAACCCGCGGTGCCGCATGAGCCATATGCCCAAAAGGTATTGGAGCTGCATGACGGAGTTTGCGCGGGGGATAGAAGGTGAAGGAAAGAAAGAGTCGTCACCGCTTATTCTGATACCTCGATAGAGGAATAAAGTCATTCAGCTTGCTATGGATGCTCAAAATATGTTATTATGTGCAATAATAAGAAATATAAAGATAGGTAGTAAAGGTTGGTACTATAGAATGGAGAAATTGCAGGAAATCGAGATCGTTCAATTCTTAAAAGAAAATATCGAGCCTTTAGAATACGATTTGTATGGAACGAGCTATAGAGCTTCAATTCAATTAGTTGATGGGACATATTTGCCATGTGTTATTTTTCGTAAGAGAAAGGCAAGAGTTGATTTGGCGATTAGGCGATTTTCTGAGGAACAAAATAAACCGATTGTCGGATATTATAATGTTGTCGAAAGTTTTGTTACAAGCGGCAACCGAATTAACAGCTATGAAATAAGTACTGTTGATAAGAGTAAATTTGCTTTTCCTCGATCTATATTAAAGCAGATACACGGTGAAACTCGAATGGGTTGGACGGCATTTGTTGTTAAAATGAATGATGGAAAATGTTTCAGCTTTGGTACGGGATTTAGTATGGAATTTTTCGATATGCCTGAGGGTTATAACGTTCAAGATATTGAAAAAATAATTAATCATAGCTATACATTAAAAACTGGTGAAGTAGTATCATATGGTGAAAAGGCCACTCATGATAATTATGACGTGGTGTATAGAGAACGCCCATACTTTGAATGCTTTATTGATAATCTGTAAAATAATTGTTCAATTGTGATAAACACGCCCACAACCCGATAGACCGGTACCCGTAGGGCGAATTTTCGTCTTCCACTATGTATTAACTTTCGTATATAGCCGCTATATCATTTATTCTGCGCTTCATTTCTGTGCGGATAGAAAATGGCTCCAAACACTCGCATTTATCCCCGAAACTGAAAAGAATATTGTAGTGGTAATCGTTTTCTATGAAAGGAAAACTCACAATATAATGCTCATCACCGTCCGGCGAAAAGTGTTCATAAGTGCAATAATCAAGCACCCTGTCCATGATAGATTTATGAATGCGAATTTTGATTATTGTTTGCATCGTTGCCAAAACATCAGCAAAATCCAGCTGCGGTTTTTGATAATCTCGCGGCGTAAAAAATTCCTCTTGTATTTGCAGGTTTGACATGCGGGATAGTTTAAAAAGCCTAAAATCATTTCTTTCATGGCAATACCCTTGCCAATACCAATGACTGCTTTTCAACACAAGCTGATACGGTTCGGCTGTTCGTGCGGTTATATTTCCGTAACGGTCTGCATATTCAAACGATAACAGCTTGCTTTCCTGTAAAGCTGTTTTGATCATTTCTAAGTATGGTTGTATGTTCGCGTTGCCCATCCAAGGGCTTAAATCGATATATATTTGATTTGCTCTTAATTCAATGTCTTTCGCTCTGTCGGCGGGGATAAAACTCTTGACTTTCGCAAGGACGTTTACCAGTTCATCACCTCGTATCATGTTGGAAAGACTGGAAAGTCCCATCAAGATAGCGGAAAGGTCGGCAGTCGAAAAAACCTTTCTATCAATCTTGTATTTCTGCATGATTTCAAAACCGCCGCCCACTCCCGATATTGAGTTAACCGGAATACCTGCCATGTTGATCGTTTCTATGTCGCGGTAGATTGTGCGGGGTGAGACTTCAAACATATCTGCTAACTCCTGTGCGCCTATACGCTTTTTATCAAGGAGTATCATAATAATACTAACAAGCCTGTCAATTTTCATCTGATACCGCCTTCCAAAATTCCTTGTTATCATTATAGATTGTTGCCATACTGTTGGCAACAATTATAAGGTATAGTAAAAAAGCAAACAAATCAATCTACCTATTAGGAGGAAACACTATGCAGAAAAAAGCCTTAGTAATAATCGATATTCAAAATGACATAACAAAGAATTACAAAGATATAATTGGCAATATCAATAAAGCTATTGATTGGGCAGTCAATAATAGTATTCATGTTATTTATATAAGGCATGAAAATTTGTCAGCCGGCACGAGGACTCTTAAACCCAATACATATGGGTCTGAATTAGCTTCAGACTTGAAAATAGTGTCAATAAATGTTTTTACAAAATACAAAGGAAACGCATTAAGCAGTGAAGAATTTACAGACTTTATTAGTAAAAATGAAATATGTGTTTTTTTTATAGCAGGAGCGGATGCTGTTGCTTGTGTTAAATCAACCTGTTACAACTTACGTAAAGTAAATTATGGCGTTAACGTCTTATCAGATTGCGTAACCAGTTATGATAAAAGTGTAGGTTGTACAATGATGTGTAACAGTTAGAAGGAAAGAAAAAAGCAAGGAACCCAAAAATCTGATAAAGTTGTAACTGCTAAGAAAACAACGATCAGAAAGAAAGGGCTCCTTGCATGAA
>JAEYOE010000024.1 GCA_023412005.1 Bacillota bacterium
TATCTATTTCGCTCAGCACCTCGTTAAACGCGACGATGCTCTTGTTGATCGATTCCTTCAGCTGCGAAAACCCGCCCTTGTATTCGGAGAAGATGCTCACCGTCATGTCTCCGCGCGCGATATGCTCTAATATCTCGGTGACTTCATCGATATAGCGCTTCACCGTCTCCACCGTAGAATTCAGCGCATCCTTTATCAATGCATAATCGCCTTTGAAATCGCCCGAAACGCTGACCTCAAGATTACCGTCAGCCAGCCCTGACAACACTTCGGTGGATTCCTTGATCGGCGCAACCGTGGCATCCAGAGTCGCATTAATACCATCAACGATATTGCGGTATATGCCCTGATGTTTTTCCACGTCAACGCGCACGTTCAGTTCGCCTTCCATGGCTGCCCCGATTAAAATGTCCGTGTCGCTTTCCAGTGTTTTTATCGCTTTGGTAATGGTGCCGATCGCTTCACGCATCTGCCCGATTTCATCTTTTCTCGGATACACCGCCAGCGTAATATCGGTATCTCCCACCGCGAGACGCTTTACATGCTGTGTGAGCCTCTTAATTGGATGACTGAACCCTCTGGCGATAAAAATACCAATCACCACTGACAAAACCAGCACAAACCCCGCCGCTCCGATGGTAACCATTATGGCCGTCGACGATGTTTTTTTCGTTTGTTCATCCTGATTGGTTGAGCTTTCTGTAATAACATACTTCAAGCTGTTAAGCGTGCTTGACACCTTGCCTTCCGCTGTTTTTAGCTCGCCAAAGTTCATAATGTCATTAAACACGTCGTCTTTCTGGCCGTTTTTCAATTTCTCAATAGCATCTTTTAATAAAGCGATATAGTTATCAAACTCATTTTTCATTGTCTGATAATCGGGGAGAACGTCTTTAGATATTTTGCTCTCAAGCAACGACAATGAGGACGCATACGTCTTGCTGTCGGCTTCCAGCAGCGTTATATTGGATGCCAAGTCTGATTCTTGGCCCATCAGCGCCTGCCTCATATCAAGGCAGCCTTTATTAAACAGATCGGAAAGAGCAGCCACCGACCGTACAGGCATCAGCATGTCTGAGTACATGTTGTTTGCCGCATCGCTGATCTTCGTCATATTCAATACAGCAAAGCCACCCATGGCTGCAGCCAGTAATGCGATAATAAGGAATCCAAGCAGAAGTTTGGGCGCAATCTTCACGTTACCTAAAAACGATGATTTGCGTATTTTGGGTTCTTTGACGCGCGTCTTTTTTTTCTTGGATTTCAACTGCGTCTGCCCATTTGGTTCCTCTGCATTTTGCGTCGGTTCCATTGTGCCATTCAACCGATCACCGTTGTCATTGGCTTGTTCTATTTGCTTGCTTTTCTTCAGTTTCATGACTGGCTTTCCTCCATATAAATTTTAGCAGGCTTATTTATGAGAACGAAAAACAGAACCGAATTAACAGTCATTCAAGCAATCATTACTAATGTCGAGTTGTTATGTACTTATTAATAAACTTGATTTTTCTAATAAAACTCGATTTCAAAAATATTTTTGTATTCTTCTCCATTTTTGTAATTAAAAATGTTATTTTCTCCACTAATACCCATTCCTTATTATGATGGAAAGCCTCCCGCTGTGCGACATATGTTTTTTTCAGTCGATATCCGTTTTTTAAGGCTCCGTTCAGCCAAACCAAGCTTTTTTCTTGCACGAAAAAACAGCGCCCCGCAGAACGCTGTTTTCGTCTTCGCTGCCGTTAGTATTTGCCGAACTCGTCATCGCGCAGAACGATCTTTTCTTTTGCTGTTCCGCTTTCGATGGCTTTCACACTCTCCTCATACTTCAATGCGGTTTCACTCTTTCCTCTCAGTTGGAAACCTGCAACCATCTCTCGCAGCATTTCAGATTGGCTCGACAGCTCCTCGCTTGCGGCCGCCGTTTCTTCCGATGTCGCCGAGTTGGTCTGTACCACACGCATCATCTGGTCAATGCTGTTGTTGATCTGGTTGATGCCGATTACCTGCTCACTCGATGCAACCGCAATCTGCGCCACCAAGTCCGCCGCCTTATCTACACCGCTCACAATGTTTTGCAGTGCACCGGCTGTCTCATCCGCAATCTTCGTGCCCGACCCGACGATCGCGATTGAGTTCTCAATCAGTTCGGTCGTCTCCTTGGCGGCCTGTGCCGACCTTGCCGCAAGGCTTCTCACCTCGTCTGCCACCACCGCAAAGCCTTTGCCATGTGTGCCTGCCCGCGCCGCCTCCACGGCTGCGTTTAATGCCAATATATTGGTTTGGAACGCGATGTCGTCGATCACCTTGATGATTTTCCCGATGCTCATTGATGCCGTTTTAATTTCTTCCATCGACTTTTGCATTTTATCCATCTGGCTCGTACCCTTGGATGCATCAGCCTTGGCTGTTTTTACAAGCTCATTCGCGTTGTCCGCATTCTTCGCGTTCTGGCCCGCCTGTGCCGCAATCTCGGTCACCGTTGCGGTCAGTTGGTCAATCTCCGCTGCCTGTTCCGTTGCGCCCTGAGATATTGTCTGGCTGCCGTTCGAGACCTGTCTGGAACCGGAGGCCACCTGAGTGGCTGCCGTATCAATTTCAGAGAGCACGTCGTTAAATGCGACAATGCTCTTGTTGATTGACTCTTTGAGCCGCGCAAAACCGCCCTTGTATTCGTTATATATGCTCACCGTCATATCACCACGCGCGATATGCTCCAATATATCCGACACTTCGTCAATATAGTGCTTCACTGTCTCTACCGTCGAATTGAGCGCATCCTTAATCAACGCATAATCGCCCATAAATTCACCGGTGACACTGATATTAAGATCACCCTGTGCCAAACCCGCAAGCACGGTGGTCGATTCTTTGATCGGCCCGATCATCGCGTCGAGCGTCTCATTGAATCCGTCTACGATCTCACGGTAAATACCCTGATGCTTTTGTGCATCCGCACGCACGCTCAACTCGCCTTCCTTGGCCGCCTCAATCAACAGCGACGTATCGCTTTCCAGCTCCTTGATGGACTTGGTGATCGTGCCAATCGCTTCGCGCATCAGCCCGATCTCATCCTTCCTCGGATAAACCGTCAGCGAGATATCCGTATCTCCCAGCGCGAGCTTTTGTACATGCTGCGTCAGTCTCTTGATCGGCCGGCTGAACCCTCGTGCAATCAATACACCGATCAGCACCGATAAGATAATCACAAACACGGCGCTTGCGATGGTGATATACATAGAAGAAGACGTCGAGTTTTTCATCTCTGTATTCTGTTTTGCCGAGTCTTCCGTGAGTATAAATTTAAGTTCGTTGATCAGATTCCCCACTTGGCCTTCTGCAGTTCTGAGCTCACCGAAATGCATCACATCGTTAAGAACTTCATCCCTATTACCGCTTTTCATTTTATTGATAGCATCTTTGAATAAGGAGGTATAGTTTTCGTATGCGTTTTTCATCTCGTTGTATTTGTCTTTGGAGTCGTCCGGAATGAGATCCGCAAGCAGAGCCAGCGTGGATGTATACTTCATCGTGTCTGTCTCCATCTGCGATGTATGCGCCACCAAATCCTTGTCTTCAGACAGCAGCCCCTGCCTTAAATGGATGCTTGACGCGTTGAAAAGGTCAGACAGACTCGAAATCAGTTTCACAGGTGATAGAACTTCTGCATACATGGCGTTAGCCATATCGCTGATCTTCATCATATTTATGAGCGCAAAGCCACCCAATGCTGCCGCCAGCAAAGCAATAATAAGAAACCCAAGAAGCAGCTTTGGCGCAATTTTCATATTACCTAAAAATGAAGATTCCCGGCTCTTTTTTTGCTTGCGATCGCGTTTTATCTTCTTGGTCTTTGGCTTGTCTTCATTTTCCTCAGTTGCTTCGGATGAATTCATTGTTTGTTCTGACAGGACAGCGCTGTCCCGGTTATCAATGTTTTTTTTGCGTTTTCTGAAATTCATGACCTGCTCCTCCGTTTTAATTTCGCGGTTAAACGAATCTATAAAAAACTGATAATTAAAATGAAATTTGAAAGATGCATTAATCGTATGTATTTATAAACCTAAAAAGCCAAAGTAAAAACGTTTTATAACATCATTTGTTAAAAAAAATTCATTGAAGGCGAGATTTTGTTCAGTGTTATAGTGCAGATTGGAATAAGAACATGTATTTGCAAGTATACAGATGCCTGATGTGCCATTTTACGGCATCCCGCATTGTCTCTTCAAGTGGGCGCGGGCTAAGCCCCAGCTTTGTTTTTGCCTTCTCATGGGATATTCAAGCATTAATTTCGTCAGGATCGGCGGTTTATCGGCAAGCTTATAGTCTATGCTCATCAGCGCAGCGGCGGCTTTTACAGCAGCCACGGGCATACTCATTTTTTGATATACCGGCCCATGCACTGTCCGATGAATAAAGCTTTTGCGCGTTTGATCGGCCATGTGAATGCAGCCCGCCACATGAAACACATCGGTGCAGCCCCGCACCGCATTGCACACTGCGTGCGCGTCGCGGATGTCGCAGTGAACGATTTCTTTGGCGTACGGCTCAATGCAAGACGTCAGCCGCAAATCGCGGCAGCCCCTATCAAAAGCTGCTTCACCCGCACGTTGCCGATATGCCCTCTGGCTCCGGCCACAAGTATCATTGGCTAATCCTCGTATTTAACCG
Source organism: Bacillota bacterium (assembly GCA_023412005.1). Classification (GTDB taxonomy): domain Bacteria; phylum Bacillota; class Clostridia; order Christensenellales; family SZUA-584; genus SZUA-584. The sequence continues at coordinate 4,672 of JAEYOE010000024.1, forward strand.
GCACCATCGCGAGCATCACGCTCATGACATACACCACAGCCGGAATGCTCATCCACGGGAACCCGAACACCAGCACAATCAGCGTCACCACAAACATCATGACAGAACCCATCAAATGGTGCCGTCTGACGATGACCGCGCCTGCTATACCCAGCGCATTGGCTGCGAGCAGCACAATCGCATACGTCTGCACGCTCGCTGTGTCGTGCGGCAGCAGCACATCCTTTGCGGAATATGGCAGTACCTGCAGCATAGACAGCACCGCGATGATAAGCCCCGTTATACCTGCGGCCACGCCAAGGCCGATCTCCAATTTGCGCATAATATCCCTCACTGCTTTTGTCTTTTCCGTATTATACCTCACAAAACAAGTGAAGGCAATGTGCCGGGCGGTTCAGCACCGCCGTGTGCAAAAAAGCCGTGCTTTTCGCGCGGCTTTTACCCTCAGGCAAACATGATTAAGAAAATCAGCGTTGACTCAAGGGCTTTTATATTTTAACCGCGTTGCGTTGCCGCCGCGAATATGGCGTTCGTCCTTGTTTTTTTTGAGCACCTCGGCAACCTCTTTGGCAAGCGCCGGCGCAAGAGCCGTCAGGCGCTCGGTTAAATCCTTGTGAACGGTGGATTTAGACGTTCCGAACGATTTGGCCGCCTGCCGGACTGTCGCTCCGCTCTCCAGCACATAGTCTGCAATGCGCTGCACCCTGTCTTCAATGTATTCTTTCATTGATCAACCCCCCTTTGTACATACTTGATACAAGTGTATGTACATAGGTGAGCTTGTATGAGTACAGACTTAAAATGGGTTGAGGGTTCGCTGACTGATGTGTTTTTCTGTTTATTTAATATCTCTCAGCTCGATGATATTAAAAATATTATTATAACTTTGTCCCGCTTTTAATTCTTCCGTCTTGAATTTTCATGACGCCATCATGAAAAAAGCAGCATGCACAAAACATAAATATTTGTCCAATAATAACTATTTATATCTATTATTTTATATTTTTTGTATTGTTTTATATCAATTTGTACTATATGATATATACTGATATTTAAATATAGTCTTCATTTCAATATCGTAACAATATTGGTTTGGTTTATTCTTGTGGCGACTCTCAATGATTTAGGACCTTGTAATAATATAACTATTAAAGGAGAAAGCGCATGAAAAGAAAAATGATCTGTCTGCTGATGTCGCTGTTGCTTTTGCTCACATTTCCGGTGACAGCCATGGCGGAAGACGACAAAAGCCAAACTTCAAGGCCAAATGACAAGCCGGATGTTCGGCAATTCTATGAGGAATCCAAAGAACACGAGATCGTTTCTCAGGAATCCGGCATGATGTATGCCCAGGCCAACGGGTTTGATTTCAGAATAAGTGTAACGTACCTCACCGATGGGGATTGGGAATATTATGTGAATACCGGCGGGACGGCCACAATTACGGATTATCACGGCGTGGCAGCTTCGGTCATCACCCCCACCAAGCTGGGCGGGATATCCGTAACACAGATCGGTTCTTACACGTTCTTGGAGAACTTGAATATCACGTCCGTAACGATTTCCGAAGGGGTGACTCAGCTCGGCGACGAGCAGTATTCTGGAAGTTCGGAATTATATGGCAACGTCTTTGAATATTGTGAAAATCTGACTACCGTCGATCTGCCCGCAACCCTTCAAAAGCTTGGTAGTTACTCATTTATCGGGTGCCCGTCTCTTGCAACCATCACCGTTAAACCCGGCAACACCATTTTTATGGTTGACAACGGTATTCTGTTCAGTGACAGCGACACCAACGGAACCTTTGATGTGTTGGAGCTCTATCCCGCTGCTAAATCTAACCTGACAACATACAATGTTCCAAGTGACGTCGTGACCATTTCCGATTATGCATTTGAGTGGAATGAATCGCTGACTTCAATAGCATTGCCCTCCAGCTTAAGAACGTGTGACACCGGCGTTGCCAATATGCCGAATCTGACCACGGCCAGTGTTGCAAACGGTATCGAGGCGATAGGCGGATTCACCAACTGCCCCGAACTCGTCAACGTATCATTACCGAATTCGGTAACACAATACGGCTGGAGAGCCTTCGCCTTTTGTGACAAGCTCTCAAACATCGTTCACCCCACAAATATTGAAGTGTTTGATGACGAGTGCTTTACAGCGACGGCTTTATCAAGTGTTACCCTGCCCGCATCTGTTAATTATTTCGGTTTGGGTGCCTTTGGCCTTTGCTATAATCTTACGTCAATCAATGTTGACGCCGCCAACACACATTACAAAAGCATCAACGGCGTTTTGTTCAGTAAGGACGAAAAGACTTTGCACATGTATCCCGTCGGCAAAACCGCCACCCGCTACACCGTACCGGACGAGGTTGAAGTGATATTCAGCAATGCTTTTACTGCTGCCTTTCTTGATGAGATTACACTGCCGCAAAGCCTTCTGGCCATTGGTGCTGAGGCTTTTATGCTGAACAATTTCACCGCTGTCACGATTCCTAAGAATGTTACGGAAATTGGGTATTACGCGTTTATGCTCAATGATAATCTCGAGAAATTTATCGTGTATAGCGACAATCCGGTTTACGATGATTATGGCGAAGATGTCGGTATGTTTGATGGGAACAACCATCTCGTGATGTATGGCAGCGGTTCCACGCTTTCCTATGCGATTAAATTTGGCATTCCATACAGCACAATTACCACGTCCATGTCGCTGGACAAGTCAAGTGTTAGGATGTGGCTCTATACATCCGCTTATCTTACCGCAACGACAACGCCTGCAGGCGGCTACGTGACATGGGGCAGCAGCAACCCCTCTGTGGCCACTGTCGATTCAAACGGTACAGTCACAGCCAACGGGCTCGGCACAGCCACCATCACAGCCACGAGCCTTTATCAAACAGCGTCGTGCACCGTCAGCGTGATAGCGCCTGATCCCATTCAATTCACTTATTATAAAAGAGATGCCTCCACTTACGGCGGTACAGACGGTGCTATCTATGTAACGGTAGCTCCCTACAAATCCGCAGGATATGAATATTCGATCGACGGCGGCGCAAGCTGGCAAGGACGCGGTTCATTTTCTGGCCTTGCTGCAGGTACCTATAACTTGGTTGTTCGCGACGCTTATTACATATACAACTCTGCCTCAAGCATCGTGGCCATCAATCAGCCTAAATCCATGGGCAACGTACCCGCCAACAAGATACCGGCCAAGGTGAACGCGGGCAACGGGATGACCATTACACCCCCCGCACCGCCCAAGGGCTACACGGTACAATCCATAACCTACGCGTCGAGCAATCCGTCCATTGCGACGGTGGATGCTAGCGGCAATGTCACGTTCCTCGCGGGCGGCAAGGTGACGATTACAACGAAGGTTATATCTCAGACTGTGGACAAGAAGGGCAAGATAAAAACCAAGACCACGACGGTGAAAAAGACGATTGCGGTGAAGCAGCCGGTTTCGTCGATAACGCTGCCGATAGCCAGCGCCACAATTGCGCGGACAAAGAAGATATCGCTGCCATACGTTATACAGCCTGTCACGGCCAGCGATAAAAAGCTGATTTGGAAATCGAGCAACCCCAAGGTGGCGACGGTTAACGCCAAGGGTCAGGTGACAGGCAAAGCGGGCGGCACAGCCGTGATTACCTGCACCGCCAAGGATGGCAGCGGCGCGACGGCGAGCTGCACGATAAACGTTACGCCGATTTACCCGACCGGCATTAAGCTCTCGAAAGCGGCGCTCAGTCTGAAAACCGGCAAGACGGGTTCGCTGAAGGCCACGGTAGCGCCGAAGAACACCGATTTTAAAACGGTGACATGGGCGAGCAGTAACCCGGGCGTGGTGACGGTGGATGCCAAGGGCAAGCTCAAGGCGATAGCGCCGGGCACGGCTGTGATTACGGCGTCAACGAGCAGCGGGCAGATTGCATCGTGCACGGTGACGGTGAAATAAAGAGAAGGTAACATAGTGAATGTGAAAGCGGCATCTCGCGAAGGAAAAGCGGGGTGCCGCTTTTTTTGTGGGGCAGATGAGGAGGGGGTGCGAGGGAAAAGGCGTGGGGATTTATGGTGGAAATGAAGGAATTTGCGGAAAAAGGGCGAATAATGAACTAGACAGAAGGAATATAACAGGAGTCCAGCATGGATTTAAATGATTCAAAATTGTATAGTAAGCTTGTTGAGCGGCAAAGCGACTTTATTCCAAATATTAAGAGTGTTTTCGATTATGTAAAAGACCTATTACCTCAAGTAGTTAATGTTTTTTCCAACTATACTCAGCATGATGTCGATCACTCTATCATGATTACAAACTATATGTATGATATCATTGATGACGTAGAAAAAATGAATGATCTTGAAATAGCCATGATGATATTTTCCGCCTTATTGCATGATATCGGAATGGTAGTCTTAGATAAAGAAATTGAGAGAATTAAGAAGGATGATCCCGAAATAATCGAATGCAAATACACAGTTGTCTTAGAATCTCTTAAGGATGAAAAACTTGCATTACAGGAATGTATTAGACCTATCCATGCCAAACGATCAGCTTTGCATATCGCACATATGAGAAAAGACAAGCAGAGTTGGTTTGTTCTCCCAAATAATACTAATAACAACATAGCTGAAGAGATACAAAAGATTTGCCAATCCCATGGCGAGACTTTCCAATGGATAAAGACCGAGTTATCTCAGGATTGTTATAAAGGCTGCTACTCTTATAATGCACAATATATAGCCTTATTACTAAGATTGTCCGACTTGTTAGACATTGATGAAAGCAGAACACCAATGCACCTCTATCAATTAATTAATCCCGAAGGCATTGGTGATTTGGAATGGCGGCAGCACTTTATTATTGCTAATACGCCAAAGATACACATTAATGAAACGACCAAACAGAAAGTTATCAGACTTTATGGTGAAAGTTCTGATCCCAAAGTACATAGAAAGCTACTAAAGTTTATTGATTATATAAATCAAGAATTGTTGGACTCAATTAATTTGTCAGATACATTCCAAGATAAAAAATATGCAATAATTTTTAAATCAAACATTGAAAACAAAATCCAGACTAAAAAATTTACATTTTCTGATTTTAGACTTGACTTGGATTATAATGCAGTTACTCAACTTTTGATGGGAGAACATATTTATGGTGACAAAAAATATGGATTAAGGGAACTTGTACAAAATTCAATAGACGCATGTATGTTGATGGAGGAAGTATCAACAAACCATAAAGACTATTTATATAAAAAATATGAGCCATATATTAATATAATTTTTAATAGAGATAAAAAAGAGTTAATAATTACTGATAATGGTGTCGGAATGTCCTTGAATATTCTCAAGAAATATTTCTTAAATGTCGGTGTTTCTTACTATTCTTCAAATGAGTATAAATATAAAGGGTATTCGTACAACCCTATTGGTAATTATGGCATAGGATTTCTTTCATGCTTTATGATGTCATATGATGTAAAGATTGAATCAAAACACTATGCTGATCAAAAGCTCAACAAAATTGAACTTGTACGAAATAGCGAATATATATGTTTAACACAAGAACAGTCCACTAAGATGCAAGGAACCGATATTATTTTAGATCTCGACCAGTTTCTTGCTGTATTCCCTGATATACAAAAAACCAAGGAATTCTTAGAGCTAAACTTTATAGATTGTGGGTTGCCTATTAAAATATTAAATTATGAAAATGGAACTACAACAGAAATACAGTGCAATTTAGTTAATCTAAAAGAGAATTCGAATGTAATAGCAAGATTAGATAAATATCTATACAATATTGATGGTTATATTGAACTTCATTGTAACACTGTCGGGTGCATTGAAGCATTGGATGGATTTGAAGGCGATCCAAGCTATATATACTCAACTTGTAATAAAACCTTAACTGCGGAATCCAAAAGTAAGATCAATATAAATGATTTCGTCAATAATGGACAGGTTACATATCTTAAAGTCCCTATTATATCAGATAGTGATGAGTTTAATACTTATCTCGATGTACTCGGTAATTTTGATGATGTCCTAAGAAAGCTAGATGATATTGAGTATATTGAGATATTTTGTACTGATGAGTATGAACTTGATGAAGGCATATCTGAAAATGATTATGATAAGATAATTGGTGAATATAGCTTTCTTGATTTTTGTAATGAACATGGGCATTCGTCTTATTCACCGACATATGCAAAAAAAGTTAGATGTTCTGTCGTCAGCGATAATATTGATAAGATTTTGATTTATAAAAAAGATATAGGGTTTGGCATGTATTGGAGCAGGGAGGATAAAGTGTTTATTAAAAATGTTCTGATCCCTGATTTCACAATTACGATTCCCAAACTAATCGAAGGTATATATTTAAAATCAGCTTTATTTAATATAAAAAACAAGGCAATTGTACCTAATGTATCTAGGAACAACGTTCAAAAGAAGGACGCTGATAAATTTTCATATGCTATTGGCAAAGCTATTCATTTATGGATTTTGGATAATATAACAATAGACTCAAAAGAAAAAGGATTGCTAGAAAAATTCATTAAAGAGTGTTATCCCGATACTAATGAATTTCTTGTGTAATATGGTATATATCGCCATTACGAAAAACAGCGCCTCTCCGGCGCTGTTTCTTTTCCCCAATATATATCCAATTGACTGACGATCAATTAGCCTCCTATCACCGCATCCATCTCTATCTCTATCACCTGCGTCGGCCTGTTCAGCGCCGTCGTCCCCACCATGGTAAACAGCGGCTTAATCTCCTTAAAAATCTCGCTGTAAGCCCGGCCCGCCTCAGCCCCCTTGCTCATATCCGTCAAATACGCCTTGATCTTCACCACGTCTTTCACCGTCGCGCCCGCCTGCTCTAATAGCTTCACCTGCTTTTCCAGCACATACTTCGTTTGCAGATACGCATCATACTCCCCGTAAACGCTGCCATCGCTCTGAACACTCGTGGTTCCGCCCACAAACACGAACGGCCCCGTCTTCACCATGCGGCTGTACCCCACGGTCTCCTCCAGCGGCGCACCGCTCGAATAATTCGTTCTTGTCAAATCCATCATATCTCCTTTCACGCTTTCGCCTTAAACCGGTCATAAGCAAACGCTTTGAGACTCAGCACCGGCTCTTCCCCCGCCGCCAGCTGCGACAATAGCAGCCCCACCGTGGGCGATATGCCAAACCCATGCCCCGTAAACCCGGCCGCGACTATCAGCCCCGGCACCTCATCAACAGGGCTGATCACCGGCACATGGTCCGCGCAGTCGTCTATCCACCCCGCCCACGTGCGCACAATCTTCACGCCCGCCAGACCCGGAAAATACTTGATGATGCCCCGGCATATGCTGGGTGCCGTGAACGATGTTGTCATGGTGCTGGCTGGATCGGTGGTAAACTCGTCGATCCCGCTTGAGCCGCCGAACACGAACGAGCCGTGCTTTGATTGGTGCCCGTAGAAATCCGCCTCGGCCGTCCCCAGCATCTGGTCAAACATCCGCGGCTGCAGCTCGGTCACCAGCGCCTCCAGCATCACCTTTTTCATCGGTATGTCGATGCCCACCGTATTGGCGATCGCGCGCGAATCGTACCCCGCCGCCAGAACAACAGTATCCGCCTCATACACGCCCGCGTCGGTCATCACCTGCCGCAGCCTGCCTTTGATCTTTTTAAGACCGATAACGCCCTCGCCCGTCACGAACCGCGCGCCGAGCTCCCTTGCTCGCTTATAAAACCCGAGCGTCGCCGTCATCGGGTTCGCATGCCCGTCCGTGGGGCACCAGCTCGCGCCAATCACCTCATCGCTCATGTACGGGCAGATCGCGCGCGCCTCATCGCCGCTCACCATCCGCACATCAAGGCCCCCCGCCGCGCTCGCGCCCACCAGCTTCTCGAGGATGGCTAAGTGCTGCGGCGTTTTGCCGAGCCGCAGGTTTCCCTGCTGGCAGTATTCCACATCGGTGCCCAGCTCGTCAGATAGCCCCGGCCACAGGTGCCGCACGCCGTACATCGCGAGAGGCAGCTCGCGGCTGTCGCGCGCGCTCTGGCGCACACCGCCGCCGTTGCGGGACGACCCGCCAAAGCCGATCTCGTTTTTCTCTATGACAAGGCTTTTGATGCCTCTTTTGGCTAAATAATAGGCCGCCGCGCACCCGATGATGCCGCCGCCGATAATAATCACGTCCGCCTGCTTACTCATCGCCGTTCACCTCGTTTGCGTACACGCTCATCTCCACAGGCCGTGCGGGTGTTCTCGGCGTGGCGTAGCTCAAAGCTTCAGGGCGTACGCCCAGCTCCTGCGCCACAATGCCGCGCACGAGACTGCCGCAGGTTTGCCCCTGACACAGCCCCATGCCCGCACGCAGATACCGCCGTATCTCGGGCAGCGTGCGCATGCCGTCGTGTACCGCCCGGCGTATTTCGCCGCGCGTAATCTCCTCGCACCGGCAGATAATCATGTCGTCGCCGTCACGCGGCTCAAATGCTGTCTGCAATAAATCTCTGTTCATGCCGCGCCTCCTTTGAAAAACCGGGCTTTGCCCGCCATACCTTTAGGCACGCGCATGGTCAGCAGCGCCGTCGCGTCAAAGCTTTTCGGCGCTTTGAGGCTAATCACTTCCGCTTCACACACCGCCGCGCCGCTCCGATCGAGCGCGGTACCCGTGTCGCCCGCCTCGGGGTATGGGAAGAACTCGTATGGTATCGTCACGCTCGCATACCCGCCGCCGATATCCTCGTCCACCAGGAATATCGCCTGACCGGGGCACACCGCCACGCACAGGCCGCAGCCGCTGCAGCTCGCTGCCGGGTTCATCTGCGGCAGGCTCGTGATGCAGCTGCCCACGGTGATGCAGCCCTTGGGGCACGCATCCTGACACGGGTTGCACGGTATGTTCTGTGTGCATTCAATCACCACATGAGCGCCGCCGGCTGCTTTGCCCGCCGCGCACGGGAACGCACTGAGCTCCTCTTCGGCGATGTAGCCCTTGCCGAGCAGCGAGTCGGAGAGCGCGTAGCCTTCGTCGGTCGTTGTTAAATCGGTGCGGCCCTTGTTGTCGTGGCAGAACATGCCCTGTCGCAGCCGTGAGAGCGAGCCTTGCAGCGCATCGTAGATTGTCTTGAATTCGTCCTCGGTCATGTAGCCGCCGGTTTTCGCCGCCGCCGCGCCCGCGATGCGCCCCTGCACCATCGCGCTGCTCGCTTCTTCGATGCCCGCCACGTCGCCCGCCGCGAAAATGCCCGGCACGGTTGTTTCACCGCTTGCGTCAACCACCGGCACAAGCCCGCCCTTGAGGCGGCTGTCCTGCATCTCGCAGCCCGCCATGCGCGCCAGCTGTGCCATCGGCGAGAGCCCCACAGCAAGGCAGATCGTGTCGACCTCGAGGTGCTTTTCGCTGCCCGCAACCGTCTTCCAGCCGCTGTCCACCTCGGCAATCACGGCGCCGGTGACGCACGTATCGCCCTCCGCCCGCACCACCGTTTGCGCCATGTAGAACGGTACGCCCGTGCGTGCCACCTTGGCCGCGTGCACGCCGTAGCCGCCCACTCTTGGGCTCGCATCCACCACGGCCACCACGTCGCAGCCCGCCTGCTTCAGCTGAAAGCTGACCACCAGCCCCACGTTGCCCGAGCCGACCATCAATATCTTCTCACCCGGCTTCACGCCGTGCAGATTCATCATCGTCTGTGCCGCGCCCGCGCCGATCACGCCGGGCAGCGTCCATCCCTCAAACGGTATCATGTTCTCGCTCGCGCCGGTCGCAATCACAATGCTGTCGCCCTTATAGTGTTCAATCCGGTCGTCCGCCATCACGGTGACCTCTTTGTTCGCGAACAGGCCCATCACGGTGGCGTTCAGGCACACGGTAACGCCAAGCTCACTCGCTTCGTTCAGCAGCGCTTCGCCGATGCGAAACCCGCGAATCTTGGCCTTGTGCTCCTTGGAGCCGAAGAATTTATGTATCTGCTTGAAAAGCTGGCCGCCCGGCTTTGCGTTTTCGTCGAACACAATCACGCGCATTCCCGCCTTGGCCGCTTCAATCGCCGCCGACAGCCCCGCCGGGCCCGCCCCGATGACGATCAGTTCATACCTTTCCATAATCATTGCCTCTTTACTATTGATGCATGGCTTGCACGCCATACTGCGTCTGCACGCGCATTCCCTCACGCAGCGGCGTCACACAGGTGCGCACGTTCGGCTTGCCGTCCACAATCATCACGCAGTCGGTGCAGCGCCCAATCGCGCAGAACAGGCCGCGCGGCTTATGAAACCGCGAGGTATACCGGTGCACCATCACGCCCGCCGCTCTCAGCGCGGTGGCGATGGGCTCCCCCTCGTATCCCTCGAGCTGTCGCCCGTCGAACTCAAAGCTCACGCGCGTGCCCTTGTCGAATGCCCCGATAATCGGGTGATTTTCTATACGCACGCGCATCCGCCCCCGTTTCCTTGTGTCGCGGTAAACCCAAACCCCTGGCCGATCACGAGGTCGCTGCCCACCAGCGGTATGCCCGTCATCGCGGCGGCTTCCAGCGTTAACGCGCGCAGATCCTCACGCTCCATGTTTTTCAGCTTCGATTTGCCTGCGGCCTTGGCCAGCAGCACCGCTTCGTTGGTCATTGCGGTGATGTAGTTCGCCACGCGCTGGGCCGCTTCGTCGATATCTAGGTTCTTTCTCTGCTCCGGGTCCTGCGTGCCGATGCCGAACGCACACTTGCCCGTGTGGCAGCGCATGCACACGCGGCAGCCCATGGCCACCATCGCCGATGTGCCGATCGCCACGGCATCCGCGCCGATCGCGATGGCTTTGGCGAGGTCGGCACCGTTTGTGATGCCGCCTGAAGCGATCAGGCTCACCTCGTCCTTCACGCCCATCTCCTCAAGCGCCCTCACCGCCTGCACCAGCGCGGGCATTGTGGGAATCCCGAGGTGATCCGTCGCCATGACGGGCGCGGCACCTGTCCCGGCCTGGCAGCCGTCAATGATGATGCCGTCGATGCCGAGCTTAACGGCGATCTTCACATCTTCCCTTACGCGGCCCGCCGCTATTTTCACGAATATCGGTATTTCGTTGTTCGTCAGCTCTCTGATCTGCTCCATCTTCACCACCATATCGTCCGCGCCGAAGGCGTCGCCCGAGCGCGGGTGGCTGTGCAGGTCAATACCGGTGGGGATTTTGCGAAGCTCCGCCACCTCGGGGCTGATTTTGCTGCCCATCAAATGCCCCGAAAGCCCCGGCTTCGCGCCGATGCCGTACACAAACTCGAGCATATCCGCCACATCAAGGTTGCGGCGCGTGAAGCCCATGCGGCTGGCAAGCACCTGTATCGACTGGCGGTACGAGTTCTCCAGTTCCTCCTGCAGTATGCCGCCTTCGCCGTTGCTGATGACCGTGCCGACGAGCTTGGTCGCTTTCGCCAGCACCGTTTTGGCTTCCTTGCTGAGCGCCCCGTACGACATGCCGGATATCATCACCGGCGTTTCAATCACGAGCGGTTTTTTGGCAAACCGCTTGCCGAGCACCGTGCGTGTTTCGCAGTCTTCGCGGTAGGTGTCCACGGTCATGCGCGTCATCTGCCCCGGCAGTATCATCAAATCGTCGAAGCCCGGCATCACGCGCGGGGTGGCGCAGCCGCGTATGCGGTACTTCCCGGCCGATGCCTTGTAGTCGATCTCCGCAATCGTATCCTTATTCCAAAGCCCTCTGGCCGTATCGGCGGGTTCTTTAATGTTGCCACTCATATGTATTCCTTCCCTGCTTATGTCCAACGACTACTTTTGACTCTTAAAAACCTCTTATCGTGGCCCCCTCTGACGAGGGGGCTGTCACCGATAGGTGACTGGGGGAGAGAAAATGACTTAAAGAATTGGTCACTCCCTCCGGCACTTCGTGCCACCTCCCGGTCCATCCCTTTGGGATAGTCATCTGAGGGAGGCTTAAAGGTTAATTAACAGCCTGCCTGTACCCATTGGAAACTCATTTCTGTGTTTGCAAGCGGTTATTTCACCGCATACTTTCTTGCTTCATCAACCTTCAGCACCGGCTTAAACAGCGTATACGTGTGCCGCCCCGAAACCGCAGGCCGAATCACCCTGAATTCATCCGCACCGGCCTTGATGCCATACTTTTCAAACTGAGCGGTCAGCATATCCTTTTCCTGCGCTGTCACCGCATCAATAAACACGTTGCTGCCAAGCTTGTCATGCGCCTCTTTGTCTCTCACAAACACCGCTCCGCGGTACATCGATTCCGCCGCCGAGGGGCCGATGGTTCCGAGTATAATCAAATTGCCGCCCATCGACATCTGCGCGGCCCATCGCCCCGCATTGCCGCACACAATGATGGTGCCGCCCTTCATGCCATAGCCCACGCGGCTGCCCGTGCTGCCGTAAACCACGATCGTGCCGTCGTTGATATACGCGCCCACATTCGAGCCGGTGTTCTTTTTGACGATCAGCTCGCCGCCCATCATATCGTCCCCCGCGTACCAGCCGACGTTGCCCTCCACCGTGACGCGCGGCCCTTCCAGAAAACTGCCCGTATACAGCCCCGTGCTGCCCTCAATGCGAATGTCCATGCTGCCCTTAAGCCCCGCGCACAAGTTGTGCATCGAATGCGGGTTCTCAATCACGATCTCTCCCGATAACGCCGCCAGTTGATTATTCAGCTCCTGCGGCTTTAACACTGCTGCGTCTATACGGTCCATACCTTCACCTCCCCGGGGCCGATCTCGTCCGCGTAAACATCCTGCAGCACCGCCGTGAATTCAATCTGCTCGGATCCTAACAGCACCATGTCGTCTGTCTCATAAATCAGCAGCGGCTTGATGCCGAGCTTATCCTTCACGAACCCCACCTGCGTGGATGTTGCGGCGATGATGCTGAACACGCCGTCCATCATATCGAGCGCGTATTCGAGCGCTGTCCTTAAGTCGCCGCCGTTCTCCTTCATCGCATACGCAATCAGGTGGCTCGCGGCTTCGGAATCGTTCATCGTTTTAAAAGTCGCGCCCTTGTTCTCCAGAAAACGGCGCATATTAAAGTAGTTGGTGAACTGGCCGTTGTGCACAATGGCCAGATCGGGGTAGAACGGCGATACAAACGGGTGCGCCGCATTGATGTCTTCCGCACTCTCGGTCGCCATGCGCACATGCCCGATGCCGTGTGTCGCCCCGGCTTTGTCAATCTCGTTGTTATTGATCAGGTTGGCGATCAGCCCCCCTTCCTTATACACCTTCATGCCCTTGCCGATGGAATGAACGGCGAGCCCCGGCACCTTGTTGATCGCCTCGTGTAGCACCGGCACATCCTTTTCGTCCATCTCGAGCTTCATCTCGGAAAAAATCATATTTCGGCTCCAGTCAGCCACCTGCTGCCCGAGCACGGTGGCATAGCCGCTCACCGTCTCCATCAGCGAAGCCGAAAGCGCCCGCCCTTTCATTGTAGAGCGCAGCACCGTTGCGCCGCCGCTATAGCCGTAAACCGCGATACCTGCCGCGTCGGGGCCTCTGTGCTGAATCAGCTCCATCATCGACAACAGGCTTTGCGATATATCCATTTGCTGCTTGGAGATAACTCCTGCAATCCCACACATATTTACCTTCTCCTTTACCTTAGTTCCCGCCATAAGGCTGCCTTAAACGTGATAGGAATAGGTCTCCCATTCCCAATCGGTCACGTGCTTTTTAAAGTTGTTGATTTCTCTCATCTTCAAGTTGACGAATATGTCAACCAGCTCGTTGCCCACGTTCTCGCAGAACCATTCGTCGCCCTGAAGCAGGCTCAATGCCTTAAAAAGGCTTCTTGGCACCACCTCATTCTGGCGCGAATCGTCGTGATACAGATCAGTCGTGATCACCTCGGGCGGCTCGATTTTGTTTTGTATGCCGTCGAGGCCCGCCGCCAGTATGCCGCCCAGTGCCAGATACGGATTGGTCGCCGCGCTCGCGGCGCGCACCTCCACGCGCGTGGCTCCGCCGCGCTCCTGCGGCACGCGGATGTAGGTTGTCCGGTTGTCGTAGCCCCAGCCGATGAACACGGGCGCAAAAGAATCGGGCTGGTAGCGTTTGTAGCAGTTAACCGTGGGCGCGAGAAACGCCGTTAAGGGCAGCGCATGCCTGCATATACCGCCGATGAAATGCTTCATCGTGTCTGAAATACCGTCATCCTTACTGACATCGCCGAATATGTTTTTGCCCGTATCCAGATCGCTCAGCGAGATATGGAAGTGGCAGCCGCTGCCGCCCTCGGCGTATCGCGGACGGCCCATGAACGTGACCATCATGTTGTCCGTTTCCGCGATATCCTTGCCGATCGATTTGAACAGTGCCGCTTCGTCCGCACACCGCACCGCTTTGGCGTGAGACCAGTTGTATTCAAACTGGCTCGGGAAGTATTCATGGTTCATGTATAGCACATTGAAATCCATGTTCTTAAACGTTTCGGTCAGCTTACGCAGGAAGCCCTGCGGGTCGCTTCTTTTGTTGCTTGTGTAGCAGTTGGCCTGCTGGTCGGTATACGGCGTCACGCTGCCGTCCGGTTCTTTCTTAAAGACGAAGAACTCAAGCTCGCTCGCCGCAATCGGGTCAAGCCCCAGCTTGTGATACTCCCTCACAATCCGTTTGAGAAACGCACGGGGAGACTGCTTCATGGGCTTGCCGTGATAGTAAAGATCGCCGATCAGCATGGCTGTTCTGTCTTCATGCGGCAGCACCACAAATGTGGACGGGTCGGCAACCACCTTCATATCATCGTTCGTTTCGATAAACCCTTCGCTTAAAGACACGCTGTTGTCGTAACCGATGCACATGCTGCCCGCACCGAAGCAAATCCCTTTTTCGAAGACCTCGCCGATCATCTCAGCCGGCATCATTTTGCCTCTGTTAACACCGAGAATATCGGTGTATTCGAGCCTTATCATTTCAATATTCTTTTCCTTGATTAAGCGCTTAATGTCGTCGTGAGACGGCATCTCTTCGCCTGTCAGTATGTCGATAGCCATAGTCAGTCCCCCGTTCTATTCCTTTTGTTTATTCCGCGGCTTCCACTGCTTCATCAGCGATAGCCATGTCTTCAATTCTTTCTGCCCTGAACACACTTCTCTTCATGCCAAGCCGCACCCAAATTACCGAGAACACCACCAGCACAGCAAACGCGATACCGAATATCGTGAATATCTGCGCTTTCACGGCCGGATCCGGATAGATATTGAGTATCATGTAAACGCAGCCTGCAATACCGAGTATCTGCGGAATGCCCCACAGCACAAGCTTCTTGTTGCGCGGCGCATCCGGGTATTTCTTGCGCAGCACGAGCACATTGATGTGTGTGAAGATGTACGAAACGAGCCAGAAACACGAGCCCGCGAGTATGAGTATAATCAGATCGCTCGGGTTGCTGATGATCACCGTGAGCATCGCAAGCGCCATAAACAGCAGGCTTAAGTACGGCACATCCTTCTTGTTCTTGAGTGAAAGACCCTTGGGGAGCATCTTTTCTCCCGCCATGCCGCCCATAATGCGTGCGCTGCTGGCGAGCACCGTGTTCAGCGTGCTGACCACAGCCAGCACCGTGACAAACGCCATCCAGTACTTGCCGACATCGCCCATCAGATTTTCGGCAAACAGCATATGCGGCATTGCGGCAACAGAGAGTTCATCGAGCGATACATAATGCGTCATACCCACGCCGAGCGCGCCCTGCACCACAAACAGTATAACCAGTGCCACCACCATGGAGAGCAGCACGTCGCGCTTGGCATTCTTCAAGTTCTTAGCGACAGGTATGATAAATTCCACGCCGATGAACAGCCAGAATGCGATGGCCGACAGACTCGCCAGATCACCAAAGCCGCTGATGGCGGGCGCTGTTTGTACGTCTGCGGGAACCGCCTGCCCCGAGCCAAGACCGAACAGACTCAATACCGCCATGACGGCGAGTGAACCGATCAGCAGCGTGACCGCCACGTTCTGTATCTTTGAGAATAGATCGATGCCTCTCATGTTGGTTAAGAACAATATGCCCACAACCACGGCGCTGATGATGGCGGGATTGACCTCGGGCAGGAACACGTCGCTGACAACGATACCGCACATCAGCGCTTCAGCGCCGCCCGCGAGTATCATGCACAGCACATACGCCGACACATTCGAGATGATGGACGGCACCGGCCCGATGGCTGCGAGTGTATACTGCCCGAGGCCGCCTTCCACCTTGGGCATCAGCGAATGCAGCTCACCAAAGCTGATCGCCACAAAGATGTTAAGGATCATCGCGATACCGAGCGGAAGCAAAAAGCCGCTTCCCGCCAATCCCACACCGTTACCGAGGGAGATCAGGCAGCTCGTTGCCACGATTAGGCCCACGCATACCGCCACACCACTGAAAAGACCTAACTTTTTCGTTCCCATTTTCATTCTCCTTTTTATACTCATAAACTTTTAATATAGTGAAATCCTTCCGTCTTCGGAACGATGTCTATCGTCTCTGCCTATCTAAAGCAAAAAGGCACCGCAAGCTTTTGCTTGCCGCGCCAACGTTGTACGCTTTGCTGCCTTATATAAAAGCAGCGATTGGGCTGTATTCAATAAAAAAGGCTCGGAAAACTTAATGTTTTAGTTTCCAAGCCGCCATCGCCTCAGGTGATTGTTTTTTGATGACCTCATTATATAGTTTGCCAAACACTATGTCAATATGTTTCTCCAAATAATTTTACGCCAATTATTTGCCAAGTTAAAGCATGCTTATCATGCGCTCAAGCTGCTTATTTCGCCAGTCTTCACCCTTGCACAGCGGCGGTATCACCTTCCACATGCCCTCCATATGCTTGTAGAAGCCGGATACCAGCACCAGCTCGCGGCAGTGCATGCGGCGCGAGAAACGCTGTGCGTCCCACGCCACCACAAGGCTGTCGTCCTGCACGATAAAGCTCGCGTCGGCAGGCAGCAGATCGAGCTGCGAAAACGGCGTCAGCGTGATGGAATAATCCTCTGTGTTGCTGATGCTCATAAGATACTGCAAATACTCTTTCAAATGCTCTCTGCCGATTTTCATGGGCCTTTTGCAAATGGCAGACAAATCGTAATCCGGCATGGCTCCGTCGTGTACACAGGCTTCCATTCTATCCAGATCGTATATCTGCCGGTATTGGCATCGGTTGCGGATGGCGCGCGTTTTCTCGCTCGTTTCCATGCACACCCGCGCCGTGGCTTCATCCACGTTATTGGCCTGCAGCACGCGGCGCAGCAAGGCTTCGCTCATGTTGCGGTAGGTGGGCATCGGGTTGAGCATGTATGTGAGCTGCCGCGATTTTAGGTTCTCATCCAGCACGCTGAGCATATGCAGTGTGTCTGAGGTGTCCACCGTTTCAATCATCCGCTTGGATTTTTCCAGCGCACTGCGCGCGCTTTGCGTTAAAAAATCGACCGAGGGCTTGTCGGCAAACAGCATGCCGTGCTTTGTTACGGGCTCTGAAAGCACCGCCGATGTGTTCAGCGCCAGCTCACCCGGCATCACAAATGTGGTGGTGCGCGTCTCGCGGTCGAAATACTCGGGGTAGCGCCATATTTCCACGTTCTCCGAGAGATACATCGGCAGCCATCTTAATACCGCCTTATACGAGCGGTACACGTCGGTGGCGCAGTCGATAATCTTGATGGTGTGGCCGTAATGCGCGGCATCGATAAAGAGCTTCATGAACCGCTGTACATTCTCGGCGTCGTCCTGCTCAAAGTCCATATCCCGAAAGTCGGTCATCAGTATTTCACGGCCTGGCGGCACCTGCAGCGCATAGGTTAAAAATTCGGTGATGGCTTCGCTGACGCCGTTGCGGCCTGTGAACATTTTGACCTGCGTCATGTAGGTGTCTGTGCGGGTATCGTTTTGATGCGCAGGGAGGCGAAGCTGCTCAAAGACAGGTTCGTCGTTGTCTGAGAGCCACAGGCACAGCGCTTCAACCATTTGCTGTTCGCTTTGGGTATTCAGCCCCGGCAGATACGCCGCGAGCAGCCGTGCGATCTCTCCGGCTTTGTTTTTCGGTTCGTTTTGTATCAGATACAAGGCTATTTTGCGTGTGCTTTCCGATTTGCAGGTCAGCTTTCGCTGATTGTTTTTCCACTTGCTGATGGTGGTCATATCGATGGAGAGCTGCTGGGAAAGTTCTTTGCCGGTTATGTCCAGCCGTTTCATCAGGTAGCCGAGTCTGGAGTTTTGGTTGCTCATGGGGGGTCTCCTCGTATATGGAATTTCCTTTTTTGTACATACACAGCGTATCATTCCGTTGCGAAGTTGTCAAACTTGTGCCAATCGGAACTTATTTCAGACATCTTTGGCATCCGTTCGGCTCGGGGAGAATGACGACAGCTATTGGATTGTTAAGCGAAAATTGTGGGTTTTTATGCTAAATATAAAGGAATTTGAGGAAAAAGGTCGAACAATGACAAGGGTGTTGAGAATTTTTTAGCTCAACTGTCATTGTTGAAAGCAGAGGATTTTATGGATAAACCTACGATTTTCTTTAGCCATTCGAGTTTAGACAGCTCAACAATTCTACCAATAAAAAATAGAATTACTACAATCACTGCTAATGTTCTAGATATTTTTATGTCAAGTGATGGACAAAGCATACCATTTGGGTACAATTGGGTACATAAAATCGAGGAGGGTCTAAATCGCGCTCAAATAATGTTTGTATTCATTACACCTACTTCAATTGATTCAGCTTGGATATATTTTGAGGCTGGTTTTGCATACTCTAAAAATATTGAAGTTATACCCGTTGGTATTGGCGTAAACATCGGACAACTTAAAGCTCCACTCAACTTATTACAGGGATTTGACATTACTTCAGCTGATAGTCTAAATAATTTCATTACCGTTATCAACAAAAAATTTGATCTAAAGTTTTCCGAGGCATTTACCGAGGGAGATTATAAGGCAGTCTTTAGGTCTGTTACGGAACCATCCCAGTCTGTTAAGTCAAATGATATCTTCAACTATGCACTGTATGAAAAATATTCCCAATATTATGATCCAACTGATAATAAAAAAATCCTACGGCATGATATTGATAAGTACTTTTCGGATATTAAAGAGTATTTAGAGCATCAGAATATTCAATATGCATCTTATGGTAATAAAATACTTGTAAATGGAATCCAAATTGAAGTCAAAGGGCAAGAGAAAGAACCTATAAATGGTCACCCTAATCAGGACCACATATTTAAAATAAAGTTTTCCACTAAAAATTTTGGGAAATCATTTACTTTATTAAAAGGTCTAGTTTTACATGCTGACATTTGTATGGATTGGATGCATATGAAGTTTTATTTTAACAATAATTATGATTGTTTACATGATGCAGTATTAATTTCTTCAATTATTTCTGATAATCAAGATGTTTTTAAGTATTTGGGAGGACATGTTGGATATTATGATTATAATGATAACTTCCGTTTTTGTCTTTCCAATATTAACGATGGCCTACGTTTAGAACCAATTTATGTGGTTGGTATTTCCTTCAAGGTTGCTAAGGTTGAAGCTGAGGATTTCCTTAATTTGATATATGAACTGCAACGTTGTAATCTGATTTTTAAAAAAACAAACAATATAAGAGAGAGTATAGATTAAATGGCAAGATTACCAGATCAGCGTAACGGAAAGCATCTAAAAATTAAGAGTCAACAAATAGAGTTTTCATTTTGGCCAGTTCAAAAGGGTTCAAGACGATATGGACTTCAACCAAGAGTGTTCATTTCAGATCCTTGGGGGATAATAAGGCACTCTATTGAAACAAATTGTATTGGTACGGTAAAAACTGCAGCTCTTGCTTTTTGTGAGCAAGCTGAGGATTTTTTTAGAGCAGCTAGTGTATCTGGTATAGTAGCTGCAAAACCTATCTTGCTATATTATAGCATGCTAAATATTTCTAAAGCATTTGTATTATTGAAAAGGATTCAGCCAATATATGCAGATAAAGCATTCCATGGATTATCTGAGCATATACATCCAAATGGACAAGAACTCATAGATTCTTTACTTTGTGCTACTCCCTCTGGTCGAAATGTTAATGTCTTTGATGATTTTTTGAAATCATTGAATAATGGTGTAGGTTTACCAACAGTTACTAACTATAAAATGGAATACTTATTACCACAAATTATCCAAGCTCATCGGCTATGGTGTTCTTCTACAAATAAAGAAGAAAGACTTATACCAATATATAGAATAGATTTAATGCAAAATTCGAATGAAAAGACTCTATGGACTAACTTACTTGTATATGAAGATGAACTAAATGCAAAAAGTATTTCACATAGGCTTTTCTTGGATGAGGCTTGTTTAAGTTTTCAAGAAGTTAAATGTAATGAGGATGTAAATGGTAGGAAATTGATTTGTTTTGAACAATTAAATACTATTCGCTACAGTCATAGACCTTCAGATAACGTTCCTGAATTAATATTAACAATAAAAAACAACCTATGGAGCTCTGTTTTAAGCGTTCCTCCCTATAGAAAATATTACGCCTATTTATCACCTCCAAGTGAATTGAATCATAGATTGCCTCAGTTAGGTTCAATATTTGCGATATTTTTTTATTTTGGTTCAATCACAAGATATAGACCATACAACTTTGAAAAAATTCTATCAGGGACTTATGGAGGTCATATAAGAGAATTAATAGAAACTGTTCCTAATCAGTTTTTATATTTACTTGCATCAGAGTTCTGTCAACAAGAGATTTCAAAAGCATCAATATTATAATAGAAGTATAATTCAATCTCTTAAATTTTTTATACGATCTATTATTAATCTCCGGCGCTGTTTCTTTTTCAATATATTCTTCTCTTCTCCCCACTTACCCCTGTATCACCGCATCCATCTCTATCTATATCACCTGCACCCTTTGTTCAACTCCGTCGTCCCCACCATGGTAAACAGCGGCTTAATCTCACACACCCCTCCCCCACAGCCGCACCCCACAAAAAAAAGGCTCCCCCGGCCTTGTATCTACCCGAGAGAGCCCATCAATCTCATATCCTTTTAATTCTGCTCAGCACTCAGCCCCTGCGCCGAATCGGCTTTCTTTTTCTTCTGCTGCTTGTAGAATATCAGCGCCACAGCCGCCACCACCGCAAACACCGAAACGGTGTAATACATCTGCTGGAACCCAGCATTCAGCGTACTCTGAAAAGTCGCCTCAATCTCCGGCCCCTTCGCCTTCACCGCCTCAATGTAGCTCTTCTTCGCCGCATCAAACAGCCCGGGTATGCTGTCCTTAAGCTCAGCAAGCCCCTCGTTCGCGCTTTGCATATTGGCCTGTGTCTGCGTCAGCAAATCCTTGAGTTGCTCCATCAGCGTCTTCGTCTCACCCACATGCTGCTTCATGGTTTCCATCAGCGCCTTCTGTTGCTCCATATCGTCAATCAACGTTACAAGGTCTCCCTTGCTGTTCTTTAGTTTTCTTGTCGCCGCATTCATCGAGCTGATCTGATCGTCCATCTTCGCAATCGCGCCCTGCATTTGCTGCTGCTGGGCCTGTGCGGTGCTCAGCTGATCGGCAAGGTTCTTTCTCGCCGCGTTCAAACCCGCAAGCTGCCCCTGCAGCGGCCCGATAACGTACGCCGGTGCGCCCGCGTCAATCTGCTGCTGTAGCTCCTGCTGCTTCGCGGCTATCTGCGCGTCGAGCCCCACAATGCCCTGCTGCATGCCCGTAATGCCGGCTGTCACGCCGTCAAGCCCCTTTTGCAGATCGGCCTTGCCCTTTTGAATGCCCGCGATGCCGCTCTTAATGCCCTTCACAGCCTTGTTCATTTCTTTCACGCCGGTGTCCATGCCATCAATGCCTTTGCTGATACCGTCGGTGCCCGCGGTGATGCCGTCCTCGGCGCTCGTCATGCCGTCAATGCCGTCGCCAATGCCGTCAATCGCTTCACCGATGCCGTCGATGCCCGATTGTATGCCGTCGATGCCCTGCCCGATGCCGTCCTGTATATCCGCGATGACGTCTGGCGTATAGATGCCGAACACGCGGTCCACAAGATACACGGTGTTATCCACAATCGTGGTCACGCTCGAGCTGCTGATCTTCTGCACCACATCGTCAGGCAGCTCGCCGTCACCGTTCATATCAATATTCATATCCTGCTGTTTAAAATCGAGCATCGAGAGCTTATCTTCAATGTCCGCCGCGGTCATGCCGCTGTCCTTATTCAGCATTTCGCGAATCTCTGAGAAATCGGGCGATTCCATGTTCTCCGGCATTTCAAAGTCCATTTCATCAAGCATCTTTTTAAAGCGCGGTTCGTTTTTCAGCACTTCCAAATCCGCGTTTGTTTTGTCCGTCGCTTGCTGTAATGCGGTATTGTCTGTCTCGAGCTCATCCGTTTTGGCAAGCAGCTGCGTTTTCAAGCCGTCCATGAGCCCAAGGTTCACCTCCACCGCTTTGAGATCGTCGCGGATGTTCCCTGTCAGCGTGTCGTCCGCCTGTATCTGAATGGATGACACGGGCGGTATCACGTTCATAATCGAGTCCTGCGCGGAGATGCCCGACTGCGCGATGAACCCGATCATCAGCATCGGGCCGATTGTGGTGCCGATGGAACGCATCAGCGAAAGCGCCGAAAGCGCTGAGTTGCTTTCTTCAGGTTTCGTATTCGAAAGCATCATGTAGTTGAGCGGCGTGCCCATCACAAAGCCAAGGCCGGTACCCATCAGCACAAGGCTGACAATCACAGCCACCGTGCTCACATGCACCGTGGCGTAAAGCGCGAGGAACAGCGCACTGATCAGCGACACGCCAAAACCGAAAAACAGAATCTTCTTGGGGCCGAATTTATCCACGAGCTTGCCGCCCATCGGGCCGCCAATGCCCGCAAACAGCCCGAGTATCGTCACAAAATAGCCGCCGCTGCCCTCCGGCGTTTTCAGCGCGTTTTCCGCAAACTGCGGAACGAACACCATGCCCATAAGCATCACGCCCACGATGAACGCGAGAAAGAAGACAATCACAATGTTTTTGCTTTTGAAGTAGCCCGTGTTGAATATCGGGTCTACCGCGCGCTTTTCGATCCACAAGAAAAGCGGTATCAGCACCACAAATGCAATGAGGAACGGATACACATTCAAGTCGCCGATCGTTTCGCCGAAGTTGAAGAAATCGATGTTATTGAGGCTGTACATCAGCGACAGCACAAGCAGCACAAGCACAAAAGTGCCCTTGAGGTCAATCTTCTGCGCGGGCTGTTTTTCGTTTTTGGGAAGCGCCACAATCGCCGCCGCCACCACAAACACGCAAATCGGCAGATTGATGAAGAACAGCCAGTGCCAATTCGCCGTGCCCACGAGGTCGAGTATCGCACTGCCGAGCGTGGCGCCGAGTATATTCGCAATGCCGTACACACCGCCCACAAGGCCAAGTGCCATGCCGCGTTTTTCCTCAGGGAAGCCGGTACCGAATTCCGCCGTGGCCAACGGCATAATTCCGCCGCCGCCGAGCGCCTGTATCACACGGCCCGCAATCAGCATTGGGAAGCTGCCTGCGAAATTGGACAGCCCGCAGATTAACGAGCCTGCGCCAAAGAACGCGACAGCCACCATATAAACGCGCTTTCTGCCGATGCGATCGGCCAGCTTGCCGAGTATGGGCATTGCGCAGGCATAGGCAAGCGTAAACGCCGTGATCATCCAAATGCCGGTCCGCTCATCCACGCCGAATGAATTTTGCACCACTGTACGCGCCGGTGTCAGTATGCCGGTATCAATCGCGCCAATAAAAATACCGAGCAGATACACCAGCATCACAAATCCGTAACGCTTGGTCTTTTCATTTTTGACTTTCATTGTGATCTCCTTTTCGATTTAAAACCATTACTATGAACTTTGTTCATTATCCGCGTAAAAAAATCAGTCCAGTACTCTCTCTATAAAAAACCGCAGCTTTTCAAAACACGCATCCTTCTCGTATGCATATGAAAGAAACAGCTTCGCGATGATATCGGCAGCAGGCATCTCCTGCCCCTTTTGTATATGCCCGTCAATGATCAATTCAATATGCTGTGCAAATTCACTGCGCAGCTTTGCCTTGATGGATTCAAGCTTGTTAAACGTCCCGCGTTCCAGGTCATCCGGGAAACCGCCCGCCCATATTTGATGAACGCTTTTAAGCATCTGCACCAAATCGTTAAACAATGTTTCCAACTGGTCAACAGGCGTGCCTCCGCCGCCCTTGCGGTTTTTCACAAAGCTGCGAAACGTTTTCCAATCCTCGTCCAGCAGTGCCGATATAATCGCCTGCTTGGAAGAAAAATAGTTATAAAGCGTCCCTGTCGCGATACCGCACTTTTTAGCAATATCGCGAATATTGAGCTGATCGTAGCCTTTTTCTACGATCATTTCTCGCGTGGTCTGAATGATTTCTTCTGCGATGTTTTCCAGATTCTTCGGCAATTTATTGAAACCTCTCTTTTTATGAACAATGTTCATTATAAAACCGATTATACCGGCAGTCAATAGCAGCAGCAATGACGAATAAGAAAAATTTCCAACGAATTTTCAAGCTAGAAAGAGTTATACATTTCAAATATTTTTTAAATTGTTCAGCGTCGGTTAATTTTTTTCGGTTATATTTTAACTGTACCCGATAAGCAGTATAACAGCCGGGCATCACATCACCTTATCGGCACAAAACGAATGCGGCCGGTAACACACGCGGGGACGATAGGGGAGATGGTATATAAAGCCGCATCGCACATACAAAAATTGCGCATCGGTCTTAAATCTTATGCGCAAAGGCATACTCCCGTAAACGGTTGGGCGTATGCCTTATATATGAACAATACAAGTCAACTGAATATAGCAAAAGCGGCATCCGTGGCGGGGTGCCGCTTTTGCATATATATGAAAAAAAATATGTAAAGTCTTTTCTTTTTGTCGAATCCGTAGCGTATATGATATATAATAGATCGTCTGATAAGCTTATTTTGCAATAAAGCCTCAGGCTATCAATAAAGTTACTTATGTCATTCCGAGCCTGTCGACTACGAAGTGGATTGGAATCCCATGTATAAAGCGTTTTGCCATGGGATGCTCACGTCGCTTCGCTCCTCAGCATGACATTATCGACACTTTGAGGCTTTTTTGCAATAAAGCCTCATCTGTGACGTCTTTAATATAAGACCATATTTCTATGGAGGATACCATGAACGACGGAATCGCCCTCTTTAACGATACACTGACGGAAGCGGTTGCAAAAAACAAGCGTTTCTTGCTGAAACGCCCGGCCTACCTCCCCGCCTTTGCGCGCATTGCCGCGCACATCGGCAAGGCGGATAAAACGCGCGCGGCTCTGGCAGCGGGTGAAAGCCTTATCGTGCCGCCGGTGCTGATTATCAGCGTTACGAATGACTGTAACCTTTCCTGCGCGGGCTGCTACGCCTGCCATCAGAACCGCGATAAAAGCGCCGAGATGAGTACGGAAGACATTATGCGCGTGGTGGATGAAGCGGCTGAGCTTGGCGTTTGCGTTGTGATGATTGCGGGCGGTGAACCGCTCATGAAGCAAGGGCTGCTCGATTTGCCCAAGAAGCACCCCGAGCTGCTGTTCGTGATGTTCACCAACGGCCTGCTGCTCACCGGCGAAACAGCCGATGCTGTGGGTAAATTGAAAAACCTGATACCGGTGCTCAGCCTGGAGGGCGGCCAATGGCTCACGGATGCGCGGCGCGGCGCGGGCATATACGATGCGGTGATGGCGGTGATGCACAGCCTTGATATAAAGGGGCGGCTTTTCGGCGTTTCCGTCACGCTGACCAGCGTCAACTACGATGAAGTGGTGCGATCGGATTACTTAGCAACGATGCAGGATGCGGGCTGCCGCGCGGCTTTTCTGATTGAGTATGTGCCCTGCGGTGCGGAAGACCTGACGCTGTGCCTGACGGATGAGCAGAAAACGCATCTGCGCGCGGTGGAAAAAGACCTGTACAAGAAGCACGACATGCTTGTGGTTTCGCTGCCGGGCAACGAAGACCCTTACGGCGGCTGCCTCGCCTCGGGGCGCGGCTTTTTGCATATCAGCGCGAGCGGCGCGCTGGAGGCCTGCCCGTTCGCGCCGTACTCCGATACGAGCGTTAAGAATATGCCGCTCAAGCAAGCGTTAAAATCGCGGCTGATTGCCGAGGTGCGGGATAATCACGACAAGCTCAAAGAGAGCAAAGGCGGCTGCGCACTGAAGGAAAACGCGGAGTGGGTGAAAGCGCTGCAGATGAAAGCGTGACAGCAATAATTTTTTTATTGGCTTCCCCTTTGAGGGGAAGCTGTCGCCACAAGGCGACTGATGAGGTGTTAGTTCTGACAATTTTTATTTACCATCTCATCCGGTGCTTCGCACCACCTTCTCCTCAGGTAAACAATAATTCTATGAGGAATATCGGTCTGTGGATGATTTCTGATTTTTCTCGTAACAGCATGCTGTCGCCATAAGATACTGACATGATGTTCATGTATAAACCGTCCTCATTCGGTATGATGAGGACATATTTATAACTTTTAGTTCCATCATTAAGTATCAAATATGTTTGATCATCCTTTTGCGTCTTCGCAACTAACCTGTCAGAGCACAAAAAAAAGCAGATACAGGGGAGTTCCTCGATCTGCTTCATAATATGAGATTTTTGATGGTTGCTGTGTTGCTGCCTTTGCGCCTATAGCGCCATGGCTTTGTCGAGCACGTCTTCGTAGTATTTCTTAGGCCGCACGCCCACCGCGCTGTCTACCACTTTGCCGTTTTTAATCACGAACACACTCGGAATGCTCATTACCCCAAAATGCTCAGCGAGTTCACGCTGCTCATCTATGTTGACCTTGCCGATCACGGCCTTTTCCGCATATTGCTCACTCAATTGATCAATAGACGGCCCAAGCATGCGGCAGGGTGCGCACCATGAAGCCCAAAAATCGAGCAGAACCGGCTTATCCGAATTGACTACTTCCGATTTAAAATTATCCATTGTGATGTTTTTTGCCATATTAATCATCCTTTCCAATGTTACTATTACTATATTGTCCTTTCGACAAATTAAGAATACAATACGGCAAAAAATATATCTGTGACATAGTTACCTATTCACAACGAATTTTAACAATAATCTGGCCCCGTTTAATTTCAATCAGCCCGCGCTCGCTCATCACTTTAAGCTGGCGCGTAATCACCTCACGAGACGACCCCAACTCCACCGCCATTTTCTCGTGCGTTGTTTTCACAACGCCAAGCGCACTTGCGTGATGCTGCAAATAAGCCATGATACGCTCTTCAATGCTGTTGAATATCAGCATCTCAATCGTCTCTATTGAATAGATCAGCCTTTTGGCCATCTCATTAAACACATAGGTTCTAAATGAATCACACCGGTACAGCAGCTCCTTGAAAACATCCGGCGGTATGTTGGCGATGACGCTTTCTTCCTCGGCTTCAATGGAAAAATCGTATTCCACATCGCCCATGGCGCAGACGCCCGCCAGCAGACATAAATCGCCTTCGCTGATGCGGTAAATCGTCATTTCACGGCCTTTTTCCGAAATGCGGAACAGGCGAAGACGCCCCTTCATCACCATCGGAATGCCGAAGCAGCGGTTGTTATCCCCCATCATGATTTGCCCTTCGGGGATATCTTTGCGGAATACCGAATCACGAAGCAGTTTTTTATCTTCTTCACTCATATCGGCATAGAAAGAAAATTTGTCAAAAACGTGACTATCCATTGCGCCCTCCCTCATGCTTGCTATTTCCATTATATACCTTATCCGTGCATTTGTATAGACTTGATCGCTTTCGATTCGCATTTCTCATGATTGCCATTGTTTCCATATGAAGGTATAATCATCATATATCAGAACGGAACACCGGATATGAAAAAAGCGCTTATTATTATTTTAATATCGCTGTCTTGGCTGCTTTGCGGCTGCGAGAATGAAAAAGCGGCCGGGGGCGGCGTCGTTCTTCGCGGCGTTTCACCCACCGAACCGCCTTATTCGCAAATCAGTCTGCCCGACAACGAGTCGATCGTTTACTTAACACCCACCGGCAAAAAGTATCACACAGCGGATTGCCCGCTGCTGAGCGATACCGCCCTTCCTGTTACGCTCGAGCAGGCACTGCAGGAAGGCCATAAGCCGTGTTCGCGCTGCCACTGATTACAAAAATCGCTTTATAAAACCGAACTTTTTGGGGTAAGGCGCATAGCGCGGCAAATCAAACTTAAGGCTGCGGTAAACCACCGAGCGTTTGTGTGAAAACGTTTCAAAGCTGTGACGCCCATGATACGCGCCCATGCCCGAGCTTCCTTTGCCGCCAAACGGCAAATGCGGGTTGGTAATGTGAATCAGCGTATCGTTCACCACCGCGTCACCCGAGGAGCGCATCGCCAGATATTTCTTCACGCGTTTTTTGTCTTTGCTGAACAGATAATACGCCAGCGGCGTTTCCATGGCCTGCAGTGTGCGCAGCATCTCATCTTCATCGTCGTACGGGATAATCGGCAGCACGGGTCCGAATATCTCTTCACCCATCACCTTATCGTCAAATGTCACATCAGTCAACACCGTGGGCGCAATATAGCGGCTCGCCGCGTCGGTCTGCCCGCCGCAGAACACCTTTCTTTGGTCAATCAGGCCGCTGACGCGCTCAAAATGCGACGGCGTAATGATACGCGGAAAATCGGGGCTCTTTTGCGGGTTCTCACCATACATGCGCGCAATGCTGCTTTTCAGAGCGTCGAGCAGTGCCGGAACAATCTCACGCTTTGCCATCACAAAATCGGGCGCAATGCACGTTTGCCCCGCGTTGATAAACTTACCCCAGCAAAGCGATTTGGCCGATTTGGCGATATCCGCCGTTTCGTCTACAATGCACGGGCTTTTGCCGCCGAGCTCCAGCACCACCGGGGTCAGGTTCTGCGCGGCGGCGCTCATCACCACCTTGCCTACCGTGGTGCCGCCTGTAAAGAATATAAAATCGTAGCGTTCCTTGAGCAGTGCCTCGTTCACCTCGCGGCCGCCCTCAAAAAGCGCGATATAGTCGCTCGAAAAGTTTTCTTCTATCATTTTTTTCATCACGGCCACTGTGCGGGGCGTAAACCGCGAGGGCTTCACCACCGCCGTGTTGCCCGCCGCTATCGCGCCGATTAACGGCGCCAGCGTCAGCTGTACCGGATAGTTCCAGGGAGACATGATCAGCGAGACGCCAAACGGCTCATACGCGATGGTGCTCTTGGCATGAAACGTCGCAAACGTTTTGGGCACTGTTTTGGGGCGCGCCCAGGCTTTCAGATGCTTTTCAAATTCGGTAATGCCGCTGATGATCAGCCCGATTTCGGTGGCATACGCCTCAAATTCGCATTTGCCGAAATCCTCAAACAATGCCTTTTCGATATCCGCTTCATACTTGATGATTGCATTTTTAAGCTTTTTGAGCTGATCAATGCGAAAACCGATGTCTTTTGTTCGGCCTGAGTTGAAAAAGGCGCGCTGGTCAATCACTGTCTGCTTGATATCCGTCATGCTCATTTTCCCCCTGTATCATTCTGTTACATGCATTATACGCCGATTACAGCCGCCATATAAAGTTTTTCATAAAATATTTATATATTGAATCATTACATTATTTTTTGATACACCACAATATCGAGCAGTCTGCCGAATTTTGTGCCGACTTCCTTGTAATGGCCGCATTGTTCAAAGCCGCTTTTCTCAAAAATGCGGATACTGCGTGTGTTCTCTGCACAAATTGAGGCAATCAGCACATGGATACCTTTGGCGCGTGCAAACTCTTCGATGAATTGCACAGCGTCGCTTCCCAAACCGCGCCCCAATTTGTCGGGCTTTAAATAAACCGCAATCTCTGCCGTGTTTTTATACGCCTCGCGGCTTTTAAACGGCGACAGGATGGTATACCCGCAAAGCTGTCCATCCTCAAAGACGACAAACGTTTTGTATATGGGCTTGTCAAAATAAACGAGCACTTCCATCTCTTTAACGCCGATTTTCCGCGTATGAAATGTTGCCGTGGTATTGAGCACATAATACAGATAAATCTCGTGAACGTCGTGAAGATGTTTTGGTTTGATCTCCTCAAATGTAACGTTTGGCATCTGCTCCGCCTCTTTCGCGTCAATCAGAATATGGATTTATGATATCACTTTTTAATAGTATAAGGCAATATTTTCTTGAAATCGCCGCCGCTGTTTTGGGTATTAACACCGGCTCTTTTTGATGTATAATAAGGCTATTAAAACGGAGGCAGGAATACGATGTTTTACCAGAAGGATTATCTGATGCGCCTGATTGAAGACATCGTCCGCATCATCGCAAAGATCTTTTTCGGCAAAGATTATGTGAGCTATCAGTATATCGATGAAATGATGCTCTCAAAGACGGATCTTTGGTACCGGCAGATCATGGAGCTGATAGAGCAGCGGCGGCTCTGCGAGGCCGAAGACATTCTTTTCGACGGGCTAGAAGCCGATAACAAAGACCATATGTCTGTCGCGCTTGATATGTATCTCGCCATGAACGCGCTGACAGACGATGAGCTGGATGCGGCCGATTTTTCTCGTGAGGAAATCAAGGACGGCCTTAAAAAAGTCACACAGCTGTTCGGCGTGAATCTGGACGCTGTGTTTCAGTAATTCGGTAAAGCAATGATAAGCTATCAGCGAACCAAAGACTATCCGGCAGAGCAGATGGGGCTGGTACGCCGACCAATACCCCGACAGTCTCGTTGCTGCGATGAAAAACTCAAGCCGCATGATATCAGCCTTTTGTGATCGTCAATCGGCAGGGCTGATACGCGGCCGGGATGACGACATCCAGCAGGGATACGGCTTTCAAATTGCTGACAGAAGCATGGCTGCAGATTAAAAAATGATTTTTGCCAATTTTCTCACCATCAGCCTTGCTCTTAAGTATGCTTCATCACCTTTTCGGTAATTAATAACTTTATGTTTTCATGGGTGCCGTCGCGTGTATATTATTATTGTATGCCCTTTTGCATTCATCAAAATTGTCCAGCAACTTCCCGCGAGAAACGGTTGTGCAGCTGCTGGCATTATGAAACGATAATAATTAAGGAGGATAATAAAATGAGTGAAACAAGTAAAAACCTGATGGAGGCGTTTGCCGGAGAGTCTCAGGCCAACAGAAAGTATCTCGCATACTCAAAGAAGGCCGAGCAGGACGGTTACCTCAATGCCGCCAAATTGTTCAAGGCCGCATCCGATGCGGAAACGCTTCATGCCCTCAAGCATTTTGACGTTGCAGGAAAAGTGGGCACCACCGCCGACAACCTGAAAGATGCTGTGGCAGGCGAAACGCACGAGTATAAAGATATGTACCCCGGCTTTGTGGAAACGGCAGAAGCCGAAGGCAACAAAGCAGCCGTTGCTTCCTTCACGCTTGCTATGAAAGCCGAAGAAGTTCATGCGCGGCTTTATCAGGAAGCCTTAAGCAGCCTCGATCAAAAGGAAGAGGTTTTCTATTATTTATGCCCTGTATGCGGAAACATTGAAAAATCTGTTCCGGGCAGATGCAGCATTTGCGGTGTGCCCGGTACCAAGTTCATCAAGTATTAGTCTGCTGCTCACAAACCCGCCTTGTCTCAGGGCGGGTTTTTTATTTGCGCCCCTCATCCGGCGCTTCGCACCAGGGCAGCATGATTCACTCCATTGTCGTTGTGAACGCGTACAGCGAAGTGGCCGATCCTGATCCGCTTCGTAGTCGTCACTGCGCTCCCACTACGTAAAGGACTGATTTTTTTGTTTTGATTGCTTAACGAAATAATGACCGTTCTCCATACTTTACGATTATTCTGGCACCGTAGTGCGAAGATGTCGACGGCAGACAAGCGATGAAGTATTGTCATCTGTCACTAGGGTTGGGAATATGAAAAAGCGCCGGAGATTTCCGACGTTTCTCAGATAATTTATCGTGTTTTTGGGTTCCCCTTGTAGAAGCTGTCGCCGACAGGCGACTGATGAGGTGTCACTGGTTTGGTTGCCGATACAGTGTCTATTGCCGCAAGCGGCCAAAAGGGCTCTTTTTTTATAACTATGACATAAGGTATTCCTTCATTTCAGAAAAAAGCGCCGGAGATTCCCGACGCTTCTCAGTTCAAATATCTTTTTTTGCACTGAATGAGGTATTCTCTCATCAGGCATTATTTTTTAGTTTGCTTTCATCAGCTTGGCTCTGTCGCCCTTGTCGAGTACGGCCTTGCGCAGCCGAATATTCTTCGGCGTCACTTCCACCAGCTCATCATCAGCGATAAACTCAAGCGACTGCTCAAGGCTTAGCACCGTGGGCGGGGTAAGCCGCAGCGCATCGTCCGAGCCGGACGCACGCGTGTTGGTCAGCTGCTTTTTCTTGCAGACATTAACCACCATATCTTCCTGACGCGCGTTCTCGCCGACCACCATGCCCGCATACACCGGCACGCCCGCGCCGATGAAAAGCCGGCCGCGCTCCTGCGCGTTGAAAAGGCCGTAGGCCGTGGTGTCGCCGTTCTCATGCGCAATGATCGAGCCTCTCTGCCTCTCGGCAATGTCGCCTGCCCATTCGCGGTAACCGCTGAATATGTGGTTCATAATGCCGTTGCCCTTGGTGTCTGTCATAAACTCGTTGCGGTATCCGATCAGCCCGCGCGCCGGTATGTTGAATGACATACGCGTGGTGCCGGTATCGTTGCTCATGTCCACAAGCGAGGCCTTTCGCGGCCCGAGCTTTTCTATCACAACGCCTGCATAATCAGCCGGTACGTCGATCAGCAGCAGCTCATACGGCTCCATGGTGACGCCTTCTTCTTTTTTGAGTATCACGCGCGGACGCGACACCGAAAACTCGTAGCCTTCGCGCCGCATCGTTTCTATCAGTATCGACAGGTGCAGCTCGCCGCGCCCCGAAACCTTAAACGAATCGGTCGAATCGGTCTCCTCCACCTTGAG
Organism: Bacillota bacterium; assembly: GCA_023412005.1. GTDB lineage: Bacteria > Bacillota > Clostridia > Christensenellales > SZUA-584 > SZUA-584. The sequence goes on from JAEYOE010000024.1 coordinate 37,695, forward strand.
GCTTAGGTTGGTCTCCATTTCACGCATAAGCCTCTCGCGCAGGTTGCGCGATGTTACGTATTTGCCTTCGCGCCCCGCAAACGGGCTGTTGTTCACGATGAAGTTCATCGATACCGTCGGCTCGTCAATCTTCACAAACGGCAGCGGATCGATGCACTCAGCATCACACACCGTCTCGCCGATGTTCACATCTGGCAGCCCCGCAATCGCGACGATATCGCCAAAACGCGCGCTTTCCGTTTCCACGCGCTTCAGCCCGGAGAATTCGTACAGCCGCGTGATTTTGACGTTTTGCGACGTGCCGTCCGCACGACAAAGCGCCGCCGCCATATTGCGCTGCGCGCTGCCGCGTTCAATACGGCCAATCGCGATACGGCCTAAATAATCGTCGTAATCAATGCTCGATACGAGCATCTGCAGCGGGCCTTCGGGCTCTCCCTCGGGCGTGGGCACATGCTCAATAATCGCGTCGAAAAGCGGCGTGATGTCCGTCGGCTCATCGTCGGCCTTGAGCGATGCCGTTCCGGCCTTGGCCGACGCGTATACCACAGGGAAATCCAGCTGATCCTCATGCGCGTCCAGCTCGATAAAAAGATCGATAATGCCGTCGAGCACCGCCTCGGGGCGCGCACCCGGCCTATCCACCTTGTTGATTACCGCAATCACGTGCTTGCCGAGCATCAGCGCTTTTTTCAACACGAAGCGCGTTTGCGGCATACAGCCTTCAAACGCATCCACAAGCAGCAGCACGCCATCCACCATGGTCAGCACGCGCTCCACCTCGCCGCCGAAGTCCGCATGGCCCGGCGTATCCACGATATTGATTTTGATTCCCTTGTATTCGACGGCAGTATTTTTAGCGAGAATTGTGATGCCCCGCTCCTGTTCCAAATCCTCCGAATCCATCACGCGCTCCCGCACCGCTTCATTGGCACGGAATATGCCCGACTGCCTGAGCATCTGGTCGACCAGCGTTGTTTTGCCGTGGTCGACGTGCGCCACGATGGCAATGTTTCTGATATTGTCTTGTTTGTGCATAGTTACCCCAATTTTAAAAATTCAAACGTTACTGATTATAAGCTGTCGGCACAGATAATACAAGAATTTTCGTGTAAAGGTTACGAAAAAAGGTAGTGACAATTTTTTTCATAGACCGAGCCAATTCGATATTAAATAAGTATTAACATACTAAATTATCTCACTTTGGCTCAAGTATTGACTCGTAATCTGTAATTATGCTGCCGTCTATTGCATTTAATGCGACTATGCTTTTATCTTGTTCATCGCCGATATTACCATTAAGTATCCTTAAGCCGCCTTATCGCAGTGCCAAGCAGCTTCACACCGTTTTTGATTTCGTCATCATTCAAATGGCCATAGCCAAGCAGCAGCATGTCGTCGTGCCGCCCTTTTTCAATGCAGTGGCGCGACACCGCAGCAACCCGGATGCCCCAATCACGCAGCAAAGCTTGCGCGTGGTCTTCAAAGCGCATTCCGTTAAACCGCACCGCCATATGCAGCCCTGCCGCATCGCCCAAGGGCTGCCACGCGTCTGCGAATACCTCGCTTAAGCTGTTTAGCAGCGTGCGCCGCCGCGCGCCGTACAGCCGCCGCATCTTTTGAATATGCCGATCGAGCCGCCGTGTTTCAAAAAAATCGGCCAGTGCCGCCTGCTCAAGCACCGGGTTTTGCACATCGGTATACGTTCGCGCCCTGACCCATGGTTCTTGAAGCGCAGCCGGAAGAATCACAAAGCCGATGCGCAGCGCCGGGTACAGCACCTTGCTGAACGTACCCACGTAGATCACGCGCTGCGGGTCCATCGCATAAAGCGGCGCTATCGGCTCACCCGCATAGCGAAACTCGCTGTCGTAATCGTCCTCGATGATGTAGCTTTCATTGTTGCGCGCAAAGCGGATCAGCGCCGCACGTCGCGAGGCGCTCAATATGCTGCCCAGCGGAAACTGATGCGACGGCGTCACATAAACGCAGCATCCATGATTGGGTACCAGCATATCCGTCATCAGCCCTGCTTCGTCCACCGGTATGGGAATGGGCAGAAAGCCTTCGCGTTCAAAGGTTTTGCGCATTCCAATATGACAGGGGTCTTCCATGATCATCGTTTGGCTCATCGGCCTTAATACCTGCGCCGCCACATGCAGCGCGTGCGTAGCCCCCGCCGTGATGAATATATCGCTTACGGACGCTTTGATGCCTCGGCTGCGCCACAAATACGCGCTGATCTGCGCGCGCAGTGCAGGAAGCCCCTGCGGACCCGTGTATCCGAGTGTATCGGCACTGAGCCCAGAGGCGGCTTTCTTGATGCTCTGTTCAAAAGCAAAACGCGCAAATTCCCGCAGATCCGGCTGCCCCGTTTTAAAGTCTGCCGCAAAGCGGCGCTGAGGCTCAGCCGCGTCACTGTCATGGCGCTGCGGCGTGCTGTCCACGGTCAGCCCCGGCGCAACGCGCGTGGGCGCGCCCTGATGCACCACAATAAACCCCTCCGCCAGCAGCATGTCGTATGCCTCGCAGACCGTGCTGCGCGAAACCGCAAGCGTCTCCGCCAGCGCGCGCGTGGAGGGCATCGCTTCCCCTGCCTTTAAGTCTCCGCACAGCATGCGCTGTTTAAACTCTTCGTATATCTGCCGCTTAACGGGCAGCTCACTTTTTCTGTCGCACAAAAGCATGGCATTCCCCCAACTGGTTTGCTCATAATCGCATTTAACTGGCTCTTCATGCATTCCAGTTAACCCGATACAATTATATCACAAAGCACATGTGATACAATTACAAACAGGAGTCATCAACGTGAAAAGATCCGGCCCCCTTTTCCTCACCGCGGCGTTTGCGCTTGCGGGTTCATCCGTGGTATCTGCCCGGCTGCTCAGCGGCCACCTTGGCACCTTCACCATCACAGCGGTCAGCCTCGGCTTGGCGCTGCTTGCGCTGTTGCCGCTTTGCCGCGGCAAATTGATGCAAACACTTTTGCGCATGAGCGTTTCCAGCGGCATCATGCTCGTCCTGCAGGCGTTCTTCGGCATATTCCTTTTCCGGCTGCTGCTGCTGCAAGGCATGGCACAAACCAGCACCGCCGAAGCGGGCCTGCTCACAGGCGCAACGCCCGCCGTTACCGCAGCGCTCGCGTGGATATTTTTAAGAGAACGCATCTCACTGCGTGGTTTGATCGGCATTGTCTGTACCGTCGCGGGTATGCTGCTGATACAAGGGCTTGCTACCGGAAAGCTTTCACCCGCGCATATCATCGGCAATCTGCTGGTGCTGGGCGCGGCATCGAGCGAATCGGTCTTTAACATATTGTCCCGCATCAGCGCCGTTAAGGCGACGACGTCGCAGCCCTTAGATCCGTTTGTGCAGACGGCGCTTGTCTCGGCACTCGCACTCATATTCTGCATTGTGCCGATGCTTCTTGAGCAGCCGCTGACCGGGCTCGGTGCCATCGGCCTCACGCAGTGGCTCGCGCTTGTGTGGTACGGCGTGGTTGTCACCGCGCTTGCGTTTATCTGCTGGTATGCGGGCATAAAGCGCTGCAGCGCCGGCACAGCCGCCGCGTTCACAGGGCTGATGCCATTCACATCGCTGGTGCTTTCCGTGCTTCTGCTTGGTGAGCAGGCAGGTGCCGCGCAATGGGCGGGCGGCGCGCTGGTGATAGGCGGCATGGTGTTGATCGGTACAAAAAAAGAAAAAGCATCACGCTCTGATATGAAATATATTGACAAACAGGTGTCTTTTGATCATGCCGAGAAAATGAGCAAGAACGACTAAGAGAAAATCAGGTTCTTAACTTTTAACTGTATTTTTCAATTTGCGTTTTATATGATATCAAAAATTATCAAGCCGAAAGCGTGCGTCCACCACACCAACGCCGCCCAATCCCTCAGCTTTTTTGGTGGACTCAAGACCAGCTAAAATAAAAAAACCTTGACACGAGCACATGGTCTACTTATAATACTCAACGTAAACTATTCGGAGGTATTCATGTGACACGATTACTTGTGTTGGGTATGCTGGATATGCAACCCATGTCCGGTTACGATATTCAACAGACACTGAAAATCACAAATGCCGAGCGCTGGGGCGGTGTAATGCTCGGTTCCATCTATCACGCGCTTAAAAAAATGGAGCAGGAAGGGCATGTGGCTGTTCACAGCATTGAGCAAACCGGGCACAGGCAAAAAGCAATATACACCATTACCGAAAAAGGCAAGCAACACTTGAAAGACCTTGTGCGTGAATCTTTGATGGAATCGTCGGTGGTATACCCCTCAACGATCTACTCAGGGCTGTCTTTCTATGACAAACTTGATAAAGATAGCGCGCGGACAGCGTTACAAGCTCAGCGCCGTAGGTTGGATGAGGAATTTGCGGCGCAGGAAGAGGGATTTGAAGTCAAGAGTCAAGCCATGAAAAACCACTTTCCACCCATGGTTAGCCTCATTTTGGATCATATGCGCGCTGTTGTCCGCTTACAGCAGGATTTTGTGGATAAAGCGCTTGAGATTATAAGTACAGAACAATAGAACAAACTCCCCATCAAGCGGGAGTTATAATATGCGCATATACTCAACATTGTTTATACTACATTGATAAGATGCTCTCCAGGGAGCAAAAAATAGCCCGTATACTCAACATTGTTTATACATCATTATTTATATGAGGAGGTTACTATGAACTTGATCGAAGCAAAGCAAATTTACAAATCATTTAGAAGCCGCGAGGTGATAAAGGGCATTGATTTGCAGATACGACGGGGAGAAATTCTCGCGGTAATCGGCCCGAATGGCGCGGGGAAGTCCACAACGCTTTCCATGCTGCTTGGTATTATGCAGCCGGATGCCGGAGAGATTCATCGCTGGCGTGCCGATTACAAGGCGCATATCGGTGTGCAGCTTCAGTCTACCCCATTTTTTGAAGGCTACACCGTGGAAGAGAACCTGTTGCTTTTTTCAGCTTTTTATCATGTAAAGCTCAGCAAAGATAAGATTGCCCAAACGCTTATAGACTGCGATTTGTTTGATGTTCGACGCACACCCGCCGTTCGACTGTCTGGCGGCCAGCAAAAACGCTTGGCTATTGCAATCACAACCGTGCATAATCCTGAGCTTATCGTGCTTGATGAACCCACTGCCGGGCTTGATCCGGTTGCAAGGCACGACATCCGCGGCATGATCCGCAGGCTCAACAGCCAAAATGTGACTGTGGTGTTCTCCTCTCACGACATGGAAGAAGTCGCAAAAACCGCCGACCGCGTGATACTGGTTCACGAAGGTGTGGTCGTAACAGAGGGAAAACCAAATGAGCTGCTTTCAAAGTATCAGACAGAAACCCTTGAAGATGTCTACATTCAGCTTACCGCTAACGAAAACAGGAGGAACATCATATGAAAACGATATTTGCACTGACACTGAAATCTGCCACGCGCGATCCCTATTTGTTGTTCTGGTCGTTGCTGCTGCCGATTGGAGGCACAGTGGCACTCGGGCTCCTGATTCAGACACCCGAATACCCAAAACAAATACTCACAGGTATGATGGCGGTAAGTATGATGTTTTATGCATTCATGACAACATCGTATACGGTGTTGTCTCACCGTCGCAGAGGCGTTTACAGCCTCATGCGTGTAACGCCCATGCCGCTGTGGAAATACATTTTCAGCGTATCAGCCGCATGGACACTCACTGCTGTGTTATCGGGCTTGCTGGTGTTGATATCCGGAGTCCTCGTGTTTCAGTTTCAAATCGATGTGCTTTCGTTTGTCAGCTTATTACCCAGCGCGATATTGGCTTGCCTTGGTTATGTGTTTTTAAGCTTTTTCGTGGCTGGTTTGAACCGCACCGAGGGTGGCATCAGCATGATGACCAACTTGATCTCATTGCCGCTGATGTTTTTAAGCGATGCGTTTTATTCTTTAAACTCCGCACCGGCATGGATACAGACAACAAGCCGGTTTAATCCGTTTCAGTGGTTTGTAACGGCGCTGCGAAGTGCGCTTGACTGGCAAGGCCAGAACTATATCATCAGCATACTGATTTTAGCGGGTATTTGCATCGCAACCCTTTTGCTGGCTGTACGGACATTCAAATATGCAGAGACATAACGATGTTAACGCAAAAGCTCTCTCATTTCATTCATGAAAGAGCTTTTGCTGCACCCTTGTTATTCTATCGCTTATTTTCTCACGCCGAGAATATGGATAAACCGAAGCTTCAAAAACTGATATGACGAAAGCGGGCGATCCAGGCTGTCGAACGTGTGCGTCGCCACCAAAAGCCCATCGAGTCCGAGGCTCTTTTCCGTGCTGACGATCACCTGCGTGTGCGTAAAACGCGCGGATGTTTCCGCAAACTGCGAAATATCGCCCGGCTGTACCGCATCCATCGAAACCTCCTCGCCGACCGGGCCCGGGCCCGATTTTCGTATGAGGAAGTTAAAAAGATACGGCACGCCCGTCCACGACGGCGCATGGTTGTTCGCGCTGATGTAATACCACCCGAACGTGGGCTTATAGTTCATCACACCGCTACCCGCATAAAGGCACTGCGACGCAAAATTCGTGCAATCGCCGCCGATACCGTCGTAGTTGTAGTATTGCGGATTGCGCGACATCGCCCATTTCCGCGCATACGCAATCGCCGCATCTCGGTCATACACCTTCAGCGCCATAACAAAAAGCTCCTTTCGCACATTTGTTTATCGTATGCGAAAAGAGCTTGTTTTGCGTCTCTTACCCTACTGACGGCGATCCCTCCGGCTTAAGTCTGCAGCCAGTGCGCAAACAGCGGTTTGTAGACGAGCCGCCCTTCCTCGCGCGTGCTTTCAAACAGTATCACCTCATCCACGGTGAAGTCTCGGCGCGCAGCCGGTACCGCCGCGATATCCAACACACCAAATGGACGGAATTGCCGCGCGAGCGTGATGTGCGGCTTAAACGCACGCGGCTCTCTCTCAAAACCGCACCGTTCCAGCGCCGCTTCAAGACTTTTATGAAGGGCAGAGAGCTTATCAAGCTCCCCGCTCACCTTGGCTGATACAATATCGCGACCGAAGACCTGCAAGCCGCCACAATGAAGCTGAACGGCACCGGGTCTCACATGCGCAATGGCATCGCTGACTGCCGCAATCTTTGCGGGCAACACCTCACCTAAAAACCTCAGCGTCATGTGCAGGTTCGCTTCATGTGTGAAGTTGCCCTTGCCCGATTTTTTCAGCTCTTGCTGAAGGCTGACCAAATGCGCTTCAATGCCCGTTTTCACGCCGATAAACAGTCTCATTGCCGTGTCAGCCCATCAGCTTGCAGATGTTGTTGCTGAATGCAAGCGGGTCTTCCACGCTAAGCCCTTCCATCAGCAGCGCCTGATTATACAGCAGATCGGTATACAGCTTGAATTTCTCTTCGTCGTGCTCAAACGCATCCTTGAGCGACGCATAAACGCTGTGCGCGGGGTTCAGCTCCAGCACCTTTTCTGCGGCGATGTCCGGGTTGCCCGGCATCGATTTTAGAATCTTCTCCATCTCGATGGACACCTGCCCGTCGCTGATCAGGCACACCGGGTGGCTTTTGAGCCGCTTGCTGAGGCGGATATCCTTGACCTTGCCCGCGAGCTGCTCCTTCATTTTGTCGAAAAGCGCCTTGTCGTCCTTGGCCTGCGACTCGGCTTCCTTCTTCTCCTCCTCGGTATCAAGGCCCACATCCGCCGCGGAGACGGATTTGAACGCCTTCTCCTTGTAGTTCATCAGCACCTGAATCGCGAACTCGTCCACGTCCTCGGTCAGATAGAGTATCTCATAGCCCTTATCGAGCACCATTTCGGTCTGCGGCATTTTACCGATGCGATCCACCGATTCGCCCGCCGCGTAATAGATGTATTTCTGGTCGTCCTTCATGCGGTCAACATACTCCTGCAGCGTGACCATCTTCTTTTCGGACGACGAGTAGAACATCAGCAGATCCTGAAGATCGTCTTTATCCATGCCAAAGCTGTTGTATGTGCCGAATTTGAGCTGTCTGCCGAACGAGCTATAAAACGCTTCGTACTTCTCGCGGTCGTTCTTCAGCAGGTTCTCGAGCTCCGATTTGATTTTGTTCTTGATGTTTTTCGCAATCAGCTTGAGCTGGCGGTTGTGCTGCAGCAGCTCGCGCGAGATGTTCAGCGAAAGATCGTCTGACTCGACCATGCCGCGCACAAAGCTGAAATAGTCCGGCAGCAGATCGGCACATTTGTTCATGATCAGCACACCGCTGGAATACAGCTCCAGCCCCTTTTCAAACTCCTTGGTGTAAAAGTCGTACGGCGTTTTCTCGGGGATGAACAGTATCGCGTTGTAGCGCACCGTGCCTTCGGTTTTGATATGAAGATATTTTACCGGCTTGTCGAACCCGAAATGCTTCTCGGCATAGAACTGCTCGTAATCTTCGTCGGTCAGCTCAGCTTTGTTTTTGCGCCAAATCGGCACCATGCTGTTGAGCACCTGTTCTTCCACCACGGTTTCGTATTCGTCCTTCTCGCCTTCCTTGGGGCGCGTTTCGGATATGTCCATCTTGATGGGGTAGCGGATGAAATCGGAATACTTTTTCACAAGCGCGCGCAGACGGTATTCCTCCAAAAACTCATCGTAGTTCTCGTCTTCGGCGTTCTCCTTAATGTGTAGCGTGATTTCCGTGCCGACGGTCTCCTTGGCAACCGGCTCAATTGTGTAGCCGCTTTCCCCTTCAGATTCCCATTTGAAGGCTTCATCGCTGCCGAGCGCGCGGCTGACCACGCTGACCCTATCGGCCACCATAAATGCGGAATAAAAGCCGACACCAAACTGGCCGATGATGTCGTAGCCGTCTTTGATTTCATGCTCTTTCTTGAAGTTCAGCGTGCCGCTTTTGGCGATGGTGCCAAGGTTGTCTTCCAGTTCCTCCTTGGTCATGCCGATGCCGGTGTCGATGATACGCAACGTCCGGCTCGCCTTGTTCGGGATCAGCCTGATATAGTAATCCGCACTGTTAAAGCTGATGGAGTCGTCGGTAAGCGCTTTGTAATAGATTTTGTCGATTGCGTCACTCGCGTTACTGATCAGCTCACGGAGAAAAATCTCCTTGTGCGTATAAATTGAGTGAATCATCAGATTCAGCAGCTGCTTTGATTCGGCTTTAAATTGCTTTTTGGCCATTTAGTCCGTCTCCTTTTTCACGTTGTTGTTAGCACTCCTTTGCTTTGAGTGCTAAAGGTATTTTAGCACCATCCGGGCGCGATTTCAACACCTTCGGCAGGAAAAAGAGATTTATTTACATTTTATTCGAATTTTACGATATGATCGTAGCAAACGGACAGTCGCAAGACTGCCCGTTCATAGACTATAGATAATGGTCCGGTTAGCAGTTCCGCTTACTCAAACTTTTTAATGGCCTGCAGTGCCTCATCCACCGTAAACTTCGGACCTCTGCAAATTAATATAGGCGTTTCACCGGGCTTGCGATAAACCGTTCTTGAAATTTTGGCAACCGTCACATTGTCGAACACCTTTTGCATTTCTTCCTGTGATTCACCAACCGTGATCCATGTTTTTCGGCCGATATTATCCATGCTGAAGAAGTAATAATTCAGTTGTCCGCATGTCGCGTTCGGCAAGCCTTTACTCGCGCCGAAAAGATCAATGGCCCCGGCCCATCCGTAATTTTGCGTGACGATTGCTGTATCTGCCCGTTCCTCCCCCGATAGACTGTTATAAGCCTCCGTCACGTCATCAACCAGCACATCCCATTCGAGCCGATCGTAGAAATACTGCGGCAATTCGACCTGTGTATTATTGTCAAGCCTGATCGATTTGGTACCGAATAGACCTCCAATCGTATCGTAGTATTGAACAAGGCTGTCAACCGGAAGTATGGGCATGAAATTTGGTGCTTGGATCACACCTGTTATCACGATCAGGCATGCATAGACAGCAATCAAAATCTTCTTTATGATTTTTGAAGCGAACCTCTCGAGAACGATCGCTCCACCGGCCAGCAGCATCGCATAAGCCGGAATAAGCATATACATCTTAGCTCCAGTCACCAGAAAAACGGAAAAGAGAATGACGAACGTGATACCTAGCAGCCGATATTTCTTTCCTTCCTTGTCAAACAACACATAATAAAGCCCCATCAGCCATAACGGAAGCAGGAACACATTCATTCCGACCACCTGCATGAGGACAAATTCAACAGCACTCGCGTGGACGGCTTTGCCCACAGAATAGGCTCCCCAGTAGTCGACAATCGGAAAGCCGTTTCCCATCTGCCAGATCAATGCCGGCAGTATCATAATCAATGCGATGCCCGCTCCCATCCACGGCCAGCGCGTTGCATACATTTTTCTATGTTTTGTTACCAGAACGGCCAAAGCCAAACCCGCAATAAAAAAGATCATGGAAGGCTTTGTCATCAGCCCGATTCCGGCTATAGCGCCTATTAGAAGCCACAGTTTGTTGTTTTCGCTTTTGATCAGTTTTATCAGACAATAAAACAATAGCATGATCATAAACTGATCAAGAAAATCGTAGGTGTAAAGCGATCCAACCGCCATCCAGACGGGCACAAACGCCGCGGCCAGCGCCGCAAGCGCCATGGCCAGCCTTCCGCCGCCGAGTTCCTTCGCCATCAGCCCCGCTATAATGACGGCAGCGCCGCTGAACAGCGAAGGCAGCAGATGGATGACGAAAAGCGAATTGCCGAATACCGCCGTCATTAGCGCGAGCAGTGTCGGCGCAACGGGCGGAATATCCACAAACCCAAGGCTTAAGTGCTGACTGCAAGCCATTGTATACATCTCATCGAGAAAGTAGCCGTAATTTTCACTTATGATCAGATGACAGATGGTGGTAGCGAGCGCGATGTAGACAACAAGTGCAAGATTTCCTGTCAGAGTTTTTAAATCAAATATTTTCTTCATTGATATCGCTCCGTATGATTGCTTGTTTTAGCAGACGGTTGGCTTTGCATCTGTGATACGCTTAATGCCGTTGGATTATAATAAGGGATAAACCTGCTGACCGGTTGTTTGCTGATAAAATTATAGTTGATATTGCTGTTTTCGTCTATGCAGTTATTATGTTTCAATTTAAAGTGACAGATATTGTAGAACTGATTTGATACATAACGCGTCACAAATAAACACAAATGCATCAAGCAAATGATGCAAATACTGTTTTGGAAGCCATTCTTTCAAACTTTAAGTGCATTATTTAAAACAGAAAAACCGCTTAAACCATTGTCTAAGCGGTTTATAAGGCTATTATTTATTCGTTCTCCTGCGAGCCGTAGCTGTAATACGTTCCCTTCACTTTCTTTATCGTCGCGCCGTCTTCTGTGATATCGTAGTTGCCATTGTACTTCGCCAGTCCGTCCGCGGTCGAGAAGGTCGCGTCAAAATTGATCGTGCCGTTCTCAATCTTGTTGATCGTCAGCTGCAGCACGTTGTCCGTGCCAATCTTGCTGTCCAGCTCCGATTTGTCCGGCAGCGTCACCGGCAGCGTTTTTACATTCTCGCAAGCGAAGTCTGAAACGTAGATCGCGCAGTCGCCTGCCGTTGTGAAGTAAAAGCTCTGCTCTCCCTCCGGTACAAACCGGACTGACATGCTCGCATACTCAAGCTTTACCTTGTTCGCACCATCCAGCCCCATCCGCGTGGTACCCCACGTTTGTGTGCCGCTCGCGTTCACATCGGTATCGTTGGCATCCACATAAATATAATCGCCGATAATGCTGAACTGAAACCCGCGTATCCCAAGATCCTGATTCTCGGAAGCGTCTTCGTTCATTACACACAGCGGTGGGTCTTCGTTAAAATCCGTCACAGCCGGGTCTTTAATATTCAGATAATAAACCCGTCCGTTAACCGTTGTTGGCATCGCGTCCTCATCGAGGTCAGCCGAGGCCGGTTCGGGCGTCGGTGCCGCATCAGGCGGTGTGGTGGCAATCGGCTCAGCGGATGGCGTCGTCGACGGCGATGCCGTGACGGGTGCCGCACCGCAGCCGCTCATCAAAGCCATGCTAAGCGCCGTGATCATGAATATGCATATTAGCTTCTTCATACTTTGCCGTCCTTAATGTACGCATCCAGCTTGTACGACTTGGTAAACGCCTCCTGAATACACGCCTGATGCGCTTCGTCAACGCGCCCCGAGCCGTGAATTTTACTGCCCCTGAAATGCAGGCATATCTGGCCGTCCATGCCGTTGGAGCCGATTGTATCGGTGTTGTGCACAAAGCCCATGAGGCTTGCTGCGTAATACTTGTCGCCGATCTTCACCCATACGGGCCGTCTCGTCGGGGTCAGTTCTCCGCCCCATGCCTTTGTCATCGCGGCGGTATCTTCTTTGGTCATCACTTCAACGTCGGCGTGCCACCAGCCGCCAAACCGCTCCATATTCCAGCGGAGCCCTGTACGCACGTCGATCACTTCAAAAGGCTCCATCTTCTTCATCTTTTCCATGCCGTCGAACCAGTCTTCAAGGTAAACGCGGCCGCTTTTCTGTGTTTTTTGCGCCGGAAGTTCTGTGCGGTAATTGTTCCAAAGGTTCATCGCGCCAGATTTACCGAGCAGCACCATCAGCGTTTGGGGCCCCGCGATGCCGTCTGCATCCAGGCTCACAGTCGCCTGAAACTTTGAGAGTGCTTCTCTGGTGGCGTTGCCGAATACGCCGTTCGCCGCCGGATAGAAAAACCCCTTATTTTTCAGCGCGATCTGCAGCTGCGTCACCGCCTGACACTTCATACCCTGCGTCATTGTGGTGATGTGAGACCCGGGCGGCACGTTATATGTGATAAAATCGCCGCGCACATAGCCTTCTTTGCCCGAATAGCTGATTTTCACCCATTTGTCCTGCACGCTCTGCACCGTCACCTCGGTGCCGCTTCGAAGAACGTCAAGCACAGCGCCGTTCGTGTTCGGCAGGCTTCTCACGTTCACGTTAGACGAATTGAGCTTTGCTTTCAAGTTGATAGGTATCACGCGGTATTTATGAACAACGCTTTTTAACACATAGCCGCTCTGAGCGCCCGACGTGACCTGATAATAAGCGCCATAGCTGCCGGTCAACGTCACCTGTGTGTTGTATGTTAAGTTCGCCAGCGTGTTGCCCGAGCCTGGCTTCTCGGTCATGGCCGCGTCGCCGATGATCACCGCCGGTTCATTGAGGCCGGTCACCGCCACATCCAGATAATCGGCACGGACATAGCCGGTGAACGTTTGATACGTCACCTTATACCAGCCCCCGGCTGCGCTTTCGAGCACGCTGACGGCAGAGCCTTGGCTCATTTGGGCAATCACCGCCGAGGCCGTTGTGGGCTGCTCGCGCAGGTTCGCGTTTTGGTTCACGGTGCCGGTCGGGTCGGTCGCAGCGTGTGCCTGCGGCAAATCAAAGGCGAACGCCGATACAAAGAGCGCCGCCGCCAGTATAAACGATAGAAGTTTAAGTTTTCTTGTCATGTTTGTTTCCATGCTTTCCGCGGTTATTTTAAGTAAACACGTCGTTTCAGCATTTTTCGCTGTCAGTAAAGACAGTATTTATTATAATCTTAGACAAACGGCTTGTCAAAGAGCGAAAATGACATATATAGAAGGCTATAGATAAGTATTGGTTTTTTGTATCATTGACACAAAATCAAAAAAAAGACCGCCTCAGCAAGGCGATCTCTGCAACTTTTTTTCTTCATCGTAAAAAGCGCTTCTGTATCAATAACCAAGGTTCCTGTCTATATTGCTTCCATCAATCGCGTTGATGGTAAGCAAGCTGTAACAGCCTTGATCTCTGTATTCACCGCCATCATAGGCAATGTCACCATAGAAGTCCCAAACGGGTATCATCAGATTGTATTCATCGTTATTCTTTTGAGCCACAAGCATATAGCCTAGACTGATCTTGTCTATTTTTATCTGGCAGCTCTCATGTCCTTCATTCCATGAGTAGGCATTGGCGAATTGCTGGTTTGCATTCTCAATAATCTTCTCAAACGGTATAAGCGCCACATTATCGGTTTGATTCTCAGTGATTGTTCGATAATGTGACCAATTCAAACTCACCAGCCCGCTGTCATCAATGCAAATCATGATGTTCTCATAACCTTGTATTTGATTGTATTGCGAATCTTCCGTTACGACCGGCCCTTGTGGATAATAGGTTGTGACGATGTTATTTAGCGACGGTGTGTAATAGAATATATAGCATTGCTGCGTATAATCCTCCAGCGTATCGTACTCTCCGTTTTTTGACACCGCACCAACGGTCATGTGCGACAGCATCATGTCTTTTGCGCCAATTCCTTCTACGGCTTTATCGGCTATCTCCAGCGCTTCATCCCGGCTCATTGCGACACTCAAGGGGTCTTTCGTTATAAGCTCAGGATATTCTGTGCTTACATCCGAAAACTTAGGTCCATTCCGAAATGTTACGCCCCCTTGTCCCTGACGATTCGAAATACTTAACGATGCCGGGGCATCTTTTCCAAGATCGGATGTAACACTGAGATAGGCAATGCCTTTTGCGCCCTGCTTCAGTGTTGAATCAACGATTTGATCCTGAGCGGTCTCCGGAGCATTTTTTATTTCTTCTTCTATTCTCGCCAGATCCTGCTCATATTCTTCTACAGGCATTTCATATTTTTCCGGGTTTTGTTTGACTTCTTCAATAAAGGCCTTATATTGCACATATGAGTCTTCCAACTCGTCCTTGCCCGTCATATGCTTGATTAACGGCTTCCCCTGCATCAGGTACGCGGCCATTTTATCCACCTGCTCTTGCGTAAATTCCGCGTCAGTCACGCGCGCAACGGGATATTTATCGGTTTGCGGCACTTTGACCTCGGCACCAAAATCAACGGTCAATTCATTCTGCTGATATTTGCTCTCGTAAGAAGATGGCGCCTCAAAAATTTCAACGGGCGCTTGCGTTAACGTCGCCTTCTCCAGTATGTCGTTATTCTGATTCACAACAATCTCTTGCGCTGGCGTTGGTTGGCAGGCCGCTAGCATTAAATCCGCTGCCATCACCATTATGATTATCATAAATATATCGTGTCTCTTTCTCATAAACACTCCTTGAACTTATGCTTTTCAAGCGAAAAAAATAGTTTAGCTATTTGATCAACAACTATGCCGCACAATTCATTTCATATTCCATTTTCCATATACTTTATAAGCATGTATATGTTTTGTCAATATAAGGACAGCTGTGTTTAATCACCATTGGCCTTGTTTAGCTTCAAAACTGCCTTCCCATTCATTAATAATTGGCTATGGTAATCAAGTCGGCAATCGGTGTATCTTGCGATAATATGCAAACAGGAGCACCCTTTCGGATGCTCCCATCAACCTTCGCTATTCTTGTTATCTTACTTACGCAAACGGATTCTCGGTCGGGTAGTAAGTCCCTTTGGGTCTATTGAACGATATCTTGCCAACACCCAGCATCTTCATCACTTCGAATATCTGCCGCCCCACATTGCCAAACGCCACCGCGCCGTGATGCGGGTACCCGTCTTCTATCAGCACATGGCGATAGAAGCGCTCCATCTCAGGGATTCCGAACACGCCGATACCACCAAACGACTGCGTATCCACCGGCAGCACTTCGCCGTTGGCAATATAGCTTTGGAGCTGTGAATCGATGTTGCCCTGCAGGCGGAAGAACGTGATCTTATCCGGCGCGATATCACCCTCAAGCGTGCCGCGCGAGATATCCGGCTCTTTATCCGGCTCAAGGCAGCGGTGCATAATCAGCTGATACTTCATCTCGCCCTTCTTCAGGCGGCTGATTGGCGTGTTGCCGCAGTGGAAGCCCATAAACACTTCATTATCGCCGTAAGGCAGCTGCCCCTTAATCGACTGCTCATACATATCGGCAGGCACCGTGTTGTTGATATCAAGCAGCGTCACGGATTCGCCCGTTACACACAGGCCGATGTACTCGCTGAGTGCGCCGTAAATATCAACCTCACACGATACGGGAATGCCTTTCGCTGTCAGGCGTGAATTCACATAGCATGGCACAAACCCAAACTGCGTTTGGAACGCGGGCCAGCACTTGTTCGCCAGCGCCACATACTTGGCTGCGCCTCTGTTCTGCTCGATCCAATCGAGCAGCGTGATTTCATACTGCGCGAGCTTTGGCAGTATGCCCGGCATCAGGTTCCCTTCGCCCAGCTCTTCTTCCATATCCTTAAGCACAGCGGGAATACGCGGGTCGTCCTTATGCGCGTTAAACGCCGCAAACAGATCAAGCTCGGAGTTTTCCTGCACGTTGATACCGAGCTTAAACAGCGGCGCGATCGGCGCGTTGCATGCGAGAAAATCGAACGGGCGCGGGCCAAACGATATAATTTTGAGCCCTTTCACGCCAAGAATCGCGCGCGAGATCGGTATAAACTCCTGAATCAAATCAGCAATTTGCGCAGCCGTACCCACAGGCTTTTCGGGTATGTAAGCGTTTACATGGCGCAGCTTTAAATTGTAGCTTGCGTTGAGCATGCCGCAGTAGGCATCGCCGCGGCGGCTAGAGAGCACAGCGATGTTTTCTTCCGCAGCCGCGCAGAACATGGCCGGGCCGCCGAACTCCTGCGCCAGCATGGTTTCAGGGCCTTCGGGGCCAAAGTTGCCAAGGAACACAACAAGCGCGTTAACGCCTTTTGCTTTCAGCTCCTCCAGCGCCTTCATCGTATCATGCTCGTTTTCAATCGCTGTTTCGATCTCAACGATGTCGATGTTCTTTTTACGACAAGCCTCTATCACGGCTTTGCGCCTCTCGACAGACAAATCAACCGGGAAACAGTCGCGGCTGACCGCCACAATGCCGATTTTGACTTCAGGGATGTTGATCATGCTTAGCTCTCCTTTTATCGTTTTTATTGTGATTCTTTTTGGGAAGAATGATTGCACATATTTTCAGTATAACATATTCGAGACAGGTGTGTTAACTCCTGCCGCATTTTTTTGTCCATTTTTACTGTAATATCATGCTTGTATTCATGCGTTTTCACGATCTGCTTGATTGAACCATCGCCCGATGATATGATGGATCCAGATTCCAGTATAACCTTCACTATACAAATATTAATACAAGGATGGGCATTATGAACCGGTGTTCAGTCATTATTATCGGTGCGGGAATTGCAGGATTATCGGCGGGCTGTTATGCGCAGATGAACGGATACAAAAGCACGATTTATGAGATGCATACGATACCCGGAGGGCTGTGTACATCATGGAAGCGCGGCGAATACATCTTTGACGGGTGCCTCGACTGGCTGACAGGATCCGCCCCGGACGGTATGTTCTACCCGATCTGGAACGAAGTCGGCGTCATCGGCAGCAGCCACATTATCAACCATGAGTCTTACTGCGATTATCAAAGCGAAGACGGCGAAACGATCAGGTTTTACTTTGACCCGAATCGGCTCAAGGAGGAACTGATGCGCTATGCCCCCGAGGATGAAATCGCTATTACAGAGTTGTGCGGGCTCATCCGCACGTTTATCGGGTTTAAGCCCTATGTGCAAAAACCGCAGGAGCTTTTTACCTTTATCGATTATATGAAAATGATGCCGGAAATGATGGCCCATGCCGCACAGTACCGCACTTTCTTGAAATTCGGGAAAGTGACGATGGGCGAGCTTGCCGCCAAAATAAAAAGCCCGCTTTTAAAATCCATGCTTAAAAACATCTGGGGAGAGAGCTTCCCCGTGTCATTATTTGCTGCCACAATGGGCTGGTGCGCCGCCGGAACAGCAGGCTACCCCGAAGGCGGCTCGCTTAAGGTTGCGCAGGCCATGGAAAATAGGTATCTTTCTCTCGGCGGACATATCGAATACAAATGTAAAGTGCAAGAGATCATCGTGGATAACGGCAGAGCTGTCGGCATTAAGCTGGCTGACGGAACGGAACGCCGGGCGGATGTCATCATTTCAGCGGCGGATGGCTACACCACGCTAAACAGCATGCTGGGCAATCGGTATGCCACAGAAACGATCAAAGACTGGTATGCGTCGCACCCGACTTTCCCGCCATACGTGCAGGTTTCTCTCGGTGTTGCGCGCGATTTTAAAGACGAGCCAAAGCTTATACACAAGCGGCTCCCGAAGCCTTTTACAGCGGCAGGCGTTTTCGTGCCTTACATGATCATTCAAAACTACGCGTGCGACAAAACACTGGCGCCGCAAGGCAAAACATCTCTCGCTGTTCGATTCTTCACGCAGTTCGAATACTGGATGCAGCTGCATTCGGATAATAAGAAATACAAAGCGGAAAAAGAAAAGCTTGCCCAGGATGTGATTAGCGCGCTGTCAACGCTGTATCCCGGTATCGAAGATGATATTGATGTCATCGATGTGGCGACCCCCGCCACTTATGTGCGGTATACGGGCACATGGAAGGGCGCAACGATGAGCTGGCTGCCGACCACGGCCAATTTTAGCAAGAGCATCAGCAAAACGCTACCGGGGCTCGCCGGGTTTTATATGTGCGGCCAGTGGCTCGTGCCGGGCGGCGGCGTACCCAACGCGCTCAAAACCGGCCGCGATGCCGTACAGCTGCTCTGCAAGGATAATAAGAAGCGCTTTGTGACGACAAAGGCAACTGAATAGACAAACAACCGATGACAGCCGCTGCTTGGGTGGCTGTCTTTTTATACACTCAGAATTCATCTAGGGACGTTTTCATCTCACTAAATTGTTTCGTTTCTCCTTGAACATTCATAACATCTTCAATTACTCGTATTTCATGTTTTCCATAATGCTGATTTTGCCGCTGCTCTTCAGCGGTATCAGCGAAATGGCAAACATCGATACGATGCCCGCAGTGCAAAGAACGATAACCGATACAATATCCGGCACAACCTCAACCTCGCCCCAGAACATACCAACCATTTGCGGCACAACCGCCGTCATTACAAAACCAGCCGCCGAACCAATGATGCATCCCAACGTTCCGATGACCACTGCCTCAGTCAGCAGCATTCGGCTTACCATACTTTGACTCATACCGGAGCAGCGGAAAAGCGCAATGCTGCGTTTTCTTTTCAGAAACCCTGCAATCACGTTGTTAACTATGCCGATCAGCCCCACGCCGATGGCGATATAGGTATAGGTCATAATCGAGTTGAATATCGAGTCTACCTTGTCTGCATTCATTGCTTCACCCTCCACCGTAGTATAACAGCTGAGAATGTCGCGGACAAACGCACGTTTGATATTTGCTTTCAACCTATCGGGATGGATGCTGCCCGTCACCATGAAACAGTCAAAATTCCGAGCATCGGTGAGTTCGCGGTAACTCCCGGCTGAAATATACGCCACACGACCGATCCCATAGTTGGTGCCCGCGAAGCCGATCACGGTAAACGGCATCTCTGTATCACCAGCTTTCAACGTTATCACATCACCGGTTTGCAGGCCAAGGGCCGATTGCATGACAGTCGTGACAATTACGTTGTTTGCCTCGGGCAGCTTGTCGGCCGCCGCCTTAACCTCATCAGGGTTGCTGACGGTTTTCATGTCAAAGAATTGAGGGCCGGTAATCCCGAAAATACTGTTTAGCCAGTACTCTCCCTCTTTGTATTCACAGTCATCGTAATACACATAATACCCAACCGCGTTGCTGACACCGTCCACAGCCATCATCCTGTCCTGTGTGCTCAAATCCGACTCTCTTAAGACAATTTCCACATCATAGTTGGTCTGCTCATCCCACGCACGCTGCAAGTCCACAGCCATGCTGTTAAATATCGTTGACATGAAAATGACGAGCGCAATCAGCGCGGAATAAAGCTTCAAATTGTTCGCAAGCGCTGCATTATCTTTGACATTGCGTATACCGAGGCAAACCTCATGCCGCAGCGCAAATCGCTCAGCGATCTTCGCCGCCAGCCCTGCGGCTGCGGGAGCCACAAAAACGATGCTGACGACCACAAGCATTGAAAGCACGCAACTGATTATCATACCGTTAAAATCGATACCAAGAAACTGTGGTACGATTATACACGCAGCCATCACGAAAAGCCCCGGTATCCAGAGCTTAGAGACTTTGCCCACGCGTCTTTCCGGGCTGCTTAAAATGATATCCTTGACACTCTTACTGGTTGTTTTAACTATTGGTACAGCGGCGCTTGTCAAAGTAATTGCCACGGCTGTGCCCAGTGTAAATAATATTTCCTTAAGACCGAAGATCATGGGCACGGTGCCTGCGAAGCTGCCATCCCCGCTGTCATACAACGATTTGATCAGCGCCAGCACGCCGATACCCAGCAAGCAGCCCAGAAGACCGCCAGCTGCGCCGATCATGCCACTTTCGATGAACAGCGCACCATTGAGCTTCTTTTTTGAGCCCCCAAGGCTGCGAATGGTACCAACAGACGAAATACGTTCGGTCATAATCAGCCCGAATCCTGTATAGATGATAAAAAAGCACATCAGCACTACGATGATGGACGAGACGCGAAACGGCATCACATAGTTGGCTGTCTCTGCCTCTATGATATCTTGGTTGACGGCATAACTTACGTTATAACCCGTAAACACGTCTGTCATCTTGGTGAAACCCGCATCCAGCTGTGACGAGTCTGCCAGCTTAATGCATACGAGGTTAACACTGCCTCCGTAGATTTCCTGTAGCGTGTCTTTTGGTACAAACAGTTTGGGCCCGTCAGCTTGCTCACGAAGGAACACACCCTTTGGCGAAGCGATTCCGGTTATTACAAAATCATAGTTATTACCGTTCATCTCAAGTGTGATTGTATCTCCGTCGGAAAAGCCCAGCTTCTCTGCGTAATAGCTGCCCATCACGCAAACCTGTCCACTCCAGGCGTTATCATTCCCGCTCTGCAAATCAAACGGATTATGCTGCTGCCACTCCTGCATTTTTACGCCGTACACATCAAAAAACTCGGCATCCTCGGCTGTCGGCATATAAAGCGCATCCTCCACTATGAATGTATGCGCATACGCATAATCCATACCCGCCTTTACAATCCGCATTTCGTCAATCCATTCCGCGCTGCCTACCTCATCTTTCGGTGTAATCAGATAATCGGCGTTGCCCGCAAAACGCGTATCTGCCTCATAAATTTTATTTTCAATCGTGCGGCTGAAGCCTTCGTTCGCAAAAACAAGCGCTGATGCAATCGCGATTGATAATATGACAAGCAGTGTTCGGCCCTTTTTTTCAAAGAGATTGTTCCAAAGGTATCGGAATATCAGCCTCATGCCACTATGCCCCCGTCCTTAAGACGAATCACTCTGGTTCCGTATTTCGTCGATTCTTCTGAATGCGTAACCATTACAACTGTGGTCTTTTGTTCACGGTTGATTTTTTGCAGCAGTTCCAAAATACCCGTCCCGTTAACACTGTCAAGATTGCCGATTGGCTCATCGGCAAACAAGATCTCCGGGCGGGCGATTACAGCGCGGGCGATGGCAACCCTTTGCTGTTGGCCGCCGGAAAGCTCCTTGGGTGTACTCTGTCTTTTATCCCCGAGATCCACCGCGTTGATAACCTCTTCGAGCCGCATTTTCATATCTTTTTTCTTTTTTCCGTCGAGCAGAACGGGCATCAGAATGTTCTCTTCAACCGTCAGATTTGGTATCAAATTGTACGCCTGAAACACAAAGCCGATACGGCTGCGCCGTAAAGCGCTGATGGACGTGTCATTCATCTTTGATATGTCCTGCCCCCCAATCTCAATCGTGCCCGCGGTCACATTTTCAAGGCCGCCCATCAAATAAAGCAATGTGCTCTTGCCGGAGCCCGACGGCCCCATCACGGAAACGAATTCACCGCATTCCACATGAAGGCTGATATCTTTCAACACCTTAATTTCCTCGGAACCCAGCATATAGCTCTTTACAACATTCTTCGCAAGTATAGCGTAATCACTCATTGTCTTGTTTCCTTTCGTTTCTGAGCCGAATCAGCGAATTGATATCTTCAACTTCCTTCTTGGTGCGAGAGATACCGAGAAAGTATGTCACAATATAGACCGGGGTTACATACACAATAACCCGCCACATATCGTCTATTGAAAACCAAGCGAACACCAGCCCGCATACAGCGACGATCGCACAAACCGCCAGATATTCAACAAGCATCTCGAGGGCATAATATCTGCTTTTGAACAAATTGGTGAGAAACTGGCATCCGCATATCAGAATCACACATACAATGAGTTCAAGGTAGAACCGCACTTCCTGACTTAACTCCTGAGTGATGACACTCTGTGTTATGCCGTTAAACACGATAATTAAAAATGCAACAACAATCACCTTATTTATAAACTTTTTCATTCTATGTTCAGTCCTTTCTGCAGGGCTTGTTTAATCGCGGGGATATACGTACGTGATACCGTGATGCGCTCACCATTGATAAGCGTTGTCTCCAGACGACTGTTTTTAAGTGTCTCCACCTGCGATAGGAAGTCCAGATTCAGCACGCAAAACTTGCTGACCTGAACAAAGCCAAAGCCCTTCAGTTCGTCGGCCAGTCTGTAGAGAGGCTTCTCGCTGCGGTAAACCTGCTCTTTTGTGTAAATGAACGTTCTTTTATCAACGCTCTCAATATAATAGATATCCGCTGCGCTGATTTTATACTGTCTGCCGTTGTCGCTGCCAACCAGCGCATAACAGCTGCTTTCAATCAGGCTGATCAAGCGTTTTACGGTTTCATCCATCTGCGGATAATTGATGGTCACTTCAATCTCACCGCCCGGCTTTTGCTCCAAATTCAGTTTCATAAGCACCGTCCTTATTGTCTTCGTTTTGAGCATAGCATTGTGACAAAATTCGCACAAGGGATGATTAGCCAACCTGCATATTAAGGCTGCCAACACGCATCACTCGTTCTTTTAAATGCAAAAAAAGACCGCAATGCATGCGGTGGGAGATGTAGGATTGAGTTTATATTTTATTTGCATTTATGATGACAAAGCGGTTTATCATATATAGAGCATTGTCATCACAAAACCTATTTCGCTTCACCTGAAAGCCGTTTTTACTTTATGCCGCAATTTGTTGCTCACCGCCCCCGCTGCCACCATAACCGAAAAACTGCCATGAGTGACGCACACGCATTTTGCGGCTTCGCTTAAACCGAGCACCATAAGGACCAACACAGTAACCAGTTCAACCACGAGCACAATGATCGTTCTCTTCTTGTATGTTTTCCGCTCCGCCTCATCAAAAGGCTTGTTTTTATCCTCAACCGGTGCTATTGCCCATACAACAAGCGTTGAGACGGCAATAGCAATGATAAGAAGCAAATCTGATAACATGATGTAACCGATAACCAGCAAGACAAGCGCCGCATGTACTGCGGTGAAAATGTAGCAGAGCCACGGCTTACCGGCATGGATTCCTCCCGATGACAAACGAAGCGGCGTGTAGGAAAAAATAAACAGAACGCTTTGCCACCACATACCCATAACGATGCCGATCAATAACACTGATACAGTCTGCAGCAACATTGTGACGCCCTGTTTCAAACCATAGGAGTATATGTCTTTGTCTTCCTCCCGAATCGTCTGGCTCTTAACAAGATAGTCTGTAATTCTGTCAATCATCGTTTAGAATTTGCGCAGTTTTTTGACACTTTCCGGCAGCGTCGGCTGGTGCCACCAAAGAATACAGGCTGTATTTGCGCTAAGCTTGGCTGTCTGCAATCCGAAGCATGCTACGAACTGAATGAGTTTCTTCATTGTCCATTACCTCCTATATTAATTTCGACACCAGAATAGCACATCCTTATCGAATAATGGTGAAAGATGTCATGAAATCAAGTGTAAATGTCATGAAAACTATTTATTGATCATTGATAGTTCAACAACGAAGTTTTTATCATACGAAATGTGTACCGTTCCGTTGTATTTACTGACAATGGTTTCCACATTAATCAGGCCGAATCCGTGATCTTTTTGAGCTCTTTTTGTGGTTAGAAAAATGCCTCCGCTGGTCAAAACGGGGCGACGATACGGATTTTCGAATACGATAACAAACAAACCGTTGATACTGCCAATGGTGAAATTGATATACTTATCGTCGATTCGGCTGGCGACAAGTGCTTCAATCGCATTGTCAAACAGATTCCCGATAATGCTGATATAATCCTGAGGCGGAATCAGCACCTTCTCTTTAATCTGTATCGATTCGTTCACCCGAATACTGTTTTCTTTGGCAGTGCTCACTTTAAAGTTGATAATGCTGTCGAGCTCCGCAATATCGGTGTTTGATACCTTTTCGGTTGCGTTCATTTTTTTCGATATGCTCTTGATATAGTCTCCGGCTTTTTTCATTTCGCCGCTCATCACAAGCGACTGAATGGTGTTTAAGTGGTTGGCCATATCGTGCTTAATAAAGCGTATTTCTTTTTGAGCCTTGTTTACAATGTTCAACTCGTGAAGATACGAATTCGACTGCATCTCCAGCTGCTTTTTCTGTTCTTTATCATGGTATTCTTTCGAGGTAATGTTAATAAAGTAAAAAATGAAAATACAGATAATAAACAGTGATATAATACTGATCAGTTCCAGTACACGGTTATTATACTGAATCGTCATCAGCACGTACGTTAAGAACAGTATGCCGGCCGCCACCAGAAAAACGCTGAGCGTTTGGCGCACCGTCATTTTCACCTTGTTCTTAATATCGAGTTTTCTCAAAACGGTGCCGCACAGAATAAATGTGAGCAGCTTCGATACGGACATTCCCCAGATCAACGTCATCTCGGCTGTTTTTTTGTACTGCAAACCAAGCACGTTATACAACATCACCACAATGCTTTCTATAGCCGCCATAAAAACAAACAGCGAAACAACAGCAATGATTTTTTTAGCCAAAGAAGCTTGGTAATTGAAAGATATAACGAGCCACAGCAAAATGTTAATTGCGAGATTCAGCAACGGGACATCAAACAGCAGATACATAAGACTCGAAATGATAAAGTACCCTGCAAACGACAAATAAAAAACCACAGGGCCTGTCTTGCGTTTACCCAATATAAAAGAATAGGCGTAAAGCACAATGTATGTGGAAAACGCGTTAAAAATCAGATAAAACGTCTCAAACAATATCATTTCTCCTTTAATTTTATTAATGCTATTTTTGTCAATACATCCATCACTTCTGCCTTCTTGTTTTGGCTGATAACCAGTTCATCACCGTTGTTCATTTTTATTGAGGTGTATTTGTATTCTCTGATTTGGCCGGTATTTATTAAAAACGATCTGTGAATCTGTATAAAGCCCTGCAGATTCATCGCAAGCAAATCCGCCATTGTCCCATAGTATTCTTCACTTCCTGTTATTGTCACAATTCTGATTTTTCTTAAGGCACTTTCAAAGTACTGAATATCCGATAAATAGACGGTAATCGGAAAATGGCCGCTTTTATAAACGAAAACGCCGCGTTCTTCTTCAATAAGCGAAAGCGTCTTTTTAAACACCGCCTCAACTTTGTCTTTGTCGAGCGGCTTGATAATAAAGTTAACCGGCCTTGCCTCAAAGGCTTCAAAAACATAATCCTTTATGGCTGAGATAAAAATAATTTTTGATTTTTCGTCATGATATTGGTCACGTATGATTTTGCCAACCTGTATACCGCTGAGATTTTTCATCACAATGTCTAAAAAGAAGATATCAAAACGATGAGCCTCACTTAAGCTTTTAACCAGCGATTCCCCATCTGAAAAAGTTGAGATCGTGTATTCATATTCATTGGTTTCGCATATCATACGGATGACAGCTCTTAATTCGTGGCATATAAAAATGTCATCATCGCATATGGCAATTCTCAGCATGGAAGCAAAGCTCCTATTAGTGGTGTTATGTATATTATACCATAATATACAATCTTCACAATTTCTCAAGTCATATTCTGTTTAATTTTATACAAATATGAAAAAAACGCCTTAAGAAGACGCTTTTTTATTAAACATATTGGACTTATCTTGCTGTCTGCTTCAGGCTTGTGCGCCCTCCAGCGCAAGGTCCTCCGACGTGATGCGCGATTTCTCCAGCGCGCTGTATTCCACTTTCCCAACCAGCGTCGTCGGCAGCTTGTCACGAAACTCAATGGCACGCGGCACACTCCATTTTATCAGATGCTTCTGGCAGTGCTTTATCAATGTCCTCTTTGTTTCATCCGAGGCCGTTGCGGCATCTTCCAGCACAATGTATGCTTTCACGCTGGTCATCTGATAATCGTCCGGCACGCCCACAACGCAGGCTCTGAACACCAGCTCATGCGCCTCCAATACCTGCTCCACCTGCATCGGGTACACGTTCACGCCGGATACTTTGAGCATGCGCTTTTCGCGGCTCTTGAAATACAGGTAGCCGTCTTCATCCATGCTGCCGATGTCACCCGTATACAGCCAGCGGATACCGTCTTCATCCGTTCGGATGGTCTTGGCGGTCTCTTTTGGATGATGGATGTATTCTTTCATCAGCGTGGGGCCCGCCAATGCGATCTCTCCGTTCTCGCCGATGGGCACCTCCCGCTTTGTTTCCATATCCACCACCTTGGCCAGCATGCCCGGCATCGGTATACCGATAGCACCCCTGCGATAAAGGCCGGGCGGGGTCAGCACGCATCCCGTTACGGTTTCGGTCAGGCCGTAGCCCTCGGCCAGCTCTACCTTGCTGCCCTGGGCCTTGAGCCGCTCATCAAAACGCACTTTCAGCTCGGGGGACAAGCTGTCGCCGCCGCTGTAGATCGCTTTTAAGCGGTCGAAGCGAACCTTCGCAAAGTTCTTGTCGCGCAGCATGGCCTCAAACATGGTGGGCACGCCCGCAATAAACGTTGGCTGGTGCTTTCTTAAGCTGTCGATGTATATCTTGGTGCCGAATTTGGGTTCGAGTATAACCGTACCGCCGTTACACAGAATGGTATGAATACAGATGCCAAGGCCGAACCCGTGAAACACCGGCAGTATCGCGATCACACTGTCGTCTTTTGAAAAATCCGCAAAAGGCCCAATGATAGCCGACAGTGCGTTAAAGTTGTAAGAAGACAGCAAAATCCCTTTGGGCATATTGGTTGTGCCGCCGGAGAACAGCACCACCGCGCCGTCTTTCGGATCAATCTGCCGATTGAAGGTATCTTGAAAGTTTTCAGATTTTCTTATGAAGTCGCGCCAATAGATAACCCGGCTGTCTTCGGGTATTTTGTTCTGCCCGCCTTTGATGATATTAAACATCACCTTTTTGGAGCCGGGTAAAAAGTCGGAAATCTTTGTGACCAGCAGCTTTTGATCCTGCCGGAGAAACTGTTTAAACCGATCGTAGAACATGTCCACCGTCACACACCAAATGCTGTCTGTTTCTTTAACGTACTGCTCCAGCTCGCTCGCCGAATACAGCGGATGCGTCATCGCCACGCGGGCACCAATTTTGTTGAGCGCGTAGAAAATGATCAGCGCATTGGGGATATTGGGCATCGATTGCAGCACACTGTCGCCCGGCTTTACTCCGTGCGCGGTAAACGCCGCAGCACATCGGTCAATCATCGCCAGCAGTTTTTCAAATGGTATTTTAGCGCCCATGTAGTTAATGGCGGTTTTATCCGGGTATTTTAACGCAGTGTCGCGCAGCAGCTCATACATCGTTAAATTCGGTACGTCCGTAAATTCCGGGATACCATTATACAGCTTAAGCCATGGTTTTTTAACTTCTGCGTCTTTATAAATTCCGTTATCCATGCCGTTCACCTCACAGGCTCTCGATGGATTCGGGATTTTTCAGGTAACTTTCCATCAGCTCCAATGAGCGTGCAAAGTAAAACCCATCCGCGATCCTCTCGTCGAGCGACAACTTTACCTCAACCATTTTCTTCGCCACAATCGTGCCATCCTCCAACGCCACGGGCTTGTACCCTATTTTGCCGATAGCGATAAACACAGAGCAGTTGCCCCATTCAAACAGGTGATGGAACGGCGCTTCGATGCCGATACTCCCAAGGTTCGCAATATAAACGCTGCAGCGCAGCGGGTCCACATCCGCAAACATTTTTGGCATGTTGAAGTAAAAATCCAGCCACCGGAGCAGCGCAAACAGCGCGCGCAGCATAAATCGCGGCAGCTTCATCAGCGTTTCAATCACCTTGTCGTCATCTTTTTTTACATCATCGGATTTTGCGGTTTTGATATCTTTCTTTAGCTTGACCAAAACATCCTGAAAGGTTGTGTTTTCATTGAAGGTGAGCGCGACGTTTGTCTCCTCACTTTCGTCGGAGGCCACCTTTTTGGCGATGAAGGACAGCTTGATATCGTTGCGCTGATAGAGCTTGCGCCCGGATACAAACCGGTTTAAATGCGGGCGCTCTTTGATGAGCTTCACCACAGCGGCAACGAACATCTGAAAAAACTTGATTTCCTCGCCCTGCGCTTGTTTCTTATCGATATAGGCCAGCAGATTTTCCACATCAAACGACGTGTTGAAATAAACGAGCGACTCGGTTCTTGTGCGCATCATGTAAGGGAACATGGCATTCAGCGGATGAACCTTAACGACGCGTCCGTCTCTTTTCGCCATATGAATACCTCTCAGAAATGAAAATATAGAATAATACCTTGTTTAAATATATCTTAATTAAAATGAATATGCAATAAGTGGTCGATTACAGAAATCGCTATATATACGGCTCTTATACTGTATTTATGATGCTCATAAGATCATAATTAGAAAAACAAAAATGGAAGCTATCTTTTCAGACCCTTCCACTCAGTTCTTGTTTAAAATTCCCTCGTCATTGAGTTTAACAGCAGTGACGCATCTCCTCAGGCAGCACCCGCTTTCACAGAAGATGAGGTATACCGAATCTTAACAACCGTGTCCTGCTTGTGTTGGCCAAGATCATCTTCTACTTAGCTCTTTATTTCTTTTCAGTCAAAGCGCGTGCAGCGCTGCAAATATCATCAACATGCGTCTGATAGATAAAATGCGTGCTGTTTACAATTCTTGTTTCAACCTTGCCCCCCAGCCGGGCTATGTGCTTGTCTTGGTATTCATCACCGACTCTTTTCTTCGATTGTGCCGATATCAGCTTGATAGCCGGAATATCTTGCGGAAACGGAATATCGTCCAGCTCATTAATGTTATCAAGCAGGCGCAGAGACTGGTCGATCATCGTATCATTAAGCACATGGCCGGAAAACACCTTATAGTCTTTGATTTCTTTTTCGGTGTACCCGTTCTCGCTTTTCTGCATGGGTGGAATCAGCACGCTATTGAGCCGCGTCATACCACAGGCCTGCTGCAGCTTGGCAATATTGTAGACGAACCGAGGCGGGTTCTTCGCTTTAACCTTGGCTGTTGACGTTGTATCCAGCATAACCAAGCCCGAGACCTCCTGCGGATACTTCGCCGCGTAATACTCGCAGTAAACGCCGGATGCTGAGTGCGGCATCAATATATACGGCGCTTTGAACCCGGCTTTGGCCAGTGCGATACGAATTTCTTCCGTGTAGTTCTCATTTGTTCGGGGCGCGTCCGTCTGCTCGCTGAAACCGATACCAAAATACTCGATGCATACCACCGTATAGTCTTTGGCCAGTGCCCGCATCAGCGGCCCGAAATCCGCACTCGGCAGCGACACCCCAAAGCCAGGCAGCAGAACCACGGTTTTCTCGCCGCTGCCCATCGCATACACATGCATTTTGTGTCCATTCACGTCCACCATTTGCCCGTATGGCTCAATGGCTTCAAGCTCATGTGAAAAGAATAGTTTATTAACTGCAAACCCGATGATATTAAGACCAATGATAGCCACTATGATAATTCCCGCAACGACCATTTTCTTTACCTCTTTCTTATTGTTTATGGTGCAAGTATAGTCTTGGGGTCGGTCACATGACAAGTGACCCGAGTCATGAATCCGGTCATGGTCTGAGCTTTTTTGGCTCTGATAGGATTACTATCCTTGCCAAAATGCTAACGGTATTCCCAGGCCACATTGACGGGATTAAGATGGACCCGGTTATCTAAAATTAAGTACCGGCTATTTATTTTAACCTTCATAAAATCTTCACAACGGGTGGTTATAATCCATCTTACAAAAGTTAAATAACATTAGCGAAAACAATCTTGTTAAAATAGGAAGGCAGGGTGTTATGAACATCAAGAAGACCGTGTTCCGTGTTTCCGGCATGACATGCGGACACTGTGAAAAACGAATCAACGATGCAGTAAAGACCATAAAGGGCGTGCGCGCCGTGGCGGTATCGTTCCCGAAGAAACGTGCGGAAGTCACGTTTGATACGGAAAAAACAACGGAGGCTGCAGTTCAGACCGCGATTGAGCAGCAGGGCTATCGCATTATGAGCGGTAACGGCATGAAGCAGCCCATCAGCAAGGTTGTACCGGTATTCCTGATCGTGCTGGCGCTGTATTTCATCGTGAGATATGCCTTCGGATTCGATTTTGTCAACCTGATCCCGCGAATTGACAACACCGTATCGCTCTTGGCGCTTTTTGCAACAGGATTGTTCACGAGCGTGCACTGCATTGCGATGTGCGGCGGCATCAACCTCTCGCAGAGCGTCGGCACGTCACAGAGCGCGGAAGGGCGGTTCAGCAAACCGCTGCTTTATAACCTTGGCCGCGTCATCTCCTATACCATTATCGGCGGGCTGGTCGGAAGCCTGGGATCGGTGCTGTTCGTCAGCCAAACAGCCAAGGGCATTATCATGCTCATCGCCGCCGTATTCATGATACTGATGAGCCTCTCAATGCTCGGATGGCTGCCGTGGTGGCTCGTACCCCGCGCACCCAAAGCGCTTTCTAGCAAGGCGAATCAGGCGAAAATGGGCAAGGGACCGCTGGTGGTGGGCCTGCTCAACGGGCTGCTGCCATGCGGGCCGCTTCAGGCTATGCAGCTTTATGCGCTTTCCACCGGTTCAATGCTGATGGGCGCGCTTTCGATGATGCTTTTCGCACTCGGCACGGTGCCGCTGATGCTGGGTGCGGGGCTTGTATTCTCGGTACTCAAAGGCAGGTTCACGCGAAGCATCTCACGAGTCAGCGCGGCGCTCGTTATGTTGATTGCGGTTGTCATGGTGTTTAACGCAAGCGGGTTGTTCGGGTGGGATTTAACCGCTTCGGCGGCGAATACAGAACCGACCGCCAGCGCGGAAACAGGTTCATCGGTGGCAGCACAGCTTGAAGCCAAGGGCTACACGGTGGCGGAGATAAAGGACGGCGTACAGGTTGTGCAAGCGCAGTTCAAACCCTCCGGCTACCCGTCCATTGTGGTGCAGCAGGGTGTGCCGGTGCAGTTCAACCTGGTGGCGGACGATGCCGCGCTCAACGGCTGCAACGAAACAGTCGAATTCCCCGCATACGGCGTGCAAAAGCGGCTGAGCGCGGGCGACAACATCATCGAATTTACGCCTGATAAGACGGGCGCGATCTCATATACATGCTGGATGGGCATGATATATGGTATGATACAGGTGGTGGATGATTTAGACACAGACGCGACGGCAGCCGTGCTGCCGGAAGCTGATAAAACACCCACGGGTATCGCCGATGCACCGTTTCCGGTTTTGGGCAGCTGCTGCAGCACCATACAGCAGACCATAACTGAGAACGACATCGCCGTAGCCAAAGTGACGAACGGCAAACAGGTGATGAGCGTGTCCGTTGGCATAGACGGATATTCGCCCGCCGTGCTGGTGATTCAGCGGGGCGTGAAAACGCAGATCAACATCGACCCGAAAAGCTTGAACTATTGCAACGGTTTCATCGATTTTGGAGACTACGGCTCGCTCAGCCTTTCAGAAGGAGAGCTTAACTTGCCGGAGTTTACAGCCGATCAGGATTTCACGTTTACCTGCGTGATGGGCATGCTGAACGGCTTTGTCAAGGTGGTGGATGACGTGAACAACGTGGATACAGCCGCGATTTTAAGCGAAATCACAACATATACGCAGCAAAACAGCATTTCACCCGGGTTTGGCGGCGGCTGCTGCGGATGAAGGAGGACAGAATGACAGAAAAAACTTACAGCGTGACCGGTATGACCTGTTCGGCGTGCGCGGCACACGCGCAGAAGGCGGCGGCGAAGCTGCCCGGCGTGGAATTCAGCGATGTCAACATCGCGACGGAAAAAATGACGGTGCGTTTCGACGAGCAGAAGCTGGGCTTTGAACAGCTCAAAAAGGCCGTTGAGGATGCCGGATACGGATTGGTTGATAATCAGCCCGTGAAAAAGGTTGAGATTGGCGTGCAGGGAATGACTTGCGCGGCGTGTTCGGCGGCGGTGGAGCGCACGGTCAGAAAGTTAAATGGCGTAAAGTCTGTATCGGTGAACCTCGCAACCAACCGCGCGGCATTGGAATATGACCCGTCGGTCGTCAAGCTCTCGCAGATCAAGGACGCGATTGCGAAGGCGGGTTATACGCCGGTGGATATAGAAGAAAACGTTGTACGCGATGCCGAGAGCGAGCAGCGTTTACGCGCGCTGAAGAACATGAAGCGGCGGCTCATTATTGCCATCGTGTTCTCCGCGCCGATACTGTATATCGCAATGTCTCACATGTTTCCGACATTCAGAATACCGATTCCCTATTTCATGAGCTCGCACAACTTTCCGCTGGCGTTCGCGCTGGTGCAGCTTGTTCTGAGCTTGCCCGTTATGATTGCGGGTAGCAGGTTCTTCCGCGTGGGTTTTAAAACGCTGGTCAAGGGCGCGCCCAATATGGATACGCTCGTCGCAATCGGCACAGGCAGCGCGTTTCTCTACGGCATTTATGCAACCGTGATGATCTACCTCGGCAGCTTTGGGTTCTCGCAGCAGCTGTACTTTGAATCGGCGGCGGTCGTCATTACGCTGGTTATGGTGGGCAAGTATCTCGAAGCGGTCAGCAAGGGCAAAACCTCAGAGGCGATAAAAAAGCTGATGAACTTAAAGCCCAAAACCGCCGTCATCATCAAAGACGGCGCAGAGCTGGAGGTGCCGCTTGACGAGGTGTCCGTGGGCGATATCGTGCTGGTACGGCCCGGCACATCAATCCCGGTGGACGGCGACGTTGTGGAAGGTGCCTCCTCTGTAGACGAGTCTATGCTGACGGGCGAAAGCCTGCCGGTGGAAAAGCAGCCGGGCTCGGCGGTCACCGGCGGCAGCATCAACAGCGAGGGCCTCATTAAGTTCCGCGTCACGCAGGTGGGCGAGGATACGGCGCTCTCCCGGATCATCAAGCTCGTGGAGGAAGCGCAGGGCAAGAAAGCGCCCATCGCCAAGCTCGCGGATATCATCTCCGGCTATTTCGTACCGGCGGTGCTGGGCATCGCGCTGCTGGCAGCCCTCATCTGGCTGATCGTGGGTCAGGACTTTAACTTCATACTCAATATCTTCGTCACGGTGCTGGTTATTGCCTGCCCGTGCGCGCTGGGCCTCGCCACACCAACGGCAATCATGGTTGGTACAGGCAAGGGGGCGGAGCTTGGCATACTGATTAAGGGCGGCGAAGCGCTCGAGACCACGCACAAGGTCAGCGCGGTGGTGCTCGACAAAACAGGTACGATCACCGAAGGCAAGCCGGTGCTGACCAACATTAAAAACTACAGCGCATTGAGCGACGATGAGATTCTCGCGCTCAGCGCGGCGGCGGAACGCGGCTCTGAGCACCCCATTGCGCGGGCTATTGTGGAAGGAGCACTGCAAAAGGGCCTTGAGTTGGCACAGCCCGACGCATTTAAGGCTGTGGCAGGGCGAGGCATAGATGCCTCGGTTAATGGCAGGCATGTGCTCGCGGGCAACGTCAAGCTCATGGCGGAAAGCGGCATCGATATAGGAAAGGCGCAGGCCGATGCGGCGGCATTATCCGGCACGGGGCGCACGCTGATGTACATAGCCGTAGACGGCAAACTGGAGGCGCTTATGGCAGCGGCCGACAAGGTGAAAGAATCCAGTAAGCAGGCCGTACAGCGTTTGAAGTCAATCGGCCTCGAGGTCTATATGATCACGGGCGATAATAAAAATACGGCGGCAGCGGTCGCCAAGGAGGTCGGTATCGATCATATCCTCGCCGACGTGCTGCCGGGAGACAAGGCCGGAGAGGTCAAGAAGCTGCAGCAGAGCGGTAAAAAGGTCGCGATGGTGGGCGACGGCATTAACGACGCACCGGCATTGGTACAGGCCGATATCGGCATGGCGATCGGCACAGGAACAGACGTTGCGGTGGAGTCGGCGGATGTTGTGCTGATGCGCGGTGACTTAAACGAGGTCAGTGCGGCAATCGCACTTTCGCGCGCGACAATCCGCAACATCAAGCAGAACCTGTTCTGGGCCTTCGCCTATAACACCGTCGGCATTCCGTTTGCGGCGGGCGTCATCTTTGCCTTCGGCGGGCCGCTGCTGACGCCGATTTTTGCGGGCGCGGCCATGGCATTAAGCTCGGTATCGGTTGTCACCAACGCACTGCGCTTAAAGCGCTTTAAACTCAAACACTGATAGGAGATCCTATGAAAAAAGCAGTTATTGTCATCATGACACTGGTTGTCACAGGAGCGGCGCTGGCTGGCTGTGCGGCAATCGATGTGGTTTTAAAATACAGCCACGGTTCACTGGACGCCATTTTAACGTCTTATCCCGAACTGGTCACAGACAACACAACAGCCGATCATTACTTCTATGTATCGGCAGACAATAAAACAACACTGAAGGTCAGTCATGATTATGACTTGACCGGCACCGAAGACATCGTCATCCAAACGCCGCTTCAACCGTTTGTGGCTGCGGGTCTTGATGTGACGAAGCTTGGCAACGGTTACCGCGCGGATGATACCATGCTCTACGTCACCGGCGACTACGGCAAAGGCACGGGCATGAAAGATACCCTGCAAGAATCCTTATTCGAGAGTGTCACATTCGATCGTTCAATGCTGACCTATCATCAAGCACTGGACCACTTCGGCGTGAAGCTGCCGGGCGGCAAGATCGAGTGGGCGAAGGATGACAAGACCAACGACAAGGACATCGTGTTTGTCATCGCCGCAAAGCCGCTTGCCGATATCGGCGTGGATGTGCAGAGCATTGAGGGCTGGGTATTCAAAACCATGCAGGAGGAGGACGGCAGCGATATCGATGTGCTTTTAAAGCCGTTCGATTTAAAATAGCAATTAAATCAGATTTATGGCCGCATATCGGGCAAGTGCACACGCCTTGCCTGATATGATGCTGTTTAGAAGGGAAACGGCGATGACGCAAAGCAAAACGGTGCTCGTGGTAGACGACGAAGCAAAAATTGTGGACGTGCTTAAGTCTTATCTGGAGAAAGAGGGCTTTTTTGTGGTTTGCGCATACAGCGGAAGCGAAGCGATAATCCGTTTCGACCGCTATGCACCCGTGCTGATCATACTCGATTTGATGCTGCCCGACCTGCCGGGCGAAGAGGTCTGCCGCGCGATACGCAAAAAATCACACGTTCCGATCATTATGCTGACGGCGAAAACCGAGGAGGCGGACATACTAAAAGGCCTTAACATCGGCGCGGACGATTATGTGACCAAGCCCTTCAGCCCGCGGCAGGTTGTTGCGCGGGTGAATGCGGTGCTGCGCCGAACGCTCAGCGAAGCGGTGCCGATTGTGGACGAATACAGCTTTCGTAACAGGGAGCTTGTGATTGACAGCATGCGCCATGAAGTACTGAGAAATGACGAACCGGTGGCACTGACGCCCGGCGAATTCAAGCTGCTGCTTACCATGGCGAAATACCCGACCAAGACGTTCACGCGTGAGGAACTCATCCATATGGCGCTTGGAGACGACTTTGAAGGATATGACCGCGTGATCGATACGCATATCAAAAACATCCGGCAAAAGATTGAGCCGGACGCGAAAAAGCCTCGCTATATACTGACGGTGCACGGCGTGGGCTACAAGTTTGGCGGTGATGCAGTATGAAAAAAACGAGCCTTAGAACGAAGCTGTCGCTGGCGTTTATACTCGTCGCGCTGGTGCTGTTTGTCATGATCAGCCTGTTTGCCAACCTGATTTTAGAGCGCCAATTCGAAGCATATACCGTCAGTAAGCTGGAGGATACCATTTCGGGCACAGTCAGCCTCATCTCCAGCCGTTTTATCAGTGAAGATAGCTGGAATGCGTCCGCGATTGAGGACATCGGCGTGAACGCGCTCAGCTGGGGGCTGATGCTGCGCGTGGCAGACGCAGACGGCACCGTGATTTGGGACGCATGGGAGCACAACAACGGATTCTGTACGAATATGCTCGAACATATGGCCATGAATATGCGCTCTTACGACAGAGACTTTCAGGGAGCCTATCAGGAAGAAACCTACCCCATCAACGTGGACGGGCAGAGGGTGGCTAACGTTAACGTGGGCTACTACGGCCCATACTTTTACAGCGATACGGATATTCAGTTTCTTAAGGGGCTGAACACGTTTCTGCTCATCGCCGCGGCGATTTCGCTGCTGGCCTGCTTGCTGCTGGGCACCTTCATAGCGAAACGCCTCACGCAGCCGATTGCGAGCGTGATCGACACCGCGGGGCGCATCGCAAAGGGTGATCTTGGCAGCCGCATCACCGAGCAGTCTTCCACGCGCGAAATATCCGAACTGACCGAATCGGTCAACAGCATGGCGCAGGAACTCAGCGATCAGGAGCTGCTGCGCAAACGTCTGACGGCGGATGTTGCACACGAGCTGCGCACCCCGCTCGCCACGCTGCAAAGCCACATGGAAGCCATGATTGACGGTATTTGGGAGCCCGAGCCCAAGCGGCTGGTGAGCTGCCACGAGGAAATACTGCGTCTTTCAAAGCTGGTGGGTGAGCTGGAAACACTATCGCTTTACGACAGCGAAAGCCTTGAACTGCACAAGGAACAGGTCGAGGTATCGGCGCTTATCAATCGGATAGTGCTGAACTTCGAAAATGGATTTCAGATGAAGGGCGTGGCTCTCGAATTTGCGGAAAGGGAGGCTTGGGTTAACGCCGACCGTGACAAAATCAGCCAGGTGCTGGTGAACCTCGTGTCTAACGCGCTCAAGTATACACCCGAGGGGGGCCATGTGCATATCGAGGTTGGCGAAACCGAGACCGATGTATCCATTTGCGTAAGCGATACGGGTATCGGCATCCCGCAAGACGATCTGCCTTATATCTTCGAACGGTTCTACCGCACGGACAAGTCGCGAAGCCGTACGACGGGCGGCTCGGGTATCGGGCTGACCATTGCCAAGTCTATTATAGACGCGCATGGCGGCAAAATCAGTGTGAAAAGCGAGCCAGGCAGGGGAAGCCAATTTACTGTCACTCTGCCGAAAGCTGAGGCGTAGCGCCCGCCGAGCGGCGCTCTATGCCCTTTTGATTTTGGGCCGAACTAAAAATCATACAGTAAGTTCTCATCGCAAGGCTTATAAGACAATGATATAAATCGCGTGTACAGAAAAGCGCCTTGATGGCGCTTCGGCGTGTCAAAAAAGTGTTGCCCCTGCTGACTATCCAGAAGTGATGGACCGGGAGGTGACACGAATGCAGGAAGAGTGCGCATTATGCCGTTTTTAAGTCGTTTTCTCTCCCCCAGTCACCTATCGGTGACAGCCCCCTCGTCAGAGGGGGCCATGATTCGAGGTTAATTGACAACCTGAAGCAACTTGACGGCGCTTTCAAGTAACTTATGTCATTGTGATGAAAAGTCACTGCAACAGATTCTCCGCTTCGCCGCCACTTCGCAATGCTTGCTCACTGCGACATTGGAAAGAATGATTGCTGCCGTCGCCGTGTAACCATGGGATGCATTCCACTCATATATTTTGCTTTTCTATTCAGCCTTATCAAAAGTCAACGCTACATTTCCGCTGATGCCCGAACTCAGCTTCACAATGTCCAGAGGATATGTCAGCACCTGAAGCAGCTGCGCATCATCGGCGGGCACCGTCTCATTCACCTTAATTTCGGTCTGCCCTTCGTTATCCACAATGCTGTTGATCTCAATCGCGTAACCGGATGTCTTGCGCTCACCCGCATAAACCACCAGATACATATCATCCCCCGCGTTGATCACATCATATCCCTGCTGTGCCCGGCTTTCATCCACCTTGCTTTTTATATCATCGCTGAGCTGCTCAAAGTTAACGCGCTCAAACCCGATGGTATTCACCATAATTCCTTGGTTGGTGTGAGATGCGTCCACATCCGCCGTGGCAATAGGCTGCGCTATATCTGTGTTACAAGCACCAAACGTTGTAATTACCATGAGCACTGCCATCACCAAAAATAATTTTTTCATAAAGTCCTCCGAAAATATGATACCTTTATGACGTGATGCGTCGGTCATTTGTTCCGAGATAAAAAGTAACACCGATTGGTGTCGCACGCTCATTCCGGCGGACGCGAGGGGCTGAATATGTATTCCAACGTGTCTGCTGCTTGTTGCCCGAGCCATTCTGTCCGGAACAAAACGCTGCTATTTCTTATCTCATATTGCTGAATTTCATTCAATATCAGCCCTTGCAGCGGTATAATGTCATCATTTGTCTGCTCGGGTTTGCTATCATATTTCATCTTGCTTCCAATATGCAGCCCAGCATGCTAGTCTAAGCCGTTAGATGCTTATATATTTGAATGGCAGCCAATATGATTATCAAAAAGAAAGCCTAGGATAAGTATATTATTGACTTTTTTATACAACTTATATTATGATGTAGCCAGCTCATTTTTATGGGCAACTTGTGACGGGGTTAACATTGTTCTTAGTGAATAATGTTAACCTTTTTTATTTAGAATCTTGCTCTTACCCTATGCAGGGGGATTAAAATATTTATCCTTCATCGTACTCACAAAGTCTCTTGTGTTTGCTTCAACGGTTTTCTGATAAGTCGGCAAACCCTGCTTCGTTAGCAAAAAATAGCCGGAATCTATAAAAAACGGTTTATCAGGTTTGTACGTATACCCGTCCTTTAAAAGCTTAAGCGCATAAATGCCTACATAGCCCATACCCCACGGATTTTGCGTCATCGTCCCGTACATAAAGCCACCTTCAATAGCATTCAGCACATCCTGTGAGTCATCAATACCAATGGCCACAACTCTCTTTTCTTTCATGTCCATCATCGTCTTTGCCAACACCTGTGCATTAACATATCCCGTGCATATAATACCATCAACCCTGGCTATATAAGAGGCAAACATCGTACTAATGGCTTTTTCAGCCGGCTCTATCGCATCGGTATCCGCAAGCTCTTGATAAAGCACGAATCCTGCATTCTCGGGCCTGGCCAAAACCTCCTGAATCGCCACCTGTCGCTTTTTGGTGTTCGCATCTCCAAGCGAGCTGCACAGGTGAACAATGTTCCCTTTTGTCAAGCCATTTGCTTTCAATTTGTTAATCAGTTCCTGTGTACCTAGTGCCGCCGAGGCCCCCACATCTGTCGCAAAGCAAAATTCCGCATCAGACGGTAACGCAGGAGAGCCTCCTAACGCAATGGTTGGAATGCCGTTTAAAACCATCTTAGTAATTTGAGCATTGCTGGTCTCTGCATTAGAAGGAAACATTCCAATCCCCTTCGCGCCCTTGGTAATAACGGTTTCCAACACCTGATTCTGCTCTGTTTGGTCCCAGGCCTGCGGACTCACAATAAACGGCTCAGGTATCCCCAGATCCTTTGCGGCTGCCTTTGCCCCCGGCTCATACGGATTAAAATATGGATGTGCCCCCCCATAAACGATGGCAAACTGGTAATCGGCGGGGTCTGCCACTTCACCCTCTTCTTCAATTAAAGCGCTGCTCTCCTCTTGTGAGTAATCTTCTGCTGTTTTGGCTGTATTATCAATGACCTTCGGTTGACTGCAGGCGACAAGCAATAGAATGAGATTAATATTCAAAACGAATGCAATAATTCTTTTCATTTTAAAACTCCTCGTGCCAGATACTTATTATATTATACCAGATATGACGGCATCGTAACTAACCGCAATAAATTCCTTGTTTCGTGGTTATAACCACCGTCAGCGGGTGGTATGCACTCACCTATAAGGGCATATGACTGGCTTGTGCTTGGAAACGCATTGAATAGTATGCCAATCATCAGGCCGCCGCTAAATCCGCCTTATTGCGTGCCTCTGTTCTTAATCTTCGCCACCGTATCTGCATTAGTACCCTCTACACAAATTGTACTTCCATACTGGTGCTTCAAGTTTATATGCCGAAATAAGATAAGCAACGCCTTTTCTCTTTCAGACATCCCATACCCTGAATATACTATACTATGCTCATCCGTATATGTAACAACCCCGACAAAATCATTTTTGCCGGGGTTGCCTTGTGACGGAATTATACTATTTTCAGTAAATAGTGTTAACCTTTTTATCGTTTATTGATAAAGGTTTTATTGCGCAGGGGCAACGAAGTATTTGTCAGCCATTGTGGACACAAAATCGTATGCCATCTGCTTCTGATTGTCAGCGTAGGATGCAAGACCATCCTGTTTCAGAAGGAAGAATCCGGAGTCGATGAAGAACGGCGCATCCGGTTTCATTGTGTAACCATCAGCAAATAACTTCATCGCGTATGTTCCAACATAACCCATTGCCCAAGAGCTCTGTGTCATTGTTCCGAACATGTAACCGTTTTCGATTGCGCTAAGAACATCAGCCGAGTCGTCGATACCGATAGCAACGATGCCATCATTCGACTTTCTCTCGTTCATTGTCTTGGCAAGAACCTGAGCGTTCACATAGCCGGTGCAGACAATACCATCAACTTCGTCAATATAGGAAGCGTACATGGAGGAGATGGCTTCTTCTGCCGGTTCTGTTGCGTCGGTATCAGCCAGTTCCCATTCGAGTGTAAATCCAGCATTTTCGGGTTTCGCCAGAACTTCAGCGATAGCTGCCTGTCTCTTCTGTGTATTGGTATCAGCCAGCGAAGAGCAAAGGTGGAGAAGTTTGCCTTCTGTCTTACCCTGAGCCTTCAGCTCGTCAATGATCGCCTGTGTTGCAAAGCCTACAGAAGCGCCCACATCGGTGGCATAGCAGAAGCTCGCCTTAGAGGGAGTTGCCGGGGATCCACCCATTGTGACCACGGGAATACCCATGCCAACCAACTCGGAGATCTTTTCGTTTCCGGCAACAGCATCCGATGTAAACATACCGATACCACTGATACCGCCCGCTACAAGGCCGTCAATGATCGCGTTCTGCTCGGTCTGATCCCAGTTCTGCGGGCTTGTGACATTGGGAACCGGAATACCCAGGTCAAGAGCCGCTGCCTGTGCACCAAACGCCCACGGATCGAAGAACGGATGGACGCCGCCGTAAACAATTGCGAAGTTATAGTTTGCGCCCTCTTTCTGGCCCCCCACAACTACATCCTCCATATCGTCCATTTCAATCTCAGTCTGCGTGTCCGCTTTCGGCGTTGCATCAGACTCCGCCGGCTTTGCAGCCGGTGCACCACATGCTGCCAAACTCAGAAGCATGCATACAGCCAATACAAGTACAACTAGTCTTTTCATTTTTTCTTTCATCCTTTCGATTTTTCTATTTAAGCCTTATGGCTTAAGCTTTAAAAAGCTAATTCATAATTAAATTCATGATCTCTTTACTCATCTCGTCATATGACTTTGTATTGTTGATCTCGCCCACAATACGACCGTCTTTGAAAACGATGATTCTGTCAGCAATCTGCACGAGCTCGGGCATATCCGACGTAATGCAGATAACGGATTTCCCCTCCTCTGTCAGATTGAACATCAACTTGTGGATCTCAGACTTTGTTTTGATATCGATACCCACCGTCGGTTCATCAATAATCAGTATTTTGGGATCCAGCGCCAAGGCTTTCCCCAAGCTCACCTTCTGCTGATTACCACCGCTCAGGTTTCTTACCTCCTGCTTGAGGTGGGGCGTTTTTATTTGAAGCTCTTCCCGATAACGCTGCGCAATTTCTGTCTCCTTCTTCATATTCAGAAACGACGCAAATCCCTTAATTTTATCCAGTATAGTGGAGGTGATGTTAATCTTCACACTATGATCCAGAAACAATCCTTCTTCTTTTCGGTTTTCACTCAAATAGCAAAGACCGTATTTAGACTGCGCCTGTGCAACGCTCTTTGTTTTGACTTTCTTACCATTGATGAATTGTTCACCTTCTATTGCCGGATCAAATCCGATCAGTGTTCGCGCAAACTCAGTGCGTCCCGCGCCCACTAACCCGTACCATCCCAGCAGCTCACCTTTTCTTAGTTTGAAGGATTTCGGCTTAGGTGAATCCACGCTTCTCAGGTCTTTCGCTTCCAAAACCACTTCTGCGTTATCGAAGTCCCGCTTTTGGAGGGATGTGAACTCCTCGGTTCTTCCAACCATGCGTGTAATCAGGTCATCACGCGTCATATCTTTAATAGGTGTCGATATCTCATTGGTTTCAATAGACGCCACATTTCTACCATCCCTGAGCACGGTTACCGTATCAGCCACAGAGAATACTTCTTCAATTTTATGCGAAACGAATATGAACGAAATACCTTTATCCCTAAGCTGTTTGACCAAGTCTATCAGCATTTTCGCTTCGTTTACTGAAATTGAAGCCGTTGGCTCGTCGAGCAGTATGATCTTAGCATCCGATGAAAGCGCCTTGGCAATTTCTATCAGCTGCTTTTGACCTGCACTAAGCGTTTCTACGTTTTTAGTCGGCGGAATATCGAGCCCAACCATGTTGATATACTTCTGCGCCGCCTCATTGATCTCCGCTTGATCTATTCGCTTCATCATTTTATCAGTATAATGCTCAATCATGATGTTGCCTGCCACGGAGAACGTGGGGAAAAGATTCCGTTCCTGATGCACAACGTTAATACCAGCTGCAAATGCATCTCTTGGGCTGTTAAACGATACTTCTTTGCCGTTGACGAACATTTTACCTTCGTTTTGCTTATAAACGCCGGTGATGATCTTGATCAACGTGCTTTTGCCCGCACCGTTTTCCCCCATCAGCGCGTGGATTTCACCTTCCTTAATGCTGAAGTTGACATTATCAAGGGCCACAACGCCCGGAAAGATTTTCGTGATATTCTTTAATTCCAGAATCGTATCGCCGGTCATAATGCAGCACGCTCCAATCTCTCGCGGTGTTCTTCTCTCAGCAGTCGAATCCTATCGAGACCAACCGCAAGCAGTATAATAATCCCTTCCAACATTTCTACTATATAAACATTGACCTGCAAGTGAACGACGCCGTTTGACACAATCGCGAGCAACAGTCCGCCCAGGAAAGCACCACCCACATCGACGCGTCCGCCTTCCATTCGAGTCCCGCCAATGAGCGGTGCAGCGAATGAGAACAGCATCCAGTCACCTCCGATATCCGATCCAATTGACCCCAGTCGGGTACTGAACAGTATGCCGGCACATGCAGCAATGACTGCTGAGAGGATATGCTTCGTCATCATGACTTTATTGACATTGATGCCGGATAATTCAGCCGCTTTTTTGTTTGCGCCCAGTGCCAGTATTTGATGCCCGTAACTCGTGTATTTGAACATATACCAAAGTATAAATGTAAACACCAGCGTTATGACGATCATAAAAGGTATCCAGCCGGCAATGTTGTAAGCCCCGATCCAGTCAAATCCTTCAGGCAGGTTATAAAACGGATTGGCCTTGGTAATCGCCAAAGATATACCGGTGAAAATACTCATTGTTGCCAGCGTAGTCAGCCAAGATATCTCGCCCGTACCACCCAGCCGCGTAATAACAAACCCATTGAACGCACCGCAGCAGGCGCCAATCATAACAGCAATTAAGATTGCAAATCCCCAAGGCATATCCGCTCGTTGTATCAGCGCGCCGACAATAACTGCGGAGAGAC
Source organism: Bacillota bacterium (assembly GCA_023412005.1). Taxonomy (GTDB): domain Bacteria; phylum Bacillota; class Clostridia; order Christensenellales; family SZUA-584; genus SZUA-584. The sequence continues at coordinate 81,545 of JAEYOE010000024.1, forward strand.
CACCGATCGCACCGATTGAAACATTCAATCCCCCACCGGCGATGACCACCATCTGTGCATAACCCACCAAAATCGTCACACTGCAGATTCTGGCGATTGCGACAAAGTTGTCTTGAGAAAAGAACTTACCGCTTTGCGTCGAGATCAGCAAGGATAGCAATACGATGACGATCGCGATACCCATTTTGTTTGTTATCTTAAACTTATTCTTTTTCGTGGTATCAGCGTGCGAGTTTTTCATACTTGTCACCTCCATTTTTGGAATTATCATCCTGCGTTTCGATAATAGCCTTATCCTGCTTCTTGCTTAACGCTTCACGCGCTTTGTTTAACAGGAATGACAGCAGAAGGATCGCACCGATGAATATCTGATGACTGAATGCATCCACTTTTAACAGCGCGAGAACGGTTGTAATCACCGTCATTATCGCAGCACCAATCATCGTACCGACAATTGATACTTTGCCGCCATTGAGCAATGTTCCGCCAAGAATCGGCGCTGCGAAGGAATACAGCATCCAATTATCACCCACTGATGTCTGTGCCGCACCAAGTTTCGAAACTGTCAGGACTCCTGCGATGGCGCAAAGGGCTCCGCTGATGCCATGCGCCATCATAATGTATTTGTTGGAGTTGATTCCCGCGAAATCAGCAGCCCTGGTACAGACTCCGGTCGCCAGCATTTTTCGGCCCAATACCGTCCTGTTGTAAAGCACCCAGAGTATCGCCATAATTCCCAATGCCACTATAAAGACTATTGGTATGCCGAACGTCGCTTGGTCCTCTGTGCCGGAAGGCGGTAATGTCATTGCACTGATATTTTTGAAACCAGTCGGCAGGTTCCGGAAATATATATTCTGTGTTACCGCCATGTTAAGTCCGCGAATAATACTGATCAACGCAAGCGTGATAATGAATGGGTTGATTTTTGTTTTCACAATAATGCCACCCTGCAAAATGCCAATCGCAAACCCGACCACCAGAGCCGCAGCAATGCCGATAATCCACGGCAGCGCCATCCCTATTTCTGCCTGAGTATACGCCTCTGCATTCATCGTACCCTCAAGCGGTATATTGATCAGGTAGCCGCATATCATGCCTGCCGCGCCGCCCATTGCGCCTACGGCAAGATTAAATTGTCCAACGGCCAGCGTTGCCATCTGCGCTAAACCAACCAAAGTAAATATGGCAATGTCTTTGGATAGAGCTGTCAGGCTGAAACCCAAGCGTGCAGGATTGGACTTTGTAATCACGACAAGCAGCAGGATGATAAAAATTACAGATATGCTCGCCAAATCGTTTTTGACAAACTTCACTAATCCTTTCTTTACCATGTGCTTAACCTCTTTTCTGTAGATTCCATTTATTACTGTAATCGGCTTTATGCCGATGTTTATATTAGGTTGTTAAATATATCAAGCTGGTCTTTAAACTCAAGCTCACTTTCATCAATAATGCCCGTAATCGTTTGATTGCTGAACAGCAGAAACCGATTTGAGATCTGCAGTATCTCATGAACGTTTGATGAAATTAATATGATGGCTACCCCCCTATTAGAAAACGACACCAGCAACTCTAATATTTGTTTACGGCTGGTTTTATCCATGCCTTTTGTCGGTTCTATCAGTATCAAAACTTTGGGCAGAACACTCATGGCTCTTGCAATGCTGACTTTTTTTTGCTGAGTTGTTGTTAATGAAGTCATATCGATGTCAGCGTCCAGCAAATCAAATCCGAGATCCTTGGTTACAGTCTTTACCAGCCAGTCTTCCAGCTCCTTGCGAATGATGTTAAGGTGGCTGATACTTCCGAGCCTTAAAATACTGATGTTTTCTTTAACGCTCAGGTTGTGCAGAAGTCCGCTATCTTCGTTTTCATACGATATCATCACTATTTTGTTTTTGATGGCATCTGCTGGTTTCTTGATTTTTATCTTTCTGCCTTCAAGATAGATCCTACCGCTTATGATCTTTTCCATTCCAAACAGTGCATCGCCGATCTCACATTTACCCGATCCGTACGAACCAGTTATACTAACGATCTCGCCCTTCCTGACGGAAAAGCTCACATCCTTTAAGGTATTTCTTGTCGTCAGTTTTTCAACGCGCAGGACCTCTTTGGAAATATCGTTGAGTGATATACCCGGTCGTTTTATCAGATACTCGCTGCTGATCATATGGATAATCTTCTCACGATCGATTTCCGAAGCCTTAACGTTACCGATAATACTGCCGTCGTTAATGATGTACATTCTGTCCGACACGTCTGCAAAATCCTTCAGATTTTGCGCTATCACCAATATACCTACTTTTCTCTTTGAGAGCTCCCGGAACACACCTTCAAAAAGCTTTATCTGTTTCTTGTCGAGCAGTATATTTGTGTGATCCATGACCACCACTTTGGGGTCATCGAGCAGCGCCTTACCCAGCTGCACAAGCTGTATTTGCTCAATGGTTAAGTCTGCCGCCAAAGTATCCGGTGTAAATTCCAACCCTAGTATCTTAAGCAATTCACGGGTACGCGCTGCCTGTTGTTTAACTTTCAGGAACGGTTTGCTATCAGCATCGTTTCTCCCGAGAAACAAGTTTTCCATGACTGTGAGGTTCGGTATGAGATCGCTTTTCTTGTGAATAATACTGATCCCTGCCTTTTTTCCGTCGTACGGACAGCAAAGCTCAACCTCTCGACCATCCACGTATATCTTACCGAAATCCGGCTGGAACACGCCCCCTAAGAGCCTGACAACCATGGCTTTGGACTGCCCCGTGTCTCCGAACAGCTTGACAATCTCTCCCTCATAAACTGTCAGCGAAATATTCTTAAGCACCTTAACATCATTTATTTTTTTCGAGACACAATCTAATCTCAATACCTCTTTGCGCATACTTTCCTCCATACTCTGTTGTATATTGCGATTTATTTTATCATAACGCTTCCTCAAACAATATTTTACATCAAAGTTTTTTTTGAAGGAAATCCGTCACTCACCGTCAACACGGTGAGTGACGGGCAAACAAAAGTTGGTATTAGCTCTCTATAATTATCTCATTGCTAAGGTTGCTCGCTATGAAATCGTTTTTCGGCGTGTCAGTTTTGAACGCCACCAAAACGTCACAGCTTTCTGTCACCGCATATGGCGTCCAATGCCAAATGCCTTTATCAAATACGACACCCTCCCCTTGATTCACGCGAACAGCCACAACCTTCTCCATATCTGGGTATTGCTTACCATTTATCGTCACCGAAGTCGTAACCGGCGTGATAAAATCACCTCGCAGCGCAGCCAATAACTCAGCAGTCTCTGCATGCTGTTCCAGCGTATCCACAACAAATGCCCGATTCTTGGCGACACAGACACCAAACTCAATAGATCCATCGCATTGCATCAATGCTAATTGGCCGTAGAACGTTTGTATGTCCGATTGTGTATCCGGCTGAGATTTTGCCGCCACACTGATGACCTTGCCAAACGCCTTAAAATTTTCCGGCGTTACATGCTGCGCCTTAATCTTCTGCATTTTATTGTCCTCTCTTTTTTAATATTGTATTTTCTTCCAGGCACGTTCTATTGAAGATTGCTCCGCCGTATCCAGCACCTTCTGCACCATAAGGCCATCCCTGAAATTGGGTGTAACGGGCTTACCCTCTTTGATAGCGGTGAAGAAGTCATAAAACTCATTAACAAATGTATCACCATATCCGATGATATGGCCTGCCGGATACCAATTGGCCATATATGGATGAACGCCTTCACTCACCTGAATCGTGCGGAAACCCTTCAGATGCGTCGGATCATCGTCGTTATAATACTCGAGCTCGCCCAGCCTCTCTTCATCCCAGATGATTGCGCCCTTACTGCCCGCAACTTCAATCCTGTTTTGGTTCCGATGTCCGGTTCCATTTCTCGTGCTCTCGAAATAAGCCATAATGTCCTGATCCTTGAACGTCGCCAGCATCTGAGAGGCGTCATCCACGTCCACTTCGGCTTTTTCTTCGCCGGCTTTAGCAAAAAGACCGTCTTCGAACACTGCTACCGGACGCGTTTTATTGAAAGTCTTCTCGACGCAGCACACTTCATCGAGATCTCCGATTAAAAACCGGGCAATGTCGATGGTATGCGCACCCAGATCTCCGTGTGTACCGTAACCCGCAGCGGCTTTCTTCAAACGCCATGCAATCGGGAAATTGGGGTCTGTCAGCCAGTCCTGAGACCAGATGGCTCTGAAATGGTACAGTTTGCCCAACACGCCCTCTTCAATCAGCTGCTTCGCCAAACAAAGCGCAGGAACCCTGCGGAAATTGAAGCCAATCATGTTGATCACACCGTTGTCTTCAACGGCTTTCACCATCGCTTCCGCGTCTTCCATATTCAACGCCAAGGGTTTTTCACAGAAAACATGCTTGCCTGCATTAGCCGCTGCGATTGCGATCTGAGCATGAACCTTACTGGGAGCGGCAATGCTGACGGCATCTATCTCTTTGTCTTCAATGACCTCTCTCCAGTCCAGACATGCCCTTTCCCATCCCCATCTCTTGCCAAATTCCATGACCGATTCTTCGTTAGCGCATATAACCTTTTTGCCGATCTCTACACCAAGATCGAAGAATATCGGCGCATCCGTAATGGCGTGGGTGTGCGCGCGCCCCATAAACTTGTGTCCGATCAAAGCCACGTTAATCTTTTTCATCAACATTTCCTCTCTTTCCTCAGCGTTTGACTCTCGCGCTTCCGCCCTTCATCACGCTCTCGGCCTCTTCTTTGTAAGCCCAGTTCCAGTCTCCCATAAAGCCATGGCACAGCGCGGAATACGCTGCTGAGAACTCGATCATATCCTGTCCTTTGTACTCACCGGTAATCAACGAATAGATCAGTGCAGATGCGAAGCTGTCTCCGCCGCCCGTTCTATCGTATATCTCGAGATTTTCATATTTACGGGATACAAAGTATTCGCCGTTGTGATAGGCCACAGTCCGCCAATCGTTGAGTGTCGCTGTTTTCACTTCTCTCAGCGTCGTACCCACCGTTTTGACATTCGGATACTTAGCGCAAACCTTTTCCGCAACAGCTTTGTAGCTCATCGGGTCGAGTTTGGAATAAGTATTGGTCGTATCATCCGCTTTGATACCCAGCATGGTCTCAAAGTCTTCCTCGTTGCCGATAAGCACATCTATATACGGCATAGCCTTTGCCATGGCCGCCTGCGCCTGCTCCGGCGTCCAGAGCGTTGAACGGAAATTGAGGTCGAAACTTGTTGTCACGCCGCACTCTTTGGCAATTTTCAGCGAACGAACCGCTTCATCAGCCGCTTCAGGCGAGATCGCGCAGGTAATACCTGTTGTGTGGAACCAGCCAGCCTCAGAGAATATCGCTTTCCAATCGATTTCGCCTTCCTTTATCTGCGATATGGCACTGTGACCCCTATCATAGATTTGTCTCGAGGCACGCGGACCGATACCCACTTCGACGAAGCACAGTCCGTTTCTTGCCTTTCTGCCGGAACCGTCATACTTCTCGATGATGACATCGTCCATGTTAACGTTATGCTCGCGGCCCTTATTGACCACATATTTGGCTGTCCATGTGTCTACCAGCTTAGAAACCCATTTTGTTTTTATCCCTAAAGTCGACGTGTTTACACACACGTTCAATTCTGCTGCTGCGATAGCGAGATTGAGATATTGCGCCTGCTCGAGCCTGACATGCTCGGGCGAATTAAAGCGCACCATCGCTTCGCCAAAACCGACTAAATCATACTTTTTGGTCATGTTAACCTCCCTAAAGTCAATGTTGCTTTTTAAAGCAACTATCTGTTATAAACAAATTTGGGCGTTTTGCCATTCAAGTAGTCCGCTATGCCAAGTGCTGCTTCATAGGCCACGCGATCGGAGCACTCTTTGGTCAACGCTGCGGTATGCGGCGTTAATATGACGCTCTTCAAACCCAGCAACGGATTGTCGATGGCTGGCGGCTCGGATTCCAGTACATCCAGTGCAGCGCCTGCGATTTCTTCATTCTTCAATTTCTGTGCCAACGCCTGCTCATCGATGATTCCGCCCCTTGCCGTGTTGATGATGTATGCTGTCGGCTTCATCAGCGAGAGCAGCTTGTCACCAACCAGATTCTTTGTCTCCGGCGTGAGAGGAATATGAAGGGATATATAGTCCGCGCGTTTGAACACCTCTTCGATATCTTTATAGATTGTGATACCTTCTGCTTCCGTAATATACGGATCGTATCCAATGATATTCATGCCAAACGCCGCTTTGCATTTCTCTGCAGCAAACCTTCCGATGCGTCCGCAGCCGATAAGCCCCAGTGTCTTGCCGTCAATATCCACGGCCTTGTTGCTGCGTCTAATCTTGAAGTTACCCTCTCTTAATTCGCTGTCATACATCAAAAGCTGTTTAGATATAGCGACGATCATTGCCACAGTGTGTTCGGCCACAGAAATCGAATTGGCCTGCGGTGTGTTCAGCACGAGAATCCCCTTCTCTGTCGCCGCGGACACATCAACATTGTCTACGCCCACACCCGTACGGCTGATGACCTTCAATTTTGAGGCATTGGAAATGACATCCCGTGTCATTTTATACGCCGTGCTGAGAAGTATCGCTTCCGCGTCTTTCATATGCTCCTCGAACAGGGGCTGATTACCATCGGGTATCGTCACCATTTCTAGGTCTGCAATACCTTCAAACAATCGGGCATTCGTTTCGTTCAGCTTCTTGGTTAACAGTACTTTTCTCATATCCAATCCTCATAAACCTTTCTGATAACTCAGCATACAACCTAGTTAAATCATTCCCTCTTTTTCTAGCATCGTTTTGATTTTAACTCTGTTTTCTTCGGGAAGCGGCAGCAACGGCAGACGCGCATCTCCGCCCTTTAATCCGGCAAGGTCCATTGCGTATTTCACAGCAGCCACACCGCCCGCACCCGAGACGCCCTTATTCAGCACCAGAACTCTTTCATTCAGCGCAAGAGCTTCCTTATACTTTTCTTGGCATATTAACTTATAAAGGTCGTTAACGATTCCTGGGAAAATGTTTGCAAGAGACACAACACCGCCTGAACCGCCCATAAGCACCGTCATCATAAAGAAGTTTGCCGAGCCGGCCATCACACTGATGATGTCACGGGCACCGAATAAAAAGCCTTCTATATTGCCCGTTGATGAGTCCTTAAGACCGACTATTTTGGGATTCTTTGCACATTCCTGCACAAGCTTAACGGATAACGTGGTGCCTCCGCAGAACTGAGGTGCGTTATACAGCAGACAAGGTGTTTCCACGGCATTGGCCACATCGTTGAAGTATTTGATGAGCACAGGATCCGTCATTTGCTTCTTAAAATAAGAAGGGGGTAAAAGTGTTAAGAAATCCGTGCCGAGTGCTTCAAACTTTTTGGCATATTCTATCGTCTCATAAGTCGATTCAAATATGCATCCAGCCATGACCGACTGGTCTTTTCCCTTGTTGTCGATAATTGTTTTTAATACTTTTATTTTTTCGTCGTTGGTCAGGCTCTTATTCTCACCGTTAGAGCCAAGAGCAAGATAACCCTGTATGCCGGAAGATGCGTAAAATGCCATATTGTGCTCAAGTGCCGCGTAATCTACCTCGCCCTCGCTCGTAAACGGTGTTGTAATCGGTGCGAATACACCTTTTAATTTTTCGTTCATAATATCCCGTCCTTTCTTAAGGTTTTATTTAGCACCCTGAACCGCATTCATAAACCGCCGCTGATAGGAAACGACCTGACTGGTTGATGCGAATCTCGCCAGATATCCCGGCTCGGCGGTAATGACGAGACGGTCGATGACATCTGCAAATTCGGGTTCTGCTGTCAGTTTATCAATATCCGGGTAATTCTGCGGTCCTTCCATGCTGCATATAATCAACCGGGTATCCGGGAGATTATTCTGTTTAAGCATTCTTAAGTTGTGTCTCGCCATATCCAGGCCGTCTTCACCTTCCTTGTTATCGAAGTTGCGATATTTGAGAAGGTCCTCAGCAAAGTGTTTGACATCAAGCAGATCCTTGTCAGTCTCATCTTTGGCGAGCATGTCGACGCTGAGCATATGCGTTCTTAATTCCTCAAGATACTTCTTGTCTCGGGTTATATCAAATATTGCGAGCAGATTTTTAATCTTCTCAGACTGCATGAGCCGATGGCGAACAAAAGTATTGATAAAAGCCGGTTTAGCTTGCAGTGCCAGCGCGGTTTGGTACGGCTCAAACATCAGTGTATAGTTGATGCGGTAGCCGTGTTCCCTGAGTCGCAGCGCCAGATTATGGCTTCTGAATGCATCTTCCGTCAATGGTTCGTCATAGCGGCGGCTGAACTTCTTATCTCCGGTCAGCAACTCGTTGACATTGTCTCCGTTAACCGGCCCCATATGCGGCACCTTGACAACCAATCTGTAGTCAGACAATATCTCCTTAAATTTTTCGCATTCATCCAGTATCTTGTTGAAATCCTGTTCAAACGGATTGTTGAGTTCGACACTGATATCAACACCGGGCCCCAATATATTTCCGAGCTCAGTCATGACTTCTTCCAGTGTTTTGAATTTCCCGCCAACATTGGCCTTCGGGTTATTGATGAAAAGATCGTACACAATCCCCGGATTGCAGGTCAGATTACCCAGCAGTGCCGATATAGGAGCCACTTCGTACGGGTTCGCCGAATCTGCTGAAAAAATGGTTTTGGTAGCTCTCTTGATACCATCCCAGTCATAACCGATGTCGCGTACCAAATCGACCAGAAGTACGCCCTCATCTGCCAAGTAACTTTCCACGCGGAAACCGGCAGGGGTTCTCCCTTCGGGTACATCAAATGTTTTGATCACATCCGCAAAACGACTTGTAACCCCAACAAATTTCACTGTGTCTTTGAGTGCTTTATACTCTTCAAAGCTGATGACTTTGTCCAATACACGTTCAACCAGAGCTTCCTGCCCTCTTACCGCAGGGATGCTTAATGATCTAAGCGTAAAGTTGACACCTGTTTTTCCGTTGCCGTTTGTTGAATAATTTACTGTCATAATCCGTTGTCCTTTACGATTTTTTTATATTTTCAGCTATTCGTTCACCTGTGAGCCCATAGTGATCGAGCAGCTCTTTATACGGTCCCGTGTTCTTTGACCCTTCCTTGATGCCCATACTGATAACACGCGGCGAATTCTTGACCGGTGCAAGCATTTCTGCAACCGCGCTGCCAAATCCGCCGACCACCGAATGCTCCTCCACCGTTACAATCGTACCGACCTTGTCAGCGTATGCTTTAACCGTCTGTTCATCCAACGGCCGGATAGTCATAAAACTGATCACAGCGGCATCAATGCCGTCACCTTTCAATATCTCTGATGCGATCTGGGCTTCCTCAACCATCGGCCCTGTCGCGAATATGGCCATGTCTTTACCATCTTTCAGGACTTCCGCTTTACCGATTTTCACATGACGTTCTGCTGCGATAACCCGACGTGTCTGCCTTGGCATCCGGATATATACCGGCCCTTTTATGGAAATCGCTTGCCGGAGCGCTGCCTCGATATCATACGCATCACACGGTGAGAGTATGGTCATATTGGGAATCGTCCGCATCAACGCAACATCCTCGATAGCTTGGTGCGTTGACCCAAGGGTTGAATACGCCAATCCTCCGCCGCTGCCCACCAGCTTCACATTCATGTTCATGTATCCAATATCATCCCGCACCTGCTCATATGCCCTCATTGTAATGAACGGTGTGATGACAACAATGATAGGGATCATCCCCTGCCTGGCGAGCGCTGCACATATTCCAACCGCATTTTGTTCACTGATACCAGTCTCCACCGTACGCTGCGGAAACGCTTTGAAAAAGCTGCCCATACCGCCGCCAGATGCAGAATCGCACGAAACTGCGACGATATCCTTGTTTTCCTTTCCTAATTCCAACAGCGCAGTGTCAAACGCTTTTCTCGGATCTAAAATGCTCATTTTGACCACCTTTTCTCCGACGCTGAGATTTCTGAAAGTGCTACCTGAGCTTCTGCGTCGTCCGGATGCCAGTGATGATATGCGATGTTGTTCTCCATAAAGGAAATGCCGCAGCCCTTTTTCGTCTTTGCGATAATCATTGACGGTTTGCCCTTTTCAAACGGTACACTGTTTAGCACGTCGTACAACTCCTTCACATCGTGTCCATTTACTGTTCTGACGCTCCACCCGAAAGCGCTATACCTGTCTTCGAAGTCCGACGGTCTGCATATATTTCTGGTGGTACCGTTAATCTGCAATCCGTTCTCATCGATAATTGCAATCAAGTTGTCAAGTTTGTTGTGGGCAGCAAAAGCAGCCGCTTCCCAAATCGAACCCTCTCCCTGTTCTCCATCACCCATAAGCACATATGTCTTGTAATTCATATCTTTCATTTTCGCTGCGACTGCAAAACCGCAGCCGAGCGGCAACCCATGGCCAAGTGATCCGGTGGAAAACTCAATACCAGACAGCTTTGTTGCGTCCGGATGGCCGGGCACGGGAGACCCCAGCTTGTTGTAAGTATCCAGCACCTCAACGTCAATAATCCCTTTTTCGACCAGCGCTGCATAAATCGCCAGACACTTGTGCCCCGCGCTCAGCAAAAATTTGTCGTTGTTGATGTTGTCCGGATCGTTTTTGTCGATATTCATGATCCCGAGGTACAATACCGACAGTATGTCCGCACAAGATAATGCAGGCCCGCCGTGACCTTCGCCGTTGTTTACGATCGTATTGACGATGTGTTTTCGGATGTTATGCGCACCTTTTTCTAACACATCCTGATTATAAAGCTTCATGCTGCTCTCCAAATTTAGACTCTATAGCATAGATTTCCTGAACTTTTTCGTTCGACCTGCTGTTAGGATCAAACGTTAGCCCGAGCCAGAGCTCCACTAACGTCTCAGCTGTCTTAGGGCCGATCACAAGAGCACCCATGCACATGGTGTTTGCATTGTTGCTGAGTATTGATCGCTCCGTGGAATAGACATCATGACACACCGCCGCATACGCGCCTTCGATTTTGTTCGCCGTCAGCGCCATTCCAATACCAGTACCGCATATCAATATGCAGCGCTCGCAGTCGCCCTCAGTCATCTCTTTCACAGCATTACAGGCGACACTCGGGTAGTTGACTGTCTCTCCTTTTTTAACGCCGACATCGCAGAATTCATGACCTTTTTTTGAAAATACATCAATGATCATGTTTTTCATATCAATGCCCAATTCATCACAGCCGATTGAAATCCTCATTGCCATCTTTCTCCCTAATCTATTGTATAATTCTGTTGATTTCTTCTTTTTGTTCTGTCGTGAGAGGAAGCAGCGGCAGCCTTGGTTCTCCGCCAACAAACCCTTCCAGCTCCATGGCGTACTTGACGCCTGCGACACCGTATTTTGAAACAACAGATGTCAGCGCCATTTGTTCACTTAGCGTATCAGCTTCTTTGTATTTGCCTTCGGTGTAAAGCTTATAAAGCTCAATGCATCTCTGCGGCCAGTAGATCGCTACGGAAAGTGTTGCGCCCACTGCGCCCTGCTTCAGATCCCGGAAACATGTCGCCATGCGTCCTGAGTGAAAATAAAACTCTGTGTCTTCACTTATTTTTGATCTGTATAATGCAATCTCCCTTTTGGATGAGTTTTTCATACCCACAATGTTTTCATGTCGGCTCAGTACGGATATCGCCTCTGGCGATATTTCCACACCTGCCGCGTAATCCGGTGAGTTATAAATCAGCACCGGTATGGGTGAATCGTCAGCAACCTTTTCGTAATAGCTGATAAGGTTCTCATCATGCATGTGCTTTCCGAAGTAAAACGGCGTAATCACGCTAGCGATATCGATGCCGTAACCCGCAATACTTTTAATAAAGTCAACCGTTGCTTTGGCCGACTCGCGCCCAACTCCCGCAACAATGGTTCGTTCAGTCTTCCTCGCTTCCATGATTGTTTCCACAATCCGATGTGCTTCCTGGTCTGTAAGCCCGAGGTTCTCACCGTTGCCGCCCAGTATCATGTACCCGCCAAGATCAAGCTTGTTGTATTTGTTTATATTTGAGGCCAGTGCAGAATAGCTTACATTATCATTGATATAGGGTGTTGTGATCGATGGAAAAATGCCGCTCAGTTTTTGCTTATAGTCTTTTCTGATTTCGGATTTTTTCATGATGCCATCCCTTATACCCGCAAAATAAAAACTACAATGCAACTGTGTTGTTAACTTACAAGTACATTGTAGTGTTCATATTATAGCTTCACAATGGGTCTGAATTCGTATTAAGAGGATATATTTCAGATATGCGGTCAGTCTTTATTTTCGCGCTTAAATATGCTTTTTCTCAGAGCGATGAGTATAAGCAGTATCACTGCAATGATGATAGAGCGTATAGAATTAAACACAAACAGCCCGTATATGAGGCGTGTCAGCACGGCGATAATTCCTGCCCCAATACAAACCCGAAAGAACATTTTCGCACCGCTGCATAGCGATACACCGCCGATAACAGCCGCCAACAGTATCTCAACGTCCGCACCGCCGTCATAAAACCGGGCCGCAATGGCGCTGTCCGCGAGCACCATCAAGCTCCCGAGTCCAGCCATAAAGCCTGCCCCCGTATAGGCATATATCTTAATCCGGTGAATATTGAGCCCGCTCAGCTGAGCCGAGCGTTCGCTACCCCCTATAGCAAACACCTGTCGTCCTGCCACAGTATAACGGAAGAGCAAATAACAACCCAGCATGATGAACAGTGCAAAAATCAGCGAAGTCGGGATGACAAAAACCGAAACTGATTTAAAAAAATCAAATTCCGGGCGTGTATCAAAAATGATGATATTGTTCGTTATCGCACCTGATATACCTCGTGCCAACAGTCCTGTCCCCATCGTTGTTATAATGGGTGTAATGTCTAATTTGGAAATAAAGATACCGTTAATTAATCCCATTAAGCTGCCTAACACAATACCGACCAGCACTGCGGGAACCAACCCCATCGTTTGGGTCTCCACCAGAAAATAGATGGTACTTGACGACAGCAAACTGACACTGACGATGGACAGGTCAATCCCCCCCGTCGCCAACACGATGCTCTCCGCCATGGCAAGTACAGCCACCAGCGCGGCGCTCTTGAGCACGCTGACAATAACGGGGTAAGTAAAAAAGTAGTTGTTGATCATATATGCGCCAATAAGCAGCGCCGCAATGACGACAATATTTCCGACAATTCTAAATAGACTCCGGCGTCTATCTTTGCCTTTAATCATTCAATGCCTCCTGCCTAATCAATTCATTGCTGGCTATATGAAAAAGAACCGCCGAATTCACGGCAGCCCTTTTTAGTCCATCGTATGCCAATCTTATGCTGTCCTAATTCAGATAAATTATATCATAATCATGCAGCAATGAAATAATTATTCCTCAATCGCAAACGCCCGTACCGGAGAACCGTCAAGACCTTTGAGCTTTAACGGGACAGCATACAGTTCCACATACTCCTTCGCTATCTGATCAACGTTTGCCAAGCTTTCTACGATATAAATTTCGCCTTCCAGCAATAGCGTATGGATTTCGGCATGTCTAAGCGCATTCACCGAAGGGCTTTCCAGCCCAATCAGACGGATATTATGCGCCGCCAGCCAAGCCACCGCCTCTTCACTGATACCCGGGAATGATGTAAAGAAATCTTCCTTACCGAAATGCTTGCCCCATCCCGTTCGTATGATAACCGTATCCACACCATCCAGCTTGTCAGCAAAACGATCCAGCTGTCCTGCCGTGATCTCTTCCAAAGGCTTTAAAAATGTGAAATCCATCACATAAGCGCGTCCCATAAACCTGTCGATCTCGACTTGATCCACAGTCTTTCCGCCCTTAATTTTGTGTACCGGAACATCAATATGCGTCCCTGTGTGCGTCCCGAATATGACCTGACTGACAAAATAACCATTGTTATAGTCGTGATGAGTCAATACCCCTACCGCAGGGTCAGCAGGAAACACAGGCATCTGATGTGTGATTGGATGCGACAAATCGATAACCTTTTTCATATACGACTCCTTTACGGTCTTAGTATGATTTTGCAGGCGTTGTCGCGCCTTTCCACCATCATATCCAGAGCGTTTTTAAAATCTTCATAACTCTTCATGTCCATCACATGGGTTATAAGATTATTAACGTCCAGCATACCGTTCTCCATCATGCTGATGACTTCGCCCCATATATCCGGGCTCCCCAAAGAACCATACAGCGAAATATCTCTGGTAATAAACGAATCCCAGTTGCAATTCGGTTTTTTAGCACCGAAGAAACCCACCATGCCGACTTTTCCGCACGGATTGATGACCTTCTCGATATCATCAAAAACCGATATGCCGCCCGACGTCTCTATGACTGTATCAATCATCTCACCGTTGGTAATTTCACGTACCCGTTCTGTCAGGTCCTCCTCGCGAACATTGATATAACCGTCCAGATCGTATGCTTTTGCCTTGTCGAGTCTTTCTTTTCTCGTTCCGGACAGCATCACTTTTTTGGGATTGAACAGTTTCTTGACGATTTGTGCCGCCTGAAGTCCAATTGGTCCCGGCCCAATGACCAGTACATTTTCGTTCGGCTGAATATGGGACCGTTTCACAGCATAGTACGCGACACCGGTCGGCTCGATCATCGCCGCTTCCTCAAACGTTATATTGTCAAACTTATGCAGTGCGGAAACAGGGAATGTGATGTGCTCGGCAAAGGCTCCATCTCGGCTCATTACGCCGGTCTCCGTGCGGTTCACACACATATTCGCCTGGCCTTTTTTGCAAAAACTGCAATGACCGCAGCTAACCGTGCATTCTCCGGTAACCTTGTCACCCACTTTAAAATCACCGGCATCAGGGCCGACCTCTGTGATGACACCGGACCATTCATGCCCAGGAATCATTGGCAGCTTGCAAAGGCCATTCTGAATATAGACCATTTCGTTGGTAAAAAGCTCATAATCTGTACCGCAAAGGCCGATTGCCTTGACTTTAATCACAACCTCGCCTGATTCAGGCTTTTTAACGGGTACTTCTTCATAGCGGGCATCATTTGGTCCGTGAATAACTATCGCTTTCATCGCAGAAAATCCTCCATCGTTTTATGTTTTTGTGTTATAGATGCTTAAAGTGCTTCTTTGAACGATTTAATCTCTTGATCGCCTTCAAGAACGCCAATTTCAAGGTTCATCTCCACTTTTTCTTTGGGCTTTAATATGGGCAGCCATCCGTTTTTTCTTGATTCCGAAATGCCCACATTATAGGTATTGGACGGTTCCATCGCAACCACATAGTCTTGTTTGCCTAGCATTTTCCACTGGTTTCCCACCGGCAGTGTTTTTGGATCATAGCCTAAATAAACGCCCATTTTTAGCTGTTCATTGATCACTGCCTGATAAACGCGAGATCTGTCAGCTGGCATTTCATGCAGGAAAGTCTCAAACTGGTAGTCCGCGTTCGGCTCGGACATACTTGTAAAATCACCCGTACCCGGCTGTTCAGATGTTCGAAGCGCCAGCACCTTTTCTGCCGAGGAATAAAATCTTGAGTGTTCGCTGACGATCGGGAAAGGCTGATTGACATGATACATGATCATGAAAGGAGATTCCTGATACCCCTCATTCTCCACAATGTCTTTAATGAATATCTTCTTCTGGCCGAATATGCATTTGATCTCACGGGTCAGCACAAGGTTCTCATTATAAATGATCGCTTCGCGCATTTTTCCCGTCACCTTTATGACATAGTCGTTGTCTTCCCAGTACTCGTCAATCCAATACTTTTCTGCGGGTGTGTGGGATATCCGGCCATGAAGCCCGTGATACACGCCTTGATCCTCACACGGTTCCCCCACCTGTATCAAACCACATGTGGTCAGCAAACCGCCGTAGAAGTTGCGCAGCCACTGATGTCCCTGATTTTCAAAATATGTGGGAGCAATGACCCCCACTTTGCTCTGCCAAGATACAGGAATGCCGCAATAGCTTGCCTCTCCGATATCCATTCCTCTATCAATATGAATCGTAAACACAAGGCCGCTGCCGGTTTTCACCTCTACCGCCCTGACGCCAGCCGCTTTCCCTTCCGTAAACTTAAACGGGCGCGCGCCAGCCACCTGCGACATTGCGCTAATTCTTTCACAAAACTGCTCTCTGGTCAATTGCATTCCGAATGCGTTAATCATTTTCAACCTCGCCTTTTAAAGTCTCAAAGGAAATCGTCCACATTGTCTTTTGTAACCACAATGATCCCTGTGTCGACCTTCTCAGGCATCAAGCTGATGCTTGGCCCGTTTTTTAGCCGGCTGTTGTGGTTGTAATCATATAAAAATTTCAAACCATAATACGACATGGTAAACGTTCGCTGCACCAGTGCAGCTTCTATTTTTCCTTGCTCCACAAGCTCTAATACCTGAGAGTCTTTGTCAAACGTAACCACTTTTATTTCACTTAGCTTTTGATTCTCACTCAAAGCAATGGCTGCCCCCACACCACTCGCTGCGTTCGTACCAAACACACCGGTGATGGACGGAAATTCTTTAAACATTTGTTCGGCGATGTTCGCAGCCTTGGATGGATCCGCCTGATCATTCATGACCGCTACCACATTGATGTCAGGATAGTTGCTCTGAATACATTCCTCAAACCCACGTTGGCGTTCATCCAAGCTGTAGATACCGGGTATGGTTAGTATCCCCACATCCCCTTTACCGTTCAAGCTCTTGCCGATAATATCTGCCGCAATGTAGCCGGAGTGATAATTATCTGTTCCAATGTATGTGAGCCGTTTGCTGTACGGCGCGTCATTGTCAATGCAGATAACCGGTATACCCATATCAATTGCCCTGTTGATAGGTCCTGTCATGGCCTCCATATCGATAGGGCATAATAAGATGCCGGCCGGTTTTCTTTTGACGACCTGTTCGAAAATATCCAGCTGTCTTAAGGCGTCACTGCCATTTTCGCCAGTGAATACAACATCTACACCCAGCTCCTGTGCAGCCGCTTCTAAGCCATGGCGGTGGTCCTGCCAGTAGGGCAGTATGATATGCATTCCAACAGTATAATAAACCTCTTTTGGTTCATCTTCAGGTAATGCTTCCTGACTGTTCAGTGCCGGATCTTTATCCTCATCTTTGACACTGTATATCGATCCGCATCCGGCAAGTGCAGTTATTAACAGTATTGCTGATATTATGAGTGCTGCAATCTTTTTCATTTATACCTCTTTCAAAAAAGAAGTCAGCCTTTTGTCGCAATAACATATATAAAAGGTACTTCTTTTTACATTGTGCTTCAATGCGTCTACTTTCATATTTGTTGTACTATTTTGTGGTTTTAGGAATACGAAGCTCAACCTTTGTTCCCATGTGTTTTAAGCTGAATATCCTTAAACCAAAACTGTCATCAAATATTAATTTAATTCGCTCATTAATATTGATCAATCCAAGGCCGATCTTTATCTTAGACTCATTCCTGGAGTTTACTCCTCGGGCGAGACACTCATTGATTGCATCAAGGGTCTCTTTTTCAATACCATCGCCGTCATCCTCGATCGTGATAAGGACACTGTCGAGCGTCAATGTCGATTTAATTCTTAGCGTTCCTTTTCCAGGCTTGGTTTCCAATCCATGTATAATTGCATTTTCAACCAGCGGCTGAATCACGAGCTTTGGTATCAAGCAATCTTTTGTATCCTCTTCAATTTCATTTATAACGATAAATTTATTATTGAACCGGAATTGCTGGATATTCAAATAATTTGCAATATTCTTAAGTTCCTCTTCCAGTGTCACCATTGCATTCTTGTTTGTAATGCTGTATCTGAATATATCCGCCAGTGCCTTAACCATTTTTTCAATGCCTTCAACCTCTTCTTCAATCGCTTGTCCTCTAATCGATTCAAGCGTATTATAGAGAAAATGCGGATTAATCTGGCTCTGAAGTGCGTCAATCTCCGCCTGTTTTTTCATAATTCCCGCTGTATATTCGCTGTCGATCAGCTGCTTTAAACGCACGATCAGCGAGTTAAGATCATTATACATCGGATATAGATTGTTGCCGCGCTGTACATCCTGCAGCATCAGTTCAGAATCGCCCGTCACGATCGCATGCAGAGCTCCTTCCACGTTGGTGATAGGGCGATAAACGCGTCTGTTAAATAAAATGACGATCAGTATGTTTACAATTATGAGTATTAAGCTTGAGAAAAGTATAATATTATACATAGAGTATGTCTTCTCGCCAAAAAAGTCGCTCCCCGCTATATAAAGAAGCGTACATCCTGAGGAAACGGATTTGTCATAAAAAACATATTTATTCTCACCATAAGCTTTGGTTTCCAGCATTCCTGACGTGTTATTCAACTGATCCCGGAATTGGCCTGTTCTCACCAACTGTTCATCTCCTATGGCATTCTCATTACGAAACGACATCAGTATCTGCCCGTCGGCGTTGATCATAACGATAGATCCGTTGTTCAGCAATCCCAAATCCTGAAAGTATGTACGATAAGATTCCCAGTTCTTCTCTATAACCACGATAGCATTTTCTTCGTTCTCTTGTTCCGGCTTATAATACTTGATGAACACCATGCTTTGCCCAAGCGTATCCCCTGTACTCCTCATTAAGATTGTCCCTTTACTCTTTTGTTTAATGAGCTCTGAGTATCTGGATTTGGTTCCGCTGGTATAATAGAATGGGCTATAAGGGTTGGTATATGAGATCATTCCTCCTTTTGGCCGATATATGGATATGCCCGATATATCCTCATTTAACTTAAAAATGTTATCAATAATGGTGTTTAGCTCATTGCTGTTATTTTGAATCGTCGTAGATAGGTTTTGTTCCTCAAAGTAAAAGTAGGATTCGTCATAAACCATTCCCGACATTTTTTCTATACGTTCAATTTCTAGCCGGGTATTTAGCGCCACCTGGTTAATATAATGTGATACAGTTTGTATATCTCGCTGCTGATTTGAGCTGTTTGTGTAATTTAGATTAATGATTCCATAAAAGAGCTGTGTAATTAAAACGCAGACGAAATAAACGCCCACGACCAAAACAATATTTGACTTTATTTTTAATACTTTAGCCTGCTTAAAAAATTCCCGAACCCGATTTGATAATTTTGCAATCCATCTTTCTATCATACCGTTCTTCCTCCATTGGACTGCCCAGCTTTAAATATTGAGATTTCGATAGTCTGTCGGGTTAACACCTACTTTTTTCTTAAATAGCCTGCTGAAATACTTTGAGTCCTTATAACCAACCATTTCAGATACGTCTATGACTTTGTACCTGACGTCTTTTAGAAGTTCTTTGGCCACACTAATGCGGTAATCGCTTAAATAGTCAGTAAAGTTCTCCCCAGTTTTCTTTTTAAAAACCTCGCTTACGTATGTAGGATTCAAACATACCAATTTTGCGACATCTTCGAGCCTGATATCTGACGTATAATTATTCATGATGTACGTCTTAATCTCACTGATCGCTTTGTCATTTCCCTCTTGTTTGAACTCCGAGTGAATTGCTTCAAATTCCTTGACTATCTGGTTCAGATAAGTTTCGATTTTTATTTTAGACAGACAATTTTCTATATACAATTGTGCCATATCCTTCGTGGTATGATCAAGGTGGATTTGTTTTTTCTCCATCGTTTTGAAAAGTGCCCCAATGATTGAGGCAGCGGCTGTATGATAAGCTGCAGGATTATGGTGTAAATCCCGGTCAGCTTTTTTTAAAACATTTGCGATTTCCTCCGATGCGCTTTTAATATCGAAGACATCAAAATAGGCTGACAGCCTCTTTTCGTCGTGAAAATCGAAAAAGGAATGATTATAATTTGAACGCGGCAATTCGATTTGAGCGTCAATAATCTTTCCTGTGCCGAATACCATTCTTGAATAAATGGCGCTCATAGCCGTATGAAACGACTTACCTATTTCCCCTAATTCTGTTACGTCCTCACCCATTCCGATCGTGAGATCGACTTGGTCTTCATGGTTCTTGTCTTGCTGATAAGCAGCCATTATAGGCGATAATCCATGTTTTAGGCTGTCCCGTTTTGCATAGTTAAATATAAATATGCCCTTTGAACCTGCCGTGTCTATATACCAGATGGCTTCATTGATATATTCCAGCATGGCTTCTTTAATACCCGCCAAGAACCGCTGATAATCGGATTCCTGATAACTATTGAGCGTTTCCCTTGAAAAAAAGTCTTGCTTGAACACCACGACGCATAATTTACCAATCGTAAAATGGGTTCCGAATCGGCCGTTTAACTCCTCAACGCCGATGCTCTTTCCTTGATGATTGATTAATTTCTTGATTTCGTTTTCCAACAGCTGTGAATCACTGTATTCGATTCTTGTTTTTATTTTTTGCTTTTTATTAATTTTTTCTTTGACAGAAAGCAACATCTCCTGCAGCTCATCTCTATCCAATGGTTTTACAATATAACCAAAAGCGTCATATTTGATCGCACTTCTGGCATATTCGAAGTCGCTGTAGCCGCTTATTATCATAAATTCGGTATCAATATTAAGCTCTCTGGCTGTCTTGATAAGTTCTATACCGTCAAGACTGGGCATGCGAATATCTGTGATCACAAGATCGGGGCGATGTTCTTTTATAAGATTTAGTGCAGATAAGCCGTCACCTGCATCCGCAACAATCTCAAATCCCAATTCATTCCAATCCACTATTTTTCTTATCAACTTGCAGATCCATGTTTCATCATCAACAACAATCACTTTATACATGTTTGTACGCCCCTCTAAATAATAGTTTTTAATGATGAGGCATCATCGTTATGATAGCATCATAGTCCTTTTTGAATGTCGCATCCATATTATAATTTGGATATGCTTTTTATGCTATACAAGTATTCGGATATGCTTAATATTCTGGTATTCATACAGGCCTTCGCTTCCATGTTCATGACCAAAACCGCTGTCTTTCCAGCCACCGTACGGTGCGTTTATAACACCTGCATCCGCATTATTAACCGCAACATTGCCAGCGTTAATCTCCCGAGAAAGCTTCTCAACCAAATGATGGCTTTGGGTATAAACGATTGCCGCCAGTCCGTAAGGTGTATCGTTTGCATAGTCAATTGCCTGATCAATCGTGTCATATCTCATCACACCGACCAGCGGGCCGAATGTCTCTTCGCGCATAACAAGCATAGAATGATCAACATCAGCCAGAATCGTCGGCTCAAAATAGTATCCCTGCTCATATTTCTTGCCCTCAGGTTTTTTGCCGCCGCACATGAGTCTTGCGCCCTTTTCCACCCCGTCATTGATATGCCTTTGTACTGTTTCGACCCCACGCTGGGTACACATCGGCCCTAAATCACAGACATCCGTGAGACCATTACCAATTTCAAGCTTCTTTACTGCCTGTACAAATCTTTCAAGAAAAGCTTCATAAATATCACTATCCACATAGATTCTGTTTATCGCAATACAAATTTGTCCCATGTTCCTGAAAGATCGCCTAACCGCACCTGTCACCGCCGCATCAATATCACAGTCCTTGCAGACAATCATCGGAAGGCTGCCGCCTAGCTCGAGTGATACTCTTTTCAGTGTATCCGAACAGCCGGACAATACCTGTTTGCCGACCGCAGTAGACCCGGTAAAAGCCACTTTCTTAACTTTCGGATTGCTGAACAGATGCGGGCCAATCTCCCGGCCTGACCCCGTTAGCACGTTCACAACACCCTTGGGCACGCCAGCATCAATAATGCATTTAATGTAGTGTATAGGTGATATTGGTGTTTCAGAAGGAAGCTTGCAAACAATAGTGCATCCAGAAGCCAGTGCGCCGCCAAGCTTCCAGGCCAGTAATTCAATTGGATAATTCCACGGTGATATCCCCGCAGCGACCCCGATTGGTTGATATATGACACGGCTTTCGATATTAGGTTCGGCATTGGTTATAATTTTCCCATAAATGCGTTCACCCTCTTCCGCATAATATCGGAGTATTTCAGCCCCTTTCCTGACCTCGCCCAGAGCCTCCAGCAGCGGCTTTCCCTGCTCCTGTGTCATTAGCCGTGCAATCTCCTGAGCGCGCTCCAATACAATCTCACTGGCTTTGCGAAGATACCCGCCCCTCTGAGACGGTGTTAATTTTGACCACGTTTTAAATGCGCGGTCGGCAGCGTCGACAGCGTTATCAATATCAACCGCGTCGGCCATTGGTACTGATGCAAATATCTCTCCGGTGGCGGGGTTGTACACGTCAAGGCGCTTGTTCCCAATTCCGTCTGTCCAAATTCCATCGATAAGAAGCTTCTCATTTAATATCAAGGCAGGTATCCTCCGTTAATCAATATGTCCGGTAACCCATAGCACAACAAGCGGCATATTACCGCTCTGATAGGTTGTGTGGTATTCACCTGGCGGGACATAAAGCGCATCTCCCTGTTCAATTTCAAATCTATCCTCGCCTACCACCATAACTCCCTTTCCGGAGATAACGTAATATGTCTCTTCCATATCGTCATGGGTATGGCCTGTTGTCGACCCTGTTGGATATATTGTCGTATAGCCCATGGTTAGCCGCCTTGACGGGCTGTTTTGTTTATCAATCAGATAATAAGTATCTCTGAGCACGTCCTTCTCCCGCCCACTCACATGCGCACGAAGTGATCTCGGGTCCTCATCCGGCTTTCTGCTTTGTACATTCACTACACATTTCATTATCCGATCTCCTAAATTTACATTAATAAAGCATACATAATTTATACTATATGATCTGTTCTCGCAAGTACAATAAGCCCCTATTCGTTTATGGTGGATTATTTTCGGTTTCTCTATCTTGCTTTTATAAGTAGGTTTGGGATACACTGGCTCGACCACCGAACTCTTAATCCATTTTCTCTTTGTGTGAAAACTATAATATTCGGTCGTTGGAGATGGTTCCCTTAAACACCTGCTCTATTTCTCGTCTTAACTCTTCAACATCCTTAACTATAATTAATTCCTCCAAAAAGTGTTATTTATTATCTTTGCAAGATAGCCGTAATAAACTTCGTCCTTAGCTATTCTCATGTATAAAACGTTATTATTTCTTCATCTGAATAATAGTCCGATAGCTTATCAAAAACTTTTAAACGATACTCAAGATTCATACCTTCATAGTATTTGTAAATGTATTCTAGCAAATTTCGTCTGCCGGATATAGGAGGAATATCCCTTCCAGAATCTTTCTCAAGACACAAGGAGGTGTTAATGGTATTCTAATATCAGAAGGAGCGCAAACTGGTCACAGACAGTTTGCCTGCTTTTATTAATAACACATAGTCTGACGACCATAACTTGGCGAAAGGTTATGTGTATTTACTCACGAGATGCGAGAAAAAGGCAAACCATGTGAAAGCATGGGTCGCAAAGCCGTGGGATCTAAAGCGAAAGCCATGATAGCCCGGTTGCCGGTGTTTCGATGACACTTTTCTTTATTTTATGAAAGGAGCTGAAAACATGGCAAATTTTCTCAAAAAAATCTGCGTATTTCTTCTTATCGTAATCATGTGCACCAGCATGCTCAACGTACAGGCTTTTGCCAAGGAGGCTCTGGAGTCCGGCAATATCTGGTACGGAGATGAAGTCTCTGTCGATGTAACTGCCGGTACCGAAGGCTATACCTACATGACATGCTTCCAGACTCCTCGTCATGCTTATGAGATCAGCAATCATGC
>JAEYOE010000023.1 GCA_023412005.1 Bacillota bacterium
ATTTTTTCAAGGTTCTGCTCCCGTGATCTCTCGACCGCGGACTTGTATATTAACAAACTTTTATCCTGTTTGTCAACACCGTTTTTTCAGGAACTTTATGCCGTTTTTCTACCGCTTTTTCGTTCCCATTTGCGCTCTCCCGTTTTTAGAGCGCTCAAATATATTACCAAACGCCCTTTCACTTGTCAACGCTTTTGTATACCGTTTTTCAGAAACAATTAAAAATACTATTCTATATAATGATGAACAGCATTCCCCCGTATCGCGCATTATTTCTTTAAATCATTATAATAATGAAAATATCAGTAATCATGCTCAGCTTTGATGGCTGAAACCACGGTCTGCAATTCCCCAACTGACTCATTGATGTTCTTATTTTTATATTCAAAGACTATCGATAAAATGCTGTGTGATTTGTCCGCTGTGGTCATCTGTAATTTTTATAAAACGAAGCTTTTTCTTGATATTCTCAACTTATAAATTCATTATTTTAATTTTTTGATTAATATTTTTAATTTTAATGTTGACATTATCAATTTTTCGTCGTATATATAATATATAAAATCAATGAGGAGCTAAACAAATGAAGCACAAAGCGCCCTCCGCCTGCCCGGTTTGCGGCGGACAATACGAAACAACTCGGCTCACATGCCAAAAATGCGAAAGCGAGCTGTGCGGGCATTTTACCGGCTGCGATTTTTGCGGTCTGAGCAACGACGATGCGTTGTTCGTTCTCACATTCTTAAAATGCCGCGGCAGCATAAAAGACGTGGAAAAAGAGATGGGCATCTCATACCCCACCGTCCGCAGTCGGCTGGATGCTGTCCTTGAACGGCTGGGCCTGAAAAGCATCGCTTCGGCCGAAGAAATTAAAATCGAGCGTCGTCAAATACTCAGCAGATTGGAAAATGGTGAAATCACCGCCGACCAAGCTGCAGAGCTGATTAAAAATTTATCTTAGAAAGTCGAGGTAACAAAAATGAATGAGGAAATTTTAAAGGTGCTTGAAATGGTCCGCGAAGGCAAGGTTTCGCCCGAAGACGGCGAAAAGCTGCTCTGTGCAATGGGAGCGGAAGCGCCCGTGAAAAAACAGGGCAAGAAAAACTCGATGCTGCGCGTGCGCGTGGATGTTAAAGACCCCGATAAGAAGGAACAAGCGCGCGTAAACGTTAATGTGCCTTTGGCACTCGCAAAAAAGGCCATCGGCCTCATGAACTTCATTCCCAAAGATGCGAAAAAGGAACTGGCTGATCAAGGTATCGATCTTGACGAGATCAACTTAAAAGAGCTGATCGAGTTGTTTGAAGACGGCGAAATCAGCGAGGAGCTCGTTAACGTGGATGCTGGTGACGATGTGCAAGGGGCCAAGGTGAGAGTTTATGTCGATTAGAAAGAACAGCCTTATTATCGCCACTGTGCGTATCGGCTTCTTTCCGATCATCGTCATATTTCCCTACCGTTGCTTAGCCGAAGTGATCGAAGGAATTTCCGATCTGCTGTCGTTGTTCCGGTTCACCAGCACAAAGGTGCAGGCAGTGATGACTTCTCTCGAGCAGCTGATTGCGCAAATCAAGGCGTATGGGCCCTTAGATCTGGCTGATGTCAAGGTCAGGTCTAAAGATGCCAATGTCAGAGTCAGACTCTTGTTGAGGTGATTGATATGAATTTTTTTATACGTTATACGACCAAAGCTGTTATCTATTATCTCATATTGCTTGGCGCATGCGTGATCGGCTTATTGCCCGGCACGATGCTGACGGCGCTGTGGGTCGCGCTGATGCTCGCACTGGTCAACATGATACTGCGCCCGATCTTCGTCGCCATAGCGCTGCCTTTCAACATAATTACACTCGGTATCGCCAGCATATTCGCCAACCTGCTCTCGCTGGTGATTGCCAACGCGATTGTGGGCGGCCCGGTCACCGCCGGTTTCTGGGCCATGCTGTTGGTCGCACTGGTGATTATGCTGGCAGACGATTGTGTGCGTGCTGTCAGAGCCGCCGCAAAAGCGAAGCAGATCGCATAAGCATCTTCATTGTATATGCATGGGATTAGGCTCTTCTCAAGCTGTCATTAAAATCAATTGCCTATTCCACCCTTCGGGTTAGTCAGGTGACCGAGGGAAATTCGCAAGGAGACATTAACACGCCACAATGAACTGCCTGTTTCAAACCGTTTTCGCTCCGCCAACCCCTGTTGGTAACAAGCCCCCCATTACGCCAGCCGGGGCAGATGATAACGGAGGCCGCGCTCAGAGAATTTATACTCTTTTGGACGAGTTTAGGCTCGTCCATTTCTCGTACAGAAACACAAAGAGCGGGTAAACCCGCTCTTCATGCTGTGTATCTTATATGCAAAAAGCTAATGAGCCCTTTACGCTTGGCTTATCCGTACAGATCGAAAAAATCACTAGCTAAAGGTTTATATTTTCACAATCTTTGACGGAAGCTTTTTCCGAAATTGCATTTCGCAAATTTCATACACCAAAGCTTATTTTATTAATTCTATATAAAATCCTTTTCTCCTGCTGATTCTGAAAAAAATTCGACTCGTTTTTTTAATTCCATTGAAATTTGCTCAAGCTGATTGACGCTTAGCATTTCGGCTCTTGCGTTTTCGTCTATCTGGGCCGCTTTCAGCACCTGCGCTGCATCTTCGGCGCTAAGATAAAAGCTCTGCCTCAAATTGCTTTTAACCGTTTTGCGGCGCATCGCAAAAAGCCCCTTCACTGTTTTCAAGTAGCTCTGTGTATCGCTGCTGTGTTCCCGCGTTACCGTTAACTGCACCACCGCCGAAGCCACATCCGGCTTTGGGTAAAAACAACCGGCCGATACGTTAAAAAGCAGCTTCGGGCGCGCGAAATACCCCACGGCCGCGGTGATCGCGCCGTAATCTTTACTGCCGGGCTTTGCGCACAGCCGCTCAGCCACTTCTTTTTGCACCATAACCGTGATGGACACAATGTTGAGTTTTGATTCCACCAGCTTCATAATACACGGCGATGTGATGTAATAGGGCAGATTGGCCGCCACATAAATTTCGTTATCCTCAAACACAGCGCTCAGATCTTTGTCCAGATTCGCTTTGAGAAAATCCTGATGAAAAAGATGAAAATGCGTTTCATCCGCAAACAATTCGCGAAGCGCTGCCGACAGCCCCGAATCGATCTCATAAGCCGCGACGACCTGCGCCCGCTCCAGCAGACGGCTGGTGAGCGCACCCATGCCGGGGCCAATCTCCAAAACGCACGCCCCTTGCGGCACAGCCGAACGTGCAATGTTATCCGATACATTGCCGTCAATTAAAAAGTTCTGGCCGAATCTTTTCAGCGGCGATACACCGAATTTTTCCATAAGCGCTTTCAAAACGGCCGGAGAAGTCATATTTTTATTCATTGAACGAGTATACCATATTTATTGTCTTAAGAAAAAGTTTTTCGACATCCTTTGAGCTAAGCCAGCATCATTCTGCCCATTCTTATCGCTTTCGTGAAGCTAAGTTTACATTTCATAATATTCTATTACTTATTTGTTACAAATGTTTGACACGTTCATTTCTATCGTGTATAATAAGCACATGGTTTAAGAAACCATTTTACAAAGCACCACCACCACCAATAATAATATACTATGTTAAAAGCCTGTACGTTTTCGCACAGGCTTTTAACATTTAGAGACAACAAAAGAACGGCTCACACCGGCCCCTACGGGTTTGCACAAGCCGCGTTTAAACATGTTTCATCGTGTTACTTCTCAGACGAAGAATCAGAGGAAGCAGGAGCTTGGAATTTCTCATCAAATTCAGATGAGTTCAGTCTCTTTTGCAATTCCGGCAGCTGCTTGGCTTCGCGCGTAAATTTGACCGCATATGATATCTCATCTTTGCTGTTGTTGCCTATTTCCGCATCTTCCCCGTTTGCAATCGCCGGCGGCTTTGTTTTTTGAATCTGCTCGCTGAGCTTGTTGATTTCATACAACCTGTTTGTTACCGGCTGCGAACGAATTACATCA
This sequence comes from Bacillota bacterium, assembly GCA_023412005.1. GTDB lineage: Bacteria > Bacillota > Clostridia > Christensenellales > SZUA-584 > SZUA-584. The sequence goes on from JAEYOE010000023.1 coordinate 4,011, forward strand.
TATAACGTATCCATATTTACTTCCTCCTTTCGTAAAATTTTGCGAATTTACTGCACCGACACAAAAACGCCCTCACATGGCGGCAAGGACATCGATTTTGCTTATCTCTGCGGCCCGACAATCGAAGCGTCCATGCTTTAGATCCGCGGCTTAGCTCCCCTGCCATTCGGCAAGTTAGCCCTTTTTCTTTTTATATCGGTATTTATTATAAATACTTTAGCACTTTTTTAAAAAAAATAAAAGGAGCCCCTTTTTTGAGGACTCCTCTTACTGATTAACCCAACAATATGTCATACTGAGGAGCGGAGCGACGTGACTACGAAGTGGAAAGCATCCCATGGTAAAACGCTTTTTAACATGGGATTTCAATCCACTCCGTAGTCGACTCGCTATCGCTCACTCGAAATGACATGATGGAACCAACTATGATTTCTACATGTTATACTTCTGTTGTTGTCTCCGCCTTATCTTCTTCCTTTTCTTCCGCTTTTTCAAACGGGGGCAACTCTTCGCCGTTCCACAGCTTTTCAAATTCTTCGCCGTCGATCTTTTCACGCTCGATCAACACAGCAGCAATGGTATGCAGCAGCGGTTCTTTTTCTTTCAGTATGTCTTGTGCTTTCTTGTAGGCGTTATCGAGCAGTTTCTTCGTTTCCACGTCTACCTTATACGCAAGATCTTCGGAATATGTTTTCGTATGGCCGATTTCTTTTCCGAGGAAAAGCTCCTGATTGCTTCCAAGGAAGAACGGGCCGATTTCATCACTCATACCGAATTTGATGACCATGTTTCGCGCAATATCCGACGAACGCTGCAAGTCACTGATGGCACCCGTGCTCACATCCCCAAGAACCAGATTCTCCGCCGCGCGGCCGCCCAGCATCATGGTTAAGTCGGCCAGCAGCTTGCTCTTAAACACATGCTGGCTATCTTCCTCAGGCAGCGTCATCGTATAGCCGGCAGCCATGCCCCTCGGAATAATCGACACCTCATGCACCGGGTCACACTCGGGCTGGGCTTTTGCGCAAATCGCATGCCCCACCTCATGATATGCCGTGCACCGCTTATCTTTCTCGGTAATCACGCGTGATTTCTTTGCGGGCCCCGCAATCACACGCGTGATGGCCTCTTCCACTTCCACCATCGTTATTTTTTGTTTTTTCACTCGCGCCGTGAGTATTGCCGCTTCGTTAAGCACGTTCTCAAGATCCGCTCCGATGAAACCGGGTGTGCGCTTGGCCAGCACTTTTAAGTCGACATCGTCTGCCAGCGGCTTGCCCTTGGCATGCACGCGCAGGATTTCCTCACGCCCCTTCACATCCGGGAAGTTGACGACGATTTGTCTGTCGAAACGGCCCGGACGAAGCAGAGCGGGATCGAGTATGTCTTTTCGGTTGGTTGCCGCGAGTATAATAATGCCTTCGTTGGTCTGGAAGCCGTCCATCTCCACCAACAGCTGGTTCAGCGTTTGCTCGCGCTCATCGTGGCCGCCGCCGAGGCCGCTGCCCCTCTGACGACCCACGGCGTCAATTTCGTCGATGAACAGTATGCAAGGCGAATTCTTTTTCGCGTTTTCAAACATATCGCGCACACGCGAAGCGCCCACGCCCACAAACATCTCCACAAAATCTGAGCCGCTGATTGAGAAGAACGGCACACCCGCCTCTCCGGCCACCGCCTTGGCCAGCAACGTTTTGCCGCCGCCCGGAGGCCCCACCAACAGCACGCCCTTAGGAATACGTGCCCCAAGATCGATGAAGCGCTTGGGGTTTTTCAAAAAGTCCACGATTTCAGCGAGCTCCGCCTTTTCTTCGTCGGCACCTGCCACATCGGCAAACGTTTTCCTGTGCTTATCGTTCACCTGCATCCGCGCCCGCGATTTTCCGAAAGACATCGCTTTGTTACCGCTGCCCTGCTGCTGACGCATGATGAAGAAGAAGAAAAGCACCACAACGGCCGTCGGAATCAAGTATGGCAGCAGCACTTCGAAAATTGAAGGCTCCGGCCGCGGAACCGTATCGTAGCTTTTAAAGCCGTAATCGAGCGGATTGGATGCGCCCGTAATGGCCTTCATATCGTTATTAAACTGTTCGAGATCCGTAATGTATGTGTTATAGTCGTATTCACCCGGAAACTTATCCTCAACAACCTGCGATCCCACTTTACGCGCATACAGCTGATGATCCACGATCACCACATTCTCGATCTGCTTTTCTTTGACATGCTGCAAAAAAGTATCGTATTTAATAACGCGGGAATCTGTGGTATTGGCTGCAGTTAACATATTTATCAAAACCAGAACTAAGGCAAATCCAAGTATATATATCAGCGACCCACGAGCTGATTTTTTCAAAATGGTTTCCTCCTCATTTTACTTTGTCTGACCATTGTATCATATCAACATAGCCTTTTCAATTCGGCAGTTATGAACGATATTTAAACAATGGCTGCAGGCGGTTTAGCGTGAGTAAACCTCAGGCTTTAACTCGCCGATATATTTTAAATTGCGGTACTTTTCCGCATAGTCTAGGCCGTAGCCCACAATAAAAACGTCCGGAACCTCAAACCCCACATAATCCGCCTGAAAATCGACGATACGGCGCTCAGGCTTATCAAAAAGGCAGCACGTTTTGAGCATGGCCGGGTTGCGCGATTTGAGCGTTTTGGTCAAATACTGCAGCGTCAGCCCCGAATCCACAATGTCTTCAATGATCAGCACATTTTTGCCCGCAATGTCCTCTTCCAGGTCATACTGAATTCTTACTGCGCCGGACGACGCAACCCCTTTCCCGTAGCTTGATACCGACATAAAGTTCATATGAATCGGTATATCCAGCTCGCGCACCAAATCGGCGTAAAACATCACAGCTCCGCGAAGAACGCCAACCGTGAGAAGCGCCTGTCCCGGCATATCATGTCGAATCTGAGCAGCCAGTTCACTGACTCTTTGCTTGATCTGCTCTTCTGAATACAGTACTTGTTTGATGTCGTTATGCATTTTATTTCTCCCCATACCTTATAATATAACACCGCGCGTTTTGGCTGACTTTCACCGTTTCCGATATCCCCACACCAATCACCCAAAACACCTCGCTGCCCTTTGCGAGCACCACCAGAGCATCCCGTGACAATAGCGGTATTTTTCTGTCTGACAGATAATCACACAGGCGCTTTTTGCCCTGCATACCCAAAGGCCGTATAAAATCGCCCGGCTGCCTGTAACGCAGGCACGCGCCCTCAAGGCTCTTCATATCAAGACATTCGGTTTGCGGGCGTTGAACGATACCCTCGCCAATCTCGCACCATAGCTCAATATCATTAAAATGATAGTGTCCTTGCCCGTGAAAGGCCGCCGACGTCTCGTTGCCGCTTTTCTTTTTGTGTCGGCCAACGCTGAGCCTGCCGTATTCCACTGCAGCCACGGCCCCGCCCGGCAGCACGATATGTTTTCCCGAAACGCCTTTATTCCCCAGCGCCAGCACATCATCAATATGACTCTGCGCAATGTCTTTGAGGCCGCTTCCCATACTCAGCGCCAGCCTTATCATTCGCTTTTGTATGGCCTTGGGCTCACGACACAGGGCTGCTAAATCCACAGCCGCGCCGTCGTTTGTTTTTTCAATGCCGCCCGTGTTTTGCGCCGCCAGCATCAACGCCTCTTCGTCTTCGGCCAGCAGCTTTGCCGTTGCCGCGATATGGGCAACAGCCTGCTCGTTAACGGCTTTCAGCCTTGGAAGCACGTCCGCACGCACGAAGTTTCGCGTGTAAGCGGTATCGGTGTTCGTGCTGTCGTGCACATAACGCACACCGTTTTGCGCCGCGTACTGCTCAATCTGCTCACGCAGTATGTCCAGCATCGGCCTTATATAACGCCCGCGCTTCTCGGGTATGCCGCACAGCCCAGTTAAGCCGCTGCCCCGGCACAGGTTCATAATCACCGTCTCAGCCATGTCGCCTGCGTGATGCGCTGTTGCAATCCACGTGGCTTGCTGGGCATCCAAAAACGCATACCGAGCCTGCCTTGCGGCCGTTTCCAGCGAAATGCCCCAGTCTTGTGCCAGTCGAACAACGTCGTCTCGGCCCGTTACGCAAACAACACCGCGCTCACTGCACTGCTGCTGCACAAAACGCATATCCGCAACGGATTCTTCGGCACGAATACCATGCTCGAAATGGTATACGACTATTAGTATGTTCAGTTCATCGCGTAATTTGCACACCACATCAAGCAGCACCATTGAATCAACGCCGCCGCTCACCGCCACGCCGACGGTATCGCCCGGCCGTATGCCAAAACCGATCAATTTTTGCCTGATATGCGCTTTCATACGCTTATATTAGCAAGTATACCGCGAGGCCGCAAGTGCGCAAAGTATCATTATTACAAACCCGCCGCTATTTGTTGCGCCGTGAGGAGAAATACACAGCCAGAACAGAAATATCCGCAGGCGACACGCCCGGAATACGCATGGCCTGCCCCAGCGTTTCGGGTTTCACGGCACAAAGCTTGGCTGCCGCCTCAAGCCGCAGCCCTTTTACCGCCTTGTAATCAAAATCTTCCGGCAGTTTCTTTTTTTCGAGCGATTCAAACCGCTTCACCTGGCGCTCCTGCTTGTCGATATAGCCCGCGTAGCGTATCTCTGTTTCCACGCAATCGGCCACCTCGCGCGGCGCATCGGCTCCGCAAACATCTTTAAGATCATAATAGCCGATGCCCTGACGCGTCAGCAACACCGCCGCCTTCACGGCGCTTTTCAGCTCGGTCTGCCCTTTGGCAGTGAGCAGCGCATTCGCTCGTGTGATATCCACCGAGCAGTCAAACAAACGCTGCTTTTCTTTTTCCACCGCATCGCGCTTTTTCATGAACAAATCATACCGTTCATCGGTGACGAGGCCCACCCGGCGCCCCTTTTCGGTCAGCCGCACGTCCGCGTTATCCTGACGCAGCAACAGCCGGTATTCCGCGCGCGCCGTCATCATACGATACGGTTCCGACGTCCCCTTGGTCACGAGGTCGTCGATCAACACGCCGGCATACGCATCGCTTCGATCCAGCGTCATCGGCTCGTCCTGCTTCACATACTGTGCGGCATTGATACCCGCGATGATACCCTGCGCCGCCGCCTCCTCGTACCCGGATGTGCCGTTGATCTGTCCCGCGCAAAACAACCCGCCCACCTGCTTTGATTCGAGCGATGCTTTGATGCCGAGCGGGTCGATACAGTCGTATTCAATCGCATAAGCAGTGCGCATAAACACCGCATTTTCCAGTCCCGGCACACTGCGGTACATCTCCTTTTGCACGTCTTCGGGTAATGATGAGCTCATGCCTTGTATATACATCTCATTGGTCCACTCGCCTTCGGGCTCTATAAATATCTGATGGCGATCCCGGTGCGGAAACTTGACCACCTTGTCTTCGATAGACGGGCAATACCGCGGCCCCGTGCCTTCAATCACGCCGCTGTACAGCGGGCTGCGGTGAATGTTTCGCCGAATAATCTCATGCGTTTGCTCTGTGGTGTATGTCAGATAACACGGGTGCTGTTTCTTGGGCGCGCCCGTCGTTAAAAACGAATGATACTGCGGGTGCTCGTCGCCGTACTGCGGCTCCGTTTTTGTTAAATCGATGCTGCGGCGGTCCACGCGCGCGGGCGTTCCCGTTTTAAACCGCTGCACGTTAAACCCCAGCTCAGCAAGGCTTAATTTATCGGCCGGAGCCAAGCCCGACGGCCCCGCCGATACCGTATGTTCGCCGATAATCACGCGGCCCTTTAAATAAACGCCCGTGCACAGCACCACGGCCCGTGCCTCATACTGCGCGCCAAGGCTCGTTTCCACACTGCTGACACGCCCGTGCGCCGTCGTCACGCGCGACACCTCCGCGCTGACGATATCGAGATGATCCGTGTTCTCGAGCGTCCATTTCATCACACGCTGATACAGCTTCTTGTCCTGCTGCGAGCGCAGCGACTGTACCGCTGCCCCCTTGCTGGTGCCAAGCAGCTTTATCTGCATATACGCCGCATCGGCACAGAGCCCCATCTGGCCGCCCAGTGCGTCAATTTCGCGCACAAGGTGCCCCTTGCTCGTGCCGCCGATCGACGGATTGCACGCCATCAGCGCAATCCCGTCGAGGTTGATTGTCAGCAGCAGCGTTTTTTGCCCGAGACGCGCAGAGGCGAGCGCAGCCTCACAGCCCGCATGGCCCGCGCCCACCACCACCACATCATATTTTCCGGCATTGTATCCCATATTATTTCCCCAAGCAGAATGTATCAAAAATGTTATGTATAATCTCTTCCGTCGCGGTCACACCTGTGATTTCGCCGAGCCTGTCCCACGCTTCCTTGATATCGATCGTCACGCAGTCAAGATCGGCGGTGTCAAACGCGCCGAGTGCCGCCTGAAGGCTTTGGGCTGCGGCATTTAAGAGCTCGCAATGGCGCTCGTTGGTCACCACCACATCGTCAGCATCCCCCAGCTCCGGCAGACGAATGGCACTCAGCAGCGCATCGCGCCCCTGCCCCGTTGCCGCGCTGACTTCTGCACAGTCACAGCCGAGTTTTAAGATCACTTCTTGAGCCGTTACCGCCGCTGCAAGATCGCATTTGTTCAGCACAGCGACCACATCCCCGTGAAGCGACGCGAAAATTTCCTCATCCTCCGGCGTGATGCCCGCCGAGCGGTCAATCACAAACAATGTGAGATCGGCATCCCTTGCGGTATCGCGCGCGCGTTCAATACCGATTTGCTCCACCGCATCGGCACTGCGGCGTATGCCCGCCGTATCGGTCACACGCACCGGGAAACCGTCTTTGATGATCACATCGTCCACCGCGTCGCGCGTGGTGCCGGGTATCGCCGTCACAATCGCACGGTCTTTATCAATAAGCATATTGAAAAGTGACGATTTTCCCACATTGGGCCGCCCGACAATCGCCACATTAAAGCCGCTTTGGAGCATGCGCCCCGATTCAAATGTATCGGCCAGCAAAAGCGTCTCACGGCGCGCCCTTTCAATCAGCGGCACAGCATCTCTTTGTATGTCCGCTTCAATATCTTCCTCGGGGTATTCAATGCCCGCCTCGATGATGCTGATGGCATCCGTCAGCAGCTTTTGTACGGCACTGATTTTATCAAAGAGACCTCCGGACAGTTGGCGTAGCGCCGCGCTGGCGGCTGCCGCCGAATTTGCGCCGATCAGCTCCATCACGGCTCCGGCTGCCGAGAGATCCATCTTACCCGCCAGAAACGCACGCTGTGTGAACTCCCCGGGCACGGCCAGCCGCGCGCCGTTTTTCGCCAGCGCGTTCATCACGCGCGACAGCGTGATGCGGCCGCCATGCGTGTATATTTCCGCCATGTTTTCACCGGTGTAGCTGCGCGGCGCATAAAAGCAGGCTGCCATCACGTCATCAGCGCACCCTTTATCATCTTCAATCGTCCCGTGGTACATCCGGGCATGCTGTTTTTTATCGCTGCCGCGAAACACGGCTGATAGCACGCTATGAGCATCCGGCCCCGACATACGCACCACGGCTATCGCACCGCCGCTTGGTGTGGCCGGTGCGTAGATAGTATCGTTTTGCATCCCGTCTCCTTTTTTCAGCGCTTATCATACCACAGTTTATTGGTTTTGCACATAGGCGCATCATACCGGTTCGTACGCTGTGTTCACGGCATAGTATTTGCATTTAAAAAGTGCTCAACAGGATGATGTTATGATTATCGAAAAGCACAACCCGCGATTTTCGGTCTTGGATTGATAGTCGCTTTTATGCAGCATCACAACGGTAATGACCGATAAAAGGTTTATACCAAAAGCAAACGAACACTATGAAATACTTGCATATTTTCACCATTGTGATAGGCATGCCTTTTATCAAACAAAAAAAGACCGACGGCTAAGGCGGCCTTTAAAATAGTGATCTCGTACCACCGTTTTATTTTCTCTTTATATATCAGTGCTTTGACTTTAATTCTGCGACAGCTCAATGATTTTCAAAGAGATATCCCTCATCGCAACCCGCGAATCCATGCTCATCTTCTGTATTCTGCGATAAGCCTCTCCTTCTGAAATGCTTTTGCGTTTCATCAGAATGCCCTTCGCCCGTTCAATGGCCTTTCTGTCTTCCATGCCTTGCTTGAGCTCGCAGAGCTCTTTTTCCATCCTGCCGATGCGCCTTCTGTTTTGAAGCACCGTGTCTATGGTGCTTAAAAGTGCGATACGATTGATGGGCTTTAAGAACAAGGTGATGTCATAGTCTTCCACAATCGACACACAGAAATCTCTTTGTACACTTGTTATGAATAGTATGACGCTGCACAGGTTTTCGTCGCCTACAATCGTTGCGACTTCAAGGCCTGTGACATCCGGCATCTCAAAGCCGATAAGCAATATATCCGGCGGGCCGCTGCGAACCTTTCTGATCGCTTCGTTTCCGGATGTACAAATATCGCCGACAGAATAACCATCTCGCTGTAACGCATATTTTATTTTTTCAGCAACCTGCTCGTTTTGCATAGCCACCATGATAGTTGCTCTATCCATATCCTGCTCCGTCATCGCAGCCGGTCATACGGCCGAATTCGCATCATCTGATATTTGTTTGAGATTAAAGAAAAGACGTTTATCCAAGGCCGGATCCCCGAACAAACGCCGTCGTTTCTTCTTATTCTATAGTCATTATAGCATACCTTATTCAAATTGCAAGTGTTTTTCTGCAATTTATTCACAGGTCACATTCAATTTCTATTGAATCATAGCCTGTCTCAGCGATTTTACAGCTTAAAATGCAGTTTTCGTTACCGCTTCTTGCATGCTTAAATTTCTTCAACCACTTTTTTGGGTACTTTTGAAAATAGCGGGCTCACCGATTCTTTTTCGTGAATTCTCAAAACGGCCTCCGCAAACAGCGGCGCAACCGATACTGATACAAATTTTTTGCATTTGGCAACAATCGGATTCTGAACGCTGTCGGTTCCCACCACCATTTCAATCGGGCTGTCTTCTATTGCTTTTAAGCCCTTTTCGCGTACAATCACATGCGACAGGCAGGCGATGATTCGGTTTGCACCGTGCTTTTTAAGCGCGTTGGCCGTATCCACCAATGTGCCGCCCGATACCGTAAAATCGTCAACGATCATACAGTTCTTGCCCTTCACATCGCCGATGATAGATAGCACATGGGCATTTTCGTCGTGTCCGTACCGCGTTTTATCGCCGATGGCCACCGGGCAGTGCAGGTAGTCGGCGTACTTTCTTGCGGTTTTTGCATAGCCTGCATCGGGTGAAACCACACAGATATTACTCATGATATCAAGGCCCTTAACGTACTCGCACATAATTGGCAGCGAGAGCAGATGATCGACGGGCTTTTTAAAAAAGCCTTGTACCTGGGCGCTGTGAAGATCCATCACAACAATCCTGTCGGCACCGGCTAATTCAATACTTTCTGCACAAACACGGGCGCGTATGGATACGCGCGGTTCGTCTTTTTTATCCCCTTTTGCATAGCTGAAATACGGTACCAGCGCTGTTACCGAGTTTGCGCTGGCTCGCTTTAAAGCATCCATCCAAAAAAGAATTTCCACAAATTCGTTGTTTGGATTCATGCCAATCGGCTGAACCACATAGACATCCTTATTTCTTACTGTTTCTTTGATTCGTAAAAAAATGTTGCCATCGGAAAATGTGATAACTTCAGAGTCCCCTAAATCGTTGCCGAGGTACTTGCACATCTTTTTTGCGAACGGCATACCTGATGAACCTGCAAATACCTTTATGTCGCTGTCAAAGGAATTCAACTTCTTTACCCACCTTAATTGTTTACTCCCGGTCACGCGCATATTTTAGCACTTATACGAATGACAATCAATATCTATGCGTAATGTAATTATGACCTTTTTTCACTTTGTTTGATAATATCGTACAAGCTTTGCTCCAAATAATGGCTCGTGCGCGATTCTTCTCCAATTCCCACCCTTGGCGTTGCGCTTCCATGAAAATCGCTGCCGACGGTTATATACAATCCGTTCGACCGCGCGAGGCTCTCAAACTCAAGGCATTGGCCGTCTGTATGCGCTGGGTGATAAGCCTCTATGCCCCAAAAACCCATTGGCTTCAGCTTTTGTATCAGGCGCGCAAACACGCTGCCGGGCAGCAGCCCCGGGTGCGCCAGCACCGGCAAGCCACCGGCGCAGAGTATCAGCTGTGCCGCCCGCTCCACCGTCAATTTATTCTGCGGAATATAATAAGGCGCGTTGCTGCCAAGGTATTTGTCAAACGCCTCAGCCATCGACGGCGCGTACCCCTTGTTCACAAGCACCGCTGCAATGTGCGGCCTGCCGATCACGTCACCGCCGCAAACACCCAGCACCTCGTCCATGCCGATGTCGTAACCGTCGTTTTTCAGCCGCTGTACAATTTCGAAGGCCCTTTGATAACGCGAATTCGCTGCTTTTTCCACATGCTTTATCAGCGCTTCGTTACCGCAATCGACATGATACCCCAGCACATGCACCTCGGCCTCCATCTGCGCGGCCAGCTCTATGCCCGCAATCGCCGTGATACCGTGTGCTTGCGTTAAGGCGGCAAAGCCGCGGCATTCGTCATGATCCGTAATCGCAAACGCATCAAGACCGGCTTCTTTCGCTTTTAGCGCCACCTCATCCGGCTTCAGCTCGCCGTCGGAAAACGTGGTGTGAATGTGCAGATCCGCCTTCATGATGTGTGTGCCTTCTCACAGGCTTTTTGCACAAAACGGCTTTCATCCACAACAAAGCGTTCATGTCGCGCTTCCCCTATTTTATCCCTCTCATCAAACGCCTCAATATCAAAAACGAGCTTTCTGCCGCTCACTTCAGCGAGTGTTGCCTTGGCTCTCACCTTCATGCCAACCGGTGTCGCGGCCAGATGCAGCGCATCAATGCGAATGCCAACCGTCGTCTGTCCGCTCGGCAGCACCGGCTGCACCGCGTTAAATGCCGCGTTTTCCATCAGCGCAATCATCATGGGCGTGGCAAGCACCTCTAAGCCTCCGCTCCCCACACTCTTCGCGGTTTGCCCGGATTCCACAACAGCATGTGCCTCTGCAAAGAGGCCGGGTTTCAGTTCAATATCCATGTTTCTCCTTAGTGCTGCCCGCAGGCCGACGGGTAGACAACCTCGTCCTTATTCACTTTCATCGCTATATGCGGCAGGCCTGCTTCTATGTATTCTTCTCCGTATTCTTTAAACCCAAATTTGCGATACAGCGGCATGATGTACGTCTGCGCGCTGATCTCGATCGTTTGCGCTCCGGACGAAAATGCCTTGTAAAGCAGCAGCCGCAGCGCCAAATCGCCGATCTTCTGGCCCCGGAACGGCTTGAGAACAGCCAATCGCCCGATGCGAAAATTCTTGCCGTCATGCCAGATGCGCCCCGTGGCGGCCGTCTGCTCATCCACATACACAATCAGATGCAACGCCGTCGTTTCGAATTCGTCAAACTCCTCCTGCTCCGGAATCTGCTGCTCCTCAATAAAAACCTCTCTGCGCACGGCAAACGGTTCGGTTAAATCCTCCGTGCCGGGTATAAATGCACTTGTAATCATAAGTCCTCCTCTTATTATTATGGTGCCAGCAGTTCGTTCGCAATCGCGAATTTCACAGGGCCTTTTTCCGTCGCCACATCCACCATTACCAGCACCAGCCTGTTGTAATAGCCCTCCAGCCAAAAACACGCAAACCACGATATCTCGCGCGTTTTGTCTATCTCGGCAGTCCCTGTTTTACCCGCCATCGCAAAGGGCAGTTCATTGCCCTGATGCAGTTCGGTGGTCTGATGGCGTACCGCATATCCGGTCCCGCTGTCGATAACCGTTTTCATCATCGGTGTCAATATATCAAGGCTGCTTTGCGAAACCGCATTTTGAATCCAGACCGCCGGGTCCTTTTGGCTCAACGTCACATACTCCGTGGCCTCGGTGCGGCATATTTTTTTAACGAGTATAGGCTGCATGATATTGCCTGTCTGATTTGCGAACGCCGTATACATTGCAGCCATCTGAAGCGGTGTCACCTGCAGTTCGCCCTGACCGTAGCCCATATCGGCCAGCATCTGATCCGTCATCATCGAACCCGTGTTCATATCGCTCGACTTTTTTACTGGCAAGTCGAACGCAACCTCCTGATTGAAGCCGATACGTTCGTAATACTCTTTGAGCTTATCCGCGCCCAAATTCAGCGCGGCCCACGCGAAATAGATGTTGTCGGACGACTTGAGTGCATTCGCCAGCTTCAAAGGCGAACCCGCATTGGCGTTAATACGCGTGACGCTGACGACTTTGTCTTCCGGCTGCCACTTGTTATCCACAATCACACCATCGAATTCACTTTCCGGTGTGATCACGCTCGCCTCGAGCGCCGCCGTTGCCGAAAACGGCTTAATCACGCTGCCCGGCGGATACCGTCCCTGCGTCGCAAGAGACAGCAGCGGCTGATATTTGTTTTTAAATAAGTAATTGAACGTTTCATCGGTCAGGCTGAATGTGAACACATTGTCATCATACGATGGGAACGACGTCATCGCTTCCACATCGCCGGTATCCGCGTTGATCACAATGGCCGCACCCGACTGGCCTTCCTCCAGATTAAGGTTGCTTGCCAATGCCTGATACGCTCTTTGCTGCAGATTCGGCTTAATCGTCAGCCTTAAGTCCTGCCCTTGCTCCATCGGGTCTTCCCACAGTGTGCGGATGTTTTTGCCCCATTTGTCTTCTATATATATGATCTTTCCGTTCTTCCCGCGCAGCTGTGTTTCAAACGCGGCTTCCAGCCCCGCCACTCCCACACGGTCCGACGCTTCGTAACCCTCGGGCAGATCCTCCTCGTTCAAATATCCGGTATAGCCGACGATATGCGCGGTGCTATCCTTAAGCGGATAGTCGCGTATCGGTGTGTACATTTTGTCGTCGATACCCAGCCCCGGCACAGCCAGAACACTCTGTTTTTCCTCCTCCGTCAGCACCCCGGGAGCAAATGCATCCAGCTTAGTAATCGTCTGTTTTGATTTTACAGCCTTGCGGATGATCTCTGCCAGTTCGGGCGGTGCCATGCCGGTGAGCCGGCAGGCCACATTAGCCACCTGCATGATATCCTTCATTTTGGTCACATCCACGTAAAGCGTATCGGCATACGTGTTGCGTGCGAGCAGCGTTCCGTCTGCCGCAAAAATCTCGCCGCGCGTTGCTTTTTGGGTGCGTATCCGCACGGATGCGCCGGATTCCATCTCCGGGAAAATCAGCGAATAGTTCCAAAAAACAAAACAGCCTTTATTGCTGTCCACCATCTGCAGCGAATACGCATTGGTAAAATCGCCGTAATCCTGTGTTTTGTATGTGGCCGTATATGTGAAGCGGCCGTTTTCATCCGGCCCTGTTACATTGTCAACCGTTATTTCTTTTACGCCGAGGCCTTTGAATATGTCATCATACTTTTTAATAAAGCCGTCTTTGTCAATCGTCACAGCCGGGTCGACCTGATCCCACATGGCTTCATAATCCATTGCGACGAGTGCATTGACCCATCCGCTCAGGTCGTATACCGGCAGCTTGACGCCGCTGCAGGCAGACAGCGCCAGCACAGAGACGAGCAGACAAATCAGAAACTTTAGCTTGCGCATGCGTTCATCCTCCACGCGCGTATTATACTATGCATGTACCGGTCTGTCCAACCGCATTACCAACAGTTACCACTGGCATGTTGGGATTTTTCTTCAAAGGAGCACATTTTTCTTTGCCAGACGTCGCCTTATTAGGCATCTCCTTTGAGGAGAAGCACAGACTTTCGATATCATTTGTCTGCAGGTCTTTCGTGAGGAGCGAAGCGATGATGACTCTGTTGATAGGCAGCTAAAAGACAAGCGGATTCTTCGTCCGGCAAATGCCGAATTCAAAAGACGAGAATCGTCATCATAATGCACACACGACTGATAGCAAAAATGCTGTCTCAGGCTGCCGACAACGTCCTTCGTGGAACTCCGGCTGAGCGATAGTGGACAAACATGGAGTCTAACCACTATAGCGGGCTGGCTCTGTTTCAAACATTGGCTCATTTGTCGTCATCGCTTCGTTTCTCACTGCGCAGCAGACAGTATGACAATAATAGTGGCTTTACAATGCCCTTGAAAGGTTATCAAAGCGATGTCGCCAGCAGCCGACTATGATATGCTCATTTTGCTGATTATTTAATGTATTATCAGCGCAATCCATTAACTTCTAAGAAGAGCGCAACCACCTAAGGAGTTGTTCATCTTAAAACAAAAAGCGGCGCAATTTGTTCTGCGCCGCCGTGCTGCTATTTCGCTTCTTTTTCTATTCTCTTGAGAACCTGCTCTACGGCTTCCTTTATCTGATCACGCGCTGCGCGGTATTCCTCCACCGGTTCCCGATACGGGTCCATCACGTCGTATCCGGCTTCACCCGGATAACCGTCAACACCCTGCGCGTACCCGCGCAGCGTATGCATCTTGTCCTCCTGATCGGGCGCCATCGCTTCCATTTCTTCTATATGTCTCGCCTCCATCGCGAGTATGATATCGGCCCACTGCGCCAGTTCTCTGTCGAACTGCTGCGCCCGGTGCCTGTCAATATCCAATCCAATCTCGGCCAACACCTCCACTGCCTCAGCAGATGCGGGCGTTCCCTCACAGGCAAACGTACCGGCCGATTGAAACGACATGTCTTTTAAGTGCGTACTTCGGCCTGCTGCGTCGTCTGCCAGTTCTTCCGCCATGGGGCTTCTGCATGTATTTCCGGTACACACAAAAAGAACGTTCATTGATTTTTTAACCCTCCTACACTTTCACTATATTATAAGCTGCCGCTTTATAAACCCTATTCATCACGGCAAACCCTATTCCCGTTTTGGGTACGGCTTCAAAGTATATCTTTGAAAACCCTTCGTCGTCTGCGCATCTGAGCAGCGCATAAATGCTTTTTGCCGCTTCTCCCGCGTCTTTGATGCTGCCCGTTTCTTTGAGGTCGCGTTTGCCATAATACTTTTTGTTTTCTCTCGCGGCCAGTATCAGCGGGCTTTCACCCTTTTTTAAATCCTTATCATACAGATATTTGATGGCCTCGGTTACGGAGGCATTTCGCCCCTCCACCACCGTCATTGCCGCCTTGGGCGCGTAATGTCGGTATTTCATGCCCGGAGCCGCCGGCTTGTCGCCGTCAAACGGTTCAAATGCCGCCGCGCAGCTCACCTTGCCGATGCGCTCTTCAATCATCTGCTGTGTCACCGCACCCGGCCGCAGTATCACAGGGGTTTCCTGCGTCAAGTCAATCACAGTGGATTCAAGGCCAATACGGCATTCTCCCGCATCGAGAATCAGCAGGCTTTCGCCAAAATCCGCCGCCACGTGCGCCGCCGTTGTGGGGCTCGGGCTGCCGGATTTATTCGCGCTGGGTGCCGCAATAGGCACGCCGGAAGCCGATATCAGGCTCAGCGCTGCGTCACAGTCAGGCATACGCAGGCCCACCGTATGAAGCCCCGCGCTTACACTCGCAGGTAATTTGCCGGTGCTCATTACCACCATGGTGAGCGGCCCCGGCCAGAATGCCGATGCCAGCACCGTCGCCTGCTCCGTCAGTTCGCCCAGCTCGCTTGCCATGGGAACGCTATCCACATGCACAATCAGCGGATTGTCCTGCGGGCGGCCCTTCATATCAAATATTGCGGCCACCGCCTGCTCGTTAAGCGCATCCGCCGCAAGGCCGTAAACCGTTTCGGTCGGCATGCCGACAAGCGAGCCGCCGCGAATCGCCTCTGCTGCTGCTTCTATGTTATTATGATACTCATCACGTATATCCAATATCATCTGATTGTCTATTTTACATCCAAACCTGTAAAAATGCAATGGATAAGGGCTTTTGCGGATTAGGCCTTGAAGCACGGGCTCTTTTCTTCACTTGTCACTGCAGCTGAGCCAGGTACTCCTCTAAGCAAAGCCCCTGCTCATACATAACCTGCGCCGCTTGCCTGCCCACATAACGGTAATGCCACGATTCATATGAAATGCCGGTCATGTCGGTTTTGTTTGCCGGGTATCGAAAAACAAATCCGTACTGCCAGCTGTTCTTCATCATCCACTGCTGCGCGGGTGTATCCTCCTGAGTCTCGTCCATGTTTTGGTTGTCGATATCCACGATGTCAACAGCCAGCCCCGTTTGGTGCTCGCTGGTGCCCGGTATGGCAATCACCTGTGCCGCTTTTGAGCGGGCCTCATCGTCGGTATCTCCTTGCTCTTTTAATTTTTTTACCTTGTTGTCGAACAGCTCCTGCTGTTTTTCCTGTGTTCGGTACGACGAGCATATCAAGGGCTTCGCGCCCGAAGCGCGGCAGTCGTCCATCATCTTTTGAAGGTCGGCATAGCAGCGCTCATCCACGGCTTGTCCGTTTTTCAGCTCCGTCAGCTTCACTTCAAAACCGTCGGGCAGGCTATTCTGCGCGTTAACCAGCACCAGCCGCCAGTCATTTACGTCAGCGGTGCTCGCCGGAGTGGCTTCAGCCGTCGATACACCCAGTACCGACTCCTCGGGTGTGGGTGCCGGGGCGCTTGGTTCGGACGGTGCGTATTCAGCAGATTCAGCGAATTCAGACGGTGTGTAAGAAACCGCAAGCTTATCACCGCCGTTAAAAAACAGCAGCCATACACCTGCCGCCAGCACCGGCACCGCAACCAGCACAACAGCCAAGACGATTTTTCGCCTGCGCCGTTTTTCATGCCCGCGCATCATACTCTTCATATTCATACCTCCATGACGTGTTCCACCAACCGCCAATACGCCAGGGTTGCCAAATATGCAAAACTCAAGCTGTCAGCCGAGTGTTTCCAGCTGTATAGACCCCGCGGCTCCACAAACATCGCCGATAACCGCCAGCGCGCCGACAACACCCTTTATACCGATAATCAATTCCAGCGCACGCGCTACGTCCGCTGCGGTTTTCACCTCGTTGCCGAGCCGTGTGGCGCACGCATCCGCAAGGTACGCATCCGCCGACACCACCACCGCCGCGTCCGCCTTTCCAAAGCTGAGCGAAGGCCCCACCGTGCCGGACGATGTACACACCGACATCGGCATTTCCCGGGAATCGACAACGATGCCGAGCTTTAAGCTCAACGGGCTGTTGCCCGCATACACCGCCACGGTTGCGGGTTTATCCGTCTTCATAAATATATCGCCGCCGTTTTCCACGATGACCTGCTTCGAGGTTTTCAGCAGCTCCCGGCCCACATAGTCACTAAAGGCTCCGGCCACGGCTGCCATCGGCCCCACGTTTGCGGCCTTTGCCGCATGGCACATCATATGCAAAATATCCGGCGCATCGGCCGCAATGGTCATTGGCTCAAGGCTGGTTAAAAAAAGCGGATCCGCCAAGATGTACTTATCAATCACCGCACGCAAATGCTTCACCGCATTCGCCGCCGCTTCGTCCATCCGCCGGTCTGCACAGATATACAGCTCTGTCTCCAGATGCTGAATATGAAAGCTCGGCAGCCCCATGGCAATGAGCCGCCGATACGCGTTTCGGTTTGAATAATCCGGCTTACCGGTATCAGATGAATGTGTCGTCAAAGCTTTTGATTGCGCGCGCGGGGCATGCTTTTACGCAGTGCCCGCACAGCAGGCATTTGGCCATCGTAAACTCAAGCTCCCACGTGTCTTTGTTCATCACAAGCGCGCCGGACGGGCATACGGATGTGCACGCGCCGCAGTGCATGCATTTTTCCTCGTAACGGATCACGCTGTCTGTGTATATATTAACCTCAATGCCCTCGGCTCTCAAATAGTCGAGACTCTGCTGCAAGTTTTCATCGGTACCGGAAATCTCAAGTATGATGTTGCCGGTTTTTCCGGGAGAAATCGTCGCGCGCAATATATTGAAAGTGAGCCCGAACTTCACAAGATTCGTAACAATGGGCTTGTCGGCTTTTTCGGGCGGAAAACTCAGCCCTATTTTCATGCTGTTTTCCATGTTACTTCTCTCCTTTTGTGTTCAGCGCGTTGAGGCTGGCGCGAAACGGCAGCTTGGCCACCGGCTGCGTCATTTCAAAGCTGCCATTAAGCAGCTTTTCTTTAAGCTCACCCGCAATCTTGCGCGCCTTCAGCAGGCTGGAAAGCGGTGCTGTTCGTATCGTTTTGCCGTTGATCTCAACCTGCCCGGACCGCAGCTGCGCATAGCTGACCAATTTCAGTTCCTCGCGTGAGCGCGTGCTGAAACCGTAGTCGTATACATAGGTGTAAAGCTTATCGTTCGGCACGGCGAGGTCGGCCATCATATCCTCGTCAATGACGGGAATCGGCACGCCGATGCCCACATACAGCGACACGCCGTAACCGTCGAACGTGGCGGCCTTTATGTATTCGCTGCTCATGCCTCTTAAATCGCCCATCACCGCCAGCGTGTAGCCCGCGTAGTGCTTATCGCCATTCGGCAGCACTGCCGATTTGTTGACCGCCTGTGTGCCTTCAAACACCACAAACCCTTCACCGCCGCAAAGCAGAATACGCGTGCCGATGCCGATGGTCCGCAGCTTCGGGTCTTTGAGCAGCGGCGATAATTCGCCTGCCGTTGTATACGTCACGTTGCCCATATTCGGCAGCAGCGTCCCCATGTAGGTGCGCTTCGTTTTTTTGGTCGTGTTGGTTGCTGCTGAGTAATTTTGGTACGCATTGCGCGGGTTATATAAATACGCCTGATTCATGTCTTTCAATGAGATGTTCGTTTTAATCTCAGTGCGCGAGTAACAGTCTGTCCCGTTCGAGTGCGCAATCAGCTCCACCTCTTTGCCCGCAACGAGGTCTTCTATGACGTGCGCGCCGCCGTATTCAATGCCGGTGTGCCGCCCCGGCTGCGTCGCGCCGATAAACGTATCCACCGCCGCAAGCCCGCCGTATGCTTCCACGCCGTTCAGCGTAATTTCCGCCATGCGGATCGGGGGTTCGCTGTGACCGAAGTTTAATACCGCGCCCGATGAACACATTGCGCCGAACGTGGCTGCCGTCACCACGTCGATCTTCTTCGCGCACGCGGCCACGCCCTGTTCCTTGGCCATCTTCACGGCTTCCTCGGCGGTAAACACCACGGCCTTGCCTTTGGCCAGCTTTTCATTTATCTCTTGTATCGTCTTTGACACGTTTGCCTCCCGCTTATCCCTTCAGCTGAAATAAAAAAATTTATAATAGATAATTTTACACCCATTCAATATGATTCACAACCGCAATTTTATCCAATGCAGTCATGAAGCGCTGTTCATGTTGCTTTTCACCCTGCCCCGCGCTATAATAGCGTGAATCTATGATATAAAGAGGTACGCATGAAACTCGGTATTGTCGGGCTGCCCAATGTGGGCAAATCATCGCTTTTTAACGCACTCACCGGCGCGGGCGCCGCGAGCGAAAACTATCCTTTCTGCACGATAGACCCCAACGTGGGCGTCGTTGCCGTGCCGGACGCGCGGATGGACTTTCTCGCGGACTTGTATCATCCGGCCAAATTCACACCGGCTGTGATCGAGTTTGTGGATATTGCGGGGCTGGTAAAGGGCGCAAGCCGCGGCGAAGGCCTTGGCAACAAGTTCCTCGCGCACATTCGCGAGGTGGATGCGATACTGCACGTGGTGCGCTGCTTTGAGGATGACGACGTGACGCATGTGGATGGCAGCATCGGAAGCGCGCGCGACGCGGAGACGATCAACTTCGAGCTGATATTCGCGGATATCGAAGCGGTGGAAAAGCGCCTGACGCGCAGTGAAAAGATGATCAAATCCGGCGATAAAAAGTATGCGATTGAATGCGAGACACTTCGTTTTGTAAAAGACAATCTTGAAAAGGGCATATTCGTTGCGGGTATGGATTTGGATGAGCAACAGCGTGCGCTTGTCGGCGAGCTGTTTTTGCTGACTGACAAACCGATGCTTTATGCCGCAAATATATCGGA
Source organism: Bacillota bacterium (assembly GCA_023412005.1). Lineage (GTDB taxonomy): Bacteria > Bacillota > Clostridia > Christensenellales > SZUA-584 > SZUA-584. The sequence continues at coordinate 24,001 of JAEYOE010000023.1, forward strand.
GGAAGACGCGACAAGTGCCGACCCATACGCATTGCCGCAGGTGAAGGCGCTGCTCGAAACCGCCAAAACACAGGGCGCAGAGGTGATGGTGATCTGCGCGAAGCTCGAGGAGGAGCTCTCTTCGCTCTCGGCAGAGGAACGGCATCTTTTCTTGGAGGAACTCGGCGTGAAGCAAACAGGGCTTGATGCGCTGGTTCAGAAAAGCTATAAGCTCTTAAATCTGATCAGCTACCTGACAGCGGGTGAAAAGGAAGTACGCGCGTGGACGATTGTGCGCGGTACCAAAGCACCCGGCGCGGCAGGCAAGATTCACAGCGATTTTGAGCGCGGTTTCATACGCGCGGAGATCGTCGCGTTTGACGACTTAAAGGCGTGTGGCGATATGGCTTCGGCCAAGGCCAAGGGCTTGGTGCGTCAGGAGGGCAAGGAATACGTGATGCAGGACGGCGATGTGACGCTGTTTAAGTTTAACGTGTAAACAGTACAATCATGCAATCAATTGTATCCCTGAAGGCATCTTTCTTCGGGGATTTTTAATTTATATTCAAAATCTGATTTTCAGTCATTCACCGAACAATCCATATCTGAGCTAACTCGGCATTGCTCGTGGTATATCTTTTTGAATTGCAGAGTTTTCCCCTACGGTGTACAGGAATGCTTTTTTGTATAATTTTTTGATTCACAATCTTTATTGTATATCAAACTCTGCCGCCGCAGCCACACTGCTGCCATCCGCACTGAATGTCTTGATAACCCGGTAGTGACCGGGGATCAACCCCTCATAGAAAAATTTAAGTGAGAAATCTTCTTCACTTGTTCCATTTGGCAGCAGTATAATGCCAATGGCTTCCCATGCTGCATTTTCGTTGACCGGAACTACATACCACGTTCCATCGACGGCGATTTCCAGATGCGGCTCTTTCCCAAACACATATTCAGTATCCGTGTTGTTGGTGTATTCAACCGTCAGCGATTCTGTCTTCGTGGTTACCGTTTCTTCTTTTATGCTCATGATGAGGCCTGTATCGGCCAAGTCACCGTACTCCGATTTTTCAAGGCTGTTTATGTCAATTTTCGGCGCACAGCCTGCCAGAGTAAGCATCAATACCGATGCTATGGTCATTATCAGGATTCTTTTCACAAATTGACTCCTTTCGTACATTCTATATCCATAAGACTTTGACAGCCATCGGTTTGTTCCTTACAATTACAAAACAGAAAGCGAGAACATAAAGCCTGTCGCATTGTTATAACAACCTATTCCCTTTTCGCTCAAGCCTCCCTTATTGAGGGACAGACCTCGATTTTAATCGAGTGTCTGACGGAAGGAGTAAGACTCTTTTTCATTTTGCGAGACAGCCCTTGGTATTGGCTTTGCTTATTAGTGAAGGGCCGTGCGCAGTACGGATGAGGGCAAAAAAATCCCCGAAGATGTTTTAAATCATCGGGGATTACAGTTAGAAGCTACATTTTCTCCGGCTCTTCCACCGTCTCATCCTCGGTGAGCGTCACGCTCTTCATCACCTGAGGCGTTTTGGGCTTATCGGCATGGTTCGTCTCGGCCGCCGCAATCGCGTCCACCACGTCCATCCCCTCCACCACACGGCCAAACGCCGCATACTGCTTGTCGAGGAACTTAGCGTCCGCATGACAAATGAAGAACTGGCTGCCCGCCGAATTCATCGCCGCCGAGCGCGCCATCGAAATCACGCCGCGCGTGTGGCTTAAGGTGTTTTCCACCCCGTTTGCCGCAAACTCTCCCTTTATCGCATAGCCTGGGCCGCCTGTGCCGCTGCCGCTCGGGCAGCCGCCCTGAATCATAAACCCGCTGATCACGCGATGAAAAATGAGCCCGTTGTAAAAGCCCTTCGATACAAGGTTCTTAAAGTTCTTCACCGTGTTCGGCGCATACTCGCTAAGCAGCTCTATAGTTATCTTTTTTCCGTCTGACATTTCTATGATGACCATGAAAACCTCTTCTTTATCTCTTATTTCTCAAAAGTTCTGACGCGAATCACGCTGCCCACAGCCTTGATTTTATCGATGGTTTTAGTATCCACGTTTTCATCAAGGTTAATCACGGTATACGCAATCTCGCCTTTCGATTTGTTAACCATGTCTGTGATGTTCGCGCCCGATTCGGCCAGCAGTGCGGTAATCTGCCCCACCATACCGGTCACGTTTTTGTGAATCACAGCCACGCGGAACTTGCCGGTAAACGGCAGCACAGCATTCGGCATGTTCACCGAGTTGACGATCTTGCCCATCTCAAGGTAATCCCTCAGCTCCGTGGCCGCCATCACGGCACAATTCTCTTCCGACTCAGGCGTGGATGCGCCAAGGTGCGGAATGCTGATCACATTGTCGTAGTTCAAAAGCTTGTCGTTTGGGAAGTCCGTCACATAGCATTTGATCTTGTTGTTATCCAGCGCATCGTACAGAGCATCGTAATCGATCAACCCGTTTCTCGCAAAGTTCAGCAGCACAACGTTCTTTTTCATTTTAGCCATCTCCGCCAACCCGATGAAGCTCTTGGTCTGATCCATCAGCGGAATGTGCAGCGTGATGAAATCCGCATGCGAAAGCACGCTGTCGAGGCTGATGGCGCGCTGCACATCATGATCGAGCCCCCAAGCCGATTCAATGGATATGTACGGGTCGTATCCGATGACACGCATACCGAGTGACCGTGCGGCGTTGGCCACCATCACGCCAATGGCCCCGAGACCGATCACACCGAGCGTTTTGCCTTCAATTTCCGGGCCCACAAACTGGTTTTTGCCCTTTTCCACCATAGGCAGCACCTCGTCGCCCTTGCCCTTGAGCGTTTTAACCCATTCGTTTGCTTCAATAATATGACGGCTCGCAATCAGCATACCCGCCAGCACCAGTTCCTTCACGCCGTTGGCGTTCGCGCCCGGCGTATTGAACACAACAATGCCCTTTTTTGCGCAGTCGTCCACCGGTATGTTGTTCACACCCGCGCCCGCGCGCGCAATCGCCAGCACGCTCTCCGGCATTTGAAGATCATGGACTTTGGCGGATCTTACAAGTATCGCGTCATAATCGGTCACATCTTCGCTGATCTCGTAATTGTCCTTTGGCAGATAATCGTACACCACATTCGATATTGAATTGAGTTTTTTAATTTTAAACATATTATCAGCTCCTTAAGCTATCATTACGCGTTCTTTTCAAATTCCTTCATGAAGTCGACCAAAGCCTTCACGCCTTCATACGGCATGGCGTTATAAATGCTGGCTCTCATGCCGCCCACGCTTCTATGGCCCTTGATGTTAACAAAGCCTTTGGCTTTGGCTTCCGACACAAACTTTTTATCGAGCGCCTCGTCACCCGTCACAAACGTCACATTCATCAGTGAGCGGAATTCCTTTTGCGCAGTGGGCTTAAACAGCGATGACGAATCCAGATAATTGTAAAGCAGCGCGGCCTTTTCCTCGTTGCGCTGCTGCATCGCGGGAACGCCGCCTTCCTTTAATAAATGCGCAAACACCAACCCCGCAATATAGATACCATACGTTGTCGGTGTGTTATACATCGAATCGTTGTCCGCCATCAGCTTGTAATCGAGCATCGAGGGCGTGTCTTGGGGCGCTTTGCCGATTAAATCCTCGCGCACAATCACCACAGTGACGCCCGCGGGGCCGATGTTTTTCTGTGCGCCCGCATAGATCAAGCCATAGTCACCAACGTTTATCGTTTCCGAAAGAATGCATGAACTCATGTCGCTCACCAGCGTCAGCCCATTTGTGTCGGGGATTTTCGTAAAGCGTGTGCCGTATATCGTGTTGTTGGACGTGATATGCACATAATCAGCCGGCTGTGCGAACATGTCCTTCGTGGTTTCGGGGATATACGTAAAGTTTTTGTCCTCTGAAGACGCCGCAACGATAACCTCGCCCACCTTTTTAGCTTCCGCGATCGCCTTTTTTGCAAACATACCTGTTTTTAAATAATAAGCGCGTTTATGAGTGGTCATCAGATTGATTGGCACCATGGAAAACTGCAGAGTCGCGCCCCCCTGTAAAAAGAGCACCTTGTAGTTGTTCGGAATGGCCATAAGCGATCGAAGGTCAGCTTCGGCTTTGCCGATAATGGCTTCATAATCAGCGCTTCGGTGGCTCATTTCCATCACACTCATGCCGCTGCTGCCGTAATAAACCAGCTCTTCCTGCGCCTGCTTCAAAACAGCTTCGGGCAGGCACGCAGGGCCTGCGGAAAAATTATATACCTTCATGATAACCTCCTGTTAAATAGAAAGATTTTATATGTCATTGTTAAAAAATTATCAAACTTTTCTACATTATAAGCGCACAATTTCGCAAACGCAAGCGCTTTTCTGGTTTACCGTCAACGCTCTAATGATGCAGTCAGTATAGCATATGACATGTTCATTTAGCAAAACCAAACATTTTTTGTTCATCTGAAAATCTGTTTTACGCTCATTCACACTGTTAGATAAATATGTCTGTACGCCTTGACAACCATTTTGCCTTGTCCTATAATCACAATATTATAAAAATGGTCGATTTGCATGACTTACCATCATTTTATGCTGGTATAATACCGTTTTAAAAGCACATATTATCTAAACAAAAGATAATCACCGGGAGGAAGCCATGACAAACGAACAAGTGATTCTTACAAAAGACGGACTGAAGGAAAAGCAGGAAAAGCTTGATTATTTAAAAACCGTCAGACGAGGCCAGATTTCTGAGCAAATCAAGGAAGCTCGTGCTTTTGGCGATCTCTCGGAAAACGCAGAATATGACGAAGCCAAGAACGAGCAGGCGCGTGTAGAAACAGAAATCGCGCAGCTGGAAAAGCTGCTGCGCAATGCCATCGTCGTTGAAGACAATGAGATAGATTTATCTACCGTGGGCATCGGCACCACCGTGCGCATACTTGACCTCGAATTCAATGAAGAAGAAGTGTATTCCATCGTTGGGTCGGCAGAAGCCGATGCCGATAAAAAAAGAATTTCTAACCAGTCTCCGGTCGGTGCGGCGCTGATCGGCAAGAAGGTGGGCGAACTGGCTGAGGTGACCACGCCGGGCGGCATCGCAACATTCAAAGTCGTCGATATATTCAGATAAGGGCAGGAACAATGGAGGAAAAATTAAATCAGCAGTCACAGGAGACGCTCAGTGAGGTTCTCCGCGTCAGAAGAGAAAAGCTGGACGAGCTTCGAAACGCCGGACAAGATCCTTTTGTTATTACGCGTTTCGATAAAACGCATTCATCGAACGACATTATCGGGGGCTTTGAAGCGCTGGAAGGCCAACTGGTCCGTATTGCCGGCCGCCTGATGAGCAAACGCATTATGGGGAAAGCCAGTTTTTCGCATGTGCAGGACATGGACGGGCAGATTCAGCTTTACGTTCGCCGCGATGTACTCGGCGAAGAGCCGTATGCGGCTTTTAAAAAGCTTGATATCGGCGATATCGTCGGTGTAACCGGTGAGGTGTTCAAAACCAATGCGGGCGAAGTCTCTGTGAAAGCCACAGCCATTGAGCTGCTTTCAAAATCGCTGCTGCCGCTGCCCGAGAAATTTCACGGGCTTAAGGATACCGATCTGCGTTACCGTCAGCGCTATGTGGATCTGATCGTTAACCCCGAAGTCAAAAAGACATTCCTTGCACGCTCTCTTGTCATCAAAACCATTCGCGAGTATCTCGATAATGTCGGTTATATTGAGGTGGAAACGCCGATTCTCATGGGAGAAGCGGGCGGCGCAGCCGCTCGTCCGTTTACCACGCACCATAACACGCTCGATATCAATATGTATCTGCGCATCGCAACCGAGCTGCATTTAAAGCGTCTCATCGTCGGCGGATTTGAAAAGGTCTATGAAATCGGCCGTATTTTCCGCAACGAGGGCATGTCGATCAAGCACAACCCCGAATTCACCACTGTTGAGCTGTATCAGGCGTATGCCAATGTCGACGATATGATGGTGCTGTGTGAAAACCTGTTTTTTACGTGCGCTCAAAAGCTGTACGGAACAGGAGAGATTGAGTATCAGGGGTCAGCTGTCGATCTGACGCCGCCATGGCGCAGGCTATCTATGCTCGATGCCGTCAAGCAATACACCGGTGCCGATTTTTCTAACTGTACCGATGAGCAGGCACGTGACATCGCCAAAGGCCTTGGGCTGAACGTTGAAAAGCCGCAGTCACGCGGGGAGCTATTGTATGCCGCATTTGACGCGTTTGTGGAAGAGCGGCTCATTGAACCCACATTTATTTACGGTTACCCTGTTGAAGCATCACCGTTGGCCAAGAAAGACCCAAATGCGCCGTGGCTGACCGAACGCTTTGAGCTGTTCATCACCGGCCGAGAGCTGGCCAATGCCTTTTCTGAGCTGAACGACCCGGACGATCAGCGCGCACGGTTCATGGCGCAGGCGCAGCAGCGTGCCGCGGGCGATGCGGAGGCGCACATGATGGACGAGGATTATTTGAACGCACTCGAATACGGCCTTGCGCCCACGGGCGGCATGGGCATCGGTATCGACCGCATGGTGATGCTGCTGACAGACAGCTATTCGATTCGCGATGTGATTCTATTCCCTACAATGAAGCCCAAAGAATAGTGTATAACGAGCGTTTCGCTCTTATATATTTTTTTCAAAGGCGTCCGGGCGATAATCCTCGTCCGGATGTTTTTCGTTTGCTGGTTTTATTCGTCATCGTGTGCGTATTGTGGATAACACGCAATTATGGTATGATGGACGCTGAAAAGGAGTGATACATTTGTCGCCATCGATTCGTGTTGTGCTTCGGTTTCTATGGTTCTTTTTAACCAGACTGCTCATATGCGGTTTCATTGTGGGTCTTGTTGTGCTGTCATTCTTTGCAGCTATGGATTATATGACCATACAAACAATGGTGAAAGACGGGCTTCAAACACGCGCAGATGTGGTGATCAAAAACGATGATCCTTCCTTGCTGTCCAAAGTGTTTTCTAAGAACTTCTTAGAGCAGGATACATTACTCAATTCATCTGCATACAAGTCGTTTGATGTCTCCGATTTCGACTACAAATCAGACATCGGCTTTGCCTTGGTGTTGCCGTGGCAAGGTACTGTCACACTTCGTGTCACCGAAAAAGTCACGGATATTAAAGCCGAGCTGTTTGCCGACGAGAAGAGCAAAGCCGCGCCCACCACTGCGCCATTGTGGGATAACGGCATCTATGATGTTTCTGTCACGCGGTATGAAGACAGCTGGCGCATTGTATCAATGAAGCTTGTTGAAATGCTGCCGCAGCCTTCTCCCACACCGCCGCCATCTGCAACGGCCACGCCGTCGCCCACGCCGTCGCCCACACCGGCGAACCCCGAGGAGATTATTGAAGACTGATGCAAAGCAAAGCCTATCTCGCACCCATGGCCGGCGTCACGGATGCAGCGTTTCGGCATATCGCGGTGGAACAGGGTGCAGATTTTACCTACACGGAGATGGTGAGCGCCAAAGGCTTAAAATACGGCAGCGCCAAAACAGCCTCTCTGCTCTCCTTCGCGGAGAATGAAAAGACCGTCGGTGTTCAGCTGTTCGCAAGCGATGCGGATGCGCTGAAAGCCAGCATAGACTCTTTGCAGGAGCGATACTCTGATCGTATCGCTCTGTTTGATATCAACATGGGCTGCCCCGCGCCCAAAATCACCTCCAACGGCGAGGGCTGCGCTTTGATGAAAACCCCGGCACTGGCTTCATCTCTTATTAAAGCTGCCGTCAGCGTCTCCAAAAAACCCGTCACCGTTAAATTCCGAAAAGGCTGGGACGACCAAAGTGTAAACGCGGTGGATTTCGCGCGTATGGCCGAGCAATCCGGCGCGGCGGCTGCCGCCGTTCACGGCCGCACACGCAGCCAGTTCTACAGCGGTCAAGCCGACATGAGCATTGTCGCCGAGGTGAAACGCGCTGTGAGCATTCCCGTTATCGGCAACGGCGATATTTTCTGCGCGCAAGACGCATTGCGGATGCTTGAGCAGACCGGCTGTGATGCGGTAATGGTGGCCCGCGGTGCCATCGGCAATCCGTTTCTATTCAGAGAGATCAGGCAGCTTTTACAATACGGCACAGAATCAGCACCGGCATCTGCCGATGAAAAGATTGATGCGCTTGTGAAGCAGGCGCGGCTGGCCTGTATGGATAAAGGGGAACGCGTTGCGATGAAGCAGATTCGCAAGCATGCCGCCTGGTACTTTAAAGGCATGAGCGGTGCAGCCAAACTGCGTGAAGCTGCCGTTCGGTTAAATACGCTGGACGATCTACTGTGTTTAATATCCGGCCTCAAAGAGCACACAATATCGTGAATCCCCGTCGTTTTTTACATGAATAATGCAGGTTGAAAAAAGTCGATAGTTGTATTATAGTATAATCTATCTGTATATGTGGTGGCAAATAACTTTTTAAAGGGGTTTTGAATAGATGGGCTTGTTTGAATTCAACGACATCGGCATTGACCTTGGGACGGCAAGCGTACTCGTTTATGTTAAAGGCAAGGGAATTGTGCTGCGCGAGCCTTCGGTGGTTGCCGTAAACCGCACCACAGGCGAGATCATTGCAATCGGTGAAGAAGCGCGCATTATGCTTGGCAGAACACCCGGCAACATTGTCGCGGTAAGGCCGCTTCGCAACGGTGTGATTTCCAACTTCCACGACACCGAAAGAATGCTGCGCTATTTCCTGCGCAAGGTTATCGGCCGCAAGCTGTTTTTTAAACCGCGCGTTATCGTCTGCGTTCCCTCGGGTGTTACTGAAGTGGAACGACGCAGTGTTATTGAGGCAACAGAAGAAGCGGGCGCACGCCACACAGGTCTTATTGAAGAACCAATGGCAGCCGCTATTGGTGCCGGCATTGATATTTCCGCGCCGTTTGGCAACATGGTGATGGATATTGGCGGCGGAACAACGGATATCGCTGTGATATCGCTCGGCGGCATCGTTATCAGCGATTCCGTGAAAGTTGCGGGCGACAAGTTTGACGAAGCAATCGTCAGGTATATGAAGAAAAAGCACAATATGCTGATTGGTGAACGCACCGCCGAAGAAATCAAAATTAACATCGGTTCCGCTTTCCCGCGCAAAGAGCAGATTTTTATGGAAGTGGCTGGTCGAAATCTGATTTCCGGGCTGCCCAAGGTGGTCACCATTAGCTCCAACGAAACGATTGAGGCGCTGGAAGAGCCGCTTAACGCGATGATGGAAACGCTGCACGGTGTGCTGGAACGCATCCCGCCGGAGCTTTCGTCGGATATCGCCGAGAACGGCATCTGCATGACAGGCGGCGGCGCGCTGTTATACGGCCTTGACCGCTTGCTCAGCGAAAAAACAGGCATTCCCTGCTATGTCGCCGAAGACGCCATTTCCTGTGTGGCCATCGGCACCGGCATGTCGCTCGACAATGTGGAGTATTACGCCAACGGCACAGTCTACGACTACCGCAAGGGCGATTATTACAACAATTATTAATCAGTTATGTATCGCATGGTGGTGGAAAACTAAGCGATAAGGAGAATTTTGATTGAAAGTCAGAGGATACGGCGCTTCTGGCGGCGCCCAAAAAACGAACGCCAGAGGCCGAAATTCGGCCAACAAAAACAGCAAACAGCTTAAAATTATGCTCATCGCACTCGGCGCATTGGTCGTGGGGCTCGTTGTGGTCGGCATCATTATTTATGGTCAACTCACCAACGATAATTACACGGCATTGTTTGTCGATACGGCAAAACCCACTCAGGCTGTCGATATCGATCCGGAAGTGAGCGGCGTTCAGACACAGCAGCCCTCACCGGACGTCATTACTTACAACGGCAAAAGCTATAAGAGAAACGAAAACATGGTTAACATTTTGTTTCTTGGGGTTGATACCACCACAGAGCGCGAGGTCGGTAACCACAGCGATATGATGATTGTCTGCGCGGTGGACACCGTTGCAAAAAACGCGACATTGATATCCATTCAGCGCGATACGTGGTCAGATATCTCAAAAATCGATACCAAAACCGGCAAGATCACCGAAATGACTAAAAACAGAATGAACACAGCCTATTTATTCGGCGGCGGCCCGAACAAGTTCGGTGCGTCTAACGCCAAGGCTTGTATTCAAAACTTCTTCGAGCGTAAGATTGATCTTGATACGCCGCTTGATTTCTCGCTGAATATCCCCATTTCGTTCTATGCCAGCATAGATATCGACTCGATTGCAACGATCGCTGATGCTGTGGGCGGTGTGGAAGTCAAGCTGGATACTACGATACCCGATGTGGGCAGCAAGGGCAAAACCGTCAAGCTGAAAGGCGACAAAGCGCAGTTATACCTGCGCGATCGTCATAATACCCCGGGCGGAGACATCGGTCGTGCCACGCATCAACGCTATTTCATGCTTCAGCTGGCCAAGAAAATCAAGGATATGGGCGCGGTGGAAGCCATGACAAAGCTTTGGGATAAGCTAAATGCCTACGGAAAGACGGATCTTAATTTGGATCAGGCTCTTGCATTTGCGAAGATTCTCAACAATATGGATATCGATTCCATACAGCAGCTCGCTGTACCGGGCGATATTACCAGCATAAAAGGAGCCAGCGTCATTAAGCATGATGAAGCGAAAACACTTGAAATGATGCTCTCCGTTTACTACAAAGAGGTTCAATAGTCTCAGAGATAACGAAACCCCGCCGAGGCGGGGTTTTATTGTTTTAGAGGCCTATTTTATATAAGACAAGGTATTCAAAGAACCAAATGAGATGACTTATTATAAGCCTCAGACAAAAACACTTCATCAGTCGCCTGTCGGCGACAGCTTCTCCTCAAAGAGAAGCCTTTATGCGTTACTCAAATAGCATGCCTTTTGAATCGATGTTTATAAAGACTTCTCCATCTTCAGCACCTCTTCAGCGCATTCGTTCAGCAGTCCGAGTTCCCCGAGTGCCTGCGCGATGGAGTACCGCAGCCGAAAATCTTTGGTGCAAATCAGCGCATTTTTTAGTCGATCACGCGATATACCTGCCTTGGTGGCACTGACCGGTGCACCCAAGCGCTCAAAATACGAAATCATGTCTTTCACATCCGGCAGTATGGCCGTGTCCTTCACATATTGGCTGTGATAATTGATCAACGCGTCCATACGCCGCTGCTGCTCGTCCCATTCTATATACCAATCGCTGTTGGCTTCCATAATCTCTTCTCCGGCACCCGGCGGATAGCAGCCGCAGATATAATCCTTCTTTTGCTGCTTCGTCAGTCGGCTCGCTTTCACTGCTTCTTTATTTATCTTCTCAAAATCGGCTTTTTTAAGCATATCGTGATACAGCAGACAGTAGATAAACCCGATACCCACGCAAATGCCGTGTGACGGAACGGGTTTGCCGCCGCACGCCACGTACATCATATCCCAATAATGCGCCATGTTATGCTCCACCGACGCGACCGGACGCGTGTTTTTCACGATCAGCACCGTCAGCCCCGCGAGTATCAGCGATTCAATCAGCGCTTCCATGCCCTTTTCACTGCGCGCAATGATCTCCTCCATGTTTTCCGAGCATTTTTGCAGCCCCATCAGCAGCAGCTGTTCACACAGCGGGCAAAAAACCTCGCCGGTCACCACGCTACCCAGCTTCCAATCCACAATCACGCCGTATTTAGCCAAAACATCGCCCACGCCCGAGGCCTGCATCAGCGGCGGTGCCGTGGCCAGCACAGCCGGGTCAAACATAATCAGCCGGGCCGCTTTGCCGTATTTGCTAATCTTCATGTTGTCAATCATCATCGACGACGTGATGGATGTGTAGCCGTCCATCGAAGCCGCCGTTCCGAACGCCGCGAACGGCTTTTCGGTGTGAAAAGCGCTGTAGCGCGTGAGATCTGTCACCACGCCGGATCCCACAGAGAGAAGAAAGTCCGTTTGATCATCAACGTTTGCTTTAATCAAATCAGCCATTTCCAGCGTCGGCTCAATATGCTCTCCCGGCAGCAAGCAAACGCGGCAATTAAAGCCCGCCGCTTTTAAGTTGTTTTCCACCCGCTGCCCCGCCACGGCATACGTGGTTTTGTCGGCCACAATCAGCACATTTTGCCCAAGACCGCTTTGCTTGATGCAGTCAGCCACGGTATCAATCAGCCCCGAGCGAATATAGATGTCCATTTTCGGTATATTGTGATCATAAGCACAGTCACAGTTCAAGTTTTCTATGATCAGTTTTCCGTTTCTCTTCGTTATGTCAAAATGCATGGTGGCATCCTTTCTAATCATCAAGCTCGGCGATCCACATATCGGCCTCTGCGTCCGACGGCATGCGCCAATCGCCGCGCGGCGATAGCGACACGCTGCCCACCTTGGGGCCGTCCGGCATACACGAGCGCTTAAACTGCGAGGAGATAAACCGTCCATAAAATTTCTTCAGCTGTTCTTTGATCTGCCCGGGGCTGTATTCATCAAACGCGTGCACTGCAAGCAGCAGTATCTTTTTGGGTGCCATCTGAAAGCGCAGCATATAATACATGAAAAAGTCGTTCAGCTCGTACGGCCCGATCTGCTTTTGTGTGTCCTGACGATCGCTGCCCATCTCGGGCGGCAGCAGCTCCGGCGATGGCGGAATGGCCACGATCTCACGCGCAATCGGCTCCAAAACCGCATCATCGCGTGAAACAAACAGGACAATCTCTCTGATCAACGTTTTGGCCACGCCCGCATTCACACCATACATCGATATCTGGTCTCCCGCGTACGTGCAAAAGCCGAGCGCCAGCTCAGATAAATCGCCCGTACCCACCACGATACCGCCGTATTGATTTGCGAGATCCATCAGCACCTGTGTTCGTTCACGTGCCTGCGCGTTTTCATAGGTCACATCCGCCTGGCCGCCGTGTCCCAAATCCTCCAGATGCGCTTTGGCCGCATCCACAATACTGATTTCCTTCAACGTTGCGCCCGTGGCCGTCACCAGGCGCCGCGCAAGCGTCTGTGTGGCCTCGGTGCTGCCAAACCCCGGCATCACCACGCCGACGACAGCGTCTTTTTTCAGCCCGGCTCTTACCGCCGCTTCGCAGGCCACCATCAGCGCAAGCGCCGAATCGAGCCCGCCCGATACGCCGATAACCATGTACTTTGAGCCCGTGTGCCGCAGCCTGCGTTCCAGTGCCGTCACCTGTATGTTGAAAACCTCGTCGCAGCGCGTGTCGCGCACGGTGGTGTCATCCGGAACAAACGGCATTTTTTCTATGTGTCGGTACTTTGGCTGCGTTTCGCACGCTTTAAACGGAATGCGCCGGTATGTAACGTGGGCCTCGCTGTACATATATGTGTTTTTGAGTATACGGTCATGAATCAGCCGATGCAGGTCGATCTCGGTTACTGTCATGTGCTGCTCAAACGAAAACCGTTTGGAAGCCGCTATCAGATAGCCGTTTTCCGCAATCACGGCATGCCCGCCGAACACGGTATCCGTGGTGGATTCTCCCGGCCCTGCCGATACATACACATAAGCGCCCACAAATCGCCCCGACTGATGCTTGATCATCTCTTCGCGGTAATCGCTCTTTCCAGCCAGTTCGTTACTGGCCGAGATGTTAACAAACAGTGTTGCACCAGCCATGGCTTGAAACCCATGGGGCGGAAACGGCACCCAAAGGTCTTCACAGATTTCCACACCGAGCACCAGCTCTTTTATTTGCTCACATTCAAACAGTATATCGGTGCCGAACGCAACGGTTTGGCCTGCCAACTGAACGGTTTGGCCGATCACCTCCAACCCCGAGGTGAACCAGCGCTGCTCATAATATTCAGAGTAATTCGGTATGTAGGCCTTGGGTATCACGCCGAGCACCCTGCCCGACTGAAAAACGACCGCCGTATTATACAGCTTGTCGTTTGCATAAAGCGGCATACCCACAATGCCGAGCACACTTAAGTCCTTTGTTTCTGCCAGCAGTTCAGAAAGGTGTTTCTCGCTCTGTTCCATGATGCTTCTCTGACGAAACAGATCCCCAAGCGTATACGACGTGATGCAAAGCTCCGGAAACGCCGCCACTGACACGCCGTCTTGATCCGCTTGCTTCATCATCGCGACAATGCACGTTTTGTTTTTCTTAATGTTACCGACTGCAACCTCGGGCACCGCCGCAGCCACTCTGATCAATCCCGTACTCATTCGTTCCTCCGGTTTTAAATGCACTATTGCTCTGCTAGTTCAGAGTAATTAATCAAATTCCATTTTTTCATCAGCGATTCGAGCGTCCCGTCGTTTTTCATGCCTTCAAGCGCATCATCCACCGCTTCTGTGAAAAGACCGAGCGCGGTTGGAATACACACGCGGTAATCGTTTGGCATGAAGCGTTCGGGCAGCATCAGCATGCCGGGCCTGCCAAATTGCGTCAGCGCCGTTTCACTGGCACAAACGGCATCCACAAATCCGTTGCGCAGCGCATCAATCGCCTCCGGGTATGATGCAAATATCTTCACGCTCGCTTCAATCTCCAGCTTTTTTAAATAGTCTGACATCAACGTGGCGTTTTCATCCTTTTTTGTATTGCCTTCCTGCGCATGCATCGACCCCTGAACGATGCCGATGACCCCGCCTGACAGCGCCTGCATGCTTTTTGTTTTGTCCTCCATTACCAAGAATGCGCTGCCGTCCGAAAAATACGGCTTCGAATAGGCAACACCGCTGATTTTTAAATATGTCGCCGCGCCCAGCGCAAAATCAACATCACCGCGCTTTAAATAAGCGGTGCGCGTCTCGGTATTCACGTTCACATCGTACTTAATCACTGCGTCGCCGAAAAGGCGGTTGACGAGCTCATCAGACAGATCTTTCTCAAAGCCTTCAAACATGCCCGTTTCCTCGTTGTAGGTACAAAGCTTGTTTAAATCTCCCCTTAACCCCACGTTAACAAGGCCTAGGGCGGCCACTTTATCAACAGCATTCTGTTTGCTTGTTTGATGACTTGTAACAGATAAAATGAAGAATACAATCGCGGCGACAACCAGCACAATTCCGATGCCGACGATGACTCTTAAATGATTTTGCTTAATGAAAAAAAAGCGTTTCTTTTTTCTATACCTCAAAGCTGTTTGCTCCTGCCGATCATCATAAAAGCCTTCTTGATGATCCCGTGATTTCAACACGGGAGAGGCACATGTCCTCCCCCGTATCCATTGCATATTCCTTCAAGATTAAGCCCCCTCTACACCGTCGTAAAACTGTGCATTTTGAAGGAATACGCTTATATCGCGGATATTGGCATTTACCGCTTTGTGTACAAATGTCTGTCAAATCGAATTGTACAACATGTGGTATATGAATGCAATAGCCACTACAAAAATTTGTATTCCTTTTGTGAAACTGTTTTTAGTTTCCGGAGCTATTTCAAATCATTCGGTCTCATTTTCTTCTTCGTCGTCGTGCGGAACAAGTGCTGCCGATACCACGCGCGTCTCTTCATCCACATTCATCAGCTTCACGCCCTGCGTATCGCGCCCAAACACGGAAATTTCCCCAACACGCATACGGATGATGACGCCCGCATCATTAATCAGTATGATATCCTCGCTGCCGTCCACCAAACCGATGGCGCAAAGAATGCCCGTTTTTTCGGTGACCTTGAGCGTTTTGATGCCGATGCCCGCGCGTTTTTGCACCTTGTATTCGGAAACCGGCGTCCGCTTGCCATAGCCGTTTTCGGAAATCACCAGCACATCGCAGTCTGCACGCACAATATCCATGCCGACCACCGCGTCTCCCTCGCGCAGCGCTACGGCTTTCACGCCCATGGCGGTGCGGCCCATATCGCGCACATCCTCCTCGGTGAACATCACCGACATGCCCTGTGCCGTGCCGATGATCAGTTCGTCCTTACCGCTCGTTTCGCGCACGCTGATCAGCTCGTCGCCGTCCCGCAAGCCCACCGCAATGAGGCCGCTCTGGCGGATGTTTTTAAACGCGCTGACGGTTGTCTTCTTAATAAAGCCGTTTTTCGTGGCAATCACAAGCATCGTGTCGTCCGAGAAGTCGGTGATTGGGAACACAGCAGATACCTTTTCGTTCGCATCGAGCTGCAGCAGATTAACAATGGCCATGCCCTTGGCCGTGCGCCCCGTCTCGGGCAGCTCATAGCATTTGCGGCGGTATACCTTGCCCTGATTCGTAAAGAACAACAGATGCGCGTGTGTGGAGGTAACCATCACATGCTCCGCAAAATCCTCCTCACGGGTAGACATTCCGGTAACGCCCTTACCGCCGCGTTTCTGCGTGCGGTAAGCGTCGGAGCGGATGCGTTTGACATACCCGTAGTGTGTCAGCGTCACCACCATCTCCTCTTCCTGTATCAACTCGTCAAGGTCAATGTCGTCCGCGCTGAACGTGATTTCGGTGCGGCGCTCGTCGGCATATTTATCTTTTATCTCGAGCATCTCTTCCTTAATGATATCCAGCACCATTTGTGGCGTGGCAAGTATCAGCTTTAAGTAGGCGATGCGCTCGAGCAGCTTTTCGTATTCGCTGACGATCTTGTCGCGTTCGAGACCCGTTAAGCGCTGCAGACGCATATCGAGTATCGCCTGTGCCTGCTTGTCACTGAGCCCGAAGCGTGCCATAAGGCCGTCTCGCGCAGACGGCACATCTGGCGATTTTTTAATCAGCTCCACAACCTCATCAATGTTATCAAGAGCGATGATCAAGCCTTCCAGTATGTGCGCGCGTGCTTCTGCCTTTTCCAAATCAAACTTCGTTCGGCGGATAATCACAACCTTTTGATGCTCAAGGTAATGATAGAGCAGCTCTTTAAGGTTCAGCACTTTGGGCTCACCGTCCACCAGCGCAATCATAATGACACCGAACGTATCCTGCATCTGCGTATGCTTATAAAGCCGGTTCAAGATCACGTTCGCGTTCACATCGCGTTTTAGTTCAATAACAATGCGCATACCGCGCTTGTCGCTCTCGTCACGGATATCTGATATGCCCTCAATATGCTTATCCTGCACCAGCTCGGCAATGCGTGTAATCAGCGCCGCTTTGTTCACCTGATACGGTATTTCGTTCACAATTATGCGCTGACGCCCCGCCTTAAATTCCTCGATCTCGGCCTTGGCACGCACACATATTTTGCCGCGCCCCGTGTGATACGCCTGCGTGATACCGGCCGTGCCCATCACAATACCGCCCGTCGGGAAATCCGGTCCCTTTACATGCTGCATCAAATCCTGCACGTCCGCGTCCGGGTCGTCAATCAGGCAAACCGCCGCGTCAATCACTTCTCCCAAATTGTGCGGCGGAATGTTCGTTGCCATGCCCACCGCGATACCGCCCGAGCCGTTCACAAGAAGGTTCGGGTATTTTGACGGCAGCACTGTGGGCTGCATCAGCGTTTCGTCGAAGTTCGGGTAAAAATCCACCGTATCTTTTTCAAGATCGCGCAGCAGCTCCATGGAAATATGAGAAAGCCGCGCTTCGGTGTAACGCATGGCCGCCGGAGAGTCGCCGTCGACACTGCCGAAGTTGCCGTGGCCCGATACGAGCAGATGCCGCGTGGAAAAATCCTGCGCCATACGCACCATTGACATATACACCGCCGAATCGCCGTGCGGATGGTATTTACCGAGCACGTCACCCACAATACGCGCGGATTTACGAAACGGCTTGTCCGGTGTGTTGCCTAGCTCACTCATCGAGTAAAGTATACGCCGGTGCACCGGCTTTAGGCCGTCGCGCACATCTGGCAGCGCACGGTTGATGATAACCGCCATCGCATACGAGATGAACGACGTCTTCATTTCTTTTTCAATATTAATCGGTTGAATCGCTTTTCTTTTTTCGTCCAATTTCGTTCACCCCTTAAATGTCCAAATTCATCACAAGCTTGGCATTCTGTTCAATAAACTCGCGCCTTGGTTCCACCGAGTCACCCATCAGTATCGTGAATATCTCCTCCGCCTCAATCGCGTTCTCAATGGAAACCTGCAGCAGTGTCCGGTGTTCGGGGTCCATCGTGGTATCCCAAAGCTGCTCGGGGTTCATTTCGCCAAGACCTTTGTAGCGCTGTATCGCAATGCCCTCGCGGCCGATTTCGGTGAGATATTTTTCGAGCGCATCGTCGCTGTAGATGTATTTTTCGACCTTGTTCTTAACCACCTTATACAGCGGCGGCTGCGCGATGTACACATGCCCGCCGTCGATCAGCTCGCGCATGTAACGGTAAAAGAACGTGAGCATCAGTATGCGGATGTGGCTGCCGTCCACGTCGGCATCTGTCATGCAGATAATGCGGTTGTACCGGAGCTTGCTGACATCGAACTCCTCGCCGATGCCCGCGCCGAAGGCTGTCGCCATCGTCCGTATCTCGTTGTTGGCCAGCGCCTTATCCTGCCGCGTTTTTTCCACGTTCAATATCTTGCCTCGCAGCGGCAGTATCGCCTGAAACCGGCGGTCTCTGCCTTGCTTGGCGCTGCCGCCCGCGCTGTCGCCCTCTACAAGGAATATTTCGCATAGCGACGGATCGCGTTCGCTGCAGTCGGCCAGCTTGCCGGGCAGCGATGCGCTCTCGAGCGCGGATTTGCGCCTTGTGAGTTCACGCGCCTTTCTCGCCGCCTCGCGCGCGTGCCGCGCAATCAGGCATTTGTTCAATATTTCTTTGGCTACGGCGGGGTTTTCCTCGAGAAAGTTTTTCAGCCCGTCTGCGAGCGCGCTGTCCACCAGCGGCCTGACCTCGCTGTTCCCCAGCTTGGTTTTGGTCTGCCCTTCAAACTGCGGCTCACAAATTTTCACGCTGATAACCGCCGTCAGCCCTTCGCGAATGTCTTCGCCCGACAGATTTTCATCTTTTTCTTTAATCATACCAAAGCGCCGTGCGTAATCGTTCATCACTCGCGTCAGGCCTGATTTAAAGCCCATCAAGTGCGTGCCGCCTTCGTGCGTCGGAATGTTATTCGCGTAAGTAAATATGTTCTCGTTGTACGTGTCGTTGTACTGCATCGCGATTTCCACGCAGGTGGTATCCTTCTCGGTGCTAAAATAGATCGGTTCTTCGTGCAGCGACACCTTGTTCTTATTGAGGAATTTAACGAATGAATTGATACCGCCCTCAAAGCAGTAATCATAATGCTGGTCTTTTCTCTCGTCAGTCATCAATATGCGCACGCCGCCGTTAAGGAACGCCAGCTCACGCATACGCGCACGCAGCGTATCAAACGCGAAATCCACCGTTTCGAAAATTTCTTCATCCGGCCAGAACTGTATCGATGTTCCCGTGTCGGACGATTCGCCGACAACCTTAATATCGCCCTGCGGCTCACCGCGAAGAAACAACATCTCGTATACCTTGCCGTCGCGCTTCACCTGCGCAATCAGCTTCTTTGACAGCGCATTGACAACCGACACGCCGACGCCGTGCAGACCGCCCGACACCTTATAGCCGCCGTCTCCGAACTTGCCGCCCGCGTGCAGCATGGTGAGGGCCACCTCCAGCGAGGATTTGCCCACCTTGGGGTGAATATCCACCGGAATACCGCGGCCATTATCCACAATCAGCGCACTGCCGTCCGCTTTGATCGTGACTTCAATTTTATCGCAAAATCCGGCCATCGCCTCATCCACCGAGTTGTCCACCACTTCGTAAACAAGGTGATGCAGCCCGCGCTCATCGGTGGACCCAATGTACATTCCGGGTCTTTTGCGCACAGGTTCCAGGCCTTCGAGCACCTGAATCTGCGAGGCATCGTATTGCTGTTCATTTTGATTGCTTGGCATGAGTGTCTCCTTCGTTTATCAAAAATCTAAGATCGAGAACGTTTGTAGAGTGTGGCAGAAGAGATGGGTGAGTAATAAATAAAATATTTCTCAAGAAACCGGGCCACGATTACCGATTTGATGTTATACTCTTCAAGAAATATCTGATGGGCACTGTCTTTTAATTTTTTTAAGCAGTTATGTGTGTCGTCATTCGTCATGGCTTCCTTGTAATCAAGAATCAGTATAATATCCTTGAGTGGCACCATGGCATCTTTGCCGATGTGCAGCATGTGTTACCTCCCAGCGTGTTTGATTTAAACTCTTCTATATAATATATATTATAGTCTAATTTCTTATCTTTTAAAAGAGCCATTTCAACATTTCACAAACTGCTCATCTTTTATGTGCCGCGTGTGCACTGCCCCTAAAATTTTATACAGATGGCAGCAGCCCCTGCACCGCCGCAAACACGAACCTTTCTCATTTTCTTGGCACAGCTAGCCGTCTGAATTATTGCACCCGAACAAAAAAACATTTATACTTTAAATATATCAGTTTTTATACGGGCTATCGGCCCATTAAGAAGGAGATTGTACGGAATATGTCGCAGGTCAGACGCATCTATGTAGAGAAGAAGGACGGTTTCAATATCGCGGCCAAAAAAGCACTGAGTGATTTTCGCAGCACGCTGGGTAAAAAGGGCCTCAAAGGTGTGCGCATACTGATTCGGTATGATGTAGAAGGAATGGATGACCAAAGCTTCAACACCGCGCTCAGCACGGTGTTTGCGGAGCCGCCGATCGACACTGTTTTCTTCGGCGATTTTGCGCATGCTGACGAAGATACCGTGTTTGCGGTAGAGTATCTGCCCGGCCAGTACGACCAGCGTGCAGACAGCGCCGCGCAGTGCTGTGAGCTCGCGGTACGATGCGAGCGTCCCGCCGTTCGGTGTGCAACGGTTTATGTGCTCTCGGGCGTAACGGCACAGGATGCCGATGACATTAAGAACTATGTGATCAACCCGGTTGAATCGCGCGAGGCCTCGTTCGCGCTTCCCGAAACACTGGCTGAAATGCTGCCTGAGCCGCCTGATGTGCCCGTGCTTCACGGATTTACCGCGCTTAACGACAATGGCCTTAGCGCTATGCTCAGCGACTACGCACTCGCGATGAGCTTTGATGACTTAAAGTTTGTACAGGCCTATTTCGGCAATGACGAACACCGCGACCCTACACTCGCGGAACTGCGCGTGATTGATACCTACTGGTCGGATCACTGCCGCCATACCACGTTTTTAACACGGCTCGACAACGTGACGTTTGACGACGATGCGCTGCAGGCCAAAGCCATTTACAAAGACTATTTAAAGGCACGCAAAGCCGTTTACGGCGACCGTGAAAAAGACATCTGCCTGATGGACCTCGCCACGCTGTACGCCAAGGAAGCCAAAAAACAGGGGCTGATGGCTGGTTTTGACGAATCCGACGAGATCAACGCGTGCTCGATACGCGAAACCGTTTTGGTTGACGGCAAACCTCAGGATTACCTGATTATGTTTAAAAACGAGACGCACAACCACCCCACCGAGATCGAACCGTTCGGCGGCGCGGCCACGTGCCTCGGCGGCGCGATTCGCGACCCGTTGTCGGGCCGCTCGTATGTGTATCACGCGATGCGCGTGACAGGCAGCGGCGACCCGCGTGAACGCATCGAAGACACACTGCCCGGCAAGCTGCCGCAGCGTAAAATCAGCCGCGGTGCGGCCGAGGGGTATTCCTCCTACGGCAACCAGATCGGCCTCGCGACGGGGCTGGTAGACGAAATTTATCACGACGGTTACAAGGCAAAGCGCATGGAGATCGGCGCGGTGGTGGGCTCTGCCCCCGCCGATAACGTGGTGCGCCAAACACCGCAGCCCGGGGATTACATATTGCTGCTCGGCGGTGCGACAGGCCGTGACGGCTGCGGCGGCGCAACGGGCTCCTCCAAAGCGCACGACAAGCAGTCGATCGACGTGTGCGGTGCGGAGGTGCAAAAGGGCAACCCATTAACCGAGCGCAAACTGCAGCGGCTTTTCCGTAATAGCGAGTTCTCGCGCCGTATCAAACGCTGCAACGATTTCGGCGCGGGCGGCGTTTGTGTGGCCATCGGCGAGCTGTCTGACGGCGTTTGCGTGAACCTTGACCTCGTCCGTAAAAAATACGAAGGGCTTTCGGGCACGGAGCTCGCGATTTCCGAAAGCCAGGAACGCATGGCGGTGGTGATAGACCCGAAGGATTTGGACGCGGTTCTCGCTCTCGCGGCGCAGGAAAATCTGCACGCGGCCAAAGTGGCCGAAGTGACCGATGCGGGGCGTATGCAGCTGCTGTGGCACGGCAAGCCCATCGTCTCGATCTCCCGCGCTTTTTTAGACACAAACGGCGCCACAGCCACAGCCGAGGCGCACATCTCCGGTTTGCAAACAGACAAACTTTTCAGCGAACCGTTTACCGGCTCGCTTTCGAAGCGACTCGGCGCGATGATGAGTGATTTGAATATCTGCTCCAAAAAGGGGCTGATAGAGATGTTCGATTCAACGATCGGCGCATCGTCAGTGGTGATGCCGCTCGGCGGTACTAACGGTATCACGCCAATGCAGGCGATGGCGGCGAAAATCGCGGCAGACGGTGAATGCGACACGGCCACGCTGTTCTCATACGGTTTTGACCCGTATATGATGGAAAAAAACCCGCTGCTCGGCGCTGTTTATTCGGTGGTGCTGTCTCTTGCGAAGCTGACGGCGACAGGCGGCGACGCGTCGCGCGCGTGGCTCACTTTTCAGGAATATTTCGAACGCATGCGCACGAAGACAAGCTGGGGCAAGCCGCTGGCGGCGCTGCTCGGCGCGTGGTGGGCGCAGCGAAATCTCGGTACGCCCGCGATCGGCGGTAAGGATTCAATGTCCGGTACTTTCGAGAACATCCACGTACCGCCCACACTCGTCTCGTTCGCACTCTGCACGCAGAACAGTGCGCATGTGATTTCCCCCGAATTTAAAAAGGCGGGCAGCAGCATATACCGCGCGCGCATTCGGCGAGGTGAAGACGGCATGCCCGATTTTGAAAGCATAAAAAGTGTTTACGCCCAGGTGCTTAAAGGGATTGTCGGCGGCAAAATAACCGCAGCCTGTGCGGTGGAGCGCGGCGGCATTCTCGCCGCTGTTGCCAAAATGGCGTTCGGCAATGGCATCGGCGCGCGCCTGAACACGTATAACCTCGATGAACTGAGCCAAAAGGCGTACGGCGATATCATACTCGAAGGCGACGGGCTGAATTTTGAATTGATCGGCCAGACCGGCGGGGCAAGCCTCAGCGTCGGCGCTGAGTCGGTTGCGCTCGATGAATTGATGACGACGTACGAAAGCACGCTCTCAGGCGTGTTCCCTGTGCATGCGCATACGCCGGGCGACGCGCCGGACAAGCTTTTCACCGCCGAATCTATCCACATCTTCACCGGCAAATGCGGACAGCCGCGCGTTTTTATTCCGGCGTTTCCGGGCACCAACTGCGAGTACGATTCGGCGAACGCGTTTAACCGCGCGGGCGGCATCGCACATCCGTTTGTGATACGCAATCTCTCCGCAACAGATATTGAGTTCAGCATCAGCGAGATTGTGAAGCGTATCAGCGAAAGCCAGATTATCATGTTCCCCGGCGGCTTCTCGGGCGGCGACGAACCGGACGGCTCCGGCAAATTCATTGCGGCGCTGTTCCGCGAACCGCGCGTGAAGGACGCGGTGCTGAATCTGCTCAGCCGGGATGGGCTGATACTCGGCATTTGCAACGGATTTCAGGCGCTGATTAAGCTGGGGCTCGTGCCGTATGGTGATATCCGCGACATGACGGAGATGAGCCCGACCCTAACGTTCAACACGATCGGCCGCCACGTGTCACAGGCCGTGCGCACGCGTATCGTGTCGAACAAGTCGCCGTGGTTGATGCACTGCCGGCCCGGCGATATCCACACAGTGGCGGTGTCGCACGGCGAAGGTCGGTTTGCGGCACGCCTTGACGAAGCGACGGCACTGTTTGAAGCGGGGCAGGTGGCCACGCAGTATGTAGATGCTGCGGGCAAGCCGACGATGGGCAACGGAAACCCGAACGGATCGCTGCTGGCTGTGGAAGGGCTGCTCTCGCCCGACGGACGCGTGTTCGGAAAAATGGCGCACAGCGAGCGGTTTACAAAAAACACGCTCAAGAACGTCCCCGGTGAAAAGGATCAGCGGATATTTGAGAGCGGCGTGAAGTATTTCCTGTAAACGCTCATAAGGCAATAACTCAAAGGCGGGTTGTCCCCGCCTTTTTTTGTTATCGATGTGTGTTTTTAGCTGTGATCAGTGGTATTGATGTTCTATTTATAAAGGTATTATATGGTATATCCGTAGCATGCAGCCGTCCCCGCTGTTATAATATATTTACATCTTATGGCAAGATATAATTGAACCATGTTAAGGAGGCTGACATGAAACGTTTTCTGTTTATTATAATGGCTGTTGCTGTTCTACTTCTCGTCGCTTGTAGCGCCGGCAATAAAGTAACCCCTTCATCGGATATCGTGAGCTCTACCACGATGGATCGATACCGTGAAAACGAGATCAAAGAATATCAGGGTGCCCGCTTAGACCCGGCTGTGGGCCCGCGAGACAATTCCATCAGCGGCGTACAACAAGTTGATATTAAGAATTATACTCTCACCATTGACGGTTTGGTGGAAAATGAACAAACACTGACTTATGACGATGTGCTCGCGATGCAGCCGGATGCGCGGCTGATCACGCTGCACTGCGTGGAGGGCTGGGAAGCGACAATACTTTGGGAAGGCGTTAGGCTCAGCGAGTTGATCGATCTAGGTGGTGCGCAGCCCGAAGCGACAACCGTCATTTTCTCGGCGGTAGACGGCTACACCACCTCGCTGCCCTACGACATCATCAAGGATAAGCAGCTGATACTTGCTTACAACGCGAATGGAATTGCGTTGCCGCCCGAAATGGGATACCCGTTTATCGTGGTGGCTGAAGAAAAACTGGGATACAAATGGGCGCGCTGGGTTAACCGCATCACACTGTCTGATGATGAAAATTACAAAGGCTACTGGGAACAGCGAGGATATTCCAACAGCGCTGATATCGATTGATCAAGCTAAGCTCCCTCGTGTCATTTCGAGCGAGCGAAAGCGAGTTGAGAAATCCAATGACAAAATGCTTTCAGTATGGGATTCCTCGACAAGCTCGGAATGACCCGAAGGGGTTTAATCGACACTCAGTTGAGACGGATTGTTCCGTCTCTTTTTTTGCTTATCAAAATGGATTAATTTCTATCAATGTCAATTTTATATTGACAATACTGTTTATATCATCTACGCTTGTAGATGATAGCTATCAGTAAATTCTAGGAGGTTTGATATGACACTCTCGAAACAGGAATGGATTGTGATGGAGACGCTGTGGCATCAGTCGCCGCTCTTTCTGTCTCAAATTATGGACAGAATGAAAAGCATGGTGGATTGGAACAGCTCGAGCTACTTAACTTATTTAAAGCGAATGGCAGACAAAGGCTATATCGGTTTCGATACCATCAGCGGTAACCGCTGCTATTACCCGAAGCTCCAGCGCGAAGACTGCATTGACAATGAGAGCCGCTATATTCTATCAAAGCTGACGGACGAGAGTTCACGGCTGCTGCTCGCGAGCATGATACAGCAAAGCGGGCTGACCGAAAAGGACAAGGCCGATTTGCGACAGCTGATTGACCGGCTTGATAAGGAGGGTTAAGTATGTCTATACTCAATTCGTTGCTCCAAATCACCATTTTTTCGGGCGTAATTTTCTTAGCCACACTCTTGCTGAAAAAAGCATTCAAAAACAAAATGTCCCCGTTTATGCACTTTGCCGTATGGGCTGTGTTTTTACTGCGGCTAATCGTGCCCGTTACGCTGGATGCCCCGATTCGCCTTTTCACATATCAACCGGCGTCCGTGGTGATGCCGATTCAAACAAGTCAATCAATTGACAAATCAGCATCCGTATCTCTTGAGCCGATAAGCGTGCCGTTGGCTGAAGAAAGCATCACAACAGCCATACCGGATGTTTCACCCGTGTCTGTTCAAGCCACTGCACCCGCCGTACTCCCGGCTGTAACTGCTAAACCGTTAACGGCGGATCAATTTGTGCTGACGGTTTGGCTTGGCGGTACCGCTGTCGGCCTATTGTATATCGCGCTGCTGGCTGTGCTGCTGTCGCGTAAGATTGCTTTGAAATCGGCACCGGCTTCCGCACATCTGCAAGCGCTGTTCGCGGAGGTTAGAAACGAACTGCACATCAAACCCCGGCTGCGGCTTTTGTGCCAATACGAATGCGGCTCCCCCGCGCTGCTGTTTCCGCGCACCATACTGATGCCGATGGATAAGCTCGCCGTGATGGACGACGAGCAGATCAAAAACTGCCTGCGCCACGAATGCATGCATTACAAACGCCGCGATCACCTGACGAGCTTGTTTCTCACGGTGCTGAACGCTGTCTACTGGTTTAACCCTTTTCTGTGGCTGGCGTATTTTGAAATACGCAAGGATATGGAAACGGCCTGCGACGGCGCGGTGGTCAAACATCTTGATCCCGCCGCACGACGCGGTTATGCCGAGCTGATATTAAATCTTTCGGGCAAAGCGCGGCAAATACCGATGGTTCTTGCCATGTCACGCAGCAAAAAAAGCGCCGAACGGCGCATTAAAGGGATATTTATGGCGCAGACATCCAAACGAAGTGTGAAGTTTGTTTCAATCACGCTCGCACCCGTTCTGCTACTTTGCTGTTTCACAACAGCCTGCCAGCCAACGCCGTTAGCGCCTCCTGTCGTTAACAAAGCAAGCGGCATATCTGCCGAGATGATTGCTGATCCTTTATTACAGGGAACCACAAAAGAAATAGATGCACCGCAGCACTGGAAGGAAACGCTGACGCTTCAGGACGGCCGTATGCAAATTAACGCCGATTTAGATGTGAAGATACCCGATAACCTTTCCAACACGCCTGTATACAAGCTTGAACAGATTCCGCTCACACCCGAGCGCCTTCAGCAGCTGGCGCAGTATTTCGTCGGTGACAGCAAGTTCTACAAGCCGCTACCCATGACCCAATTTGAAGGTTTGGCACAGCTAAAAAAAATACAGAATGCTCAGGGCATGTTTGGCGATTTCAATATAGATGATCTAAAATTAATGTCAAACAAACTTCAGGAGCTGATAGATATAGCACCGGATACTGTGGATAAAGTATATACGGATCTGTCTTTTTCTTTACCTTATCATACGGAATATCGCAGAGTTTTAGATGCCTATCTCTCAGCGTATGGTATCAGCATTTTAAGCAAGAAACCCAATATTCAAAACTATGTGGATGTATTTGCGGAAACAGGTGAGGAATACGAACCTCAGATCAGCGCATCCACTTATGATTCCTCGGCCGCTATACCGAGTCGCTTTAAAATGACATACCCCGGAAGCATCTTGACCGCCAGCACATTTGAACAGATGAAGCAGGAAAATGAAATGCAGTATACCGAAAATTACGAAATAGCCGAGCCGCTCAAGTCATATATCGCTTCCAAAAATCAACTGATTGCGAATATGAATGACGTTATGGCCAGCATCTCGGAAGCACCCGAACAGGCGCTTGCGGAAGCACAAAAAGCGCTCTATGACTTAGGCATTAACGATTTGAATCTCGATGTGATGGAAAAAGGCGTCTGGCTGCCAAGGCAACCGCAGGAATGGGATGAATTTTCAACGCCCGTTTCGAAAGCCCAGGGCGGCTATTCGTTTGTATTTGCGCGCAGTGCAGGCCAATTGGCTGGCTTTCGTTCCAACTATGGCAGCATGTCCGCAGGAGACCTTCCCCAATATACACCGCCTTTTATAATCGAAACGGTTGAAATTTTTATAAGCAACGGCAAAATACTGCAGTTTGACTGGCACAGCATGTCACAACCGACAGAGACGGTTGCGTCTAATACAAACCTGCTACCTTTTGATCAAATCAAAAAACGGCTTGCCGATTATCTGTCATATATCCGCCCTGACTATCTTGATTCGGATGGTGAGCCGATCGATGACACGATACACATTCAAATCACCGATGCGGAGCTTCGTTCGTGCCAAATACCCGCAAAGGACGATCCGTATAAGGCATGGATTGTCCCCTCCTGGTTGTTTAAGTTCAGAATCACATATACCGTCAACGATGTTAATTATGAGTATATACAGCCCGAATCTATTTGTGAAATCAACGCTTTGGACGGCGGCATCATCATCCCGATGAATTAAATCGATTATAAGCAAAAAAGGCGGGTTGCCCCGCCTTTTCCTTTTGTTATCATTCGCCGTCCGGCTCTATGAGCCCGTAATCTCCGTCACGGCGCAAATACATCACATTAATCTCGTTGGTCACGGCATTTCTGAACACGAAGAACTGATGCCCCAGCAGCTCCATCTGCATCTTGGCTTCCTCAATATCCATCGGCTTCACCACAAACTTTTTGGTGCGTACAACAGTTGGCGTTTTCTCATCAGCGAGAGAAAGCTCAAACGCGTCGTCTTCCTTGGTAAACGCGTTTTCGTGCAGGCGTTTTTTCAGCGCCGTGCGGTGCTTGTGAATCTGTTTCTCAAGCTTTTTGATCACGCCGTCAACCGACGCATACATGTCCCCCGTGGCTTCTTCACCACGAAGAACAATCCCATCGAAGGGGATGGTCACCTCCACAATGTGTCGCGATCTTTGAATCGACATGGTTATGTGCGCCTCGGTATTCTCGTCAAAATACCTTTGCAGCTTTGTCACCTTTTTCGTAACGAGATCCTTTAAGTAATCGGACACTTCCATGCCCTTTCCCGCTATGCTGACGCGCATAATTCTGCCCCCCTCTCTATTGATTTTATATCCCATTTTTTTGGGATAGCTTTGTACTATTGTACCTCCATTTTGAGGTTCATAAACAAAAGCTTATAGATATAATTATTCTTCGGCGGAATGATTTTTTCCTGCCGAATTTAAAATGATATGAAAGCTTTACGGTTTGTCCACATTTTTTTCGTCGCTGTGGAAAAAAGGGTAAATTAAAAGCCGTGCACCCGGAGATCGACACGACATTCCAAGAGGTATTCCGGCAGGTTGCTCGGAGCAGACTGATCCGAGGCACACGGGCAGATCCGCTTACTGCTGCTCCCGTCAGGGCCTGACAGGGTTCACGGTTGTCCGTTGCACGGGGCCCACTCTTCAACGCCCCTTACCGACTCCATACCTTACAATATCGTGCCTCAAACCGGGGATCCAACCCTGCTGTAGCGGATTGCAGGTTCAGGGCACCGCTAGCTCCCCGTCTGGCACGGCAAACATTTTTATCTATTATGTTATTATTCCGGCGCTCTATTCAAAGTATTTATGCCGGACAATGCACTCGCTGCGTTCAGGCCCCACGCCGATCATGCCGACCGGTGCGCCTGTTTCCGCTTCGATAAACTCAATATAGTCTCTGGCGGTCTTGGGAAGCTCATCGTAGCTTCTGACGTGCGAAATATCGTCGCTCCAGCCCTCAAACTCGCGGTATACAGGCTTAGCCTTTGCGATATCGTCGAGCGAGGCCGGATAATCCTTGGTGATCTTACCGTCTATTTCATACGCGGTGCAAACCAGCACCTTGTCGAAACCGCCGAGCGTATCCATTCTAGACAGCGCGATGGACGTGATGCCGCTGATGCGCACCGAGAACCCGACGATCACAAGATCGAGCCAACCGCAGCGGCGCGGACGTCCCGTTGTGGCACCATATTCATGCCCCTTTTCGCGAATCGCTTCGCCGGTTTCATCGAGCAGCTCGGTCACAAACGGCCCCTTGCCCACGCGGGTGGTATACGATTTCACCACACCGACCACCTCGTTTAATGCCGTGGGGGGCAGCCCGGTGCCCACGCTCACACCGCCTGAAATCGGGTGCGAGGAGGTCACAAACGGATAGGTTCCAAAATCGATATCAAGCAGCATGCCCTGCGCGCCTTCAAAAAGCATTTTGCTTTTCTTTGCGTACAAGCTGTGGCACAAACTCACTGTATCGCAGATGTATGGCTTGAGTTTGACTCTGTAGCCAAGGAACTCCTTAAGTATCTGGTCATAGCTGAGCGGTTCTTTGCCGTATATCTTCGTGATAATTTCGTTCTTTTCATCGAGCACCTTGCGCAGCTTTTCGGCAAACGTATCCGACAACAAATCGCACATACGAAGGCCGGTTCGCGCGGCTTTATCGGTATAGCATGGGCCAATGCCGCGCTTGGTTGTGCCAATCTGCGCATCGCCCGCGTTCTCTTCGGCCAAGCCGTCGAGCACCTTATGATACGGCATCACCATATGCGCTCTGTCGGAAATCTTCAGGTTCTGCAGCGACAGCCCCTGTTTTTGAAGCATCTGCATCTCTTCAATCAGTGCGCCCGGATCAACCACCACGCCGTTGCCGATAATGCAAAGCTTGCCGTCGTATAAAGACCCGGCAGGGATCAGATGCAGCGTGTATTTCACGTCCTCCACGATGATCGTGTGGCCTGCATTGTTGCCGCCCTGATAACGAACCACAACATCGGCATCATTCGCCAGATAATCGACGAAGCGGCCTTTGCCCTCGTCTCCCCATTGCGCCCCAAATACTGAAATGCCCGGCATGTCAAAAAACTCCTGCTCAAATAAGATGATAAAAGCGGGGTCTATCGCATCCCCGCTTAAGTCCTACGTTATCGTATCAGAAAATATCTGATGCGTCAACTCTATCGTTATCTTATATATGGAATTTGCTATATAATACCATAGCTATTCCGTCTTAAAGAAATAACTGCGCTTGTCCACCATGTCGTATTTGCCGATATCATATTTATCAAGAAACTTTTGCTTAGATATTTTCGCCTTTTCCTTGAACGCGCTGTAATCAGAAAATACCTGCAGTGTTTCGGGCGCGTAATCGTAAAAGAAAAAGTACAGGCTGCTGTCGACCGAACGCCCGATTCCCGCCGCCAGACTTTGCTCGTCGACCACACAAATGGGCCCCGGCGGCAGACCCTTGCACGTATACGTGTTGTAATCGCTCTGCACCTTGATGTCGTCACTCGTCAGATACGGGCGGCTGTACCCCAGCGCATACTCGACGGTGGCACAGCACTGCAGCTTATCGCCCTTATTCAAACGGTTCAGCAGCACGGCAGCGGCTTCTGCCTGAAACTCATCGCTAAGACACTCCCAATCCACAATGGACGCAAGCGTCAGCTGCTCATACGCTTTAAGGCCGTTCGGCTCTGCACACGCCGTGAGAAGGCTGTCGAAGCGCTGCTCTGCCCCAGTTATCCACAGTGCTATATAATCGCTCAGCGTTTCGTTGGTGACTTCATAGCGGCCTGGCACGATGATGCCCTCCATACGCCGAAAGCCCGTAAGCGAATCGCTGATCAAGCGGCTTTTTGCCTCAGACAGCATCTCTTTCACCGGCTCCTCTGCCAAAGCAAACACGTTGCAAAGCTGCGGTATGATATCGCGCTCCAGCGTGTCGCCGCCGCGCACCGTGATGGTGCCTTTAACGGGTACCGGCGTTTCCTCAGGCGTTTTTGTCGGCCCCGATTCTTGCATCGGCCGCTCTGTGGGCTGCGGCGCTGACATCGGCTCGGACACAGCCGGAGCCGTTGTCACCACAAGTGACGGGCTATGGGTGCAGGCACCGGCAAGCATTGATGCACATATGATTGCTGATACGAGGATAACTTTTCTCATCGATGTGTCCTTTACGCTTTTTGTTATTATAGCACGGCGTGGCAGCTGGCTCAAACAGACGGCATTTTTTGTGTTATACTCACAGCGAGGTGTGCTTATGAAAATAGACAGGCTGATAGCCATCATCACCCTTTTGCTGCAGGAAGACAAGCTGACGGCGCCCGAACTGGCACGCCGGTTTGAGGTTTCGCGCCGCACAATCACCCGAGATGTTGAGCATCTTTGCAAAGCCGGTATCCCGTTGGCAACGGCGCAAGGGTATGGCGGCGGTATTTCAATTGCAAAAGGCTATACGCTCGATAAGACGGTTTTCACCAAAGATGAGCTGCAGACGCTTTTTGCCGGATTACAAGGCATGAACAGCGTAACCAGCCCATCAAGCGCCAACCGGCTGCTCGAAAAAATGAGCCACGCCGTGACGACTGACTGTTTTATGATCGACTTGGCGTCATTCTGGCGGCCTTCGCTGACGCAAAAAATCGAATTGCTCAAAGCGGCCATACTCAACCGGCATCAGGTCTCTTTTCGGTACGATTCCGGCAAAGGCGAATGCAGCCGCACGATTGAGCCGTATCATATCGTTTTTAAGTGGTCGTCTTGGTATGTGTTTGGGTACTGTTTAACCAAGCAAGATTTTCGGCTTTTCAAGCTGAACCGGCTTTGGGATTTAGCTGATACAGAGCAAACTTATATGCCGCGCTGCATTCCAAGCGATAAGCTGAATTTCGATGATCATCTGACGCAGACTCAAGCGCATTTAAAAGCCGTTTTTTCGGCCAGTGAAAGATATCGGCTCATCGATGACTATGGGATCGACTGCTACACCGTTTCAGACAACAACGAGCTTTTGTTTGAGCGTGATTTTGCAAGTTATGAAAATATGCGCGAATGGATATTGAGCTTTGGCAGCAGAGTCACCGTAAGTGAACCGGCTAAACTCAAGCAAGATATCATCAATGACGCGAAAAAAGTTTTAGAAGCGTATAATTAAACACGACATACTGATGTCCTGTTCCTTCTGATATACTGTACAAAGATAATAAATCGAAGGAGAAATGATTATGCTGACATTTGACGCGGCGGGTTTGTTCGTCACCGATATGAAAAAGATGGTTTCGTTTTACCGCGATGTGATGGGTATGAGTACGGATTGGAGCGGTGCGCCCAATGCCGAGTTATATTCCGGTTCCATGCGGCTCATTATGTATAGCCGGGATGATTTTGAAAAGATGACATCACGGCCGTACTCCTATCCTTCGGGCTTAAACGGAACCATCGAGTTATCGTTTGGACTACCCTCATATGAGGATGTTGACCGGGAATACGCTCGAGTCGTTGAGGCGGGCGCAGTTCCCATATTTCCCCCGACCGATGAGCCATGGGGACAACGCACAAGCTTTGTGGCCGACCCTGATGGCAACTTGATTGAGATCGGGTCTTTCAATTTAGGCTGAGCAAAAAAACAGCCGGCGCTTTTGAAGTGACCCCAAAAAGTTAGACATATTTTTTATTGAACAACCGGGAGGGCTTGCCGCCTGTGAACAGCAGGTGTACTGGCTTCCGGCTGTTTTCTTTTAACTTATGATTGTTTTCCCGTTGCAATCTGCGCCATCACCTGCTTTATCTGTTCGGTATCCATCGAACCGACGACGCCGTAAGCAATATGTCCCTGCGCATCGAACATGATTTGGCTCGGAAATGCGTTGATACCGAAATCATACATGACCTGCGCATCAGGATCGAATAACACGGTCACATTCGTGTACCCCAAATCTTTATACCATTTGGTAAAGTCTTCAGCGCTCATTTCCCCGCCAAAATCGGGCATCACCACGCTCAGCATCACAAAGTCGTTATCCTCACCCGCCAATTTATTTAGATCAGGAAGCGATGATACACAGACACCGCACCACGATGCCCAAACACGCAAGTAAACGGCCTGTCCCCGATAATCCGAGAGCTTGTGGACGTTGCCGTCCATATCGGCAAATTCGAATTCATAAACGACGTCTTCAACCGACGGTTCTTCAGTTGCCTCAGGGGTCTCGCCAGGTGTCTCAGCCGCTTGGTCAGCTGCCGACGGCGTTGCCGTTTCCGCCGGTTTCTCGGTCGTTTGATTGGTACCGCAAGCTGCCAATGACAGCGCCATTAGCAGAGCCGTCAAAATAACCATTATCTTTTTCATAGAAATCCCTCCTTTACGTCAGCGTATCGATGAGCAGATAAACGCCCATCGCCACAATGATCAACCCGCCGACAATTTTGATCGTTTTCATGTGCTTATACAGGTTTTTGATTTTGCCGAGCAGCGCGTCCGAAAACAACGCCACGATAAAAAATGGAATCACAAAACCCAGCGCGTATACAAGCAGCGTGAGTACCGCAACGAGAATCCCCTGCGGCGTGGCATAAAACAGCACGCTGCCAAGCGACAACCCCACGCACGGCGTCCAGCCAAATGCGTAAGTGAACCCCAGTATAAACGCGCCCACCGCACCGCTGCGGTTCTTTAAAGCAAACCGCTTTTCGCGCATCAAAAACGGTATGTTCACAATGCCCGTTTGATAGATACCGAAAAGAATCACGATAATTGAGCAGGCAATCAAAAACCCTGCCGAGTTAATGAACTGCCCCAGTGCACCGAACGCGAGGCCGAGTATGGAGAACGTAACGGCAACGCCGAGCGCAAAAGCGCTGACGCGCCAGACAGACTGCGCATAAAAAGTCAGCGGCCCTATCTTCATTTTCTTTTGATTTTCTCCCACCGAGCCAATCAGCGTGGATATAAAAACAGGAAGTACGGGCAATATGCATGGCGAGAAAAATGCGGTAAGCCCCACCAAAAATGCGCCGCCGATACTGGCTAAGGACATAAATTCCCTCCTCGTTTCAATTCTGCCCATAACAGGCTGTCATCATCTATTTATTCTATCCGTTTTTGCTGTATTTGAAAGTATCAAAGTCACCGATGCACCTGTACAAATCTCATGAATTTTAGTAGAATGTTGCTGTTCCGTATTATTTACATATTGATTTATAATTATATTGGAAAGTGGCAGGGAACGCTTATGTATTATATCATTTTTAACCCCACTGCCGGCGCAGGACGTTCTAAGAAAGTGATGCAGGCGGTTGAAACTCAACTCAAGCAAAAAGCCGTTCCGTATCAGATCACAGAAACCAAGCATCAAAAGCACGCCGCTTTGCTCGCCCGTGAAGCCGTCGGTAAAGGCTACAGCGGTATACTATCCGTCGGAGGCGACGGCACACTGCTGGAAGTGGCCGGCGCACTCTATAACACGTCCGAAACGCTGGGTGTTATTCCGGCGGGCACCGGCAACGATTTTCGACGTGCCATCGGCGTTCCGAAGGACCCAATAGAAGCGCTTGAGGTGATTCTCGGCGGCTACAGCCAAAAGGTAGACATCGGTATTCTCGGCGATAATCTGCCGTTTATCAATGTAGCAGGCACCGGTTTCGACGTTGAAGTGATTCGCAATCTCGAAAAAGTTCGTCGGTCTTTCACCGGCGGTTTCGCTTATTTTCTGGCGATCTTGTTAACGCTCTGTAAGCATAAAAGCATCGATATGACACTTACGGTTAACGGAGAAAAGCTGCATCGCAAGGTGCTGCTGGTTGCGGTGGCCAACGGAAAAGCTTTTGGCGGCGGCCTTCAGGTAGCCCCGGATGCAGATGTGACAGACGGCCTATTTAACGTTTTAATCGTGAATCAGGTTCCGCGTCGGCGCATTTTGATTGAGCTTCCCAAGCTGAAAAAAGGGCAGATTAAAGAGATATCTGTCTCGGAGCAGCTCACGTGCAGCCAAATCGAAATCGTTGCAGATCCGCCTCAGTATTTTGAAATTGACGGCGATGTCATTGGACAAACGCCCGCCACGCTGACGGTTAAGCCCTCGGCACTTCGTGTGTTTTGCCCTCGCCCTTAACCAAATGCTTAAATGCAGTTTAACAGACGGCTCTTGCGGGCCGTTTTTCTTTTGCCCGCCTTATGGTATAATCGTTTTATATTTGATTATTGAGGTGTCCTGTGTACACAAATAAGAATACAAAAAAGAAGCATCGCCTGTCGCGTAAAACAATTTTGTTTTTCAGTGCCATATCGCTGGCCGCTGTTGTTTTGCTGACCGGCATTATCGTTATTTTAACGGCCGGAAAAGACCTGAAAGACACAATGAAACAGATGCCGTTTCCAGCGGGCTCCGGGCATTACGTTGTCGGCCGCAACATTGTTTATATCGACAACGATCTGCTGACATGTACCAACAGTTCTCTCGGCACAGTCTGGCAGTTAAGGCTTTTCTCCGGCGGCCTGAATTTTACCGTCAACAACAGCCTCATTGCCGCTACGGGTCAGGGTGTGGTGCAGGTAATCAATGCAAACGGTGAGCATCGGTTTTCCAAACAGCTGGACGGCGACATCGAATCGGCCAGAGTCGGTAAGGACATGGTGGCCGTGTATATTCAGCAGCACCTTGAAAACAAAACGCCTGCGTATATCATCGTGTTTGATCTTGTGGGTGAGCAGCTCTTTTTGCTCGATGTTACCGACAGACACGTGCTCGATTATGGTTTTGATGAAATCAGCGACGCGCTTTATGTGCTTGAGCTGGATGTATCGGGCAGCGTCCCTGTGTCATGCATCTCCACATACAAACCTAGCACTCAGGCCATCACCATGATTAAAGAGCTTAAAGATCAACTGGTCAGCGCCGTGTATTGGATCAACGGCAAGATCTATGCGATCGGCACCAATCATCTCACGGTATACCAGCCTTTGAGCTCAGACGACAAACAGTTCATCACATACGGATGGATGCTCGAAGACGTCTATCAGTCGGATGACCCCAAGTTTGTATATGTTCCGACCGGAAGTGATAACATGTTTGATGTGGCGCGCATCATAAGGCCATCCGGCAGCGAGATAAAAATCAATCTTCCTCCCGGTGTTTTTCGGATTCTGCATCACGGCGAAAAGATATATTGTTTTGCAAACAAGCAGCTTTTCGTTTATACTGGGGAAGGAAAATATTTAAGGACGTACGATTTTCCGTTTGAAATTACCGGTGTGGAGCGTGCAGTTGATGAACAGGTCTTTATCGAGCATGACGGCTCAGTGTCTATGATGCCGCTGCCATAAAGACGCTTTGGAGGAATGCCATGAATCTGGTAACTGTCGTATTGATATTGCTGATACTGATCACGGCGCTTGAGGGAATCCATCGCGGCTTTTTAAGATCCGCTTTTAACCTCGGCGCATTTTTTCTGTCCGTCATTACCTCGTATCTCTTCTACCCTGTTGTGTCCTCCGCGGTTAAGGCGAATTCATCTTTATTTAACTTCCTGACCTATTACACCGAGGGTGCTGAAAAAATCGCTTCGTTTGAAAACACAAAGCTGCTGGTGAGTCAGCTCTCTCCGGCACAGCTGAATGACATCATTTCAACATCGGATGTGTCAGAACCGTTTTCGTCGTTAATTCGCCAAAACGTTGAAGCGAAGGCTTTTGCCTCGAGTGGTTTTAATACCATCGGTGATTATTACAATATGACCATCGTATCGGCAGTCGTCAACATCATTGCTTTTCTGGCCGTCTTCCTGATCGCGCGTTTGATTTTTGCGTTTGTACTGGGTGCCATCGATTACACTGTGGAGTTTCCGGAATTGCGCCAGTATGATCGCACTACCGGCGCATTGTTCGGCGTGCTTCGCGGTATAATGTTCTGCTTTTTAATTATGACCGTGATGCCTGTTGTGTTCCTTATCATGCCTGTTGAAAAGATTACCCATTACTTCAATGCCTCGGGGCTCGCACTGTTTTTCTCCGACAACAACTTCTTTCTGCATTTTATACGCGGGGTCGTTTAGCACCCCACAGCATTATGAGGCTCCCGGGAAATACCCCGAGAGCTTTTTTGTTTCACGTGAAACATTCTTGATGTTTAGAATGTGCCATTGTTTCACGTGAAACATTGATCATGCCGATAATTAACTTTTACAGCTAACGGTATAAAAAAACCACGCGCGAAGGCGTGGTGATAAGCTTGTTCTTATTTGTTTGTCATCAGAAAATCAAACAACGCATTCAACTGTTCTTGGTTATAATACTGAAGTATGATCTTGCCGCGCTTTAAATCCCCCGCGATTTGAACGCGTGTGCCGAGTGCTGCCGTCAGTGTTTTTTCCGCCTCTTCAATTTCCGGCGCAGTCTCTTTGCTTGCAGCAGCCACCGGAACTGTTTTGCTTAATGTTTTAATCAATTCTTCAGCCGCTCTGACGGACAAACCTTGCGCGATTATTTTTTGGGCCAAGCGCTGCTTATCCTCGTCTCGCTCGAGTGCCACCAAACAGCGCGCGTGCCCCGATGATAATTCACCGGCAATAACGAGGCTTCTCACGCTTTCCGGTAAAGAAAGCAGCCGTAATGTGTTGGCCACGGCACTGCGCGATTTTCCGAGACGGCTGGATAACTCATCTTGCGTCAGGTTGTGCTCATCCATCAGCATGCGCATCGCCTGCGCTTCCTCAATCGGATTTAAATCCTCTCGTTGCAGGTTCTCCACCAGAGAGACTTCCATCAGCTCAGTCTGCGAATATTCTTTGACGATGACAGGAACTTCTTTTAACCCGGCCAGTCTTGCTGCACGGTAACGCCGTTCACCCGCAATAATCGTGTATCGGCTCCCATTAGCCTGAACGATAATTGGCTGAACGATGCCGTATGTCTGTACCGATTGAGCGAGTTCTTCGAGCTTCTCGCTGTCGAAATGTTTTCTCGGCTGCGCCGCATTCGGGTCAAT
The DNA here is from genome assembly GCA_023412005.1 of Bacillota bacterium. Taxonomy (GTDB): domain Bacteria; phylum Bacillota; class Clostridia; order Christensenellales; family SZUA-584; genus SZUA-584. Next base: position 62,402 of record JAEYOE010000023.1, read on the forward strand.
ATCATTGACACTGACCGTTTTAATACCATCGATTCTTTCCTCGGCGGTCATGGAAGACGCGTCTTCTATCAGAGCGCCAAGGCCTTTGCCCAATCTTTGCTGTTTCATGAATTCCCGCCACCGCCTTGAAGTATCTCGTTAGCCAAATCGTTATAGCACTGAGATCCAAGGCACGCCGCGTCATATCGAATAACGGGCAGCCCAAAGCTCGGTGCTTCCCCAAGCCTGACGTTTCTTGGAATAATGGTTTGATAAACTTTGTTTTTGAAATACTTTTTAACTTCCTCCACCACCTGAATCGACAGGTTGGTGCGTCCGTCGAACATCGTCAGCACAACGCCCTCCACCTCAAGGCTCGTGTTCAAATTCGTTTTTACGAGCTTAATCGTATTGATTAATTGAGACAGACCCTCCAGCGCATAATACTCGCACTGTATGGGAACGAGTATTTTATCGGCAGCTGTCAGCGCGTTGATTGTAATCAGCCCGAGCGACGGTGGACAATCCATAAATATATAATCATAATGATCTTTGACGGGCTTCAATGCCGTTTTCAAAATCTGCTCGCGGGCCATGCGCGAAACCAGCTCCACCTCGGCACCCACCAAATCGATATTGGCCGGCAGAATATCAAGTGTATCAATCATTGTTCCGATAATGGCTGTTTCGGCATCCGCATTGTTTATCAGCACATCATAAACGGATGACTTAAGCATACTTTTTTCAATACCGAGACCGCTTGTCGAATTGCCCTGCGGATCGATATCAATGAGCAACACGCGTTTTCCCTTCTCCGCAATGCAGGCACTTAAGTTAACAGCCGTTGTCGTCTTGCCAACGCCGCCCTTCTGGTTGGCAATGGCGATTATTTTCGACATATGGTTTCTCCTCCGTTTCATTGTCAACATTATAAAGCAAAAGCGCTCGGTTGGAAAGAGTACCCTTAGCAAATCGCGCAAAACCATTTGATTTTGATTCGTTTTATCAAAGATGTTAACAAATTGTATCATCGTAAAGAAACTAATGGCACAGATAATGAAATATGGTATACTAACCACTATGAAAATATCGAAAAAACAGGTAATCTGGATCGCCGTATTGCTTACCATACTTGCCGCTTTGGCTGTTCTTTATTATATCGGTAAAAACAACGGCTGGTTCACACTTTTTGAATCTCAGGAGAAGCTGCAGGAATACGTTGCGTCCTTCGGTGCCTGGGCACCGCTCGCATTTTTTGCACTGCAATTTTTGCAGGTTATTATTTCTCCGATTCCGGGCAGCGTCACCACGCTGGTGGGCGGCGTTCTCTTCGGGTTTTTAAACGGCTTCCTGCTATCTTTCGCTGCAGTTTTTATCGGCTCGCTTGGTGCTTTTATGCTTGGTAAAAAATTCGGACGCCCGCTGGTGGAACGTATTGCAGGCAAAAGCATTGTCGAAAAATACATGGATTCCGTCTCTTCCAGACAGCGTATTCTTCTGATACTGATGTTCTTGTTTCCATTTTTTCCGGATGATGTGCTTTGTTTGATTGCTGGCTTAAGCGCAATGAGCCTTCCGTCCTTTGCTTTGATCATGATACTCACTCGCCCTTGGGGACTGATTTTCTCAGCTTTGGTGGGGTCAGGCGTCATTTCTGTTCCGGCTTGGGCTTGGTTCGTCATCGCTGCTGTCGCTATCGCCGTTTTTGTGCTGGCATCAAAATACGCTCCTCTGATTGAAGAGCGTATACATTGCTGGATCAAAAAAACGTTTCAGAGAAATACTTAGCCGTTGCTTGTTTTCACAGGAAGAACGAGATACAAATAACTATCGCCCGAAACCGGATGAATCACACACGGACTGATATTCGTATTAAAATCCATCACAATTTCATCATCCGCCGTTTCCTTCAAAACGTCGAGCAAATACCGCGCATTAAACGCAATATTTAAATTTTTTCCCGTTAAGCGAATGTCCATTTCTTCTCTGGCTTTACCCACTTCTGAATCGGATGTAATCGTCATGTTGTTGCCGTCAATCGCCAAATTCACAAGATTCGTTTTCGACTGACGTGCCATAATACTCGCTCTTTCAAGACTGCTGAACAGATTTTGACGGCTGACAATAATGCGTGTCATAAAATCACTCGGCAGTATGCTTTTGTATTTAACGTAATCACCCTGAAGCACGCGCGTTACAATTTCTATGTTATCACATACAATTCCGACCATATTGTCTGTGGTATAAACTTTAATTGTGCTTTCATCGTCGGGAATGATGCGTGCCACTTCTCTCATCGATTTAGACGGTACCACAACTTCTTTGTTGTTATGCTCGGTTCCCAGCGCTTCTTTTCTAATGGCGAGCCTGTAACCGTCGAGTGCCACCATTTTCAAGCTGCTGCCGCCCAGCTCAATCAGTAGCCCTGTTAGTATCGGTTTTTCTTCGCTGGCCGATGAGGCAAACACTGTTTGATCGATCATGCTGACCAACTGCTTTGCATAAATGTGAAAGCCGTCTGCCGTATCGAACTTTGGAAACGCGGGGTACTGCTCAGCGTTCATATAGCAAAGCGTTGTTCTCGAATGACCGCATTCAAGCACCACGTTGCTTCCTTCGGTGTATATGCTGATGTCGCATTCTTCAAATTTGGCAAGCAGCTCGCAAAACAATCTTGCAGGCAGCACCACATCACCCGTTTCAATCACATTGGCCGGATTGACGCATTTAATTGCCATGGTGCCATCGTTTCCATATAATGTTAATGTATCGTGACTTGCTTCAAGTTTGATACCTTCCAGCAAATAAACGGGAGACTTAACCGCAACGGCTTTGGCGGCAATGTTCGCATTCTTCTGCAGTTCGCTTTTGTTACAAATTATCCTCATATGCGGCTCCTTGGACCATTTTTTTATCTACATGGTATCACTGCTTAATTAAATAGTATTAGCAGTAGTAGTGTATGTTGATAATGTGGATATCGTTTTTTTGGCGGTTATAATCGTACAAAACCGGCTAGGCCGCCGCCTTTTTATTTGTGATTCGCGGTGTATCTGGTGTTGATGCGGCGGGGATGAAAAAAACGGAGGTTAAATTACCGCAGATTCTATCAACATTGTATCCACTATTCTTTCAGCTTTACAATAAAGTCATCCACAAGTGTTTTGACCTCTATATTCGTCTGCACTTCATTTTCTATTTTCTCATATGCGTGCTTAACGGTGGTGTGGTCATTTTTGCCGTATATCTCGGCAATGGCTTTGTATGACAGATCCATTAGCTTGCGTGTCAGATACATCGCCATTTGACGCGGATACGCCACACTCTGGTTTTTCTTATTGCTCGTGATTTCATCTTCCGATATCTCGTAATACTCACAAACCGCCTGTAATATGTGCTTCGACGTTATTTTTTTCGTATTTGTCGTTAGAAAATCACGAATGGCAATCTCTGCTTCAACAATATTGGGTGACCGGCCGTTCAGCACGGTATACGCGATGATCTTTTTTAATGCGCCTTCAAGAGACCGGATATTAGACGAGACCTTTGTCGCGATTAAATCAAGAATCTCCTTGCTGACTTCACACTTCAAGGATTCCTTCGAGGTGATGTCGTTCGCTTTCTTTGTCAGAATGGCGAGCTTCGTTTCGTAGTTCGGCGGTTGAATATCCGCAATCAGCCCGCCTTCAAAGCGCGACTGCAGCCGCTCCTCCAACCTTGCGATTTCTTTTGGCGGTTTATCAGACGAGAGTATGATCTGCTTGTTGTTCTCGTGAAGATCGTTAAACGTGTGAAAGAATTCTTCCTGTGTGCTTTCTTTGCCCGCAATAAATTGAATATCGTCGATCAGCAGGACATCCGCTTTGCGGTATTTTCTGCGGAATTCCTCTGTTTTTGATGTACGGATCGCATTGATCAAGTCGTTTAAAAACGGCTCGCTTTTTACGAACATCACCGTTGCGTTGGTGTCCTTGCTTGATATATGGTTGGCAATCGCCTGCATCAGATGTGTTTTTCCAAGCCCGGTTCTTCCGTATATAAACAGTGGGTTGTACGTCAGCCCCGGGTTATCTGCAACGGCTCTGGCGGCGGCATGGGCAAACTCATTTGAGCTGCCCACCACAAACGTATCAAATGTAAAATAAGGGTTCAGCGTGGAACGAGAATTCGATGTATTCTCATTGTCGGCTTGAACAGCGGCGGGCTGCTTTAGCTTCGATGCTTCTTCGGTATTCAGAAAAAAAACATTGATATCCTGTCCGAAGTCCAAGGCATCCGCCGCGTCCGTCATGGCATTAACGATCAATGTTTTATAGCTTTTTTCCACCAGTTCCTTGTGAATGGGGTTCAGTGTCTGAAAATAAAAATCGCTGCCTACATTTTTAACCGGAGATAGCGTTTTAATCCAAGTATCGTAACGGACACTGGCCAGTTCCTGTTTGAGTATTTCCAAAGCTTTTTCCCAAATAACCAAAAAAGTGTCCACAATAATACCTCAGAAATTTTATATAATATCAAATATTATTAATTTATAAACCAAAACGCCATGAAACTAACAACTCATCCACAGGGTTATCCACATATTGTGGATAACTATGCACTTCATAGTATAAATATTATTCTATCATAGAATAGACGTGCACTCAACATACAAACAAATAAAAAAGCGCTTAAGCTGTAGGACTACAATACATATTGGACACTGAACCTTGAAAATAAAAGATGCAGGAGCTGGCTCACGGGGTATTGTTAAGTTGACTAGACAAAAACATTACCGAAAGGAACCATTCCTGCATGAACA
>JAEYOE010000029.1 GCA_023412005.1 Bacillota bacterium
AGGTGGGTTTTGAAGCGCTGCGAAATCAATTTCCGCTGGAAGTCGCATTTCTGGAACAAAGTAGCGATAGATTTAAGAACGTCACATATCGCACAGTATCCAAGCCGTTTTTGATTGGTGTATTCTCAATTCATGCGCTGGGTATGCAGACCTTCATGAAGCAGCAACTTGAGTTCTGCGTGGATGGGAACGATGAACAGTACCGGCAGCTTTCCCCCTCCGAAAGGCTCTACATCTATGAGCAGTGGCGCAAATCGAAGGGAGAGAATCCGCTGTATTTTGAAATGGATACTTTTTCTTCCCGGCTGGTGATCAGCGAAGAGATATCAATTGATGGGGATTTCTCTATCGATGAGTTAGCTGACAAGTTTAAGAAACAAAAACCGCAGATCGCTGAAATGACAGTATTGCCCACCGGCTGGGCGCTGATGCGCTTTGAGCTAATGAAAATGGTATCTCAGAACATACCGGTAAAAATGTGCGCCAACTGCAAACGATTCTTCATCCTGGATGGCAGAAGTGACATAGAGTATTGTTCACGCCCGCTGGCCGACCAGCCGGGAAAGACATGTCAGGACGTTGGGGCACTCAACAAGTACATGGATAAGGTTCATGCCGACCCGATTCGTAAGGAGTTCCACAAGGCGTACAAGCGCAACCATTCCCGTGTACGTGTCGGCACGATGACGCAGGCGGAATTCCTTGAATGGTCGGACGAAGCTAGAGAAAAGCGTGATCAGTGTATTGCCGGGACTTTAGATAAGGATAAGTTTATGGAGTGGGTGAATATCAATCGCAGGTACAAGAAACGCAACTAGGCACTGCGATTTATCCTAAAAAAGGCAATGAAAAACGTGTCTTACATATACTGTATCTCTATGAATTTAACAGATCGCTAAATGCTCTTTTATTAATGGGCGATTGGCAGTATGACTTTGGTAATATAACGTTCATCCCCGTCTTTGTATTCCGACGGCCCCTCCATGTATACTTCTTGCATCGGAGCGGCGGGCAGAAGGTTATTTTCATCCACATATCTACGCAGAACAGCATATGCCGCGCCGATATCACTGTACGCGCCGCGATGGTGCACAGCAATGGCTCGCCCCGCGGGATAGACTTTGCAGCCCGGCGGCGCAGTCTGCGGTTCCAGAGGAACGCACACATTCATGGAGAATTCATGGATATCTAATTCTCCGCTTAGATACCCATTGTCGGGAAACTCGCAGAAGCAGTCGTATTTACGGGAAAAGCGCAAGCCCATTCGGATGGCCTCGTCTACTGTATGGATCGCGGCAGAAGTTGCTTCTTCCACACCCCGGCAGAAAAAGCTTCGAACAAAGCAAATTCGTTCGGGCAGAGGAGTCCATTCCACCCGGTAATCGCCTCTCCGGGTGTTGCGTGAACGCAGTTCGGCTATGCACTTATCCATATGGCCTTTGCGCGCTTCCAGATGAGCGATATACTGTTCCACGACATCTGCGCCGCGAAAATAGTCGGCGATCTCATCCAGTGAGAGTTCGGCGTCCTTCAGCTTCATCACCTGCATCAGGTTAGATAGATCGCGCGAGGTATAGTAGCGGTAACCCGATGAATCGCTGATATATGATGGCGATATGAGCCCCTTGTCTTCATAATGCAGTATCGTACGCCGAGTAATGCCGCAGACTGCGGCGATTTCCCCGATTTGGTACAATCCTTCTGGTTTTTCCTTCATTTTTCAACAAAATCTCCTTGACTCATACGTTAACGTACGGTGTATTCTAAGGTTAGCACAAAAATTCCCATATAACAAGATAAAGGTATTCAATTCGGTCATATCCACAACAGCGGAGTTTGCGGTATAACCTCTCCGAGCCTTGGCGGCAACGACAACGGCACAAGGGAATCCGGTACATCATATGTTTTTATAAATTTGGGGGAAACGAATGAAACGCGGATTGATCATTATAGTGATTGTGGCAATGCTGGTCGTTACAATGAATTTTCAGGTCGCGCTCGCAGGCAGCCACGATGTAGGCGATGGTGATACGCTGGACTTATCGACAGGATTACTTACACACGCGGACGGCACCACTGCGACGTATACCATTGCTGACGAAGACCCGGTTGAGGTGGCGGCGGGCGCAACAGCGACGATTACCGGTTCAAAGAATGTGGTGATTTCATGCGGCGCGGGCGTTACGCTCACGCTGAATGGCGTCACAATAAACAATATGGGCGGCGCGGGAAGCCCGGTTGCAATTACCGGCAGCGGCAACACGCTGATTCTCGTGGGCACGTCGACGCTGACGGGCAAAGAAAACACGGCTGCGGTCCGCGTCGCCGATACGGCAGCGCTGATAATCTCCGGCAGCGGTACGCTGAACGCGACGGGCGGCTTACACGCGGCGGGCATCGGCGGCGGCTATGAACAAAGCGGCGGCAGCATTACGATCACAGGCGGTACGGTCAACGCAACGGGAGGCGGAACCTGGTACGCTAGCGGCGGCGCAGGCATCGGCGGCGGCGGTCACGCCGCAAACGGCGGTGGTGATATCCATATATACGGCGGTACCGTGACAGCACAGGGCGGAGGCAGTGGGGCTGGCATTGGCAGCGGAGCAGACACAGCATCGACGACCACGGTCACCATTTCGGGAGGAAACGTGACCGCCACCGGAGGTTCGCTCGATAACCTCGGCGGTGCGGGTATCGGCGGCGGCAAAGGGAGTACGGCCGACATTGAGATCACCGGCGGCAATATTGAGGCGCAGGGCGGCGTCGGTGCTGCGGGCATCGGCGGCGGCTACGAACAAAGCGGTGGCAGCATTACGATCATAGACGGTACGGTCAACGCAACGGGAGGCAGCAGATACGGAGGTTTCGGCGGCGCAGGAATCGGCGGCGGTTACGCCGCAAACGGCGACGGTGATATTCTTATATCCGGCGGTACCGTGACAGCACTGGGCGGAGGCAGTGGTGCTGGCATTGGCAGCGGAGACACCTACAGCACAGCATCGACGACAACGGTCACCATTTCAGGCGGAAACGTGACCGCCACCGGAGGTTCGGGCGAGTACCTCGGCGGTGCGGGTATCGGCGGCGGCAGAGGGAGTACGGCCACCATTGAGATCACCAACGGCATTATTGAGGCGCAGGGCGGCGCGGGTGCACCGGGCATCGGCAACGGCTGTTACGCCGATGATGACGGCAGCATCAACATAGCCGGCGGTGACATTACGGCGACTGGCGGCAGCGGCCCTTACGGCGGCGGCGCGGGGATTGGCGGCGGATACATATCTAACGGCGGCAGCATTATGATATCCACAGGAACAATGGAAGCCAACGGCGGCTCAGGTGCGGCTGGCATCGGCGGCGGTTACTCTGGAAATGGAGGCGTTACGACCATATCGGGAGGCTCAGTAACAGCGACCGGCGGAACAGGCGCAGCGGGAATCGGCGGCGGCTACTGCGATGGCGATATCGGTTCCGGCGGCGAAGCGGGTACTGTCATACTGTCCGGCGGTGATATTGAGGCGCAGGGCGGCGAGTACGGAGCGGGCATTGGCAGCGGCCGGTACGCAGCGGACAGCGGCTCCATTACAATATCCAATGCGACAATTACAGCAACAGGCGGCGATCGAGCGGCAGGCATCGGCAGCGGGTTTTGGGCCAACGCATGTACGATCACAATCAACAGCGGCAGCATCACAGCATCAGGCGGTAGCAGCGCCGATTTAGGCGGCGCAGGCGTTGGCGGCGGCGCTGGGGGAAGCGGCAATAGCATAACGGTCGCAGGCGGAACAGTAACCGCGACGGGCGGCGTCGGTGCCGCGGGAATCGGCGGCGGAACCTACTACAATCCTTTCGGGACCGGCCTCGGAGGGAACGCGGGGACGATCTCCCTGTCCGGCGGTGCGATTTACGCAATCGGAACCGGCGATGCGGACGATATCGGTTTGGGCAGAAGCGGTTCTTCCGGAAGCCTTTCGATATCCGGCACAGCGGCGGTGTTTTTGGCGAACGACAACAGTATCACTGTGAACACCGATACTCATGCATACCATCCCTTTAACACGGATACGGAGACGGCGTATGGCATCGCTGTCCCGGTAGCGTGGGAGCCCACGTTCAGCGCGTATCTGCGGCTTTACACGCTCTCCTACAATGCGAACGGCGGCAGCGGCACAGCACCCGAGTCGGTAACACAGCACGTCGGCACCGCGGTGGGAGTATCCAATAACGCCAACATGTCCCGTACCAATTATGCATTTTTCGGCTGGAACACGGCAGCAAACGGCAGCGGCAAAGCTTATCCCGTTGGCAGCACGTTTACATACTACGCGAACACCACACTTTTCGCGCAGTGGAGCGCGCAGCCGACGCTTTCGTCCTCGGTAGAGAGCGGAACCATCTACACGAATGGCCGACTCACTCTGACCCCCAACATACCAGGCGGCAGGTGGGACTATGACGAAGAGTATCTTTCCCGCGACGGGAACACGTTCATAGGCCTTAAGAACGGCATCACGACGGTCACTTATACAGTGGACGGACAAACCACAAGCTACGTTATTACGATCAAGCATGCTGAGCTTCCCTCCACCGGGCAGGACTTCACATGGATCAACATTCTCATTGGACTGTGCTTTTCTACAGTTGCAGGAGCATTATTGATTAAAAGGCGCGCAATGAAATAGAACAATATATGCATCTGTTATCTGAACATATAACAAAACGGCTGTTTTTTGAAACAACCGTTTTTATTAACTGGCAACCCGATAGATTGATGCAAAGTTCCTTATTAAATTCGTCGAATGTTGAACAAGGGTATTAAAAAGGCAAAGACGGCAAATGAAAAGTATTACTACGGGTGCTTCACATAATCTGCAACAGCCCGCTCAACCAGTTGATTCAATGAGATATTGTCTGCCATGGCTGCCAGCATTGCACGTTTATGCAGCTCAGGATCAATGCGTACATTAAAGCTGCCCTTATAGGCTTTCTGCGGCTCTTTTCCTTGCCGTTTGCAAAGGTCAAGATAGTCTTCAACAGCCTCGATAAAGGCTTCTTTCAGTTCCGCTGGGTTGTTGCCCTCAAAGCTAACCACATCGGCAATACCGGCAATCGTACCAAAAAAGCAACTATCTTCATCGCTGTATTCAATTCGGGCATAATAGTCTTTGTATTCCATCATGTTCTTCACTTCAAATCACTCCAATCGATTTCAAGAAACCCAAGACCAGCTCTATTTGATAAGCCTTCAACTCGTTACCCGGATGCGGACGGTGTAGCCGTAATATCATCTGAGTTGGTTGATGGATAAACGCTACACGCGAGCCGGATGTTCTACCGCCTGTATCTTCAACGCATTGCAGGCCAGCCAGCAATCGTCTCAGCTCATCATATGTGAAGTCCTTTGGCTTTCTGCTTATTCTCTCCAACAGCTTATCGTTTCTACCCATATTATATGCTCCCCTTATGTAAATTGCAACTATATTTTAGTTGCAATTTAATCATACATCATAAATTCTCTGGTCATTTCACGGATACGATTTCTTCGCTGATCCGCGGTCAGTTTGTCCTCGTTGGTATAAACCATCTTTTTATCCAGATTCCTATAAATATTTGCCGCTTGCTCCGCAGCGTCTTTTCCAAACTGCTCAAGATACCTGTCCAGTGTTCCATTTCTCTGCATCAGCTTGTACTCAAACGGGCTTTCTTCCTGCAGCCTCAATTCTTCGGCCCGCGCCCATTTATTCAGCATCAGCTTTCTCCTTCTTCTCATCTATCAAATTCGCCACAGCGTCCACCGCGGCCGTGTGCTTATCATCAAAAAGGTGAGTATATATCTTCTTGGTCGTACCGACATTGGCATGTCCCATTGCTTTCCCGATGTTAAATTCCTGAACGCCCGCTTCATTGGATATGCTGGCAAAGGTATGGCGCAGCTCGTGGAGGACGATCTTAGGCAACCCGTTCTTTTTCAGCAGCTTGGTGAACAGCTCTGATACATAGTTAGGTCGATAGGGACGTCCATTCTCCCAGACCACGATAAATCCCGTTTCCTGCCATGCTTCACCAAAATTCTTTTTGTTTTCGAGCTGACGGCTCCGCTCCGCCTGAAGCGCAGAGTACAAACCATCCGGCATAAAGAGCTTTCTTTTGGATGCATTCGTCTTGGTATCCTTGACCACGATTTCCGACCCGACCTGAGTCATGGCGCGGCAGATACGAAGCGTTCGTTTATCAAAATCGATGTCCTGCCATTTCAAGCCGCAGATTTCTTCGCGTCGCAGCCCTAAATAAGCGCCTAGCTTCACGGCCGCTTCCAGCCGATTTCCCTCCACCAGCCGGAAAAGAGTTTTCAGCTGTTCCGGTGTGTAAACGTTTGCCTCATGCTCAATTTTTTTCGGGCGGTCAACACCTTCCATCGGATTCTTCAATATGTATTCCTGCCGGACGGCTGCTTTCAACGCAGAGTTGAGCAAATCATGGTGCTTAAGAACGGTGTTTGGAGACAAGTTATTCTCTTCCATCAGCGTCATATAGTACTTCTGGATATGCATCGGCTTAAGCCTTTGTAGCTTCATTTTTCCCAGGAGCGGTACAATGTATCGGTCAATCATGTTGATATAACCATAGACGCTGGTTTCCGCCGCCCGAGGCATATACATGTTTTTCATCCAGTATGATAGCCATTCAGCCAGTGTCATTTCCCTTGGCTTAACGACTGTACCATCCTCCATCGCCACATCATGACGAGCCAGCATCAGTTCTGCTTCTTTCCGGCTGGCGAACGTCTTGTACTTGCGGACACGCCGTCCGTTCTCATCAAAACCGTATTCAAAGCATACGCGGAATTTTCCGTTCTCCAGTTGCATCACAGATCCATGAGCCATTGAAAATCACCTCGTTTTCGGACAGAAGTTTGTCTACTTTTACCTCTATGTCTACTATTATATTGCGGCTTTTTGAAATTGTCTACTTTTGTGTCTACTGAAATTTTAACGGATTTTAATTATCTATATATAGTGCCTGTTAACGCAGAAAAACCACCATACATGGTGGTTTTTCATTCATTTAGTGGTGGAGGCGAGGGGAGTCGAACCCCTGTCCGAAAGTCCCAAAACCAAATTTTCTCCGGGTGCAGCTCAGGGTTTAAAATTTCCCGCACTCGCAAGCCCCCCTGTGCAGGGCAAGCGCGCGGTAGCTTCATAATCCTCTCCCAGGCTCAAAGCTTTGCATGGGCGGTTCCCCTAGTTAATGATACCCTGGCCCCGGCGATTAGGGTGCCACCGGCAGGGCATTACACTGCCTTAGGCAGCGTAAGCTAGTTCAGTTTTATCTGCAACTAAAATTTAGGTCCGGCTTTTTAACGCAGCACTCCGGGACTGCGACCCGCTTATCCGATTCCAGCAAACCCCCGTCGAAAGCCAAATACGCCCCCACGGTGAAGCTCAATACCTGAGCTCAATGACTGCCGAATTTATCTGGCCAGCTTTGTGGCCTGTTCCTTTTTCCTCTGCGCATCACGCTCAGCAATACTCTGCCGTTTGTCATAAAGCTTCTTGCCGCGCGCCACGCCGATTTCCATTTTGACAAGGCCCTTTTTCAGGTACACCGAGAGCGGCACCAGCGTCAAACCTTGCTGCGTGACGATGCTGTGCATCTTCACAATTTCGCGTTTGTGCAGCAGCAGCTTACGCTCTCGCATCGGGTCTTCGTTGAAAACGCTGCCCTTCTCATACGGGCTGATGTGCATCCCCTGAATCAGCGCCTGCCCGTCTTTGATGCGCACAAACGCTTCCCTGATGTTTGCCTTGCCGCCGCGTATGGATTTAACTTCGCTGCCGACAAGCGCAATCCCTGCCTCGTACGTTTCTTCTATAAAATATTCATGATACGCTTTTTTATTCTTTATTAATATCTTGACCCCGTCGCTCACAAAACCACTCTCCAATTGCCTCTTAGGGCACAGGCGTGAACTCGATGCGCGGCGGATACACGCTCACGCTCTCCAGCCTGACGCGCATTTCGTCGCCCATGCTGATCTTGCGCCGCGTCCTCTCGCCGATCACACAGTACAGTTTTTCGTTGTAAACATAGTAATCATCTTGCAGGGATGATAATGGTATCACACCCTCCACCGTATTGTCAAGCTGCACAAATATGACATTTCTTGACACGCCGCTGATGATTCCGTCGAACTCCCGGCCCTCTTTGCCGAACATATACTCAGCCTTTTTCATATCGTCTACCGCACGCTCGGCTTCCATGGCCGCGCGCTCGCGCAGGCTCGACTGTCTGGACGCTTCGTCCACCGCGGCCGCGAGTGCGTCAATCGCCTTGCCATTCAGCCGCCCGTTTAAGTCCCGCTTGATGATGCGGTGCACCATCAAATCGGGGTATCGCCGGATCGGCGATGTGAAGTGGCAATAGTACTGAAAGCTGAGCCCGAAATGACCCTTGCATTCGGGGCTGTACTCCGCTTTCTTGAGGCTGCGAAGCATGATTTGGTTAATGATGTTTTCATGCGGCTTGCCCTTTACGTCTTCGAGTATACCCTGCAGGAGCTTGGGGCGCACATTCTCAATCTTGCCCTTAATTTTGCCAAAATTCTCGTAAAACGCCGCGAAGGTACGCATTTTTTCCTCATCGGGCTGCTCATGAACGCGATATACAAAAGGGATATCGCGCCAGAAATACATCTCCGCGATTGACCTATTTGCAGCCAGCATAAACTCCTCAATCAGCTTTTCGGCATCGCCGCGCGTGCGCGGCCCCACGTCGATCACGCGTCCTTGCGCATCGTATTTAAACGCCGTCTCATCCAGCTCAAAATCTATGCTGCCCTTTTCTTCACGACGGGCACGCAGCGATGAGGCCAGCTGCTTCATCTCGAGCAGATCGGCAAGTATGTCCGCATATTCTTTTTCCAGCGCATCATTGCCGCCGTCAAATATCTTGTTCACATCGCTGTAGGTGAGCCTGTGTTTTGAGCGAATAACCGTTTGAGCCACACGCGCTTCCAGAATATTGCCATGCGCGTCAATCTTCATGAAGCAGGAAAGCGTCAGCTTATCGGTGCCTTCCGAGAGCGAGCACGCCCCGTTAGACAGCGCCTTTGGCAGCATAGGTATCACAGTGTCCGCAAGATACACGCTGGTGCCGCGCTTGAACGCTTCTTTATCAAGCCTGCTGCCCTCCTTTACATACTGCGCCACATCCGCAATATGCACACCCAGCTCATATCCGCTGTCGCGTTTCACAATCGAGACCGCATCATCGAGGTCTTTGGCATCCGCGCCGTCGATGGTGACTATAGTCATGCCGCGAAGATCCTCGCGATTCGTCGCATCGATAATGAAACCGGATGAACGCTGGGCTTCTGCTTCCACATCCGCGGTAAATGCCTCCGGCAGGTCGTACTGGCGTATCAGACTCTTGAGCTCTACGCTCGCCACGCCCGCGGTTCCAAGTACTTCGATGACGCGCCCTTCGGCGCTGCGTTCACCGCTACCGCGTTTCTTCAGCTCCACAACCACCTTTTGGCCGCTTGCCGCACCATTCAAATCGTTGCGCGATATGAACACCTCATCGAGCCTTTCGTCATCTGGCGACACATACCGCCCGGTCAGCGTGCCGACGATGCGTTTGGTTTTCTCCTCGATGATCTGCACCACCTCGCCTTCACGGCTTCGGTCGGTCTCAGCTGCGGAAAGCAGCCGCACCACCACAAGATCGCCATTCATCGCACCGGCTTTATTATCGGCACCCACAAAAATATCGCCTTGGTCGTTAAGCAAAAACCCAAAGCCCGACCGTTTCACATCAAGCCGCCCCGTGTAAAAGCCGAAGCGCCCCGGTAAAAACAGCTTGCCTTTGGGCGAGCGAATCACTTTGCCGTGTGCAATCAGCGTCCCCATCGCCTCTCGGCATTCCGCAGGGCTTGCCTGAACATTTTTCATCAATTCGTCAAGGTCAACCTTCCTGCCCGCTTTATTTAATTCATCAAGCAATAATTCCGTTAATTCCAAATCAAACTCCTAAATCATTTACTCCTTTATTATCTTGCCCAAAAAGGGCTTCGTTTTTTGAATTCCATTAAAAAACGCCCTCCCGTAAATTTCGGAAAGGCGTTGCAAAAGCGACCTGTTTACTCAGCCGTGGTTGCCGATGGTGCGGGTTCCGTACTATCCGAAACCGTTGCCGTCGGTGTTGCCGTGGGCGTCGCGTTTGCGGTACCGGTGCCGCTCGGCATCGCGTATACCTGGATCAACACCAGCGCAATAGCCAGCACCATAATGCCTACAGCCGCCACCTTCGTCAATTTCTTCAGCCTACCTTCATAGCTCTTCGCCTTGCCTTTTCCAAGAAACGTCTCGGCACCACCTGCGATATCGCCCGACAACCCGGCACTCTTACCGGACTGCAGCAGCACCACAGCGATCATGAACAAAGAGAACAAACAAAGGATTATCTCGATGACAAGCACTAAGACACTCACAAAACCGTCCATTGCTACCTCCTAAAAATCTACAGCACGAGTATTCTAACACGCAAGACTTTAAAAAGCAAGCAAAAAATGCGCCCTAAACGGCATTTTCATGGACGAAGAAGACTGCCATTTTTCGGCCGGAAATCGTCTGAATTCACCTTCTATTGCATGACGCTTAACGAAGAATTTTACCCAAGGTGATTCTCAATGAAGATAAACCAAGCAGGGACGGTTTGCATTGGGTTCTCGTTACCTTTTTCTTGGACGCTTTTAAGAACCATTTTATCAGCGGATTCGTATCGCGGCGCAGATCGCTTATCTATACTCAGAATTTGATCAAGTAAGGAATATAGGTCAATTGTTTCATGACAGGTACGCCTGCGATTTGCTCTTCTCTTTCTGTCAATTCGCCTTCTTCGATAACCCCAATCGTCTTATCCGCTTACAAATCACCTTTCATCGCATTAATAGCTTTGCTTGCGAATGAGTTCGGGGAAAGCCTTTAATCGTTTCACGTTAGAACTCAATACACTAATCTTTGCAATAACCGCTGCAGCTTTTTAAAACTTTTTACTTATAATTCACTGATTAACCAACTCTTTGCGTTCCACAGAACACCATCCGCATAAATAATCACAAGTCTGCTCTGTTTTTCATTGTTTTGCATGCATCAATACAGTATAATTCTTTTAAAATAAGCAATGGGATCAAAGCAGGAGCATTGCCCTGCCAAATAGATTGGTCCTTATTTGGAGGTAATTCTTTGAACGATGGCAACCCGATATTCGGGCAAATCGTACTTCAGGTTGTTCTCATATTCATCAACGCGCTCTTCGCGTGTGCCGAAATCGCCATTATCAGCATCAACGACAACAAGGTGGCCAAAATGGCGGCAGCCGGAGACAAACGCGCCATACGGCTCAGCAAGCTGACTGCGCAGCCCGCGCGTTTTCTCGCGACGATTCAAATCGGCATTACGCTCGTTAACCTGCTCGGCAGCGCGTTTGCCGCACAGAATTTTTCAGATCTTCTGGCCGATGCGCTCGCAGGTATCGGCATCAATATTCCCGAGGCTGTGCTTGGCACCATCTCCGTTGTGATTATCACGCTGCTGCTCACCTATTTCACCGTCACTCTTGGCGAGCTGGTGCCCAAGCGCATCGGCATGAAAAGGGCTGAGAAGCTGGCGCTGTCACTCTCGATGCTCGTTTATATCATTTCCAAAATTTTTGCACCCGTTGTCTGGCTGCTCACGGTGTCCGCCAATGGTATCCTGCGTCTCTTTGGCATCAACCCGCACGGCAACGATGAAGAAATCACCGAGGAAGAGATTCGTTTGCTGGTGGACGCAGGCAGCGAAAAAGGCGCGATTCAGCCCGAGGAGAAAGATTTTATACAGAATATATTTGAATTCAACGATACGAGTGCCGACGAAATCATGACGCACCGCACCGAGGTTTCGCTGCTCTGGCTTGATGAAACAGACGCGCAGTGGGAGCAGACGATCATTCAAAGCCGTCACTCCATCTACCCGGTTTGTGCCGAAAGCCCCGACAACATTGTGGGTATTCTCTATGCCAAGGATTATTTCCGGCTTAAAGACAAGAGCCGTGATGCCGTCATGAACACTGCGGTTAAATCGGCTTATTTCGTGCCCGAAACGGTGCGCGCCGATGTATTGTTCCGCAACATGAAAAAAAGCCGCAATCATTTTGCGGTGGTGCTTGATGAGCACGGCGGCATGAGCGGCATCATCACGATGTTCGATCTTTTGGAACAGCTCGTTGGAGACCTCGGAGACGATATCACTGTTCCCGTTGAGTCGCCGCTGATCGAGCGAATCGATTCCAGCACGTGGCGCTTAAGCGGCGCGGCTCCGCTCGACAAAGTGTCAAGAGAACTTGGCGTACTGCTGCCAGAAGACGAGTACGACACGTTTGGCGGCCTCGTTTTTGGTATTCTCGGCACCATCCCTTCCGATGGCTCAACACCCGAGCTGGAGGAATTCGGACTGACCATCAAGGTCACGATGATAAAGGATCATCGGCTGGAAAGCGCCGTTGTGTACTTAGCCGGCAAAACTGACACATCTGCAACCCCTGAATAATTGTATAAGTCTATTGACTTGAAAGGCTGTTCATGTTAAACTCTGTTATAAAGTTAGTCTATGCTAATTTAAATCCATTGATTATAGTCAACCTCCAGAAAATCGTTTGTTTGTATCAATTCCAACTAAAAACCCCCATCAAGGGGGTTTTTGTTTGCTTTATATTAAACGTGTCAGTGTGCGAATTACGTATCTTATAACCGATTTATTCAGTATACAATCAACTTTAAAACAAGCAGCAATATAATGCCCGGCAGTCCGAAATACCCCGCAATCAGCGCGCTGAGCGGATTAACAGCAATTATAATGCCGAAAAGGCCGCCAACCAGATTGATTATCACCAGCAACAACGCCCCAAGGCATCCGCTGATGATGAGCTTCATAATAAATTTAAGCGGTGCGATGAGCAGCCAGCCTGTAAAATAGAGCAGCGCGAGGCCCAGCCCGAAGAAAAGCACCACAGAGAAATCTATGCCAAGCCCCATTGCCCCGCCCCCTCAGATCGTATCAATTTATACTATGCATCGGGGATGTGCGCTATTACGCAGCCAGCGCAAACAAAAGCATGCGGCTGTCTCCGGCAGGCGGCTGATGAAGCGTTCGCTTTGTCAGCCTTTTTAAGCACCTCATTCGCTCATAAGTACCTTTTATATAAAGCCTATTCTATCGTGAAAACCCGTTTACTCATCGGCCATAAGCCTTTGGAGTCCCCGGCATTACCGGTATTCTTGAAACAAAAAATCCGGCATCTGCGAACAGCAAACGCCGGATTTTGGTTAGTCAATTGTTCACGCTTTGCCAGCGCAGCCAAGCACAACTTCAATCTTGTGTCTGACCATGTCTTTAATCGCGCTGCGTGCCGGTTTCAAATACTGTCTCGGGTCGAAGTGAGACGGATTCTCGGCAAAGTATTTTCTGATTGTGCCTGTCATCGCAAGGCGCAGGTCAGAGTCGATGTTGATTTTGCAGACCGCGCTTCTGGCGGCCTGACGCAGCATCTCTTCAGGAACACCCTGGGCGCCCGGCATATCTCCGCCGAACTTGTTGATCATTTCAACGAATTCAGGGATGACCGACGATGCGCCGTGCAGCACGATCGGGAATCCGGGCAGTCTCTTGGAGACTTCGTCAAGAATGTCAAAACGCAGTTGGGGTTCACCTTTGAATTTGAACGCACCGTGGCTTGTCCCGATGGCGATGGCCAGCGAATCAACGCCGGTTTTGCTCACGAACTCTTCCACTTCTTCAGGGCGCGTATAAGACGAATCCTCGGCGGAAACCTTGATATCGTCTTCAACACCTGCGAGACGGCCGAGCTCAGCTTCCACAACCACGCCGTGATCGTGCGCGTATTCCACAACCTTCTTGGTCACAGCGATGTTTTCTTCAAACGAATGATGCGAACCGTCGATCATAACGGAGGTGAAGCCGCCGTCGATGCAGTCTTTGCAGGTTTCAAACGTATCGCCGTGGTCAAGGTGCAGGCAGATCGGCAGGCCGGTGTCTTCGAGTGCCGCTTCAACAAGCTTTCTTAAATAGATCGGGTTGGCATACTGTCTTGCACCCTTGGAAACCTGCAGAATCAGCGGTGCATTCAGCTCTTTAGCCGCTTCCGTGATACCCTGAACGATTTCCATGTTATTGACGTTGAACGCGCCAATGGCATAGCCGCCCTCGTAAGCTTTTTTAAACATGTCGGTTGTTGTGACTAATGGCATATGAAATATCCTCCTCAAATAATTGTAAACCGTTAAAATGCCCCTCTAAAAAGGTATTATATATCAATTTGCTGGTGAGTTAAAGAAGAAATATTTCTGACTTTCTTTTTTACAGAAATTCTTAGAAGAAGCTAATATAAACAAACTAAATCCCAGCCTCCCGCATTCTCTTCGTAACTTCTTCTATTCTGCCTTCGTTATCGCTTCCATCATACTTTGGCAGCTTCAGCTCGTTTATTAATTTACCATCACACATAAAGAGAATACGTTCTGTTCTTGACGCAACCTTAGCGTCATGAGTCACCAGCATCACCGTTACACCCTCCGCGTTGACTGCTGATAAAATATCCATTATCTCCTGTGCAGTTTTAGAATTGAGTGCGCCGGTGGGCTCGTCACCGAAAACAATCTCCGGGCTCGACATGAGCGCCCGGCATATTCCCGCACGTTGAAGCTGGCCGCCGGAAACCTGTGTAATAGAGCGTTTTCCCAGCTCTGCTATGCCCACTTTGTCCATCAGCATTCTCGCCCTCTCGTTTTTCTCCGCCGCATTCTTCCTCTTGCCATGCATTGACGGAAGAAGTATATTGTCGAGAATATTCAAATTTCTTAGAAATGTCGGCTGCTGAAAAACAAATCCCATTTTTTCTCTGAGTATATCGGCTCGCTCCTTCTCGCTGAGTGCCGATAAATCTCTGTCGTGAAATACGACTTTTCCGCCGTCTGTGCCATCCATTCCGCTCAGCACAAACAGCAACGTGGATTTCCCCGAACCCGAAGGCCCCATGATGGAAATAAATTCACCCTCGTGAATATCTATCGTAACGCTGTCTAATACAATGTGTCTCTCATCCCCCACACCAAAGGATTTCACTATTTTTTCGCCGCTAATAATCTTCTTCATATTCTACTCCTTCAAATATTCAGATATTTTTATCCGCCCTGCACCGGCTGTACCGATTATTGTTGCGATAAGGACTGCGCCTATCATTAACAGGGGACTTAACACGTACGCTGAAAACAGATTGACTTCAAAATTAAACGAGGCCACTCCAAAGGCAGAAAGGAGCCCGCCCGCCAGCAACTCTCCGAGTGTATTTGAAAGAATCGTACCTATGATCATGCCGATAATGAGAACAAAGACCGAACGCGTTATATATTGTGTTATAATATCAGCATTCGAAAAACCGAATGCTTTCATCACAGCAATAGGCTGCTTGTCTTTTGAAATAAGCATTTTAATAAACATCATCGTAATCAACACCGTTATGATCAGCGCTAAAATGCTCGCCGTATAAGACGCCATCCCGATGGCGTTAACCGTCGAACCGAAGGTTTGAGACATATATGTGTCAATGCCCGATATCTTGGCATAATTGAATCTGTCGGCATATTCTGATATTATCTCATTGACGTTCGGTTGATCGGCCTCAGCATAGATTACGCTTCGCGTTACATCTGCTGTGTCGTCAAAAAAAGTACCCTTTGCCGTTTTGCCACCGTTGGTTATATCAGAATAAATACCGCACACCGAAAGAACCTTCTCTATTCCACCAACCGATAGATGAATATGATCGTCCACCTTTTTATTCAGTTCTCCGGCAATAATGGCAGACAGCGCGATCTCGTTATCAGCTGCGGGATATCGGCCAAAAGTGTATTCTATGGGAAAAGCCGAATGGTCACCTATATCTATTTTAATAGATTCCTCTGTGCCGTCATCCATTTTTGCCTTGTAGGTTTTTGTGTGAAACACAGCGTGGTTTGCTATGCCGCTGTCTTTGCTCATCACCGCCGCAACTTCTGCTGTTTTCTCAGAAATATTATCAGTCTGCTGTATGTCTACGCGAATATCACAATATCCAACTCCCATATACCTGATAAAATTTTTTGAGGCGACGGTGTTATATAGATTCTGCGGAACAATGATCATAAATGCCGAAATCACCAGCACAGTCAGCATTGTGCCATACAGCTTTCTTCTCACAAAAACATCTTTGAGGCCCAGGAATATGTTGGTATTGAGCAGCCTGTTTTTACTCAAACACATGAATGCAGACCCTTTAGGGTCTTCCTGTGAAGCGCCGAAGCGGATTGCTTGAACCGCCGATATTTTTGCACAACGCTTAAGCACGCCGTTTACATAGGCCAAGATGATTAAGAATAACAGCAGAATGCTGATGATGCCAAAGATAATAGCATCTGCTCCATTCTTGCTTTCACCCATATACAGCCTTATGTTCTCAAGAAGACTGCCTTTGAATGCAAATGAGAGTGCATACCCGATAAGACAGCCTATCGCGGCAATGGCCGCATACTTGGAAAGATATATTTTTTTAATATCTAACATCCGAAGGCCCAACGCTTTCAAAACACCTATCTCACGGTATTCGTCTTCGATTGTTGCAAGAAGAGTATAGCGTACGCACAATAAAGCAATTGCCACCACAAGCATACTGATAAGAAGTATCACGGCAATCATCATTCCATCAGAAATGGCATTAATCATTGCAAACTGCGGATATGTGATGGTCGGACCGTTTGTTTCTAGCCCTTCGGCTAAATATGTGGTTTCAAATGCCCCCAGAGCTGACAGATTGTTTAGACGGAACTCAATTAAATATTCCTTCGTTCCGAAACCTTGAATATGATTATAGTCGTTTTCACTGACAAGAAATCGTTTTGAAGAAGACAGCAGCGAATTCATTTGAGAATCGCGGAGAAACCCGGCAACGGTCAGTTTTTTTCCGCATATCACTGCCTCGTCGCCCAGCTCGGCTGTGCCATCCTTCATATAGCATATCGGAACATAAACCTCGCCATCTTTGGCGTTAATCAGATTTCCGCCAAGATCAAGCAGAAAATCGAACTGACTGCTTTGGGTGCAAATGCCGTTATCCTGAACGTTATCGGCAAGTGAGCTGTCGCCGAGCTTGATGTTAGCGCCCTCAATGTTAAGAAATTCGAGCACCTGAAACGCTTCTACATTTTCATTTTTCTGCGCAAACCGCTCAAGCCGTTCGGTATTGATTTGGCCCGAATGCATCTGCATAAAATGAGGGGTTTTTGCCGACGCCATGAGTGCATCTATTGCTCCCGAAAGATTCACGATAAGTGCTGCGGCAAGCGAAAGCAGCATAGCGGCTGCGGCAATAAACAGCAACATAGCGAATGTCATCAGTTTGTTTTTGGAAATGCTGTTGCGAGTGAGCCGAAAATACACTTGTAAACTCCTTTAAATTATTAAACGGCCCAAACGGTTTAAAGCATAAGCCAATTCAAGCCCCTATCAACAAGCCTAAGGGTTATTCGTCACGGCTGGCGTTTGAGCCGCCGATTAGCTGCATAATGAACATAAAGCTTTCTTTTTCTGTGCCAAGCAACCTTCCCATATTGTAAATGAGCGCCTGAAAACGTGAGCGTCGCTCTGCTTCAGTCATTTCAACCATGTCATCATCCAGCACGGTGACAACATAGGTGATCATCATTTCTATGGATTCATAAGGAAACGGCGTGGTGAACAATCCTTGATCAATACCCTCTTGAATTATTTCCGTCAGTATTGGTGTGATTCTGTTGATGATGACTTTTTGTATTTTATGATGCATCAGCACATTCTGCGGCTTATGAATATGCTCTATAACGACCTCGCCGTTATGATCGCTTGAGTTTAACGCCATCACAACACGCAATAATCGTTCGTTTACAGGAATATTCTTATTTGCAGCAATTTCCTTTGCCCCGCCTATTAATCGGCTATTATAACGCTCAATCAGTGCGTCCATAATTTCTTCCTTTGACTTAAAGTGATAGTACAGTGTTCCGCGCGCAATGCCGACTTTATCGAGAATATCGTTTGTACTTGTCGCATCAAAACCCTTTTGATTGAAGAGTTCGTCGGCGACATCAAGTATTTCGTTTCTGCGCTCTTCCGCTTCTTTTACGATTCTCATCACAAACCTCCGCTACCGACCGACTGTCTGTCTATTAAACAATACTAATTATATTTATCTTTTTTCTTTTGTCAATAGGGCAAAAAACGAGCTTATTTTTTATAGCGTAAATATTTTGTCAGATATATAATGTATTTGGTAAAAGGAGGAGGCTAGTGTGAAGAAGATAGTAATAATGGCTATGGCTTGTTTTGTATTGTGTGCCGGATGCGGCGGCGAAACAGCTGCCCCGTCATATCATCTTAAAAGTGTTGATGCAAATGCCCACATGTATATTGAAGGCAGTTATTCCGAAGCCATTGACATGACAGATTTTGAGAAGCTGACCCGTCTGCATGTTCCGCAAAGCCTGCCCGATTTGTACATATCTGAACCCATCACAGCCAGCGCCTATTATGACAAGGATGGCAAGATTATCAATATGACAGTCGGCATTGGCGAAGGGAACAACGGATATCCGGCTTCCGTGAGCGTGTATTCAAGCGAGCTTTGGTCGAGCTTAAGCGTTTCACCGATAGACTATACATACGGCAGCGATGAAACCACTGAGTTTGAACCAGCGACGATCGGCAAAACAAAAGCCCTGTTTTTCCATTACGACGACAGCAAGGAACAGGAACACAAGCTGGGTTACGATGTTTATATCGCCGAATTCGAGCTGAACGGCATCAGCGTTTATGTGGAATCAAAAGCCATGAACCAGAAAGAGTTCGAGCAATTTGTGACATCGTTGATTAAAACAGCGAACACTATTGACTGAATGAACTATCAGACATACATAGACTATTCTTTGAAATTTCTATTGTCCCACAGCCTGCATTAAAAAATCAAAACACTTCTGAAGTTGATAAAATGATATAGTCTATTGTCCCGTCGTTCGCTATAATGGCAGCGGAGGGGTTTTCATGTTAAACGTGATAGTGGTAGACGCGCAGGGCGGCGGCCTTGGCGCATCTGTTGTTAAAAAGCTCACCGAGCAATATAGCGGGCGCATCCGTCTGACCGCAGTCGGCACCAACCCAAGAGCCACGGCATCCATGCAAAAAAGCGGCGCGGTAAGCTGCGCCACCGGCGAAGCCGCCATCTGTGCGCTGGTGCGCGAAGCCGACGTAATCATCGGGGGCATCGGCATCATCGCGGCCAGCGGCATGCTCGGAGAAATCACGCCGCGCATCGCACGCGCCATCGCGGAGAGCCGGGCCAAGAAAATACTCATCCCCATATCGCGCTGCAGTATCATCATACCCGGCGCGAAGGAACAAAGCGCAAAGGCGCTGATTGATCTTGCCGTCGCCGAACTCACATCACTGCTTTAAAGGCGATATTTTCGTTCTGCTCAATATATCCTTATCACAGGCATCCGCCGCAGCTTCATTTGGCGCAATCACATACAGCATCACCGTGCAATCGTATTCTTCTAAATATTTTAAATACAGTCTGCCCTTCAGTGACACGGGCATAAAATCCTGTTCTGCCGGTTTGACCGGCGGGCCATACTGCAGATATGCCTGATAGTCTTGCTTATACGTATGTGCAACGCCGTTCGCGGTCAGTACCGCGTCAATGCACGACCAGCCGTTACTACGTGCATACGAAGCATCCGGCCGCGATTCAAACCCGTCTACGCGAAACACAATATCGTCGCACCCAAAGCCCGCCAGCACAAGCTGCGTGTAATCGTATGCCACCGCGCATTCAATCTCATCTCTGTTCAGGCTCCCATCTTCCAATAAACCGAATGTGCCCCCGTTTTGGTGCAGCACATACGCGCCATAAAACGCGCAGTATTTATCGCTGCCCGCATCGAAGATGGACGACGTGCGCGTGCCCGCGTCAAACGCACCGAAGTTATAAAGTACCGACATGTCCGCGTCAATGCCCGACCATGCCGAAAACCCGTCCGCGTTGTACGTCATCACAAACGGGTACCAACCGGGTCCCGACGGGATATCGACAGAAAAACCATGCTGTTTTTGCACGCTTTGCGCGCTGTGCTGCCCCGAATACACGCCCATCACTAAAAAACTCCGCAGCGGATAATAAAACCAGGCTATAAGCAGCGCTTCGAGCAGCAGCACCGCAAGCACAACAACTTTCTTTTTCATACACTCAGTATAGCACACGCTTGAGCTGTCCATACGCTTGCCAACGCGCAGCAGTCAACTGTATAATAAGCCAAAAGCATCAAAGAGGCCAAAAAGTTGAGAGAAAACCAAAAGACACGCGTGGTCTGCGGCATGTCAGGCGGTGTGGATTCCGCCGTGGCAGCGCACCTGCTGAAAACACAAGGGTACGATGTCATCGGCGTGTTCATGAAAAACTGGCAGGACGACGGCAAGGGCTGCAGCGCCGCGCAGGACTATGAAGACGTGAAAAGCGTCTGCGATACGATCGGCATTCCGTATTACACGGTGAATTTCGAGCAGCAGTATTACGACCGTGTTTTCACGCACTTTTTACACGAATACAAAAACGGCCGCACACCGAACCCGGATGTGCTGTGCAACTCCGAGATTAAATTCGCGGCGTTTCTTGATCACGCGCGGATGCTCGGCGCGGACAAAATTGCGACGGGACACTACGCGCACACCGACGGCAGCGGCCGCCTTTATAAAGCGGCAGATACCGGCAAGGATCAGACATACTTTTTGTGCATGCTGAGCAGCGCGCAGGTTCGCAGCGCTGTTTTTCCGCTCGGGCAGCTGCAAAAAAGCGAGGTTCGCAGCATCGCTTCCTCGCTGAATCTGAAGGTGGCGCAGAAGAAGGATTCCACAGGCATCTGCTTTATCGGCGAAAGAAAGTTCCGCGACTTTCTCTCGGGCTTTCTGCCCGCGCGGCCAGGCAACATCGTCACACCGGATGGCAAAGTCGTCGGCACGCATCAAGGCTCGATGTATTACACGCTCGGGCAGCGGCGCGGCCTCGGCATCGGTGGGCGCGAGGATGCCAAGGATACGCGCTGGTTCGTAATCGGCAAGGATGTGGCGACGAACACGCTGATTGTGGCGCAGGGCGAAAACGGCAGTGAGCCGGACGCGCTGTTTTCACGCGCGCTTTTCGCGCCTGATTTTCATTTTATCAACGACGCACCGGCTGAAAGCTTTGAATGCACCGCCAAGTTCCGCTACCGCCAGAGCGACCAGCACGTGACGGTGTCGCTGAAGGGCGGCGGCGCTCATATTGAGTTTGCCGAGCGGCAGCGCGCCGTTACACCGGGCCAGTACGCGGCGTTGTATCTGAACGACGAATGCCTCGGCGGCGGCGTGATTGATACCGTTTACAGTTAAGGAGATATCAATATGACTTATATACCGTCCTGCGCCGATGAAGCCCGTTACTTAAAAGAATATGACGCGACAAAATATCAAAACCCCGGCTTCGCGGCGGATACCGCACTTTTTGCCGTGGGCATTGATACGCTATCCATACTGCTCATTAAGCGCGGCGGGTATCCGTATAAGGGGCGCTGGGCACTGCCCGGCGGCTTTGTGGACATTGATGAAGACATTTTTGCGGCGGCAGACCGCGAAATGATGGAGGAAGCGGGTATATCGGGGCTGTATTTGGAACAGGTGTACACGTGGGGTCGCCCGGATCGTGATGCGCGTTACCGCTGCATCACATCCAGCCATATGGCGATTGCCGACGCGGCCGATTTGAAACCCATGGCGGGTGACGATGCCGTCGAAGCGGATTGGTTTAAGCTGCTGAATTACAAAAAAGAAGAAAAGAACGGCGTTACGCAGATCAGCTATACGCTGAGCGGCAGCATTGAGATGCATCCGGTTGTTGCGTTTCCCGCAGGGCGTATGCAGCAGATATATTCGATAGAAAGCGTGGGGCTTGCGTTTGACCACGCCGAATCGATCGCGTATTCGTTTGAGTATTTGAAGCGGCGTATAAAAGAGGGGTACCTTGATATCGCACTCAGCGATGAAGCGGTGAAAGCGCGCGCAAGAAAGCTGATACTTGGAGAATAGGCGAAAAATAAAACTCCCCCAGTCACCTGTCGGTGACAGCCCCCTCAAAGAGGGAGCTATATTCGAGCAAAATGTTATTTCGTGCTTGGTTGTAGGGATCGACCTCCGTGTCGATCCGCTTGAATTCTGAACAAACTATGATGCTTCGAATCGTAGCGAACGACCTCTGCCTGTGCCCCGTATGGGGTATGTCGTTCGGCTTATCTGCAAACGCTGTCTCTTCCGAGTATACCCCTACGGGGTAGGATTCTCTTTTTTTATTTTGTGAATTATGGGGATGCGTCGCTTATGAATATTGAAAATAAAAAAAATCTTTTGGCGGCGCTTGCCGCGATAGTCGCTTTAACGGTCAGCACAGTGTTTGAAACCATTATGAGAATTGTAAGAAAAAAGAGCTTATTAATTAACGATCTGTATTCCATCATGAAGATGCAAAACTAGAACCATTTTTTCTTCTTGAAATACACGAGACAAAAAACAACCACCGCAATGGACAGAATGATCACCATCGGGTACCCGAACGACCACTTGTATTCAGGCATCTGAACATTCATGCCGTACCACCCGACAATCAGCGACAGCGGCAGAAATATGGCCGTGATCACAGTGAATATTTTCATTGTGCTGTTGAGGCTGATATCCACCTCCGCCTGATACGCCTCACGCACCTGCGTCACATAATCCCGCAAATTCAACACGCTGTGATACAGCCTGTCGACGCGGCCCGCAAATATCTTGAAAAACCGCATCGTCCGGTTATCGATAAGATTGTTTTCATTTTCCTGCAGAATATCCAGCGCATCGAGCAGCTGTTCATAATAGCGCTTCAACCCCATCAGCCGTTTGCGCAGGCTGATAATTTCTCTCACGGAGTTTTTCTTAACCGAGGTCATCAGCGCATCCTCCAGATTGCTGATCTCGGTTTCTATCTTCTCCAGCCGGTCCGCATCTTTAGCCGTGATCTTCTCAAAAAAAGCAGTGAGTATACGGTCGAACTCAAGGCTGCTCCCCTCCTGCGTCATATCGCTCATCATATCCGATAGCACAGAGACATCACGGCTGAAAAAAAGCAACAAATCCTTTTGTATACAGATGCACACGCGGCTGCTTGCCCTCGGTGTTTTTGGATTCGATATAGTAAGACACATCAGGTCAAAGCCATCGCGGTTCTCATAGTTAAGCGTTGTGCCCTCAAACGATTCGCGCAGCAGCGCGAGGTTCAGCTTGGCAGCCGGTAAAATGTCCTCGGCCTGCGCAAAATCAATCAGCCCGAAAATCTGATGCTTTGAGCCGGGCATGATGCTGTCGGGCTGAATGCCTTTCACCTTGCCGTTTTCAATTGCGTAAAACACTTATTTTTGCACCCTTCGTTCATATTTTAGTTTTCTTTGCGCCGCAGCAAAAACGGCAGCGTGTTATAAACCGCCGCACAGGCCGCAAGCCCCAGCACGCTGAGCAATGGCGTTTGCAGATCAGCCGCCGACAGCCAGCGTGCGGGCAAAACATGCGAAAGCACAGCAAAAAGCCCTGCTGACGGCAGCGGCACCAGCATCGACGACAGCATCACATTCGCAATGGTCACCACGCATATGCTCAGCATCAGCGCCGTTTGGTTTCGTATCAACGCCAGTAGCCCCGCGATGCCGCCTAAAGAGAGCATATACATCACAAAGCACACCAGCAGCGGCGCGATGAGCCGCCCCTCTCCCGCGAGGCCGAACGCTGCGAGCGGCACCGCGGCGCACGGCAGTATATAAAGCGTGTCTGCCAGCCCGGTAACAAGCCGGAACCGCTCGATTGAATACGCTCGCGACTTAAGCCTTGCGGGAAAATCCGCATCTCTTTGAGACACCGCAATGCCGGTCAGCATGAAAAAGCCCGCCACGCCGCACAGAAGATACAGCGACGAAAACGCCGCGTCAAGCAGCGGCGTCACCTTGCCCGTTTCCCCCGCAGAATTCTCGCGCGTGAGCTTTAAAATCGGCTTGTCCGTCCCCACGATCGCATCGTCGAACACGTTTTGATAAAGCGCCTGGCCGCCTAATATCCGCGCCTCGTTGGCGCTGCTGCAGGCCAGCCAGAGCCGCAGCGCCTCACTACCCACGCTCTCGGAGATCACCCCGGCTGCCGTGCTGTACGGAGAGCGCAGCAGCTGAAGCGTGCCCTTAAATTCTCCTTTTTTTATCGTCTCCTCAAAGCCAGCCTTAATCACGAACACACCTTCCAGCCTGCCCGTCTGCAAATTCGCGACCAGCGTCTCTTTATCACCGAACGTCACCCAAACAACGTTTAGTGACTCCACGTTTTTTAGCAACAGCCGCGAAAACGCGGTGTCATCCTCGTCAATCCAGCCGATGGGCACCGGCGCATCAGGGATGATGAGCCCTAAAAATGGGCACACGGCCACGGTCAGCGCCAGCAAAAGGAACACGATGCCGTAAGCGCCCGTACAAAGCGCTTTTAAGCGGTATTTCAACGTGTGTGCAGAAAGTCTCATTGCGCCCTCCTTTGGAACCGCCGAATCACCAAAGGCATCAGCACTGCCGTGAACACGATAAGCACGCCCGCAAACAGCAGTGTTCCCCCGGCTTGTCCGTCAAACAGCCCCGCGATGCCAAGACGCAGCGCCACCGAAAACGGCGTATAATACGACACATCGCGCACCACGGCCGGCATGTACGCCGAGGGCACCAGCAGGCCGCCGAGCAGCGCCAGCGCCAGTGCGCCGAGGAACGCGGCCCGCACCGATGCAGCCGCTGTTTTAAACAGCAGCCCCGCCAGCATCATGCCAAGGCTTAAAAACAGGCAAAGCAGCACACCGCCGAACAGCGCCGCAAGCAAACTGCCGTGATAAGCGCCGCCGCCCGCAATGAATGCAAAGGCCACAGCCAGTATGGTATATTGCAGCAGCAAAAACAAGCTGCCGGCCAGCCACCGCGACATCACGCAGCTGAGCGGACTGTAACCCGAGAGCAACTGACGGTGCACCAGCCCTGTTTCATTATCGCCCGCCGTGATGCGCGCAATGGGCAGCCCGCCAAGCGCCACAAACAGCACGAGAAAGCAGACTGCATAATACTCAACAGGCAGCGCCCCGCCGAGCGGCGATGTGGTTTTCGTATTTTCATAGAGTACCGACCGCGAGAGTATACTACCGAAGTAATCTTTCCGCATGCGATTGTACGCATCCGCCGCCGTGCTCTCATCCACACCCGCATCGAGGCTGTTCCAATACAGCACGTTGATGGCATGCTGGGCATCGCTCACGAGTGAAACGCCGGAATCAAGCGTCTCAAACAGCAGCGCATCCTCCAGCGGCATTTGGGGGTTGCCATAATAATTGATCGTGCAGCGTCCGTTATCCGCCAGCGTTTCCTGCATACCCGCAGGGATATGAATAAACGCCGCCGCGCCGTCTGCAACAGCCTCGCGCCCTTCTGATTCGCTGTTTGCAAACTCAACGCTGATGAGACCGCCGAGTGATTTGCTTTCAATCAGGCTGCGCAGTATCGACTTCGTCAACGCATCGTCATCTTCGTTATACACCGCCACGCTGAAATGCTGCGCGCGCACATCGGCATAAAAATAAGGCGCAACCGCGAATGAAATCAGCAGCACCAGCAGCAGCGGCGCCCCTACCACAAAAAAAACAGCTGTTCTGTTATTGAGAAGCCTTTTTAAATCCACCGCAAAAAGCTTTTTCATTCGTTCGCCTAATTCTTTTCCTTGAGTTCTTGGATATCCGTCCAGTCGCGGCTGTCGCCCAGCAGCCCAAGGCCGCTGCCCACCTCCACGCGCGCATCCATTATTATATGGGCGGTTTGTTCGTCATTGCTGAGCAGCCTGCCATCGGCAATAACGTCAGTGATGATTTGATAGGTGTTTTCAGCAATTTTATCGAGTTCATACGTCCCCTGAATGCTTATCGGCTCACCGTCTGCTTTGAGTGTGTGCACGCTGAACTCTCCCGCATCGCTTTGAGCGACTGTATCTGCGTTAAACACCTCAATGCCGTTTATCAGCAGCTGTGTATGCTCATAGCTCGTTTCACCGTCAAACTCGGCCAATCGGTATAGGTCAACCTGCGCGTCACGCGTCACGACCCGGATGGCAAAGCCGATGGGAACCTCGGCACGCCTATATACCTGCCAAGCCACGGTGGTGCCTTCATAATCGATATCAATCAGCTGCTTCAGCAGCGATTCCAATGTTACATCTTTTGCGCCGGCAGCCGATGCAGCCGATGCTGTCAGCTTAGCGGCCTGTTCATACAGCGCCTCGTCTTGCTGCATTGCGTTTGAAAAAGCAGCCGCGGCCTTTGAGAGCGCTTCCGCATCCAATTCCGTATTGATCAGCGTAACGTTCACGTCTTGCATATCTTTGGGGCTGAACGCACGCCCAAGCTGACGCTCCGAGCAATCCATCGGTACCGACCCGGCAAGTATGCCGAGCAGCTTATCAATAAAGGCTTCGGAAGGATACTGTATGAATGCGTCAATTCGGTTTTTCAGCGTCAAGTCTGCCGACATATCGTCTGCGGCAGCCAGTTCAGTGCGCATCGGCTCAGCACCGGATGACACGGTGATCAGTTCGTCTTTGGTCAGACAAGCTTCAAACAAGCTTATGCCCACTGCGCTGACCTTGACTCCGGCATCGCGCAGATCGTATTTGACAGCAAGGTCCGCCGGCAGACTTTTCAGCGGAATGCCGAGCGCCTGAAGCGCCTCAGATTCCACCGTCATCTTTGCGCTGATTTCAAAGGGCTCGTTCATCAGCCGCCGTGCGAGGCTGTGCAGAGAGCCGGCCGCCTCAAAATCGAGTCGGCTCGCATTCGTTGTGAGAAAATCCGACAAAGCGAGCACACCCTCATTGCCTTTGGACTCTTCTGTCGTGGGCGCTTTTCCCGCGCCGTTAAACACGGCAATGCCCACAGCCGTGAGCGCACAAACGAGCAGCACAAGCGCCGGGGCCGCCCACCGTTTGCCATGCATGAAGCCTTTATGCCTTTTGCCGTGCGGCCAAAGCAGCTTGCGCACTGCGCCCATCCGGCGCGCTGCGCTCAAGTCATCATCCATTGCCGAATCCCTTTCAGGCGGTATAGCGCCTTATTGCGTCTGCAAGATTGTCAAACAACAGCGGCCCGCTGTATGTCACCGTTCCGTCTCTCAGGGCAACCATCTCATCGGCCAGCATCTGCATCTCGTCAATGTAGTGGCTCGTAAAAACAATTGTCATACCGCTGCTTTTCAGCGCCGTAAGCGCCTCGATAATCCGCCGCCGGTTGGCGATATCAACGCCCGCAAGCGGTTCATCGAGTATCAGCAGCGACGGCCTTAACACAAGTGATGCGCCGATATTGAGCCGCCGCATCATGCCGCCCGACAGCCGTGATACTTTTCTTTTCTCCATCGCTTTGAGGCCAATAATATCCATCACCGTGTCGTAAACGGCTTTGTCCTTTGTTTTCATCCAATAATAAAGATTATCTTTAACGGATAGCTCCTGCATCAGCGCAATACCCTGCGGCACATAACCAAGCCGCTCGCGCGCGGCAGCGGGGTTTTGCAGCGCATCAATACCGCCCACAAACAGGCTGCCGCTGTCTGGCTCGGATGCTGTGGCAAGAATTTTGAGCAGCGTGGTTTTGCCCGCGCCGTTCTCTCCGGCAACGGCCAGCGCTTTTCCGGCTTCCAGCTGCAGGCTCACGCCCTGCAGCACAGCCGTTTTGCCGTATGTTTTGGTTAAATTCTGTGCAGTAATCAATGAAAAATCCTCTGCCAGTTTATTTTAATTTCAGTATATCATCCCAAAATCAGCCCAGTCAACGACGCATCTTTTAAAGGCTTCAAACCGTGATTGCCTTTTTTATAGCGTATGCTTTATAATATACTATAATAAAGTTTATAAAGTATTATGATTTCGGGGAGACCATGAAAGAAAGATTTAAACGTAAAAAGATATCGGCATGGCTTGGCATATTGGTGATTTTGGGGCTGGTTCTCGGCGTTATCGTGCTAGCGGCTGTTATCTATGTGGCGGCGGACGCAATGAGAGCCCTCGGATGGCCAACCTGGTATATGCAGTATGTCGAGTACATCCTCCTGATTGTGGCAGGTATATTCATCGTTCGTTACTGGATGACGGAATACGAATACGACTTGATTGACGACGAGCTGATTTTCGACCGGTATATCGGCCAGCGGCCGCGCAATCTGCTGCGCATCTCGCTCAGCTCCATCGTTTCGGTCGGCACGCAAAAACCGAATATAAAAAAGCTTGAGCGGCTCACATTCAGATCGAAAAAAAGCGGCGTGACTTACATCGTCTACAAGCAAAACGGGCAGCAAAAATGCCTGTATTTCAGCCCGAGCGATGAGATGCTGGCCCTGATTGAAAAACGGCGCATGACGCGTTAAACAATCAGCGCAATCAGTATGGATACAAACAATGAGATACCTGCGGCAATGCCGAATTTTTTAAAATATCGGATATCGCTCAGCTCAAAAAACATGCTTTTGCGAATACCGCCCCAGGCCAGCGTGTATTTCTTGATCAGATTCCATTTGGTGAAATCGATGCGCAGCAGCGCCAGCTCACCCAGCGCAAACAGGATAGACATGACATAGATCGTTGCGGGCAGCACACCGATGCCGAGTATGGGCAGCGCAAGCGCCTTGCTCGTAAAACCGCCGGCCGACAGCTGCGAGCCGATGACGATGCGCAGCATCAGTGCGTAAACCACAAAGGGCAGCACCAGCGCAATGCCGGTCACCGCGCCGGAAAATGCCGTTACCGCGACCGATGTCAAAAAGTCTTGCTTGAAGTTGACAATCTGCTTCATCTCTTCATATGAATAGTACCGGTCTTTCGAGCCGGGCTGGTCAGACTGGCGGAGTGCCGCAGATGTTTTCTTATCCATAAACTTGATATCACGCGTCTCAATGAGCCTTGTATAATCCTCTTCCTGAAGATTAAATTCGTCCCTCGGCTCAAACGCTAGAATATGAACGTTGCTGTAAGTGAGCTTGTATATCCGGCCCACTTCGAACTTGTTAAACGCAAAAGGTGTGCGGACCAGAAGCCTGAAAACGCGCGGTGTTTCGTCGCGCAGAGAGGAAATCGGCGTGAAATACAGCCGGTATCTGTACAGCCCCGCGATACGCTCCTTCGAAAAAAGCAGCATGTGTTCGCGCTCAGTTTTGTTCATAAACGGCACCCCTTTCATTTTGCTATTATCTCATACTTTAGCCAAATAGAAAAGGGTTTCGATTTTTGATATGAGGTGGATTTAGGTGAACAGACAAACGCCCATCATGGATGCGGTGGCCGCTGTTTGCGGCAATGCCAAGGCACGGTTTACCATGCCGGGTCATAAGGGAGATACGGGGTTTTTCGGCGGCGATATGCTCAGCTGCGACATCACCGAGCTGCCGGGCGCAGATAATCTCTTAAAACCGACCGGGCCGATTCTCGAATCGGAAGAGCTGCATGCCCGCTTTATTGGTGCCGCTGCCGCCTTTTTCACAACCGGCGGCTCAACAGCGGGCGTTATGGCCATGCTGTCTCTCTTCAAGGGCAAAAAGGTGATTTTTCCGCGCGGCATTCACTTAAGCGCCGCCAACGCGATTCATTTTTTTGGTATTACACCTGTGTTTATTGACGCGCCGCCATCCGATTTTCCCGCCGTGACAGAGCCTGCCGCTTTGCGCGAGGCGCTGCACATCCATAAGGATGCGGCTGCCGTTTATGTGACATACCCAAATTACTTCGGCCTTTGCTGTGACCTTGAAGAAATCGCCAAAACTGCACACAGAGCGAGCGCGGTGCTCGCGGTGGACGCGGCGCACGCGGCGCATTTCGCGTTTTCACAATCGCTGCCGATTTCTCCCGCAAACGCAGGCGCGGACATCTGGACGGAAAGTGCACACAAAACGCTGCCGGCCATGAACCAGTGCGCGTGCCTGTGCGTCGGCAAAGAGTCGCTCATCAATGTCCGCGATGCAGGCGCGGCGCTTGCGATGTTTCAAACCACCAGCCCGTCTTACGTGCTGCTGTGTTCGCTTGATTATGCGCTCGCGTATATGCGCGACAAAGGCGAGCAGGAGATCTACCGTGTGACCAGCCTGCTGGAACGATTTGAAGAGCTGGTTTCAGCGCTGCCCGGGTTTGCCTGCCCGGATATCACACAAAAGGGCGTGCCCGCGCGGGATCCGCTCAAGTCGATCATCGACGTCAGCGGCACCGGCCATTCGGGTATCACCATCAAGGAGATGCTCGCGCGCGAGGGCATCCATGTGGAAGCGGCGGATATGAAGCATATTCTGCTGATGCTGTCTGTCGGCAACACCGCCGCCCAGCTGGACAGGCTTTATGAGGCACTGCGGCGTACGGAACGCATTCGCAGCCGCAGCATTTTCTTCTCGCCGTATAGCATGCCTGCCGCCGCGAAGTATATGCCGAATACACGCAACTGGGCGCAAACCGAAAAGCTGCGGCTTGAGCATGCCCCCGGGCGAGTCTGCGCGTGCACGGCAGGTGTCTATCCGCCTGCCGAAGCTGTGGTGATGCGCGGCCAAATTATCTCATATGAGATTGCCGGTTATTTAATCGAAGCGAACCGGCAGGGTTTTGAGCTATTCGGCGTTGAAGACGCTTCAATATACGTATACAAGGAGAGAACATGATTCATCGCATCTCGGGAAAAGACAAGCATTACGACACGGTTTTTATTGATTTTGACGGCACCATCGCAGACACCTGCGAAGGGATTATCAACGCGGTGCATTATATGTTTGACCATATCGGCATGAAGGAGAACGACGAGAAAGAGCTGCTGAAGTTTATCGGCCCGCCTGTTAAGCATCATCTGATGGATTACTACGGCTTCAGCGAACCAAAGGCAGCCGAGGCTTACGCGCATTTCAGGGAATACTATCGCCAAACGGGTCTTTTTCAAAGCCGCCTGTATGATGGCATTGAAGACGTCTTAGGCCGTATCAAAGCCGCAGTAGAAACGCTTTGCATCGCGACGTCCAAGCCGGAGATTATGGCCAGTACACTGATTGAAAAGTTCGGTATTGCCCATTATTTCAATGGTATATACTGCGCCGATCACGACAATGGTATTTATAACAAAACGCAGGTGCTGCAAAACGCCATGAAGCGCTTAGCCCGCGTGCCGATTAACACCGTGATGGTGGGTGATCGGTATCACGATATCGAAGGCGCCATCGCGGTCGGCATAGATTCCATCGGCGTGCTGTACGGCTACGGCGATTATAACGAGTTGACCGCAGCCGGCTGCGACTATCTGGCGGATACGCCAATTGATCTGGTGCGGCTGCTGGAAGGAGAAAAGCCATGAGCGGTCTATTTATCACGTTCGAAGGTGCCGACGGCTGCGGCAAATCCACGCAGCTTCGCCTTCTCGCCGAATACCTGGAAGAGAACGGTGCCGATGTGGTACGCACGCGCGAACCGGGTGGCAGCTTTGTGGCCGAAAAGATACGCGCGATACTGCTCGACAACGAAAACGCCGAGATGGATGCCCTGACGGAAGCGTTGCTTTACGCCGCTGCCCGCGCCGAGCATGTGCGCCGTGTGATAAAGCCTGCGCTGCAGGCGGGTAAGGTGGTGCTATGCGACCGTTTTATCCATTCGTCACTCGCTTATC
This sequence comes from Bacillota bacterium, assembly GCA_023412005.1. Lineage (GTDB taxonomy): Bacteria > Bacillota > Clostridia > Christensenellales > SZUA-584 > SZUA-584. Next base: position 31,915 of record JAEYOE010000029.1, read on the forward strand.
AAGGCTATGGCCGCGAGCTCGGTGTGCCGTTGGTATGGCGCATCAACGAGCCCGCGATTGACGGCTGCATGCCGGATATAACCGTTTTTATCAATGTTCCGCCCGACCGCGCTTTTTCACGCATGAACGAATATAAGCAGCACGACCGTTTGGAGAGCGAAGGCCTCGCTTTTCACGAGCGCGTGTTCGAAGGGTTTACAGAGCTGTCGCACGAAAGCGGCATGATACTGATCGATGCAATCGGCACCAAATATGAAACGCAGGACATCATCCGCCAGCGGCTGATGCCCGTATTCCAACAGAAAGGCATACTATGAGCCGCGTACAAAGCTTAATTGAAGCGGCACAAAACAAAAAAATACTTGGGGCTTATCTTCTCGTGTGCAGCCGCCCGGATGTGGCGGCACGCTATACAAATCTTTTTTTAATGAATTTGTTCTGCGAGAACGACGGCTGCGGTACGTGCATCAACTGCCGCAAGGTGATGGAAGGCCACGTGGATATACTGCGTCTTACCGCGCCCAAGGTGGCCGACTTGCGCGACGCGCTCAGCTTTGTGGCCGAAAAGCCGTATGAGGGTGTTTACAAAGCTGTCGTCATTTCATCTGCCGACGACATGACACCCGCTGCCGCCAACAGTCTGCTCAAAACGCTGGAGGAACCGCCTGCAGGCGTGGTATTCTTGCTGGAGGTGCGTTCTGCATCCGGCGTGCTGCCCACCATCGCTTCACGCTGCGCCGCCGTCACCATAACGCCCGAGCCGAATGCACGAGCTGCCATCGCACGGGCGCTAAATGTCACCGATTCGCAAGCCGCCATACTCGCCGACCTTTCGGGCGGATACCTTGACGAGGCGCGCCGCATAAAAGACGATACGGCATTTATGAACCGCCGGGACGATGTGCTCTCGCTGATGCATAAGCTGCTTTATACCAAAGGCATGGCCATCAGCACCTTTGCAGATTATCTGGAAAGCTCAAAAGAAACGTTGACCGCACAGCTATGTGTGATGCAGACATATCTGCGTGATATATTGGTCTGCATGAAAACACGCAGCGACGCGCTGATTGTGAACCGAGACCGGCTCAGCGAGATATGTCAGGCAGCGGACGACTTTACAAGCGCTGCAATTAGTAATATGATTAAGGTTATACTTGACACAGAAAGACAATTCTTTGTGGCCGTCAATTTCCGGCTGGCTATTGAAAGAATGCTTTTTTGCATATTGGAGGAAAAGAACAGATGGAAAAAGTCATAGGCGTTCGGTTTAAACGGGTTGGGAAGGTTTATTATTTCCTGCCGGGCGATATACAGTTCAAACTCGGTGAGCATGCCATTGTGGAAACCGCACGCGGCACGGAATACGGCGAGGTGGTTATCGTCGATAAAGAAGTGGGCGAGAAGGATATTGTTGCGCCCTTAAAGCAAGTGCTGCGCAAAGCGGGTGCCAAGGATGAAAGCAAGCTGGAGGAAAACAAGCAGAAGGAAAAAGAAGCGCTTGAAACCTGCCAGAAAAAAGTAGATAAACATAACCTTGATATGAAGCTCGTTGATGTGGAATACACATTCGACAACTCGAAAATCATATTTTATTTCACTGCGGAAGGCCGTGTGGATTTCAGAGAACTCGTGAAGGATCTCGCGGGCGTTTTTAAAACGCGCATTGAATTAAGACAGATCGGTGTGCGAGACGAAGCCAAGATGCTCGGCGGTCTCGGCCCGTGCGGGCGCCCCTGCTGCTGTTCAAGCTTCCTCGGAGACTTTTCGCCCGTGTCTATCAAAATGGCCAAGGAGCAGAATCTCTCGCTCTCACCCACCAAAATCAGCGGCCTTTGCGGCCGGCTCATGTGCTGCCTCAATTACGAGCAGGAGCACTACTGCCAGACGCGCAAGCGCATGCCCAAGCTTGGCAGCACAGTCATGTCGCCGGACGGTGAAGGCGTGGTGGTGGAAAACAACGCGGTAACTGAAACGGTACGCATCCGCATAACGATGCCCGACGAGAGCATCGACATGAAAACGTTCAAGCTGGAGGATATCCGCTTTAAAGGAAAGCCCGCCACTATGGCAGAGCAGGATAACGACGTAGCGCTGGACGAGGAGATTAAATCACTGCTGGATGATTAGCGTTAATTACACAATACATCCTTGCATTTTTTTTAAGAGGTGATTACAATAATCGTGACTATAATCTTTGGAGGTTTATATTTATGGCTTATGTGATTACCGATGCGTGTGTTTCTTGTGGTGCTTGCGAAAGCGAATGCCCGGTGGAAGCAATCTCTGAGGGTGACGGCAAGTATGTGATCGATGCCGACCTTTGCATAGACTGCGGTGCCTGCTCCGACACATGCCCCAGCGAAGCGATTGAGCAAGGCTAAAAAACAAGCAAAGAAAAAGGTCTCCTTCGAGGCCTTTTTTTGTGTTTTGAAAATGCAGACAGCCAACACCAAAAAGATGCCGTCCTCGTTAATAGATCCGGCCAGGTGTCTCGTTTCGTCTGATGGCTTATCAGCGAGAGCCTGCTTTCATTGGCAAAGACAAAAGACCAGCGGCCTCATCGGTAAACCGCATACTTCGCTTCACCAAAGATAGTATGATGCTGATAAGTGTTGCCATTCCGCTTGTTGAGAGCCGCTGCAGAAATGGGCTGAGCCCAGGTTTATTTTGCCGGGAGTGCGTACAGTTCCTCAACACTCATGCCGAACAGGTCTTTTACCGTCTGGTTAAGCAGATCAAGCGCTTTTGGGTATACATCGTCGTTCTGTAAGTCAAACGCCTTACCAAACTGCTTTTTAACCGTATCGGGATCGGGCCATTCATTGCCGTATTGCCCTGCAGCGATATCGTATTCATACGCTGCCGACGAACCGTCTTTGTCAGCCTGTATCCGGTATTTTTGTTCATCTGCCATATACCAAATGGCCACAAGATACTTATTTGTGTTCAGCAAGAACTCAATATTCCAATCAACGCCCCCTGTTCCCCATTCGGGCTTATGGACGGCTATAGAAATTCCATTCTGTTTATCTTCATAAATACACAGAGCATCCTTATCGGCATAATAAAATCCAAGTGTCACCAGAGAAACCTCAGATGCCGTATAGTCCCGCCCTGATGTTTTGAAGTCTTTGAGTCTTTCACTGACATAGATTTTACCAGCATTACAGTCGAAGCTGTACACAATATCGATCATCCCATACGATATTCCCATTCTTGCACTTTGTTCGTCATACCAATCTGGTTTTAAGCTTTTCGCCATCTGCTGCTGAACTGACGCGGCGTCCTTCACATCGTAGGCCACTGTTATTTCGGCGTATCCCTTAAAACGATTCAGATTCATGCCGCAAACATCAAGCGACGGCATCGTATTGAAATAATCCGCTGCCGCAGCCAATGCGCTGAGATTATAGTTGTCGCTGATAAGTTTTTTATATTCAGTTGTTTTTCCGCCGTCTATGTTTATCGAGATATCAATATGGCATCCCTCCACATAGTCATATCTGTCATCCTTGGCATCCGTTTTTCTGATTGTGAATGTTTTGCCGTCCGCACTTTGAAATTCGCAGAAGCCGCCGCCCTTAAACTCCTCTGCCTTCGACTGACTGCTTTCTTCTATGCCTGCCAGCTGTGCCAAAAACGCTATCGCTTCATCCGTTTTATCTTCTGCTGTCATCGACAGCACAAATCTTGGTTTTCCGCCCAATTTCGGATCCCCGATATCAAAAGCCGCACTGTATATGTTAAAGTACTCGGGGAATTGCACCTCGGCAAACGGATTAAATATGCTGCCAAAAATATCTTCCGGCACACATGGCGCCGTTGTGGGTTCGGGAGTTGGCAACACAGTCGGCTTGGGTGTCGGCTCTGCCTGTCCGCCAGCTGCTGTCTGCGAAACGGCAGCCACAGGGCTCGTTTTCGCCGGCTGTGCTGCACAGCCCGCCAGCAGCAAAAATACCATCATGAATGTGATAAAAACAGCAACGATCCGTTTCATTGTTTCCTCCTTGCGAAAAAGCACTTAATTAACGTTATTATACTTGATTGAATTATAAAATGCAAAAAGACCCTTTTATTCTTTTTCCATCCATAAATACTTGATTATTGTTGCTGTCGCTTGTTTCTTTTTTTCTTTTATTCACTTTTTTGTATATACAGGGTTGAAATCCGCTCATATTTTGCTGTATTTACGCGAAATTTCTTAGTTTCTCTGCTTCACTGGAAGTTTCTCAGGGTATATATGCTTTATATCTATGGGACGGAGGATAGAATGAGGTTTGTTCCCACCGGATGCATTCGCAACGGTATGATACTCGGAAAATCCATATACAATGCTTCCGGCGAAATGCTTCTTATCGCAGGAAAAGAAGTGATTCCGCTTTATATTGAGCGCCTTCATATGCTTGGCATCAACGGCGTTTATATTGACGACAGCATCTCCGCAGATATTGATATTCAAAACGTAGTCAGCGACGAAGTGAGAATCAAAGCGGTGCAGGGTGTTAAGAAGATCCTCGTCCATTCCGTCAACGATAATGCAAGCGCCAAAGCCGCTGCTGTTGATCAGGCCAAACAGATCGTGGAACAGATCATGGCGGACATTTTGAATAATCGCAATCTCATGGTCAACATGGTCGATTTGAAGGTTTTCGACGAGTATACATACTATCATTCGGTCAATGTGGCCGTTTTATCCACCGTTATCGGCGTCGCCATCGGCATGAACCCGAGAGATTTGTTTTCTCTGGGGCTTGCCTCACTGCTTCACGACCTCGGGAAGGTTTTTCTTGATAAAAATACCATCAACAAACCGGGCCAATTTTCCGAACAGGAGCTATGGGATGTGCAAAGGCACGCCGAACTTGGTTATTCATACATGCGCAGTATGTCCGATGTTCCTGTTAAAGCGTCTTTGGGCGTTCTGCATCACCACGAGCGCTACGACGGCACCGGTTATCCCAAGGGATTGAAGGATGCGGAAATATCGCTGTTCGGGCGTATTATCGCGGTTGCGGATGTTTTCGATGCGTTGGTGAGTGACCGCCCGTACCGGAAAGCATTGCTGCCGTCTGATGCAATGGAGCATATCATGGGCAACAGCGGCATCCATTTTGATCCGGATATCGCACGGCTCTTTTCTATGAAAGTCGCGCCGTATCCACTCGGCACCGTCGTTCAGCTCAGCAACGGCTGCACCGGAATTATCATTGAGAATTATGAAGGATTCGGCCTTCGTCCGTCCGTCAGAATTTTATCGGAAAGAGGCAAGCGTGTTGCCCCATACGAAATGAATCTGCTCACCGACATGAGCAGCCTGAGCGTCACAATTACCGGCATTTCACCGTTATCGGAAGAGAGCGCTAACGAAGAAGCCGGTTAACGCTAACGTCCCCAAAGGTATCCAAATGTTTAGTCTGATTATTCACAATGCTTGCAGTCAATCACGTATTTTCCGTCCAGCCGGTATACCGACTTGCCGCAATGCGCGTTTAGCAGCGTGAAATCTAGGCTTTTGGGCTTGGGGCATATAACGATGTCGCGCATATCAAACAGCGCACCTTCATCGGCGTAGCCGATGGTCTCACACACCTCAAAACAATCACACGCGCCAACCTGAACCTCGTCGCCGCAGGCTTGCGCGCTTTTCAGCGGCACACATGCCACCACCCTCACTGCGCCGAGCACCTGCGCTTTCATCGGTTTTTCACATTTCTCAAGATCGTCGTTTTGCTCATGCGTTATGTATACCATTCGCTTGGTGATGGATATGTTGGCTTTGCAAACATTCACCGGTTTATACCCGTCGGGCACCACGATATATAAGCAATAGCTTTTCTCCACCGGTGTCGCCCATATCTTGCTCTGTGGCTCGGTTATTATACTGATCTTATCGTCGGATACCCTCGTACGGTCTGCGTATATAAGCGCCACACCGAACGGCTCAAATTCAAGCTCTTTATCCAGCACAATACGGTACTCCACATCCGGATCATCAAGATACCGCCCTATCCAGTCGCCTATGGCCACACCGTTAATGCCTATATCGCCATAAAGCTCAAAAGAAGTTTTGGCCGCTGCTGCAGGCCCCCACGTGCCATGCCGCCGCCTTTTTTCACATGAAACGATCTCTGTGTCTGTAAAAAGTTCCGGTGTCTGTGCGCAAAATTCGAGCACCCAGCCTTTTAAATCCGAGAGGCTCTCTCCATTGCCCGATACGTTGACCGTTACCGTCGTCAGCCCATTTTCCACAAAAAAACCTGTCAGTTCAAAATCAAACCCATCAATCAGCAGTTTTCTGTTTTTGTGCATCATACAATAACTTCCTTTCTGTCGTCCGATAGATCTTCTGCAATAGCCTATGCAGCCGCCAAAAGAGGTGTGAATCCGCTGATACTGCATAGCAAAAGCATGCATACACCGATGACAACAGCATTCTTCACGTATCCCCAGCCTGCTGTTTTATTCAATTTGGGGATAGGCAAAAAAATAAAGCTGTGTTATAATAGCTTTCGTTCAAGCGGGTGTAGCTCAATGGCAGAGCTCCAGCTTCCCAAGCTGGCTACGTGGGTTCGATTCCCATCACTCGCTCCATAGACTGATGGTAGCTGTAAAAGGCTCCGAAATCCCTTGAAATGGCCGTTTCAGGGGATTTTTCTTTGCGATGTATTTCCAAGTGTCTGGCTACGCTCATGGAAATTGTCTCCTTTTCACTACCATATCATTGAAATTGATGGTGAACTGATGGTTCTGACCTTACGCTGTTTTTCCTCTGATCACGCGCAGTCTCGGTTTTTCTTCGAACCCCTCATGCCTTTTTGCCGATTCATCTGCATCTTTTTCAGGCTTATCGTTTTGCTCTTCATCCAGCACGTTCTGAAACAGCTTCTTTATTACTGAGTCCAAAGTGATTTTCATTGCGCCGCCATCCGGATCATATCCTGAATCCATCCATTTCGCGGCGCTTTTTCGCATATCGTCGGTGATGTGCGCATAGATGTTGGCGGTCGTCGATACACTCTTATGCCCCAGCCAAGCCGAAATCTCGGCGATAGGCACACCCATACTTAACATATAGGTGGCCACGCTGTGTCTGAGGTCATGAAAGCGAATGTGCGGCAGATCATTGTCGTCCAGTAGTCTTTTAAAGTTGTTGGACAGACGTGCAGGTCTGAGTGGCGCACCGAAGTCATCCACCACAACATAATCGCTGTTCACCCATGCTTTACCCAACTCAGCTGCTTTTCTGCTATGTTGTTCCATCACTGGCGGCGGGACTGTGCCGAGGAAATTGGCAGGCGGGAATGGTGCCGCGCTTGACCAAGCCCTTGTTAGAGTAGTTACAATGGTAAAGAAAAAAGGCCTTATTTCAAGCCTTTTTCAACTGGGTTAAATCAATCCCGTATTGAGCACTTTGTCAATACTAGCGTGGACGATAGTACATCTTCC
>JAEYOE010000004.1 GCA_023412005.1 Bacillota bacterium
TGAAGATGACCGTCGTCATAGACGGTTACTCCTTTAAACATATGCATATGTTGTTCTATAACCAAAACAATCAACTCCTGATTCATTATATGTATGTATCTGCTCGTTGTTCCGGATCAATTATTGAACTGTATATGGAGAAAGCAACAACCTTGGTAATAAACGCTTACATAAATGACTTAACTTAACACTAAAACTGCGAAAGAATTCACAAGTGAAGTAATCGGCTTTCAAAATATAAGATCTGCAACTTCTAGTTTATCTGTCAGGTTTTGAGCATAACTGGTAGTAGTCCAGCTAAGACTCTAACCTTCAGTTATCCATATAATCTTCGCCAGAGTCTTCATCGCATGTTTCTCATTAGAAAAAAAGCCGATCCGGGAATGCTCCCGAACCGGCTCTCAGAATCGAATAAACTTACTATGCGGAATGCTCTTTCTTTGCCTTGGGCAGCGCCTTTTGCTTGCCCTCTTTGTCTCCGAGTATCAGCATCGGCACCTTCGCGTTTCGCACCGTATCCTTGGTGATCACGCACTTTTTCACATCGCTGCGCGACGGCACCTCATACATCACATCGAGCATGATGGACTCGAGTATCGCTCGCAGACCGCGCGCGCCCGTTTTGCGCTCGATGGCGAGCTTGGCGATCTCGTTCAGCGCATCGTCTTCAAACTCAAGCTGAACGCCGTCCATCTCCAGCAGTTTGCCAAACTGCTTCACCAGCGCGTTCTTGGGCTCCGTCAGTATGTTGACGAGCGCCTTTTCGTCGAGCTGATGCAGCGTGACAATAATCGGCACACGGCCCACAAACTCAGGAATCAGACCGAACTTCAACAAATCCTCGGGCAGTATGTTCTTATAAAGCTCCGAGAGATCCTTCTTTTCGCTGCTGACAACGGTGGCACCGAAGCCCATCGTTTTTCGGCCGATACGCCGCTCAATGATGCTCTCAAGGCCGCCGAATGCGCCGCCGCAAATGAACAGAATGTTCGTGGTGTCGATCTGCAAAAACTCCTGATGCGGATGCTTCCGCCCGCCCTGCGGCGGCACGCTGGCCACCGTGCCTTCAATGATTTTAAGCAGCGCCTGCTGAACACCCTCGCCCGACACATCGCGCGTGATAGACGGGTTGTCGCTCTTACGGGCGATCTTGTCGATCTCATCGATATAGATGATGCCGCGCTGAGCGCGTTCAATATCGTAATCGGCTGCCTGTATCAGCTTTAACAGAATGTTTTCCACGTCTTCGCCCACGTAGCCCGCTTCCGTCAGAGACGTGGCGTCGGCCATCGCGAACGGGACGTTTAATATACGTGCAAGCGTCTGAGCCAACAGCGTTTTGCCGCAGCCCGTGGGCCCCAGCATCACAATGTTGCTCTTTTGCAGCTCCACGTCATCCGTTTTGGTATCCGAATTGATTCTCTTGTAATGGTTATACACGGCCACCGCGAGGTTTTTCTTCGCGTCAGCCTGACCAATCACATAATCATTCAGCGAATCGACGATCTCGGCGGGTTTTGGAATATCACCGATCTCAAACGCCGACGCTTCCTGATAGTCCTCTTCAATGATTTCTTTACACAGTTCAATGCATTCGTTACAGATATAAACACCGGGCCCGGCCACTAGCCGCCTGACCTGTTCCTGTGCTTTGCCGCAAAAAGAGCACTTGAGCTGCTTTTGGTCGTCTGTGTAGTTCGGCATTGATTCACCTCTTTTCTTTGTTACTTCGATTTGGGCGGGATGATCTCATCAACCAACCCATAGGCGAGCGCTTCTTCGGCGCTCATAAAATTATCTCTTTCTGTGTCTGCTTCAATCTTCTCGATGGGCTGGCCCGTTCTTTCAGCCAGAATCGCATTCATCTTTTTCTTTGTTTTGATGATATGCTCCGCATGAATCGCAATGTCGGTCGCCTGCCCGCGTGTGCCGCCCGACGGCTGATGAATCATCACCTCACTGTTTGGCAGCAGCTTGCGTTTGCCCTTGGCACCCGCCGCGAGCAAAAACGCGCCCATTGAAGCAGCCAGCCCAATACAGATGGTGCTCACATCACACTTGATGTGCTGCATTGTATCGAAAATGGCCATACCGGCCGTCACCGAACCGCCCGGGCTGTTGATGTACAAAAAGATATCCTTATCCGGGTCTTCTGCTTCTAAGAAGATCATTTGCGCCACGGCCAAATTGGCCATGTTGTCTTCAATCTCTCCGCTTAGAAAAATGATTCTGTCTTTAAGCAGACGGGAAAAAATATCGTAACTTCTTTCACCCTTGCTTGTTTGTTCAATGACATATGGTACAAGTGTCATGCTGTTTACCTCCGCCTATATCATACTATTCTACTCGGCCGAAGTGTTTTCCTCTACGGCTTTGTCCTTCTTGACTTTTTTCTTGGCCCCGGAAATAACGGCGTTATCCACAAGAAAACGCACCGTATTATCATACGCCAGATTTTCTTTGATATACGAAAGCTGGTCTTCGCTCAGCTTCGCGGCGTATTCCTCCGGGTCCTTCTTTGCGCGCTCGGCACGAGACGCAATCTCTTCCTTGATCTGTTCTTCCGTGGCTTCAATGTTTTCAGCCTTCATCACGGCTTCCACAGTCAGCTGCGTGCGAACGGATTTTTCTGCGCTGCCTTTGTATTCAGCTCTCAAATCCTCAATCTTTGTGCCGGTCATCTGCAGATAGTCCGCAAGCTTCATGCCCTGATACATCAGCGAGTATTCAATCTGCTGCAGCTGGTGGTCTATCTGGTTCTCGATCATGCAGTCAGGTAAATCGATCTCGGCATTCTTCACCACTTCTTCGAGCACGGCGTTTTCCAGCTCGTGCTTGGCCTGATGCTCGGCCTGGTCTTCCAGCTTTTTGCGAACATCCGCTTTGTATTCGTCAAACGTATCGAATTCGGATACGTCCTGCGCAAAATCGTCATTCATCTCCGGCATTTCCTTGGCCTTCACATCGTGCATCACGATGTGGAACACGGCATCTTTGCCCGCCAGTTCTGTCGCGCGGTAGTCTTCGGGGAACTTGACATTGATGTCCTTCTCGTCGTCACGTTTCATGCCGACAACCTGCTCCTCAAAGCCTTCAATGAACGTGTGAGACCCGAGCTCCAGCGCCTGATTTTCAGCGGTGCCGCCGTCAAACTTCACGCCGTCTACGCTGCCCGAGTAATCGATGATAACCTTGTCTTTATCCTGCGCCGCACGATCAACGTCTACCCATCTTGCGTTGCGCTCCGCCGCCAGCAATATCTCGGCATCCACCTGCGCATCTGTCACTTCGGCCTTAACTTCTTTAACCTTAACGCCTTTATATTCACCAAGCTTTACGTCGGGCTTGACAAAAACCTCCGCCGTATAGCAAACGCCTTCCTTGCCGATCGCCGTGACATCGAGCGTCGGGCGCGATACGGGAACGATTTTCAACTCATCCACCGCTTTGGTATAGCTGTCCGGAAACGCAATATCAAAAGCATCCTCATAGAATATGCCTTCGCCGAATTGTTTCTCAATAATCGGGCGCGGCGCATGGCCTTTTCTGAACCCTTGAATATTGAATTTGCCTTTGTTCTTGAGGTATGCCTGATGCAACGCCGCCGCAAACTCTTCTGCCGTGATGGTGATTTCCATTTTTACTTTGTTTGCGCCAACGCTTTCCACTTTCGCCAATGTATTGTCCTCCTAGAGATGTTCTATCCAAAATAACGGCCTTCTGTATTGCAAAAATGCCGCTCTATATAGTAACATATATACAATTTCAATGCAATCAAAAACAAACGAAAATTCATTGAAATTTCATATCATGATACCCTTTTGCCGCAGGAAATAGTATTGAAATGCGCAAAAAGGATGCGATATGAAAAAAACAAAAAATCCCGCGGTCGGGTATTGCATAAATATACACTATACCGTATAATTATAAACATCAATTTGGAGGTTTAGGCAATGGAGAAGTTAAAAGTTTTGCTGGCCTATTCGGGCGGGCTCGACACATCGGTGATTATACCGTGGCTCAAAGAGAATTACGACTGCGACGTGATCGCAATGGCGGCGGATGTCGGGCAGGGCGAGGAGCTCTCCCCGCTTAATGAGAAAGCGATTCAAAGCGGCGCGGCCAAGATATACATCGAGGATTTAAAAGATGAATTTTTGACGGATTTCGTATTCCCGACGCTCAAAGCGAGCGCGGTGTACGAAGGAAAATACCTGCTCGGCACCTCAATGGCACGGCCCATCATCGCCAAGCGCCTTGTCGAGATTGCCAAGAAGGAAGGCTGCACCGCAATCTGCCACGGCGCAACCGGCAAGGGCAACGATCAGGTGCGTTTTGAGCTGACCATTAAAGCACTGGCACCCGAGATGCAGATCATCGCGCCCTGGCGCATATGGGATATCAAATCGCGTGAGGATGCGATTGCTTACCTTGAGGAACGCAATCTGCCGCTGCCCGTATCCAAAAAGCGCCCGTACAGCATGGACCGCAACCTTTGGCACTTAAGCCACGAAGGCAGCGATTTGGAAGACCCGTGGAACGAACCGCAGGATGATTTATACATGATCTGCACACCGCCCGAAAAAGCGCCCGACAAGCCCGCCTATGTGATGGTCGGCTTTGAGCAGGGTGTGCCGGTATCGGTGGATGGCGAACAGCTCTCTCCCATCGCGCTGCTCGAAAAGCTCAACGGCATCGGTGCCGCACACGGCGTGGGTATTGACGACATGGTGGAAAACCGTCTTGTGGGCATGAAATCCCGCGGCGTTTACGAAACACCGGGCGGCACAATACTCTACGAAGCGCACCGCGCGCTCGAAAGCATCACGCTTGATCGCGACACGCTGCACTACAAGCAGGGCGTGGCCATAAAGTTCGCCGAGATGGTGTATAACGGCCAGTGGTTTGCGCCGCTGCGCGAAGCGCTCAGCGCGTTTGTGGATGCCACGCAGCAGACGGTGACGGGCGAAGCGCGTATCAAGCTCTATAAGGGCAGCTGTGTGGCCGCCGGAGTGAAATCGCCGTATACACTTTACAGCGAGGAGTTCGCAACCTTCGGGCGCGACGCGGTGTACAACCAAAAGGATGCCGAGGGCTTCATCAATCTGTTTGGCCTGCCGCTTAAGGTGAAGGCGCTGGCCGATCAAAAGAGGAATAAGTAATGAGCAAAAAAATGTGGGGCGGACGCTTTTCGGCGGATACAGACGCGCTGGCGGCCGGCTTTCACTCATCGATATCGTTCGACTGCCGCCTGTACCGTGCGGACATACTGGGCAGCATGGCGCATGCCAAAATGCTGGGCGCCACTGGCATCATTCCGCAAGCCGACAGCGCGCTGATTACAGAAGGGCTGCAAAGCATTCTCGCCGATATCGACGCGGGCAAGGTGACTTTCAGCGAGCAGGATGAAGACATCCACATGAATATTGAACGGCTGTTAACCGAGCGCATCGGCGACGCGGGCAAGCGGCTGCACACGGGCCGCAGCCGCAATGATCAGGTTGCGCTGGATGTGCGGCTGTTCTTAAAGCAATCGTGCGACGATATGGACCTGCTGCTTCGCGACTTAATCGGTGCGCTTACCCGTATTGCCGAAAACAACCTCGACACGATTATGCCCGCGTACACGCATCTGCAAAAGGCGCAGCCCACCACGCTGGCGCATCATTTGATGGCGTACGCGCAGATGTTTTACCGCGACGCACTGCGGTTCTCTTACGCGAAGAACGCGGCGAATATGATGCCGCTTGGGTCCGGCGCGCTTTGCGCCACCACGTACCCGCTGAACCGCGATATGGTGGCGGCCGAGCTTGGGTTTGCCGCAGTGACGCCGAACAGCATGGATGCCGTGGCCGACCGTGACTGCGTGCTCGATTACATCTACGCCTGCGCGGTGTGCGCCATGCACCTCTCGCGGCTGTCGGAGGAAATCGTGCTGTGGTCCACCGGGGAGTTCGGCTTCGTCTCGCTAAGCGATGCGTACTCAACCGGCTCGAGCATTATGCCGCAGAAGAAGAATCCGGACATGGCGGAGTTGATTCGCGGCAAAACAGGCCGCGTTTACGGCGACCTGATGGCGCTGCTGACCACGATGAAGGGACTGCCGCTCGCATACAACAAGGACATGCAGGAAGACAAGGAAGCGCTGTTTGACGCGCATGACACGGTGGCGGCTTGTCTGCCTGTGATGACGGGTATGCTCAAATCGGCTAAGTGGCGCACCGACAACATGCGAAAAGCCGCCGGACTCGGGTTTACCAACGCGACGGACGCGGCAGATTACCTGACCAAGAAGGGCATGCCGTTTCGCGACGCGCACGAGGTGGTTGGCAAGCTGGTGCTGCATTGCGAACAGAGCGGCAAGGCGATAGATGCGCTGACGCTGGATGAGCTGAAGGCGCTCTCCCCCCTATTCGAGCAGGACGTGTTTGATGCGCTATCGCTGGAAAGCTGCGTGCAGCGGCGCGCGGTATTCGGCGGGCCGAACGCGGACAGCGTGAAAAAGCATATTGAGATGATCAAAGTGTTTTTGGAGTAAGGGATAACACGATAAAGGCTGCGGATTCGCGGCCTTTTTTGATTTTTGAATCCTCAGTCAGCTTCGCTGACAGCTCCTTTTAAAAGGAGCCTATTTATTCGGCTCACAATTCGACAATAATTATTCATTCATTCGATCAAAACAAAGAGCTGGCACCCCTAGCTCCCTCTGTAGGGAGCTCGCGCCGCAGGCGACTGAGGGAGGAAATCTTGTTTCCTGATCTATTGGATTAATTGCATTTAAAAATTCTCAGTAAGCTTTCGCTGACAAATTGCTCTCAAAACTCCCTCCGTCAAATGCCGGATTGCATCCGCCATTTGCCACCTCCCTCTAGAGGGAGGCAAGGGTTCGAGCTTTCAAGTAGTCTGATTTCACTAATACAAGTAAAGTTTTAACGTATCCTATCTCCTCAATTAGCATGGGCATTTTTCGCTGTTATGGCTCCCTCTGGAGGGAGCTGGCACCGCAGGCGACTGAGGGAGGCTATCATTACCGTTTCAATGATGCTCGCGTATCCACTCCAGCAGCTGCCCCTGCGTCATTTCTTCGCTTTCAATCTTTTTTGCTGCATCAACAATCTCCTCGTCGGTGCAGTGCAGCGTCACGCCGTTGATTTCCATCAGCGTGAGCATCGTAAGCATGCCCGTCTTCGTATTACTGCCCGCCAACGGACGACCGACAATAATGCCGAACGCCAGCCGCGCGGCTTTAGCTTCAAGGCTGCGGCATACATCCTCACCGTCAAACGTTTGCCACGGCGCGTCTACCGTCTGCCTGAGCAGCGCTTCGTCGCGTATGCCCGCTTTGCCGTCTGTTTCCACAATCAGCAACCCGTTTAAGGCTTTCACTTGTTCAATGCTTAAGCGTTTCACAGTTTCTCAAAGGCGCGGCGATACTTGTTAATCAGTCTCATCGCGGTTCGCATTGTCTTTCCGTCCTCCGCAGTCTGTGTTTGCGGTGCGTCATCAAAAACGGTAATGATATATCGCGGCACATCGTTTTGTATGATCACCGCATAGCCGATTTGATCCGCCAAACTCGCCGCTAGCGAAAAATCATTGGCGACCGCATTATAAGACAGCAATGCTCTGGGATCTATCGTCACAGCCACACCTCCTCCTTTTGCTAGTATACGCAGCAAAACGGGCAAATATGGCCTATTTTTCCTTGGGCGCGCACGTACCGCAGGTTCCTTTGTGCATGCATATGAGGCTGCCGCAGGTCGGGCAGGTCCATTGCTTCTTCTGCTGCTTTAATAGCGCATTAAGCCCCTGCGTTTTAATCGTCTCCTGAATTTCTCTGATATCAGTCGCGTATTTTGTCCGGTAGCGTTTGTCCAGCGATTTTAATTTGGCACAAGGATACTGCGCACACACAAAACAAAAATCAGCCTCGCCGTCCTTGCGCTTATCGCAGCTTCTGATGATGCAGCGCTGGCAGGAGTTCGGCAGATTATCGGCACTCCGGCACCCGCCGCATCTGTTCTTACTGCGCATATGCGCGTAGCACACCGTGCAATTAATGCCGCACGGCGCAATCATACCGCAATCCATTTCATTATCTTCTGCAGACATGAGACCCACCCCCCACCCCTATCTTAACACAATCCAAACCAGAAATTAACTCTATCTATTCCGTAAAAGTGTGTTACAATAGCATCAGGAAGCGCGACTACAATGGCATCGGCTGCCGGTATATGTACGTTGCTTCATGGCTAATATAAGTTTTAAGCGTTGCGGTTGCTCTGTTTGAGTTGCGCAGCGTTTTTTAAACTGAGGGCTAAAGAGAAAAAGGGGCAAGCAACCCGCAAACATATTATATTTTTATAAAGGAGGCAGGCACCATGCCCGCATATTTAACGCATAGAGCCGCCGGAGAGAGAGTGCTGAATCAGCTCGGTAACGGCGTTGTTCCGCACAAAATGGCCTATTTTCTTGGCTGTCAGGGGCCGGATATCCTGTTTTTCCGTAACTACCAGCCGTGGCTGTCGTCTAAAAACAGCCTGTCGCTCGCGATTGCGATGCACAGCGAAAACGTGAGAAGCGAGATGTCCAGCGCGCTTGAATTTGTACGCGAATACGACGGGAAAGACAAGGACGAGCTTGTTTCGTACATTGCGGGGTTCATCACGCACTACGCGGTGGATAAGAACGCGCATCCGTTTGTGTACGGCAAGGCCGGCAAGGACACGAACGCGCATCACGGTATTGAGTTCATGTGGGACAGCTACACCGCCAAGGAGCAGTGGGATATCGATCCGCAGCACTTCAATGCACCCGCTGAAATTTTGTATGATGACGTTGGCGTGGGCATCTGCGCGTGGTATAAAACCGTGGCCAACGACGTTTATAAAAAGGTGATTTCGCTGGATGTGGTGCGCGAGGCGCAGCGGCATTTTGCCAAAGCCAAAAAAGCGCTTTCCGACATCAACCTCGCGGGAAAGCTGCTGATTCATATTGTGAGCGCCACAACGGGCTTTGACGCACGGCGCATGCTGTATCCCGAAAAACGCGATGAAACGTGGTTCACCAAAGAGGAATATGTGCAGATGCGTGAGATGATATCTAAGGGTGTGGATGAAAGCTGCGATATGATACGCTTCGCTCTCGATTACATGGGCGGCCAACCCAAGGATCTGCCCGAATGGTTCGGCGATAAAAACTTTGCGGGCAGCATCGTCAGCGCTTAAATACGTGCATAAAAAGGTCGGTGAATCCGGCCTTTTTTGATGCATTAGTAAGTCGTCACAGGCGGCGCGCTTTGGAAATCGCGCCCTACAACGTCGCCTTCGTTTCGTGTTTTTGTAGGGCGCGGCATCCTTGACGCGCCGCTATTCCGATAGCGCGCTTGGGAAATCGCGCCCTACGGAATCACCAGATAAACATAAAAAACGATCAAAGCTTTTTAGACCCTGACCGTTCCTTAATTCTTAATTGTTAATTATCTTATCTGTCCGTTCCCGCGAATGATGTACTTGATCGTCGTGAGTTCCTTTAAGCCCATCGGCCCTCTGGCGTGCAGCTTTTGAGTGCTGATGCCGATTTCGGCCCCGAACCCGAACTCGTTGCCGTCTGTGAAGCGCGTGGACGCATTTACATAAACCGCCGCCGCGTCCACACGGTCTAAAAACGTTTCGGCATTCTTGTAGCTCTCCGTTACAATCGCTTCGGAATGCTTCGTGCCGTATGTGTTGATATGATCAATCGCCTCGTCAAGGCTGCCGACCACCTTCACGGCGAGGATATAGTCGTTGTACTCGGTATCGTAATCCTCTTCGGTTGCCGCGTTCACACTGATGATCTCACGCGTTTTCTCGCAGCCGCGCAGCTCCACACCCTCGAGCTTTTGCTGCATCATCGGCAGAAAATCCTTGGCCACTGATTCGTGCACCAGCAGTGACTCTGCCGCGTTGCAGACGGACGGACGGCTCATTTTCGCGTTTTGAATAATGGCCACACCCATATCAAGATCGGCGCTCTCGTCGATGTACACGTGACAGTTGCCGGTCCCCGTTTCAATCACAGGCACCGTCGCGTTCTTGACGACCGACTGAATAAGCCCCGCGCCGCCGCGCGGAATCAGCACATCGATCACGCCGTTAAGCCCCATCATGTATGTCGCGGCTTCGCGTGATGTATCGTCGATCAGCTGAATCGCGTCCTCCGGCAGCCCCGCCGAAGCGACCGCCTTGCGCAGCACATTCACCACCGCGATGTTCGAATTGATCGCATCGCTGCCGCCGCGCAGCACCGTGGCGTTGCCTGTTTTCAGGCACAGCCCCGCCGCGTCGGAGGTCACGTTCGGCCGTGCTTCATAGATGATGCCCACCACGCCGAGCGGCACACGCTTGGTGCCGATGGAGAGCCCGTTCGGGCGTAGCGTGGTATGCGTTACCTCACCCACAGGGTCATCCAGACGCGCCACGCTCTCGAGCCCCTGTGCCATGCCGTCAATACGCGCCTCGCTGAGCGCGAGCCTGTCGAGCATTGCTTTGGATGTGCCCTTTTGCCGCCCTTCTTCGAGGTCCTTCGCGTTTTCGGCGAGTATGTAGTTCGCATTGTCGCGCAGTGCCTGCGCCATGGCAAGGAGCGCCTCGTTTTTCTTCACGCTGCCGAGGCAACTTAATGTGACCGAAGCTTTTTTTGCCGCCCGCGCTTTTTCCAAAACGTGCTGCATCATCTTCCCTCCGTCCGATTCTTAAAACTTTTTTGACATTATAACACCAATTGCATCCAAAGTCACGCTGCTGTATAATAAGTCCTTACGGAGGAAGACCATGACACTCGACGGACTCACACTGCATGATATTGTAGAAGAATTGCAGCCTGTCATCATCGGCTGCAAGGTAGATAAAGTGCATCAGCCTCAGCCGGATACGGTGGTGCTGGCTTTGCGCGCACCGGGAAAGAACCCAAAGCTCTTAATCAGCGCGGGCGCGTTTGATTCGCGCATGCACCTGACGGAGCAGAAATATCCAAACCCGCCGTCTCCGCCGATGTTCTGCATGTTTTTGCGCAAGCATTTAACCGGCGCGAAGATTACCGATATCGCCCAGACCGGGCTGGAACGCATTGTAACCATCACGCTTGAAGCCAAGGATGAAATGGGCCATGTGCGCCCGATGACGCTCGTCGCGGAGCTGATGGGCAAATATTCGAATGTGATACTGATTGAAAACGGCATCATTATGGACAGCCTGCGTCATGTAACGCGCCTGGTCAGCAGTGTGCGCTGTGTGCTGCCCTCTCTGCCGTACGAAGACCCGCAATCAACCAAACTCAATCCACTGACCGTATCGCGCCCGACGCTTGTGGAGATGCTGCAAAAGAAAGGCAGCGCGAAGATCAAAGCGTATCTGTCATCGTTGCTGCAGGGCATATCCGGACAGACGGCCGACGAGATATTATACCGTTATATGCCGGGCGGTTATGAAAGCCATTCGCGAGAAGCCGAAAGGCTGGCTGACGTAATCCTTGATTTTTTCCGGGAGCCTGCCCGCCCCACCATGTACAGCCGGGACGGTGTGCCGTTCTTTTTCGCGCCAAAGGCTTTCTTGAGCATTGCATTGAGTGAAGCCGCTGTGTTTGACAGTGCCAATACGCTCGTTGATACCTATTACAGCCGGCTTCGAGAGCTTGCGGTGTTGTCTCACAAGCGCAGTGTGCTGCACCGGGCGGTGCAAAAGCAGCTTGATAAGCTGATTCAAACGCGCCAGAAACAGCAGACCACCCTCGATCAGGCGGGCAAGGCCGAAGAGCACAAGACGCGCGGCGACCTGATTACAGCGAACATATACCGCATCTCACGCGGCACGCCTGTTCTCGTCGCGCAGGATTATATCACAGGAGAGGATGTCGCGATTGAGCTCGATACGCGTCTGTCCCCCGCTGCCAACGCGCAGCTGCAATACAAGCGGTATAACAAGCTGCGCCAGAGCATTGATATTACCGCGTCTCGCATGGCGCAGACTGTGGCCGAAATTGCGTTTCTCGAAAGCGTTCAGGTCTCAATTGATGCGAGCGAAACGGCGGACGAGCTCACCGAGATTGACTACGAGCTGGGCAAAGCGGGTTATATATCGGTGAAGCACAAGGGTGAGCGCACAGCGCAAGCGCCGTCTGTGCCTCATAAATTCCTCTCGTCGGATGGATTGACGATTCTCGCGGGCAAGAACAACCGCCAGAACGATCTGCTGACGATGAAAACCGCCGGGCCGGAGGATATTTGGCTGCACACCAAGGACATTCCTGGGTCTCATGTGCTGATTGTGGGTGCCAAGGGGAAGGTGCCGGATGCCACACTGCTTGAGGCGGCGACGATTGCCGCGACGCTGAGCAAAGCCAAGGGTGGTGCAAAGGTGCAGGTGGATTACGCGCCGCGTAAGAATGTGCGTAAACCGAACGGCGCGAAGCCTGGTATGGTGGTTTATGAAGGGTATAACACGGTGCTTGTGAGCCCTGATAAGGCGTTGTTTGAGAAGCTGCTTGTTAAGACAGAAAAATAACGTTCTACGGTAGCCCGCTGTTACGTTTATCGCGGCAAACGCCGCCAACAGGACTCTTTTTCTCTATATCAACAAAGAGTACAGCATCGCAAATTAAGCACTCTTTTTAATTCTCATGCTCACAAATCGCAAATAAAAAAAAAGAGATACCTGTATCCAGAAGGGATATGGTCGGCTCCGTTCAATAAATACAAAATACAGAGCGATACGAGGATCGCTCGATTATTCGAAGCAAACTCACACTATATTGAATTTTTAACAATACTCATCGAGGTGTCAAATCACTTTACTACGTTTATTGCGGCAAACGCCACCAACAGGACTCTTTTTATTTTCAATATCAATGAGCGCCCGATCTCCCATTTCATAATAGAATCAGAGATACCTATACCCCGAAGGGATATACTTGCTCCATGCGATACATACAAAAACTCAAGTACGCATCGCGGCAAACGCCGCCAACAGGATTCTTTTTTATATATCAAAATAGAGTAAAGCATCGCAAATAAAGCACGCTTTTTAATTCATCCTCAACCTAAGACTTCCTCTTATGCCAACCCGGTGGCTGTCACCCACAGGCAACCGATGAGGCGATAGTCTTTATCTTACAAAGCAAAGAGCCTCGGCATGCCGAGGCCCTTATTATACTCTTTATAATTCCATTATTTGCTATCCGCCGCATCCGCCGCCGTGCTGTAGAAGCTGCGCAGCGTATCCATCCAATCCGCATTGTAAAGCGCGGCTTTTTCGCTATCCATTGCCGCAAGCGCAGAAATCGCGTCCTCTCCGAGGTCAGCCGCGTTAATCACCGCAGGCGCAAACGCTTGCGTCACGGCTTCTCCGCCATGCAGCATTTGCAGCGCCGCACGCACGCTGAGCACACCCGCGAGCACATCGTTGCGCCCAATGGCCTGTGCAAACACATCAGGGTTGCTTTGCATACGCGAGACGATATCCGCATTGACGCCCGGGCAGAACACTTCCATATCGTTTCTGTTCAGCGCAGCCAGCGCATCATAAGCGCTCAGCGCCAGTGCCTCATTCTCAGCGAAAACGGCATCCAGCATACCCGCCACATAGCCTTCCATCTTGGCGGTGATCCATTCCCCCGCGCCAATCTGATCAGCCGTTGCGACATAGACCTCCTTGGGAAATACCTTACCTTCGGTATACAGCTGCTGATACGCCGCGTATGCGGGAGAATCAGCGCTTTCAAACAACAGTATCAGCCGAACAGGCGCTTCATGCGGCGGATAGTTTAATGCCGCGTCCAGCGCCATCGACAGCTGTGTGTCCGCCTCGTAAGAAAGGTGAGCCATCGCCGCAGGCACATTGCTCTTGGTGGTCTCATATACCGCCACAGGCTTTTGAAGTGCTTCCAGTGCTGCGTAATCGCTCAGCGCTTCCGGCAGAAACGCCACCACAGCATCCGCACTGGCTGTGGCCTCTGCCAGCCCCGCATTAAACCCGCTGCCAAGCGCCGCCGATGTGACGGTGACGCCCATGCTTTCGGCTTCCTTTGTGGCTGCTTCAAAAAACATTGCAGACGCCGCATCGTCGGCGTTGCTTACAATCGCAAGATTCACCGGCTTATCAAACACTGCTTCAATGCCCGTTTTGGGTGTGGCTGTTGGCGAGGGCTGTTCGGCAGACGGTTCGGTGTTTGCGGCCGGTTCGGCCGAACATCCGGCTATCATCAAACTCATCATCACCGCAGTCAGCAGTGCTATCCATCTCTTTGCTTTCATCCATTCCTCCGGTACATAAATAAAATGCGCATCATTTCTCGCCTATTATAACGAAATCAACGGCTTTTTGCAACAGAGCGCGACCTATTTATATGTGCTTAATTCCAGTTCTGTGCAAATCGTGGTGTTGATAGATTGCAGACGGCATCCTCAAGACAATTTGCCCGATCGGCTGCATGGTGTTTTTTTGAGATTCAATTGCTTCTTGCACAGGCTTGCATGCCCGTTACATATTGTTCATTTCATCTGTACCATGAAAGTGTGATATAATAAGAAAAAAAGCAGGAGAAGCTTA
Organism: Bacillota bacterium; assembly: GCA_023412005.1. GTDB lineage: Bacteria > Bacillota > Clostridia > Christensenellales > SZUA-584 > SZUA-584. Next base: position 14,586 of record JAEYOE010000004.1, read on the forward strand.
TGATATTTGGCATTAAAGAAGTGCGAAAAGATCTTGGCGAATTCAGCAGTGAGCAATGCAGCGCATGTAAAAACAGCGAGAGATATCATTTTTATAGAATCACCCGCTATCTTGTTATATTCTTTATTAAACTGATACCTCTCAGGTCGGAATACGAAGCCATTTGTTTCGGCTGCAACGACAAGGTGCCGGTGCAAATTAATTCAGGCCGCGAAATTGCCCGGGCACACTTTAAGAAGCGGCTTTATGCGCTGGGCTTTTTAACATGGCTCAAGCTGATTGTCGCGGCTGCCATTGTGGCTGCCGTTGTGGCCTTGCCGTTAACCATACGTATTCCGCTGGATACGCGGCCCGAAACGCTGAAAAGCTTGATCACTGAAACCGAAGATGGTGTTTACGGCATACAGGATCGTGATGGGCACGTGCTTGGGATTGTACAGATTGAAGGCGGCGAGAAAAAACTGACGCACTACGATGACGTCAGTGTGCTGGTGAAGGAACCCGGTGCGGATGGCAGCTTTAAAATGCACGAATTCCGTCAGGAAGCCACGAACGACACACAGCAGGAGGGTATCTTTCTGGTTCGCATACCAGATAATCCGGGTATACTCGAAGACAGAAACGGTATACCCGTGCGCATTTATCATTACGACAGCGCAAATGACGCGCTCGGTTATTCACGCGGCGTTGAGGATTTAACGACAATCACATACACAGCCGGTAAAGCCGTTTATCCTTATAACTACTATTCGTCCGACTCAGAGGAACCGACGAGTTATGTGCTGGCTTTATACTTCGTACAAGAAAAGCAGCTTTTGGCCACATTTATACCCAAGCTTCCTACCGGTGAAACGAACCAATTTGTATCGCTGTCGGTTGAAGAGATGAAGGACGGTCGCGTTATAACCGATACACAATATATTTTTGATACCAATATGGTCACTCAAGCCCGTCAAGCCGGACTGACCGAACAGAGCAGTGCTCAGGACATATTAAGCTTTCTTGAGGTCAACAAGCCAACGCCTTATTTAGTGACGAGCAACGAGTATTTTGAGAACACCAAGGTGGTTACGAATACGACGTTGTCGATGCCGGACGCAAACGGCAATATGCAGAGCGTTTCGCAGGTTTTTAACGTCACACCGAGAAATGGGTATTACATCGTCACGGCTGCTGAGGACGAAGCTGACAGCCAATAAATAACTTAGCATGCAGGAGGCGATCACTACGATTCGTGGATTGTCCGCAATCCTCCGTCACGCTTCGCTAGCCACTTCCTTTCAAAAGGAGGCAAGGTCACTGTCCCGTAAAAGGCTCCTTTGGCAAAGGAGCTGTCAGCGTTAGCTGACTGAGGATTGTCTATCCGGCGATTGAATGGAGATAGTTGACCATGCTTCAAGAATTGTTGTTAACGTTAAAAAGAGCAGCCTTGTACCCCGAATGGGTATGGTCGCAGCATGCTTCGTTGAATCTCACAGGCGGGCACGGAGACCCGCCACCACGGTTCAAAGCAATTGATTATGCGCTCAAATGCGCCGAACCCAGAACGACACGGAGGTCGTTCACTACAGTTCGTACGCCGACGCAACCAAAAAAAGCCCCGCATCGGGGCTTTTATCATATCGTCATGAGTTTTTCATCAGCAAACGGCGCAGGTTGTTGAAGTAAAACGCTGTAACCTTGTCGTAAAGAAAATCGTAGACGACGAAGGCTACCTCGGCCAGCACAACAAACAGCCAAAAGGCAATGCCTGAATCCAGAATGTCTTCAAATATTATTTGCTGAGCCAGCAAATAAACGAGCGCAACGGCAATGTTATAGTAGATGAGCTTGACAATGTAAGCTGCCACCTTATCCTTGATACGCGTTTGAATGTAGTACTTGCCGATACCGTAATGTCCGAAAAAGAACACATACGGCAGCACGCGCAGAATATTCGGCATAAGCAGCAGGGACATCAGCGATACACCGACAAACATCATCACTGCTAGGCCAATCTCCTCTTCAATCACAAGCCCCATCACAAAAACGGAACTAAGAAAATACATCGCAATGCGCATTGTCGGCAGCACGGAAGCAAGATATAAAAACAGCAGTGACATGGCGGCAAACATCGCCGTTAAGCTGACCCGATGCGCGGTGCGGTGAAAACGCGGCATAAACGCCCTCCTTTATTCTCTTTATCTATCAGCAGCAGGTAATGCAGTCTCCGCCGAAACACTCGCAGCAACAGTCCGCACAAAGCAGCCCGCTGCAAATATTGCACACGTTCGCGTTATTAGCCCCCTGTCTGTTACCATAGAAGGTCTGCCCGTAGCCGCCCGCGCTTCTGTTCACGGTGTTATACGCATTCGCGTACTCGACGTTGCCGGGCTCCATGCCCGCGGCCGTGGAAAAATGCTGACGAGCACCGTCGTACCAGCCCTTTTTCAGCAGTACCATGCCTTTTAAATAATGCCACTCTGCGGTTCTGTTCCCCATTGCATCAAGCAGGGCATCGGCGCGCGTTAAATCGCCGCGCTGTATCGCCATACGGATATCGTTAAACTGTGGCGAGCCGGAGTAGCTGCCGCCTGTGCTTGAGCTGCCCGTATACGAATACGATCCGCCCTGCTGGCGCTGTTTTTGTATCATATCGTAGGCTTCGTTGATCTCCTTGAGCCGCTCACCTGCGAGATCCGCCAAATCATGCCCTTGGTATTTGTCAGGATGATATTTTTTCGCGAGATTCCTGTACGCTGTTTTTATTTCCGCGTCCGTCGCGCTTTGACTGACCCCCAGTACTTTGTAAGGATCCATTGGTATCCCCTTTCAAAATGTCTTCCGTTTTTTTTGCAAGCCCCAGATACATAATGTTGTCGATCAGCGGCTTGTCTCTTTTTATGTTCAGCAGTTCGTAGGCTTTCACAGCCTGCGCCAGCGACATATTCAGGTTAAACGCGGCCTGCTCGCGTATGCTCTCGCGCAGTGAGTCAATATCCGAAAATTCGCGCTGCAGATACACATTGTAGCTGCCCGATTTATGGTCTTTCTCAATATCGCTGATCGCGTCCGCAATGTATATCCAGCGCCCGAGATTGTACCCGAAATGCCACAGCGTCCTCTTGGCGGCTTCGTCCACGAAATCGAACGGTGCCTGCGAAAACACGGCAGCCAGCAGCTTTGCGAACTCGTCTGCCACCGGATCAATATCGGCGCAGCGTTGTTTCTCCAGCGCACTGAGCGCCATCAGCCTTGCCGCAAACTCCTCTGCAAGCGCTTCATGGCTTTTTCTCGCCTTTTTGCCGACCCGCCTGTACAGCAGCGACAGTATGCGCGCGGCGAGCTGTTTTTCGTCTGCCACCGCATCCTCTATTTTAGCATAGCCCAGCATCACGTTAACCGCCGCGGCGTATTCGGCCTGCTTGGCGCGCACGATGATCTTCTTTTTAAACGGATTGGCTATGCACGTCTCCTTTGTGACAACAGGGATATCATCGCTCATGGACGACAGCAGCAAAACAAGCACAGCGCAATCGTAGTTTAGCATAAATCGCGCACCGTGTGTATAGTTTTCTCCTATCGCTTTGCACAGGCCACAATAATAGCCCTTGAAAGCCTCATATTCCTTCACCTTGAGTTCGGGCTTCAAGGGCTGTACATATCCGAACATAAGCGTCTCCTAATCAATAATATTACCATGCGCCGGACATTTTAACAATTAGAGATACACTCATATTTACGGTTCGTTCATAAATTTCATTATCCGTTAACAGTTTGAATAGACTGTGATATTGATTGACTGTTCATCGTGCCTTTACATTTGTATTTGCGGAGATCTTTATGTGGATTTATGAGAAGACACTGATGCATCCCGTTATCATATCGCACCCCGATTTTCACTTAGCATGATGGCTACACCGAACCGCTTGTGCTTTTGAAGCAGCGCACCATGATGCACCATCAGCGTTTTGCCGAGGCGGCACGTCTGCTCAAAGACACGAATGAACAGTCAGCGTTCGCAATACGGCAGCCCGCCCTTTGCTAAATGATATGCCTTGCTTTCATCGCACTTTTTATACCGCTCGCACTTTTTCTTTTTGCACGGGCAAGTCTCGGGGTTCCATTTCTCAAATTCTTGTATCTTTTTCATAATGGCAGCCCCAGTTCATGTTTCATTTTGTTGATTTTTTTGAGCCTTTGTTTATTTAACATTGCCGAACCGTGGTACGAAAACCATGCGATGGCCTTGCCCCATCCCTTCACCTTGGAGAGCGGCGTGAAGTGCAGCACGCCGGGGCTGTTTTCGATACGGCCCGGGCAGACGTCCTTCTCTTCCCCGCCGATGCTGACACGGCACCACACATGGCCGGACACAAACGGCGCAAGCGTGACGCCCTCAAACACCTTTTCGGGGAATTGATTGCGAATTGCATGAACAAGGCGGCTGTTGATACCGAGGCCGAGTAAAATCATATTGAGCGCGCTTGCCTGATGCCAGCAGTATCCCCTCCCCTTTTCAAACGCCGCATCGGGCATATCGTATGAGTTGGAATACGAATACGTCATGTTCGCGGAAACCAGCTTTTGCGCGTACTCTGTGAGCGCCCAGCCGGATAGGCCGGTATCGCGGCACTGTGTGATGGCTTGATCTATCGTCATAAAAAACCTCATATTGGCTTAATATTTGCAGTCATTTTATCGCAAAACTCAAGCGATGTCCATTTTCTCATACCCCCAACATAATAGAAATCCCAAAATACTCATTATCTAAACCCTCCATTAATTCACCAGGCTTTAATTGCGTGGTATAATGATCACGAATCTAAAGGACGGTGCCATATTCATGAACTACAAAACAACACAAATCGCACAAGCCATCGGTATCCACCCGAACACCGTGCGCCTTTACGAGGAAATCGGCTTTATTTCCAAACCCCAGCGCCTGCCAAACGGCTACCGTGTTTTCACAGACCTGCATTTGGATCAATTGAAGCTTGTCCGTACGGGGCTGTGCATTGAAGTGATGCAAAACGGGCTGCGCAAACTGGTGATACGCATCATAAAAACCTGTGCTTCGGGCCATATCGATGAAGCGGTTCGTCTCTGCGAGCTTTACATACAGCAAATTGTAAAAGAGCGTGCCCAAGCCGAGGAAGCCATACGCATCGCGCAAGACCTGTTAAAAGGCAATGCTTCCGAGCCAGATGTTGCCGTGCTGTCCAGAAAAGAAACGGCGGACTTTTTAAACATCTCGATGGACACGCTGCGAAACTGGGAAATGAACGGCTTGCTGACGGTTAAACGCAAGCAGAACGGCTACCGTACATACACCGGCGAGGATATCCGCCGGTTAAAAATCATACGATCCCTGCGCTGCGCCAATTACTCTCTTTCCTCCATTCTGCGCATGCTGACTGTTTTATCAAATAATCCCGAAGCGGATATGCGCAAAGCAATTGATTCACCCGATATTGATGACAATGTGATTTCTGTCTGCGACAGGCTGCTCACATCGCTGCAGCATGCAGAGGAAAATGCGCATATTATGCGCGCAACTCTCAGCCTGATAAAAAAGTATTCATAATAAACCCTCCACTTAAACACCATACCTTTCTTGGATGCTATTGTTGTTTTACTCAATAACACACAAGGAGGAAAAAGACTGCGTGGATACAATTATTAACGTTGAAAACTTGAGCAAGACGTATGCCGACGTTCCATCTGTCAACTGCATCAGTTTTACGGTCGGCCGCGGCGAAATCTTCGGCTTGCTGGGCGCGAACGGGGCGGGCAAAACCACAACCGTTGAGTGCATTTTAGGCACCAAAAAGCCGGACAACGGAAAAGCGACCGTTTTGGGGATGCTGCCGCACAAGAACAGAAAGGCGTTGTTCGAACGCGTCGGCGTGCAATTTCAGGAGTCACACTACCCGGATAAAATAAGGGTGTCGGAATTGTGCGATGTCACCATGTCGCTATACAAAGCGCCTCAGGATTATGTCGGCTTATTGAATCAATTCGGGCTGTCTGACAAGCATAAAAGCTTTGTCAGCGAGCTGTCGGGCGGCGAAAAACAGCGCCTGTTTATTGTTCTTGCGCTGATCCCGAACCCGGACGTTTTGTTCCTGGACGAATTAACCACCGGACTTGATGCAAGAGCGCGGCGCGATTTGTGGAAACGTCTTGCCGCATTAAAAAAGAAAGGGCTGAGTATACTGCTGACCTCTCATTTCATGGACGAGGTGGAGGCTCTCTGCGACAGAATTATGATACTGAAAAAAGGCAGCTGCGTTTTTCACGGAACGGTACAGGAAGCCGTAGCCGCCAGCTCGTATGATAAATTTGAGGACGCGTATCTTTGGTATTCGGATGAGGAGGAGATTCAAGATGAAAACATTTAGCACAATGCTGAAGAACGAATGCAAGCTGTCTCTTCGCGGTATGGATATGATTATATTCGCGATTTGCATGCCTGTTGTGGTGATGATTATTCTCGGGATTATATACGGGAACAAACCGGCGTTTGACGGCGCGTCGTACACCTTTCTGGAATTGTCATTCGGAGCCGTCTCGTCCATTGCGATCTGTGCGGGCGGATTAATGGGGCTTCCGTTGGTGATTTCCGATTATCGCAATAAGAAAATACTGAAGCGCTATAAGGTGACACCCACCAGCCCGGCGCTCATACTGGTTGTTCAGTTTGTTATTTATGCACTGTATGCCATCGCATCACTTATCTTGGTCTATGTCTGCGCGTGGGCATTGTTTGGCCTTCAGCTGCATGGGTCTTTGCTTGGTTTTTTGGGTGCTTACTTGCTTGTGCTGCTGTCGATGTTCAGCATCGGGCTGCTGGTTGGCGGGTTGGCTCCGAACGTGAAAACGGCGGGGATCGCTGCCAGTCTGCTGTATTTTCCGATGCTCATTTTTTCGGGCACCACCCTGCCGTATGAGGCCATGCCTCCCGCGCTTCAAAGTGCAGCCGATTTTCTGCCGATGACGCAGGGCATTAAGCTAATGAAGGCGGCTTTACTGAACGCGCCCATCGAAAATGCGCTGCTGCCCATTATTGTGATGGTATCGCTGGCGGTGGTTTGCATCGGGGTTTCTATCCGCTTTTTTAAGTGGGAGTAGTTCTCCGAGGATAAGACTCGCCTCAATGGCTTCCCCTTCGCGGGGAAGCCAACGCCGACAGGCGATTGATGAGGTGTTCGTCTGAAAACTTCTATCTGACACCTTCGTAGTGGAACGAAATCCCATGCCAAAAGCGTTTTGCCATGGGATTCCTCAATCGCTATCGCTCAATCGGAATGACAGTTGTCATTATGTCAGCGGTCTGTGTCGCTACAGGCGACTGATGATCCGTTCGTTTGGTCTGTTTTTTCTAGTACCTCATCCGGTGATGCGCACCACCTTTTCCTCGAAGGAGAAGGCTTTATCAAGAATAAGTCTCAAGCGAGTTGTCCCGCGAGGTACTATTTCTACAACATAAGATCAACGATGTAAACTTTTTTTCTCTACTGTTACCGGGACTTCGTCCACTTCGTAGTCGTCGCTTCGCTCCCACTACGTCAAGGATTATTTATCCTGACCATTGCTTTTTGAACAATTTTAGCGAATAGAAAAAGTCTCCCGCAGATTGCTCCGCAAGAGACTTTCGAAAATATCGATAACTTATTTCAGTTCCGCAGTTGCGCCGGCTTCTTTCAGCTTAGCCACCATGCCTTCAGCTTCTTCCTTGCCAACAGCTTCTTTCACTGTGCTCGGAGCGCCGTCAACGAGGTCTTTCGCTTCTTTGAGGCCAAGAGCTGTCAGCTCGCGGACAACCTTGATAACCTTAATCTTCTCAGCGCCGGCATCCTTCAGGACGACGTCGAACTCGGTCTTCTCTTCTTCAACAACAGCAGCAGCCACAGGGCCGGCCGCAGCCACAGCCACAGGAGCCGCAGCGCTCACGCCGAATTTGTCTTCAATCGCTTTGATAAGCTCGGAAAGCTCCAGTACGCTCATCTTCTCAATGGCTTCTAAAATTTCAATATTGCTCATTTTAATTTCCTCCGTTAAAAATTTTAATTCGTTTTTTTGTGGCTTATTAAGCCTCTTTTTGTTCTTTAACCGCGTTTAGCGCGTACCCGAGCTTGCAGATAATGCCCGAAAGCGACCGTGCAAGGCCGGAAATGGGCGCCTGCAATGTGCCTGCCAACTGTGCAATCAACTGCTCTCTGGACGGCAGCTCAGCCAACGCTTCAATGCCCTTAACGTCGATCACCTTTGTGCCCAGCACGCCGGCTTTAATCTCAGTTTTCTTCACCTTCTTGACGAACTCAACAAGCACCTTCGCCGGAGCGACGGGATCACTGAATCCGAATGCCACGGCTGTCGGGCCGGCAAATGTCTCATCGAGGCCGGAAATCTCCAGCATATCCGCCGCACGTTTCAGCATCGAGTTTTTCAGCACGTGATACTCAACGCCCTGTGCACGCAGCTTGTTGCGAAGATCGGTCACTTCCTCAACGTTCAGTCCTCTGTAATCGTAAAAGATGATACCTTTGCTCTGCTCCATCTTTTCCTTGATCTCAAGAACGATTTGCTTCTTCGCCTCTATGGCTTTCTCTCCCAAATGTTTCACCTCCTTAGCGACGATAAAACCAAAAACCCTTTTTCGCACAGGAAAGCTGCACAAAAAAGGGTTTCTTTTCGTATCAACTCTCCTCGACAGGAAATTAAGCGATGGAACGCACCTGTTGTCTTCGGCAGATTCAGGTCTTCAATTTTTCGTAGTTATTTTATCAGCACCGGCCACGTTTTGTCAACTAGTTGATAAAACGCATCGGGTTGATTTTAACGCCCGGGCCCATTGTGGATGATACAACCACGCTCTTTAAGTAGGTACCCTTTGCAGCAGACGGCTTGGCCTTAATCAGCGCTTCCATCAGTGCGGCTAAGTTGTCATTCAGCTTTTCTTTTCCGAAGCTCTTTTTGCCGATGATAACGTGCACGATGGCCGTTTTGTCCACACGGTACTCCACTTTACCGGCTTTGATGTCTGCGATGGCCTTGGCCACTTCTTTGGTCACCGTTCCGGATTTCGGGTTCGGCATGAGGCCCTTGGGACCGAGCATACGGCCGATTTTACCGACCACACCCATCATATCGGGTGTGGCTACGCAGATATCGAAATCGAACCAGTTTTCGTTTTTGATCTTGTCAACAAACTCATCGCCGCCGACGTAATCAGCACCCGCCTCTTCGGCTTCCTTAGCACTGTCGCCCTTAGCAAACACAAGCACGCGCTGTGTTTTGCCCGTGCCGTGCGGCAGAACGAGCGCGCCTCTCACCTGCTGATCGGCATGGCGCGGGTCTACACCCAGACGGATCGACACTTCGATCGTCTCATCAAAATTGGCCTTGGCCGTATCGATAGACAGCTGCAGCGCCTCAATCGGGTCATACTGCATTGTCTTATCGTAGGCCTTGAGGCTCTCAAGATATTTCTTTCCTCTTTTCATATTATCCTCCTCGTGGTGATGCGGCTAGTTTCTAGCCTCCCACTATTCTCTAGTCGACAACTTCGACGCCCATGCTTCTTGCCGTTCCGGCAATCATGCTCATGGCCGATTCGACGCTTGCCGCGTTAAGGTCCGGCATCTTTGTCTCAGCGATCTCTTTAAGCTGCGCTTTGGTGATCTTGCCCACTTTTTTCTTGTTGGGCTCGCCGCTGCCGCTTTCAATGTTGATCGCCTTTTTGATAAGGACGGGCGCCGGAGGCGTCTTCATGATGAACGTGAACGTTCTGTCAGCGTACACCGTGATGACGACGGGGATAATGTAGCCCACCTGTTTGGCAGTCTTTTCGTTGAACTCTTTACAAAAGCCCATAATGTTGACACCGTGCTGACCCAAAGCCGGACCGACCGGCGGGGCAGGCGTTGCCTTGCCTGCAGGAATCTGCAGTTTGACGTAACCAGTAATCTTTTTTGCCATGGTTACACCTCCTTGTTTCTTTTAATGTGGTACAAGCGGATGAAATAATCCTCCCACTTGCTAAAAGAAGAATTACCTTCTTATATACGTTTGATCTGGACGAAATCAAGATCGACCAGTGTGTCGCGGCCGAACATGGAAACGACGACCTTGACCTTCTGTTTCTCGGCCTGAACCTCTTTAATCACACCGACGAAGCTTTCGAGCGGGCCGGAGGTCACCATCACGTTCTCGCCGACTTCCACATCGAGCTTGATCGGCACGTTTTCCACGCCCATCGCGCGCACTTCTTTATCGGTTAAAGGAATGGGCTTTGAGCCCGGCCCCACAAACCCGGTAACGCCGCGCGTGTTTCTCACCACGTACCACGTTTCATCGTCAAGAATCATCTTGACCATCACGTAGCCGGGATAGCGCTTTTTCATGACGTGCTTCTTCTTGCCGTTCTTAACCTCGATGCTCTCTTCCATAGGCACCTTAACCTCAAGGATGACATCCTCAAAGCCTCGGTTTTGAATCGCCTTTTCAAGGTTCATCTTGACTTTGTTTTCATAGCCTGAATATGTGTGGATGACATACCAATAAGGTTTATCCGTTTTTTCCTGTTTGATAAACACACCCTCAGGCTTCTTCGGCTGTTCAGTTGTATCCAGCGACTCTAACACGTCGCTGACCTTTGTTTCTTCAGACATTAACATCATGTGCGCCGCCGCAATCGATTGACACGCAGCGCGCCTCCTTATTTATTCAGAACAAGGTCAAACAAAGAACTGAGGCCTAAGTCTATAAGGTAGACCAAAACAGCAACAACTAAGATGAATGCAATAACAGCTCCCGCGTATTTTATAAGGTCCTTCGCTGTCGGCCATGTCACTTTTTTCAGCTCGGAAATGATATCCTTAAATACTCTGGCCGGACTCTTTCTTTTTTTCTTGTTCGCTTTTTTTGCAGCTTTCTTTTGCTGCTCCAGCTTCTCCTTGCGATCGTTTCCGAGAAGTTTTGCTTTTGCCATAACCCTCACATCCTAAACGTTTAATAAAATACCCAAACCTCACAAGGTTTATACTATTTGGTTTCCTTGTGTACGGTGTGTTTCTTGCAGAAACGGCAGTATTTGTTCATTTCCAGCCTGTCAGGATCGTTTTTCTTGTTCTTCATTGTGTCATAATTTCTCTGCTTGCACTCTGTGCAGGCCAGTGTTATCTTGGTACGCATGGTCATCCTCCAATCTGGTATCAGCGCATTTAAAAAAGGCTCCCAGAGCCTTTTCAAACAGCGCTATTGGTAATCTAACACAAGCATGCACCATTGTCAATAATTATGCCGCCCAACGGCCGACTTTTTTCGTTTATTTTCTGTCCTTTTTTTACACGTATTCATTAACCGTTAACGTACGCCGCCAAGCGGCCAAGGGCGGATCAGCACTGCTCGCTGACGCTGTATTACCGGCTAGGTTGATCACCATTAAATAATCATCGTCGTTTTCGAAAATCGTCTGAAACCCGAGCCTTTGATACAAACGGCACGCAGGATTGTCCTTCGTGACACTCAGCGATACTTTACGATAGCCATCAGCAGTCAGTCTGCATATAGCAGACTGCATCAGCTTCGTGCCCAGCCCGTGCCCTCGGTACTGCTTGAAAAGCGAAATGGCCAGCTCCGGTGTTTCGTCATCCACATACCCAAACCCCTTTTTGTCGCCGGTCAGCAGCCGCGTCCATACAGCGCCCGCTATTTCGCCGTCCGCAAGTGCCACAAGGCAGATATCACCCGGCCGACCCCAACCCTCGATATAGACGCGCACAGCCGGTTCCTCAATGATCTGTCTTGGATACGGCGGCTGATCCGGAAGTCGAAAGACCGCTTCATATAGAAAGTCCTTCAAAAGCGGCTCCTCTTGCGGTTTGAGTTCTCGAATCTCAATATCCATCTAGCGTTTAATCAAATCGCCGCTGCCATCGCTCGTCACAGAAACAGTGCCCGGATCGCCCGAGTAGAACACATTGCCGCTGCCATTGATGCTGCCGGTCAGCTCAGACGACACATTCACGCTGATGTCGCCGCTGCCTGCCACCATCACATCAGCCGATTCCGCCGCACAGCCTGCTGCGTCAAAATTGCCCGAACCGTTCACCGATACGCCGAGACTTTGCGCCGTGCCCTTCACCAAGATATCGCCGGAGCCGAATACACCGACAAGCAGCATCCCGGTATCCGCTTCAAGCGTCACATTGCCGCTACCGTTAATTTCTGTTGTTATATGGTCAGCCGCCAGCTTCAAAGAGATATCGCCGGAGCCCATGATTCTAATATCAAAAGCATCGCTTTCAAGCAAACCGTTACCGGTGATGTTGCCGCTGCCGTTTACCGCTATGGTGCCGCCTTTCACCGCCGGTATGCGTACCGTAACGCCCCGACTCAATGTCACATTGACACTTTTCTTAAAATCGACAGTGAGGCTGCCTGAAGCATTTTGTTTTAACTCAACATAGTCAATGATGTTGCTCTCTGCTTCAATAACCGCTTCTCCGTCCAATTCCGGATCAATCACCACATCAATTGACGCCCTGTTATCAACACCTGTCACGCCGCTTTCTATCGTGACGGTTTTTTTGTCCATCTTGCCATTGCCCACAATAACATTGCCGTCGCCGATGCGCACATACAGGCAACCCGAAAATAGGATTGATAGTGACAGGATTAAAGCAATCAAAATGATACCGCGTTTTAGCATATTGCCCTCCATAAGCGTTATGTTCAATTTCATGATTATACCATATATGCGTTGTCATGAATATTCCAGTTTGCCGCTTTTGCATCTTTTTTTAGATTTTGGGTTATTTGTGGTATAATTAATTCATCACAATCAAGACTTGAGGTCGCCGATATGCTGGAAAAACAAGCTGTATATTATATGAAGGATGCCGTGTTTGCGGCTGCAGATGTGCTCAAAGCTCATGATGCGCAGGGCGCGGGTGAAGCCGCCGTCAATGCGCTGCTGAAAATCTGGTTCAGTGAACAAAGCACCCCTTTTGCGCTGTTGTCCGACAGCCTCGCCGTGCCCGTGTTGGCGCGCAGCCTCACTCAGCTTGACGATTATTCAAATCACTCGGCATTGAATAACGGGGTGTGCTTTGTGATTTGCTCACTCAGCGGACGAGGCGCGCATGCGCGCGGGCTGCGCGATAGCTGCATAGCCGCCGCCTATATAGAAGGTAAGGAAATTAAAGCCGCGATGGTGTTCGACCCGTCTCACGCGGAGCTTTTCCACGCCGTGAAAAGCCTTGGCGCGTATATGAACGGCAAAAGCATCGGTGTTTCACGCTGTGAAAGCATAACGGACGCTTATGTGTCGTTCGATCACAATACGCTGCGCACCGGCAAGGAGGCTGCGCTGCGCAGCCTTGTTTCGCAGGCTTATAACGTGCGCACCGGAGCGGCATTTTCATTGTCGCTCTGCCACTTAGCAAGCGGACGTATCGACGCGGTGATCGGGCGCTCTCAGTCATTTATCGATGCGGTGGCCGGGCGGCTGATTGCGCAGGAAGCAGGTGCGATGCTGCTCGGGTTCGATGGCAAGCCGCTGCCGCCCATTTCGGAAATCGGCGAGCGCATGAGTTTGGCCGCCGTCTCCCCCGGCATTAAGCAAGAGATGAGCGAGTTGCTGTCGGCACTGTAGCTAAAATTAAGGTTTATCATGCTTTTCGGTACACCTGATTTCTTCAACAGTGTCCTATAGTGCTGAATTGTAATTCTGAACATATATCCAAGTCATCTATGATACACATGAAAACAGGCTCTGCGATTTGCTGTTCCGCAGAGCCCTTTTACGCGGCTATGGCCGTCAAATCAATCGTCCACACTGTATATACATATTTATTTTTCTCTTTAAACAAGATAAATGATCATGTTTGATTTTCAGCCTTTCATACTGTGTATATTAAAACGAAGTCAAGTTTTTAATTTGTTGCAAATGCAACGTCTATAATTTCCTACTTATGTTATGTTAAAAACAGAGAAAAAAAGGAGGGCTTAAACATGGGAAAGATGCTAACAGATAAGGTTACATGGGTCGGGAAGGTGGATTGGGAGCTGAAACGGTTTCACGGGGACGAATACTCCACGAACAAAGGCTCATCTTACAATTCTTATCTCATTCGAGACGGCAAAAACGTCCTGATCGACACGGTTTGGCAGCCCTTTGATAAAGAGTTCGTTTCCAAGCTCAGCGAAGAGATCGATCTTAAAGACATTGATTTTATCATCGCGAACCACGCCGAGGTAGACCACAGCGGCGCGCTGCCTGAGTTGATGCGCCATATTCCGAATACACCGATTTACTGCACGGCCAACGGCATTAAATCATTAAAAGGCCATTACCACACTGACTGGAACTTTGTTCCGGTGAAAACCGGCGATACACTTGAACTGGGCAGCTCCAAACTGATATTTATTGAAGCGCCGATGCTGCACTGGCCTGACAGCATGTTCACCTATATGACGGAAGACAATATACTGTTTTCCAACGACGCGTTCGGCCAGCATTTTGCCACAGAATCACTTTATAATGATGCTGTGGACGCCAGCGAGCTATACAATGAGGCGATTAAGTATTACGCAAACATATTGACCCCGTTTTCGCCGCTGGTCACTAAAAAAATAAATGAAGTGCTCGGCTTTGGGCTGCCGGTCAGCATGATCTGCCCGAGCCATGGTGTGATATGGAAGGACGACCCCACACAAATCGTGCATCAATACCTCTCCTGGGCAGATGCCTATCAGGAGAACCAGATCACAATCGTCTACGATTCTATGTGGGGAGCGACCCGGCTTATGGCCGAGGCGATAGCGTCCGGTATCAACGAACAGGACCGCAGCGTAACGGTGAAGCTGTATAATGCGGCAAAAGAAGATAAGAACGACATCATCACCGAAATATTCCGCTCTAAAATGGTGCTGATGGGATCATCCACGATCAACAGAGGATTTCTTTATTCCGTAGGCGGGCTGCTTGAAATGATTAAAGGGCTTAAATTCACCCGCAAGAGCGCCGCCGCGTTCGGAAGCTACGGATGGAGCGGCGAGGCTGTCGGCCAGCTGACTCAGGCACTGAAAGATGCCGGTTTTGAGGTGGCCGAGGGCATCAAAACGCTGTGGAAGCCGGATGGCGCGGCGTTGACGGAGTGTATGGAATACGGAAGGAAAATAGCGGGGATAAAAGAAGATGGAATCGAGAACACTTGATTTGAAGCAGTCGGTCTACACGCTGTGTACCGAGCACGAAGGACTGGCCGATGTATTGAAGCAACTCGGTTTTACCGACATCACAAAACCCGGCATACTGAACACGGCGGGACGCTTTATGACCATCCCCAAGGGTGCGGCATTCAAGAGAATTGATATGAACACGATAAAAGCGAAGCTCGAAGAATCCGGCTATCACATCAGCGAATAGGAGGGAAAACCATGAGTCAGGAAATCAACAACCGTGAATACCGAAAGAAAGTGATCAAAGACCTGTTATCGGAGCTGCACGCGGGCAAAACGGTCGACGAGGTGAAATCGCAGTTTGATAAAGTGTTCGGCGGCGTTTCCGCGTTGGAGATATCCGAGGCGGAACAGGCGCTGATATCCGAAGGGCTGCCTGTTGCGGAGGTGCAGCGGCTGTGTGATGTGCATTCGGCGGTTTTCAAAGGTTCGATAGAAGATATCCACAAGCCGTCCGAAGCATCTAAAACGCCGGGACACCCCGCACACACGCTGATTCAGGAGAACCGCGCACTGGAAACGCTGATAGAAAAACGCATCCGCCCGCATCTTGAGGCTCTGACAAACGGCGCAAGTACAAGCGGGGACGATCTGCTGGCCGATTTGAAAATGCTGACCGAGGTTTACAAGCATTATCTCAGAAAAGAAAACCTGCTGTTCCCGTATCTTGAGCAGTACGGCATCACAGCACCGCCCAAGGTGATGTGGGGCGTCGATGACGAAATTCGCACTATGATCAAAACAGCCGCATCTGCCGCCGCCGTATACGACGGCGATTCCAAGGCGCTTACAGCCGCCGTTGACAAAGCGGTCACGCAAATTGAAGAGATGATATTTAAGGAAGAGAATATACTGCTGCCGATGCTGCTGGAAACGCTGACGCAGCAGGAATGGAAACGCATTGCGGATGAAAGCCACGACATCGGCTACTGTCTGATTGCCGACCCGCCCGCCTGGCACCCGACAGAGGCTGCAGCAACGCAAGTCTCCGCCTATCCGGTTCAGGAGGGCGCGATCCATCTGCCCACAGGCGTGCTGTCGGTGAACGAGATCACCGCGCTGCTGGACTCATTGCCCGTTGATATCACATTTGTAGGCAAAGACGATACAGTGAAATATTTCTCGCAGGGAGCGGAGCGCGTGTTCCCGCGCACACGGGCCATCATCGGGCGCAAGGTATCAAACTGCCATCCGCCTGCCAGTGTGCACATTGTGGAAGGCATTATTAACGACTTCAAGTCGGGTAAAAAGACGCATGAGGATTTCTGGATCCGCATGGGCGAAAAATACGTCTATATCCGCTATTGCGCAGTGAGAGATGCAAGCGGCGAGTATCTTGGAACGCTGGAGGTCACGCAGGACATTGCACCCGTGCAGCAGATCAGCGGTGAAAAGCGACTTGTCTCCGACCTGTAACTCATGTGATAATAAAATAAACAAAGTCAGAAAGGGGATCAATCATGAATATACTGAAAAACATTGATATGGATAAAGCGCTGATGATGGCGGAACTCGTCACTTATCAGCCCGGCCAGATTGTGAGCCGCACGCTCGTGCAGAACAAGGCCGTCAGCATCACGCTGTTCGCTTTCGACAAGGGCGAGGAAATCAGCTCGCACGAATCCAAGGGCGACGCGATGGTCTACATGCTCGACGGAAGCGCCTCCATCACCGTGGGTCCCAGCGTTCATACGCTGACTTCCGGCCAGACGATTGTGATGCCGGCGGGCATCCCCCACGCTTTGGAGGCGGCAGAGCCTTTTAAAATGATGCTCGTGGTGGTGTTCCCCAGCGCGAAGGATGAGTAACCAGTTTAATCACTGAACCGGCCTTTCACAGACCGGTTCTTTTTTATACATTCGTTAAATATTGTCACCGGAAACCATCAATGATAATATGATAATTGACTCAACCCTCTTGTCCCGTATTCGCAAAGCAGATTGGAGACCCCGATGAATTTTGACGATATCACAAATCGCGTGGCTTGCCGCGCCGAGACGCCGCTCGGCGTATTCACGGCGCTCTATGAAAACGGCACCATACGCCGCGTGCTGTTCCCCGACGAAGAGCCCGGCAGCTTAACCGTCTATGACGATACGCTGCCGTTTGCCACGCAGCTCAGCGAATACTTTGCGGGCACACGCCGGGAATTCTCTCTGCCCATGCTGATTCCGGGCACACCTTTTAGAGAGGCTGTCTACAAAGCCGTCATCGCCATTCCGTATGGTGGCACCGCCTCCTATTCGGCTGTGGCGCTTGCAGCCGGGTATCCGCTTGCCATGCGCGCCGTGGGCACCGCCATGAAGCTGAATCCGCTGCCGCTGCTGATTCCGTGCCATCGCGTTATCCATAAGGGCAGCAAAGCGCAGGCCTACCGCGGCGGCCTTGATATCAAGAGCTTCCTGCTCGATTTGGAATCGTCAACATAACGCTGAAACCATTCTGAAGGAGATAAAAAAATGCGCGATTTGAGTGAAATTGGTCTCTTGTTGAATCTTGATAGAGGGTCACGCGTTTTTCAGCTTGGCTCTCTTCTCTCAAAAAAGCAGAATAAAACAGCCGAAGAAGTTGAAATTGTAAAGAGCTTTAAACATGTCCTTCGAAACGCGGTTGTTTTTACACTTGTTTGCGTCATCATCATCGCAGCAGCCATCGTTTATTTGTTTTCCTCTGCAGAGATGAGCGGCGACGTCAAACGATACGGAACCGTTATCGAAAACAACAAGGTCAGGTACGTGCAAAACACAATGCAGTATACCTCCTTGAAAGATCTTGGCATTGACCTTGAAGCCGTCAATGAGGGAGATCAGATCATTCTGTTTTTTGGTCATGATGATCAAATTATCAATGCCATTCCTGAAAAAGCCGCAGATAAAGATTCGTCGATGAAAATGGCCGTTTTCTTAATTGTATTTGTGGGGTCTGTTGTTTTTCTGACCATAGCGACAGTGCTCATGAAGCGCACTTCGGGCAAAAAATGGTATGAGTGGTTAGCCTCTGATGAGGCCATTCGCGCAAGCCTGTGTGAATAACAGCAAGCTTTGAGACAGACGTAAATCGCGTTTTAATAGCCTGAATTAGTTTATATTCAATACGGTTTTAAAACCATCAGCAAAACATAATATTCGGACGGAGTCTTATGATGAAAACGATCACACTCATGCTGCTGGCCATCTGCATGGCCTTGTCCCTTATGGGCTGCGGCAACACAACAACGTTATCAGACAAAGAGATCGACACCTTGTTTGCACAGCGTCTCGATGCACCCGGGCTGCCCACCGGTGATAAGCCCGATGAGGCGATTTGCACCGACTACACGGATCGCGGGCTGCTGCGCATTTGCTACACAAAGCAGGCGGATGTGAAGCATAAGCTTCAGGTGCTTTGCGGCGACAGGCACATTGAATACAACTTAAAGGCCGATGGCAGCATTGAGGATTTTTCGTTGCAGTTCGGCAGCGGTGATTACACGGTACGTATACTGCAAAACGAATCCGGCAGCAGCTATGTTGAAAACGAAACCAAAAAATTCATCGTATCGCTCAGCAGCGAAACTGTTCCCTACTTGAATTCGGTGCAAAACGTCAGATGGGATTATAACGCTCAGCCCATTAAGGATGTGCGAAAAATCATTGCGCCCGCTTTGGAAAAAGCGGCGGATGATGAGCTGTTGACCGAATGCACCCGCAGCCTTTACAGCTATATCTGTGCGCATATCAAATACGACAACGACAAGGCCCAAAACATCGGGTACGATTATCTCCCCGATATTGAGCAGACCTACACCGATGAAAAGGGCATCTGCTACGATTACGCCTCGCTGTTTGGCGCGATGCTGCGCAGCATCGGGATTCCAACTAAGCTTGTGAAGGGCTATGCAAAAGAAACCCCTGATGTTTACCACGCGTGGAACGAGGTTTATTTGGACGGCGAATGGAAAGTGATTGATACGACGCTAGACGCGACCTCAGGAGCGCAGGAACAGATGTTTAAAAGCGCTTCGGATTATACGAAGGTATCGGAATACTGAGGTAAAATATTCTGCACCTTTTCACCTTTATGTAAGGACATTTGAAACATCAAACGCAACCTGAAAAAGCGTAGTTCGGCCTTTACGGAAAACGTCTATAAAGTCTCTCAGTCCACCTCTGCGGTTTCGTCAGATGATTATATGAAGTACCGGAGAAAGCACTTGTTACATATCCTGTTTTCGCCATATTCTCTCCCCCAGTCACCTGTCGGTGACTGCCCCCATTCCACCCGGTTGGGTAGTCGTCAGAGGAGGCCAAGAAAAGAGGTTGTTTGACAAACTGAAAGTCCGCAAAATCGGCCTTTCAGCTTGCCTTTATTTCATAAGCGCGGTCTGTAAAAACACTTCATTTCTTTCGCTCTTTTTTCGCCAAATTACGACCATTTTCTTATTGACGAAGAGCTTGCGTATATGCTTTAATATATTTGTTTGTTTACAAAGAGTAAACTTCAAGTTTAATATAGTGTGTTTTTATGAAAAGAGGCCAAGCGCTTTGGAAATCGGAAAAAAAGTCAAAGACCTGCGCATAAGGCTGGGGCTGACTCAGGAAGACCTTGCCGACAGAGCCGAGCTTTCCAAGGGATTTATATCCCAAGTGGAAAGAGACTTGACATCGCCCTCCATCGCGACGCTGGAGGACATTTTAGAATGCCTCGGCACCACCTTGAAGGATTTCTTTGCGGAGGTTCAGGAGCAGCAAAAAACGGTATACAAAAAGCAGGATATGTATGTAAAGACAGATGCCGAGCAGGGCACCGAAATTGTCTGGCTGATGCCCGGCGCACAAGGCTGCTCTATGGAGCCCATTTTGCTGTCGCTTGAACCAAAAGGCAGCACGTGGCCCCACCCCCCGCATGAAGGCGACGAGTTTGGGTATGTGCTGCTGGGCACCGTTACGCTTCACCTTGGCGACAAACAAATGCGTGTGAAGCGCGGCGAGAGCTTTTTCTTCAGCCCCAAGCACACCCATTATCTTGAGAACACAAGCAGCCAAACGGCGAAAATCATCTGGGTGTCGTCCCCGCCGTCATTCTAACACTTTTCGGAGAAACCAAGTATGAAAAAGATACTCGAACTGAAAAACATCAGCAAAGACTTCGACAAGGGCGAAGTGTTGAGCAATATCAATCTGTACGTTCGGCAAGGTGAGTTTTTAACGCTGCTCGGGCCCTCCGGCTGCGGCAAAACCACGTTGCTGCGCATCATCGGCGGATTCGAGACACCCGGCACCGGGCAAGTATTCTTCGACGGCAAAGACATCACCTCGCTGCCGCCGTATATGCGCCAGGTGAATACGGTTTTTCAGCATTTTGCGCTGTTCCCGCATCTGAATGTTTATGACAATATCGCCTTCGGGCTGAATATTAAAAAACTGCCCAAGGATCAAATTAAGGCCAAGATCACGGAGATTCTTGCGCTCACAAATCTATCCGGTTTTGAGAAGCGCCACATCAGCAAGCTTTCCGGCGGCGAAAAACAGCGCGTGGCCATCGCGCGCGCGCTCGTTTGCGAGCCTTCGCTGCTGCTGCTCGATGAACCGCTTGGCGCGCTCGATTTAAAGCTGCGCAAAGCGATGCAGATTGAGCTTAAAAACATGCACAAAAAGCTCGGGCTCACATTCGTATACGTCACGCACGATCAGGAAGAGGCGATGATGCTCTCGGATACCATCGTGGTTTTAAAGGACGGCGTGGTTCAGCACGTGGGCACGCCCGAAGACATTTACAACGAACCCAACAACGCATTCGTCGCCGATTTTATTGGCGAAAGCAACATATTGCCGGGCCGGTATCTGGAGGACAAACGCGTTGAATTCGCAGGCGCTGCGTTTGACTGCCTCCCCCATCCGTTCTCACCGGGCGACATGGTGGATGTCGTCGTTCGCCCCGAGGATATTGAGTTTGTGAAGTCCGGCGGCCAAATCAGTGGCATCGTGACATCGTCCGTGTTTATGGGCGTTCACTACGATATCCGCATTACCGATAATAACGGCAACGAATGGCTCGTTCAGTCGACCAAAACACCGGGTGAAGGCAACCGCGCGCACCTGTTCATAGGCGAGGATTGCATTCATTTGATGCCGAAGGAGGCCTCATGAACCGAAAAATCTACTCGGCACCCTATCTGTTTTGGGTATTGCTTTTCGTCATCGGGCCGATACTGATCACGCTGTTTTATGCGTTCGGCCAAAGCTCATTAACGTTTGACAACCTTGCCAAAGCGTTTTCGGGCGATTATATCAAGACATTTTTTGATTCTGTGCTGACCGCGCTGATTGTCACGCTCGTCTGCCTGTTAATTGGTTACCCGGCAGCATACATCATTTCGCGGCTCCGCGCGTCTACCGCGCGCATCATCATCATACTCATGGTCATGCCGATGTGGATGAATTTTTTACTGCGCACCTATGCGTGGAAGGCTCTGCTCGACTCAAGCGGCATCATCAATCAGCTGTTAACCGCATTGGGTCTCCCGTCGCAGCAGCTGATCAACACACAGGGCGCGGTGATTATGGGGCTGCTTTATAACTTTCTTCCGTTTATGATACTGCCGATCTACACGGCAATACAGAAGATGGATCATTCGCTGATTGAAGCCTCAAGCGACCTTGGCGCAAACAAGATCAAAACCTTCGGGCGTGTGATACTGCCCTTGAGCTTGCCCGGCATTATCTCGGGTATCGTGATGGTATTTATGCCCGCCATCACCACATTTGTGGTGACCAAACTGCTCGGCGGCGGACACTATTTCATGTACGGCGATCTGATCGAATTCCAGTTCACGACGGCTCGAAACTGGGAGTTTGGCTCGGCGCTCGCGGTGGTCATGTTCCTGCTGATGCTCGTGAGCATGGTGATCATGCGCCGCATCGATAAAGACGGCGAGGGGTATATGCTATGAAACGGTTTTCGAAGCGGTTTTATGTTGGCCTCATACTGCTGTTCTTGTATCTGCCCATCATTACGCTGATTGTTTTCTCATTTAACGGCAGCAAAACGATGGCGCGGTGGAGCGGCTTTTCGCTCAAATGGTACGGCGAGCTTTTTACCGATCCGATCATTCTTGATGCCATATTTGTGACGCTGAGCATTGCTTTGCTCGCATCACTGATTTCCACCGTGATCGGCACGATGGCGGCGTTCGGCATTAACAGCATGAAAAAACACGCCAAATCATTAACGCTGAGCGGCACCTATATCCCCATGATCAATGCGGATATCGTGACAGGCGTTTCGATGCTGCTGCTGTTCATATTGCTCAGAATTCCGCGCGGATACATAACGCTGCTGATCGCACACATCACATTTTGCCTGCCGTATGTGGTGCTTTCGGTGCTGCCACGCCTGAAGAGCATGGATTCGGCGCTGTATGAAGCGGCTCTTGATATGGGCGCGACGCCGCGTCAGGCAATGCTTAAGGTGGTGCTGCCCGATATTATGCCCGGTGTGATAACAGGGTTCATTCTTGCGTTCACGCTCTCGTTCGATGATTTTGTCATCAGCTTCTTCTCGACGCAGGGCACGCTCTCGAATCTGTCTGTCTATATCTATTCGATGGCTAAGCTCGGCATTAACCCGAAGATCAATGCGCTCAGCGCCATTATGTTTGTGGTGGTTGTGCTGCTGCTGATTATCATCAACAAACGCAGCCCCGATGTGTTGGCCGCGCAGGGCGGCACATCGAAAAGCGGTGAATTTAAAGGCCAAAAAAAGAGCAAAAGCCGCTCAGGTGCGGCTGCATAATTTTTCTTAAGGAGAAATCGATGAAAAAAACTGTCCTCGTGCTTATGGCGCTCATACTCGCTGTATCGGCTTTTCTTGGCGGATGCGGCGGCACTTCGTCTTCCGGCAAGGAGAAGGTGTCCATCAATGTGCTGAACTGGGGTGATTACATTGAAGACTCGCTGATTTCCAAATTTGAAGCTCAATACGACTGGATCGACGTGAATTACACCACCGTCGCATCCAACGAAGAGATGTATACAATCGTAACCACCGAAGGTTCCGATTTTGATATCATCTTCCCGTCTGACTATATGGTGGAGCGCCTGATCAAAGAAGACGGGCTGAATGCCATCAATTATGATAACATTCCCAATGCGCAGTATTTAAACAACTTCAACCTGGAGCAATCATACGACCCGGGTAACAAATACTCCGTGCCGTACACTTGGGGCACCGTGGGTATCTTGTACAACAAGACACTTGTACCCACACCGCCAACCAGCTGGAGCGCACTTTGGGACGATCAATACGCCGGTAAAATCTATATGTATGACAGCATGAGAGATTCGATTGCCGTTGCGCTGCTTTACCTCGGATACGATATCAACACGCGTGATGAAGCCCAGCTCGCGGAAGCGGTGGAAGCGCTGAAAACCCAGAAGCCCCTCGTTCAGGGTTACGGCAGCGACGAAATGCGCGACAGCATGATCAACGGCAGCGGCGCGCTGTGCGTGACGTATTCGGGCGACGCGGTGTTCTCGATGCTGGAAAGCGAAAACTTAGGCTATGCGGTGCCGGAGGAAGGCTCTAACCTTTGGTTCGACTGCATGGTGATTCCCAAGACCAGCCAGCATCAGGAGGCGGCGGAAACGTTCATCAATTTCCTGCTTGACCCTGAGGTCGCCAAGATCAACACCGAATATATCGGCTATTCTACGCCCCACAACAAGGCGCTGGAGATGGTTGACCAGTGGTATAAAGACAACAACGCGTATAACCCGGCTGACGATGTAGTGAAACGGTGCACCGTGTATCACGATCTCGGAGATTTTGAATCGAAGTATGCCGAGGCGTGGCAGGAGGTTAAGTGGTACACGCCGTGACGAAATAGAGTTGCTAAGAGCCGGTCAGCAGATCGGCTCTTTTTTATAGGCTTTGTGCTTTTTGGAAGGTAATACGGAGCATTTGATGAGCTATCAAAAAACAAAGACCCCATCAGTTTCCTATCAGCGACACTTCCCCTAGGAGGAGAAGGTATAAATTCACGACTGGAAGACGCTTATGATGCTCTCCGGCTAGCAATGGCAATGACGCCTTAATTTCAAATCAAGTGCTCCCCCGCCTCTTTACGGCCTCTGTACCAATATCCTATACTCTTTCGTCGTGCCCGCCTGAGACGTAACAACCACGCTCACCATTGTGCTCTGCCCGTTTGCCAACGTGATTTTCTGCGAGGCTTTTTTCGCGCCGTTGATCGTCACTTTGGATAGCTTGTCAAACGCTTTGGCCGATATGGTGACCGCTCCCTTATCGGCAGGCAATGTGAGCGTGTAATCCGTTGTGCCTGCGCTGAACCCGGGCGACAGCGGTACACTCGTTTTAAGTGTTTTGAGGTTTGTATTCGTGGACGGTGCGCGCGTGACGGTAACCGTGTACGTCTTCTTTGCGCCCGACTGCGCTTTCACCGTAAACTTGAGCACCTTGGTCTGCCCGTTTTTGAGTATGAGCTTCTTGGACGCCGGAGAGACCTTCGCCATTGAGTTGGATTTAGCGGCTTTGAGCGTGACGCTTCTTGTGTTTTCATCGAGATTCAGCGTGTAATTCGTCACATTCGGGTCGAACGGTTGGCTCAATACCCCTGCCGTGTTGGTCAGCGAGGCGAGGTTGTTGTCGCCGGATTTCGCGCGTGTGACGGTGAACTTGTATGTGGAACTCTTCTTCCCATATTTCACTTTTATCGTGATTGTTTTGCTTTTACCGTTGGCAAGAGAAACAGTGGTGCTGGAGACGGATTTTCCGTTAATGGTCACGGTTGCACCGTTACATTCTTTTATAGGTGTGATCTGAACACTTGCTTCATTCTCACCAAGAACAATTTTATACTTTTTGGTTGTGAATACGAAGCCAGGTGAAATAGTTCCTGCCGACAACTGAATTCCGGTTAGGTTAGTCGTCATTGGTATGTATCTTGCTTCAAATGAAGCATCGTTGCATATCCGATAAGGAAACTCTGTTCTGCAAAAAATTGCATTGCTAAAAACCCACCCGGCAAACTCCCAGCCTTTTAAACTAGGGGTTATTGGCGGGTTTATTATCGTCCCGCAACCTACGTTTATTTGAATTTTTGCTTGTCCGTTCGCAGGATCAAACGTAACAAGATGCGCATTGTTCAAATCAAATATCACTGTTTGGTATCCATACCATGGGGCTGAGAATCCTGTGCGGCCGCTCATATAACAGATTTTAAAATCATTGCCACAACCTTGAAATACAGTTAACCTATCATTGGGATGCATAGAGTCGACACCCAATGTTGGAGCATTTCCTAAAAAATAAGCTCTATTTAGGTTTACGCAATTACGGAATGCAAACGAGCCGATATCATTGACGTTTTCAGGTATAACTATGTCTTTTAATTGTAAACATGCAGAGAATGCGCTTGATTGTATTGTGGTTAAACTTGTCGGCAAATTAACACTTATAAGCGATGTCCGTGCGAAGGCATCCTTTCCAATCCATTGAGCTCCGTTTTGAATATCTACGCGAATAAGACAAGAACCATCAAATGCTTCCGTGCTGATTATACGAACGCATCCAGGAATTGTTACATCATAAGCGATACTGTGATAGAACGCACGTTCACCCACTGCTGTTACCGGGCATCCATCAAGAATTGAAGGAATAATAACTCTTCCGTTACTACCTTTGTATTTTACTATTGTTGCTTTTCCTTCGCTAATCCAATAATCATACTCGCTGCTTGATCCAGCAGTCCCATATGCAGAATACGGCTCAGTAATAACAGGATTGCACGATACCGTAACACAATTATTCCAGATCATTGGAAAACCTATTCGGTCACTGCGGTAATATACACTTAAAGGACAAAAATTTTTATCAAAAACATCGCTTCCCATATTCGGTGCATCACCCATAAAATATGCACGAGTCATATTAGAGCATTCATAGAAAGCTTCATCTTGAATTTGTATAACCGAAGAAGGTATTATCACTTTTGTTATGCTTAAATCACCTTTAAAAGCACTATTTCCGATAACTTTAACGCTCTTACTTTCTATCGTACTCGGTATGGTGATATCTCCCCCCGCGCCATGATACCCAGTGATCGTGACTGTCCCATCGCCGTTATCCGAGTAGTCATAGTCGCCCGATGTCGCGCATGGCTCCACCTGTTCGGCAGTCACAGCCGCTGAGGTAGGCAGCTGAATATCGCCGGGCAACTCAATCTCCGGCATCTGCGGCAGCTCGTCTGTTGGTAACGGCGTTGGTTCCACCGTTGGTAAAGGCGTCTCAACCGGCGTCTCCGTCGGCTCCGGCTCCACCGACTCAATGGGCGCAGGGCTTTGTACTGGGGGTTCCTCCGCGCGTGACGACGGTATGTCCCACACGAACACAGCCGCGAACAATATCAGAGACAACGCTAAAGCGATAAAACGTTTGCCGGAAAAATCTTGCCGAATTTTCATAGAAAGCTCCTTGTTTTTAATCTTTGCCAAAACAATGTTTCTTTCGCCTAAGGTCTCTGCACCAATATCCTGTATTCCTTGGCTGTGCCCGCCTGAGACGTAACAACCACGCTGACCATCGTGCTCTGCCCGTTTGCCAGTGTGATCTTTTGTGAGGCTTTTTTCACGCCGTTGATCGTCACTTTGGAAAGCTTGTCAAACGCTTTGGCCG
>JAEYOE010000033.1 GCA_023412005.1 Bacillota bacterium
TGGTGACCCTCCTTTTGATTTTACTTCTGCGGCTGCTAGACCGCTTTCAGTATATCAAAAGGAGTTTTTTGTCCATAGCTAAAGCCTTTTGGAACCCCCGGCATTACCGGGGGTATTCTTTAGACAAGAAAAAGGCGGAGCATATGCCCCGCCTTGATGGTGTTTAGATTCAATTCACTTATTTTGCTTCGATGGCCGCATGAGCCGCCGCAAGCCGTGCGATCGGCACACGGAACGGTGAGCACGATACATACTGCAGGCCGATTTCGTGGCAGAATTTGACCGAGCTGGGCTCGCCGCCATGTTCGCCGCAGATACCGAGCTTGATGTTCGGGCGGGTTTTTCTGCCGAGCTCAGCAGCCATCTTCATCAGCTTGCCAACGCCCTTCTGATCAACCTTCGCGAACGGATCGGATTCGTATATCTTCTTGCTGTAATAATCGTCGAGGAACTTGCCCGCGTCATCACGCGAGAAGCCGAATGTCATCTGGGTTAAGTCGTTGGTGCCGAACGAGAAGAATTCCGCTTCCTCCGCGATTTCGTCGGCTGTCAGCGCCGCGCGCGGTACCTCTATCATCGTGCCGACCATGTAGTCGATCTTCACGCCTTTTTCACAGATAACCTCTTCGCATGTCTTGACGACAACGTCCTTCACATATTTGAGCTCTTTGATTTCGCCGACCAGCGGAATCATGATCTCGGGCTTGATTTTCTTGCCTGTTTCCTGAGCCACTTCGATAGCGGCTTCCATGATGGCACGCGCCTGCATCTCGGCGATTTCCGGATATGTGACGGCCAAACGGCAGCCTCTGTGCCCGAGCATCGGGTTAAACTCATGCAGGTTCGAGATTGTCAACAGCAGCTCTTCCACCGGAATAATCATTTCCTTGGCGAGCTTTTTGATGTCGCCATCATCTGTGGGCAGGAACTCATGCAGCGGCGGATCCAGCAGGCGGATGGTAACAGGCAGCTCGCCCATTGCCTCGTAAATGCCCTTGAAATCCTTCTTTTGCATGGGCAGCAGCTTATTAAGCGCACGCACACGCTGATCCACTGTTTTTGAAACGATCATTTCACGCACAGCGGGAAGTCTGGCCTCGTCAAAGAACATGTGCTCGGTGCGGCAAAGGCCAATGCCTTCTGCGCCGAAACGGATGGCCTGAATCGCGTCGTTAGGTGTGTCCGCATTGGTTCTTACTTTGAGCGTTCTCACTTCGTCAGCCCATTCCATAATGGTTCCAAAGTCGCCGGTCAGCTCGGCTTCGAGCGTTGCAACCTGCTCGCCGTAAACCATACCTGTGGAACCGTCGAGCGAAATGTAATCGCCTTCTTTATACACAACACCGGCCACTGTCATCGTCTTCGCGCTTTCGGAGATCATGATCTCGCCGCAGCCCGATACGCAGCAGGTGCCCATGCCTCTGGCAACCACAGCCGCGTGAGACGTCATGCCGCCTCTGGCCGTCAGTATGCCCTTGGATGCGTACATGCCTTCGATATCCTCCGGCGATGTCTCAAGACGAACAAGCACAACAGCGTTGCCCGCTTCTGCAGCTTCCTTGGCTTCTTCAGCGGTAAAGTAAATCTTTCCGCAAGCAGCGCCCGGAGATGCCGCAAGACCCTTGGCAATCGCTTTGGCGTTTTTAATGGCTTTGGGGTCGAAGGTGGGGTGCAGCAAAGCATCGAGCTGCTTCGGATCCACTTTCAACAGTGCTTCCTGCTTTGTCAGCTTGCCTTCCGCCACCAGGTCCACGGCAATTTTCAGTGCCGCCGCAGCGGTACGCTTGCCGTTTCTGGTCTGCAGCATGTAAAGCTTGCCCTTCTCAATGGTAAACTCCATGTCCTGCATGTCTCTGTAATGGTCTTCCAGCGTCTGCGCGATTTTTGTGAATTGCGTATATACGTCCGGCATCGTGTCGTTGAGCTCCGAAATGGCTTTCGGGGTGCGGATACCGGCCACAACGTCTTCGCCCTGAGCGTTCATCAGGAATTCGCCGTACAGCTTCTTTTCGCCGGTGGACGGGTTGCGGGTGAAGGCCACGCCTGTACCCGAATCGTCGCCCATGTTGCCAAACACCATCGCCTGCACGTTAACGGCTGTGCCCCAGTCGCCCGGGATGTCGTTCATGCGGCGGTACACAATGGCGCGCGGGTTGTCCCATGAACGGAACACCGCTTTGATGGATTCCATCAGCTGAACCTTGGGTTCCTGCGGGAACTCGCTGCCCATCTCTTTCAAATACAGTGCTTTGTATTTTTTCACAACGGTCTTCAAGTTTTCTGCTGTCAAATCCGTATCCTGCTTCGCACCGTTTTCTTCTTTAACTTCGTCGAGAATCTCTTCGAATTTTGCTTTGGCAACGTTCATCACAACGTCCGAGAACATCTGGATGAAACGTCTGTAGCTGTCATACGCAAAACGCTCGTTCTGCGTCAGCTTGGCAAGGCCTTCCACGGCCACATCATTAAGGCCAAGATTTAAAATTGTGTCCATCATGCCCGGCATGGATGCTCTTGCACCCGAACGAACGGACACGAGAAGCGGGTTAACGGGATCACCGAATTTCTTCTGGTTGATCTCCTCCATTTTAACCATACCATCATTAATCTGCTCGACGATGTCGTCTGCGACTGTCTTGCAGTCTTCATAGTAACGGGTGCACGCTTCCGTTGAGACTGTGAAGCCCTGAGGAACCGGCAACCCAAGCCCCGTCATCTCTGCCAGATTGGCGCCTTTACCACCCAAGAGATTTTTCATTGAGGCATTGCCTTCGCTAAAAAGATACACATACTTTTTTGACATCTACACTTCTCCTTCACCTTTTTTGTGGCTTTACAAGCCTGTCAAAATTCCAGCCAGAAAATTATACATCATTTGCATTTTAAGCACAACATCAATTATGCATAAACTTTGCGTTATCCATTCTTTTAACCATAGAGTAATGAAAGACTATGCAAACTATAGGTATTGACATTTGCTTTTCCCAGCCGCTAGAATTAATGATATCATTGAAACGAGGTGCTTTCTTTGCCGAACAAACGCACAGCTTCCAAGAACCGTCAGCTTAATCGAGTGCTGTTCTTACTGACCCTCATTTTGGCAGTTTGTTTTGCTCTTTATATATCTTTTTTCGCCGACGCGTCGGACACAGCACAAGCCCCTGCTGCCTCGAATGAAGCTGCCGGAACAGAAATGAGCGTTATGGTTATTGATGTGGGGCAAGCAGACAGTATTCTGATTGCATTCGGCTCAGACGATGTGATGCTGATTGATGCGGGCGAGCAAAAGGATGCGGCCGCCATCAAAGAAGAGCTTGATGAGCGCGGCATCACACAAATTGATGTGCTGGTCGCCACGCACCCTCATGCCGACCACATCGGCGGCATGAAGCAAATTATAGACAGTTACGAAGTTGGCAGCGTGTACATGCCGGATATGACAAGTGATTCAAAAACATACCGCGAATTGAAAGCCGCGATTAAAGAACGCGGCATACCGCTGACCATTGCCTTTGCCGGTGAAACATTCAATCTTGGGCCCGCAGCCTGCACAATTGTATCGCCGGATAAAAATGCCGATATCGACGCAAACAACGAAAGCGTTATGCTGATGATTGACTATATTGACACCGAGTTCTTGTTTACCGGCGATGCCGAAAAACGGGCGGAGGAAGAGGCTATGGAAGCGGGATACTTTATTGATGCCGATGTGTTAAAAGTGGGGCATCATGGGTCTCACACCGGTACATCAGAGGAATTTCTCAAAGCGGTCTCCCCCGATTTTGCTGTAATCAGCTGCGGTAAAGATAACGACTATGGCCATCCGCACAAGGAAACGCTTAAGCTTCTTGACAAATACGGCATTGATACACTGCGCACCGATATTTCCGGCGATATATTGTTTGTGTCGGACGGGTATACTTTGAAAACCGCTTTTGGTGATTAACGAAGGCATCAGCACAAATTTACTGCTGATAGTATGCCATCACTTTGCGGTGAGCGTTTTCTATGGCGCTGCGCTCCATCTGCTGCCCGAGCCAAATATTCACCGACATGACGGCCTGAAAGAAAAGCATATCAAGGCCGTTCTTTGTTTTGGCACCGAAGCTCTGCGCCTTTTTCAAAAATTCCGTCGGCACATACGACGTATCGTAAGCCAGCTCGAAGCTTTCGTAAGTATGTGGGTGGATGGATACCTCGGAAGCGTTGCCCGCAATATCCACTCTGGCGGTGTTGAACGCGGCGTAAAATTTATCTTCGTCAGATAAGCCTTTTATGGTCTTAATCCTGTTTCTGTGATATCTCTTTTTCAGGCTTTCCATCAGCTCTGCCGCGTGCACCTCGCTGCGCGACAGCAACGTTAAAAAAGCGCCTTTATCCAGCAACACACTGGCGACCGCGCGCGCAACGCCGCCCGCCCCAATGAGCAGCACATCCTTATCGTGCAGATCACCCGCAAAACCGATCAGGCTTCTCATGAAACCGTCAATCTCCGTATTGTAGCCGATAAGCTGCTCGCCGCGCACCGCAATCGTGTTGGCCGTCCCCGCCTTTTTGGCTGATAAATCGATTTTATCCAGATGCGGCATGATATCAAGCCGATACGGAGCGGTTGTGTTAAACCCGGCAAACTCGGCACGCAGTATCGGCAGCGCGGATAAAAACTTGTTTTTATCCGGAACGGGGAAAGGAAAATAGACGGCGTTTGATTTAATTTCGTCAAAAATCGTATTGTATATGTGCGGTGAATATGAATGCGAAATATTTTCGCCGACCAGACAGAAACTTAAAAAATCATGCATCTGTTTCACCCGTTTCTCATATGTACTGTCATAATTGTATTTTTAATATAATAACATATATCTTTTAAAAGAAAACGAGTTTTTCTCGCTTGTTTTGATTTTTTTAATAAGTAAAAGCGGCGGTTTTGTCAATCAGCCAATTTTATACATGTGATAGCGGCGGCATCTTTGGGGCAATATAATGAGCGGAGGTGACGGTAATGAAAAACAGAAAAGCGCGAAAAATGCGAACGACTCAAAGCACAAATGACATCATGAACAGCGAAAACAAATCGATGAAGCGCAACGAATGCGAAAGCTGCCAAAGCAATAGCACCGATCTGTGACGCGCCGTATTATCTGACGCTCCGACCCCAAAATTAAAAAATTCGGGGACAAAAAAAGCAGCCGGGATTTTTGCACCGACTGCTTTTTTGTTAGCATTGTGGAGATTATTCCATATTGTTAAGATCACCGATGGTGACTTCAGCCTTGTATTCCTCTCCGCCGCGCCACACGGTCAGCACCGTTTTTTCATTGATGGCATGACTCTTCAGCAACGTTGTCAGCGCTTCCACCGAATCCACCGCCGTGCCGTCGATCGCGGTGATGATATCGCCGGCCTGCAGGCCTGCCTTGGCCGCCGGGCCTTTCTCCGTCACATTCGCCACTGTTACCCCTTTGGGCGAACCGACCGGGTTCATTTGATTGGTTTCGTCAACGAAGCAGGAAATGCCGATGCCGGGGCGCTGAACGCTGCCTGATGTGATCAGCTGCTCAATGATCGGTTTTGCGTGGTTGATCGGAATCGCAAACCCGATACCCTCCGTGCCGATCGGCACACCGTAATCATCATATCCCGCCATATACGTTTTGAGCGTGTTAATGCCGATGACTTGACCCTTCATGTTAACAAGTGCGCCGCCGCTGTTGCCCGGATTAATCGCCGCATCGGTCTGCACGTATTCCTGACTGTATCCGTTCGTTGAGATCTCGCGCTTAAGAGCACTCACGATACCCGATGTTACACTGCCTGCCAGCTTTTCTCCGAGCGGGTTACCGATGGCCACCACCGTTTCGCCAACCTCCAACACATCCGAATCGCCGAGCGCTGCGGAAGTCAGCCCGCTCGCTTCAATTTTGATCACCGCAAGATCCGTCGTCTTGTCTCTGCCGACAACGGTGGCTGCATATTCTTTTCCGTCGTGCAGCATCACCTTCACGGCATCGGCCCCCTCCACCACATGGTTGTTCGTGGCGATATAGCCGTCCTGCGTCACGATGATGCCCGTACCGTAGCCGCTTTGCTCCTGCGTTGCGCCCTGCTGGCCCAGCATGGGTTGATTGACACTGACCGCAATGCCTACAATGGACGGGCTCACTTGCTTGGCAATCTGCACAATCGGGCTCGTTGTTGTTGGGTCGATATCAGGGGCATCACCGCCGATTTGCGGCGCCTCGGCCGTATTTGCGCTGCCTTCCGAGGGCAAAGCGGGTTCACTCTGCTGCGGCAGCATGGCGAGGCCGCCCGGCCGTCCACCCATGATATTGCCCATGTTCGGCGCAACAAGGAAAGTGCCCGCAGCCACACCACCAACCAAACACAAAACGATAAACAGGGCAATCAGAGCTCCCTTTGACTTCTTAGGTTTGACCGGCTTGTTGACAGGCGCTCCCGTGTAAACGGGCTGCTGCCAAGTCTGTCCCCAGTTTTGATTTGGCTGTCCGTAATACCCGTATCCTGTTGGTGCTGCAGGCGGCTGCTCAAAACCGCGTTTCTCTTCATCCCAGCCCTGGGGGGTCTCTTCACCGCCCTGGGGTTTTGATTCATCATTCATTTTGATAACCTCCTAGGAACATTATTGCTGTATGGATGTTATTATATACACCGCTTTTTTAACAAAGTGCAAACAAGCGGTGAACAATACGTTACTTTATTTCCCTGCCTTCAAAGGTCCGTGTCAACGAAAACGTAAACGTTGTTCCCCTGCCCGGTACCGACTGCAGCGTGATCTTTTCGCCATGCTGGGAGATGATGCGCTTGACGATAGAAAGGCCGATGCCCGTACCCGGCTTGCTTTGGCTGTGCGACTTATCCACCTTGAAGAAGCGTTCAAAAACATATGGCTGATCTTCCACCGGTATGCCTTCGCCGGTATCCGCAATGCTCACAAACACCTTATTACCGGCTACTTGCGTCCAAACCTTCAGTTCCCCGCCGGGCGGCGTGAATTTAACGGCGTTATCGATCAAGTTGGTGATCACCTGTGAAATACGGTCTTCATCTGCCCAGACGAAAAGCTTGCTTTCGCCCAGCTGAATGTTCACCTCGATCTGTTTTTCTTCAATGCGCTGCTCAAAGGTTAACACACTGCGCCGAATCAGCTCACAGATATCAAATTCGCTGTATTCAATCGGGAACTTGCCGGATTCAATTTTTGCGAGGCTCAGCAAATCGGTGATCAGCGCATTCATGCGCTTTGTTTCACCCAGCACAATCTGCAGGTATTTGTCCCGATCCTCTTCCTCGATGGCACGATCCAGCATGCCCTGAATAAAGCCCTGCACCGAGGCCAGCGGCGTTCTCAGCTCATGCGAAACGTTGGCTACAAACGAATTGCGCAGGCTGTCCTGCATTTTTAGTTCCTCAGCCATTTTGTTGAACGATTCCGCGAGCTCGCCGATCTCGTCCTGCGTTTTGGGCTTGACGCGCCAGTCAAAGTTCCCGCGGGAAAGCTCACCCGCCGCGTATGAAATATCCCTGATGGGGCGGACGATATACCTCGACAGAACAAACACGAGTATCGCCGCAAACGCCACGGAAATGAGCAGCGGAACGAAAACCTGCATGAAAAGCGCATTAATGCCGCTGCCGACATCCTTAACCGCTTTATGCGTCACGATGGCCCCAATGATGGTGTCGCCAATCTTCCATGGAATCTCCACCGTCATGACCGCATCTTTAAAGGAACTAGTCACCTTGGGCGTATACCTGATAATTATATCTTGCATGGCGTTGGATGAATAATTGAAGGTCTCGGAATTCGTTACGTTAATGGTGCTCTGTCCTTGTGGGTCGGCAACGTAATAAAAACCGCCGAACGGATCCAGCAGCCATATCACCGTATGATCGGCGGCGGCCTTATCCTGCAGTTGTTTTTCAAACTCCTCTATTGTGATTTCATTGTAGTATAATTTCGTGTACCAGTCGTTAATGATTTGCGCATTGTATTCCATCACGTCCATCTGCGAATTAAAAAACTGGCTTTTCAGCGTCTCAAAAAAGATGCCCCCAAGCAGCGCAAACGCGATGAATATAATCAGCAGATAAACGACAAGCATACGGCCAAACAATGATTTAGACATTATCTGACCTCAAACTTATAACCGACGCCCCAGACCGTCTTGATTTCCCAGTTTTCGCCCTGATCATAGAGCTTTTTGCGCAGACGCTTGATATGCACGTCCACCGTGCGCGAATCGCCGAAGAACTCAAAATCCCACACCTGCTGCAGCAGCTGCTCGCGCGTGTACACCTTGTTCGGGTGCGAGGCGAGGAAAAACAGCAGCTCGATTTCCTTGGGCGGCATTTCCACCACCGCGCCCTTATAGTTTACGGTATAGTTGGATATATCGATCATAAGACCTTCGTATGTGATCTGTTTGTTTTCTTCCTCTTGCATACCCGCACGCCGCGTGACCGCCTTAACGCGGGCAATAAACTCTTTGGGGTCGAAGGGCTTTACGATATAATCGTCTGCGCCGAGCTCCAAACCGAGCACCTTATCGAATGTCTCGCCCTTGGCGGTGAGCATGATGACCGGCACCGTGCTGGATTTTCGAATCGCCTTTAAAACTTCCCAGCCGTCTTTGCGCGGCATCATGATATCGAGCACCACAAGCGCGGGTGTGCTGCGTTCAAAAGCATCGATACCCGCCTGCCCATCGTAAGCCAAAGTGACTTTAAAGTCTTCCTTTTGCAGATAGAGCTTGATGACCTCGCATATGTTCTTGTCATCGTCAACAACCAGTATTTCCTTCGACATAGTTCTCACCTCATTCGTATAATCAAACGGTATAACAGCTTATTATGTTGTTTCAGAGATAAAGCCTCCTCCGAATGTCATGCTGAGGAGTGGAACGACGTAAGCATCCCATGGCATATCGCTTCAAACATGGGATTTAGCACAACTACGTAATTAACTCCTATCACTCACTCAAAATCATTATGCGCTACCGCACCTTAATGAACAAAAGCTGCGGTAGCGGTCATTCTGAACGAGTGTAACGAAGTGACTACGAAGTGGAAAAGAATCTGTCTCAACAGATCCTGGTCCACTTCGTAGTCGTCGCTTCGCTCCTCAGGATGACCGATCTTAGTGACTTTTAATAGCAATAACATAAAGGAGCTTTGACAAAACAACATATTATTTTCTTCATATTGTAAACCCATGGCAGAAATTGACCAATAAGGCTGGTGTATATTTCACCGATTATTCATAAAAGCTTCATACCTCGGTTACTTCTATGCCGTGTTTTTTCAGAAACGCCGCCGTGACGCCGTCTCCTTCGCGCAGCTTGCCCGAAAATGTGCCGTCATAAATTCGACCGCACCCGCAAGACGGGCTTTTTGACTTGAGATACGCGCGCTTTGCGCCACAGGCGGTTGCCATCTCCAGCGTCTTTTGCGCACCGGCAATAAACGCTGCGGTCAGGTCGGCCCCGTCCTGCGCCATCACCTTCGCACGGCCCTCAAGCACATCCTCACCGTCACCATCCGCAATTTCGGACGGACAGCGCGGCGAAGCCAGCTTCGCGAGCAGCTCGGGGCACACCGCTTTCACCAGCCCCTCATCATACATCTTTCGAATATTCTCATCCTCGCGGGCCTCGCCGTCGTACCGGCATTTGATGCCCACAAGGCATGCGCTTGCTATATCCACCGCTTATTTAAGCGTCACCACGGTGACGCCGTCCTCCCCTTCTCCGTATTGCCCGGCTCTGTAACTCTTCACGTGTGCGTGTCCTTTTAAATACTGGCGCAGGCCGCTGCGCAGCACACCGGTGCCTTTGCCGTGAATCAGCAGCACCTCTGTCTGCCCCGCGAGAAAAGCCTCATCCAAATACAAATCCGCCTGCATCACCGCTTCATCCAGCGTCATGCCGCGCAAATCCACCGACATACCCGGTGTTTCACCGCTGCGCTTATAGCCGCCGATTGATTTCGGCTTTTTCTCCGGCTTGGCGGGTGCCACATCGCTTATCGGTACGGTGAGCTTAAGCGCGCCCGCCTGCACATACACGCTGCCATCCTTGGGCGCTTTCAATACTGTCGCCGAAACGCCGTGGCTCAAAAGCTGCACCGTATCGCCCACGTTCAAATCCTCGGGGCGCGTATCGCTTTTTGCTTCGGGCTTGCTTCGCAGGTGAGCTGCCGCTTCACCGATCTTATCCGACAGCGCTTTGCGCGACGCGTTGATGTCCTCCTGCCGCGCGGATTTGGCGGCTTTGAGTTCGCTGATGACGCGTTCAGCCTCATCGCGCGCATCTTTGAGTATTTCCATCGCCTGTTCATGCGCCTTGTCAACAAGCTTCTGCGCTTTTTCCTGTGCTTTTTTCAGCTCGATGTCGCTCTTGTCGCGTATCGACTGCGCGGTACGCCGATTCAGCTCTGCCTGCTGTTCCTTGCGCTCTGCGCTTTCCTTCTGTTTCGCGGCTTCGCCGATCAGCTGTTCGAATTTTATCGTTTCTTCCGACATGTGCTCTCTCGCGCGCTCGATCACCTTATCATCGAGGCCGAGCTTCTTCGAAATTTCAAACGCGTTAGATACACCCGGTATACCCATGATGAGCTGGTATGTGGGGCTTAAGGTTTTTAAGCTGAACGCCATGCACGCGTTTTGATAATAGGTGCTCGCCGTCGCGAACGCCTTGATTTCGCTGTAGTGCGTGGTGGCCAGCACCGTGCAGCCCTTGTTTTGCAGCGTTTCGAGTATCGCCATCGCAAGCGCCGCGCCTTCGGCGGGATCGGTGCCCGCGCCGAGTTCATCCAGCAGCACCAGCGAGTTTTTGCCCGCCTTGCTCACAATACGCGTGATGTTTGCCATGTGCGAGGAAAACGTGCTGAGACTTTGCTCAATGCTTTGCTCGTCGCCGATATCCGCAAACACCTTACGGTAAACAGGCAGCACCGAGCCGCCATCCGCCGGCACAAACATGCCGCATTGCGCCATCAAACAGAGCAGCCCTGTGAGCTTAAGCGTCACCGTTTTGCCGCCCGTGTTCGGGCCTGTGATGATGAGGCCGTTGTAGCCGTTGTCAATCGTGAGCGAAACGGGCACCACCTTCTTGGGGTCAATCAGCGGATGCCGCCCGTTTTTGATGATCAGCGTGCCGTCTTCACTAATGGCTGGCGGCGAAGCCTTCATCGTCGAGGCCAGATGCGCCTTGGCAAATATCAGATCAAGCGCGGTCAGAATCTCAAAATCGAGCTTCAGCGCGGTGGTGTAATCGCGCAGCTGCTCGCTGAACACGTGCAGAATTCGCTCGATCTCCGCCAGTTCGGCCAGTTCGAGCTCGCGCAGACGGTTGTTTGCTTCCACCACCTCCATCGGCTCGATGAACAACGTCTGCCCGCTGGCCGATTGGTCGTGCACGAGGCCGCTGATGTGGCGTTTGTGCTCCTGTTTGACGGGCACCACATAGCGCCCGCCGCGCGTGGTCACAATCGCGTCCTGCAGGTAGTCCTTGTATTTGGTGGAGCGCGTGATCGCGCTGAGCTTCTCACGTATGCCCTCGTTTTCGCGTATGATGCGCCGCCGGATAGACGCCAGCTCGGATGACGCGCTGTCGGAGAGCGTGGTTTCGCTGTCTATCGCGTCGTCGAGCGTGCGGATCAGCTTCTCATCGTAATCAAGCTGCTGCGCCATATCCCAAAGCTTCGCCGCGCCCGTTTCTTTGAGGCCATTGCGCGCGCGCCGCGCCGCCTTGAACACGCCGAGCACCTTAAGCAGCTCACGGCACCCAATGTCCGCCTCGGCTTTGAGGCGCATAATCTCCATCGAGATATCCGAAAAGCCGCTCATCGGCGAATGAACGGCGCGCATCAGCACACTTTCCGCTTCGAGCGTTTCGTTCAGCAGATTGCGCGTGCCGGACGCGGTGGTTTGCGGCTGCAAAGCAAGCGCCGCTTCCTTGCCGCTGTTGGATAGAGCCGCATCGGCGAGCCGCTTGAGAATTTTATTGAATTCGAGTTTGTTGAATACCTTTTGATCCATGTGTTTATTCCTTTGGTTGAGTGCTGTTTTTTATCATACCATTTCTGGGCGGACTATAAAAGAACGATTGCCCAATGTCTCATTATTATCACCTATTGATATATGACTGTAAAGATCGTGAACTAAGCCTCAATATCCGATTTCTAAAATCGAGGATTCAAAATCGCTTTTAGAGTTGAGAGGCGTTCGCTTGATAATATTTAAAACTCTTTCATCCCTGCTTAATCCCAAAAGCGATCCATCGCCCGTCAATATCCTCAATCACGAATTCCTTATTGCCGTAATCCGTCATCGCCAGCGGTCTCACGATTTTCACGCCTTTTTGCATCAGCTCACTTTGCAGCGCTTCCTGCTGCATTGTGATGAAATACGCATCCTCCCCGTAGCCGTAAAGCTCTCGGTTCGGGTAAATCCTGTCGGTGTTGGCCTGAGTGAGTATAATCTCCGTGCTGTCTCGGTACAGACAAATATGCGGTTCCTTCACGCTTAAGTATTCAACTGCCCGAAACCCCAGCATATCCGTATAATACTGCGCCGTCTTTCTGATATCCGGCACTGGAAAAACACAGTGCGATTCAATAAGCAATTTCTCCATAACTGCCTCCGTATAATAAAACCCAGGGGTATTATACCATATATTTCAATGCAAAAAAAAGAATCCCCGCAAGAGCTTCTCGGCTTGTTCAAAACGTGGCTCCCCCTCAGGGATATAGGTTTATCTTTCTTTTGTTGGGCAAACAGAAAAAACTAAAAAAAGTCCTGTAACTCCGAAGGAGTATAGTCTAAACGGAATCCTCCATAACAGAATTTTTTTCGATAGTATTTGTCCAGACTTTACCCCTTTCAGGGATATAGGTTTCTCTTCTATTTTTCCTCCGCTTGATTGCAAAAAAAGAACCACCAACGTGATTCTTTTCCATGTGCTATCTTGTCAATATCCTGATGCCACGCTGATAACGCTGCCGTCCACGGCGTTTATGGATAACACCGCCCACGGGCAACTTAGGCCTGTCGTTTCCGTCCAGCCCTCCGCCTCTTTCGTTTTTGTCGCATAGAAGTTCCAAACCGGCACCAGCAGCCCTTTTTCAATCGAGTTCTGCTCGGTGATGCGCATCAGCTCTAGCGACACACGGTACACGTTGACTTCAATACTGTCCCCGCTGTCCTGATACGCGTATGAATTTTTTATCTGCTGCTCAAATCTCTCGGCGATTCTGTCAAACGGCAGCAGGGCTGCGCGCTCCACCACCTTTTCTCCGATGGAGAGCGGCGACATCCACGACAGATCGACGATGCCGTTGTCATCAACCGTGATATCAAAATTTTCATAATGCCAACTGCCAAAGTATTCGCCCGCGGTATCATCCGCATCCGTGAACGCCTTCGAATAGCCGCACGGTACGCCGTCAACCATTCGGCATAAAGAAAAGCGGTAAGCGTTTCTTTGCGCCTCCCTTTTTTCATTGCCGTATAAGCCGGCATCACTGTCATCCGAAAGATATATCCCGCAGATCTGCATGTCTGTGATCCCGGCGGTTTGGAGCATTTCTTCCACCTGCTGCTTCGCCTGCGCGGGCGTCAGCTTGAGCCGCTCAAGCACGACCGGATCGCTGATTACTGTATTTTCGTCTATCGGGATAGATAATGATCCGTCGCTGCCAACGCCGTGCTGCTGCACT
This sequence comes from Bacillota bacterium, assembly GCA_023412005.1. GTDB lineage: Bacteria > Bacillota > Clostridia > Christensenellales > SZUA-584 > SZUA-584. The sequence continues at coordinate 13,738 of JAEYOE010000033.1, forward strand.
GTCGGGTCATAATAGCCGTATGTGATCATCGCGCACCGATTGACAAAAAAACCGCCTGTTTCGTCCGCGTTGGGTTTTGTCAAATCATTGTTATTTCTCACGTCTATACAGCTATACGGTGTGGTGCCGGTATACGGTGCGGTGCCGTCTTCCGCGTTTGTGCGCGCATACAGCCCCGTATAATACGCCACATGTTCGCCGTTTACAAACGGATTCTCCTCATGATCTGCAAGCTCCTTTTTCTTCAGCTGTCCGTTTGACTCCGTGTAAACCCGTTTTTCCGGTGCGCTGTCATAAGCCGTCTCCAGCTGCGCGATGGTTTCGCCAACCGCTTCTTCCTGACCGGGATAATCATCGAGGGTCTTCACCCTGTTGAGATTGACGATCATGTCCGAGATCTCTTCCTTCGACAACTCCTCAGACGTTTCGTATATTTTCTGCCCCTTAAAGAGCGCCTTGATCATACCGTCTACCTGCGGCTGCGTAAAATCCGCCGCCTTCACGCGGATAATCGGCATGCCGCTCACATCAGGAACAACGATATCAGCATCGGCTGTCAGCTTAAATCTGTCGCTCACCTTAAGCTCTGTTTTGTACGCAGAGGGCGCATTCACCTGCTCGCTCAAAGATGCCCCCGGCTCTACGGTTTGCGCCGCCGCGTCGAGCATGGCCTGTTGGTCCTTCCCCACAACGATGGGTTCTTCGGGTGTGGCCTGGCAGGCGGCTGCTGATGTCATAATAAGCACGATGAACAACGCGATCAGACCCATCGTTTTCATTGATTTCTTCATCATACACCTCGCATGCTTTTATATTCAATCCATATGCTATTTAATATATTTATAATTTGCTAATCAATCAATGCATTTTAATAGCTATGAACAGCATATTTTTTACATACTCAGAGAGAATACTGATATCAGCCAAAAGGAGAAGAACTGAATGCCGAAAAAAACTTTCCCCGAACAGCAACAGGTCCCGCCCGGGAAGGAATGGGAAATGAACCCAAAACCGATTTATGACGATCCGAACAAAAAAGGCAGCGGGCAGCTGCTTAACAAAACGGCCATCATCACAGGCGGAGACAGCGGCATCGGGCGCGCGGTGGCGGTGGCGTTCGCCAAAGAGGGCGCCGACGTGGTGATTGCGTACTTAAAGGCCAATCATGATGCCGACGAGACAAAGCAGGCTGTGGAGGGCTATGGACGCAGGTGCGTCACTGTCTGCACCGATTTGCGGCAGGAGGCTTCGGCGATGACAGTAACCGATGAAGCGCTCACGGCATTCGGCAAGATCGACATCCTCGTCAACAACATCGCCGTGCAATATCCGCAAAACAGCATCACAGACATTACCGCGGAACAACTGGAAGATACATTCCGCACCAACATATTTTCATACTTTTATATGACAAAGGCCGCACTCCCCCATATGCAGCCGGGCAGCACCGTGATCAATACGGCATCCGTTACCGCCTACAAAGGCAACGCTGAATTGATTGATTACTCGTCCACAAAAGGAGCGATCGTGTCGTTTACGCGATCACTCTCTATCTCACTACTCAAAAACGGCATCCGCGTTAATGCCGTTGCGCCGGGGCCCGTGTGGACGCCGCTGATCCCTTCGAGCTTTTCACCGCAGAAGATATCAGAATTCGGCTCAGATGTGCCCGTGCAATATACCGCGCAGCCCGTGCAACTCGCGCCCGCATATGTGTTTCTCGCATCACAAAGCGCCAGCTATGTATCGGGTCAGGTGCTGCATGTCAACGGCGGCGTGATAGTAGATTCGTGACAGAAGCCGCTGACTTTTTCTTATAAAAGCAACGGCTAGAAAAGTGTACCGTTGATACAGTGAAACTTTAATAACCGTGCCGGACCGAGAAACAGGGCAGGTTCCGACGCTTTCTAAATCTTCCATCAAACTAAACAGAACTCACTGCGATTTTGATGAGTTGTGAAACGGCCGCAAATCGCTTATAATCGAGGGCAATAGGTGAGGTGTTTCTATGAACAAGATGGAAGAAGTCAAAAGGGCTGCCCTGTCACTTTTTGCGCTCAAAGGTTTTACGGCAACCTCCATGCAGGACATCGCTGATGCGGTGGGCCTTAATAAAGCATCTTTATACTTTTATGTCAAAAGCAAAAAGGAACTGTATCTGTTGGTCGTGGAAGAGCAGTTAAACTATATAAAAGAAGAACTGCGCAAAGTTTTTGAGTCCTTTAGCGACGAGCCCATCGATGAGCTGCTGTTCCAAGCCTTTAAAACCATCGTACTCAAACCCAGCACAGAATGGCTGCTGCTTTTAAAAAGGATGCACATGCTGTCTATCACCGATCTTGGCAACGGTTTGCAAAAGCCTTTACACGAGATTATAAGAAAAAACATGCAAGTCACACGGCATTTTTTAAACGAATTTATCCGCGCCAGAAAAATCGAAATTAATGAAGATGTCTTTCAGCATTTTGATATTGCTTTCGACACATTTGTTCGCGGCGTATTGGATTGGCGATTATTAAACCCGGACGCCAATGCCGATAAGGTGATGCCGATCATTTGGAATCAATTCTGGAACGGAAGCCGATTTGTTTGAAAACTGACAATCTGACTTGGAGGATAACATGAAGAAAAAGCTGAACATCGCGATGATTGGGGCAGGCTTTATGGGCAAGGCTCACAGCAATGCGTGGCTGCGCGTGGCTGAGTTTTTTGATGTGCCTTTTCAGCCGGTGCTGAAGGTGTTGGCCGGCAGCAAAACAAGGATTGAAGACTTTGCGCAAAACTGGGGCTATGAAGAAGTCACCTACGACTGGCGCTCCGTTTTGCATCGCGACGATATCGACGTGATAGATATCGGCACACCGCCGTATCTGCACAAAGACATGGTGATAGAAGCCAGCGAAGCGGGCAAGCATATCATCTGCGAAAAACCGTTTGCGCTCTCTTACGCGGATGCGAAGCAAATGCTGGAAGCGGCCGAGAAAGCCGGTGTGGTTCATTATCTGAATCACAATTACCGGCGCGTACCCGCCGTGGCTTATGCAAAGCAGCTCATCGATAACGGCCGAATTGGACGGATTTATCATTGGCGCGGCGCTTATCTGCAGGATTGGATTACCGACCCGAATTTCCCGCTCACATGGCACTTGCGCGCAGAGCTTGCGGGCGGCGGGCCGCTCATCGATCTATCCTCCCACGCGATAGATTTGGCGCGCTATCTCATCGGCGAGCCGAGTGCCGTGAGTGCCGTCAACCGTACGTTCATTACGCAGCGCCCATTGCCCAGCGAAGGTGCCGCAACGTTTTTCGCCGGCAGCAGCATTGACACAACCAAGACAGGGCCTGTCACGGTCGACGATGCGTCGTTTGCCATTGTGGAGTTTGAATGCGGCGCACTTGGCAGCGTGGAGACCACGCGGCTTGCAACAGGCTGCAAGAACACCAACGTTTTTGAAGTTTTCGGCAGCAAGGGCTCTATAAAATTCAACCTCGAAAACATGAACGAGCTTGAGTTTTTTGATGCCTCTCTGCCGCACGATGAGCAGGGCTTTCGCCGCATACTGGTCACGGAAAAAGAGCATCCGTACTTAAACGCGTGGTGGCCAGCCGGACATATCATCGGTTATGAGCACACTTTTGTTCATGCATTCCGCGATTTCCTGCTGGCAGTAGACGGCAAACAGCCGATTCAGCCGGATTTTCAAGACGGCGTTAAGATTATGCGCATTATTGAAGCCATGAAAAAATCGAGCACGGAGCAACGCCGCGTCAGCATATCTGAAATCGAATAAAAAACGTGAGGTTAATCTATGACGCCGGAATTCATCAGCGAATTTGAAATCACTTACGCCATTTACCGCGGCTGGGTCAGGCATCCGCTGGGACAAAAAGCAAGAAAGAACCACATGAAACGCATACTTTGGAAGCTGGGCGGGCTGCTTATTGCCGTTTTTCTGATTCTGATGGGTGTGTTTCTGCCGGATAATGCGGCGCTTTATATCGGCATTGCGTTTTCGGGCGCGATGCTGTATATGATCACGCTCCATACGAACGCCGCCGCCAAAAAGCAATACCAACTGGCCTTGAAAGCGAATGACGGCCAGCCGTGGAAACGGACATTTTCGTTCTCGGATGTCATCCGCATGACGGACTTTCGAACGGATGCCGAATACAAGTATTCTCAGGTTTCGCAGCTCACCGAAGATGCCGGGTATCTTTATATTTGGCTGGGTAACGATTTTGTGCTGCGCATACCAAAGAACAGCTTTACAAAAGGAAGCGCACAGGCGTTGGCCGGGTTTATCGAATCGAAAAAGAAGAAACCGAAGAAGGCTAAGAAAAGCCGCTGAAAAGGTAATTTACCTTTGGGCAAGTGCAGAGAGTGGCGCTGCTATTCGCAGAGTGCCCGCAATCCTCCGTCACGCTTAGCGCGCCACCTCCTTTCAAAAGGAGGCTAACCGAACTTAGCAGTTGAAACGGCATCCCATTTTTCTAGTGTTTTGACATGGGTTTCCTGTCCACTTCGTAGTCGACTAGCTCGGGATGACAACTTTGTTGTACTCATATCGATTTCTTTTGAGGCTCCTTAGGCAAAGGAGCTGTCAGCGCAAGCTGACTGAGGATTGTCTATCAGGCATAACAAGCAGTTTGGTTTCCCAAATTGCGGACGGTCGAGTCCGCCCCCTACAGATTCAAGCGCTTATTGTATCTGCTTAAGCCTTGTCGTAACATTCCTAATATGGTATAACATGATTCGCCGCAACCTTGCCTCCCTCGTCGAGGGAGGTGGCAATTGTCGGATTTCAATCCGGCAATTGACGGAGGGAGTTATCTGCAATATAAGACGCAAAATATTGAACGACACAGGGGTCGTTCCCTACGTTCGAAGCATTTTTGTTACATGTCCTAAAAAGAGTATACCTGTACCCCGAAGGGTATAAAAAACTTGGACTAGCCATTCAAAACAACTCGGAACGACACGGAGGTCGTTCCCTACGTTCGAAGCTTTCTTGTAAAATGCTAAAAAAAGGATTCTTATACCCCAAAAGGGGATGAACCACATCGCTGAAAACGGCTGAAAAAGGCGGTGTTCTTTACAAATTTATCTGTCCGGTATCTTTCATTGCGGAAGCATACGCCACAAACTCCGGCGTTTGTTCCTCAATATCGCGCTGTGTGACTCCGCACCACAGCACCAGCTCATTGATCAACTGCGCACAGCCATTGCCCATTGTAAAATAGCCGGTGGAAAGCTCAATATCCAGTGTTATCTCATTGACTTCCTGCCGCTTAACCAGCAGCCTTTTCAACCTTGCAAACAAGCCAAGCCCCATGCGGCTTTCTTTTTCCTGCGCGCGGTAATACGCCTTTGTTGCTTCGTTGCGCGGCAAGCTCAGAAATGCGTACCGGAAGCCGAACGCATCATCCGGCAGCCGTTTGGCCGCTTCGTTATAATCCATATGTGATTGTTTCGCCCACTCCAGCCATATTTCTTTGGCGGCATTTTCATCCGGCATCTTAGGAACTTGCAGTGCCTCGGGATGATTCTTCATCAATGCATTTATTTTTAAACTGTGCAGCGCGTGCGGCATCGGCTCATACGCCACCGCACCGAGCGTTTCGATCAAATAGGCTTTAAGCTCATCTCCCGTTTTTCTGCGCTTAACGGGCACAGCGGCTTGCTTGCACGCCGCCAGCAACGCGTTCCATTGTTTCTTTTTTTCTTCGCTGCGTTTGCCAATAAAAACAGCCGTCGGGCCGTCCGCGCCGCCGATAATGCCGACCGAACACGCGGTGTCGGTTCTGTGCTCCGATTGTTTTTGCTCATTTCGCGCCAGCGATGTCACACGCTGTACAAATTCCGTTTTCGCCTCCGTGTAAGCGTCACGATCGTGTTCATAGCTCTGTTTGAGCTGCAACTTTAATTCACCGTATTGCGTAGCCATATCGGGGTGCACCCGCAGAAACTCACAAAAATAAAGCTCATCCCAGTCGCCCTTATACCGCACATGAATATGAAACACTCTTTCCGCGAATCCTTGGGACGTGTACCCCTTTAAAAAGGTGATGTGCGGCGGCGGGTTATCCGGCTGGCTGCTGAATATGTATCCGTTTTGTTCAAATGTTTCTTTCAGCTTTTGCGTGCTGCACTCATCAGCAATCTCGAGCAGTATATCGATTGTGGGTTTTGCAATCAGCCCCGGCACGTATGTGCTCCCGATATGGCTGATTCTTATGACATTCTCCATACCGATTAAGCGGATAATGCTGTCACGTTCGTCTTCGTACCACTGTTTCCATTCATCTCTGTGGTCGGACAGCTCAATCGGGAAAAGCTGCCAGAGCTCCTCGTTTGTCATTTCACTAAGAGGCTTTGTCATTTGCCGCTCCTCTTAAAAAAGTCTTCTGCTGTCAGCGCATAACACTCGTTATCGTAAATGCGTCCGTCGTATATCTGCTCTGCCTGTTTGAGCGTGCCTTCGTAAGAAAACCCGCATTTTGTCAGGACATGCTTCGAGCGCTGATTAAACGGATAACAGTAGGCCGATATCAGGCTCAGGTTCAGTTGTTCAAAACCATATTGTAAAACGGCATTGGCCGCCTCTGTCATAATGCCTTTGCCCCAGTATTGCTCGCCAAGCGCGTACCCGAGCATCATCGCGTGCTCATTCTGCCTTTTTGGGTCTTTAATGAAGCCGAGCGAACCGATCATTTTACCGCTCTCTGCCAGCACAATGCCGAACACGCTCTCCTGATTGAGAAATATCATTTGCATGACCTCCAGCGTCTCTTCCCTGCTATCATGCGGCTTCCAGCCCGCGTTGGGCCCCACATGGGGCGAAGACGCGTACGCGAAGATGTCATCAGCATCCTCAATGCGTATATGCCGCAATATCAGGCGCGGGGTTGTGATGACCAGCATAATACCCATCCTCTCAATCTATGTTTTTGATTATTATCCTATCCTAAAATATAAATCTATATAGCCGCGACTAACTGATGAACACTCTCGTCGGCCCGTCCGCGCCGCCGATGATACCCACGCTGACATCGCCCGTTTTCAAAAGCCGGTAGATGCTCCACATATGGCCGTTGGAGAGTTTGGCTAGCCACACCTTATCGTCCATCTGATATACGCGGTATTCCACGTACTCATCATAATAAACACCGTACTGGATGCATCGCGAATAGACCGCAATGTCGGGCACAGAAAAACCCTCCAGCAAAACCTCATTATCAAAAAGCGCTTCGAAATCTTGCGTGCTGATATCTGACATCGCTGTTTTGCCAGCGATCTCCTCCACGGTATCATTCTGCGGATCGACGATTCTCAGCTTGTCCTCCGAGATTTCAAAATACGGCATGTATCCTTTCATCGCGATAAACGAGCTGAGCGGATTTGTATAGACATTGTCGCCAAACTCGTAAATACCTTCGATTCCTTCGCCTGACGGCGAAGGGTCGGCAGCACCCGCACTGATCGTCGGTTCTACGATTTCTTCCGGCTTCTCCATGCTGCACGCCGCAGCCGCAGCGATGCCTATGAGTAAAACAAACAGCAGCCATGCTTTCAGCTTCATAAATCCCCTCATATTCACACGATCTTACTAAAAGAATCGTTTAATCTCTATCTCGGCATTCTCTGGCGAATCGCTGCCGTGAATCAGATTCTCGCCCATGCAATAAGCATAATCACCGCGAATTGTTCCGGCCTTGCCTTCTTCAAATGCCGTGGCTCCCATCAAAATCCGCACCCCGGTCACAGCGTTTTGCCCTTCAACGATTAAACACAGCACCGGCCCTGACATCATAAAGCTTTCGATCCGCGAATAATACGGCTTGTCGGCCTGATGCGCGTAATGCTCTCGCAGTATGTCTTTGCCAAGCCGCATCATCTTTGCGTCTGCAATGCGGTACCCCTTTCTTTCAATCCGCGCAATAATCTCCCCGGTCAGCCCTCTTTTTAAGCAGTCGGGCTTGAGCATCACAAACGTTCTTTCCTCAGCCATTGTTTTTGGCTCCTTTTCTTTCGGGTTCTAATGAATACTATGAAACGACTTCAATTTGAATATCTTCAGGGAGCAGCCTGTCCTTCTTTTGCTCCGTCCCACCGAACTCACCCTCAAACACAACGACAAGGCTGTTTTCTCCGCTCGATAACACAAAAGTGTCGGAAACAAGCTTCTCATCAAAGCCGCACATGTCTGCGCATTTCAGCAGCCCAGCCGACACATCCTTTTGCGAGGATGCGCTGATCTTAACCGTCACGTCTTCGTCGCCTTTATTATCAATCGTCAGAAAACAATCCATATAAACCATGTTGCTGATTACTGAGAAATTATCAAACCGGCTCTTTTCCTTATTCAGTTCCAAGCCGTTTTGCGCAGTGCCATTAAGACACGAACACAACAGCATCACCGTTATGGCCGCTGCCACGACAAGCGCTCTTTTAGCCCTCATTCTGTCTCCCCCCGTTGTGTTGCTAGGCCGCCCCCGTATATTCTTCAAAGCAGTCGCCGCTTTGCTTCATGGCTCTTGCTGCCTCCACGCCCACAAAGCGCCAATGCCACGGCTCATATATCACCTTGGTGTACTCCTGCTTGTCCTGCTTGTATCTCAGCGTAAAGCCGTAATCCTGTGCGTTCGCGTTCAGCCATTGATACGCATCTGTCTTCGCAAAACCCTTGTCTCGCTTTGTATAAGACGGCGTGACAATATCGAGCGCCAGCCCTGTTTGATGTTCGCTCGTGTTCGGGCGTGCCGTGATGGTTGCGGCCTGCACCTCGGCCTCCTCCCGGCTGTAACCCTTGGCAATGTAGCTGTCTACTTTTTTCTGATAAAGCTCGTTCTGGCGCTCATAGCTGCGGTAAGCGTCCACCAACTGAAATTCAACACCGTCTTTTGCGGCATCTGCAAACATGCGCGTGCAAATATCATAAATGCGTGCGTCCACCTGTCCGCTTTCAAAATCGGCAAGTGACACGTTAAAGCCGTCGGGCAGCAAATGTGACGGGTTCACGAGTATCGCCGCCCACTCACCCATCGGCACATCAATATCCGGCCTGTGTCTGCCGATTAAATAATCACGGCTCACATAGCCTGTTGTTCCGTTGTACGAAATATACGCCCAGCCGCCCTCATAGGAAATCACATCTGTTGTTTCATTGGCGGGCAGCGATGCGAGCACGATGCTGTTCTTTTCCGGCTTTTCGCGAATATTCACCGCGTCTTTGGCTGTGCACACAGCCTGCCCGACAAACGCGGCTGCTTGCGCGGGCGTGGGTGTCGGAGCCGGTGTTTGAGCCAATGTCGGCTGCGGTGTTTGTTCCGGCGCTGTGGTTTGAATCGGCGCAGAGGGAGGCGAAGGTGCTGCTGTCTGCGTTTGGGCCGACGGGGTTGCCGATGTTGCGGATACGGCTTCGCTGTTGGCACCACACGCGCCCATAAGCATAGACAAAAGAATAAAAGCGGCTAGCAAGCTTTGTCTTATATTGAAGGTTGATTTTTTCCTTGAGACGTTCAAAAGGTATGTCTCCTACTGCCTTTTTGATTGCATTATAGCACAGGACACACGTATCGGTCATTGTTTCATTGATATGTTTTTAATATTTAAAATACTCAAGATATGCAAATATGTTAATCACAAACGGCAGAAATTTTATTCCCTCTTATTATAGCTGGCGAAAGATGCTGCTGCGCTATCGTCCCCTGTCGATTAAAATAATCACGGGATGCGATCCGCATTGAAAACCTTAGGCTGCAGTAAGCTGACCATAATTTCTAATGTCAATACGAGCTCAGCGGAAAACTACAAAGTGGATCAGAATCCCTTTAACTAAGCCTTATAATGGTATTCTGATCCACTGCACGGTCGGCAAGCCGGGATAATAAAACATGTAATATCGGCACAGCATTTGCTTATACTGCTTTTCGTATGACGACGCTATTTGTTTGTAACCGATCCCTTTCGAATCAGGTTGATAATTGCGAGCAGAATCACCGAGCCCAGCAGTGCAACCAAAAAGCTTTCCAGCGTAAAGCCTGTCACATCCGCGTTCGCACCGATCAGATTCATTATGAAGCCGCCGATAAAAGCGCCGATGATACCCACAGCAATGTTCGCAAAAGCGCCCATTGACGGATTGTTTTTCATAATGATGCTGGCCACCCAGCCCGCGAGTGCACCAAGCACAATCCAAGATAAAATACCCATTGCAGTTCCTCCTTTTTTGTTAGTTTCTCTGCTATATCGATTTATTATGCATTTTCTCTTTTTGCGGGTATCCTTTTTGATGCAAAAGGATAACAAGCCGCAATGATTGGCTATAATAAGTTTTATCAAAACAGCCGGAGACAACATGATCAGAAACGACGCTTGGCTGAAGGTCAGCGGAAAAGCTAAATACAATGACGATGATGTCAGCCGTTCATGCCTTCAGGCAAGGCTTTTAACAAGCGTATTCGCGCATGCGCGTATTCTCTCCATCGATACATCCGGCGCGTACATGGTGCCTGGCGTGCGTGCCATCGTCACCGGACGCGACTGTTTGCAGCTCATCGGTTCCGTGCTGCAGGATATGCCGGTGCTTGCGATCGACAGGGTGCGTTACTTCGGCGAACCCGTTGCGATCGTGGTGGCTGATGAAGAATGGCAGGCAGCCCAAGGCACCAAGCTGATACAGGTGGCGTACGACCCGTTACCGATCGTTAATTCCATTGAAGACGCCCTGATGCCAAACCCCACGCTGGTGCATCCCGCGCTGATGCAGTATACGCATACCGTGGAAGATGTTTACCCGGAAATGAATTCAAATATATCAAACCGCACCCGTATAAGAAAAGGAAATATGCTATATGGCTGGGCTTGCTGCGACACCGTTGTCGAAGGAGAGTACCGCATTCCGCAAGCCGATCATGCCTTTATGGAAACGCGAAACGCGCGGGCGCAAATCCTTCCAAATGGACAGCTCCTTATCCGTTCCGCCTCTCAGGCCGCTCACGCGGCAAGAGCGCTGATTGCGAAGTTTTTCAAGCTGTCAGAAAGCAGCATCATTATTGAGACACCATTTGTGGGCGGCGGATATGGCGGCAAGGTGAATCCGCATCCGGAGATCATGGCCTTTGTGGCTTCTCATGCCGTTAACGGGCAGGAGGTTCGCCTGTCGTTCACGCGTGAACAAAGCTTTTATTCAAGTGCCTGCAAAATCGGCGCGAAAGCGTACATGAAGCTGGGTGCAGATAAAACAGGCCGCCTGCAGGCCATACAGGTTCACTTCTTTATCGAATCGGGTGCTTATGCCGATACGTCACCCATCATGACGCGCGCTGCCGCCGCTAACTGCAGCGGTGCATACAATGTGCCGTGCATCGAATGCGATTCCGTCTGCGTTTATACCAACCACGTTTATTCCACATCTTTCAGAGGCTTCGGGCACGAGGTGTCCACGTTTGCAATGGAGCGCACAATGGAAAAGCTTGCGTTGCAGCTGGGCATTGACTCTTGCGAATTAAGACGCATCAATGCCCTGCGCGAAGGCGACTATACCCCGACGCAAACGAAGGTGACACTCAGCAACACAGGCAATCTTGATGGCTGCATAAGCCGGGTTAAGCAGCTTATCGCGTGGGATGACGGCGCTCGCATAGAAACGCAAGAGGCGATGATTCGCACAAAAGGCCTCGCGTGCTTTTCTAAAACCTCCAGTTCCCCCACCGACGCATCATCATCGGCTGTTGTGCAGTTTTGCTCAGACGGCAGCGTCAGCCTGAGTTGCAGCGTGATTGAGTGCGGCCCGGGCATGACCACCGCGCTGCCGAAAATTCTCGCCGAGCGCCTGGGCATCAGCCTTGATAAGGTGGCCATGAACATGCAGATCAACACACAGTCGCATCCCGAGCATTGGAAAACCGTCGCGAGCATGTCGACCTATATGGCGGGCAACGCCATTATAGCCGCCGCCGATGACGCGCTCCGTCAGCTCAAGGCCAACGCGGCGCTTGCTTTACGCTGCCCCCCGGAGGACATTGTTCTTATAAACGAGACAGCGCAGCTTAAGGACGACGAAGCTGTATCTCTGCCGTTTAAAGAGATTGTGTTTGGCGTTAAAACAAAAGAAGGCAACGCAATGGGCGGCCCGGTGATCGGCTGCGGACGCTTTATCATGAAAAACCTCTCCCAGCTCGACCGAGAAACGGGCAAAGGTCAGCCCGGGCCATACTGGACAGTGGGCGCACAGGCTGTGGAAATTGAGTACGACCGCTTTTTGCAGACCTTTCGTTTGGTGAAGGCTGTCACCGTGATTGACGCGGGCAAAGTGATTTTGCCCGCGTGTGCGGCGGGACAGGTACTGGGCGGCATGAACACCGGCCTTAGCTTGGCCACACGCGAATGCTACCATTTCGACGCGACGGGCGAATTGAACGACACCAGCTTTCGCACCTACAAGCTCATGCACTTTCATGAAAACCCGGTTTTCATTGCAGAATTTATTGAAACACCGAATTTGAGCGGCCCAATGGGCGCGCGCGGTATTGCGGAGCACAGCGTACTCGGTATGCCGCCGGCTCTCGTTAATGCGCTATGCCTGGCTGCCGGCGTACAGCTCGATACGCTGCCCGTTACATTCGAAAGCCTCTGGCAGGCAGCTAAGACCGGCGGTAATGGCTGATGATCGCTTACGATTTTGATTACTATTTGCCGGATACCGTGCAGGAAGCCGTGCAGATATACGATAAGCTCAGCAGACAGGGAAAGCAGCCCCTTTATTACGGCGGCGGCACGGAAATCATCAGCATGAGCCGCGTGTTTAACCGAAAACCGGATGCTGTGATTGATTTCAAGAGCATTCCCGAATGCAGGGGGATTGGCACAGACGGCAAGCGGCTCGTGATCGGCGCGGCATCCACGCTGAATGATATCAAGCGCGCCAATGTGTTTCCATTGCTCGGGCTTGCGGCGGGCCGCATTGCGGACCATACGGTGCAATGCCGTCTCACGCTGGGCGGCAATCTATGCGGTACGATTATTTACCGTGAAACGCTGATGCCGCTGCTGCTGGCCAACGCCACTGTCGACATCGCGTTTCCCGAGGGTATGAAAACAATATCTGTACATGAGGCCTTTGCCGACGGCAGACGGCCCGCGTCCGGCGAATTAATCGTCAGCGTGCATGTTGACAGTGCGGCGGCCGCAATACCGTGCTTTCATATCAAGAAATCCAGAGCCGAAAAGATCGGCTATCCGCTGCTCACCCTATGCGTACTGTTCTTAGGCGAAACGCTTCGTTTCGCGGCGGGCGGGCTTTGCGCCCATCCGTTCCGATTCGCGGATATCACAGACACGCGCCAAGCATCCGCCGCTGATATCGCCGCCCGGCTTTTAAGCGCGATACCCGCCCCCGTGCTGGATGACCTTGAAGGTTCGGCGGCATACCGTCTTTTTGTGTTTCAAAGGACTGTGGAGAAAATCATTATGGACTATAAAAAGAACCGAGAAGCGAGTCATGCTTAAGCTGTCCGGCAAAAGCCTGATATCGCTGACTGTGAATAACCGCGTTTATGATGTGGCGGTGCGGCCTGCCGATACGCTTGTTTATGTGCTGCGCTATCAGCTGGGGCTGACGGGCACGAAAATCGGCTGTGAAAACGGCGATTGCGGCGCATGCACCGTGCTGGTGGATGATTGGCCCACGAAATCGTGTTTGATGCTGGCCGTGGAAGGCATCGGCCATCGTATCACCACCATTGAAGGGCTCAGCGACACGCCGATCCAGCAGGCCTTTGCCGAGCAGCAGGCGTTTCAATGCGGCTTTTGTACGCCGGGGTTTATTATGGTGTGCCATTCCATGCTGCTTCATCACCCGAACCCGGACGATTTTACGATTGAAACATGGCTGCAGTCTAACCTGTGCCGCTGCACGAGCTATCAGGAGATAATGAGTGCCGTTCGCAGTGCGGCGGCTATCATGCAGCAATCGGGTTAAAAAAAGCGCCTTATTAATGGCAAGGTGAGCCTGTAAAAAGTTATTTTTTTCATTCCGTTGGAACGTAAACGATCGAGGAATCCTCCTCTACAAAGCGCTTTTCATAGGATTCCTCGACAGGCTCGGAATGACACAACAAGGTTTATCGGCAATCTGAACAGTCACCGAAAGGTGACTGTGGGAGATATCGCATCATAAAACCTACCACTCCTTCAGGCACTTTGTGACACATCCCAAGCCATCCCATTGGGATAGCCATCTGACAGTCGCCAAGCGGTGGATTTATACGCTAAAAACTCATGACAGCTTGGCGGCGCCATATCAAATAGCGATGTTTAAAACAGAGCAACCGGGCAATGATTAATAAACGAGGTGAAAGCTATGCAATATGCGTTTATGTTTCCTGACGAACACAAAGCGGCTCAAGATAAAGGGCTGCCGCTTGTGATTCCAATCGGCAATTTGGAATACCATGGGCAGCACAGCGTCTGCGGTACCGATATCATCATCACGGAAGGCATCGCGAAACTGCTGGAAGCGCAGACCGATATCGTGCTGGCGCCTACATTTTGTTATGCGCCCTCCAGCTATGCGGCCTCAGGGCCTGAGCTAGGCACTGTGCACCTCTGCATGGATGTGTTCGAGCAGTATATCAAGGGCGTGCTGCGCGCGTTCATAGAAGGCGGCTGGCAGAATATTTTCATTCTCATCCATCATCAGTTTGATATGGAGCTGCTTTTTCCGCTGTCTCTCGCGTGCCTGAAGGCAGCCAAACAGCTTTTCTTCGACATGATGGAGCAGGAGCTGGGCCGCGGCTGGTTTGCACGTGCGGGCAATTTGGAGGCTGTACTGAAAAAGATGAACACCGTGAAGGTGCTGCCTGTAATGAGCCGTGAGATACAGGAGGCCTTTGGGTATGATCATGCGGGCAAGGTGGAATGCTCGCTGCTGGCCGCGCTGCACCAGCGCTTGATGCTTGTAAAGCCCTGGCGCGCCTCAGGGGGCGAGTGGTTCGCGAAAAGCGCGCCTGAGTTTTCAGCCGAAAACGGCTGGCAGATCATCAATCGCTGCTTGGAGGATTTGAAAAGCAAATTGAATAGCAATTAACAAGTACGTATTAACTGCTTCAATGAAAAAAGCGCTGCAATTGCTTCGCGTGTCGTAGAGACCTTATCATAAAGACTCACTGAAAATTGCCTATTTATATCTCCGAATAACCTTTAGTTCAGTCACAAACAGAAGGATTGGTTTGTGACTTGTGTTAGCACGGTTTATCTATTTTAATCTATACCAGAATTATATAAAAAGCGCCCCGTCACGTCGGAGCGCTTAACATCTTATTGAAATGTCAGATCGAGAATGCCTTTCAGCAGCTGCCGTCCCTCTGTATCGGGGAGCCTCTCAAGGCTCTTCTCGGCCTTCGCAATATACCTGTCGAGTATCGCCTGCGTTTTCACAATGCCGTCCGCCTCGGCCACCAGCTTGATAATACGCTTGATATCCCGCTGCACCGGCTCCTTCTTCTTCAGCCCGATTAAGAACGCCTCAACCTTCTCCCTCACACCGTTATCCTGCGCTGCCGCCATTAGTACCGGCAACGTCACCACACCTTCTTTAAGGTCGTTGCCGACCGGCTTGCCGATACGGCTCGGGTGCTCGGTCATATCCAGCAGATCGTCCTTAATCTGAAACGCGATGCCGTAATACGCGCCGAACTTCGCCGCCTGCTTCACGTCCTTTTCGTCAAGGCCGCCAAGATGGCTGCCCACCGCACAGCAGGCTGCAAACAGCACCGCCGTTTTGCGGCTGATGCGCGAGAGATACGTCTTGATCCCCGGAAGCTTGCCGCGCCCGCGAAACTGCTCCACCTCTCCCACGCATATCGCCTCAACCGCCTTGGAAAGCTCAAGCAGATATTTCATGGGCAGCTCGGCTGCCGCCAGCGCCTGCATCGATTTCACGTAGATATAGTCGCCCGCGAACACCGCCGTGCTGACCCCCTGTGTGGCATACAAGGTGGGTTCATTGCGTCTGATCAGCGAATTGTCAATGATATCGTCATGTATCAGTGTGGCGGTATGCAGCATCTCCACGCTGAGCGCCGTGCTGAAAACCTTGTCTCGCCGGTATTCCCCGAGCTTGGCAGCGGCTATCGTCATCGCCGGGCGAAGCCGCTTCCCCCCGCTGTTGATAATGTGCAGAGACAGCTTGTCTATAAAGGCATTGATATTCTTTTTTGATGCAAATTGCTCATTAAGCAGCGCCTCAAACAGATCAAGCTCCGTTTGCAAAGCGGGCAGCTTTTCCCACACGCGTTTTGTCCCCTTATTTCAGCTTTTTGTTGTTACCCCAAGTGAGCGTTAAACGCCCATTTTTCTTTGTGCCGTCCCAAACCTTTCCGAGATACGGCAGCACCCAATGATCAAGACCAAACGCACGGCCGGCACCCGCCGCCATCGCAATACCCGCAAACAGCATCCACCATGTGGTATCGTACATGCCCGTGGATGTTATGAACATCGCAATCAGGCCAAGTGAAACGACGGACGAAAGGAACGTAAACGTACCCGAGAATATCGCAAGACCGACAATGATCTCAAGAATCACGATCAGCACCTGGAAGAACATCGACCAACCCGGGGTTGCGAGAACCCAGCCGTTCAATATCCAATCAACGAGGAAAAAGTGAACACGGAACACCATCGGCTGCCCCTCGCCCGATCTTTCGAGGAAAAACCCGAGGAACCCAAGATCAATATTCATCAGCTTTTCAACCACAGCCGTTGCGCCTTGCGCAGCCCCCGTTGCACCTGAAACCGCCTCGGCACCCGTCGCGGTTGATGCCGCGTCCGCGCCCGATGTATACCCCAAAAAGCTTGCGAGCATCGGCTTGGTGAACCAGCCTTCCAGCACCTTCTTTAAGCCCTCGTAAAACCATGTCCACCCGAGGAACAGCCGCAGCGGCACCAGCCACCAGGCTTGAACGGTTTTGGTGTAGTTGCGCTGTAAAAAGCGTTTGTGCTGACGTCTGTGCAGTATTTCGTCGCGCAGATAGTCCCATATACCTTTAACACCCATGATACCATAAAGGTAGTGCATATTGACCAGGTATTTCATAATTAGCGAAATCCATCGCCCAGGCTTCACGCCCATCAAGTCGGCCACTGCAAAGTAATTGCCGATGCTGACCATCACACCGTGCAGCTTTACCTTAACAGGCTCGGGGTTTTTGCCTCGTATATCGCTTAAAATATTCATCGCAGCGCCTTCACCCGTTTGCAGCGCGGTTTCCACCATGGCCGGGTACGGTTTGCCTTTTTCATCAAGCAGCGCGCCTACATCACCCACAGCATACACATTTTTATGCTTTGTCCGGCAGAATTCGTCAACAACAAGTCGTCGGCCAAGGCCTTTGTCCAAATCCGTTTTTTCTACATCCAGAGACGATCTCACACCGGCGGCCCAGATGAGCGTGCTCGTTTCAATCTTTCTTTCGCCGATATCAACAAACTCAGGTGTCACCTGCTTAATCGCTGTGCTGAGAATCACCTCGATATCGTGTTTGCCGTGCATATAATCATGCGCGCGCTTGCTGTTCTTGTCGCAGAGGTTGCTTAATATGCAATCCAGCATATCCACGATAATCAGGCGGATTTCCTTACGGTCGATGCGGTGTGCGCGGCACAGCTTTTTCACCCATTGCGCCAGCTCGCCGATCATCTCCACGCCGGTGAATCCAGCTCCGCCGACCACAAACGTCAGCAGACGTTTGCGGCGCTCTGCGTCCTTCTCTGTTTCCGCTTCAAAGAAGCAGCGTTCAATGTGCTCTCTGATTCGTATCGCATCGTCGACCGACCAAAGCGAGAAGCCATGCTCCTCCAACCCCGGTATCCCGAAATAATTCGGTGTGGACCCGACAGATATGATCAGATAGTCATACGGGTATTCATTCGACGATGATTTGACTTTGCGAGAATCAAACTCATACCCGTTGATATTATCGATCACGAGGTTTACATTCGTGGTTTTGAATATGTCTTTCAGAGGTATCTTAACCGCATCTTCACCCACGCGGTTGCCCGCCACCTCATGAATTTCCGTTAGCAGCGTATGGTAAGGGTTGCGGTCGATAATCGTGATTTCAAGATCATCTTTTCTCCCTTTTTTGTTCAGCTTAAGGGCGGCTTCGATACCCGCATAACCGGCGCCCACAATCACAACTTTCTTGCTCATCTTTTCCTCCCAAGAATTAAAAGACTAAACCGTCTAAAACGGCACTGACGACAAAAGATAAACCCAACAACTGATAGATTTGCACCGTGGCGACGTTTGATGCAATCAGTTTATTGATGCTGTTAAAATGACGGCGGCAATTGCAAACCGCTTTCACCGCTATGGGCACCGTGAGCAGCGGCAGCAGCCAGATTGGGTTCTTGGCATACACCGCAACCGCGATGACCGACAGATAACTGAGCGCAAACAGCACCGCGTACACGGAGACACCCTTCTTCTTACCCATCCGAACCACACCGTTTCTTTTGTTATGCGCTTTATCCACCTCATAATCAGGGTACTGATTGATCCATAGCACATTCATAATCATGAAGGCAATGGGCAGCGATGCGAGCAGCGGCAGCCAGTCGAACCGGCCCTCAATCAGCACATACACCCCCAACACAATCGCGGGACCAAACGCAAGCCCCACCGCGATTTCGCCGAAGCCCCTGTAGCACAGCTTAAAAGGCGGCAGGCTATAAATTACAGCCAACGCAAAGCCTGCAACCCCCGGCCAGAATATCAGCGGTTCCACAAACACAGCCAATGCCATGCCCAAAAGCGCTGCAGCAAGAAAGCAGACAATCGCTATGTAAAGGCATTGTGTCAGATCAAGCGCCCCCGTCGTGATAGACTTTTTACCGCCCGAGAACGGCGTTGCATGTTCTTCGTCCACATCGGGGTCTACACCAGACTGATAGTCGATCACCTCGTTAAGCGCGTTTTTGGCGATCTCCACAAGATACACCCCGATAACGGCCAATATAAACCATATAATGCTGAGAGGCTTCGTCTGATGACCGAATGTCCAAGCAATCGCCGCACCCGTCAGCATCGGTATGGTTGACGCAACCCAGATTTTCGGATCGGCCACTTGCCAAAAGCCCTTCATTAAAGCTTTCATCGATCTTTCCTTATCGCGATTGACAACATAGTATCAAACCGTTTTTTAGTTTACTAATGTTAATTATTACAATTCACTTTATTGCTAAACCATTTTTCAGTCTTGAAACACAATTCATAATGGTTATTAATACCACTTTATTATTTTGTGACTATATGGTAAAATTAGCACACTTAATTAGTAATGATTTGGTCATGAAATCATTGTATCTATTTTAGGTATAACAATCAAGACATTTTCTGATTATCTTTTCGGTCGTTGGCTTTAGAAAAGCCAATACTGGTTATGATAGTCGGTAAGTGATATAAGGAGGAATGCAAATGAAAAAGGTAATTTTATTGGTTTTGGTTATAATGATGATCGTCTCTGCTTTTGCCGGATGCGGCGCCAGCAACAACGCATCTGCGTCACCGTCAGCGAGCGAATCTACCGCAGAATCCGCAAATGAATCGGCGGCACCGGGCGAAGTGTCATCGTCGGCTGTTAAAACAGGCCTTGGCAGCGATATTTCGCTTGCAAAGTCAGCCAGCGTCAGTGCCGATAAGGACGCGCTTGCGGAGATAGACACTGCGATGGCAGCTGTCACACTCGATGCCGACGGAAAAATCATCAACGTGAAGATTGACATGGTTCAGCCCATGGTCAACTTTGATGCACAGGGCCAGCTGAAATCTGATACCAAGCAGGAAATCAAAACAAAAGTAGAGCTCGGAAATGCTTATGGCATGGCCAAGGCTTCCGGCATCGGCAAAGAATGGTATGAACAGATTGCAGCGCTTGAAGACTGGATGGTTGGCAAAACCATCGACGAAGTGATGGGCATGAAAATGAATGAAGAAGGTGTCTCCACAGAAGCCGACCTCACTTCCAGCGTGACCATTCATGTTACCAGCTACCTTGCGGCTGTTCAGAAAGCCGTTGCAAACGCTAAAGATTTTGGCGCTGCCGTTTCGGGTGCAACAAAAACCGGCATCGGCAACGTCACTTCCATCGCGAAATCTGCGGGCGCCACAGCTGACGCAGACGCCGTTGCACAAGCTGATATCATTATGGCAGCAGTCACGATCGATCAGGACAACAAAATCGTGGGTGTTGTGATTGACAACGGTCAAGTCAAGGTGAATTTTGACGCAAAAGGCATGCTGATTACCGATGCAGCATCTAAGCCCAAAACAAAAGTGGAGCTTGGCGACGAATATGGCATGAAGAAGGCCTCTTCTATCGGCAAGGAATGGTACGAGCAGATTGCGGCGCTTGGCCAGTGGATGATCGGAAAAACCATTGATGAAGTGAAAGCAATGAAGACCGCTCAAAAGGATGAGGCTCACCCGGCTGTTCCGGCCGAAGCAGACCTGACATCCAGCGTGACCGTCTCGGTGCAGGATTACATTGCAGCCGTGGAAAAAGCGATTGCAACTGCTGACTGATTCGTTTAAAATCTAGATAATAATCCGCGAATAATCCCTCCGGCCTCGTGCCGGATGGATTATTTTGCGCTAAGAGGTCGTATGAAAAGAACTGTTTTGCTCATTACATGTGTTTTGGTGCTGCTTTCGCTCTTTGGCTGTGCCCCGTCGCAAAAATACCAAAAATTCAGCGGCGAATTTCTGGATACTTTTGATACGTCTGTGATTGTGATGGCGTACGCAAGCTCTCAGGAAGAGTTTGATGATATATTGAAGACGGTTTATGATACATTTACTAATCTTCACAAGCAGTTTGATATCTATCACGACTATGACGGCATCAATAATGTAAAGACAATCAACGACAATGCGGGCATTTCACCCGTTAAAGTTGACTCAGCGGTTATCGACATGCTGGAAATGTCTAAAGAGTGGTATGACAAAACGAACAGCATTGTGAACGTGGCAATGGGCAGTGTACTGCGCATATGGCATGATTACCGCGAGGCAGGCGAATATGACCCGTCTGTCGCCGAGGTTCCCCCCATCGATCAGCTTCGGGACGCGTCAATGCATACGGCTATTGATGATATGATTATTGATGAGCAGGCATCTACGGTTTATTTAACAGACAGCCGTATGAGCCTTGATGTGGGTGCTGTGGCAAAGGGCTATGCCACCGAGGTGGCGGCAGACAGGCTCATTGAAAAGGGGTATGATTCTGTGCTGATCAGCGCAGGCGGTAACGTTCGCGCTGTGGGCGCGCCCAAGGATGGTGTCCGTAACAATTGGAGCGTGGGCATTAAAGACCCGGACAGCCCGCTGGCCGGTTCAACAGATGAATCCAACTTGTTGGATGTCGCGTTTGTTAAGAACCTTTCTGTGGTCTCCAGCGGCGTGTACGAGCGGTTTTACACCGTTAACGGCGTGAACTATCATCACTTGATTGATCCCGAAACGCTGATGCCGGCAGACTATTACAAAGCGGTCACCGTGGTGCTTGAGGATTCGGGGCAGGCAGATTTGCTGTCTACCGCGCTGTTTTTGATGCCGCCCGATGAGAGCCTTAAGTTTGCGGAAAGCCTTGACGGCGTGGAGGCTTTGTGGGTAATGCCGGATAATGAAATTATAACAACCTCGGGCATGAAAGATATGCTGCGTGATTTGGGCGGCGCAACGTACAATTAAGCAATATAAGCTGCTGAACAGACCCGGCACTTCCGAGTCTGTTTTTTATTGCATGAAAATTGCTTAGCTATTATAAAACCTATGTGAATGAAAGAACAAACTCTCTGTCGTTAAATAATTTAGTTATAAAGCCTTCTCCTTAAATGAGAAAGCCCAGGCGTCGATCACGATTGTTCCACAGACAGCACATCATGCTGCAAGCGCGTCCCTGTTTTTAGCCATTACCTCTCCCCGGGTCACCTAGCGGTGACAACCCCCGATTAACGCAGCTTCTCAATCTGCGTTAATCGATTTTTATTATACATGCCTTAAGAGCACGGACTTAGCAACCGACACTATGCCCCATAAAGCGACAGTGTGTTATAAACTTTGCGGGTTCAGGTTCTGATGCCGTAAAAAAGCGGGCATCTCCCCCATTGATGAAAAGCTCCTGATATTGGGATTATTATTGCTGAGTTTGCTCAGGAAATAATCAACCCCTCTTCAAGCATCTTGAAGAGGGGTACAATATGATCTTGCCGCTTTAAGGGCGGCATAAGGAGGCAAAAGCTCCCGATAATTTAATTATCGTGCTGTTATCAGACTTTTGTTCTGGATTTAGACCAGACATCAAAGCCGACAGCCGCGATCAGAACGATACCTTTAATTGTCTGCTGCAAGTCGATACTGACGCCCATGATGGACATACCGTTATTCAGAACGCCCATTAACAGACCGCCGACGATGGCGCCAACCACTGTACCGATACCGCCTGTTGTTGACGCACCGCCGATGAAGCATGACGCAATCGCATCAAGCTCGAAACCGTTACCGGATTTCGGTGTGGCTGAGTTCAAGCGGCCCGTGAAGATAATACCGGCCAACGCCGCCAGGAAGCCCATGTTCACATACACCCAGAAGAGGATGCGCTTCGTTTTAATACCGGAAAGCACAGCCGCCTTGGGATTGCCGCCGAACGCATATATATGACGTCCGGGTATTGTTTTATTGGTGATAAACGAGTAGATAAGCACCAGTATAACAACAACCACCAGCACCATGGGAAGCCCGCGATAGCTCGCAAGCTGGAATGTAAAGAAGTTGATTATCGCCACGATAAGAATGATTCTTGCCCAGAAAGCGAACAAGGAGTTCACGGCAAAGTTATACCGCTTTTTATTCCTGCGCTTGTTGATTTCAGAAATGATGAAAAGCATTGATGCGATAATACCGGACAAAAGAGCGAGCAGATTAATGCCTTCTATAGCCACAATATCGGGCACAAAGCCGGCCGCCACAAATGTATACCCTTCGGGCAGCGGCGCAAGGCTCGTTCCGTTAAGCACGGTCATCGTCAAACCTCTGAATATCAGCAGGCCGGCCAATGTCGCGATGAACGCCGGAACACCGATAAACGCAATCCAGAAACCATGCCACATACCAATTAAGACCCCGACAGCCAACGACATTAATATAGCCGGAAGCACCGGTATGTGCATTTTAAGAATGAACACCGCCGAAATCGCGCCCACAAAGCCGGCTACCGAACCGACTGAAAGGTCGATATTACCGCTTATTAATATACAAAGCAGCATACCGATAGCGAGAATCAGCACATAAGCATTTTGCTGAATAATGTTTGAAATGTTCAACGGCTGAAGAAGTACGCCCTGTGTTAAAATCAGAAAAAGGACCATCACAATGACGAGCGCAAAAATCATCGCGTTTTGTTTCAAGGAGCTTTTTATAGAGCTCCCGAGATTATTCTTCATTTCGTTACCTCCTTGTTGCTTTGCATTATGCAGTGCATAATTTTCTCCTGAGAAGCTTCTTTTGCGTCGAGCTCGCCGACAATTGCCCCTCTGTTCATGACGTAAACCCTGTCACACATGCCGAGAATTTCAGGCAGCTCTGATGATATCATTATAATCGATTTGCCCTTTTCAGCAAGCTCATTGATAATGCAATATATTTCGTATTTTGCGCCGACATCGATGCCTCTCGTGGGTTCATCGAGCAAAAGCACATCCGGATCAGCAAAAATCCATTTGCTGAAAACAACTTTTTGTTGGTTACCGCCTGAGAGATTGCCTGTCTTTTGCAAAACGCTGGAGGATTTGATGTTGAGCTTTTCTCTGTATTCTTCTCCAACTTTAATCTCGAGATTGTCGTCAATAACGGTACCCTTCTTCAAAGATTTTAAAGCGGCCAGTGAAATATTCCTCTTGATATCGTCAATAAGTATCAGTCCCGCTGTTTTACGGTCTTCCGTTGCATAAGCAATACCGTTTTTTATAGCATCGCTGACATCGTGCATCGTAAGCTCTTTGCCGTCTTTGATGACTTGGCCGGATATCTTCTTGCCATATGCACCGCCGAACACACTCATTGCAAACTCGGTGCGCCCCGCGCCCATCAGGCCCGAAATACCAACAACCTCGCCTTTTTTCACATTCATGTTGATATTGAACAAAACCTGTTTATCCGGATCAAGGGGATTAAAAACGTTCCAGTTTTTCACCTCGAAACGAACATCACCCACCTCGTGTTTTCTTTTCGGGAAACGGTCTGTCAGTTCTCGGCCCACCATCGCTTTGATGATGCGTCCCTCGCTGATATCGTCTTCGCCCTTCACAAGGTTTTCAATCACGGCACCGTCACGGATAATCGTGATCTCGTCTGCCACCTTCGTCACTTCGTTCAGTTTATGTGAAATGATGATGCTTGTGATCCCATGCTCTTTCAAATCGACGAGGAGATCGAGCAAATGACTCGAATCTTCATCGTTAAGTGCAGCTGTCGGTTCATCAAGTATCAAAATTTTAACATCTTTGGCCAAAGCTTTAACGATCTCAACCAACTGCTGCTTGCCAAGGCCTATGTCTTTGATTTTCGTTTCGATATTCTCATTCAAACCGACCTTTTTAAGCATTTCAATCGTTCTGCTGTGTGTTTTGTTCCAATTGATGATAACTCCCCGGTCTGTCTGCTCATTCCCCAAAAAAACGTTTTCCGCAATCGATAAGGTAGGTATCAATGCGAGCTCTTGATGGATAATGGCAATGCCTTTTGCTTCACTGTCATTGATGAATTTAAACGCGCAAACTTCACCCTCAACGATGATGTCGCCCTCATATGTCCCATGGGGATATACGCCGCTTAACACGTTCATCAGCGTAGATTTACCGGCACCGTTCTCCCCAACCAAAGCATGTATATGTTTAGGCTTAACCTTTAAATTCACATTATCAAGAGCTTTGACGCCCGGAAATGTCTTGGTAATATTCCTCATCTCTAAAATGTAGTTTTCCATCGTCTCACTCCTTTATATCTGCCGCGATATTAAGCATAGCAACCATCGTGATAGTTTTAATCGGCTGGTGCCGTAAGCACCAGCCGACCAAAATCCTAATTGACTATTATGTACCGGAGTTATTGAATGTCTTCGGGTTTCAGATAGCCGGAATCCATAACGAGTTCCTTATAGTTATCAACTGTAACTGTGTACGGAATCAGCAGATATGACGGAACAACTTTCACATTGTTGTCATACGTTGTTGTGTCGTTGATTTCCGGTTCGGAACCGGTCAGCAGAGCGTCAACCATGCCAGCCGCAACAGCTGCGAGGTCTCTTGTGTCTTTCAGTATTGTGGAATACTGGTCGCCGGAGATGATCATTTTGATCGAAGCCGCTTCAGCGTCCTGACCAGTTACGATCGGCCAGTTGTCTGTTCCAACTTCATAACCGAAGGATACCAGCGCCGAAATGATACCTCTGGAAAGGCCGTCATACGGAGACAGTACGCCGTCAAGCTGTTTGCCGGAGGTGTAGTTTGCAGCAAGGATCGCATCCATACGTGCCTGAGCCACAGCACCGTCCCAACGGAGTGTTCCGATATCTTCCTGCTTCGTCTGGCCCGAGGGAACCACGATTGTGCCGTCATCGATCAGCGGCTGCAGAACGTCCATAGCGCCCGAGTAGAAGTAGAAGGAGTTGGTGTCGTCAGGAGATCCTGCGAACAACTCGATGTTGTACGGGCCATCGCCCTTTTTGGCTTTGAGGCCGTCAACCAGCGACTGAGCCTGCAGTTTGCCAACGCCTCTGTTGTCGAACGTTGCATAGTAAGAAACAGCATCCGTATCAACCAACAAGCGGTCATAAGAGATGATCTTCACGCCGTCTTTGCCGGCCTGATCAAGAGTTGCAGACAGTGTGGAACCGTCAACAGCAGCGATGATGAGAACATCAGCGCCTGTAGCGATCATGTTTTCGATCTGAGACTTCTGGGTCGGGATATCGTCTTCAGCATACTGCATATCAACCTTGTATCCCTTAGCTTCGAGGATCTCTTTCATCTTGTCGCCATCTTTGATCCAGCGTTCGCTCGACTTTGTGGGCATCGAAATACCAACAATATGGTCACCTGCGCCTTCAACTGCCTCTACCGATTCAGAAGGAGCCGCGGATTCAGCGGGGGCCGAAGGTTCAGCACTCGCCGAAGGCGTTGTTGTTCCGCCGCAAGCCACGAGCGAAAAAGCCATCGCAAAAACCAAGAGACTCAGTAATACTTTTTTCATTTCTCTCTCCTTGATTATATTTTTTTTACACCGGTGTATATGTTACACGGGTAAACCGATTTTAATCTGATTAAATATATGTTCGTATTGGTTCGTTTATTTGCCGTTTGTCTTTTATTTACGAATTCTATCACTTTGATACGAAGATGTCAATCAGATTTTGTTCGATTTTTTACCCTTGCTTTCGATTTGTTTCTCTTTTCTTTCTTTTGTTTTACTGGTTGAAAAAACAATACAAATAATGTATCATGAGTAGCAGTTCTATTATTTCATGTCAATTCGGGTGTTTTATATGTTTGCTATCGAACGCATCAGCATAATAAAAAACTATCTTGAACGAGATAAGCATGTGTCTGTCGCCATGCTTTCCAGTATATTAAACGTCACCGAAGTAACCATTCGCAGGGATTTGGAGAAACTTGAGAACGAAGGGTATTTAAAACGGACTCACGGCGGTGCCGTGATCAATGAAGAAATCGACTCTGAAACGTTTATTCCTTTTGAACAGCCGCATAACGATCCAGAGCAGTCTCAGCTGCAGGAGATCGCCGATACCGTTTTCCATCTCGTTTCGGATAATGATATCATCATGCTGACAGATGGACGCACCAACCGATGCATAGCAAAGAGACTGACACAAAAAAACAACCTGACTGTGTTGACAAACGATCTGTTAATCGCTCTGGAGTTTTCCGCGTCACCCGGCAACCATATGATACTGCTGGGGGGCGATCTTGAAGAGTATGCGGTTTTTGGTCAGCTCGCCATCAACAATATGCAGAATTTCTCACTGAACCACTTAATCGTAGAGGTAGACGGTATCAGTAAGAATTTCGGTATCACAGTCTCCAGCATAAACAAGGCATCGCTGATACAGCAAGCCTGTAAAATGGCCAGTACCGTCTCAGTCGTCTGCCCTGCGTCGCATTTCGGTGAAAAATCGTTTTACCGGGTTGGCGACTTCAGCTTTGCCGATAAAATCATCACCGACTCGACGCTGAAGGACACATACAAAGACTTTCTGTTTGATTTAAACATTCAATTATATACTTCTGTTGATATCTATGAGGCAGGTTAATCTCGCGCGATTTATTTAATGGAGGCGTATGGATTTGAAAAAGCCATTAATAAAGCTGCAGGATGTGAATCTGGCACTGGAAAATTTCTCGTTGTCAAACATCAATCTTGAGCTTTATGAAAATGAAATTCATGTGATCATGGGTGAAAACGGCGCGGGGAAAAGCCTTCTCATGCAAATTGTCGGCGGTGTTTTATCTCCTGATTCGGGAAAAATATTTATTAATGGCACCTTGGCAAAAAACAAAGGGTTTTCATCCGGCCTTTTTAACGACGTTATCTACATTCGACAAGATGCCACGATGCTTTCGCATCTTTCCGTCGCCGAAAATTTATTTTTCAATAATCTGCCGAGAAAATACAAATTCTTTCCGATGATCGATTACAACAAGCTCAACTATCTGTGTCAGCTTCTTATCGACGATTTAGGACTGCCTGTCAGCACGCTAGACAAGGTTTCGCATTTGGGGTTTGCGCAAAGGCAGATCATTGAATTTTGCCGCGCCTATGTATCCGATGCTAAAATCGTCATACTCGACGAGCCTTCTTCTGCCCTCTCTCAAAGCGAACGCGACCTGCTGTACCGCATTGTGAAAAAGATCAAGGAGCGCGGCGCAGGCGTGTTTTACATCACACACAGCATCGATGACGTTACGGTTTTGGGTGACAGAATCACGATCGTTAAAAAAGGTCACATCATCGGCACACGAATGGTTGCCGATTGTTCGCAGGAAGACATCATCCGTATGCTGAGTGCGCAAAACGTCAGCCAACGGTACCCCAAAATACATATTAAAAAAGGAAAGCAAACGCTCGCCGTTAGTGATCTTGGCTTTGAGGACAAGCTTTACAACATCAATTTTGAGCTGCATCAGGGCGAAGTGTTCGGCATTACCGGGCTTGCAGGCTCCGGGCGCACACTGCTGGCCAACTGCTTGTTCGGGGCCGTTCCGAACGTGAAAGGCCAAATGTATATCAACGGTGCACCCATTAAGCTGGACAACCCGTATAAGGCCATCAGCAACGGCGTCGCGCTGGTTCCCGAAAACCGGCTGACCGATTCTATATTCGGTTATCTGGATGTCAATAACAACGTGGCTGTGTCTTCACTGAAACGTTTTGCAAACTTCTTTTTAATCAACAACTCGGTACTCGAACAGGTGGTATCGGATTATGTGCAAAAGCTCAATATTCCTCAGCAGAACCTGCACAGCAACATACTCGAATACAGCGGCGGTAATCAGCAAAAAGCGGTGTTTGCGAAATGGATCATGAGCCGCGCGAAGATTTTTATATTGGATGAGCCGACGCGCGGGCTCGATATTGCCAGCAAGGTGGACATTTACAACTCCGTTAACGATCTGATTAAGAAAAAAGCGAGCGTTATCTTCATCTCTTCCGATATCGAAGAAATACTCGGCGTTTGCGACCGCGTTGCCGTGCTGGCCGACCACACTTTCGTGTGCAACGTGCCCACTGCCGACATCACCGTCGAAAAGGTTGTTGAGCTTTCCATGAGAAAAGAATCGTAAGACATAACAAAATAAATGAATAACACGGATGCTTGCTTGAATGACATAAAGAAGTTTTTCCTACACACTGAAGCGCCGTTCAGTCACTTTTTATTATCGTTGACTATCGGTTGATTCTCGTATGTTTTAATCTCTTCGGAGATGTGATTTTACTATTTTTAATAACATATTTTAAAGGAGCAGGTTTATGAAAGCAGACATTAATTCAGAGAAATTTTCGCGCCGTTTCGAGTTGTTCATTGCGATTATCCTTGGCATCACTGCCGTTCTTACGGCGTATGCGTCTTGGCAGAGCGCACTCTACGGCGGCGACCAAGCCGAGAACTACACACATGGCACCGCATTAATAGCCGATGCCAACCAATATTACAACGAAGCCTCTCAGGCTATCGCTGAAGACACGGCGACATGGAACCAGATCAACAATTTAAGAATTGATCTGGCATTTGCGGAATCATCCGGGAATACGGATGATGTGGATAGACTTCAATACAAGCTCGATCAGCTCATGTACGAAAATGTTTCGGCAGAGCTGAGCGCAGCCATTGAATGGGCCGACGCACAGGAAGAATACGCTTCTCCGTTTGAGATGGAGGGCTTCATAGAAAGCTATTATGCAGACGGCAATGAAACCTATGTTGAGGGTATGCAAACAATTGACAAAGGGACCGAAGCCAATTCTCTGGATGACAAGCAAGGCCTCGTTACGGTTATTCTCGCTGTGGTGTTGTTCATGCTGGGTATTGTGAGCACATTTAATAATATGAAAACCAAGTTTGTCGTCACCGGTGTTTCACTCGCCGCTTTGGCTTTCGGCATCGTCATGATGCTGAGCGTCCCGTTCCATCCGCTGGGCTGATTTTTCACGTAATCCCTGCAAGATAACTAATAAAGGAGACCTTCGCTATGCAATATGAAATTTTCGGCGGCAATCTTCCCGCAGTGACGATTAAGCTTGATCAGGGCGAGTCGGTTTATACACAGTCCGGCGGCATGTCGTGGATGACGTCCGGCATACAGATGCAGACCAACATGAAGGGCGGCTTCATGAAGGGACTGGGCCGCATGCTGAGCGGCGATTCCTTATTCCTCGCAACCTATTCGGCCATGGCACCGAATCAGGAAATCACCATAGCGTCCACTTTTCCCGGCGCCATTGTGCCTCTTGATATGGCTAAGGGCGATATCATCGTGCAAAAAAGCGCGTTTCTGTGCGCACAGCCCGAGGTGATGCTCAGTGCGCATGTGGTGAAGGGCCTTAGCGCGGGGCTGTTCGGCGGCGAAGGCTTCATACTGCAAAAGCTCAGCGGCAGCGGGCTCGCATTCATCGAGATAGACGGTTCCGTGTGTGAAAAAACATTGGCACCCGGCGAATCGCTGATTGTGGATACCGGCAACATCGCGGCTTATGAAGCGTCTGTCGGCTATGAGGTGATGATGATTAAGGGCTTTAAGAACATATTGTTCGGCGGCGAAGGGCTGCTGAACACGCGGCTCACCGGCCCCGGCAAGGTGTGGCTGCAAACGATGACGCTGCCCGGTTTCGCGGGACGCATCATACCGTTCATTCCCACCAACAACAACTGAGAATCTGCCACATACAAAGAGGAGCCGCTACACCAGCGGCTTCTTTTTGTAAAAAAAAGCGCCGTGTGAACAGCGCCAAAGTTATATTTATATTGATGATGCTTATTGGTTTTGTGTGCCGGTAACGGATGCCGACACGGATGTGCCATAACCTGCTCCCGCGTACACGTTGTCGCTCGGCCAATTCACCGCAGCACTGTAGGTCTTTTCCTATGCGTCCGTCGCGAGATTTTGACTGTAATGCAATGATAGCATAGCATTGTCTGCTATTCAAATTATATATACTATCAATTCTGGTATATGAATACAGGCAAGGATGCGTATCTGCCATGTCGCGGCAGCATTTGCAGCGTGTTGCCATCACATCCATAAAATACATGGCAGTTCCGCAAGGTAAACAAAGAGGACAGCCTTTTGGCCGTCCTCTTGTTTCCCAGTTCTCATCCGTCATGCGGATCGTCTTCCCCGCTGTAATGCACACGCAAGTCTTCCCTTAAGCCTATCTGGTGGTCCGTCCCGTCGTTTGCATTTGTCCGCGAAGAAAATTGATCCAGCATTCTTCTGGGATCCTTCTTTTTTTTCATTTTTATTATCCTCGTCTTTATTATGCTCAGTTCATAATAAAAAAAAGCGGGTGCTCGCATGAACTCCCGCTGAAAATGGTTCTTTTTTATTCCCAGCTTTCAATCGCCGCTGTAAAGCTGTCCCTCGCGTCATCAGGTATCACTGCGCTGAAAACCTCTTTGCCGTCCAGTGTGACGGTGAGTTTTTTTCTTCTCATACGGCGTGTCAGTCCGTCAGACAGTGTAATCCTTCCATCCGTGCTGTCCTTAATATCTGCGCGTTTCAAAGCGATCGTGAGCACATCGCGGCTGCGTCTGAGCCTTCTGATGACAACAGCCTTTCTGGCTCGCCCGCTGCTTTGGCTGACCAGCGCTTCTATTTTCACATTACGCCACAGCAGCAGCAGGAATATCAGCAGCAGCCCAAGAGCCGTGCCGCCGCCCGCATAGGCATACCAGGGCAGCTCAGGCCTTGGCAGCCGCTGACCAAACGCGATATCTTCATCGGTAATGGTCACCTCTACGAGACGAACGTTGCCGTTTCCATCCATCACCTCAATCAGATAGGTGCCCGGCTTTATGTCTTCAAGCACGAGCGAATCCTGCCATTCGCCGTCCGGCAGCCTGATTTTTACAGCATCCTTCACCACGTCCGTGGCGCTGACGCTCACATCGCCCGATACGGGCTCAGGTGTCTGTGTGGGCGCCGCAAAGGTCTCTTCCTCCGGTCCGGGTGCCCCCGTCTCCTTCTCGGCTATCTTAAACGGCCCGAACGTTTTGTTTGCCGTTAACCCAAACGCGTTTTTCGCATACGCATGGATGTAATACGTGCCGGGCTTGCTGATGAGAATATCGCTCTTATAGCTCTGGTAAGCGCCGGAGAACGTTTTTGACTCTGTCAGTGCGTAACCCTTGCCAACAATTTCCGACATATCATCGGTAAACTTCAGCGATGCTTTGATATCCGTCAGCGTTGTTTCGCCGATGACGTAGCTGCCTGTGCTGCATTCTATAGCGGGCGGCGTTTCGTCAAGGCTATCTACCGTTACATTAAATTTGGTGCTGTTCCCAACGTTGTCCACAATCGTCATCGCGTAAACGTCATTCTTATCCGCAGTCCACGTCAGATCCGAAGACGCTTTTTTTTGTGTGCCGTCCGGCATGATCAAATGGCTGTTGCCGCTGCCGCCCGGGTCAGCCGCGAGCGTGAACTTAAGCTGCGCTTTGTTGCCCGATACCGTGACCTCTGTCTTGGGCATTACAGGCGCCATCTTATCGATTTTTATCAAATAACCGCCGAATTCGCCCACATTACCAAACTCATCAGCGGCCTGAATAAACACGCTGTGAACACCGCTGACCACCGTTTTGCCCGATTCCGCAGCAAAGAGCTTATCCTCAGTCGCATATTTGAATGAAACCGTCGGCGCGTCTTCAACGGACACAGCCGTTACTGTCACGCTTTGGTTAGTCCATGTTCCTGCCGTATACGGTTTGCCGTCCGCTTTTGTCATCTTCACAACAATATTGACGGGAACGTTCTTATCAACCACCAGCTTGCCGGAGTAACCGTAACCGCTGGTGAACTCATCATCAGACGCGTTAACCCTGAACTGCAGGTTGGTGATGCTGGTTAACCCGAAAGGCAGTTTAAAGTCGTACGCCGTTTCATCGAGCCCCGTTTCAATCACGTTCCACGTTGCCCCATCAAAGTACTCAAGCGTATACGTCAGCGGGTCGCCGTCTATATCGTACCCGGTCCAAGTC
Organism: Bacillota bacterium; assembly: GCA_023412005.1. GTDB lineage: Bacteria > Bacillota > Clostridia > Christensenellales > SZUA-584 > SZUA-584. The sequence continues at coordinate 46,576 of JAEYOE010000033.1, forward strand.
ACGTTCACCGTAGATTCGCCGCCGTAGCGCGAACCCTGAACGGGCGTATGCACCACCGGCACCGCAGGCGGGTCGTTCACGCTGTTAACGGCGACCGTGACCGTCGCGCTGTCTGTGCCGCCATGGCCGTCCGACATCAGATAGGTGAAGCTGTCGTCGCCCGCGAATTGGTCAGCCGGTGTGTACGCCACCTTATTGTCTTTCATCTCTGCTTTGCCATGAGACGGTGCCCCGACGCTCGTCACCTTAAAGTCGTTTGTGGAATATATCTGCCCGCTGTTGAGCCCGCCTTGTGTATCAACGTCCGTATCGTTTGCCAGCACGTTGATAACCACCATATCCTCGTCGTTCGTCACTGCCGTGTCGTCGTTCGCGATCGGTGCGTCGTTCACCTGCCGTATGGTCACCGTCACCAGCGCCTTATCCGCAGTGTCTCCGTCCGATAGCTTGTACTCAAAGCTGTCCGTGCCGTTGAAATTGGCCGTCGGCGTATATTTCACCTGGTTGCCGTCCAGCTCGGCTGTGCCGTGCGCCGGCAATTTCAGGCCGGTGTCTCCCAGCGAGAGCGTTAATGTCTCGTCCTCGGGATGCGCATTCAGCTCTGTTTTCGTGTCCTGATCCGTATCGTTCAAAAGCGCGCTGATCCAAACCGGCTGATCTTCGTTGGTTTGTGCACTGTCATCAACAGCATCCGGCGCGTCGTTCACCTGCGCCACCGTGACGGTCACAACGCCCGTATCCGATGCGTTTGAAGGGTCTTTAACCGTATACGTGAAGCTGTCGGTGCCGTTCCAGTCTTTGTTCGGGGTATACCGGATATCCGTGCCGTTCACGCTTACCGTTCCGTGCGCGGGCCGTCCGGTTGTTTCCACCGTCACTGTCAGGCTGTCGCCGTCCACATCATGAATCAGCGACCCGACAGGCACATCCACCGCCGTGTCTTCATTTGTGGAAGCGGTGGTGTCAGCCGCTGTGGGCGCATCGTTTACAGGCTTTACCGTGATGGTGATCGTCCCCGTATCCGTTGTATCGGCAATATCGCTGACTGTGTAATCAATCGACACGGTGCCATGGTAGTTTGCGTCAGGCGTGTAGGTCACGTCTCCGTCTTTATCAGTGCTGATTGTTCCATGCATCGCGCCAACATCTCCGAGCAAACCGTCCAGTTCAAGCACGTCGCCAATATCCTGATCCGTATCGTTACCGAGTACATTGAAGGTGATCGGTGTCTCTTCGTTTGTCTCCACGACATCATCCACAGCCTTCGGTGCATCATTTTCGCTGTCCACCACAATGGTCAGAGTGCTCGACGCACTGCCGCCATGACCGTCGGTCATTGTATAATCGATATAAACGGCACCCGCGAAACCCGCATCCGGGTCGTATGTGATTACGCCGCCGGATTCGGAAAGCGTGCCGTAGCCGGTTCCGTAAAACGCATAGCTTTGCACCGCAAAAGTGCTCCTGTAGTGCAGATCCGCAAGGTTATTATCCGCATCCGTATCCACGTCCGTATCGTTGGCAAGCACATCGAAGCTGACGATTGTATCCTCCGCCGTCAGCGTGCTGTCGGGCTTGGCCACCGGGTTGTCATTCACCTGCGACACGTTCACCGTCACCTTGCCCTTGTCGGTCAAAACGCCGTCACTCACGTAATACTCAAACGCATCCGGGCCGTTAAAGTTGTTATTCGGCGTATAGAGTATTTTGTTATCCTCTATAGACAGTGTTCCGTGCGCGGGTGCCAGCAGACCGCCACCGCTTAAAGACACCGACAGCACTTCGGTAACAGGCGTTGCGTTCAGCGTGCTGTCCCTATCCACATCGTTGTCGTTAAACAGCACATCTATTTGTGTTGGTGTGTCCTCGGTAACGGCGATATCCAAATCGTCGCTGGCCACAGGCGCATCGTTCACCTGATCAACCGTCACTGTGATTTCGCCTTTGTCGAAATCACCGATAGCATCCGTCACTGTATATTTGAATGTCACGACACCGTTCCAGTCGGTCGCCGGTGTGTAGGCCATCTGTTTACCCGCAACCGATACCGTACCGACAGCCGGTTTATCATCGTTGGCAACCGTCACTGTCAGCGTCTCCCCCGGGTCGGTGGCTAAGTCTGCGTCGCTGATCAGCGAGCTTACATCAATCAACACCGGTGTCTGTTCGTTCGTGGTAACAGTTGTATCATCCGCAATCGGCTTATCATTCACCGACGTGACGGTTACGTCGAACTCAAAGGGTGTCACGTTCGTCGCGTGATCGGCATCCTCCACAACCAGCCGTATGGCAATGGGCCCGCCATGCTGATGATCTTTGGGCTTAACGGTCACGGTGCGTTCGCCGCCGCTCCCTTTTGTAATGCTCACATCACTTGTCCCTACTAATGAAGCATCTTCTGTGCTGGCCACCTGTACGTTCAGGTTTTCGGCAGCTGTTTCCTCATCGGATACGGCAAACGTAAACGAATTGCTTCCGTCCTCCGCTATTGTTAAATCTTGCGGGTCTGTATCAAACACAGGCGGGTCGTTCACGGCGCTGACGGTTATTGTCACCGTCGACGTGGCCTCCAAGCCGTACCCGTCATTCATCGTGTAAGATATCACAACATCGCCGTACCAATTTTCAGACGGTGCGGTGTAATGCAGCTTGTTATCCACAACGCTGACAGTGCCGTGCGTTTCACCTATGAAATGCACGTCTCCTTCGTCCGTGGATATCGCAAACGAAGCCTTGCTATGCGGCACCGCATTGAGCGCTGCATCCGTATCAACATCCGTGTCGTTTAAGAGCACGTCAATATCAACGACGGCGCTCTCATTAACGATTGCCGTATCCGCATACGCTATCGGCTCGTCGTTCACCTGATCAATCGTGACGTTAACGGTGCCCTTCACGGGCGCTGCCTCACCGTCGCTGACGTAATAATCAAATGAAACACTGCCGTTGAAATCCGGATCGGGGTTAAACTGAATGTCGTTTCCGACAATGATCGCAGTACCCTTCGCGCCCGCATGATTCACAACGCTCGAAATTGACAGCGATTCATCCTCCGGATGTTTATTGAGATCGGGGTCCTTGTCGACATCCTCGTCGTTGCTCAGCACGGTAAGCGTCAATGAACCGTCTTCATTCATCGTCACATCTTCGCCCGTCACCACCGGCTTGTCATTCACCTGCGATATGTGCATTGTTATCGTCGCGGTCGCGGTTGCGTTGAACATATCCTTCACGGTGTAGGTAAAGCTGTCGTCACCATTGAAGTTTGCCGTCGGCGTATAGAGTAGATTATTGCCGCTCAATGTTGCCGTACCGTGAGACGGTGCTGAAACATTTGATATGCTTAAAGCATCGCCGTTTGTCGCAATGTCCACATCAGCGGTCAGTGCCGTCCAGTCAATCGCGAAATTTTTGGTGTCCTCATCGATTGTTTTTTCCGCACCGCTTGCTGTCGGCGCATCGTTCACCGGGCTCACTGTCACAACGAACTCACAGTCAGCCGTGCCGCCATCGCTGTCTGTCACACGCAGCCGCACGGTTGTACCGGCCGTGTCGTTTTGATTGTTTTTGGGATTCACAATCACGCTTCTGCTGCCGCCGCTTCCTGAGAATGTCACATCGCTTGTGCTCGCAAGTGTTCCGTTGGACGTAGAGATCACCTGCACCGTTAAAGACGCGGCGGACGTTTCTACGTCACTCACCGCAAACTCGCTTTCGCCGTTGTCCCCGTCTTCTGTCAGCTCCATATCGGCGGGAACAGAAATAACCGGCAGGTCGTTCACGCTGTTAACCGTTACATTCACCACGCCTGAACCGCTTCCGCCGTGGCCGTCCAAAACCGTATAGTTTATTTGGTTATTGTCATGGTTGTTGGCGGCCGGGGTATATGTCAATGTCTTGCCGCCATCCGTGATTGCCACCGAGCCGTATTCGGTATGGGCCACGGTTGCCGCCGATATCGTAAATGTCGTTTTGGAATTCGGCGAAGCATTCAGGCCGCTTTGCGTATCCACGTCCGTGTCGTTCGCGAGCGGATCGATCACCAGCGGCGTATCCTCATCCGTCGACACATTATCCGTGACTGCCACGGGGTTGTCATTCACCTGCGCCACAGATACCGTAATCTGCGCGGTGCTCGATACACCCGTCACGTCTTTAATTGTGTACGAGAAGGTCTCGGTGCCGTTGAAATCCGTCTTCGGCGTGTATCGTATGGTTGTGTAGCCGCTGCCATCGCTTTGAATAGCGGCTGTGCCGTTTGTCGGCGTCGCCACAGCGGTGATCTTGAGCTTCTCCGCTGTCGGATTCGCGTTGAGCGCTGCATTCGTATCAACGTCCGTATCGTTGGCAAGCGCGTCAATCTCGATCCACTGTTCCTCGTCGGTGTTAATGCCGGTATCGTTATTGGCCACCGGCGCATCGTTCACCTGTTTCACCGTCACCGTCACTGTAGAACTGCTCGTTACACCAGCAATATCTTTAATCGTATAATCGAAGATGATCGGGCCGCCGTTAAAATTGGGTTTGGGCGTCACATTAATGCCTTTTTTATCGTCGGTCACACTCACAATCAGGTTCTCGTTGCTGCATGTTGCCGATACCACAAACAGCTCGTCCGAGCCGGTCAGCAAATCGGGGTCTTTATCGTTGGTGAGTACGGTTAATTTTGTGGTGGCATCTTCATTCACATCAAATGCATCGGCGACTGCTGTCGGCGCTTCGTTCACACTGTTGACCACAAATTTAAATTTTGTGGACGATGCAAGCGCCCCGTCACTAACTGTCAGTGTGATGAATGTGGAGCCGTTCCATGCGCCGTTGGGCAACACATCAATCGTTCTGTTCGCCCCCGTACCTCCAAGCACCATGCCGGTAGGCAGCACCAGCACCGGGTTGCTGCCCTTCTTGGTCAGCGTCAGTGAGCCCTCATCAGTGTCAACATCTGATATTGTAAATTGAATACCGGTTTTTGATTCCGTCTCATTGACGGTATAGACCGGCATTGTCGCGTCGTCAAGCGGGTCTGCGTTGCTGTCGTCTACCAGATGAATCACCGGCGCGTCGTTCACGGGTGTGACGTTAACGGTAACCTTATAACTGAATGTTTCGTTGGTATTATTGTCCTGCATTGTGTATTCGAATGTATCAGTGTCCGTTCTGTCCTGTCCAGTTACATAGTTAATTGACTTCCCGTCAGCGGCAATCGTCGCCGTACCATGCACAGGATTCGTTTTTATAAGAATCACGCTGTCCTTGCTGGGGTCGGATTTAAAGTCAACATCATCGTTATCAAGCACATTGAGCTGTGTTGGCACATCCTCTGAGACCGTAAAAGTATCATCTCCGTCTGCCACCGGTTCGTCGTTTACCGAGTTGACAGTGATATGGAATGTTCTTGTCGCGGTTTTAACCGGCGAGCCTGAATCCGTGACGGTCAGCGTAATATCCGCTTCGCCATAGCCGTTGAGCACCGGTGTGGCTTTCACCGTTCTTGCGCCATTGCCGGTTAACGGGTTGGTAATCACAATTCTTTCATTCGGAAATAGTTCGGGGTTGGAGCAAGAGAAATTGACATCGAGCCCGTCTTTGCTGTCTTCTTCGTCGCTCACTGTGAAAGCGATTTCCCCTGTGTCATGATCCTCATCAATCTCCAAATTACTGATGGCTGTCATCGTCGGCGCATCGTTATCAGGCGTCACCGTCACGGTCACCGTCGCCGTTGATGAGCCTTCGCTGTCCACAGCCTTGTAAGTGAATGTCACCTTAATATCGGTCTTCTCCGGCATGTTGCTGTCCGGCGTGTACTTTATTTTGTTTCTGCCCGCATCCGTGACAACTTCAACAGTGCCTCTGTTTGGGGACAGCGCGCTGACGTTTTCAATATGCAGCGAGGCATCACCCTCGTTTTGCAGGTCAACGTCATCGTTGGCCAATACATCTATTAAGACATATTCGTCTGTTTCCTTAACAGTAGCGCTGTCGTTAACGGCAACCGGAACGTCATTAACCGGCTTCACCGTCAGCGTAAACGTATCGCTTGCGGTGAGTGTGCCGTCCGACACCGTCACGGTGATCAGCGATGTGCCGAATTTATTGTCGTAGGGTTCCAGTGTAAACGTGCGTACGCCATCTTCGCCGCCGGGTGTTGCATTGTTGTTGTTATTCACTGCCACTGCCGGAAGCAGCGCCGTGTTGCCGCGCGTCACCGTTACGGCCAAATTGCTGTCGGGATAATCCACGTCACTGACCGTGACGGTCAGTGTGCCGGTGGCGCCGTCCTCATTAATCTCAATATCATCTAGGTTGGTAATCGTCGGCGTATCGTTGACGGGTTTCACCGTAACATTGACAGTAAACACGGCCGTTTCGAGGCTCTTATCAACAGCGGTATACGTGAACAAATCGGAGCCGAAATAATTTGCGTCCGGCGTGTAGATGATTGTTTTATTGTCTGCCTTGAGCGTTGCCGTGCCGTTCCCAGGGTCGCTGACAGAATCAGGCACCACAGTCACATCTTCGTCGTCCGGATTGGTCGATTCGTCAATATCGTCGTTGGCGGTCACGAGTATCTCCAATGCCGTATCTTCATCCGTTGATACCGTATCGTTTCCGCCGGACGGCGCGTCGTTAACGGGTGTCACTGTTACCGTTACCGTCGCCGCGCTTGTTTTATCCTCGCTGTCTTTAATCCAGTAGGTAAAGCTGTCGGTTCCGTTCCAGTTCGCATCCGGTTTGTATTTAATCTTATCCGGCTGCCCAGTTTCCTTCACGCGTGACAGTGTGCCGTGAGACACACCGGAGAAAGACGTGATGGTCAGCATATCGCCATCCATAATGTCGAGCTCAATATCGTTGGCCAATACGTCGATATCCGTTTCTCCGTCTTCGGCGATGGTCGCCGAATCGTCGACTGCTGTCGGGTTATCGTTCACGGGCAGCACCGTGACTGTAACGGTGCCCGTCGATGTGCCGTTTACCAGCTCGCCGTCGCTCACCTGTATGTTAAAGCTGTCTGTTCCCGTGTAGTCGGCAGACGGCGTATACGTGAACGAACCGTCGGGGCTGACCGACACTGTGCCGTGTGCGGGATCTGTCGATTTTGAGAATGTCAGCGTTGACGAATCGATATCTGTTGCTGTGACGCTGCTGCTCACCGCCATGTCTTCATTCGTCGTCACGGCTTTCGGCGCCATCACCGGCGCATCGTTAACGGCATTCACGGTGATTTCATAGTCGGCGGTTGCGTGCTTATCCCCATCGGTCACATCAAAATGCACCCACATTGAGCCGTGCACATCGTCTTCCGGGGTAACGGTTAACAGCTTGCGGTCAGACAAGCTGGACAGCTTAATGCCCTCTGTTTTCAGCATGTTTGTCGTTTCTGATGTAATCGTAATGATCAGCTTGCTGGTGTCTGTCGTTTCCGGGTCGCTGACAACAAAGCTGAACGATTCGCTTTTGTCCTCGTCCATAACCCAAGCGATATCCGGGTATTTGCTGATGGCCGGCGGGTCATTCTCGGGGCTGATCTCCACCGTTACCGTTGCGGTATCGGTGCCGCCGTGGCCGTCACCGACAGTGTATGTGAATGTATCTGTGCCGTAGAAGTTTAGCGCAGGCGTGTAATCCACACTCTTTTTGTCGCCGCTGATGACAGCCGTTGCCCCTTCCGAGGACGCAGTGCTTAAAACGATCAGTGCGTCGCCGTCAATATCGCTGTCGTTGGTCAGTACTGTCACGTTAACCGTTGTATCTTCTGTGGTTGCTGCCGTGTCGTTTCTCGCCAGCGGTTCGTCGTTGGCCGCAATTACAGTGACCGTGACGGTACCGGTGGCTGTCGCACCGTTTTTGTCCATGACGGTATATGTGAATGTATCCTCACCGTTAAAGTCACCCTGAACGCTGTACTCCAGTGTGCCGTTATGTTTGTTCTGCACCCGGCCCGTTGCAGGAACCGATACAGATGAAATCGTCGGCACATGGTCTTCCACGTCGCTGATGCTGCCAGACAGGTCGACCAGCACGCTCGTTGTGCCCGGCGTGCCAGTCACGCCAGAATTCTCCGTGACCTCCACCGATTTATCATTGGCAACCGGCGCATCGTTCACCGGCACCACCAAAAGCCGGAACTCCGCTTCGGCCGTCTGCTTATCGTCGCCGTCTCTGCCATCCACAGCCGCGATGTTAATATATGTGATACCGGATTCATTGGAGACAGGATTGAGCGAAATCTCCATTTTATATTCGCCCGTTTCAGCATTTTTCTCCACGCATTGCAGCGATATGCCACTGCTCTGCACCACGCCCGTGTTGCTCGAGATGATGGTGTAAAGCACGGTATCGCTCATGTCATCATCCAAATTGGTCACGGTGTAAGGCACCTTTATCAGCGTGTCTTCGTTCGTGGTATTGTAGTAAGCAAGGCCCGAAATGCTCAAGGGATCGTTCACCGGCAGCACTTTAAACGTGATGGTCTGCGAGCTGCTGAGAGCCGCTTCCGTTACATCTGTTACCGTGTAACTCACTGTATCTGTACCGTTCCAGTTCGGGTCGGGCGTGTACGTGACGATGCCGGTCGCTTCATCAAAAGCCGCTTCACCGTGGGCTGGCTGGGTCATCTCCACCGTCAGCGCCGTGCCGCCGTCCACGTCCGTGTTCGGTGTAATCACCGCAACGGCTGCCGACGTGTCTTCATAGAGCGTTCGCGTGATCTCTTCGAGCACCGGCGCGTCGTCCAGCGCATTCACCGTCACATAGATCACATGAAAATCCTGCGTTATTCCGTCGCTGACACCAAGCAGCAGCTTGACCGTACCGTTGGCGTTGGCATACAGCGGTTCGGCTGTTACCCTCGCGCTGCCCAGCCCCGTTGATATTGCGGTAACTTTGAGATCGAGCGCAACCGGTGCGGCTGTAATTGGATCATACGTATAGGTATAAAACTTGAGAACATCTTCTGTATCCGCATCGCTGAACGTCACATCGAACGTGACGCCCTCCGAATCCTCATCGAACGTTTCCGCTGTGTTGACATCGTTTGTGATGGCCGCTCCGTGTACCGTTTCGATAACGGGCGGATCGTTAACGGCATGAACCGACATGATGATATTTGCCGAAGCTTTTTCAACACCGTTTTTACCGTCGGAATCGCCGTCTGTCCCGTCTTTCTGCTCTGTCACCGTATACTTAATGGGCACTTCCTCACCGTTCATATTGGGCGCAGGTGTAAACACCCAGTTTGGCCCGCTGCCCGTGAAAGTACCGAGAGTCGTTGGCGCGATTGTCACCGATACCGGAACACCGTTGGGATTGCTGTATGGTAATGTTATATTGACACTGGCTCCGTCTTCTGTGGTTTCCTTATATATGTCATGGCAGTATACCGTACTCTGAAATTCGATGCCGATATAAACGGTGGCCGTATCCGTTCCGCCGTTACCGTCGGATACCGTATACGTAAAGCTGTCGGCTCCGTTTGCTTCAAGAGATGTCCCTGAGCGCGTGTAGCGAATCTTGTTGCTTTCTATGCTCACGGTACCGTGACTCGGATCCGTCTTGCTTATGACTGTCAGCACATCATTTTCAACGTCATTATCGTTACCGAGAACATTGATCAACGCCGTTTCCTCTCCGGTGTTGTTCGGCAATTCGCAATAATCCGTCCAGGCCACGGGCGCATCGTTCACAGAATTCACAATAATGGTCAGTTGGGCTGTCGCGGTGTCCTTGCCGTCTGTTACCGTATACGTCAGGTTCTCGGTGCCAAACCGATTCCGGTATGGCGTGTATGAATACGTGTCACCCGTTTTTTTAATTTGGCCGAATACCGGCGTGCTGACGGTGCTGACCCAAATGGTATCACTCTCAACATCCGAATCGTTTGAGAGCAAATTAAGATCGGTAATGGAGGTATCTTCATCCACCGTGAACGTATCATCAACAGCTTTAGGCGCGTCGTTAACCGACATGACGGTGAGTGTGAAGCTGCGCGTCTCATATAAGCCGGTATCGTCTTCGGCCCTGATTGTTATTATTGCCTCACCATACTTATCATCTGATGGCACCAGCACCAGCGAGTATGTGCCGTCTTCATGATCCGTCAGCTTAATATGGTCGCTGTCATTATCAAGCAGCGTGGTGTTGTTAGACGTTGCTGTTACCGTTAGGGTGTTCTCCGTGTCCTGATCCGTCACGGAAAAATTGATGGTTCCCGACGGGTTGTCTTCATATATATAGAGATTGGCAATTGCGCTGATGACAGGCGGATACTTTGCGTCTTCAATGTGCATGGTGACCGTGCCCGTATCGGAAAGCTTGCCGTCCGACACAACATAGTCAAAATACTTGGTGCCTGTTTCTCCGTTCGCCGCAGTGTATGTGAAGTAATGCCCGTTATAAACAAGCGTACCCGCATAATTGCCGGTGATGCCCGTCATACCGGTGGTCAGTATGTCGCCGTCCACATCGATGTCGTTCGCCAGTACATCAATTCTCTGCGTACCCGATACCGGCACATACGCGGTGTCATCCACAGCCACCGGTTTATCGTTCACTTCGTTGATCGTGAACACAAACGACTTATCCGTAAGCTCCATACCGTCACTGACCGATACATGAATGGCAACAATGCCGTTCGCGTCGGCTTCCGGAGTAATCAACAGAGCGTAATAGCTCTCTTTCTCCACGATATCGATACCCGATGTCTTTACCTTTGTCAGATCGGCGCTCCACGCGGAAATGACCAGATCTTCCGTCGGCGTTAAATCATCCGAAACAGTAAACTTGATTTCTCCGCTCGGCGTATCTTCATCGGTTGTCGCCGCGGATGTATCAGTAAACGTCAGTGTCGGTGCTTTGTTCAGCGCGTTCATAATGATGTTGCAGGTTCCTGCCACGCGGTCTGTGCCGTCTGTCACGTAATAGGTGAAGCTTGTGTTTTCTATCACAGAGCCCGGTGTAAAGCGCAGCGTTGTGGCATCGACTATCTCAACCGTGCCGTGATCAGCCTCCGGCTGCTCGATGCCGTCAAACGTCGGCTTGCCGTTTTCAATATCCGAGTCGTTGTCCAGCAGGTGGGCAATGCTGATGCTCAGCTCGTTGTAGCGTTCGTCGAAGTAAACCGTATCCTGACCGGCAATCGGCAGATCGTTCACGCCTGTCACATAGAGCGTAAACGTTTTTGTTTCCGTGTTAAAGCCGTCACCAAGCGACAGCGTCACGTTGGTCTGACCGAATTTGTTGGCCTTGGGCGTTATGCTGATTTTTACCGCCGGGTTATTATCTCCAAGCCCGGTGATCACAATATCCTTGGAAGCCAGCAGTGCCTCGTTTGAAGACACCGCCTGCAGCATCAGGCTGTCCGGCGGCGTTTCGTTAGCCACGTCATAAATCTCAAATGGAATCTCAAAGTTTTTATCGTCTTCGTTGATCGTATAGTCAGCCGCCACGTTCTTGAACCACGGCGGGTCAATCACAGGTTTAATCGTCACTGTGACTGTGCCGGTGCTGGTGCGACCGCTGCTGTCCTGCATCGTGTACTGAAACGTATCCTGTCCGTAGGCGTTTTCATTCGGTGTGTAGGTCACTGTGCCGTGCTCAGCATCAACCTCAGTTGTCCCCTTGGCGCCGTTGGTGGCCGATACGAGCGTTTGGGTATCCCCCGTGTCCGGGTCGGTATCGTTAGCCAGCACATTAATCACAACGGCAGTGTCCTCGTTGGTCGATGCCGTGTCCGCAACGGCCACGGGGTCGTCGTTCACGGGTGTAACGGTCACTAATACCTTGGCCGTATCCGTGCCGCCATGGCCGTCGGATACCGTGTAGGTGAAGCTGTCGTCGCCGCTGTAATTGGCTGCCGGAACATATTTGATCGTGTCTGCCACAACGGTGGTTGAGCCGTGAGCCGGTGTGCCGGGGCTGAGTATTGAAAGAGCATCCATATCCACATCGCTGTCGTTTTCGAGCACACTGATGCGAATGCTGCCGTCTTCCACCACCGTGTATGCCGGATAATTTTCTTCGTCGCTTTCATCCGGATCATCCGCCGCCACCGGCGCGTCGTTGACAGCGTTAACCGTCACATTGAATGTGTCCACAACCGTACCGCCGTTTAAGTCTTTCACCGTCACCGTGATGGTCACCGGTGTCTCGGAATACAAATTGGCTGCCGGTGTTATCGACAGCGATGTTTCTGTGCTGCTCTGATTCACGGTCACTTGCGGAATCAATGTGGTGTCAGACGACTGAGTCGTCACAACCAGTTTATCTGTCGGCGTCTCCTGATCGCTGACATTCAGCGTCACCGTTTTTGTGGTATCTTCATTCATTGTGAAGCTGACGATATCAACAAGCGACGGCGCCGTATTCAGATCGCACTCCCTCACCGCCGTGTTGCCCGCGTTATCGCTCGCATACACCGTGTAAGTGCCGCCGACCGAAACCTCGAATTTGCCGCCGGTAAATGTTGTGCCATTATCCGCGAAATACGCCGCGTCATGGCTGCCCACCGCGTATTTGGTCACAGCGATTCCGCTTAAGCCTTCATCGTTAATAGCAGCCGTCACCGCACATTTGCCGCTGGAAACAACACTGCTGATTTCATTGATTGAAGGCGACAGTTTGTCGATGGATATGGAGTCCGTGTAGGCGGAAGATATATTGCCGGCCCGGTCAGCCACAGCCACGTTCAAATCATATTGTCCGCTCTCTGATACAGTCAGGCCTTCAGCAGGAGCCTCCTGCCAGCTGTCTTCATTGTGCAGCTTATAGGCATAGTATTCGGGTGCGCCGGTGCTCGCCCCCAAAGCGGGCAAATTCACCGTCACGTCTGTGTTTGTCCAGTCGTCATGCGACAGCGTAATGCCGCTGGGTGCCGACGGCGTATGTGTATCAATGTTCGTGATGTTAATCGTCTGATGTTCGGATTCATGGCCCGCGTAGTCTTTCGCGTAAACCTCCATCGAGGTGTTCGCCTCCACATCCAATACCTTGAGAGACGACGTGAATTTTTCACCGTTGATGTAAATGCCTTCAAGGCCGCTGTCATCATCCGAGGCAGATACGCTCACCCGAAGCGGCAGCACATTCGTCCAGTCAGTGGCGTAATCAACATTGCATGCAGGCGCATGCGAATCGTTTATTTTGAGGCTGATGTTACTGAAGGAAGCTGTGTCGGTGCCGTTTGGATTATTGTTGACCAAGCGGATAATCAGCGAGCGCGTGCCGACAGGAATGGAGACAGTTTTGGAAATCTTCTCCGTGGGATTGTTTAAATCGGATTTTCTGATTTCTGTTCTGCTGATCATGCTGTCGTAATCAGCCGTGCAGAATTCTATGACGGCGTACGGCTCGTCAGCGGTGTCGGTAACGGCGGTATCCGCTGAGAAGCTGATCTCGAGCGTTCCCAAATCAACCGATGTGGAAATATCGTGCCCCGCTTCATTCAGCGCAACAAAGCCCATTGCCACGCCTTCCGCGGAGGTACCCATTTTTAGTGTTGACCCCTCCCAGGAAAGCCCGGAGGAAATTGCAAATGTGCCACCCTCTCCCGTGACAACGTTTTCATTATTGTAGCCTCTAAAATAGTAAGGACTCGCGCCGTAGGCCACGTCGTTAAGCCCCACCAGCTGAACGACCATGGCCATGCTTAAAGCGACAGCGATAATCCGTATGATGCTTTGTCCTATTTTCGATTTCATGAATGCTTTCACAGTTGCTCCCCCAAATTAACGCATGTTCCGGTAATTTTCAGTTAATATCAGAATAATATTGTCGTATTTTGTCACTAATACAGATATATATAGACGGATATACGCAAACCGAATCAATTGGCATTCCGTGTTCTAAAAATTATTTTTAAATCATCCAATATGTTTTTATATTCAGCTTCGCGAATTTTTTCCATAACGTGTTGACATTCCGCCACATGTTGCATATAATAACAAACAACAGTAAACCTTTGAGCAAGAAAAGTAAGAAAACTCGGGTGTACACAGAGAGCCGCCGGTGGTGTGAGTGCGGCAGCACAGAATTTTCCGAATGGCCTTGCGAGGGCAGCTTGAAACCGCTTAATGCGCGAGTAGACGCTGACGGGAGTCCCCTTCCGTTACCATAGGGGTGCATATGATGGTATGCAAAGAGGCGGATGATTCAATTCATCAATTTGGGTGGTACCGCAGAAGCTTACGGCTTTTGTCCCTTACAGGGGGCAAAGGCTTTTTTTGTTTCCAAAAACCCTTGATCTATTCGGAAAGGAGCGTTTCATCTCCATCAGGATGAACAAAATGACTATGATCAGACCTGACAGCAAAACTATTGAACAGCTTGCGAAGTCGTTCAACACGATTCCCATCTGCAAGGAGGTTTACGCAGACATCGTCACCCCCATCGCGCTGCTGAGAAAGCTGGCGGCCATGAGCGAAAAGTACTTTCTGCTCGAAAGCGTGGAAGGCGGCGAAAAGTGGGCACGGTATTCGTTCTTGGGGCTGAACCCGGTGATGCGTGTGACCTGCCGTTCAGGATTCGTCACCATTGAAGGGAATGAAACGAAAACCGTCAAGACGGATAGACCTCTTGATGTGGTGCGCTCGCTGCTGAAAAGCTACAACGCGCCGTCGCTGCCCGATATGCCTCCGTTTACAGGCGGTTTTGTGGGGTACTTCGCGTATTCGATGATCGGCTACACGGAGCCGGTGCTCAAGCTGTCTGATGGGGACGGCAACGATTTTGACCTGATGCTGTTTGACAAGGTGATCGCTTACGACCATCTCAAGCAAAAAATCTGCATCGTTGTGAACATGAACGCGGACAATGTGCTGGAAAACTACGGCCGGGCTGTTTCAGAAATTGAGAAGATCGTTCGCATCATACAGGGGCGCGAGCCGGTGGCTCGCGTACACGGTGCGGTTAAGAGCGAATTTACCTGCAACGTGACAAAAGAAGACTACTGCGCGATGGTGGAAAAAACCAAGGCATATATTCGCGACGGGGATATTTTTCAGGCTGTGATATCGCGCCGCTTCACCAGCCCGTATCAGGGCAGCCTGATAAACGCGTACCGCGTGTTGCGCACCATCAATCCCTCGCCTTACATGGTTTATATGCATTTCGATGATTTGGAGCTGATGAGCACCTCACCCGAAACACTGGTGCGGCTGCAGAACGGACGGCTTTCAACGTTCCCCGTGGCGGGGTCGCGCCCGCGCGGTAAAAACGACGCTGAAGATGCCGCTCTTGAAAAGGATCTGCTAGCCGACGAAAAGGAACTCTCGGAGCACAATATGCTGGTGGATCTTGCCCGCAACGACCTCGGGCGTATATCCGAAATCTCATCCGTTGAGGTGATGGACTATATGATGATTCACCGTTACTCCAAGATCATGCACATCACCTCGCGTGTGGAAAGCAACCTGCTGCCCGAGCGTGACGCGCTGGATGCACTGGAGGCAATACTGCCCGCCGGAACACTCTCGGGTGCACCCAAAATACGCGCCTGCGAGATTATTGAAGAACTCGAGCAATCGCCGCGGGGCATATACGGCGGGGCTCTTGGGTACATCGACTTTACGGGCAATCTGGATACGTGTATCGCGATTCGTATGGCCGTGAAACGCGGTGGTACCGTCAGCGTGCAGGCAGGCGGCGGCATTGTGGCCGACAGCGTGCCCGAGCTTGAATATGAGGAATCCGGCAATAAGGCGCTCGCCGTGATGAGCGCCTTATTACGCGCAAACGAGGTGGACGACGAATGATACTCTTAATCGATAATTACGACAGCTTTACTTATAATTTATACCAACTCACCGCAAGCATCAATTCGGATATCAGGGTGGTGCGCAACGACGCGATGAGCGTGGAAGAGATTCAGGCATTAAAGCCGTCTCACATATTGCTCTCCCCCGGCCCCGGCTACCCGAAGGATGCGGGTATCTGCGAGGATGTGATTCGCAGCCTGGGCGGCAGCGTGCCGATTCTCGGCGTGTGCCTCGGGCATCAGGCCATCTGCGAGGTGTTCGGCGCGACGATATCGCACGCACGGCAGCTGATGCACGGCAAAAAAAGCCGTATCACGCTCGACTCAACCAGCCCGCTTTTTGCGGGGCTGAGCGACTTCATCGACGCGGCACGCTACCATTCGCTCGTGGCGAAGGAAGACACCGTGCCGGATTGCCTTAAAGTGATCGCGCGGGATGATATCGGCGAAATCATGGCCGTGTGCCACAAAGAAATGACCATCTACGGTGTACAGTTTCACCCCGAATCCGTGCTGACACCGCTGGGCGACGTGATACTTAAAAACTTTTTATCTCTGGAAGGAGGACGACAATGATACAGGAAGCGATACGACAGGCGATAGACAAAAAGGACTTGAGCTACGACACCGCTAAGGAATCAATGCGCGAGATTATGCACGGGCAAGCCACACAGGCTCAAATTGCCGCGTTTTTAACGGCGCTGCGCATGAAGGGCGAGAGCATCGACGAAATCACCGCGTGCGCGGCTGTGATGCGCGAATGCTGCACGCGGCTGCCGCACGATATGGAAGTGCTCGAAATTGTGGGCACGGGCGGAGACGAAGCGTTTACGTTTAACATCTCCACCGTGTCGGCGTTTGTTGTCTCGGCGGCAGGTGTGCCGGTCGCCAAGCACGGCAACCGCAGCGTATCAAGCAAATGCGGCGCGGCGGATCTTTTTGAAGCGCTGGGCGCGCGGATTGATATAACCGCCGAGCAAAGCGCCAAAATCCTTGCGGACATCGGCCTTTGCTTCATGTTCGCGCCCGGCTATCACGCCTCAATGAAGCATGCGATGCCCGTTCGTCGCGAGATGGGCACAAGAACGATATTCAATATTTTGGGGCCGCTTTCCAACCCCGCCTCTGCAACGATTCAACTGCTTGGCGTTTACGACGAAAAGCTGATTGAGCCGATGGCAAAGACGCTGCAGAACCTTGGCGTTCGCCGTGCAATGGTGGTGCACGGCAACGACGGCCTCGATGAAATTTCGCTGACCGCAACCTCGCAGGTTTGCGAGGTGAACGGTGATGCGATGACGCGCTATGAACTGAACCCGGGCGAGTTTGGGCTTGCGATGTGCAGGCCCGAAGATCTGGTGGGCGGCGATGCCGTCACGAACGCACAGATCGCGCGCGCCATTCTCTCGGGCAGCAAAGGCCCGAAGCGCGATGTGGTGATACTCAACGCGGGCGCATGCCTTTATATGGCGGGCAAGGCAGACAGCCTCGCGGGCGGTATGGCTCTGGCCGCACAGACAATTGACAGCGGCAAAGCCGCAAATAAGATGGAGGCGTTTGTCCGTGCGACGAACGAGGTGCTATGATACTTGAAAGAATTGCCGTTGCCACACGAAAGCGCGTTGCAGCAGCCAAGGCCGCCGTGTTTCCCGAGGCCATGAAGCAGCGCGCACTTGAGCTTCCTAAAAAAGAATTTGCGTTTGAGCGGGCTTTGCGGCAGCCCGGCATGGCCTTTATATGCGAAGTGAAAAAGGCGTCGCCGTCCAAGGGGCTGATCGCGCCCGACTTCCCGTATATTGATATCGCGCGGGATTATGAAGCCGCAGGTGCAAGCGCCATATCAGTGCTCACCGAGCCGGAGTATTTTCTCGGGAGCGACAGCTATCTCACCGAAATCAGAGCCATTTCCAATCTGCCGCTGCTGCGCAAGGACTTCACGGTGGATGAGTACCAGATTTACGAGGCCAAATCGATCGGCGCGGATGCGGTGCTGCTGATCTGCGCGCTGCTCGATACGGAAACGATACATCAATACCTCAACATTTGCGATTCTCTCGGTCTATCGGCGCTCGTTGAGGCGCACACCGCAAAGGAGGTTATATCGGCGCTGGATGCGGGCGCGCGCATTGTGGGTGTTAATAACCGCAACCTCAAAACGTTTGAGGTTAACATTGAAACATGCGAAACACTCCGGCCGATGGTGCCGCCAGACGTGGTATTTGTGGCTGAAAGCGGCATTCAAACAAAGGGCGATATCACCCGCCTGACAAATGCGGGCGTGGATGCGGTGTTGATTGGCGAGTCGCTGATGCGCAGTACCGACCGGCAGGCTGTTTTAAGGGCGTTGCGCCAAGGCGGCGACACATGAGCAAAATAAAGATATGCGGCCTCTCCCGCCTGCAGGATATCGATGCCGTCAACGAAGCCCTGCCGGATTATATCGGTTTTGTGTTCGCTCCGAGCCCGCGGCAGATTTGCACCATGCAGGCCTCGGCTTTAAAAAAAACGCTTGACCGCCGTATTCAAGCCGTTGGCGTATTCGTGGATGCCGATATCGACAAAGTCACAGCGTTGGCACTTGACGGCATCATCGATATGATACAGCTGCACGGGCATGAAGACGCTCTATATATTAGGAAGCTAAAAAGAGCTGTCAGTGTTCCGGTTATCAAAGCGGTGCGCGTGCAGTGCGCTGAACAGATTATGGAGGCACAGCCTCTCGACTGCGATTATCTGCTGCTGGACACATGGCAAAAGGGTGTGCAGGGCGGCAGCGGCGTTACGTTTGACTGGTCGCTGATCCCGCAAGGCATCAAGCCGTATTTTCTGGCGGGCGGATTGAACGCGCAGAATATACTCAGAGCCGCACAGCTTAAGCCCTACTGCCTTGATGTGAGCAGCGGCGCGGAGACAGACGGCATAAAAGACAAAGACAAGATAGCAAAGCTTGTTCAACAGATAAGGAGGCAAGACAATTGAGCAAAGGACGATTTGGCAAACACGGCGGCCGGTTCATACCCGAAACGCTGATGAACGCCGTGATTGAACTGGAAGAAGCTTATGAGCATTATAAAAACGACAGCGCATTTTGCGAAGCATTTGACGCGCTGCTGAAAAACTACGCGGGGCGGCCATCGCTGCTGTATTACGCGGAAAAGATGACGCGCGACCTCGGCGGCGCGAAAATCTATTTAAAGCGCGAAGACTTAAATCACACAGGCTCGCACAAGATCAACAACGTGCTGGGTCAGGTGCTGCTCGCCAAGAAAATGGGCAAAACGCGCGTGATTGCCGAAACGGGTGCAGGGCAGCACGGCGTGGCCACCGCCACCGCCGCAGCCTTTATGGACCTCGAATGCGAGATATACATGGGCAAGGAAGACACCGAGCGTCAGGTTTTAAACGTGTACCGCATGGAGCTGCTCGGCGCAAAGGTGCATCCGGTGACGAGTGGTACGCAAACGCTCAAGGACGCGGTGAATGAAGCGATGCGCGAATGGACCTCGCGCATTGACGATACGCATTACGTGATGGGCTCCGTGATGGGGCCACACCCGTTCCCCACCATTGTGCGCGATTTTCAGAGCGTGATCGGCAAAGAGGTGAAGCAGCAGCTGCTGGAAACCGAAGGCCGTTTGCCGGACGCGGTGGTGGCGTGCGTGGGCGGCGGCAGCAACGCAATGGGCTTGTTTTACGACTTTATTCCCGAGACAAATGTGCGGCTGATCGGCTGTGAAGCCGCCGGGCTGGGCGCGGACACACCCAAAACCGCCGCAACGATTGCGACGGGTTCACTCGGGATATTCCACGGTATGAAGTCTTACTTCTGCCAGGATGCTTTCGGGCAGATCGCGCCCGTTCACTCGATATCGGCGGGGCTGGATTACCCGGGCATCGGCCCCGAGCACGCGAACCTTTTTGACACGGGGCGCGCGCAGTACGTGCCCGTTACCGACGAGGAATCTGTCCAGGCGTTTGAGTATCTCTCGCGTACCGAGGGCATCATCCCGGCTATCGAAAGCGCGCATGCCGTGGCGTATGTGCAAAAAATAGCACCGACTATGAAAAAAGATCAGATTATCGTCGTTAACCTGTCAGGGCGCGGCGACAAGGACGTGGCAGCCATCGCGCGTTACAGGGGGGTGAATATCCATGAATAAGCTGCACAAAGCGTTTGAAAACGGCAAAGCCTTTATCCCGTTTGTGACGGCGGGCGACCCGAATCTGGATACCACCGAGCAGCTGGTGCTCGCAATGGCGCAGGCCGGAGCCGATTTGATTGAGCTGGGCATCCCATTTTCCGACCCGGTGGCCGAAGGCCCTGTGATTCAGCAGGCGGATGAGCGTGCGCTCGCGGCTGGCACCACGACCGACCGCATTTTCGAGATGGTGAGCCGCGTGCGCCAGAAGACCGACGTACCGCTCGCGTTTATGACTTACGCCAACCCGATATTCGTATACGGCGCGGAACCATTTATGCGCCGCTGCGCCGAGACCGGCGTGGATGCCGTGATTGTGCCCGATCTGCCGTTTGAGGAAAAGGATGAGCTGGCTCCCGCGTGCCGCACGCACGATGTGAAGCTGATATCGTTGATCGCGCCCACCTCCAAGGAGCGCATCGGCTTGATTGCGTCGCAGGCCGAGGGCTTCGTGTATTGTGTGTCGTCACTTGGTGTAACGGGTGTGCGCAGCCAAATCAACACAGATTTAAGCCGAATGATCGCCGAGGTCAAGGCGGTGCGCGATATCCCCTGCGCGATCGGTTTTGGCATATCCACACCCGAACAGGCGCGTGACATGGCAAAAGTGGCGGACGGCGTGATTGTCGGCAGCGCGATTGTGAAGATGGCCGCCAAGTTCGGCACAGGCTGCGTGCAGCCGATTGCGGACTATGTGCGCGAGATGAAACAAGCCACAGTATCAGGAGAATAATTATGGTATTTGTATTGAAAAACGGCGCCAGCGAAGAGCAAATCGGCGCATTCGTTAAAAGAATTGAAGCGGACGGCTTCTCCACTTTTTTAAGTACCGGCACGGAGCACACCGTCGTCTGCCTGATTGGCAATACGGCCACGGTGGATGTGGACCATGTGGTGCAGACCAATGACATTGTGGAATACGGGAAGCGTGTGACGGAGCCATACAAAGCGGTGAACCGCACGGTGCATCCCGAAAACACGCTTGTCAGCGCAGATGGTGTCACGTTCGGCGAAGGGTTTTTCCACGTAGTGGCCGGGCCATGCTCGGTGGAAAGCGAAGAACAAATCATTGAGGTGGCCAAAGCGATTAAACGCAGCGGCGCGGCCATGCTGCGCGGCGGCGCGTTCAAGCCGCGCACCTCGCCTTACGCGTTCCCCGGGCTGCGCGAGGAGGGCATTCACCTGCTGCTCGCCGCCAAAAAGGAAACCGGGCTGCCGATTGTCAGCGAGATTATGAACCAGACACAGCTGCCGATGTTTGAGGCTGTGGATATGATACAGATCGGCACGCGCAATATGCAGAACTTCGATCTGCTGCGCGAGGTGGGCCATAGCAAAAAGCCGGTGCTGCTCAAGCGCGGCTTTTCCAACACGCTGGAGGAGTTTTTGATGAGCGCGGAATACATCGTCGCCTCGGGCAACCCGAATGTGATACTGTGCGAGCGCGGCATCCGCACGTTTGAGACGATGACGCGCAACACGCTGGATCTCTCGGCGGTGCCGCTCTTAAAGCAAAAGTCGCATCTGCCGGTGGTAGTCGACCCGAGCCATGCGTCGGGGCTGCGCAGCCTTGTGCCTGCGCTGTCGCGCGCGGCGATTGCGGTCGGCGCGGACGGGCTGATCATCGAGGCTCACAACAACCCCGCCAAAGCGCTGTCAGACGGCGCACAGTCGCTGGATCTAAAACAGTTTGACGCACTGATGAGTGATTTGAAGCGCCGCGCCGCCTTTGAAGGCAAGGCCATGTGAGGTGGAATCATGACAAGTGCTGTACAGATCGCGGAGCGCGGTGATTTGCCTGAGATACTCAGCGTTCAGAAAGCGGCGTTCTCCCCCATTGCGGTGATGCTGAATAAGGAGACGCTGCCCCCACTGCTGCAAACGCTCAGCGACATTGAAGCCGACTTTGAAAAACATCTGATATTGAAGTATACGCTAAACGGGCGCATTGCCGGCAGCGTCCGCGCCTATGCAGACGAGCAGAATGTGTGCCGGATCGGCAAGCTTGTGGTGCTGCCCGGCTTTCAAGGCTTTGGTATCGGCAAGGCGCTGATGCAGGCGGTTCATGAGCAATTCAGTGGCTGCGCCTCGTTTCAGCTGTTCACCAGCAAGAATATCGCGTACATTGTTGATTTTTATGAAAGGCTTGGGTATAAGGAAACGCGCAGCGAACCGTTTGAGGGCGACACGCTTGTGTTCTTGGAGCGCAAGAATTTTTGATCTCATCACGGTGAAAGAACTTTCTTAGAAACGATTATAACGATGGCCATATTTGCCGACGGTTTCTGTCGTATCGATTGTTATTTAACAATAATCATTGTATTATTTAATAAAATATACATAAGGAGGTTTTATTATGGATTTAAAAGTTGAGAACAACTTGTCCAGTGAAGCTATTCGATCAAATGAGTATAACATTTATAAATGCTTCAAATTATCACTTTTTAATGTCATAGTCAGTGCCTGCTTTCTCCTCATTGCATGCTTCATCTCAGATTTTTTTGATATCTATCCTGACGAACTCATGCAGCTTCTAATCGTTTTCACGGCGATAGGTTTTTCATTTGTATTTATTTCGTTTATATATTTGGCAGTAAAAAGAAAGGATTCAGCAGTTGTTCTTTCTATGATCGCGGGAATCATCACACTCATATCCGTATTTGGTCTCGGTCTATACCTTGTTTCAGGCGGTGACGGCGGACATGTAACGCAAACAGAGCACGATACCGGCTTTGTTTTGTTGGTCTGGGCGATAAACGAGATTGCCATGATTATTATATTAGCAAAGAAAAAAAACTAAAAAAAAGAACAGACCTCACTCACCTGTATAGTCATTTCTTTCTTTAGGATATAAGAATTATTCCAATTAAAGCTTGACACGCGCTGGTTTTTATAAGAATATATATTATATATTACAAAATTATGACGAGGATGCGTGCCGACATGAGATTATTTCAGAAAAAGCGCAAAATACCCTTTGTCACCATCACCGTGTTCATGGTTGTGTTTGCGGTCAGCATGTATGCGGCCTTTGCCGAAGATACCGTTGTGACCGACGCTAACCTAAAAACTGCGTTAACCACACTCGGTGCAGACGCAAACAGCGACACCATCATCACATCTTCAGAAATGGCTGCGCTCACCGGCGATATCGATCTGTCGGGCAAAAGCATCTCTGATATTTCGGGCCTTGACTATGCCACGGGCGTTACATCGATCAACCTTAAAAACAACACCATCCGGAGCATACAGCCTCTTGTCACGCTGGTTGGCGCACCGCATGCGTTAACAAGCGTTGATGTTTCCAACAACTATCTGGTTATTGCCGATGGCAGTGAGGACAAGCTCGCCGTTCAGGCAATCGCAGGCGCAGGCTGTACGGTCGTCAGCGACCCGCAAACAACCATACCGGCGGCCGGGGTCACCCTCAATACGAAAACATTACTGCTCGGCATCGGTGAAACCGCCGCACTGACGGCGGCGATCGCGCCCGATGATGCGGCCAACAAAGCCGCAACTTGGTCTTCAAGCGACGAAAGCATAGTGACGGTATCAAACGGCACGGTGACCGCTGTGTCAGCAGGTACAGCCACCATCACAGCCGTTTCGTCGTCCAACCCCTCCGTTTTTGATACCTGTGCCGTCACGGTGAAATCATACGCCATCGAAACCACCAAATACCCCATTGACCGCGCGCAAGGTGTTCTTAAAGGGGTGCCAAAGATGACCACCTCGGTCGAGTTCTTGAGCAACTTAAGAAACGCAACAGCGGATCTTGCCATATTAGATGCGGCTGGCAATCTTTGCGGAAGCACACCGATGAAAACCGGAATGACATTGGTTCTGAACGCAAACGGCGCCCAGCGCGATACATTGAAAATCGCCGTTAACGGCGACTGTAATGGCGATGGTACGGTCTCCGTTTCAGACTACACACTGGCCCGTCAGCACATTTTGGGGCTGAGAGCTCTCGACAGTGTGTCCAAAGCCGCTTGCGACATTAACGGAGACGGTAAGGTTTCCATTTCCGATTACACGTCGATGCGTTTGGATATTCTCGGGCTTAAGGCCATCACTCCTCTTCCCGATTTACCGGCAGTATCCGATTCGCGTATCAGGGCGTTCCTTGATATGGCACTGATGCAGCAGGGCAAGCCGTACGTTTGGGGGGCAATAGGCCCAGAGACTTTCGACTGTTCCGGCTATATCTATTACTGCCTCAAAAAAGTGGGATACAGTCTTGGCCGATCTACCGCCAGCACATACAGCAAAAACGATAAGTGGCAGTATATCCCGAGAAACCAGCTCCAGCCCGGAGACCTGATGTTCTACTTCGATGACGATATGGCAACCATCGGGCATGTCGGCGTATACCTTGGCAACGGCTATCATATTCACGCCTCGTCGGATTACGGGTGTGTAATTATCTGCCGCGTTGAAGGCTGGTACGACAAAAGGCTGAGCCACGGCCGCCGCGTGTTCTTTTAACGAATAGTCAATCAAAGCGGTATCATTGTGCAGTGATGCCGCTTTTTGTTTTGTAAAAAAGCGTTTCCGAATTAAAAAATAATTTACGTTGTAGAAAAGTATAAAATATGATAATATTTTAGTGTAATATGGTAATTTGGAAGCATGGCAGCACGGTCTACTTTTGTTTAACGAGGGTAGAATGACTTCCAACATAGTACATACATATTTTGCAGGAGGGTAGTACGGATGTCAAAAATCGATTTTTTCTCAGGTGAATTTATTCCCTTGGAGATGCACAAAGTACGCATTGTCCAAAAGCTCAATTTAATCCCCATTGAAGACCGTCATGCCGCCATTTCCAAGGCGGGAAACAACACATTTCTTCTCCAAAACCGCGACGTATTTTTGGATATGCTCACCGACAGCGGCGTGAACGCAATGAGCGACAGGCAGCTTGGCGCCATGATGATTGCGGACGACAGCTACGCGGGTTCGGAAACATTTTATCGCCTCGAAGAAGCCGTCAAACGGATATTCAACGTCAAATATTTTCTTCCGGCGCATCAAGGCCGCGCATGCGAAAACATACTGTCGAGCGTATTGGTTAAACCCGGCGATATCATCCCGATGAACTATCATTTCACCACCACGAAAGCGCATATCACGCTGAACGGCGGGCAGGTCGCGGAAATTTATAAGGATGCCGCGATGGAGGTGGACAGCGCCAATCCGTTCAAGGGCGATATTGACCCCGATAAACTTAATTGCCTCATAGAGAAGCACGGCGCTGAAAAGATACCGTTCCTGCGCTATGAGATGGGGACAAACCTCATCGGCGGGCAGCCGGTTTCGCTCGCAAATATGCGGCAGATCAAAAAGATTTGCCGCAGTCACGGCATTCCGATTGTAACCGACATCAGCCTGCTGGCGGACAACCTCTATTTTTTAAAGATACGCGACAGCGAATGTGCAGACATGAGCGTGCAAGACATCATCCGCGAGATTTCCTCGCTTTCCGATATCATGTACTTCTCGGCTCGCAAGCTTGGGTGCGCACGCGGCGGCGGCATATGTGTGAATGACGAAGAAATTTATTTGAAGCTACGCGAGCTGGTGCCGCTACTGGAAGGGTTTCTCACCTATGGCGGTATGTCCGTGCGGGAAATGGAAGCCATCACTGTGGGGCTCGAAGAAACGCTGGATATGGATATGATCAGCCAGGGGCCATTGTTCATACAGTACATGGTGAACGAGCTTTATAAAAAAGGCATACCCGTTATCACCCCCGCAGGCGGCCTTGGCTGCCACCTCGATGCATCGCGGTTTATCCCCCACGTTCCCCAAAGCGAATACCCTGCGGGTTCGCTGGCAGCCGCCATGTATATTGCGGGCGGCGTACGCGGTATGGAGCGCGGCACACTCTCCGAGCAGCGTGACGAAGCGGGTAACGAAACATTTGCCAGCATGGAGCTGCTGCGCCTTGCGATGCCGCGCCGTGTCTTTACCCTCTCGCAGGTGAAATACACCATCGACCGTATCGAATGGCTGTATAATAACAGAGATTTGGTCGGCGGCCTTCGTTTTGTGGAAGAACCCAATATTCTGCGTTTCTTCTTCGGGCGGTTAGAGCCCATCAGCGATTGGCAGGAAAAGCTGGTTTCTAAGTTCCGCAGAGATTTCGGCGACAGCCTGTAAAAAACATCATCAAATTATATAACATTATTATGGAACAAATACGAACGCCCCTTTTTCGGCAAATGAAGACGGGGCGTTTTCTTGCTGACAATGCATTTTATAACGCAAAAAACCATCAAATCGCGGGTTTTAAATCTCTTCAAAATCAATTGAAATTAAGTATCGTTTTGGTTGACAGAGGGTGCTGTTTCTCTTATAATGTAATAGCTGGTTTTTGGAGAAGTACCCAAGTACGGCTGAAGGGGCTCCCCTGCTAAGGGAGTAGACCGGGGTAACCGGTGCATGGGTTCAAATCCCATCTTCTCCGCCATAACTGGACACCAATTTTGATACAAAGCGTATCTTGTTTGGTGTCCAGTTTCTTTATATGCCAAGCGCGAGGTGTTTTTTATGATTATAATAGAAAACTATATATCGCAATTGATTGATTTACTTCAACGACAATATGATTCAAGGCTTATATATGTCGGTCTGCAAGGCAGTTATCTTCGCGGAGAGGCGACCGACAGCAGCGATATCGATATCATGGTGGTGATCGACGAGCTGGCTGTTTCCGACTTAGACAGCTATCGGGAGATCATTTTGTCCTTAGAGGAATCGGATAAGTCGTGCGGGTTTATATGCAGTAAAGATGATCTTGCGGGCTGGAATCCGCTTGAGATATGCCATCTACTAAACAGCACGAAAGATTATTACGGCTCGTTGAAACGGCTTGTTCCTGTGTACACGCAAAATGACAACCGTAATTTCATAAAAATAAGCGTTAATAATTTGTACCACGAAATTTGCCACAGATACATTCATTCCGGACAACAAGAAAACGCCAAAAGCCTCCCCGGTACTTATAAAGGTGTTTTTTTTATCCTTCAGAACCTTTATTATCTGGAGCACGGAAAATACATTCCGACCAAGGCACAATTACTGCTACTGTTATCCGGCAAAAACCGTGCTGTTTTGGATCGCGCTATGCAGCTAAGCGATACCGATGCATACGACTTTGCTGACAGTTTTGGTCTTCTTTTTACATGGTGTCAGGATACATTGAAACTTCTATAAAATAAACTCTGCGTTACATTTTTAATATATCCAAAGTAGATTTTTCTGCAACGCTATCGCCAACCTTTATTATCGACGATAAAAAAACATCCTGCCAAGGCATTTGCGCCTTCGGCAGGACGGAATCAGATTTATTGTTTTAGATAGACTTCAATCTTCACCTCGTCAAAGTCGGCTCTATTGTGGAATAAATGCTTCGCCGGTGACTGTGTTGATATACTCATGGTCGGCCTTCCAGCCCGTCTGAGACCCCCGGAAACATTCTTCGCTCGCGAAGAACATAACCTGCTGCAGATTGCCGTCCTCAAACATGAATTCATAAATGGAGCCATCGTGCATGAACGCGTCTATGGTGCAGAAATGGTCATCATACACGGCGTTGACGCTGACATAATTGAATTCATCGCCATAGATATTGCCCATGATATTGGCGACATAGTCCGTATATTCATCCCCGCCCATATCACCGTATTCAATCTTCGTCAGATCAAGCTCGGGGTTGTTAAGATTGCCGCAGCTCAGGGAAATGATCCATTTGCTTTTCGATGTGATATCCATCGACAGCTGCTTGCTTGATAGCTGCCAGTAATTCTCCCTCACACCCGAATTGTCAATATAGAACGTCATCTTGGGCTCTTTGTATTGTCCCTCACCATTCGCCAGCGTCAGGAATCGCTGATAGATATCGAGTGCCTGTTCCCGCGTCATATCGCCCTGGCGGGGCTCACCCTTTTTAAAGTCCTGTTCGGAAGCCAGTTTTACAATGGACGGATCCCGCTGCACGTCCGCGTCAAAATAAACACCCTCCTGCATGCTCGCTTCCGACGGGTAAACGCCCACAGCGTAGAGCGTCCCGTTCATCACCCCGAACCTTGCAAGTTTACCGCTTTTCATTTTAAGCGCGTAGTCATTCCGCCAGATTCCGCTGCCTCCGCCGCCGCCTGTATACCTTATATCCGCCACGGTAGTGTTAAATACAGCGGCAATATTGTCGGCAATCTCACGGTCGCTGTCCGGAACTTTTGAATAATCGTCGATATCCCTCTGCGCCTGCTCGCCAGCCGGAATGAAATAATAATCGATAGCGATGAGATCCAGAGTGTCCGCCGCCAGCGTGCAGATGATGGCCTCGTCTGTTGTGAATACCCTGATAAAATCACCGCGATGTCCGCTGGCATCCGTGTAGTACAGGTAGTCAACGAGATCGTTTGCTATATCGTAGTCGAAGAAAGCTTTGGCGTATTCGCTGGCTTTGGGCAAAGCTTTCTTCTTTAGGGCATCAAAATCATTCGGCTCTATGTTTTTCCACGTGTCGGCTTTTTTTATCCCCCCATTATCTATACCCGGGATGACATTATCGCGCCGCATTTCCTTTCGCCCAACCACAATGCTCAGCGCCTCTGCACTCAGCGTGGATTTAGTTGGTGTGGGCTGCGGCCCTGCTGTCTCCTCTGGCGTGGGCTTATCAGCCGATTCAGCAATTTCAACGGTTTGCGCCGCCTCGGCTTCGGCGGTTTGAATTTTATCCGCGGCCATCGCGCTATGCGCCTGACTGACCAGCACCACGGCCAAACAGATTCCGCCTGCCAGCACAATAGCGGCGGCTATAAGCAGGATTTTATTTTTCTTAATAAAGTTTCTCATAAAACATCACCTCTTTTCAAACAGAGCATATGCCTCAACATATCACGGAGTCTTCACGGGGACGTTATCAAGTTGTAAAAGTAATTGTGACCCGCGTTCCTTTGCCCTCTTCGGATGCAAAGTGCAGCACAGCCTTGTGCAGCTTTGCGATTTCATGGCACAGCGGAATGCCAAGGCCGTTGCGCTTGTGCGGGTTTTCGGCCCGTCCCGGGTGGTTCACGTATTCCAATAAGTCTTCGCTCATGCCCTTGCCGCTGTCGCTGACGGTGATCTGCCTGTCAACTGCATTAAGTTCAACAACGCCGCCCTCATAAGAAGCCTTAATCGCGTTGGCAACCAGATTGTTAATCAGGCTTTGCAGCAGCACCTTATCACCCGTTATCCGCTTTGTCCCGACAGTATACTTAACCTGACCATATGTTTTTTGCGCATGTGCGAACATTGCCTCTACATCTACATTTTCGCGCTTAGCACCGCTCTCGCGCAGGTTTGAAATCGTCAACAGCTTTTCCGATATCTCCGCAAGGCGCTTGCTCTCGTCGATTATGTAGCGTGTTGCGTCATGGCGCTGCTGCGCTGTCAGCTTGGCGATCATCAGGGCTTCCGCATAGCCGCTGATGGCTGTCAGCGGCGTGCGCAGCTCATGCGCGAGCCGATCTACCGGCTGATTGATCTTTTTCAGTGTGAGATAAAGCAGCACGCACAGCGCGAGCATCACACCCGCACCTGTTAACGATGATAAAATCGACTGGCTAATACCGGCGCTGACCGCATGGGTAGCGGATTTGGCCAGCACAAAATAATATCCGTTGGTGAGCTGATCCGTCATAAAGATATAAGTGTCTTGCCCATGTGCCACCCATTTGAGCGTCCCTGGCTCGCGGGCAGACGCAAACGGCAGGTTGCCGAAAAGCACACCATCGTCGCTGCCGACCTCCAAATAGACGTCTTTATCCGCATAATACTCGGCAAAAGAAGCCGCCGCGCTTTGATGGGTATCGGCCTTTATACTGTTAAATGTACTATCGAGCGCACGGGAGATGGCGTATTCTTCATTGATGGCTGCGGTCTTCGCACTTTCCAGCAGCGATGTCACCGAGGGCACGGCAAGAAAATACACATAAATATAGAATATCGCCATAATCCAAAGAACGGCGAATAAATAATTCTTCTGCCATAGCTTCATCGTTCAATCCTCAAACCTGTACCCCACTTTAAACACGGTGTTGATACGAGCCTCCAGCTCAAGCTTTTTACGCAGCTTTTGAATGTGAACATCCACCGTGCGGCTTTCGCCCATAAAGTTAATGCCCCACGCCTCGGTTAAAAGGCGTTGGCGCGACAGGGCGATATTCCTGTTTTCTATTAGAATCTGCAGCAGATTGAATTCCTGCAGCGTCAAATCCACCGGCTCACCGCGCAAATAGGCTTGTCGTGAGTCGAACCGTATGGTCAGATCGCCCGAACTGTAGGCGGCTTCCGTTTTCTGTGTCCGCCGCAGTACCGCCTGAACGCGCAGCAGCAGCTCTGTGACTTCGAACGGTTTGGTGATGTAATCGTCCGCGCCCAGTGTGAAACCGTGCACCTTGTCAGTCGTCTCGTGGCGTGCAGTTAAAAATATCGCCGGTATGTCTCTGATTTTCTCCATCACACCAAAGCCGTCAATGTCCGGCAGCATAATATCAAGCAGCATGAGATCATAGACGCTGCTGCGCGCCAATGCAACGGCATCTTTTCCGCAGTATGCCGGGGTGCAGCGGTGCCCGGTCATCTGCAGATTGATCGTTATCAGATTGCTGATCGGCATTTCGTCTTCAACAATCAGTATGTTGGCCATGCACCCGTTCCTCCTTTTGCTTCCATTGTAACATAAAAGTTGTTATCATTGTGTAAATCTGGCGTATCACTCACAATTGTTATATCATGGTGGTTAAACCAACATTATTTGTCATACAGTCCACTTCGTAGTCGCTTCTCTTCGCTCGTTCACTGCGAAAGCAAAAAGAATGACCGCTAACCGTAGCTTCGTTCATTGATATGCGTAAGCACATGATGATTTCTGAGAAAAATTGAGCCGATTGTATTTATCGGCTCAGGCTTCTGACAAAGTCATTATTGTCATTTTGAGCGAGCGTTAGCGATGTCGAAAAATCCCATGTTAAAAGCGTTTTTCCATGGGATGCTCACGTCGCTCCGCTCCTCAGCATGACAGATGGAGTGGTTTATCATCAAGCTGAGCCGATTGTATTTATCGGCTCAGTCATGTCAATTTGTAATTTTTATTACCCGCTTACTGAACCGTCACCGTGCACACGGCTGTGATGCCGTTGCTCGTCGTCGCCGCGATCGTTGCCGTGCCCGTTGCAATGGCCTTCACCTTGCCCTTGGCATCCACGGTGGCCACGGCCGGGTTGCTGCTCGCCCATGTCACCGTTTTATAGTCCGTATTCTTCGGGGCTATCGTCGCTTTCAGCGCAGCCGTTTTCCCCGTCTTCAGCGTCAGCGCCGCTTTGCTCATCTTCAAGCCTGCCGGGTAAATCGGTGTTACCGTCACGGTACAGCTCACCGAAACGCCGCTGCCGTCCTTCGCGGTGCAGGTAATCACCGCCGCACCGCCCGTCTTGCCCGTTACCACACCCGCGCTGGAAACCGCCGCCACCTTGGGGTTGCTCGATTTCCATGTCAGCTTCTTGTTGCTGGCAGTGCCCGGCGCGATCGATGCCGTCAGCTTCACTTTCTGCGTCCGCGCGATGGTCGTATCCGCAAGGTTCAGCGAGATCCACGATACCGGCTGCTGAACTGTGATTGTCTTTTTAATGGTGGTGGTCTTGGTTTTCACCCTGCCCTTCTTATCGACTGTCTGGGAGACCACCTTGGTGATAATCGTCACCTTACCGCCCGCGAGGAATGTCACATTGCCGTTTGAGTCCACAGACGCGATAGCCGGATTGGAGGACGTGTAGGTGACGGACTGAACCGTATAGCCCTTCGGCGCGGCCGGCGGTATCAAAGTGACTGCCGTTCCCGCGTTCGTTTTAGACGGCACCTTCGTCGCCGGAACGTTTCCTCTGCTTGGCGGTTGACCAACCATCACCGTTTGCATTTGTCCATTGCCTTTATTGGCTGCATCACAAGCAGCTGCCGTATAAGTGCCCGCCGCCACGCTGAAGCTGTTGGCGCTGCCCCAGCTCGCACCGCCGTCAATAGAATACAAATACGCACCGCTGTTGCCCCCCGATGCCGTAATGGTGATATTCCCATTTGCCGCGCCGTATAAAGTCGCATCGGCCTTTGTGCAGCTGATGGAAACCGGTATGAGCGTATGTGTATCGGTTAACTTCATCCATTTTGCGTAAAGTGTGGTATTGGCCGTCACCGTGTCGTCACCGAAGTTCCATGCACTTGTCAGTTCTCTTTGCTTATACCATCCGCCGAAAGTATAACCGGTTTTTACAGGATCGGCCGGTTTCGATACCCGCCCCCCCGGCGGCACGCTCTGCTTCGCAACCGTGCTTCCGCCATCTGTATCAAACGAAACAACATACGGAAAATTAGCGGTTAATATGTAAGCTGTATTGTATTTGTACGCATATTTCGCAGAGGTTGATACCGTCACGTTCGCCGCGTCTGTCCAGTTTAAGAATGTCTCGCCGGTTTTGGGTACAGCTTCAACATACATGTTCTCTTCCGATTCATCCGACCAAATGAAATATAAACCGACATACCCTTCCCCGTTTGCTCTCAGCTCCATTGCAGAGGTTTTGTCTAAGTCGTAAGGGATGGCCGCCTTCAAGTCGGTGAGCGGATTGTCTGTGCAGTCGATAATCACCAAAATAAATCTGCTCAGATCCAGCGATGAAAGCCGATTGCTGCTCACGTCAAGTGTGGACAACTGCGCATTATGTGTCAAATCTAGTGAAGAAAGCTGATTGCGACTGCAATTCAGACCGGAAAGGCTCACATTTTTTGTTACATCCAACGCCGATAGGCCAGTATTTGAGCACTCAAGGACTTGAAGCAACGTGTTTTTCGTCACGTCCAGTGTCCCAAGCCGATTGCCGCTGCATTCTAAATCCCTCAGGGATGTGTTATTGTCGACATCAAGTGTCGTGATCAGATTGTCCTCACAGTAAAGCTCAGCCAATGCCGTATTGATTGAAACATCAAGACCGGTTATCTTGTTTTTGCTGCAGTCTAAACAGTTGAGGTTGATGTTGGCATTGATACTCAGTTCGGAGAGGTTGTTGTCGCTGCATCCCAGCTGCAGAAGATCACGATTTGCGCTGACATCTAGCGAGCTTATTTCATTATTGTCGCAGTAGAGCTTCCTTAGCTTT
The DNA here is from genome assembly GCA_023412005.1 of Bacillota bacterium. Classification (GTDB taxonomy): domain Bacteria; phylum Bacillota; class Clostridia; order Christensenellales; family SZUA-584; genus SZUA-584. The sequence continues at coordinate 79,728 of JAEYOE010000033.1, forward strand.
GTATTCGCACTGACAGGAAGCGATTTCAGCTTATTATCCTCGCAGGTCAGCTCGGTAAGCTTCGTGTTGGCGTTTACGTCCAGCGCACTCAAACTGTTGCCGCTGCAAAACAATTTATCAAGAACCGTACAATTCGCAATATCAAGAGAGCTTATCTGATTGTCGATACAGCTGAGAATCCTCAGATTTGTACAACCATTTGTGACAAGCGCCGTCAGCTCGTTAAAGCCGCAGTCAAGAATGTCGAGTGATGCGCGATTTTCCAGGTCAAGCGTTCCGGTGAGCTTGTTGTTGTTACAGTACAGCTTCTCGAGCCCTGTATTTCCTGTTAATGTCAACGAACTGATTTCATTGTTGCCACAACAAAGCTTTTTCAGGGATGCGCCCGCCGCAGACGTATCGAGTGCGGCTATTAAGTTATAATCACATTCTAATTCTTCCAGCGCATTAAGAGACGAAAGTTCCAAAACAGGTATCTGATTATTATTGCATTTTAGCCACATGAGATTAATGTTATCGCTCACATCCAGCGCCGTTAATGCGTTTTCACTGCAGTTTAAGCTTTGAAGTGCGGTATTTGTGCTCAAATCCAGCGAGGTGATTCCAACATTTTTTACGTTACCGTTAAAGTCAACGAGATGCGTACCCGAACAGTTAAGCGTTTCGAGCGCTTTGTCATTATCAACTTTCAGGCTGTCGATGTGGTTATAATTCGCTATAAACGACTCCAGATAGACAAAGTCACTCAGATCCAGATCGCCGTCGAGACTTACGGAGGTCCATGAAATTTCTTTCACATGCAGAACATTTTCTGAACCTTCCAGATACGATTCCCATGTGATACCTGGCCAGCTCGACGGGCTGTCCTTGTCGTACATAGATGTCAAGGCTTGCCCATTGGTGTACCCGGGCGACGCTGACGGAAGACTCAGAAAATCTTTAAGCTTATTGTATTCATAATCATCGTAATTCTCTCCGCCTTCGTCATAAGCGAAAGCGGTTGAGGGCAGCAGACTGATTACAAGCATCAAGCAAAGCATCATGCTTATCAGTTTTAATTTTGGATTTCTACTCATTTTATTCTTCCTTTTCTATTATAAATGGTTGCATATGAATTGAGTTGAAGAAAGTAATCGCAACTAAATTGTTGCAATTAATGTACCATTTTGTTTTATTATTGTCAATAATGGATGTTTGTGTCGTATTGAGGATTGAATTGTAATTACATCAACAAGGATAAGGAATATGGTAAAAGGCAAAGAATCGTCTGACGTTGATAGCTGCTATTTAGGCTTCTTCTCGAGGAGAAGGCTTTCATAAGTCATCCTAATTTTATCTTATATAAAGTATAGTCTATCGCGAAAGCCTTTTCATAGCTGAAGCTTTTGGAACCCGGCATTACCAAAGGGTATTCTTTAGACAAAAAAAGCCCTGCGAAGCCGCAAAGCTTTTCGTTGTCAGAATGCTTATTCTTTGAAGAGAAGCTCGGTATAAACATGCAGCCCGGGCTGGCAACGTCTCAATGATATCAGTCGCCTGTTTGCGGCGCGCCGTTTTTCAAGTTGATAATGCGCTGGTTTCGGCTGCCCCGAAACGTCAGCGACAAATCCTTCTGCGCCAGAATAAACGGTCCATCTATCAGCGTATCGGTTTGCGCCAGCAATGCGTTAATGCCTTGCTGCTGCATTTGCTGCAGCTCCTCATACCGGTACCCCGTGTAAACCGTGACATCAAGCCCTTTGCCGTGCACACGCCTTGCCAGTTCAGCCAGCGGCTCCGGCTGGCAAAAAGGCTCTCCGCCGCTGAAGGTGACTCCCTTCAGCAGAGGGTTTTCGCAGATTTGCGCATACAGCTCATCAATGCTGAGCAGCCTTCCGCCGTCGAATGGATGCGACTCAGGATTATGGCAGCCGGGGCAATGATGCGGACAGCCCTGCACGAATATAACGTACCGAATGCCCTCACCATCCACAATAGATTCTTGCTCTAGGCCGTAAACCTTCAGCTCAGAGGCCATGCTTAATTCTCTCTCCCTCTTCGGAGCGTTTGGCATTGTTCCATCTGTCGATGGTTCCCACGAGGTATCCCGTGATTCGGCGGATACGCTCAAACTTCGGCGCGCCATCGGCTTCACCCCGTCCGCAGCCCGGGCAAACATTGTCTATAATGCCGTTATAGCCGCACACAGGGTCGCGGTCTACCGGGTGGTTCACCGAGCCATAACCGATGCCGCTTTCCTTCATAAAACGGATGATCGCTTCAAACGCCTGCAGATTACGTGACGTGTCGCCGTCAAGCTCAACGTAGCTGATATGCCCCGCGTTGGCCAGCGCATGATACGGGGCTTCCAGCGTTATTTTCCGATGCGCTTTGATCGGAAAATAAACAGGCACATGAAACGAATTCGTATAGTAATCGCGGTCTGTCACGCCCTCAATCACACCGTATTTCTTTTTGTCCATATTCACAAAGCGCCCCGACAAGCCTTCTGCGGGCGTTGCGAGCAGCGTAAAGTTAAGCCCTGTACGCTGGCTTTCCTCATCCATACGCTGGCGCATGCGGCTGATAATTTGAAGGCCGATTCGCTGGCTTTCTTCGCTTTCACCGTGGTGCTGACCCACCAGCACCTTCAGGCATTCCGCAAGCCCGATGAAGCCGACACTCAGTGTACCATGCATTAAAACGTCCGCTATACTGTCCTCAGGCCCCAGCTTTTCACTATCAATCCACACGCCTTGCCCCATTAAAAATGGATAATTGTATACCTTCTTGGTGCACTGAATTTTAAAACGGTGTACCAACTGGCGAATGGTCAGTTCCATCCTCTCGTCCAATATCTTGTAAAACCGGTCAATATTGCGGTTTGCCTCAATGCCTATACGCGGCAGATTGATCGATGTAAAGCTTAAGTTCCCCCGCCCGCAGGTGGTTTCCCTGTTATTATCATGCACATTTCCCATCACGCGCGTTCGGCAGCCCATATAAGCCACTTCGGTATCGTAGTCGCCCTCTTTGTAGTATTGCAGGTTAAACGGCGCGTCCAGAAAACTGAAATTCGGGAACAAACGCTTGGCGCTGACTTGCATGGCAAGCTGAAACAAGTCGTAGCCGGGGTCGTCCTGATTATAGTTAATACCTTCCTTCACCTTGAAAATTTGAACCGGAAAAATAGGCGTTTCTCCATCACCAAGCCCTGCTTGCGTGGCAAGCAGCAAGTTCTTAATCACCATGCGGCCCTCGGGGGACGTATCGGTTCCGTAATTGATAGAGCTGAACGGCACTTGCGCGCCCGCTCTGGAATTCATCGTGTTCAGATTATGTATCAGGGCCTCCATCGCCTGGTACGTTCTCCGATCGGTATCGTCTATGGCACCCTGCCGTGCAAAACGATGAGCTTTGGCAGCCTCCTTAGCGCCCAAAGCAGCCGGAGACTTTGTTAAAATCTCAGCAATTCTGCTGCCATATGCATCGTCATTCCCCAGAGAAATTTCATTGATACCGTCACATGCCGTTTTCACCAGAGAATCGACAACGTCTTTATCCATGCCGTGCGCTGCCTGCAGATACCGTGACAGCTCTTTGATATACGCTTTTCGGAACGTTTTTTTCACGCCCGGTGCCATGCTGTAGTCAAAATTAGGTATGCTCTGCCCGCCATGCATTTCATTCTGATTGGCCTGAATGGCAATACAAGCAAGAGAGGTATATGAACCGATATCATTGGGCTCACGCAGGTGTCCATGTCCGGTGCAAAAGCCGTTCTTAAACAGCTTAAGCAAATCGATCTGGCAGCAGGTTTCTGTCAGCATATAAAAATCCTGATCATGGATATGAATATCGCCGTTAATATGCGCCGCAGCAATATCCTTGGGAAGAACATCGTTGTTGACGAAGTATTTAGAGCCTTCCGACCCATATTTCAGCATCGTCCCCATCGCCGTGTCCGCATCGATATTCGCATTCTCACGTTTCAAATCCACATCCTTGGCGGCACGGTATGTGAGCTGCTTGTATATATCCATCAGGTCGCTCTCCGCCTGACGTATTTTCGTATGCTCCGCACGATATAAAATATACGCTTTGGCAGTTTTCGCGTAATCCGCCCGAATCAGAGTCTCCTCCACCACGTCCTGAATCTCTTCCACCGTGGGGATAGCGTTGTTTTTAATAGCACTCGTTACAATACCCGTTAAATCATTCAGCGCCTTCTCATCCATGATTTCGTCGTGAACAGCCCGGTTCGCTTTTTCGATTGCATGTTTGATTTTGATGGCGTCAAAGGATACGACTGCGCCATTTCTTTTTTTAATCTGAGTTGCCATATTTCATCCTCTTAATAATTATTCGCATTTAAAGGGTGATGCTATTATATTTGTGATTGCGTATCATGTCAATACGATACCACAATATTTTGTGTCCATTCTCATATTCGTATCTATATATGGTTTATTTGTGCAGGTTTGCTTGAAGTTAAATAATAAATATAAATTTGATGGATCATTAATTGAACTAATACTCAACTATTGGTTTCTCGAAGAGAAGCTGTCGCCGACAGGCGATGTGATGCGATGTTTGTATTGTGTGCTTAATCACCAACTTATCATCTTTAAGAAGGTTGTCACAAGACACAGAGATTACAACTTAAATAAAGCATTTTTGTCGCGAACCCATTTTACCATAGAAAACGTGTTTTGCAACCCTCCCATGGCGACTTTAGGCGGCTCTTCCCCAGCCGTTGACATTGCTACAAAAAAAGGCTCTGCGAAACCGCAGAACCTTTTGTGTTTATAAGTATTACACTCTGAAGAGCAGATCGGTGTAAACCGGCACAGGCCACACATCCGCAGGGATGATCGGCTCGGTCACATCGATAACAGCACGAAGCGCTTCCATACCGCTCACCACGTTCTCACGGAATTTGAGCGCTGTTTCAAGCGCATCTTTGCCTTCGGCCGATGCAACGGCGCTCTTCAGCGAGCTCAGCGCCGCATCCATCGCGTCTGCCAGCTCATTGACCTTCACAAGACGCGTTTTTGCCGTTTTGCTTCCCGCTTTATCGGCGATCTCGGAAAGTTTAAGCGCGTAACCCAGCACAGCGGGCAGCAGCAAACGTTCGGTCATATCGATGAGCGTTAAAGCTTCCACGTTGATGGTCTTTGTGTAGTTGTCCAGAAGAATTTCATAGCGCGATTCAATTTCCTTCTCATTGAGTACGCCCATCTTTTCAAACACGAGCTTGTTCTTCTCAGCAAGGATCTCTTTGATAGCGAGCACGGTGTTTCCGATGTTTGGCAGACCGCGTTTCGCAGCTTCGACGACCCATTCTTCCGAATAGTTGTTGCCGTTGAAGATGATACGCTGATGCTTTTTAAAGATGTCTCTGATCGCATCCATCGCGGCTGCCGGTACGTCGCTTGCTTTTTCCAGCTTGTCAGCGATTTCGCTGAGTGCCTGAGCCACGATGGTGTTGATCGTGAAGCAGGCTTCCGCAACGTTCTGAGACGAGCCGCACATACGGAACTCGAACTTGTTGCCGGTGAAGGCAAACGGCGACGTCCGGTTACGGTCGGTTGCGTCTTCTGTAATCACAGGCAGCGAATTAATACCGAGATTGGTTTTCACACGGCCATTGTCAACATAGGTGTTGCCGCTGATAATCGATTCGATAATGCTGTTAAGCTCCTTGCCGACGAACATGGAGATGATAGCCGGAGGCGCTTCGTTGGCACCCAAACGGTGATCGTTTCCTGCGCTTGCAACGGAGAGGCGAAGGATTTCCGAGTATTCATCCACAGCCTTAATAACCGCAGCTAAGAAAATCAGGAACTGTTCGTTTTCAATCGGTTTCATACCGGGTTCCAGCAGGTTGATGCCGTCGTTGGTCGCCATAGACCAGTTGATGTGCTTGCCGCTGCCGTTAACGCCCGCGAACGGCTTTTCGTGCAACAGAGCCGTAAGGCCGTGCTTTTTGGCGATGCGCTTCATCATTTCCATCACCAGTAGGTTGTGGTCTGCCGCCATGCTGGCCGGGTCGAATATAATCGCCAGCTCGTGCTGAGCCGGAGCCACTTCATTGTGCTTGGTTTTGGCTGTGATGCCCAGCTTCCAAAGCTCGGTATCAAGATCGTGCATGAAATCGCATATCTTGTTGCGCAAACGGCCGAAATACTGATCTTCCAGCTCCTGGCCTTTGGGCGGCATGGCGCCAAACAGTGTGCGGCCGGTCAGCATCAGGTCGAGACGCTTGTTATAAAGCTCACGGTTGATGATGAAATATTCCTGCTCCGGGCCGACGGTGGAGACAACCTGACGGGATGTGGTGTTACCCAACACCTTAAGAACGCGCAGGGCCTGTGTGCTCAGCGCCTCTACGCTTCTCAGCAACGGCGCTTTCTTGTCGAGAATCTCGCCGGTGTACGAGAAGAATGCAGTCGGGATATACAGTGTGCCCTCTCTCACAAACGCATGAGACGTGCAGTCCCAAGCTGTGTAGCCTCTGGCTGCGGCGGTTTCGCGCAGGCCGCCCGACGGGAACGACGATGCGTCCGGCTCGCCTTTGATGAGCTCTTTGCCCGAGAATTCCATGATGACCTTGCCGTCTCCGCACGGAGAAATGAACGCGTCATGTTTTTCGGCTGTGATACCGGTCATCGGCTGGAACCAGTGTGTAAAATGTGTGGCCCCTTTCTCAAGAGCCCAAGCCTTCATCGCGGATGCAACTTCATCGGCGATCGAAGAATCGAGGGCAAAACCGGATTCAATGGTCTGTTTGAGGATTTTTACTGTGGCTTTTGATAACCGTGATTTCATCACGGATTCATTGAAGACATATTCCCCAAATATTTCTTCTGGTGATAAAAACTTCTCGTTTGCCATGACTTATACCTCCTAAAATAAAAGACGCTTCACGAAATAAATCGTGAAACGCCCTTGTTACACTTATTATATATTATATTTTAATCGGAAATTCGTGATTGTCAACATCAATATAAAGTTTTTATAGCAAAAATTACACTCTGGCACAATTTTCCGTCCATCTTTTTGTGCTCTGCTAAAAAAATGCGCCGTGACAATCCGATTTTATGAAAAAAAGCACGCCTGTGCAGGACTTTCAGAGTCTTGATAACCCTTTTCAGTCATCGCTTTGTATGCGAAGCGACTGCGATGATGCTACCCAGACGGCATCACGGCTGTTTCTTCTGAAAAAACTGCACATTAAGACCATTTGGGTCTTTGATGCAGAAAAACCGAAAGGCCGGTGTTTCGAATGGCCCGCTGTGTACGGCGATGCCTTTGTCTTTCACAAGGGTAAGCATATCGTCTACAGACTCTACGGCAAACCCAAGTGAGATGCTCTCGCCAAAGCTAACATCACCGATTTTGCTGTCTGCCATAAGCTCCACAAGCGTTTCGCCCTCGTGACCGTTGCCTAAGAAAGCAATTTCCATGCCGAGCCCAGCAGGAAAACGATTCAGCGTTTTGAGCTTAAGCAAACCGGTGTAAAAAGCAATTGATTCCTCCAGATTCCTGACATAGATTGTCGTCCATAAAAACTTCATTTCATTATCCTCCTTACAGTTAATTTAAATTGAATTCTGGTATTATGTTAATACACGTTTTATAATGTGAACAGGAGCCAAATTATACTGGTATCAATACTAACAGGCAGGAAAATAGATGAGCGCAAATACAGAAAATCACCGCAGTGAAGAGCTGGCCGATTTTTTAAAAACGAGACGGGCGAAGATTTCCCCGGTGCAAGCGGGGCTGCCAGCCACGGCGCGCCGACGCACGCCGGGTCTTCGCCGCGAAGAAGTCGCTCAACTGGCGGGTATCGGCCTCACATGGTATACCTGGCTTGAACAGGGACGCGATATCCATGTGTCTTCCTCGGTTATCGAAAGCCTTGCAAGGGTTTTGCTGCTCGATAAGCATGAGCGCATTCATCTGTATCGGCTGGCCAATCAGCCGATGCCGTCTGAGCTTCCCGAAACCAAAGCCACTGTGGCCCCCGCACTTTTGCATGTTCTTGATCATCTGACGCTCTGCCCGTCTTTCATTGCGGACCGGCATTGGAATGTGGTGGCTTGGAATAAAGCCGCGTGTTTTCTGTTCGGCGATTTTTGTGCCATGAGCGGCCGACAAAGAAACGTCGTCTGGGGGATGTTCACGGATGATTATTTCAAACAGCTTTACGCCGACTGGGATCTGTACGCCAGAGTGCTGATCGGTCGGTTTCGCGCCACTTGCGGCAAATATATTGAAGACCCATGGCTGATTAGTTTTATTGAGGATTTGAAGAAAGAGAGCGCCGAATTTAAGCAATGGTGGCCGCTGCACGACATTCAGGATGACAGCAGCGTGTATAAAACGATGAACCATCCTTCGGCCGGAACGCTGTATTTTGAGAGCAGCAGCTTTGATGTGCCCGATCAATCGGGGCTCAGATTGTTTGTGCATACTCCCCTGCCGGGAACGGACACAGCCGAAAAAATTAAAACAGCTTATCTTTAATAGGCCGCACATAAGGATTTATTAGCAGTCTCAAGGGGCTCAAGGCGCTTCAATTTTCTTTGCGCCCTTGACAGTCTCCCCTTTTGTTTTTATACTTTTTCTATTACTATTGTTTGCCATAGCATTTCGGAGGTGCATTTTGATAAAAAGATTCTTTTTTATACTCGTTGCGGTTGTTATCTTTTGCGGTATTGTGGTACCACCGCAGACCGCGCTGGCTTATGATGAGCTGAAAAACAGCGATCCCGACAAATACTATATACTGCTCGATCTGAAGAACCAGATCGTTACGGTTTTTGAGAAGGATAAAGACGGCGAATACACGAAAATCGTCAGACGTTTTATCTGCACATCGGGCCGTACCGAGCTTGACCCGCTCGACCCCGAGGATGAGGGCACACCAACACCCGTGGGCATATGGAAGATCGGCGGGCATGAGCGTTTTGGCGAATTCACCGCTTTTGACGGTACGTTTGCGCAGTATTGGACTCAGATTGTCGGCGGCGTCTATTTTCACTCGATTATGTACGACAAGCGCGATGTGAACACGCTTCAGGGCGGTGCTTTCAGACGGTTGGGCGGCAAGGGCTCTCACGGCTGTGTGCGCTTGTATGTGGAGGATGCCAAGTGGCTGTATTACTACGCCTGCCCCGGCACCACAATTAAAGTGTCAAATTCCGAAAAATCCGATTCGGCGACAAGAAAGCTGCTGAAGTCAAAGATGTCTTTCGGCGATTACAAGGCGTTCCAGAAGACGTTCTTTGACCTGCCCGAGCTGGCAAACCCCAAAGCATGGATTGTGAAAGAGGATGCGGATATTCGCACAGGCAACGGCTCAAACGATCGCGTTGTGAAGCGTTTACCGCTTGGAACCGAGGTGGAGGTGTTGCAGATTGCCGAGCCGTGGGCCAAGGTGAAGCTGGAGAACCGTGAAGGCTACATACGCACCGCGTTTATTACATTCCAGCAGGGCGTGATGATGTCGCGCGAGGATGCCGATATCATCAAAAATACTGTGTACATTTACGCAGAGCCGAACGAAGACTCAACCGGCCTATCTAAGGTGCCGTCGTATTCGTCTATTGAGATACTCGAGCCGGATAAAGAAGGGTGGACGAAGATTCGCTACTGGGGCGTAGAAGGTTATGTGGAAACGAAAGCCGTTATTAAAGGCTGGGGTGTGATTCACGAGAAGATGGATGAGATTATGCCGTCCGAATCGTATAAAAAGGCTTATAGCGTGAAATAAAGCTGAATGAATAAAAACCTCTTGCCGGGATCATCCCTCAGCAGGAGGTTTTTTTATTATCTCTGAGTTGCTCCGATCAGCCATTGCCGCGATACTATTTTTATTGTATTGAAGATCGTATATTTCTGAAAAGCCAGATCCTTCGCTCGTTCCACTCCACTCAGGATGACATGAACAGAGACTGCCAGAACATTCTCCGGTAGCCTCTCTAAAGTCATTCTAAATTCTTAATTGTCCATTATTCATCATTTCCCCAGAACAATTTTATCAATCTGCCTCAGCTCATCCTCGGAAAACGCAAGGTTGCTAAGCGCACGCACATTTTCTTTAATCTGCGACGGTCTGCTTACGCCGATCAACGCGGACGTCACACTCGGATTGTGAAGCACCCACGCAATGGCCATCTGCGCGAGGCTCTGCCCTCTTTGAGCTGCGAGCTCATTCAGCGTGGTTATCTTGTTCAGCAGGTCTTCATTAAGCGCATCTCGCTTTAAAAACCGCGGGTCCTTCATCATACGCGAGTCGGACGGAATGCCTTTCACATATTTATCCGTGAGCAGCCCCTGCTCCAGCGGCTTGAACACCACACTGCCGATTCCTTCTTCTATCAGCACACTTTCCAGCCCGTCCTCTATCCAGCGGTTCAGAATGGAATAACTCGGCTGATGGATAACACAGGGCGTACGGTTCTCTCGAAGCAGTCTGGCTGCACGGCTCGTCTCATCCGGCTTGTAGTTGGAAAGCCCTACATACAGCGCCTTGCCCTGCTGCACGATGCTGGAGAGCGCTTCGCACGTTTCTTCCAGCGGCGTGTCGGCATCAGGCCGATGATGATAGAATATATCAACATAATCAAGCCCCAAACGCTTCAGGCTGGCGTTAACACCTGCTATCAGATGCTTACGGCTGCCGTAGTTACCGTATGGCCCCGGCCACATGTCGTAGCCTGCTTTGGTCGCGATGATCATTTCGTCGCGGTAGCCGTAAAAGCTTTCGCGCAGAATTTTTCCGAAGTTTCTTTCTGCTTCGCCGTAAGGCGGGCCATAATTATCCGCAATATCAAAATAGGTGATGCCATGGTCGAACGCTTGCTGCAATATTGCGCGCTGTTCATCATGCGCCGTTATGCTGCCAAAATTGTGCCAAAGTCCAAGCGAGATGCGCGGCAGCAACAAGCCGCTTCTTCCGCAGCGTGTGTATTCCATGCCGACATACCGTGTCTCGGATGCGAGATACCCCATATTTATCACCCTTTCTTTTCTATTTATGACTCATTGTATTTCATATTAAAGGATATTGCAAGGGTTTCGTGCACAAAACACGCGCCAATTTTTCGCCAATTTTGTTTGTTGCTGTCTCGTTTAAAATATCATTTGCATACATTTTTATATCATGTTAGGTTGATATGGCTATGAATACGAGAGGTGTATTGAGAATGACTATAGAAAACATCCCGCCTGTCCGCATTGCTTACCTGAGGCGCACCGGCCCTTATGGCCCCGGCAATAAGTCAACAATGGAACAGCTGAAAACGTGGGCGAAGAATGAGCGCTTGCTAAACCATGATTCCGTTATTTTCGGCATTGCGCAGGACAACCCACAAACAACACCGCCCGAAGACTGCCGTTATGATGCCTGCTTGGCAGTCACAGACAGCTTTTGTACACGAGATGATCGCATCAGCCTTGGGCAGCTGGACGGCGGCCGTTATGCCGTTTTCACGGCGGCGCATACGGCAGCCGCCATACAGCTGGCATGGCAAAGCATCTTCCCCGAACTGTCAAGGCTAAAATTAATGGCTGATGCGACAAAGCCGATCATCGAGCGGTATGCCGTCAAAATGCTGAGCCGCCATCAATGCGAAATTTGCGTGCCGCTGCGCGCACAGTCGTAAAACGTCATGCAGGCTAATGATTCTACAGTCATAAATAATAAGGAGATGGCGTTTCAAAAAGACCACTTTTCTCATAGATAGGTGCCTTAAAAAACTTCATGAATAACCGATAGTATTCTTCCAACACAGAAAAGCGGCCCATTCAAAGGCCGCTTCTCATCTTTTTTATGATTGGCTTGTAGATTAAGTCTACTTCCAGACAGCCTCTTGAGGCATTATCCGCATCAGGCAGATAGCGTCTCCCGCCTTAATGCTTTTCAGCAGTTCCACCTGCACCTCACAGCCGAAGGCTTTCTCAAACAGCACCTTGCTGTACCCCGTGGTGCATTCACACCATGTGTAGGAATCCAGCCTATCCACCTCGGCGAGCATTGGGCACGGGCAATAAGTGAACGACAGATAAAGCTGACCATCTGCGCAGCTTAAACCCGCCGCCTTGGCCTTGGGCTGACTCACAAATTCTTCAAGCGTTGACGCGCCCGCCAGCAGCTCGTTCACCAGCGCAAGCTTTTCGTCCATCGCGTAGCCGCACTGGCAGTTTCTGCGTATTCGCTTCACGGTCTCCCTGTCAAAGCTGCCTTCCAGCCGTTTCATCGTGGATTTGACCCAATCGGCGATACCCTCTTTGGAGGCCTGCCCATTCTCGCCATAAACAACGGCTGCCGCCGTCTCGTCGCTGCTCGCCGCTTTCACCGCGCCGTAAATCACCTGTTCCTGAATTTTTCGTATATCAAACATACTGTTACCTCATAGTTTATTTATTTTGGTTTTTTATATCTTGTGTGAATAAAAAACACACCGAAACAGTGTGTGTATGCAGCAAAGGCATTTCACACATTCTGACCGCGATTCGCGTATTCAAACGAAACCCAAACAAAGGCTCAACAGCCCTTAATTGAATTGCCCCGTTTGTCAACTAACGATAGATCGGATCAAGCATGCGAACATGTCCTTTCGGTATTAAGATAGGTTTATATTACCATATAAAGCTTCGCAGGTCAAAAGAAAAAGGTGTGCTTTTGACACACCTCTCCGAAACAACCTCTGATAACAATATAGTCTCTCGCGCGTTTTTAAAGCGATGCGACAATGCCGTCGAATACCGTTTCGTAATGCTTCCCCTCAATGCCGAAGTCCATCTTTTTATACGACCATGCGGCACGCCCGATGTGATATTTCTCAAACAACCGATGCATATCCTTGTACCACGCAAGCGTGCTCTGCGCCGAAGCCTGATCGATCACGCCGTATTCCCCGCAGTAAAGCGCCGCGCTGCGTTGCTCCGCAACGGTAACCGCTTCCATTATGAGCTGCTCCAGCAAAGGCAGCCCCATTTCTTTCACGTCGTTTTTAAAGATAAACGCGGCCTTTTCTCCGATAATCTCTGCGGCTTTTCTATAGTCTTCAATCGTTGCCGGGTATTCTATGGCAAACCCTTTCGTTTCGGGAACCCAGCTCGCATTTTGGTGCGTAAACGCAAACGGCTCGTAGAAATGGAATGTGTAGATGATGTTATCATCGTACGGCTCATCCAGCAGCGCCACCGCGCGCACGCTGTTCCATTCAATCCCGCCGATGATGATTTGCGTTTCCGGTGCGTATTGACGGATCGCATCGACCGTTTTGCGGGCCAGCTTGTTCCATGGCTCACTGTTCTCATCTTCCACCACTTCGTTGAGAAGTTCAAACACCACCGCACCCTTTTCATTGCCGTACCTGCGCGCCAATTCAGCCCAAATGCCGACGAATCTGCTTTGCAGCGCTTCGTTTTTGAACAAATTGTTTGCTTCGTTAAACGCGTTGTTACAGGTATACCCCGCCGTTTTGTGGATATCGAGTATCAAGCGCAGGCCGTATTTTTTGCACCAATCAAGGCAGGCGCTGATATACAAAAATCCGTCTTCTTTTATTTTCCCGTCTTCTGTTTCTATCGCCTCACAGTCTACCGGAAGCCTGACATGATCAAGCCCCCACGTGCTTATCCTTTTGATATCATCTTGCGAAATAAAGCTGTCGTAATGTTCTTTCGTATGCACACATTGAGAAAGCCAACCGCCGAGATTAATCCCTTTTTTTAAACCCTTGATATAATCCATGAGGTCATCCTCCTTTTTCTAAGAACATATCATGCTTTTCGGAAACGATATATCATTTTTCTCATATATATGGCATAATTCTCATATGTTGATCAGCATTTACGGAGGCTCGCGCTTTAAATGAGTCATTTAACTGATAAATTAACACAGGCATTGTTTCACCAACGCGAAAATGACATCAATCATCTGCCATATGATCATGAATTGTCATTTTACGATGCAGTGAAGAAGGGCGATATCGATACGGTCGGCAAGCTGATGCTTCCGCTGACGAGCGCCAGCCTTGGGCATCTGTCCGACGATCCGCTGCGTAATTTGAAGTATCATTTCATCATCACAACGGCGTTTTTAACGCGCTTTTGCATGGAGGGCGGCGTGGATTCTGAGCTGGCATACACCTTGAGCGATTTGTATATTCAGCGGGTGGATGTTTGCAAATGCAGTGAGGATGTGAACGCGCTGCACAAAGAGATGATATTTGATTTAACCACGCGTATGCACAACCTGCAATACAAAAACATGTTCCCAAAGAATATCGTTATCTGCATTGACTATATCAACAGCCATCTGCATGCCCGATTTTCGGTTCCTGATCTCGCGGCTGTTATCGGCCTTCATCCCAACTATTTATGTTCGTATTTTAAAAACGAGACCGGCATGACGCTCGCCGCTTTTATCAGAACACAACGTATAAACGCCGCTAAGAGCATGCTCAAATATACAGAGCATTCTTACCTAGATATCGGCAATTACCTTGCTTTTTCTTCTCACAGTCATTTCATCAGTGTTTTTAAGAAAGAGGTTGGGTTAACGCCGCAGGCGTACCGGAATAAATATTTCAGGCAAAATTGGAGCGGGAATGAAAAAGTCAAATAAACAATCCCGAAAGCGCTTGTTTAAGGCATTCCGGGGATTTCGCAAATGAAATAATATACCGAATCTTTTTTTCTTTATCCTATGACACCGTCACCGTGCACAAGACGCTGATGCCGTTACTTGTCGTCGCGATTATCACCGCCGACCCGGCTGACAGCGCCTTCACCTTGCCCTTGGCATCCACCGTGGCCACAGCCGGATTGCTGCTCGTCCATGTCACCGTCTTAAAATCTGTGGTTCTCGGCGTGATGGCCACTCTGAGCGATGCTGTTTTGCCCGGCTTCACCGCGAGCGCCGTTTTTGAAAGCTTCATCGCCGTCGGATAGATCGGCGTTACCGTCACGATGCAGCTCGCCGATACGCCGCTGCCGTCCTTCGCGGTGCATGTGATAATGGCGGTGCCGCCCGCCTTGCCCGTCACCACACCGGCGCTTGATACGGAAGCGACCTTGGGGTTGCTCGATTTCCATGTGAGCCTCTTGTTGTTCGCCGATGCGGGCGCTATGGATGCCGACAGCTTCGCTTTATCCTTGCGCGCAATGGTGGTATTTGTGAGGTTCAGCGAGACAGCCGAGACAGGCTGTTTCACGGTTACCATCCTTTTTATCGTCGTCGTCTTGGTTTTCACCCGACCCTTAGCATCGGTCATCTGCGAGACGACTGTGGTGATGATCATCGTCTTTCCTCTCGCGAGGAATGTCACATGGCCGACGGCATCTACCGTTGCGATGGACGGGTTTTTTGACGAATAAGTCACAGAAACAACCGTGTAGCCCCTCGGCGCAGCCGGGGGAATAATCGTCAGCGCGGTTCCCGCATTCGGTTTGGATGCCATTTTTTTAACGGGCACAGCGCCTATATACAACGGCTGGCCGACCACGACCGTCTGTATTTTAATATTTCCAATATTGGCTGCATCGCATACGGCTGCCGTATACGTTCCCGCCGCGACGTTGAAGCTGTTGATACTGCTCCAATGGACACCGCCGTCAACGGAGTACAAATACGCCCCGCTGTTGCCGCCCGAAGCGGTTATGGTGATATTGCCGTTGGCACGGTATAACGGTGCGTTCGTTACGCTGCAGGATATCGCCACTGGAACAATGACTATGTTTGATGTCCATTTCGCATACAGCGTCGTATTTTTCGAAACGGTATCGCTGACAAAATCCCAAGCTTGCGTACAACCTTCGTCTTTAAACCAGCCGCCAAAATCGTACCCGGTGCGCTTGGGAGCGGCGGGTTTACTGATACCCTGGTTGATATCCACGATAAGGCCGTTTACGCCGGAACCGCCCTTGCTGTCAAACATCACGGTACAATAGGCTATATGAAACGGGATATCGTCCATATCGGCGTAAGCATCGGCGGTGGAGTCTTCAATACCGTAGATGCCATCCGAATCTAGATCCGTATCGAAAAAGACATTGTCCCCAAATACCGCATCGTTGCTTTTGATTGAAGCCTTTGTCAGTTCTCCGCAATAAATAAACGCCTGTTTATCAATCAGCGTCACGCTCTGAGGTATCGACACTTGCGTTAGATAAGCACAGCCAAAGAACGCTTCAGCCGCGATTGTCTGCACGCCGTCAAGAACGGTGAACGCGCCGGGTTTGGCGCTCGGATAAATCAGCAAAGTGGTTTTATCCGCATTATAAAGCACACCTGTTTCGCTTGAAAAATGCGTGTTTGCCGGATTAACATTGATCTCAGAAAGATTGTAGCATTGCATGAATATGCCGCTGCCCATGCTCGCCACATTGGCGGGTATCGTTATTTCACTAAGCTGCGTGCCAGAAAAAGCCCAATCAGCTATACTTATGATCTGGGACGGAATCGTCAATTCCGTCAGACCCGACTCGCAGAACGCACCCTCTCCGATGGCGGTAACTTGCGAGGGAATATCAATGCTCTCCAACTTTTCGCAGCCGGACAAAAGATAATCCGAAATGTTTATAAACGACGCATTTTCGGGTAACTGGATGTTCTCTAGGTTATTGCAATATGAAAAAGCGTTTTGGCCGATGCTCTCAACTGTATTGGGAATCACAATATCTGAAAACCCTGTTGCGGAAAATGCATTGTCTCCGATGGCGGTCACGTGGGCGGGGAAATTGACAGTTGCTAAGCTCTCGCAATAATAAAACAGGTTGTCCGGAATTGCAGTGAAGCTTGAGTTATCCGGCAGCGTGGCGCTGAGCAGATGCCCGCAGCTTTCAAAAGCGTTCGCCCCGATCTCAGTGACTGTATCGGGTATCGTTATACTCGTGAGCCCACTGTATAAAAACGCGTTGGAGCCGATGCTTTTAACAGATGCGGGAATACTGATTCCCGTCAGGTTTTCACAATAACGAAACATAACATCGCTTATTTCTTCAAGCTGATTTGATAAAGTGACCGACACTAGGCCATGACAATCCGCAAAAACGTGCGCCCCCACACTGGTGACGCTGTTCGGCATCACGAAGCTTAATAGCCCTGTGCCGCAAAACGCATATTCGCCGATGCTTTCAAGGCGGCTTGTGCCCGCTATCGTAACACTTCCGAGGTTGTTGCAGCCCTCAAAAGCGCTTTCTCCGATGGTTTCAACGCTTGCCGGTATGCTGACACTGCTTATGTCATAGCAGCCCTGAAAAGCGCCGTCGCCGATGCTCACAAGATCGCTTGGCAGTGTCAAGCTCGTAACCATATAATGATCTTTAAACGCTTCGTTTCCAATACCGCGTACAGTCAGTGTACCCAGACCCGATATGCCTGTGTCAATTGTATTCGGTATGGTGAGACTGCTCGGAATCGTTCCTTCGTAACCTGTCACAGTCAGCTCCGTTCCGACCGCCTCCCATTTAAAGTGATCCGTCTCGCCGCTGCGATAAAGCTCTCCACCCTGTGTCCACTTGGCGTACAGCGTCATGCTGCCGATAACCGGATCGTCAAAATTCCATTCTGTCGCATATGTTGAATCCGTATACCAGCCGCCAAAATCATAGCCCGTAAAGGTCGGCTCAGGCGGCGCGGCCATCGCTTCATCCGCATCAACAACAGCGTCTGGAAGTTCTGAACTGTTGCCGCTATTGAACGAAACGACGTAATAGGCCGGATGAAACGGTATGAAATCGGTATCCATCGCGTCCACTTTATGCGAGCCGGCATAAGTTTGAGCCGAGGAGCCCGCGATGCCGTAGATACCCCCGCCGACAGCGGTTGAGAGCTTTGTTCCGCCAAAAACGTTCTGATTGCTAAAAATCGCATAGCGGCTCTTTATATATACTTTTGATAGATTGTCACAATAGATAAAGGCGTAGTCGTCTATATTTGTGACGCTGCTCGGAATCGTTATTTCTGTTAGATTTCTACAGCCTGAGAAAGCGCTTTCCTTGATTGTTGTCACGCCGTCCGGTATGACAAACGAGCCGGACTTCCCACTGGGGCAGCTATAAAGCTCCGTTTTCGCTTTATTATAAAGCACCCCGTCTTGGCTTGTATAATTTGCATTGTCAGAGGCTACCGAAACGCTGCTTAGGCTGGCGGTGTGCCCGAATACGCCAATACCTATGCTCGTGATGCCCGCGGGTATCGTAATGTTCTCAAGACCCGCGCCCAAAAACGCATAAGTGCCAATTGAGGTGACGCTGGGCGGGATGTCGATGCTGCTCAGTGCCGAGCAGCTGGCGAAGGTTTCGTCCCTAATGGCTGTAAACCCTGAGTTGTTCGGCAGCGTGATGCTCTCAAGGCGGGTACAGTTGCTAAACGCTCCTTTTCCGATGCTCGTGACACTGTTGGGTATCACAACACGAGTGAGCCCGGTGCTAAGAAATGCGTTGTCGCCAATACTTTGGAGGCTGCTCGGAGACGCAAATTCAATGCTTGCAAGGCCGGTACTGTTAAAAGCGCCTTCGCCGATGCTCTGGCATGCAGCCGGTATGGTGATGCTTGAAATACCTGTGCCGACAAACCCGTAGTTGCCTATCTTCTTTAATCCGGCGGGTAAAACAATGCCTGTTACGCCCGAGTAGTCATCATGGTTGAAGGCATCAACGCCAATTGCGGTGACTGGCAGCACCCCTGGGCCCTTTTCGCCGGTATCCAGCGAATCCGGGATGGTCAGTGTACCGACCGTACCGGACAGTTCAGCGCTTGCGGTGACCGCGAGCGTGTTGTCTTCCAGTATCGTCCAGTTCCATCCAGCGGTTGTTCCGGTATCGTCCTTCGCCGCCAGCGCGCTGACCGGCATCATCGCAAAAACCAGCATACAGGAAACCACAACAGCCAATAAAGGCATCAAACTCTTTTTTCTTTTGCGCACTTCTTTACACCCCCACGATATATATAATGATAGATATATATTCATGGTAGCATATAAAGCAAACCTGCACATCGTACCAAAGTACCGCACAAAAATGAGGCGAGCGCTTGGGCACTTCACCTCTGCGTCGCCGGTTCCGTTGCTATTAATGTTAAACAGACTGTTTATACTATGCCGAGGTCATGCACCAGCTTAACGCATTGAGACCGGGTTTTAATACCCAATTTGCTGTATATATTGCCCGTATGTGTTTTAACCGTGCGCAGACTGATTTGCAGGTTGTCGCATATTTCCTGATTTGTGGCCGCATTCACCAATAGAATCAGCACCCTTCTCTCCTGTTCAGTCAAATGCTCCCATAAATCTGTGTTTTTCTCTGCATTCACTTCTTTATACGCTGAAATTGTTTCCAGCAGGTTCTCGGGCATCTGTTTAAGCAGGGATGCTGCATACGACTTTCGCTCTTTCGATAGAGAATTTTCATTTTGATTTCTTCGTGATTTTATATAGGCACGCAGCAGCCTCGCCATTGGCAGCCATTCATCGAGATAGCTTCTGACATACCCTTCTTTTCTGCCGATGTCGAGCGATTTATCCAAATAGTCGAAAGCATGGCGCATCCGGTTTTCGCCGAAAGCCAACAAAGCCAGCAGATTAAGCGCCTCAACCCGGCTATGGGGCCGTTCATTTTCCTCCGTAAACTGATGAATGCGATGCAGAAGCAGCCGCGCATCCTGCGTTTTGCCCAAAGCCATTAAGCCTCTTGCATATGTCATGATTTCAAACTCAAGTATTCGGTTAATACCGGTAAAAACACCGATTCTGCCAGACAAAACCCACGCCTGAACATTATCCGCTTTTTCTGTATCGATGTATAACCGACACCGAAAGGCACTCAAAAGATTAAGCCAATGGCGCTTATTACCGCTCTGCAGCTGTTTCTCGCATTCCGCAATCATATCAAACGCACCGGTAATATCTCCTGACGCGCGTTTGATTCGGGCGATATCCACCATGGCAGGCACAAAAGCGCCGGTACAGTTCGCTTCACGGGCTTCCTCCTGCGCTTTAAGCAGCAACGGCAAGGCTTCCTCCTGCCGATTGTTTTCATAGAGATACTCTGCGGCACACAGCGGCGCATACCCCGGATTTTGCGAGATCATGGTTCGATAATTATCAACCATCTCTCTGTACTTATCGGGAGCCCCTTTGAACAATTCTGTCAATCTGAATATGGGACAGCGATAAAAGTAAACATCCGATGTGTTGAAATCATTATAGGCCGGCATTTTATAATACCGTCCCCCGTTGGCAGCCGCGGCAGTATACACCAGCGACAAGAAAGCCATGTTCCCTTCTCTGATAAGAAGATTGGCTTCAATCATTGAGCAAGCCGCGTGACTGTAGCCGTTCAGTTCGGGATTCGATCCATACGCGCCGGTGTCCTTAAGCGCCTTCATACGCTCAACACATTGCCGAGACAACTCATATTTCCCGAGTTCTGCATAATAAACCGAGCGGATAGCCGCAATTTTGAAGCTGTTTTCTTTATAGTCGGCAGGAAGGCGATCAATCCATGACAGCAGCGGGCCAAACTCGTTTCGGTTAATCATATGGTCAACATGGTGTTCAATAATCTCAGAGGCCTGTGCGAAAAGCCCGCCGTTCAGCAAATGCTCCATGGATTCCGATAAATGGCCGTTCTTTAGGTACCAATGCGCCGCCCTTTCGTGCAGCATCGGCAGTTCCTCTGTCATGGATTCAGTAAGAAGTGAATAAAGGAACCGGCTGAACAAATGATGATATCGGTATTCATGCCCATCAGCATCCAACGCGGTAAGAAATCCGTTTTTTTCACTCATTTCTCTGAGCAATCGGCCCGCGTTTGCTTTGCCAGTTACCGCGACGCATAGCGGTTCCGTAAGCGTCTCCAGTATACTCGTTTTCATGGCAAAGTCTCGTATTTCTGCGTTCCAGGCGGTCAGCACCTCTTCTTCCAGATACTCACCGATATCCCGGCTTGATTGCGCAAGCATGGCAGCGATGCCCGAACTAACCCCCTCACGCTCCATTGACATGGATACAGCCACAAGAGCCGCGGCCCACCCTTCGGTATAATTGACGACATTTTTAATGTCATCCTTGCCCAGCACACAGCCCCTTGCCTCATAGAAATTTTGAATATCCTCTTCATTAAAGCGCATATCTTTTTCATTCAAGCTGTGTGTCTGCCATTTAATTTTATGGCTCGCCTTATTCATCGCAGGCTCTGTGCGGCTAAGAATAACGAGATGCATTCTCGGCGGCAGATAATCAATCATATACGCGAGACCCTGCAAGATTGCGGGCTCGGTTATCAGATGCAAATCGTCAAGAATCAGCAAAAAGTCAGTTTGCAATTCGCTCAGACGGTCGATCAGAATATTGATATGAACTTGGGCGTTTTGCAGCTCCGGAGATGAAAATACATATTCCGTATCGCGGCTGATACCCGGCAATACGGCATCTAAGGCCGCAGACAGATAACGCCAGAATGTCACAGCATCGTTGTCTCCGGCATCAATGGTAAACCACGATACGGGTAGCGAAACCGTCTCCAGCCATTTGATGACGGCAGATGTTTTGCCAAAGCCCGCAGAAGCCAGTATAAGCGTCAGTTTCCGGTTCAGAGCCTCTTCGAGCTTGCAATTGACAGCATGGCGGAATACCAGCCGTTTATCAGCCGCAGGAACATTGTATTTAGTTTTTAAAAGTCCGGTCGTCAGTTCCATGAATTTCACTTGCCTCGAGCAAGAAATGTCTGGCGTGGCCGCTTTATAGCGGTATCTATTACATATTGTAATGCTTTTTCAGTGTTTTGACAACAATTCCTATTAAACGGTTGTGTATATCGTGATTTATGTCTCAAAATCGCAGCGGCCTATGCAGCACACAAAACCTTGCATCACAGAATAATGATCCCACGGTCACGTCCGGGGGTTCATACACGGACTTAGCCCTCTTTTTACGACATTGCCTTAAGGCGTGCTTAACGGTCGGCAGCCACAAAAGTTTGTTACTTGTTGCCCCTTGAAGGGGCGAGTCTTATCAAATGCATTCAAGCTATCTATGACGCATGTTTTGCTTCTCCCCTAGGAGAAGGCTAATTCAAGTCATAATATTTATATCTTAGATTAATGATTTTTATCAAAAAACCATTCGACTTATAGCTAAAGCCTTTTGAACCCCCCGGCATTACCGGGGGGTTCTGTAGACAAAAAAACGCCGCATGGCTTATAGCGGCGCTTCGTACGGATATGCATTTTTGATAATATGACCTGCTGAATATGGATTGTATCAGTATTCCTTGCCTGTTTGAGTTGTCTGGTTTTTGCTGCCGATATGTTGCCGCAACAGCGGCTCGGATACATAATACTTATACCTAACAGGAGGCCAATGTTCGTTTTCGGACGCGGCTGTACCCACTAAGCCAGTGATCCTTGCGGATTAGAGCCCAAGAAGGGACAACAACAAATTGATTCCCCTATTCTTACTAACAGGGATAAAACCTCATGGAGCCGTTCAACGATGCCCTTTTATTCCATCAGATTACTTTAGGCTTCTTATTCTTTTGCGCCCCGCGATAATGACCGACACCAGGCCGATAAGCGCAAAGCCCGCAAGCATATAATACACCACCGTAAAATCCTGCCCCGTTTGAGGAAGCTTCGATGGCTCTATCGTTACGACATAACTTGTGGTTAAACCGCCAACGGTGTAGGTTATAGTCGATTTCCCCGGCTTAAGCGCGACGAACGCGTCGCCCACCCTTGCGAAATACGAATTGTCATATTCCCATGTGCCGCCGGGGATACTGGGCGTTAACATGATGCGCCCACCGGTGCTGATTGTTCCGTTTATGATAGAGGGAACAATTGTCAGCGGTTGTGATATCGCTACCTCATAGCTTGCACTCTGTCCTCCTACCGAATAGACGGGGGTACTCGCGCCCTCTTTCAGTGCGGTGAACGTGTTGCCTTCCCTTGAGAAGTATGCATTGTCAAACACCCATGTGCCGCCTGCAATATTTGGCGTTAATGTAATGCTCTCTCCAGTGTGTATTTTTCCGCTTGGGACAGATGAAACGAGTGTCAACTTTTGCAATATCGTCACTTCGTAGCTTGCGCTCTGTCCTCCTACCGAATAGACGGGGGTACTCGCGCCCTCTTTCAGTGCGGTGAACGTGTTGCCATCCCTTGAGAAGTACGCACTGTCAAACACCCATGTGCCGCCTGCAATATTTGGCGTTAAAGTAATGCTCTCTCCAGTATAGATTTTTCCGCTTGGGACGGATGAAACGAGTGTCAACGTAACTTGTTCAACAGTGACCTCTATTGGCTCCGACTCTGCGGCTGTAACAAGCGCCGATCCATTGACTGACGTCAGTTTCGCCGTATTGGAGTAAGTGGTTCCATCTATTGCAGAATCATCGATTTCTGCTTCAAAGCTAACGGTTTTTGTCGCATTTGCTGCAATCGAGGCAATCGTCCAGGTTATAGTTCCTACAGAATTCACACCACTGTCGTTGATTGTACCTATTTTTAGAGCTGTATCGACGGTATCAGTCACAACGGCGTTGGTGATCGCCGAGTCTGTCAGGTTCGTTACTTTGATTGTAAACGTTACAGTGCTCCCCGGAGAAGCGCTGATAGGATTTGCCGTCTTTTCAATTTTGGCTACGGGTATTAATGCGCCATTGTTGCCGAATCTGGTTACAAAGCTCTCCGAGCTCCATGCGTTGTCGGTCAAATACGCTACCGTTGACGTGTTGTTAGACGCTTTGGCCGTGGTTTTTAATATTTCGGTATCCGGATCAGATAAGGATGCTACAACTCCCTTTGGCGTGCTGGAAACGAAGCCGCCAAGACCATCCGTTACGATATTGTAATAAAACGGGTTGTCCGTTGCGGGAGCATAAGCTGCGGTTGTTTGCGCGATGCCGCCGCTGTATGCATTGCTGTAAAAGGGTTGGGTTAAACTGTCTGTACTCTGCAGACCCACCGTATAAGAGAGCGCAATTGGTGCTATCGTCGGGTTGGAATAATTCCCGGTGACCGGATTGGTACGGCTTGAAAACTGAACCGTCGGCAATTCATTCGCCGGAATCGTCCAAACCAACGTTCGAGAGGCTGTGTTGTATTCGGCCGTCGTATTCTTACCTGCCCAGACATATTTCCCGCCTGAGAGTGTACCCGCAGTCCCAGCGATTTTCGGTGCGGACTTAAGTTCCATCCCTGTACCTAAGACGTCGGTAAAAACAAGTGTAGCAGAATCACCGCCGGGTATTGTCGTAATGGGAGACGTTATGACAGAGGTTGCCGCTTCCACCAGATTGCCAAGATCTGTAAACGCCTGATTTAATGGTGTAATATCGCTGTCGCTGGCATAATAAATATATTGGTCTGCATATACGATACCCGGCGTGCCGGTTGGGCCGTATTTAGAATATGCGCTGTATGTTCCGGTTGTATAAGTCACTGCCTGCGTACGCGTTAAAGCAAGCGAGCCTGATCCCGTGGTCGCATCTTTCGTACTCTGCGGTGAAAGAAGCGCTGCTGCGCGGTTGTCTCCATAACTCACACCCAGCCCAACATTAAACCAAGTGGTTTCAACATCTGAATCGTCATTATACGTTTGATATTGCTGAGTTAATTCATCCTTCAGTTTTGCAGCTGTTAAAGCCGTCAACGCGGCAATTTCCTCTGTTCCGTTGGTACCGGATCCCGACTTCTCAGTCCCCCGAACGCTGCCATTCGTCAAGTCACTATACCAGTTTGTATAGGCACGGTTCGCCTCTCCGTCAGTAAAAAGAAGTACATACGTAAGCCTTTGTCCATATTGCTTTGTTGTATAGCCAGCCATATCTGATTTCAGCTCATTGATCCCGGTATAGAGGCCGAACTGTGTATGGGTCGCAGTATCCGTGCTGGCGGATGTCGTTGTCGTGGTGCTGGTTGTGCCGTTAATCATCGTTTTGGTCAATCCACTAACAACGGATATACTGCTGTCGGCTGCACTATAAGATATATACCGGTTATCTGGATTGGCATCGCCCGTGTTCGGGCTGATATAGGATGCCAAGCTCATAAGCACATTTGCCGTCGTGTTGAAATAGTATACACCGATTCGATTGGCAGAGTTGGCGTTCATGATAATGTCGATGGCTTTATTGGTCGCGTTGACCATCCTTTGTATACGGTCGTTTGTCTTCATGGAAGCTGACATATCAAGAACAAAGACAACATCCGCCGCAACGCTTGCCCCTGATCCGGATGAGCTTGTCGATATATATTCCTGCGAAAGCGCAGATAAAACAACATCGAAGTTTTTGTCGTTGACCGTCACACTTTTATCTGTCCAGACGCGTCCGTCTGCACCGGACGACCCAAACCCGTCAGGGTCGGAGCTGGTTGGCGGTGAGCTGGTGTCTGGATCGGTCACCAAACGAACCGCCACATCATCAATTGCCGTGCTGCTGGTTGCCGCAAATGCGGATTGATTATTGTGGTAAAAATAAGAATTGTTGTCATGATCATTGCAAGTTTACGCCGCATAGATATCTCCCCACTCTTCTACTTTATTTATTTATAACCCGGGTTCCACTGATATAATCGCCTATTTATATATTTATATATCTATTTTCCAGATCAAATTCCCAGGAATGTCCGGAACTCATCAAGATCAAAGCCCTTAGCTATCCCGATGGCAACCTCATACACCTATGAAAAATGTCCGGCAAAACAAACTTGTTGCTTCGCCGAACATATTCATGCCTGTTATGCGATGCCTCTTTGAAAAACATATAACGTTAAAATATCAAAACAATTCACCGGGGACTCAAACCTTCCTAAAACTCAATATTCATCCGGCTTCCTGAGCTTTAGGTTCTTATTCCCACTCGATCGTCGCGGGCGGCTTGCTCGTGATGTCGTAACAGATGCGGTTCACGCCTTTAACCTCGTTGATAATACGGTTGCTGATCTTCTCCATCACGTCGTACGGAATCCGCGCCCAATCCGCCGTCATGCCGTCAACGCTCGTCACCGCTCGAAGCGCAATCGTATGGTCGTACGTTCTCTCGTCACCCATCACGCCCACGCTGCGCATATCGGTCAGCACCGCGAAGTACTGCCAGATTTCGGAGTCCAGCCCCGCGATGGCAATCTCCTCGCGGAATATCGCGTCGGCCAGTTGCAAGGTGTATACCTTTTCTTCGGTGACATCGCCGATGATGCGTATCGCAAGCCCGGGCCCCGGGAACGGCTGCCGCCAAACGATATGATGCGGCATACCGAGCGCCTCGCCGAGCGCACGCACCTCGTCTTTAAACAGCTCACGCAAGGGTTCTATGATGTCCTCAAAATCCACCGCGTCGGGCAGCCCGCCCACGTTATGATGGCTCTTAATCACCGCCGCATGCCCCTTGCCTGATTCAATCACATCGGGATATATCGTGCCCTGCGCAAGGAAATCCACCTTGCCGATTTTGGCGGCCTCTTCCTCAAACACACGGATAAACTCTTCGCCGATGATTTTACGCTTTTTCTCCGGCTCTGTTACGCCCGCAAGCTTGCTTAAAAAGCGCTCCGACGCATCCACGCACACGAGGTTCATGTCGTATGCGCCCTTGAACACCTCTTCCACCTGCCTGGCTTCGTCTTTTCGTAATAGGCCGTGATCTACAAATATACAGGTCAGCCGTTTGCCGACCGCTTTATCGAGCAGCACCGCCGCCACTGACGAATCCACACCGCCCGAGAGCCCGAGCAGCACGCGCCCGTCTCCCACGCGTCGCCGGATATCCGCCACGGCTGTGTCCACATAATTCTCCATCGTCCAGCCGCCACTGGCACGACACACTTCATACAAGAAGTTGCGGAGTATCTCGTTGCCGAACCGCGTGTGCACCACCTCGGGGTGAAACTGCACACCGTAAAGTCCGCGCTGTGCATGGCTGTATGCCGCCACCGCACAGCTGCTCGTGGTTGCCACGATATCAAACCCTTCCGGCGCATTGTCCACATAATAGGTGTGGCTCATCCAGCATACGGAATCTTCATCAAGCCCTTTAAACAGCGCGCTTTGCGTGTTATAACGGATATCCGTTTTGCCGTATTCGCGGTGCTCGGCGCGTTTAACGCTGCCGCCCAGCATTACGCCCATCAACTGCGCGCCGTAGCAGATACCCAAGATGGGTATGTTTGCACTGAAAAGGCGTTTGTCGCACATCGGAGCCCCCTCGTCCGTCACGCTGCTGGGGCCGCCCGTGAATATAATGCCGATCGGCTGATATTCGAGTATTCTTTCGAGCGGTGCGTCATACGGCAATATCTCCGCGTACACGCGTAAATCGCGCACACGTCGTGCTATCAGTTGGTTGTACTGTCCACCAAAATCCAAAACTATGATTGTTTCTCTCACGCGTCTTTAAGACCTTCCTGTATAATTTGGCGCTTCTTTTGTGATGTATATGTCGTGCGGGTGGTTCTCTGTGAGCCCCGCACCTGTGATCTTGACAAACTGGGCTTTATCGCGCAGCTCTTCGAGCGTGCCCGCGCCGCAATAGCCCATGCCCGATTTCAGCCCGCCGACCATCTGGAACACCGTGTCGCTGAGCGGCCCCTTAAACGGAACGCGCCCTTCCACACCCTCGGGCACCAGCTTGTCGGCCTTCTCTTGAAAATACCTGTCTTTGCTGCCCTTCTGCATCGCCGCGAGAGATCCCATGCCGCGATACACCTTGAAGCTGCGGCCCTGATAGATTTCCGTGTCTCCGGGGCTCTCTTCCGTACCCGCAAACAGGCTGCCGATCATTACGGCATGCGCACCCGCCGCAAGCGCTTTGGTGATGTCACCCGAGAACTTGATGCCGCCGTCAGCGATGACGGGAATATCGTACTTTGCGGCCGCCTCCGCACACGCCAGTACCGCTGTAAACTGCGGCACACCGATGCCTGCAATCACACGCGTGGTGCAGATGGAGCCGGGACCCATACCCACCTTCACGCAGTCGGCACCCGCCTTGATCAGGTCTTCGGCGCCCTGCGCCGTCGCCACATTGCCCGCTATCACCTGCAAACCGGGGAAATGGCTTTTCAGCTTTTCCACCGCGTCCAGCACGTTTTTGGAGTGGCCGTGGGCCGAGTCCACTGTCACGATATCCACCTTGGCCTTAACAAGCTCCGCCGCACGCTCCAGCAAATCGCCCGTTGCGCCGAGCGCCGCACCCGCAAGCAGCCGTCCGTTGGAGTCCTTTGCGCTGCTGGGATATTGTATGGCCTTTTCAATGTCTTTGATGGTGATGAGGCCTTTGAGCATACCGTCTTTATCAACAAGCGGCAGTTTTTCGATTTTATGCCGTCCGAGAAGTTCCTGTGCTTCGGCCAGTGTGGTGCCGATAGACGCCGTCACGAGATTCTTCGATGTCATGACTTCATGAATTTTTCTTGAATAGTCTGTTTCAAAACGCAGATCTCTGTTGGTTAAAATGCCGACGAGCTTGCCGTCCTTTGTGATCGGAACACCCGAGATTCGGTATCGCTCCATCAGCGCGTTCGCGTCGGAAATAAGATGGTCAGGAGACAGTGAGAACGGATCGGTAATCACGCCGTGTTCGCTTCGTTTCACCTTATCCACATCCGAGGCTTGCTCCTCAATGGTCATATTTTTGTGGATGATCCCCACGCCGCCTTCTCTGGCCAGCGCTATCGCGAGGCGTGCCTCCGTTACCGTGTCCATCGCCGCGCTCATAATCGGAATATTCAGGCTGACTGTTTTGGTCAGCCGCGTTTTTACCGTAATCTCCGACGGAACGAGCATGCTTTTTTGCGGTATGAGCAGCACGTCATCAAACGTCAGCCCCTCCTGAATTTGTGAAACCTGCATATAGTAAACCGCCTTTCAGCAAAATTATAGACTTTAATAAATATTAAATGCTGCGCCGCGTCTTGTCAACGCCGCAAGCCGTGCCACAGCCCAAATTGCCTTTCAGCCGTAAGAATTGCGGCCCATCGCCCCAAGGGGCGAACAGTATACTTTCCCATTCAAGGGAAAATAGAACCCGACTGTCATTTCGATGAGCGTAAGCGATTGACTACGTGGTGGATCGGAATCCCATGTTTAAAGCGTTTTGTAATGGAATTCCAATCCACTTCGTAGTCGACAGGCTCGGAATGACCAAGCTTAAGTTTATCGACACTCTGACCTTCTCCATTAGGAAAAGGTTAAAATTGCACGTCGGCCTATAAAGAAAAAAGGCTTCCGCTGCTAACGGTTCAGCCTTTGCTCCACCTGCTCTGCTGAGGGAATTGACGGTATACCGCCCTTACCCTCCACGCACACGGAAGCCGCCGCGCAGCCAAACTCGGCAAATCGGCGCACATCCTCCAAGCTTAAGTCTTTCAGCGCTTTTCCGCTCTGCAAAAACTGCGAGAGCACCCCGCCCGTAAAGCAGTCTCCCGCACCCGTCGCATCCACCGCCTTGGCGGCAAACGCCGCCGCTTTGCCCGCTCCCTTGGCGCATGCGAATACCGCGCCCTCACTGCCCATCGTCACAAACGCAAGCTGCGCGCCGCGCTCAATGAGCATCCATGCCGCCTCTTCATACGGCATCTTGCCAAAAAGTAAATCCACCTCGTTGTCGGATATCTTGACGATATCCGCGTATTCCAGCCCTTTGAGCATCAGGGCCTTGGCCTCGGCTTCGCTGTCCCAAAGCGGTGCGCGGTAGTTCGGGTCGTACGAAACCGTCACGCCGGACTCTTTGGCGATTTTAAGCATATCCCACGTGGCGCTTCGTGCCGGTTCATCGGTGAGCGAGAGCGACCCAAAATGAAAAATACGCGCGTTGCGTATGATATTACCATCAATCAAATCAGCCGAGTACATTACGTCCGCGCAGTTCTTGCGGTAAAACGAAAAATCACGCTCGCCGTTTTCAAACAGATGCACAAACGCCAGTGTGGTGGGATACGTTTGCGACAGCACCAGCCCCGCCGTGTCCACGCCCTTGTTATCCAGCACTGTTTTAAGATAATGCCCAAACGCGTCGTTGCCCGCCATGCCAAGGTATGCCGCGCTGCAGCCAAAGCTTTTCACCGCCACTGCCACATTGGCCACCGCGCCGCCCGCGTTTTGCATAAACAGCTTCTGCCCGTCCTGCTCCCCCGACGGCGTAAAATCGATCAGTATTTCTCCGAAAGTGACAAAATCGCTCATGCGTCCGCTCCTTTTTTTCATTATTGGCTTCCCTTGGAGGTACTGGCTTCCTATTTACCCCAACTAGTCATTCCGAGCCTGTCGAGGAATCCCATGAAATGTGCGTTGATGAGGGGGATTCCATTCCACTTCGTAGTCGATCGCTTACATTCCAATGGAATGATATTGGTAACTTTTTTACATCCTGAGAAGCGAAGCAACGACTACGAAGTGAATCAGGATCTGTAGTGACGATTCTTCACTTCGCTTCACTCGTTCACTACGACAGTGGAATGAATGACCGATGCCGCAGATTTATCATTTCGTCTTCTGCACGATAAACAGCGTCGGGCACAGCCCTCCCGATTCGAAGTTCTCTTCTTTAAGAATGCTTAACGCAGGCCGCTTACCTATCTCGTCACGCAGCAGTTTCTTTTCCTGCGTCAGCAAAAACGCGTAGCCTCCGTCATTCAGCAGCGTTAACAGCTTGTCCGTGAATGCCGCATACAGCTTCAAATTGGATGTATGCCCCGATACCCTAATGCCAAAAGGCATGTTCGTAATAATCTCATCATACCGTGCCGCACCATAACTCAAAATGTCGCCGTGTATCAGCGCGATGCGCAGCCCGCTCGCACGCCGGTTCGCTATGGCTGCCTTTAGAGCCTGCTGCGAAATATCCACACCCACAAGCGAAGCCACAGGTTTCAAAAATGCGCGTTCAATCAGCATGGTACCGCTGCCGCAAAACGGGTCGAGCACATCGGCCTCCGGCTTTGTGTACGGCTCACAGAGCCGCATGATGCCCGCGGCCGTCACCGGATTGATGCTGGCCGCAATCGATTCCTTACGGTAGTCAAAACGATGGTCGTCCAGCTTCAAATACAGATGCCCTCTGAGCAAGCGCAGCTCAAACGCATAGGCCGACGGATTATCCGTATACCCATACGCCGCAAGACCCGCGCTCACCTTGGCTATCGCTTCCCGTCGCTTTTCCGGCTTCACCGCCCCTGCTTCTACGCGATAAAAATACCCCTTGCAGCCCATGGCATCAAGCTTTTGAGCCGCCGAGCTGAAATCGCTCTCTTCCCCCACATCGATCAGTGCGTCTTCAAAGCAGCGCAGCTTATTGGTATCTGCCGTCAGCACTTCGAAGGCGTACTTTAACCGCGCCGGGCGATGCTGTATGGACTTGGCCTGAAGCTCAGCTGCAAGCGCATCTTGCTTGAGTGACGTGATTGTGCACCATTCGGGCAGACGCAGCGACAACGGGGCTTGCTGCTGCACAGCCGCCTTTCCCGTCGCTTTCTTCAGCGCGTCGCGCTCAGCCTGCACGTGCTTGTCATCGCCGGGCTCCACCACGTAGCTCTTCAAATAACGCATTGGGTTTTTCGTGTTGCCCAGCGCCAATATGATTGACGGACGCACGAACCGTGTCTGCTCACTTTTCAGCGCGGCAAAAAGCTTGTCCGCACATGAATCGGGCGCGACAAGACCGATCAGCTTGCACGCGCTCTTTCTCGCCTTGTCGTCGTCCAGTGAGAGCAGCATGTCCGCATCGCGAACCACCAGCTCTTCCAGCGCGTCTTTTCCTAACTTTTTCTTCGCGATATCCGTGAGCGTTCTTAAGGCCGCACGCTGTTCATCGCTATTTATCATGCCGAATATGCGGCGCGGCGCGTTCGGAAGCGCCAAAATCGCATCCATCGTTTGTTTGGCTTTATCGCCCGCTTCGGTCAGGTAACGCTTGACCAGCGGCAAAAGCGCGTCATTTTGCGGCATCGGCAATAATCCTCGCAACGTTGTCCGCCGCATCGGCGGCGTGTTCCTGTTTCATTCGTTTCTTTAGCTTATCAGCGTTCTTGTAAAGGTCTGTGATCGCGTTCATGAGCGTTTCTGCGTTCATATCCTCCTGCGGCAGCACGTGCGAAAAGCCCTGTTCCTTAAAGTATTTCGCGTTCAGTTCCTGATCGCCCCGGCTCGACGCTTTGCTTAAAGGAATCAGCAGCGCGGGCAGTGCAAGCGCGAGTATCTCAAAAACGGCTGTTGCACCGGCGCGCGACAACATGATGTCCGACGCCGCATAGAGATCCGGCAGCTCGCTGTCTACATAGCCAAACTGTTCATACCCAACCGGCAGAAAACCGCTGAGCCTGTTCTCCTTGCCGCGTATATGGATCACATCGAACGTCTTCGTTAAATCCTTCATGATGCTGTCGAGCACCACGTTAACAGCCTGTGCGCCGAGGCTGCCGCCCATCACCAGCAGCACCGGCTTTTTTCCGGAAAAGCCGCAAAGCTTCAAGCCCGCTTCCCGGCTGCCGCGCAGCAGCGATTCTCTGATGGGCAGGCCGGTATATACGCCCTTGCCTTCCGGGATGCTTTTGAGTGCCGACGAAAACGCCACGCAGATTTTATTAGCGCGCGGTATACAAAGCCGGTTCGCCAGCCCCGGCGTATAATCTGATTCGTGCAGTACCACGGGGATACCGAGCTTGTTCGCCGCAAACACGACGGGCACGCTGACAAAGCCGCCCTTGGAAAACACCACAGACGGCTGCAGCTTTTTGAGGACGCGTTTGGCCTGTATATATCCCGCGAAAATTTTAGCTGGGTCGGTGAAGTTCTTGAGGCTGAAATAGCGCCGCAGCTTTCCTGCGCTGATTTCGTGATACGGCAGCTCCGTTTTGGCGATGATTTCGCGCTCCATGCCGTTTTTGGTGCCTATGTATTCAATGTGAAAACCCATGTCTTTCAGTTTTGGAATAATCGCCAGATTCGGCGTTACATGGCCGGCTGTGCCGCCGCCCGTCAGTACGACTGTTCTGCTCATACAACAATCCTCTCCGTAATCTTTTTGCATTATACCATACGGCAAAATGAAATCACACCATCTATTCTATGTTATCATGTTCGAAACGTTATTGGACACATTACGCAAAAGCTTCGTCTGACCGATTAAAACAATTTGTTGTAATTATTTTGCATAATTTTAATATGCGTATAATTGCGCATATTAATATGTTATGCGCTTTAGCACGCATATTTCTTTAATATGCGTTTAATTGCGCATAAATTTTAATTGACATATCAATGCATTAGCTGTAAATTTATGTTGAGGTGATGATGTATGTATTTTCAATTCGAATACAAACCCTATATCGCTATTATAGGAGATATCGTTTCATCTAAAAAAATACCCAACCGAAGTGATGTACAAAACAGTCTTAAAACCGTGTTGTCTGACATCAATCAGGTCTATAATAACGATGTTGCATCGACATTCATGGTCACCCTGGGGGATGAATTTCAAGGATTGTTGCTTAAAGGCTCTCATACGATTGATATCATTGATCTGATTAAGCGCCGTATGTATCCAACGAAAATTCGGTTCGGTATTGGAGTTGGCCAAATAACAACTGATATTGATCCCGGCTCACCTATCGGTGCGGATGGGCCTGCTTATTATAGCGCAAGGAAAGCG
This sequence comes from Bacillota bacterium, assembly GCA_023412005.1. Lineage (GTDB taxonomy): Bacteria > Bacillota > Clostridia > Christensenellales > SZUA-584 > SZUA-584. The sequence goes on from JAEYOE010000033.1 coordinate 113,379, forward strand.
ATTAATGAAATAAAAATAGCCGAAAGGAAATATATGGAATCCAGACCAGATATATTAATTGATATTAGCGAATATCCGAGTATTTCAGAATTAATCAATACTATATTTGCGCTCAATACCGCTGTTACATCGAGGTGGACCGAAAGACAACGAGAAATAATCACCGCTTATTTGAATTGCGGCGGAACCCAAAGCGATGCCGCAATTTCCCTAAATATTCATCAATCAAATGTTCAAAAAGCTCTGTCTCATGCCAATTTCTATACATATCAAAGAGCTGTACGAAACATATCGCGTATTTTATCTGAAATATAATAAGGAGCAAGTGATGTTCAAAATATTTTTCGGGTACTTTCTGGCTCTTCATGTATTGGGTGACTTTTATTTTCAGAGCAACAGGCTAGCTGAAAACAAAGCTAAGAAATTTCAATACGTTTTGCTCCATAGTGCTATTTATATCGTGATAACTTTCTTTTGTGTGATTCCTTTTTGGTCGAAACCTATATTCGTTGCAGCATGCATTTTAGCTCTATTGCATTTCGTCATCGACAGTGGTAAATTTCTTTATTCGAAAAGAACCAAGGAATATCATGAAGCCGTCGTTTTCTCTGTTGACCAACTCATTCATTTAGCATGCATAACACTCATCGCTTCCTTATTAACTTACCACGGATTCGATTTGCAGTTATTGTCACCTATAAGCGATTATGTTTCGTATTCGTATGTCAATCCCGCAATAATTTTTCAATGGGTAGGGCTTTTTCTCGTGATAATAAAACCTGCTAATATTACAATTAAGCAATTGACAGTGAAATATAGACCGGTAGAGAAAAATATAGATACCAACAAGGCTGGAGGATTTATTGGTGCACTTGAACGGCTCGTCATTGTCCTTTTGCTTAGTGTTGCCCAATTCGCAGCCATAGGTCTTGTCCTAACTGCTAAATCGGTTGCAAGATATAATAAAATATCAGAAAGCGAGCATTTTGCAGAATTCTATCTTCTAGGCACGTTGCTTAGTACTTTGTTTGCAATCATTGCATTCTTTATATACATATAAGAATAGCTCTAATGTCACCAAATAAATAAGTGTGTTAAAGCGCATTAAAACTAAATATGCGGTATTTCGCGCATACTGAAGCTAGTATCCCCTTCAAATCTTGTTCATCTTAATCATCTGCGCAAGGCCTTCCAGCTTTTTTCGCTGCTCGGCATCCAGCATCGGCGCCACGTTTTGTATAAACCCATCGAGCATGTCGTCGGTAAACGAACCGTCCTTGCGCCCCTGAGAAATCATGCGTTCAAGGTCGCCCATCAGCTCGCCTTCGCTTTTGTTCTCATACTGCGCTATCGTATCCTCAATATTCCTAACGTTTTCCTCCTCAATGCCGCTCGCATCGATGTTGAGCTTTTGTGCCGTTTCCTGAAGCTCTTCCTGGCTGCACCGCATCTTTTCTTTCTTCATCTGCCGCAGGTCCTTCTTCGGCATACATTTCCCTCCCTTTTTGTGTTCCCGCCGCGAAGCAAACGGACGGTCAATACATATATATTCGCTGCAGCCGCCAAAGTGCACGAACTTAAAGCACCGAACATACGATGATTGTAGATCAGTATTGAAGGAGAGATTTCCATGCCAAGGTTCCCTTTCGGCTCACGTCCGGCACCGCGGCGGCCGCAGCGCCAGCCGATGCGCTCCGCACAAGCACAGTCCCCTCCCGCACGCCAGATGGGCTATGGGGATATATTGAGCCACGCCTCGTTTTCGCCTGAACTCAGTTTCTTACTCGCCATGACAATGAAGGATGGCTTAAACCGCGACACCACATTTGAAATGCTCAGACGTATCGAGCCGTATGTCAGCGCCGGTGATAAAGAGGCTATCCACAACATTTTCAGCGCGCACACAATGGCTGAGGAATACCGCCGCCACCCGTACATGTCGCCCCCTGGCCGCAGCGGTGCCGGTCTCAATTCTTTCTCGCGTCTGTCGCGCCAGCAGTCTTTGCTTGATGTGCTGTCTCAGTACGCAAGCGCCGATACGAGAACCATGATGCAGGGGCTTTCGCAGTCCGCCCGTATGCAGGAAAACTTTGAGCGCATGACGCGCAGAATGGAGAAGCTGAGAAATATGAACACATCGTCTCCCGAGCAAATGTTTGAAGCGCTTTCTATGTTTATGCCGCCGGAGGAACAAGGCAAGTTTCGCAACATGCAAAACATGATGCGCATGATGGGCAACATGGGCAGCTTTAAGCCCGAAGACATGTTCAAATTCATGGGCGGCATGGGCGGCAATAGCGGCAGCACAAAAAACGCCGGTCAATCAAGCGGCATGGGCAACATGGGCAACATGGGCAATATGGGTGGTATGGGTAACATGGGTGGTACGGGTAACATGGGTGGTATGGGTAACATGGGTGGTATGGGCAACATGGGTGGTATGGGCAACATGGGCAGCATGATGAATATGATGAACATGATGGGCAAAATGATGGGCGGTAATAAAAAGTAGCAGACGCCTTTTTCGCCTGACTGGTTTGTTGTATAATACTTGGTATATACGTACATAAGAGGTATTATACGATGACATTATCCAAAGGCCTATCATTGCTGATTGTGCTGTTCGTTTATGCAGCCGCGTTTTTTACGGGGCTGCTTATTTTTGCCCTGCTGCCGTTCAAAGGCATATTCGCCTACTTAATTGCGGACGCTGCCGCCACGGTGGTGGTGTGGGCTGTGGGGCTCGTTTTCAAAAACGCGAGCCTTTACGACCCTTACTGGAGTGTTGCGCCGCTGGTACTATTCGTCTGCTTCCTTATTGAAACGCAAGTTGTAGATGCAGTGGACATGCTCTACATTGCAGTGTTCTCGGTGTGGGGCGTGCGGCTCACGCTGAACTGGGCTGTCGGCTGGGGCGGCATGGCGCATCAAGACTGGCGCTACACGATGCTGCGCGATAAGAATCCGAAGCTTTGGCTGCTGACGAACTTTTTCGGTATTAACATGATGCCCACGCTTTTTGTTTTTGTGAATATGCTGCCCGCTTACTTCTGCGCGGTTTCCGAATCGGATAATATCGGCTCTATTTCGCTGCTCGGGCTCATCGTCTGTCTCGCTGCGGTGACGCTGCAGATTTTTGCGGACGGGCAGATGGTTAATTTCAGAAAAGAAAATGCGGGCAGCGGCAAAAGCATTGAAACGGGGCTGTGGAAATACTCCCGCCATCCGAATTATCTCGGCGAGGTATTGCTTTGGTGGGGCGTTTGGCTGATACAACTGGGTGCGCAGAGCGCGTTGTGGTGGACGGCAATAGCGCCCGCGCTGATGACGCTGCTGTTTGTGATGATCAGCATACCGATGATGGAGAATCGGCTGAGCGATACAAAGCAGGGCTATGATGATTATCAGAAACGCACGTCGATGCTACTGCTTCTGCCGCCAAGGAAGGTGCAGGCTGAGGAAAGCATATCGGCTGAATAAATGGACGTCCCATAATTGCGGAACGGTCAAGACCGTTCCCTACAATTCGGCGCTTATAACTAACTTTTTTCTCGAACCGAAGGATCGAAATCTTTATATACCACGAGGAAGTAGGGTCGCTCTGTTCAATAATTTCAAAAACACAGAGAATCGCGGCAAGCGCGGCCAACATGACTCTTTATTTCAATTTTAATGAGCGACGCATCCGCATAATTCAACAAATTAAAAAAAGAGATACCTGTACCCCAAAGGGGTATACTGGGATGGTATTTTGATATAAAAAATGTCGTTTTACTCCCCCAGTAGCCTGTCGGTCCCAGCCCCCTCAAAGAGGGAGCCAATATTCGAGCAAAACGTAAAATAAAAACAGGAAGCGCAAAACTCCCTGTTTCAATATCTGATTGTTCAATCCGTCTATTGCTGCTCGTCCGGCTCCTGAACTTCAACAAACTGTGCTTTGCAGTATGTCGCGATATCCTGCGCTGTCCAAGACGCGGGCACGGTAGCATGAAATGCGTTGCCATCCTGCTCCCAATACACAGCCGTATGGCCCTCACCTGCATACAGGTAATAGGTGCCGTCATTTTTGAGCGACGACAAATCACCGTATGTTTTTTCAAGCCAGTCGTTAAGGCCGTTGTCATCCAGCGCGTCGAGCCAGGCAAATGTCATGCCGCTTCCGTCAGCCAGCGTGTACGTGAATACGAAGGACTCCTCGTCCATCGATATACTCGACAGCGCAGCGCCTTCCGGCAATACCTCAGGTCTGTAATAGCTGCTCTGCTCGGCTGAAACAAAATCGCCCTCGGTTGCGTAAACGTAGGCTCCCATATCTTTGATTGAGGCCTCAACGGATTCTTCCGGTGCTGCCGTCCACAAGCCATTCACCTCTCCGTACCCGTCTTCATCCGCTGCCTCCGTCGAGAAAAGCTGCTCCTCTTCGGCGGGGGCCATTTCGGCTGCTGCAGGTTCTTCTTTTGCAGCCATCGCGTCCGATTCCGCTCCGCCGGCTGACCTGGTGGCGTCTTTCATTCCGATGCCCGGCGTTAATATTACAACGAGCGCAACCACGGCAGCAACGGCCGCAGTGGCGGCAGACACATACATAAACAACGGTTTTTTGCTTTTGGCTTTTTTAATCGCAGACATGGCAAGCCCCTTTGGCGGCTCTATCTCGGGAAGAGACGCAAGCGCGTTTTTCAAGCGGACTGCATCATCAATTGCCTTTTGACACACGGCACATGTTGCTGCGTGCTTCAATAGCAGTTCACGGTCTTTCTCGTTTAAAAAACCGTCAACAAATAAATCGATATTCTCTTGTGCAATCCTGCAATCCATCCCCCACCACATCCTTAAACCACGTTTTCACCAATATGACGCAGGCCACGCACGTTTTGTTCCATCAAAACGTAACTTTCAACAAAAATTATATATGAAAAAGCAATAGTTCACAACGTAAATTTTAAATATCAGCCGCATTTCGAGTATCCGCAAGAGCGGCAGACCACACAACCGCCTTCATGCTCCATCAGCGATGCGCATTCGGGGCATTTGCCTGCGCTGCTGCTTTTGGGCTGAGCTGCGCTTTCATGAGCATTGCCCGCGCTGACGAGCTTTGGCTGCGCTGCTTGCGCTTCAATGCCCCTCAGTTCAACAACGCGTTCCAGCACGCGGCCGATCGCATCCGGGCACGACAGCACTTTGAGGCCCTTCTGACGCAGCGTGGAATGGCAGCGAATGCCGCGCAGCTGCTCGATAATGCTGTCGACATCAACGCCGGAACGCAGCGCCATAGAAACAAGACGGCTCGTCGCCTCAGACTGAGACGGACATCCGCCCGCGCGCCCGACGTTGGTGAACACCTCACAGATGCCCTCGTTATCGTAATTGACCGTCACATACAGATTACCGCAGCCGATTTTTATTTTTTGTGTGATGCCCTTTGTGATTTCGGGGCGCTCACGCGGTGCCAAAACGGAATTCTCATCAACTTCTTCGATCGGCTCGTCCTGCTTCTTTTCGCCGACGCTCAGCACCTGCCCTTGACGGCTGCCGTCGCGATATATCGTGACGCCTTTGAGCCCCAGCTGATAGGCAAGGTCGTAAGCGGCGCGCACATCTTCCTTGGTAGCAGACTGCGCGAAGTTGACCGTTTTCGATACCGCGTTGTCAGTGGAATCCTGAAACGCGCTTTGCATACGAATATGGTATTCCGGCGAAATATCGTGTGCCGTCACAAACACCTTTTGAACGGATTCCGGTATTTCGGCGATGCCGTGTAATGTGCCCCTGTTCGCGATGGTTTGCATCAGTTGTTTGCTGTAAAAACCGTTCTCGCGCGCGATCTGCTCAAAATAAGGATGCACCTCAACGAGCTTGTCATTGTCCATCACGTTGCGGATATACGAAATTGCAAACACCGGCTCGATGCCGCTCGATGTGCCCGCGATGATCGATATCGTGCCGGTCGGCGCGATCGTCGTGACCGTCGCGTTGCGCATGGCTTTGATGCCCTGCTGCTTGTACACGCTCTGCTCGAACATCGGAAAGCTGCCCCGCTTAAGCGCCAAGGCCTGCGACGCTTCGCGCGCACGCAGCTGGATGAACGCCATGATGTCCTGCGCGGTTTTTACGGCTTGCTCACTGTTGTACGGTATGCCAAGCCGGTAAAGCATATCGGAAAAGCCCATCACACCAAGACCGATTTTGCGCATGCTTTTTGTGGTTTCTTCTATCTTTTGCAGCGGGTATCGATTCACATCAATCACGTTATCCAGAAAATGAACCGCCAGCGCCACCGTTTCTCCGAGGCTTTCGTAATCAATCGCGCCGTTTTTCACGAACACGTTCAAATTGAGCGAGCCCAAGTTGCAGCTTTCAAACGGCAGCAGCGGCTGTTCACCGCACGGGTTTGTGCTCTCAATCTCGCCCGCTGCGGGTACGGGGTTGTCTTTATTAATACGGTCAAGGAACACGATGCCCGGTTCCCCGCTCGTCCATGCCATCTCCACGATGGTTTCGTACACCTCTTTGGCCCGCAGGCTCCCCGTTTTCTTTTTCGTATGCGGGTCAATCAGGTCGAATTTCTTATCAGCCAGTACGGCCTGCATAAATTTTTCGGTCAGGCCGACACTGATGTTAAAATTGGTCATCTGTGTCAGGTCGTTTTTACATTTGATGAACTCCATGATATCCGGATGATCAACGCGCAATATGCCCATGTTCGCGCCACGCCGTGTACCGCCCTGTTTTACCGCTTCGGTAGAAGCATTGAACACCTTCATAAAGCTGATGGGGCCGCTGGCCACACCACCCGTTGAATTCACACTCGCGCCCGTCGGGCGTATTCGCGAGAACGAAAAGCCCGTGCCGCCGCCGCTCTTGTGAATCATCGCGGCGTTCTTAAGCGTATCAAAAATGCCTTCCATCGTGTCTTCAATGGGGAGCACAAAACAGGCCGAAAGCTGCCCGAGCTCACGCCCCGCGTTCATCAACGTGGGCGAGTTGGGCAGGAATTTCAACGAATCCATCATATCAAAAAACGCGCCGGCGGTTTTGCCCACATCGCCGCCGTAAGCTGCATCGGCTGCGGCAATGGTATCCGCCACGCGGCGAATCATATCCTCCGGGCGCTCGCTTACGCCGTTTTCATCCCTTTTTAAATACCGTCTTTCCAGCACAACACGCGCGTTATCTGATAAGTTCATGTCCCCTCCTGTATACACCATTATGTATTAGGGATATATACTAACACAATATATAGATGTAATCAATAATTATTATTAATTAAAAACGTTAATTTTAACCGTTGTAGGTGCGGAATATCCGCTGAAAATGACCGATGGGAAGGTTTTGATCGGAGGAGAAAAACTGAACACTGCCTTCTTTCTTATCTGCGCATTCAAGGTTGTTTTCTTCCAGCACGTGTTTTAAATGCCTGACGGTGCCGTGCCGTCCGTCGAAAACGCGGCAGCCGGTATCAAACGCCGCGTCTATATATGATTTGATCGTGTTTTCCACAAACGCGTAATGCGTGCAGCCAAGAACCACTGCACATATCTTTTCACCTGCCAAAAAGCCGAGCTTTCGCCGCAAATAATCGTGAACGCTGATTTCGTCCGTGCGCCCCTGCTCAATCAGCTCAACCAAGCCGCCGCACCCCACGCTGATCACGCGGTCTCCCGCGCCGAGCTTGTTCAGCAGGCTCAGGTAGCGCTCCTGTGAGACGGTGGCGGGCGTAGCCAGCACGAGAATGCGCCCGTCGGTTGTTTCGCTGAGTGCGGGCTTCACGGCGGGTTCCATGCTGATGACGGGAATATTGAACTTCTCTCGCATTTCGTAAACCGAGGTGCTGGTGGCCGTGTTGCAGGCAATCACAATGGCCTTCACGCCCTTGTTGTACAAGAATTCACCCGCAGCCAAAGACAGCGCCCGTATCTGTTCCTCGGATTTTTCGCCGTAGGGTGCGTTTAAGTTATCGCCGTAGTAGATGAAATTTTCGTTTGGCATCAGATTGAAGGCTGTTTTGAGGACGCTGATTCCGCCCACGCCAGAATCGAAGAAACCAATCGGTTTACAGTTCATCTTTTCTCCCGAATGAAATGATGGAGTTATTATACTCCACAGGTAAGGGTGTTTTCAACCGCCCGTTTTGGGATGTTGATAATAATCATCGCACCCTATATAATAATTATCATTCATGTTACAAAATTCTAAAACGCAAACAAAGGAGACACACCCAATGGAAACAGGTCAGAAACTTAGGTATTTCTTTGCGGCCGTACTTCTCATTGCTTTCTTCGTCTTTTTACTAATCGGTTTGAATCAGGTCAGTGAAATATTGTTTGTCGGATATATGGTAATCGCCGGCGGTTTGCTGATCAGTTCTGTTATATTGTTTGCAACGGCTCGTTTTGAACCGTCTAAAGAAAAACCAACAGAGAACGCAGAGTAGCTATCAAAAAACAGTTTCCCCGTTTGCGATCATCACAGACTGAATGCAGGGAGTCAAAATGGAAATCAGTAAAACGCTCGAATTGCAGGCATCCGATTTTATGGTGTTCATTACACGGATTTACGCAAAACATTTTGTTCTGGTTCCGGTTGTTACGGTATTGCTTTTTACGGCGGGCAATCTCATCAGCAACGAATTAACGCTGCAAAGCATGATTTTTCCTGTGGTTCTCGCCGCTGTGCTCACGCTCGGCCTTTTCTTATATCTGAAAAGACTATCTGAAAAAGCGCTTGCCTCATTTAACAAAGCCAACGGAGTCGTGACCGTTACGGTTGATGAAGCGGGTGTGCATACAACGGGGAAGCTGGGCGAGACAACTCTTGCCTGGCGGGATATGTTTAAACTAATCGAAACCAAAACAGCCTTCTTGTTCTTCATACACAAGACCAACGCAGTTATGCTGCCCAAACGGCAGCTCAGCGCAGATGAGCTGGCAGAGTTAATGGCATTGATTAAGAAAGAAGCGAACCCGGGCAAAATGTGGCTGATGTCATAGCCGTCTTCATCGCATGGTTTATTTTTTTGAATTTGAGTTGAAGGAGACTGATTGATGGATTTTCGCAAAACGATCACATACGAGTTTTTTGATTATTATCATTATGGCCTGTATATCAAAAAGAATTTTTTGATATTCTCATCATCAGTGGTCTTCTTTGCATGCTTTATTTTGCTGCTTGGCATATACAAAAGTTCATTCTCTTTTTTATCTGCTATTATTTGTTCAGTCGCTATGACTATTGTCTATATCGCTTTATACATATCCTATTTAAAGAAAAGCTATCAAAGGCTTTTCAAGCAAGACAGAATCGCTCAGATGTCGCGAGATATTTTATTAGACGATATAGGCTTTCACTGCAACGGCGAGCTGCTCACCATGAGTTTGCCATGGCAGTATATAAAATTTACCGCAGAGACAAAACACATGTTCTGCTTCTTTATGTATTCTGGCTCAGGTTATATGATTCCTAAACGATTGCTGAATGCTGACGAGACTGCAGCGATATTGGAAATTATAAAAAAGAGATTCCCCAAGCAGGAAATCTCATCATAAGTCAATCACTTACTCCCCTATCGCCACCACCTTGCTGATAGCCAGCGCCGCGTACTTCGCGGCGTTCTTTGCCTGCTCCAGCGCGTTCGCGTTATGCCCCACCTCAATCAGCAAACACATATCCGACACCTGCTGATTATACCGCCCCGTCTTCACGCGAATCGGGCGCGTAAACCCCTTGCAGATGCTCTCCAGCTCATTCGTCACCGCCAGCGCAAGCTTGTAGTTCGATTCATAGTTGGGCTTAATGCTATATTTTTCACCCGTGCCCACCACAAACATCATGCGGGCGCATTCATTTCCGTCCACCGTCACAAAATCCTTCTTGCCCGCCTCCACGTCGTTATACGCGTCGCGGTGTAAATCGATAAACACCCGCAGCGTCGGGTATTCCTTCGCGTATTTCTCCATGGTTTCAAGCGAGCGCGAATACGCGGTTTTCAGCGACGGCGGTTCATGGTTCGTCGTATCGTGCAGCACCGTATACCCGTAAGATTCCAGCTGCGCTTTCAGCACCTCGCCCACAGCCACTACCGAGCTGTCAAAGTCGTTGGTGCGCCATGCCCCCGCCTCCACGTATTCCTGACCCTCTATCTGACGGTAAGCCTCCAGCGTGTGCGTGTGGTAAATGAGCACCTGCGGCCCCGGCGTACCGATATGAAAATCCTTGGGTGCGTCATTCTTAAAATCAAGAATCTCCATTTTGATATTATCGGGCAGCACGTCGAAGTAAATGTCGCCCTGCTGCTGCGGCTGTTCCTCGTGCTCCGTCTCGCCGATTTCAACCTCATCAAGATCCAGCCCATAGATCACGGGCAGTTCGGTCCCGAGTATCAGCCGCGGGTCGATAATGCTGTCTTCAAAGGCGCTCTCGGCGCCCGATGCGTCAATACGGTTTTTATCCGGCAGCGCGGACGACCCGAGCGCGACGGCTTGCTGCGAATTATCCATTTGCAGTGTCATCACCGCCGACAGTACAAGGCCAGTCAGTATGGCCACGATCAGCACGGCTTTAAATACAAATAAAGATTGGTGCCGCTTGATGCGGCGGGGTCTTGTGACGGAAATGGGCACATGGTGCATGTGCCCGTATCTTAAATTCTTCATCATTTTGCACTCCTCATAAAACGTATGCAGAACGGAAAGCATATATACATATTGTGATACTCAATCAATTGCCACCACGCGGCTTATCGCGAGCGCGGCATATTTAGCCGCATTTTTGGCTTGTTCAAGCGAGTTCGCGTTATGCCCCACCTCAATCAGCAAACACATATCAGACACGTTCTGGTTATGGCTATGAGATTTAATGTAAATTGGGCGTGTGAACCCTTTGTGTATTTTCTCAAGTTCGTTTGTGATAGACTGTGCCAGTTTAAAGTTTGATTCGTAATCGGGCTTAATATCATACCCCAAGCCGTTATCTACCACGAACATCATGCGCGCGCATTCATTTCCGTCCACCGTCACAAAATCCTTCTTACCCGCCTCCATATCGTTATACGCATCGCGGTGCAAATCGATAAACACCCGCAGCGTCGGGTATTTCTTCGCGTATTTCTCCATTGTTTCAAGCGAGCGCGAATACGCGGTTTTGAGCGACGGCGGCTCATAATTCGTCGTGTCGTGCAGCACCATAAAGCCGTAAGATTCCAGCTCAGCTTCAAGCACCTCGCCCACAGCCACCACCGAGCAGTCAAAGTCTTTGGTGCGCCAAGAGCCTGCCTCTACATATTCCTGCCCTTCTATCTGGCGGTAGGCTTCCAGCGTGTGCGTGTGGTAAATCAACACCTGCGGCCCCCGTAAACCGACATGATATGCCTTTGGCCTATCATTGACAAATCCTAATATTTCCAGTTTGATATCGTCGGGCATTGAGTCGAAAATGATACCTTCCTGCCGTGTCTCTTCTTCTACGGATGCGCCAGTACGGTTGCTATCTGCCAGAAGACGCATCTGACCCGGTGCTGACACCTCCTCCGTTATCCCTCGGCTCAATGCAATATTGACCGAAAACGCCAAAAAGGCTATGAGCGCGAAAGCCGTCACAGCCTTATAAATGAGATTTTTCTTTTTTGGAATACGGCGAGGCTGATTTGACGGCATAGGCGTATAGACGATACGGCCGTTTTTTAATCTCTTCATGATTTTGCACTCCTGTCAAAAGATATGCTAAAACATAAGAAGATATATCCGGCCATTGATCAATGCATGTACCGCCGAACCTCAGCGATTGTCATGCTCTTGTTCAGCGATATGTTCAGCGCGTCCGCAATGATGCGTGCCACATCCGACACCACCTTATCAATCTCCTTGGGTGTTACAATCATATCGGCCCCCTGCACATCCTTCATCGCATCGAGTATGCGCTGCATACCGGGCTGCACGTTCACGTCAGTCGGCGTTTTCTCCATCGCTGTCTGCATCAGCTCCTCCGCAATGGTGGATGCGTATACAACGAGCGGCACACCAACCGCCAGCACGGGAACACCGAGCGACTCGTAATCAAGTGCTTTTCGTTTGTTACCGATGCCCGCGCCGGGCGCGATGCCTGTATCGGCAACTTGGATGGTGGTGCGCACGCGTTCAAGGCTGCGAGACGCGAGCGAATCCACCACGATGACGAGCGAAGGCTTCATGCGTTCCACCACGCCTTCAACCACCTCACCCGTTTCAATGCCTGTGATGCCGAGCACACCGGGCGCAATGGCGCTCACATTGCCGATGCGCTCATCAATGCCCTCAGGAGCATATTCGTGAATGTGGCGTGTCACAAACACCTCATCGCACACAGCAGGTCCCAGTGCGTCGGGTGTCACCATGCGGTTTCCCAACCCCACCACCAGCACCACGCCGTTCAGCGCATCGCCCGCCATGTTTCGTATCTCGGTGGCCAGCGCCATTGAGCAATGCTCGTCGAGCTCCATATCTCCCTGAGCCAGCTGTTCTGCCGAAATGGTAACGTAGATGCCTTTCTTTTTGCCGATTGCCTTTTCTCCCTCTTCGTTGAGAACCGTGACGCGCGAGCGATGCACGCCCGGCATCACCTCATCGTTTTGCACCTGCACACCGGGTATTTGTCCTGCAGACTGCGCTGCCTCCATCGCGAGGTCTGTGCGTATCAATGCTATGTCCTCCTGCAATAATAATCAAACATAGTATTTGCAAGGTTGGTGGGAATAAACACACGGACATTGATTTTGATTGATAAGATGGCGATAACGTATGTTGAATCTTCTATCTTCGAATCGTAGAGGCGAACAGTAATTGCCTGAAAATAATACCATATAAATAATTGATAATATATATAGCGTTATATCCATTTTTATGATACTATTGGTAGTGGATTCATTGTATTGAGAGGTGTTTGGCTTTGCTGGATATAATTGATTTATATGGCACACTATATTCTATCTCTTATAAATGCAACAATTGCGGAACGATTATTGTTGTTCAAGATGAACCAGACCCAAAATGCAAGTATTGCAAGTGCTGCGAATTGTCTAAACCCACGGAAGATGAAATGCAACGGGTTGTGAATGATTATTGCGGTAAAATACACCATTGATTTTTTCGTTTGACTTAACATGATAGAATATTTCTAATCCTTCATCCAGCGGAACGACACGGAGGTCGTTCCCTATAATTCGAGTGTATTACGACGGCAAAAGCAATACCGGTTGTAGGGGCGATTATCAAACGCCCGCCCAATGTTAGATCACGTTTTTTATCTGCTTATTTTGAATGAGATATACCTCTTCGGGGTACAGGAATACTCTTTTCTATAAAAGAGAAATTAAGATTATGACGACCTAACCTCCATCGTAAACTACCCCTATTGGCGGCTTCTCAACCCGGCGATTGACTCAAGGGAGTTTTCAGTAATTTCGTATAAACAGCGGAACGACACGGAGGTCGTTCCCTACAAATCGTGTGTATTATAACGGCAAAAGCAATTCCGGTTGTAGGGGCGATTATCAATCGCCTGTCCATAATCATACTTTCAAATTCACTCCACGCCCCGTTTTCGCAGTATCGCCACATAAGCGACGATCTCTATCACGATATAACCCGCGAACCAGAGAAAATACATCCACATCCTGCTGAAATCAAAATAATCGCTTTTGCTGTCGTTAACGCTTATATCATGCACGGGCGGAAGTAGATATGCTCGGCGCTGAGAATCTGCATAAATCTCCTTAACTTATTATCGCTTCCATGAACCCAACCGTGAATGGCAGATGCTCAAATTTCTTCGTGCCGAGGTGCACAAAGCCGTTTTTATCATACCACTGCTTTAAAACAATGTTCTCTTCAATGATGCCGATGGATATTTTCTGCCCGCCGAATTGCTTGACCTTTTCCTTGGCATAATCGAGCAGCGTTTTCCCGAAGCCCATATGACGGCATTCCGGCAAGACGGCGATGTTTTTTAGCTCATACCGTCCGTCCCCCTTGTTCTCGAGCTGCATGAAACCAGCAATTTCGCCGTCCAGTTTGAGCACATACATCGTGTTGCCATTGTTACGGTCGTAAAGCAGCCTTTCTGTTTTCATGAATGCGGCATTCGTGGGACAGCTTTGTTCTGTCAGCCCGAATGTTTTTGCCACCGTATCAAACGCGGCGCGTATCACCTCTACGCATGCTCCCAGTTCGTCGTCCCTCACGTCACAAATTTCATAGTTGCTCATATTAACCCGCCTTGAAGAAAAGAATAGTTAACCCATTATATCCCACGCCGGGGAAATAAAAAAGCGGTACATTCATATTACCGCTTCAGACTAATGTCGTTACAATCCTCCGTCACGCTACGCGCGCCACCTCCTTTAATAAAGGAGGCTTACCTGTAAGCTGCTTATATTTCGCACATGCGGAAAACGGGTGTTTGTGTATCGTAGTGGAATGATCGTTCCATGTATAAAGCGTTTTGCCATGGGATACTCATTCACTTCGTAGTCGACAAGTTCAGGTTGATAAAGTCGTTGTCCTCCCATCAATTCCTTTGGGCTCCTTTTGAAAGGAGCTGTCAGCGAAGCTGACTGAGGATTGAGGAAAGATGCAGATGTTACAATAACAGCAATCCTCCGTCACGCTGCGCGTGCCACCTCCTTTAATAAAGGAGGCTGGGCTTAAACGGCGCTTATTAAAGACTCCATATAAAAGGAGCTGTCAGCGTTAGCTGACGAGGATTGATGATTTACTTCAAATTCCGGCTGCCGGGCTTCACGGCAGGCAAGCCCTGTTTGCAAAGCGGGCAGTCTTCCGGCGGATACGACACAACCTCCATCGACAGCACAGCCTCAAACGGCACACCGAAATCCACCGTACCGTTGCTGCGGTCGACCACGCTGCCCACGCCGACCACATTGCCGCCCAGGCTGTTAATCAGCGCAATCACTTCTTTCACCGAGCCGCCCGTGGTCACCACATCCTCCACCACCAGCACGCGAGCACCTTCGGGAATCGAAAAACCACGCCGCAGTGCCATCGCGCCGCTCTCGCGCTCCGCAAACACATTCGGCACGCCCATCTGGCGCGACACCTCGTAAGCCAGTATGATGCCGCCTATCGCGGGGCCCGCCACCAGATCGATACCGGTGAACTTGTCGGCCAGCGCCTTGGCGAACCTCTCGGATACCGCCGCATTTTGAAACAGCTTCGCGCACTGCATGTATTTATCCGAGTGCCGCCCGGAAGTCAGCAGAAAATGCCCTTCGAGCATCACACCCGTTTCCCTGAAAATATCAAGTATCTGTTCTCTGTTCATGTTAAACCTCCAACGCGCCTGTCAGCGCGGATATATCGCTCAGCTTCATCGATTCGGCCAATGCCGTCAGCTCCTCAATCACCCTTATCGGGGCATGCGGGTCTACAAGGTTCGCCGTGCCCGTCATCACGGCGGTTGCGCCGCAGAGCATGAACTCGGCTGCGTCCTCCCCCGTCATGATGCCGCCCATGCCGATAACAGGAATGCTGACTGCCCGGCTCACATCGTACACCATCTTCAGCGCCACCGGCTTGATGCACGGGCCGGACAAGCCGCCCGTCACGTTGCAAAGGATCGGGCGTTTGCGCCGCACGTCCACCGCCATCGCCGGAATCGTGTTGATCAACGACAACGCATCAGCACCCGCATCCTGCACGGCTTTCGCGATGCGTACCACATTGCCCGCAGCGGGTGTCAGCTTCACAATCAGCGGCTTTTTGGCCGCTGCCTTACAGGCCTTCACGCATTCGGCAGCCAGCTTTTCATCGGTGCCGAAGCTCACACCGCCCTGCTTCACATTGGGGCAGGAAATGTTCAACTCGAAAAAATCAATATTGGTGTCGTTCAGTCGCTCGATAACATAAACATACTCATCCACCGTGCTGCCCGCCACATTCGCAAACAGCACCGTGCCAAGCTGCTCCACTTTTTTAAGCTCGTTCTCTAAAAACGCATCCACGCCCGGGTTTTGCAGGCCCACGCTGTTGAGTATGCCCGAGGGTGTTTCCGCGATGCGCGGCGGCGCGTTGCCGATGCGTTTTTCTTTCGTCAGCGATTTGAGCGCAATGCCGCCAAGGCGCGACACATCAATAAACCAGCCGTGCTGTGTGCCGAAAGCAAATGTTCCGGATGCCGCAATCACGGGGTTTTTCAGCGTTTTTCCGCAAAGTAAAATCTGCATATTCGTCATAGCGCCACCTCGTATAGGTCGAACACGGGGCCTTCCACGCAGACCTTCTTGTAATCGAGTCCGTCGTCTGTATGTACACCGCAAACGCAAGTGGCACAAGCGCCAAAGCCGCAGCACATGCGCTGCTCCATCGAGACCTGCCCGGCAATACCCAGCGGCTCCAGTATCGCTTTTAACGCGCGCAGCATAGGCGGTGGGCCGCACGAGAGCACCACATCGGGCTTCAGCTCTTTGAGCCGCTGCTCAATCGGTGCGGTCACAAGGCCATGTACGCCGATCGTGCCATCGTCCGACGCAATATTGACTGTCTCACACGCACCGAAGTCGTTCTCGCAGTAGGCATAATCTTTGCCTCTGTACCCCAGAAACGCTTCGTAATGCCTATCCGGCCATTTTTCTATCACTGTCAGCAGCGGTGCAATGCCCACGCCGCCGCCCACCAGGAATACCGATTGATCCGTGGATTTCAGTCTAAATCCGCGCCCCACGGGAACCACCGTTTCCACCACGGTACCCGCGCTCGCTGTCGATAGCGCGGTTGTGCCTTTACCCTTGATCTGGTACACCAGCACGAACGACTGCGCCTTTACGTCCACCACGTTGATGCTGATCGGACGGCCGAGCAGCAGCTCGGAGTGATCCGGCACCTTCACGTGCGCAAACTGGCCCGGCACAAAATGCACAAGGTCAGCCTCCGGGCAATGCAACGCCATGCGGAAAATGCCATTCGCTATCTTTTCGTTGCTCATTATCGTCGCTGTCACATATTTTAGCATACCGGCTCCTCAATTTCCGTTAAGCTTAACGGTTGTATATCCGCATCTGTGCGGCCCGATTTCATACTTTGCAGCAGCACACGCGCCGTATCAAGTGATGTGAGACACGGAATTCTGTGCTCCACCGCCATGCGTCGTATCTTAAAGCCATCGCGTTCAGCGCGGCGTCCTTTGGTCGGTGTATTGAGTATCAGCTTAAGCCGTCCGCTTTCAAACAAGCCGCCGATGCTGTCAGGGTCCTTGCTGAGCTTCGATACCGCGTTCGCCGCCACAAAATTGAAGTTTAAAACATTGGCTGTGCCGCGCGTCGCGTAGATATCATACCCTAAATAATCTAGCACCGCCGCAATCGGTATCAGCTCCTGCTTGTCGCCGTCTGCCACGGTCAGCAAGGCCGCGCCTTTTTCCTTCGGCAGCGCCATACCCGAGGCAATCAGCCCTTTTAGCAGCGCCTCTGAATAATCCTCCGATATACCGAGCACCTCGCCGGTGGATTTCATCTCAGGCCCGAGACCCACCTCCACAAGCGGCAGCTTTTCAAACGAGAACACAGGCACCTTTACCGCCGTGATACGGCGTTTGGGGAACAGCCCGGTGCCGTAGCCCATTTGCGCAAGCGGTTCGCCGAGAGATGCCCTCACCGCAAGGTCAATCATCGGCACACCCGTCACCTTGCTGATATACGGCACCGTACGCGAAGACCTCGGGTTAACCTCAATCACGTAGATCTCACCACCGGAAATCACATACTGTATGTTCACAATGCCTTTCACGTTGAGTGCCAGCGCGAGCCTGCGTGTGATGTCGATCAGCTCGTCCTGTTGCTTATCCGTTATCCGGCGTGCAGGATAAACTGAAATTGAATCTCCAGAGTGCACACCTGCACGTTCGATATGCTCCATGATGCCGGGAATCAGCACGTCTTTGCCGTCGCTGATCGCGTCCACCTCGAGTTCGAGGCCGAGCATGTATTTATCCACAAGCACCGGATGCTCTTGCTCGTGACGGGAGATGATGCGCATGTATTCGCGGATGTCGTCGTCGCTGTAGGCGATCTCCATACCCTGCCCGCCGAGCACGTACGACGGCCGCACGAGCACCGGATACCCAAGAGACGCCGCGGCTTCCACGGCCTCCGGCTCCGTGAACACAGTGCGCGCTTTGGGGCGGCGGATGCCCAGCGATTCGAGCAGCGCTTCAAATTCCTTGCGGTCTTCCGCGCGGTCGATGCTGTTAAGCGACGTGCCGATGATTTTATAGCCCATTTCCTGCACGGATTTCGCGAGCTTGATCGCAGTCTGCCCACCAAACTGTACGATCACGCCCTCGGGCTGCTCCTGAGCCAGCACATTGCCCACATCCTCGGGCGTCAGCGGCTCAAAGTAAAGCCGGTCGGAGGTATCGAAATCGGTTGAGACCGTTTCGGGGTTGTTGTTGATGATCACCGTGTCATAGCCCGCTTTTTTAAGCGCCCATATGCAGTGCACGCTGCAGTAGTCGAACTCGATGCCCTGCCCGATGCGAATCGGCCCCGAGCCGAGCACCACCACGGTTTTATTCTTCGGCGTTGCGGCTTCGTTTTCCTGGTCGTATGTTGAATAATAATAGGGGCTGACCGCGTCGAACTCCGCGCCGCAGGTATCCACCATTTTAAACGTCGGGCGGATACCGAGCGACAGCCGCAGCTTTTCGATATCGGTTTCGCTTTGTCCCGTCATACGCGCAATCGCGCTGTCCGCAAACCCGAGTCTCTTCGCTTCTTTGAGCGTATCGAAAACGAGCGCATCGTCTTTCTTGTCCGTTAATGTCTTCTCCAGGCCGATGATATCCGCTAGCTTGGTTAAGAACCACAGATCAATCTTCGTCAGGTCGTGAATGCGCTCTATGGTGATGCCCCGGCGCAGCGCCGCGGCCACCAGGAATATCCGTTCGTCATCCTGCTGCAATATGCGCGTTAACAGCGCGTCGTCACTGAGCGCGTTCGCAAACGGGAATTCGAGCGAATCCAGCTTTAACTCCAGCGAGCGCACGGCCTTTAAAAACGCGCTTTGGAAATTGCCACCGATCGCCATCACCTCGCCCGTCGCTTTCATGCGCGTGCCGAGCTGCTTGTCGGCGGTGGTGAACTTATCAAACGGCCAGCGCGGGAATTTGACGACCACGTAGTCGAGCGTGGGTTCAAAGCACGCAAACGTTTTGCCTGTCACGCCGTTTTTCAGCTCGTCAAGCCCATACCCCACCGCAATTTTGGCGGCCATTTTCGCAATCGGGTAGCCCGTCGCTTTGGAGGCGAGTGCGGACGACCGACTAACGCGCGGGTTCACCTCAATCACGTAATACGTCATGCTATCCGTATCGAGCGCGTACTGCACATTGCAGCCGCCCTCAATTTTCAGCGCGTTGATGATTTTCAGCGATGCGGTGCGCAGCATCTGATACTCGGCATCGCGCAGCGTTTGCGACGGCGCAACCACAATGCTGTCGCCCGTGTGGATGCCCACCGGATCGATATTTTCCATGTTGCAGACGGTGATGCAGTTGCCCTTTGCGTCGCGCATCACCTCGTACTCAATCTCTTTAAAGCCCGCGACACTCTTCTCAATCAGCACCTCGTTCACACGGCTGGCCGATATGCCGCTTTTGCATATCTCGACGAGTTCGCGTTCGCTGGCTGCGATGCCGCCGCCTGTGCCGCCGAGCGTGTAAGCCGGGCGCACAATCAGCGGGTAACCGTGCACCGCCGCGAAAGTGAGCGCCTGCTCGGGCGTGTTTGCGATGATACTCTCGATAATCGGCTCACCGATCTCGTTCATCAGCGTTTTAAACGCTTCACGGTCTTCCGCTTTCTTGATCGAATCGGCATTGGTGCCGAGCATCTTCACGCCAAGCTCATCGAGTATGCCGCCCTCAAAAAGCTCCATCGCAAGGTTCAGGCCCGTCTGGCCGCCCAAGGTGGCAAGCATCGAGTCGGGACGCTCTTTTTTGATGATGTTCGTAATCACCGGCACAGTCAGCGGCTCAATGTACACCCTGTCCGCGAGCTCCGGGTCGGTCATGATCGTGGCGGGGTTCGAGTTGATCAGCACCACCTCGATGCCCTCCTCGCGCAGCGCACGGCAGGCCTGCGTGCCTGCATAGTCAAACTCCGCGGCCTGCCCAATCACAATCGGGCCGCTGCCAATCACCAGCACCTTTTTGATATCGTTATTTTTAGGCATGCGTTTTCCTCATACGGCTCAAGAATTCGTCGAACAGGTAAGCGGTGTCTTCGGGGCCCGGCGATGCTTCGGGGTGAAACTGCACCGTGAACATATCGTGATTCGAGTAGGCGATGCCCTCCACCGTGCCGTCGTTCCAGTTGCGATGGCTCACCGTGCAGCCGGCCGGCAGCGTCTCTTCAATGACCGTATAGCCGTGATTCTGCGACGTGATGTACACGCGGTCTTTACCTATGTCCTTCACTGGGTGGTTCGCGCCGCGATGACCGTATTTCAGCTTCTCTGTGTCTGCGCCCATGGCAAGCGCCAACAGCTGGTGCCCAAGGCAGATGCCGAATATCGGTCTCTTGCCGATCAGCTGCTTCACATTGGCAATAACTTCCGTATTCTCCTTCGGGTCTCCGGGGCCGTTGGTCAGCATAATGCCGTCAAACCCGCCCGAAAGGATGTCCTCGGGAGCGGTTCTCGCCGGAAATACCGTTACCGCGCAGCCGCGTTTTTTCAGGCTGCGGATGATGTTGCGCTTCAGCCCGAAATCGAGTACCGCTACCTTGAGCTCGCCGTCGCAGTACGTGTACTTATCGGGGCATGTCACCTTATCGACAGGCATATCGCACACATAGTTCTTCATGGTTTCAAGCTGCTCGTTTGTAGGCTCACTCTGCGTGATGATGCCGCGCATGGTGCCTTTCTCGCGGATGATGCGCGTGAGTGCACGCGTATCGATGCCGCTTAAACCCACGATACCATTGTCCTTCAGGTATTGATCAAGGCTGCCCTCGCTGCGCCAGTTGGAAGGCTGATCGCACACTTCGCGCACGATGAAGCCGCTTACCTGCGGCTTTGCCGATTCAGGGTCGATATCGTTCACGCCGTAGTTGCCGATCAGCGGGTACGTCATGGTGACGATTTGTCCGCAGTAAGACGGATCGGTTAATACCTCCTGATAGCCTGTCATGCCGGTGTTGAATACGACCTCGCCGGGCGTATCGCTCTGCGCGCCGAAGCTTTGGCCTTCAAAGCGGGTGCCGTCTTCCAATGTGAGTATTGCCATGGTTTCTCCTTTTCGAAGCTATATAGGCTTCCCCTCGAGGGGAAGCAAGGCTGTCAATAAACTAAGTTTGGTCATTCCGAGCCTGTCGAGGAATCCCATGAAATACGCTTAGCAGAAGGGGATTCCGTTCCACTTAAGTAGTCGTGCTTACGCTCCAACAAAATGACATAAGTACCTTTTTTGACACGATGGCTTCCCCTCGAGGGGAAGCTGTCGCCATTAGGCGACTGATGAGGTGTTGGTTTTCTCGCGCCCCTCATCCGGCACTTCGTGCCACCTTCCCCCGAAAGGGGAAGGCTTTCGATTGCTGTTGCTGTTTCATAAAGGCTTCCCCTGTCGGGGAAGCTGTCGCCGTAAGGCGACTGATGAGGTGTCATCCTTCAACGTTATGCTCAAACGTATTCTATGCCGCGCCGCTTCAGCGCCGCCAATATATCATCCTTCATATCCAGCGAGAAAGCCCGTGCCGCCTGAGCGGCCGACAGCCCCGCATACTTTTCTTTCTTATAAGCCAGCAGCAGCCCGCGCGATGCATTCACCACCGCGCCGAGTCCATTTTGATCGAAATTCACCGCAATATCATCCGCCCCCGCGCCCTGTGCGCCATAGCCCGGCACCAGGAAAAACACGGACGGAACACGTGCGCGCAGCGCCAGTGCCTCAGCGGGGTATGTCGCGCCCACCACGGCCCCCACCGAGCTGTAGCCGTACTCGCCTATTAACCGCTCACCCCAGCTTTGCACCTTATCGGCCACGGCCTCATACAGCTTTTTACCGCCCACATCAAGATCCTGAAACTCGCCGCCCGACGGATTCGACGTTTTCACCAGCACGAATATGCCTTTGCCAGTCGCCGCGCACGCGTCAAGAAACGGCTTGACGCCGTCGATACCAAGATACGCGTTGACCGTCAGAAAATCAGCCGGACTGTTTATCAGATGCGCCTTGGCATAGCTTTCAGCCGTTGCGCCGATGTCGTTGCGTTTGGCATCTGCGATGACGACCAGCCCCTTGCGGCTTGCGTAGTCCATCGTGTCATAAAAGCACTGCACGCCCGCCGCGCCGTACTGCTCGTAGTAGGCAATTTGTACCTTCACAGACGGCACGATATCCGCAATCGCGTCTATTATATCACAGTTGAATTTGAGTACGCATTGCGCTTTTTCGCTGTCGGTCGGCTCAGCCGCTTCCGAGCGGTACTCAGGCGTTAAATACCCGTATTCGGTATCAAGCCCCGCACAGACGGGGCATTGTGTGTTTTGAATTGCTTTGCACAAACGGTCTATTTGCATGGAATTCCTCCCTCATAAACAAGCCGCCCGTCCACAATGGTGTGCGTGACCACACCGCGCAGCGTTTGCCCGATAAACGGCGAATTCTTGCCCTTTGACACAAGGCTCTTTTCGGTCAGCGTATACTCTGCGCTCATATCAACCACCGTTATATCGGCAGGCACGCCTTCTTTGATAACCCCACCCGGCTTGCCGATGATACGCGCCGGGTTGACGCTCAGCAGCTCAGCGAGCTTGTCCTTATCGGTTGTCAAATTCGTGAACGCCAGCGAAAACGCCGTTTCAAAACCGGATATACCAAACGCGGCAATCGCGAACTCGATGTTTTTCTCGTCCTTATGGTGCGGCGCATGATCCGTCGCAATCGCGTCAATCGTGCCGTCGAGCAGCGCCTCCTTCACGGCCGCCACATCGTCAGCCGTTCTTAATGGCGGGTTCACCTTGGTGCGCGCGTCGTAACCGGCGCAGGCGCTGTCGTCCGCCGAGAAATAGTGCGGCGCGCTCTCGCACGTGACGCGAACACCGCGCTGTTTGGCCGCGCGAATCAGCGTGATGCCGCCGCGCGTTGTGACATGCTGTATGTGCACACGCAAGCCGTAGCTCTCCGCAAGAATCAGATCGCGCGCAATCATGGCTTCTTCGGCGGCACGCGGAATGCCCGGCAGCCCGAGCACCGTTGCGTTGCAGCCTTCGTTCATAACGCCTTTGCCCTTTATATCAAGGTCTTCCTCATGCGCCATGATAAACGAATCGTATGTGTCCGCGTACTGCATCGCCGAGAGCATCATGGAGCCGCTGCTGATCGGTCTGCCGTCGTCCGAGAACGCAACGCAGCCCATCGCGGCAAGCTCGCCCATCTCCGAAAGCTCGCTTCCCTTTAGTTCCTTCGTCGCCGCGCCCACCGGATAAACCTTCGTTGAAGCGCTCCGTGCTTTTTGCAGCACCAGCGCGCACACGGCAGCGTTATCCAAAGCGGGTAGCGTGTTTGGCATGCAGCAGACAGCCGTGTAGCCGCCCTTTGCCGCCGCATACGTCCCCGACGCGATATCTTCTTTGTATTCCTGCCCCGGTTCTCTCAAATGACAGTGCAGATCAATAAATCCCGGAAACACAGTTTTACCCGAAATATCGATCGTCTCATCGGCATCCCCCACATCATTGCCGATGGCGGTGATAACACCATCTTTTATCAGTATGTCAAGGCGGCCCTTCTTTTCTCCGGCCGGGTTCACAACCTCGCCGCCCTTAAGCTTAAGCGTCTTCATTTTTCCTCCTCGTGAGCAGATACAGCAGCGCCATCCTCACCGCCACACCATTTGTCACCTGTTCGTTGATCACCGAATTATCCGAATCCATCACCGCGCTGGAAAGCTCCACGCCGCGGTTCACCGGGCCGGGATGCATAATCAGCACATCCTTGGCGCACCATTTATCGAGCACCCGTTCATTGATGCCGAATATGTTGTGGTATTCGCGCAGTGTGGATAAAAACGCGCCCTCAAGCCGTTCCTTTTGTATGCGCAGCCCCATCACCACGTCCGCGCCGGTCAGCGCTTCTTCAAGGCTGGTTGTGATGCGCGCGCCCATCGTTTCAATGCCATACGGCATCAGCGTTTTGGGGGCGCAGAGTGTGACGTTTGCGCCGAGCTTTTTTAAGCCCCAGAGGTTGCTACGCGCCACACGGCTGTGCCATATATCGCCGATGATCGAGACGTTAAGCCCCTTCAAGTCGCCAAAGCGCTCCTTCATCGTGAACATATCGAGCAGCGCCTGCGTGGGGTGCTCGTGCATACCATCGCCGGCATTGATCACGCTGCCCGAGAAGTTGTCGCCCAGAAGCTTGGGCGCACCCGCATACGGGTGGCGGATGATGATCACGTCAGTCTCCATCGCTTCAATGGTATAGCCTGTGTCCAGCAGTGTTTCTCCCTTGGCCACAGAGCTGGAGGAAACGCCGAGGTTGCTGAATGTCGCCCCGAGGAATTTGGCCGCCAGCTCGAAGCTTAACCGCGTGCGTGTGCTGTTTTCGTAAAACAGCGCCACCACAGATTTGCCCTGCATATGGGGCATCTTTTTGGCACTTTGCTGCAGATACGCCTTCATTGTCGCGGTGGTATCAAGAATATGGGCGATTTCCTCCGCGGGCATATCGTGCAGGCCTATTAAATCTTTTTGTGATAAATACATAGATTTTCAGTTCCTTTATCAGGAGCGCTGCTCGCTCCTTCAGCTTGATGACCAACCCCTCAACATGTCATGCTGAGGAGCGAAGCGACGTGAGCATCCCATGGCAAAACGCTTTAAACATGGGATTTCTCGACTCGCTATCGCTCACTCGAAATGACACGAATGAACTTAGTCCGCAGTCTGAGGGAGCGCTGTT
This sequence comes from Bacillota bacterium, assembly GCA_023412005.1. Taxonomy (GTDB): domain Bacteria; phylum Bacillota; class Clostridia; order Christensenellales; family SZUA-584; genus SZUA-584. The sequence continues at coordinate 138,324 of JAEYOE010000033.1, forward strand.
CGCTCCTTTTTTTATCAGGCTGATTACAGCCTTTTGTTTTCTTAAAAAAAACCTTATCACTGAAGATAAGGTTTATACCGGCAAATCGTTGATAACAACATTGTCAAGACCATCAATTTCCTTAACATGGACACTGATGACTTCGCTTTTGGATGTTGGGATATTTTTTCCGACGTAATCGGCGCGAATCGGCAATTCTCTGTGACCCCTGTCCACAATCACAGCCAATTGAATATAGTTCGGACGTCCAAGATCCATCAGCGCATCGAGCGCGGCACGCGCGGTGCGCCCCGTGTACAAAACGTCGTCGCAGAGCACCACGGTTTTTTTGTTGAGGTCGAATGCGATATCCGTTCCCTTGATCACGGGATGGTCGGCCAGCAGCGACAAATCGTCTCGGTAAAAAGTGATATCCAGCGTTCCTACATCCACGGCGGCACCCTCAAAATCATTGATATACGCCGCGATGCGTTTGGCGATGGGCACGCCGCGGCGGTGGATACCAATCAGAGACAAATTGTCTGTGCCCTTGTTCTTTTCCACAATTTCATGCGCGATACGTTTTAACGCCCTGTCCAGCGCCATTTCGTCCATTATGAGCGCTTTATCCACTTGTTTTACCGTCCTTTCTCTTTTATCGTATCAAAAAAGCCTTGCGCTCGGCAAGGCTTAATAAACATAGGATACCCTAACCTTGCCGGACTCTCTGGACCGATTTAAAGGTGTTCAACTGTTTAAAGATTATCATAGACCACCCTGTTTGTAAAGAGTCTGCATGCACAAACAGGGCAGTTTTTCAGTTTTTTCTCAGCACGCAAATTTTGGCAATATACGCGCGTTATGCGTCCTTGGCCATCAGGCTTTTGCGGTGGTGACAAAGCGCAATATAGGCCGTTTCGTCCACCATGCGAATGATCGTTTCGAGCTCATCGTCGCCGAATGCCGTGGTGCGGCCTTCCGTAAACTCCTTGTCAATTTCCGCCTTGATTGTGACGATAAGAGGCTCCTGCTTGCCCATCGCCGCTTCGCCCTTGAGCTTGAAGTGCGAGTTCATCCAATGCGCAATGCCTGCAAGGCCCGAATGCGCGTCGACCGCGACGGTAACCGGGCGCTTTAACAGCTTCTCGGTGTTGAATATATTATAGATCTCTTCGTCCTTCAAAAGGCCATCCGCATGAATGCCGGCACGAGTCGAATTGAAGTTGCGTCCCACAAACGGCGTTCTCGGGCTAATCTCCGTACCCAGCTCGTTTTCAAAGTATTCTGCAAGCTCGGTAATCACCGACAGATCCATGCCGTCCGTTGTTCCCTTGAGCCCGCAGTATTCCATCACCATCGCCTCAAGCGGGCAGTTGCCCGTACGCTCGCCGATGCCGAGCACCGAGCAGTTAACCGACGACGCACCGTATAGCCAGGCCGTTGCCGAGTTGGTAACCACCTTGTAGAAATCGTTGTGACCGTGCCATTCAAGCATTTCGGACGGAACGCCGGAATATTCCTGCAGCCCGTAGATGATGCCCTGAACGCTGCGCGGCAGCGCTGCTCCCGGATAGGTGATTCCGTATCCAAGCGTGTCACACGCGCGAATTTTTATCGGCACACCCGTCTGCTCCGTCAGCTTCATCAGCTCATCCGCAAACGGAATCACAAAGCCGTAGTAATCGGCGCGCGTGATGTCTTCAAAGTGGCAGCGCGGCTTAATGCCGTAATCAATTGCCATCTTAACAACATCAAGGTATTTATCAAGCGCCTGCTTACGCGTCAAATTCATTTTCTTAAAAATATGATAATCCGAGCAGCTCACAAGAATGCCCGTTTCCTTGATGCCGAATGATTTGATAAGCTCAAAGTCCTTCTGGCTCGCGCGAATCCACGTTGTCACCTCAGGGAACTCGTAGCCAAGATCAAGACAAGCCTGCAGGGCTTCCTTGTCCTTCTGCGTGTACACAAAAAACTCACTCTGGCGAATGATGCCTTTGGGGCCGCCCAGCTTGTGAAGCATTTTGTATACGTCGATCACCTGCTGCACCGTAAACGGCGAGCGAGACTGCTGACCGTCGCGGAAGGTGGTATCGGTGATCCATATTTCTTCAGGCATACGCATGGGCACCACGCGATGATTGAACGTGATTTTGGGGACAGAATCGTAATCGAACACTTCGCGGAAATATTGCGGCTCCTCACTATCCTGAAACGAATATTTATAGTCGTGTTCCTGCAGCAGGTACCATCTCTTGTCAACGCCTTTTGTGACATCACATTTCATAAACTTATCCCCTTTCACGCTTTAAGAGAAAGCACAAATTCCTTAATTCTCTCAAGCCCTTTCTTAATGTTTTCCTCACTGATCGCATAGCTGAGCCGAACATAGCTATCGGCACCGAATGCAACGCCCGGTACCACGGCTGTTAGTGTTTGCTCAAGCAGCAGCTCCGAGAAACGGAGCGACCCGGTAATCTCAATGCCGTCATACTTCTTTCCAATTAGCTGCGAAATGTTCATCATCACGTAAAACGCACCGCCCGGTATCTCGCACGACAAGCCATCAATATCATTGATCAGCCCGCACAGCAGCTTGCGCCGTTTGTCAAACACATCTTTCATATGCTTCACCTGATCCTGCGGGCCCAGAAGCGCTTCAATACCGGCGTACTGCGCGATTGAGTTCGGGTTAGACGCGGAATGAGATTGGTATGCGCCCATCACCTTAGCCAGCTCCCTCGTGCTCGCGGTATACCCGATACGCCAGCCTGTCATCGCGTAGGTTTTGCTCATGCCATTCACCACGATTGTCAGGTCTTTAATCTCCTTACCGAGCGACGCGATGCTGACGTGCTCGCCTTCATAGATCAATTCGTCGTAAATTTCATCGGATACCACGAAGATTCCAGCCTCTACCGCCACCTTGGCAATGGCCTCAAGCTCGCTTCGCGAGTAGACCGAGCCGCACGGGTTGGAGGGCGAGTTTAAAATCAACGCTTTTGTTTTGGTTGTGATGGCGGCTTTTATCTGCGCCGCCGTTGCTTTAAAGCTGTCCCCCGTTTCGATGTATACGGGCACGCCGTCCGACATCATCACGAGTTCGGGGTAAGTGAGCCAATAGGGTGAAGGAATAATCACTTCATCGCCCGGGTTTAAAATGGCTGCAAATATGTTAAACAATGAATGCTTGGCACCGTTGGAAACGACGATATCCTCGGGAGAGTATTCAATGCCGCACCGCGCCAAAAGCCTTTTGGCAATGGCGGCACGCAGCTCCTGAGACCCAGATGCCGGCGTGTACTTGGTCAGTCCAATATCCAGCGCTTTCTTCGCGGCCGTTTTTATGTTCTCGGGTGTATCAAAATCGGGTTCTCCGGCACCGAAGCCCACCACATCGCGCCCTTCGCTTTTCAGCTTTTTGGCCATTGCGTCAATTTTAAGTGTTGCAGACGGCGAAATATTAACTGCTTTGCTGGATAATATCATAAAAACCTCCGTTGGTTAAATGCGTTTTGCATATTATTTAATTATAACCTTCATTTAAACGTATGATAACACATTATATTCACCTTTACAACTATAATTGAGTGATTTTTTGCATGATTGCAAAAAAAATATTGCATCACGACCCCTTATTGTACACACGCTCACGCGAACAACCGCCCCTACATATATTCATAATGGGAGGGATATCATTGAAACAACTCATTTTGTTGTACGGCGATAACTGCGGATACTGCAAAAAAGCAAAAATGCTATTGGATCGGGCTTTATCCACGCATCCTGAGTACAGGATGGTTGATATCCGCCACGTGAACGAGCAAAGCGAAGAAGCGGCTCAGTTCTGTCATAGGCTGATCCCCGCTTTTTTCTGCGGCGATACAATTTTTTTTGAAGGTAATCCGGATATGGATACTGTCATTGCCGCGCTGAATTTCTGTATGGGAGCCGATAAATAGCACGTTTGTCCGCTTGTTATATAAAATAATATGAAAAAAGTATTAATAAAGGCGATGCCGCTTGATTATTCGTTTGCATTCTATTAAAATGACCAAAAAAGGGAGGGATAACCTATGTCAAACTTTGTGATCGGCACATGCTCCACTTCGGATTTGCCGAAGTCTTACATCGAGAAAAACCAGCTGCTGCTGCTGAAGTTCTCATATACGATTGACCATACGGAATACAAAGACGGGGATATGGACACCAAAACGTTTTTCGATTTAGAACGTGACGGCAAAATGCCCACCACATCTCAGCTGAACCCGGCTGACATCATTCCCGCTTTTGACAAGGTGCTTTCCTCGGGCAACGACCTACTCTATATTGCGTTTTCGTCTGGCCTTTCGGGCAGCTATAATAACTTGAGCCTGGTGGCAGGCGATATGCGTTTAAAATACCCCGACCGCAAGATTTACGTGGTGGATTCGCTATGCGCGTCGCTCGGGCAGGGGCTGCTGGTGGATTACGCGGTAAAGATGCGCGAGGCCGGAAAATCCATCGACGAAACGTTCAAGTGGGTGGAAGCGAACAAACTGGGGCTGAACCATTGGTTCACGGTAGACAGTTTAAGCCATTTAAGGCGCGGCGGGCGCGTGACGGGCGCGGCGGCGTTCGTTGGAAATCTGCTGCACATTAAACCGGTGCTGAATGTGGATTACGAGGGACATCTGATTCCGAGAGAAAAAGAGCAGGGCAGAAAGCGCGCGCTGAAGTGTCTGCTGGAGAAGATGGAAGAGTATATTTATCAGCCGGACGGCCAGAGCATATTCATCAGCCACGGGGATGATTTGGAGGCGGCGGAGAAGCTTGCCGGAATGGTGAAGAGCCACTTCCCCACCGTTGGCGAAATCATGATCAACCCGCTGGGTGCGGTGATTGGGGCGCATGCGGGCCCGGGTACGATTGCACTGTTCTTCATGGGGAAATCAAGATAGGCTAGATAATATGTTCAGGGCTTCGGCGGTTTGCCGAAGCCTTTTTATATAATAAGATTTATATGAAACTCCTATATTAATTTCATTCAATATTTAGAAATTATAGTATTAGATTTTAGCCAGGATTTATATAATCATTTTTTATGATAATAATTCCAGCATTCTTGAATCTTTGAATCTGATTATTATCTAGATAATCCAATTCTAATTCAACAAATTCAAACACTATATCCAATATTGTGATATAATGTGAGATATATTTTGTTGGAGGATATATTTGAGATTTGGCGATATAGCAGTTGGGCATATTTACAATGTGTGCTTTGGCAGCATAGGACCCGAGAACGAGGATAAACTTCGCATGTGTGAATTTGATGGGAAACATTTAGCTTTAGTTCTTAAGGGGAACAATGACAATAAAACATTTATTGTTATGCCATTAACAAGTGAGCCAAGCGGCGATGGTGTTAACAAGATAAAACTACCAACGATCGAATCTCTTCCATCGTCATTAAAAAGCAATACTACTTATGCAGTCATTAATCAAATTAGAACTGTTAATCATTCAAGATTTATTGCTTTAAAAGAAGGAGAAGACAGAATTGATGTTAAGCTAGACAATCGTCTATTTGAACTTCTGATTTTTTTAGGTATAAAAGAAATGACTTATCACATATCAATTGATCAAAAAATTGAGCTGTTCAAAAATTTATACAATAGTGAATGCATAACCAAGGCAAAAGATTTAGCATATAGTATACTAAAACTCAAAAAAACGATGGGTAACAACGAGGAAGAAATTGCGAGAATAAAACAAGAAATAAAAGGAATACTATTTGGTATACCTTACGATTCTTTGGATCAAAAATATGTTAGTGATGGAATAAAAGATGTTTTTGATGAAGTGACAAAAAAAACTTGAAGATTTTTATTGTATCGATTATAATGTATTTAATCAAAGAATGAATGGGTATAGAATCCCAGATAAAGAAGAAATGAGTTAGATACTCAAACAAAGATTCCGGTTGGGTATAGAATCCCAACAAAGAAGAATCGGGCTTATAATATAAGCCCTTTTTATTTTTATACGAACTCCCAAACAAAAGAAAACCTAGTTTTATACAGACAACTCAAATCAGTAAACTGCCATCCTTTTCATATTTGTCCTCCCCCCCTCATATAGATTCTTAAGAAGAATCTATCAATACGGAGGAGAAACATGAGATACTCACGAATGATGTCCCAACCACCCCAAAGACAGAAAAAGCGATACGGCAACCTCATCCTCATCGCCATCATACTCGGCATCACCGTCTATTTCGTCACAGCCGGGGCCGCCGGCGGCTGGCTTGCCGAAAACGTGATTAACCCCATCTTCAACAGCGACCCTGCCACCGCAGTCGCCGCCGAGGCCACACCCGAAGCTTCCATAAGCCCGGCTGCCACTGTGGAGGCCAGCGCTTCCGCCAGCGCCACCCCGCAAAATGTGAGCCTGCCTGAAATATCCGGCGCACGCGCCGAAGAACAGATCAAGGTGGATAGCGTGGCGCTCTTCACACTGCAGGCGGGCGCCTTTGCCGACGAAGCCAACGCCAAAGCCGCTGCAGGCGAAATCATCGCGCGCGGCGGTGCAGGCTATGTCGCTTTCGACGGCAACCTCTACCGTGCGCTGATTGCGGGCTATGCGAGCGAGGAAGCCGCAAAAAGCGTGAAAACAGAACTCGAAGCGCAGGGCGTTGCCAGCACGGTGTTTAAGCTCGAATCGGGCGCGCTCGAATTCAAGGTGGGCGCAGAGCAGTCTCAAATCGACGCAATCAAAAGCTGCTTCACGCTCGTTTCCGACACGGTAAAGAACCTGCAGCAGATTATCTACGATGCCGATAAGGGCACGAACGTTGACGATCGAATCACCGCACTGAAGGCGAACGCGCACACCATCGCGGACAGTTTCAAGAGCGTTGTCACCCCCGGCACCGACGCGACCGACAAGCTGACAGCCTATATGGACAGCTTTTGCAAAGCGCTTGATAACATTCCGTTATCTGCCGGTATCACAGCCGTAGATTTTTCCTCAAAGTTGAAGTATAATATTATTAGTATTGTTGTCGATTATTCGGCATTCTTAGATAAACTCAGCAGTAATTGACGGAGGATAAAAATGACAATAGCCGAAGCAGCTGCGGCGATCGGGGCTACCCTGGTCTGCGGCGGCGAATACTTGAACAAGCCCTTAACATCCGGATGCGGTGCAGACCTCATGAGCGACGTGCTCGCTTTTGCCAAAGACGGCAGCATACTGCTGACCGGTATGGTCAATCAGCATGTGATCCGCACAGCGGAAATGCTGGATGTGCTGTGCATCACATTTGTGCGGGGCAAAAAACCCACGGAGGATATCATTGATCTTGCGAAACAAACAGGCGTCACACTGCTTTGCTGCGACGATACGCTCTATGAAGCGTGCGGCAAGCTCTATGCAAAAGGCCTCCCCCCGTGCAAAAGGTTGTAGCTTATGGCAGACGTTTTCAAAGAAGTGTTCACTATCTCAGCCGGTGATTTCGCTTCGGCGGGCGAAGCTTCAGCCAAAATTAAAGGCATATTAAGAATGATCGGTATTGACCCAGCGCTGACTCGCCGCGTAACCATCGCGTCGTACGAAGCTGAGCTCAACATGATCATTCACAGCCACGGCGGCGTTATGACGTTGGAAATCTCCCCCGATACGATTGGGCTTAATTGTGCGGATACCGGCCCCGGCATCGCCGATATCGACCTCGCGATGCGCGAAGGCTATTCCACCGCGTCGTCAGATGTGAGGATGATGGGCTTCGGTGCGGGCATGGGCCTCCCGAACATGAAGAAAAACAGCGACGAGTTTTCGATTGATTCGGATTCAAACGGCACTGTTTTGAGTATGAGGTTTAGTATTATATCTTGAAGGCGGCATTTTCATGAATACATACTTTCACTCGGTGCGGCTGGATCGTGACAAGTGCAAAGGCTGTACCAACTGTATCAAACACTGCCCCACTGAAGCCATTCGCGTGCGCGGCGGCAAGGCTCAGATAATTGCGGAACGCTGTATCGACTGCGGTGAATGCATTCGCGTCTGCCCGTACCACGCGAAGATATCGTATACCGATCCCTTTTCGGACATCGGGCGGTTTAAATATAAAATCGCTCTGCCCGCGCCCGCGCTTTACGGTCAGTTTAAAAATCTAAGCAGCATCGATCGCGTGGTAATGGGCTTAAAGCTGATGGGCTTCGACGATGTGTATGAGGTCGCTCGCGGTGCCGATATTGTGACCTGCGCTATACAGGAAAAGATTCAGGAGAAGGAGAATCTGCCGGTGATATCCTCGGCTTGTCCGGCCATCGTGCGGCTGATTCAGGTACGTTTCCCGAATCTCATCGACAACATCATCGATCTGCTGTCTCCGATGGAGGTGGCGGCCTCGGTTGCCAAACGTGAATACGCGAAAAAGCATGGCGTGAGCCTCAAGGATATCGGTGCTTTTTTCATCACGCCCTGCCCCGCCAAAATGACGAGCATCAAAAACCCGTACGGCATTGAGAACAGCAACGTGGACGGCGCTTTTTCGGTGATTGATATTTACGGCCTGCTCGCGGGCCAGCTTAAAAAACCGGGCATCGTCACACTTGAAGGGGCGACAGCCTCGGTGTGCGGCGTCGGGTGGGCGAACTCGGGCGGCGAAGCCGCTGCCGCGGGCATCACAAATTCGCTCGCTGTAGACGGCATAGGAAACGTGATTAAGGTGTTGGAGGAAATCGAAAACCTAAAACTCACTGATCTTCAGTATTTCGAAGGGCTTGCGTGCCCCGGCGGCTGCGTGGGCGGCCCGCTCACGTTTGAAAACCCGTATGTGGCGCGTACGCGTATCAAAAACCTGTCCGCGAAAATCGAGAACAATGGCCCCTCATGCGACTATGCAAAAAAATATATCAACGACGGCACCGTCGGCTTCCGCCAGCCCGTGAAAGCAAGGCCCGTGATGAAGATCGATGCCGATATGGTCACCGCGATGAAGAAGCTGGAGGCCATCGAAGAAATTGCCAAACGCCTGCCGGGGCTCGACTGCGGCTCGTGCGGCTCTCCCTCGTGCCACGCGATGGCTGAGGATATTGTGCTGAGCGACGCCAAAGAGATGGACTGCGTGTTCAAGCTGCGCGACAAGGTGACAAGCCTTGCCGAGCAAATGGTGGAGCTGACCGGTAAAGACAAAAAGGAGACAAGCCGATGACAACAGCCGAACTGATACAAAAAACGGGCTGGAAACCGCTGAGCGACGTGACGGATGAAACCGTTTCTTCCGCTTATATATGTGATCTTTTAAGCTGGGTGATGGCGCACGCCCAAAGCGGTACCGCGTGGGTCACCGTGATGGTGCATCTGAACGTGGTTGCGGTGGCGTCGCTGACAGGCTGTGCCTGCGTGATCGTACCCGAAAACATCGAAGTCTCACAGGAAACGCTTGCCGCCGCGCGCGACAAGGGTGTCACGATGATCAGTGCCCCGTGCTCATCCTACAGCACGGCACTGATGCTCAATTCTTTGGGTGTCGGCGACGTGAAATGAACCGGTTTTACGATCTGCACATTCATTCATGCCTTTCCCCCTGTGCCAGCGACGACATGACACCCGCTAACATTGCGGGCATGGCGCATTTAAAGGGGCTCTCGCTCATCGCGCTGACCGACCATAATTCGGGAGACAACCTACCGGCTATGGCCAAGGCCGCCGCTGAATATGGCCTTGTTTTTGTGCCGGGTATTGAAGTGACCACAAGCGAAGAAGTGCACGTACTCACCTACTTTGCCGATGTCACCACCGCCGTTGCATTCGGGAATAAGCTGTATGAGGCGCTGCCGGATATTGAAAACCGGCCGGATATTTTCGGCAATCAGCTGATGATGGACGCCGAAGACAACGTGGCAGGGTCCTTGCGAAAGCTGCTGCTGCAGGCCACACCACACACCATGGACGACATTGCGCGTTTAGCGAGAGAGCTGGGCGGCTGCGCGGTTCCCGCCCATATCAACCGTGATTCGTTTTCACTGCTTGCCAATTTGGGTTTCGTGCCCCCCGGCCTTTTTCATTGTGTTGAGGTGGCAAAAAGCCTGCCATGCCCCGATATCGGCACAGATTACCGGCTGCTGCATTCTTCCGATGCACATTCACTCGGCAATATTGCCGAGCCGACTGAAGCGCTAAACAACATAGAATGTGCCAAAGATTTTATAGACTATGTTAACAACTTCTAATATCTGTTTTATGCCGTGACTTTTCTTTGGTTTTTTCTAACTTTATTAATTATTTCACAAAGACATATGTACATCCATGTATATAATGTGTTAAAATAACCGCTGGATGATTTGATACTTTTTTAACAAACTATTTTATTATATTTCAGGAGGGGTAGCCATGACCAACGTGGATGATAAAATGATGCGCGAAGAGCTTATCAGTTTTATCGCAGAGCAGAAGAAAAAACCAGGCCCGCTTATGCCCGTCATGCAAAAGGCGCAGTCCATTTTCGGTGCGCTGACGATTGATGTGCAGGAACTCATTGCCGAACAGCTCGGCATTCCCATGAGCGACGTTTACGGAGTCGCCACCTTTTATTCACAGTTTGCACTTGAACCGAAAGGAGAGCACGTCATCAGCGTCTGCATGGGCACAGCTTGCTATGTCAGAAACATTGACAAGGTTATGGAGAAGCTGATTGAAGAACTGGGCGTTGAGCCCGGCCAGACCACGCCGGATAAAAAGTTTACGCTGGAAGCCACGCGCTGCATTGGATGCTGCGGGCTCGCACCCGTCATCATGATTGACGATCAGGTGTACGGACGGCTTGTTCCTTCGGATGTTGCGGACATACTCGCAAAATACTAAGGCTTATGCGCGATATTTCTTTGCATCTTCTCGACATTGCCGAGAACTCCATCCGGGCGAAAAGCACACTGGTGCGCATCGATTTGAGCCTTGATAAAGCAGCTGACGACCTCACCATTGTGATTGACGACAACGGTACAGGTATGAGCAAGGAAATATTAGAAAGCGTAAAAAGTCCGTTTACCACATCGCGTACCACAAGAAAAGTCGGCCTTGGAATACCGCTGTTTACGGCAAGCTGCGAAGCAACGGGCGGGCACCTTGATATCGAATCGGAGCCGGGCAAGGGCACTAAATTGACCGCGCATCTTAAATTCTCACATATCGACCGTCCCCCGCTCGGAGACATTGCAGAAACCATTGCCACGCTGACGATTATGAACCCTTCTATCGATTTTGCATTCTCGGCAAATTCTATCGAAGTGTTTGAATACGACACCAGGCAGATCAAGGAGACTTTGGGGGATGTCCCCGTCACGCATCCAAGCGTGATGACATTCATCCGTGAATATTTAAAGGAAGGACTCAAACAGGTTTTTGGAGGTAACGAAATATGAAATCTTTACAGGAACTCGAAGCAATCAGAAACAAGACGTTGTCTGAAATAGATATCCGCACAAAAGGCGAAGGCATACGCATTGTGGTCGGTATGGCCACCTGCGGTATTGCTGCGGGCGCACGTCCCGTGCTCACCGCACTGGTGGAAGAGGTTTCGAAAAGAAACTTAAGAGACGTGACGGTTTCTCAGACAGGCTGCATTGGCGCCTGCCGCTTGGAACCGATCGTTGAAGTGTTTGCACCGGGCAAGGACAAGGTGACGTATGTGAATGTCAATCCGGATATGGTTGGCCGTATCATCGCCGAGCACATCGTCAACGGCAACCCCGTCACCGAGTTCACAATCGGTTACGACGAAGAGAATACGAAATAGGAGGGCAAAATAATGGATATATTCCGTTCTCACGTACTCGTCTGCGGCGGTACCGGATGCACATCGTCCGATTCGCCGAAGATCATGGATAAATTTACTGAAGAAATCAACAAAGCCGGCCTTGAAAAGGAAGTCAAGGTTGTCAGAACCGGCTGCTTTGGCCTGTGCGAAGCGGGTCCCGTTGTGATCGTGTATCCCGAGGGCAGCTTCTATTCGCACGTGAAAGTCTCTGATGTAGCTGAAATCGTCAGCGAGCATCTGCTTAAGGGCCGCATTGTGCAGCACCTTTTGTACCACGGCGATACCAAAGACGTGGAAATGTCGCTTGACAACATCGGCTTTTACAAAAAACAAAAGCGTATCGCGCTTCGCAACTGCGGCGTTATTGACCCGGAGCGCATTGAAGAGTACATTGCGTTTGACGGCTATAAAGCGCTCGGCAAATGCCTCACCGAATACACACCGCAGCAGGTGATCGACGTGATCAAGCAGAGCGGCCTTCGCGGACGCGGCGGCGGCGGCTTCCCCACCGGCTTAAAGTGGCAGTTCTGCGCAGCCGAAAAGAACGAACAAAAATACGTGATCTGCAACGCTGACGAAGGCGACCCGGGCGCGTTCATGGACAGAAGCGTGCTTGAGGGCGATCCGCACGCGGTGCTCGAAGCCATGGCGATTGCGGGCTATGCCATCGGCGCGAACATGGGTTATATCTATGTACGCGCGGAGTACCCCATCGCTGTGAAGCGTATTGATATCGCCATCGGTCAGGCACGTGAAATGGGCCTGCTCGGCAAAGACATTTTCGGTACCGGCTTTGCGTTTGACGTCGAGATCCGTCTCGGCGCGGGTGCGTTTGTCTGCGGCGAAGAGATGGCGCTGATTTCATCCATCGAAGGCCATCGCGGCGAACCGACACCCAAGCCGCCGTTCCCGGCACACAAAGGCCTCTTCGGCAAGCCGACAATTATCAATAACGTTGAAACTTTAGCGAACATTCCGCAAATCATACTAAATGGGCCCGAATGGTTCGGTTCCATGGGTACCGAAAAGAGTAAGGGCACCAAGGTGTTCGCGCTCGGCGGCAAAATCAATAACACCGGTCTTGTGGAAATTCCGATGGGAACCACCATGCGCGAGATCATCTATGATATCGGCGGCGGCATCCCGAAAGGCAAAGCTTACAAAGCGGCGCAGACGGGCGGCCCCTCGGGCGGCTGCATCCCCGCCAGCCATCTTGATACCCCCATCGATTACGATTCGCTCACAGCGCTCGGCTCGATGATGGGCAGCGGCGGCCTCATCGTTATGGACGAGGACAACTGCATGGTGGACGTGGCGCGTTTCTTCCTCGATTTCACAGTGGATGAATCGTGCGGCAAATGCCCCCCCTGCCGTATCGGCACCAAGCGCATGCTCGAGATTTTAGAGCGCATCGTATCGGGCCGCGGCGAAGAAGGCGATATCGAAAAGCTCGAACACCTGGGCAAAAACATTCAGAATGCGGCGCTCTGCGGCCTTGGCAAAACGGCCCCGAACCCCGTACTCTCAACGATCAAGTATTTCCGCGATGAGTACGAAGCGCACATCCGTGATAAGAAGTGCCCCGCCGGCCACTGCAAAGCCTTGCTCAACTACATTATCGATAAGAGCAAGTGCATCGGCTGCAGCGCATGCGCGAAGGTCTGCCCGACCAATGCGATATCCGGCAAGGTGAAAGAGCCGTTTATCATTGACCAGAGCAAGTGCATCAAATGCGGCGCTTGCATGGAAAAATGCAAGTTCGGCGCGATCGAGAAGAAATAAGAAAGGAGCAGACAGGTTATGATATCTTTAACGATAGATGGAGTCAAAGTGGAAGTTGCTGATAACACTTCGGTTCTCGAAGCGGCCAGGGCTGCCAACATAAAAATTCCCACGCTTTGCTATTTGAAAGGCGTCAATGCCATCGGCGCATGCCGTATGTGCCTCGTCGAAATGATTGAAGGGGGCCGCGGACTTCAGGCGGCCTGCGTGCTGCCCGCGGCGAACGGCATGGTGCTATCCACAAAATCAAAAGCCGTACAGGAAGCGCGCCGTGTGAACTTGGAGCTGATACTCTCCAACCACGACAAGCACTGCCTCTCATGCGTGAGAAACCGCAGCTGCGAGCTGCAGCAGCTTTGCGAAGAGCTGAACATTGAGGATGTGTCTTATGAAGCTCAGGACTTTAACCGTCCGCTCGATACGGGTTCCCCCTCAATCGTCAGAGACCCGAATAAGTGCATTCTTTGCCGTCGCTGCGTTGCGGTTTGCGGCAATGTCCAAAAAATCGGCGCGGTGGGCGCAACAGAACGCGGTTTCCGTACCATGGTGGAACCGGTGTTCGGTAAATCCTTAAAGGATGTGCCGTGCGTGAACTGCGGACAGTGCATCACAGCCTGCCCGGTGGGCGCGCTGACCGAAAAGAGCGAAATTCAGAACGTTTGGGACGCGATCAACGATCCTGCCAAACACGTGGTGGTGCAGACAGCTCCGGCTGTGCGCTTCGGCCTTGGCGAAGAGTTCGGCATTCCGGTTGGCACCAGCGTGACGGGCAAAATGGCCACGGCACTGCGCCGTTTGGGCTTTGATAAAACGTTCGACGTTGATTTCAGCGCTGACTTAACCATTATGGAAGAAGGCACCGAGCTGATTGGCCGCATTAAGAACGGCGGCAAGCTGCCAATGATCACATCGTGCAGCCCCGGCTGGATTAAATACTGCGAGCATTTCTTCCCGGATTTCCTCGAAAACCTTTCGACGTGCAAATCGCCCCATCAGATGGGCGGCGCGATCATCAAGAGCTACTATGCGCAGAAGATGGGCATTGACCCGAAGGACATCTACGTGGTCTCCATCATGCCCTGCACCGCGAAGAAGTTTGAGAAAGAGCGCGATGAAATGGCCGTTAACGGTTTAAGAGACGTGGATGCCGTGCTGACCACGCGTGAGCTGGCCCGTATGATCAAGCAAGCGAATCTCGACTTTGCAAACCTGCCCGAATCTGATTTTGACCGTGTACTCGGCGAATCCACCGGTGCGGCAGTTATCTTTGGCGCAACGGGCGGCGTGATGGAAGCGGCGCTTCGTACAGTGGCGGATGTTCTCTCCGGTCAGGACTTAAAGGACATCGACTACGAATGCGTACGCGGCATCGACGGCGTTAAGGAAGCCACGGTCAACGTGGCCGGCATGGACATTAAGGTGGCGGTGGCCAGCGGCACAGGCAATGCTAAGAAGCTGCTGGAAGCCGTGCGTAACGGCGAGAAGGAATATCACTTCATTGAAGTGATGGGCTGCCCCGGCGGCTGCGTAACGGGCGGCGGACAGCCGATCGTCTCGGCGCAGGATAAGCTCAGCGTTAACCCGTATGTGCTACGCGCCAAAGCAACCTATGCCGAAGACGCAGGTAAGCCCAAGAGAAAATCGCATGAGAATGAAGAGTTGAAGCTGCTCTATAAGGAGTTCCTCGGCGAACCCAATGGTCACAAAGCGCATGAGCTGCTCCATACACACTATCATGTGAGACCGAAATATCAATAAGTTAAGAAAATACGGCCCCGGGAATTCCGGGGCCGTTTCAATTCTCTATTCAACTTGATCATCTTTCCCGCAGCAATTCTTGTATTTTTTTCCGCTGCCGCAATGGCATGGCTCGTTGCGTCCTGTTTTCTTAGGAAAAGCGATTACATTGTTTTTTTTCACATATGAATGCGGCGGCTTGCGATTTAATACATTTTTGGACAATTCCTCAGGCGTAAAGCCCTTGTTAAACCATAGCGGCGTATCGTTGAGAAACACCATAAATAAATCAATGAACTGTTTTAGATCCTCATCAGAATTCCACACAAGATCTTGAACAAGCTCGGGAACACTTTGTCCGATGTCCAGTTGACAGCCATGTTCAACCATTTCCATAATAAGGCTCAAGTCCGCATCCTCTTTGCTCATGCCTTGTCTTTGCAATATCTTGGCTAGCTTATCAAAATTCTTTGGTTTTTTCACATATCCCTGATACATGATATCAATGTATTCATCCTTGCTGTACTCACGATACGGAATATCATGGCATAATACCAATCCAGCATATTCTCGATAGACTGGTGAAACCACCAAATGCTGTTTCCAATAGAAACGTGAACGACATCAATAAAAACATTTGTTCTGTGATACAAAAATGATTTGATATGCTCTGCTTTTATCTGAGGAAAACACCTTCGCAAAATCTCAATAAATTTATCTTCTTGAAGAAATCCATATGCAATGATAATGCCAATTGCACATTCCTCCATCTCCTGCATTTCAACAACAATATCCTTAGCTTTGGATAACCTTTTATGTACAATCTGAACTATAAAATCAGCAACGTTTACTTTCGCATTTTCATAATGAACAAGCCCCCATACTTCAAGCTGTCTACATACGTCATCTATCACTGCAAGAAATTTTTCATTTTTGGTGTCTAGAGGTATCTTTCCATTGGCCTTTTGATCAAATATCTCGCTTATAAATAATAACGTGTAGAGACTGAGCACGGTTAAGAACTTCTCTGCGTTATCCATATAGATTTGCGCAAGCTTCTCAGCCATCTTGTCCTTGCTCCAAGACGACGGCAGCTTTTCATCAAAGTGCAGCGCGTTGTCCTGCATGTCCGATTTGCGCAGGTTCATTAGGCATTGAATAAGATCGTTACTCATCATCTCTACCTCAAGTTGATTTATTTGATGTGCAATTCATTCTTCTTATCTTATGTTATCATATATTTCGGCTTGCGGCTTATAAATTCGATATCATTCCGCGCAAAGACGTAAAATCGAGTTCAATCAACGAGTAAATCAAAAGCCCCGGTGTCATTGCCAGACAACCGAGGCTTTATCCGTTTTTATTTAATTGATTGCGCTGCCCTTTTCGAGCTTCTGAATCACAACCTCGCCCTCCTGCGCCATCTGCCTGAACGTCTCAATCGTCTGCTGCATCACAGGCAGCGCCTGCTGCTTGTAGGTGCTGATGGCTTCCACCGCCGCCAGCAGGTCAGCATACGAGGATTTGAGCGTTTCCACCGACACGCCGGTCTGCATCGATTCGGTATGAATCTCGGTGCCCTGCTCTTTGAGCATCTTCGATGTGCTCGATATCAGGTTGTTCGTGGTCTCATTCAGCAGCTGAATTTTCTTCAGCACGATCTTTTGATTATACAGCGCGCTGGCCACCATCACGGCCGTGCGCAGTGCGGAAATCGTCACGCTCTTCGCGCGGTCTACCCCGCGTATCAGCTCTTTGTTGTTGCGGCGCACAATCTCCATCGCGATGATGCCCTGATGATTCACAACGATCATCTGCTGCATGTCCATCAGCCTTTGCCTTAACGGGAAAAGAATTTCTTCCTCTATAAACTTAATCTTCTCAGCATCCATGCCGTCAGTTTTGGCTTTCTCCAGCCGTGCGGTTAATTCCTCGTCCATCAGCGTGCCGAGCGCGATTTCCTGATTGATCTTCTTGGTCAGCTCTCTCAAAGCCCCCTCTTCAATCTCGAGCGTGGTATTGTCGTTATTGAGCGCACTGCGGCCTTTATCCAGCGATGCGATGATTTCCGCAATCACCGCATCCGCTTTTTCATATCGCGCGAAATAGGCGCGAATGGGGTTAAGCAGCTTCCCGAGGATGCCGGTCTTCGTGAAATCAAGCAGCCCCGGGTCAAGATCCTTTATCTCGCGGTGCAGATCGACCAGGCTCTTGGAAACCTGACCGCCTTCGCTGCCCGATTGAGACAGCTTGCCGACCGTGATGGCCATCAGAGAATTCTTCGCCGACGACTGCTGCATTGAATCACGCCCGAACGCTTCGATGCTTTTAACAAGAGACAGTCTCTCCCCTGTCGATTCGGTATCGGCCTTTATCAACGCGTCCACATTCTGTTCGGCCTGCGCTTTTAATTTCTTCTGTTCTTCCGTGGTATTGCCGGTTTGCTCCACCACTTCTTTTTTGACCTGCTGCGGGTCGGATATCTGCATACTGAAGCTCAACTTTTTATCCTCCTTATTTACATTTCCGCGTTAAACAGATTCGTAATTTTGTAGACGACATCTTCGGTATCCGCATTGATGCTTGCCGCCTCATTGATCGACGAGATGGCCTGCAGCACATCAAGATCCGCGTTATACCCGATTGTGCAGACAGGCACCTTAAGCCCGGCGATCATGTTCTGCGTCTGATTCATCGTAAACCCTTGGTTCGTTTCCCCATCCGTCAGAACAAACAGCATCAGCTTGGCGTTCGGATGGTCCGCCTTGGCGTCCTGAAGCATCTTTTCCGCGACGACGATGCCATCGAACATGGCTGTGCCGCCTGCGGCGCTCATGCTCTTAACCGCGCCGGTAAACAGCGATCGCTGGTTTAAATCGAATTTGTCGATCGGCAGCGCGATGCTGACGTCGTCACTGAAGGTGACCAGCCCGACGGAGCAATCCTGATTGATGTAGCTCGCTCCGCTGAGCAGCGAGCGCTTTAAGTTGTTGAGCGGTTCACCGTCCATGCTGCCGGAAACGTCCGCCACAAACACAGCGACAATTTCCTTGCTGCTGTTTTTCTTATCCTTCCACAACTTCTGAGCCTGTGCCAGCTTTGAGCCATCCATGGTCGTCAAATCCGGCGTATAGTCATCGTACTGGTTGAACCCGCATTCGCTCGCCTTGCGCTGCGCCTCCGGCGTCTTGCAGTAATCGATAAACTGCTGCAAAATCTGCTTCTTCTCATTTGAGAGCTTGCCAACTTCATAAACCGGGCTGTCGTGACGCATACCAAACGGTGTAAATGAGTAGTCTGACTTTAAGTCGGGCGAGTTGGCGAACTGCTGTGACTCAAACACGAAGCCGCCGAGCACACCCGACGCGGCCGATTCCTTCATTTGCAGCGTGGTATACGCCACAAACGGCACGTTCGCCTGAAACTTCACAAATTGGCCGGTCGCCGTCTCGCTTAACGGGTCGTCTTTATCAAGTGTGTAGAGCAGCGACATGAGAAAATTTGCGCCGGTTGAGCTCGCGAACGGATTTGTGTACCCCATGGCCAGCTCACCCGCGATGGTTGCCTCGGCGATGGTCGCCACATTCACCTTTCCGTACTTTTCAACTATCGCATCATTCATTTCTTTGGAAAGCGCGATACCCGCGACGTTGCCGGTCAGGCGTTTTTCAACGAGCGTCACATCAATGCCTTTGGCGGTAAGCAGGCCGCCCCAAAGCTCGTTGGAGGGCGAAAACGCATCCGAAACATATTTGCCGGACGATATGTAATCCACCGCCACGCCCGAGGCAATACCCCGCACAGCCACCGACACCGGTTTGCCGTTCACCGTTGCGCCGGAGGCATTGAACTTCTCGGCCATCTCCACGAGCCAGCCGTCTTGGCCGGTTCCCGCTTTTTCGGTGGACGAGATGATCTCAACATAATCGCTGGTGGTGCTTGTCACCTGCTGCGGGTATTTTGAGATGTCCGGCAGCACATCCTTCATGTCGGTCGTCTGTAGCTCCACAGCTTCTTTTACCGGCTCCAGCGTTGTGACATCCATCTGCCTGTACATCTTGTCAAGATCCGACAACGCTTCCTCTTGCGTGATCTGCCTTTGCGATTTACCCGCATCCTCCGTTAAACCGATAATGCCGAAAATACCGGCGATCATGATCACGGCGATACCGATAACAATGAGCAAACGTTTTGTGTTGCTGGCCATTTTTCTTCGCTCCTTTAAAATTTATAAAAATCCTGCATGGTGCGTTTTATAGCGCGGTATTGCTTGTTTCGCATTATTTATACCATTTCGAATCGCGTATCAGCGTATCAAGCTCGCCCAAAGCCGGCATGCTCTCCAGCTCATCCATACTCAATGAGTTAAACTTGGATATTTCGAGCAGCAGCTTATCGAGCCTCAACAGTATTTCTTCGTTGCCGTAAACGGCCTGATCCACATAGTCGATGTACTCTTTATAAATGTCCATCTTCTGTTTTGCGATGCTCGGGCTCAGTGAGGATTTGCCGCGAAGGATTTCGTTGTATTCCTCATCATCAAAGGCGCATATTTTGTTCAGCATACTTTTGATGTTGGCCACCAAAATTTTCTCCGCGCCCTGCACCACACCCGTGAATTTGCCGTAGCTTAATTCGGTTGCCGAGAACTTTTGCAGCAGAATGTCGTTGATGAGGTCTCCCTTTTTCTGCGCTTTCTTGATCTGCGCCGACACATCACTGAGCTTTTCGGAGAAGGTTCCGGCGTAATCCAAACGCGCAATCGTTTGAGCGCACGACTCAAGATCGGTGATTTTATCAACAGTCGCTTCAGGATCAAGCGCTTTGGCCTTCGGGCTGATTAAGCGATAGTTGATGACTATGAAGAACAACACACTGCCGATAATCACGGCCATGCCCACAATCGTTTCCAAAGCGCTGTCAGCAAACAGCCGTACCTTTAAGAAGGCATTGGAAAACACGACGATATTCACTGCAAAGATGATGACATTGAATAGAATTAACTTTCTGATGGCTGCTCGGCTCACTTTTTTCCTCCTTGAAATGACGGTCAGGCACAGCGTCTTCATTTTGAATTGACAATACACATATACTCGTCTATTATACCAAAAAAAGAAATAATAACAATTATAACTCAAAATTAGGTATAAAAAAATGACTAAGGATATGCAAATGGACATTTATAATATATCGGACGTCATGAATCAGTATCTGGCCGAAGCGCTCGGTCTTGTTTGGAATGTGTTTTGCGAATTTGAAGCGCCCGAATACTGTGAGGAAGGCGTGGCGGAGTTCAAGCGTTATATTGAGCCGGACGCGATTCACGCCAAGCTGGAATCGGGCGAACTGCAAATGTGGATCAGCTTGAGCGAAGACCGTGTGACCGGCGTGATTGCGCTGCGTCCCCCCTGTCTAATCAGCCTGCTGTTTGTGGACAAGCATTATCATCATCAGGGCATTGCGCGCACGTTGTTTGAGCATGTGCTGGCCTTGGTGAAGGCTAAAGGCGAGCATCATGAAATGACCGTGTTTTCTTCGCCGTATGCCGCGGGGTATTACCGCCGTATGGGCTTTGCCGATACGGATACGGAGCAGACGGTGAACGGCATACGGTTTATACCGATGAAACGGGAGGTGTAGAATGAACTCAGTTAATATACTTAAAGTATGGATAGATGCTGATAACCGACTATGTATTAAACCGCAAACAGCAACCTTTGAATATATCTACAGAAGCGCAAAGGGCGTAAATTGGAATGCCGATGGATGTTTTCTGTATTCTCAGCCTATGCGTACTATGCAGCCTAAAGAATGGTTTTATCACATGCTATCTGCTGTGGAAAACGAATATGGATGCCATTTACTTATCACCGCAAGTAGCAAGTGGGAAAACGTTGATGATTCCGTCAGACAATTGATTCTATCAGAAAGTATAAAAGACTAGGTTATGATATATTCTTTTTAACATACAATCCTCAGTCAGCAAACCTGATAGCTCCTTATAAAAGCATCCTTAAATCATGGAATCGTAGAGGCGGGTTTCCAAGCCAGCCAGCTATAGTCTGAATACTCCACTCCTTCCGTCAAATGCCGGATTAAAAATCCGCCATTTGCCACCTCCCTCTAGAGGGAGGCAAGGGTACCACGCATAAAAAAGCCTCCTTTTGAAAGGAGGTGGCACGCGCCAGCGTGACGGAGGATTGTTTACGCCCTCACAAATCTATCAAAACGGGAGGGCATGGAAGCCCTCCCCTCGTTAAAATTATGCAATTATCTGCACAGGAGGGTCAAGACCCTCCTGTGCATTTATTCAGCAACATTACTCCAGTACCGATGCCGCAACCGCGTCCGCCAGCGCGTTAAGCTCATCCATCTGCGCTTCCTTCAGCGCCGACTTGATGATGAGCGGCGGCGCAAGCAGCTCCATATGCTTCATTGTGCCGATCAGCTTTTCCATCTCGGTGTGCGCGGCAGGCGCCCACGAGCCATTGCCCACAATCGCCACCTTGCGGCCCCGCAAATTCAGCACCGCCATTTCACGCAGCAGTGATTCCATCCCGAAATACAGCCCCGCATTATACGTCGGTGCGGCAAATATCAGATGGCTGTACTTAAATGCATCGGAGATGATATACGAGGCGTGCGTCTTGGATACATCGTACACGCGCATATCCGCCACGCCCTTTTCGGCCAGACGATTGGCAATCGCATCCGCTGCGCTTGCGGTATTGCCGTACATCGAGGCATATGCGATAACCACGCCCTTTTTCTCCGGCTCGTAACGACTCCAGCGGTCGTACTTCTCAACGAAATAGCCGACATCCTTGCGCCAGATCGGCCCGTGCAGCGGGCAGATCATTTTGATATCTGTCCCGTCCAGCTTTTTCAACAGCATCTGCACCTGAGCACCGTACCGTCCGACGATATTCGTGTAATAACGGCGCGCCTCGTCGAGAAAATGGCCTTCAAAGTCGTACTCGTCGGCATAAATATTGCCTGACAGCGCACCAAACGTGCCAAATGCATCCGCCGCAAACAATATGCCTGTCGTCTGCTCGTATGTGGCCATCACTTCCGGCCAGTGCACCATGGGTGCAAACACAAAACGCAGCGTGTGGCTTCCAATGTTCAGCGTATCGCCGTCCTTCACCTCGTGCAGCCGTGTTTCAATATCGAAATTATAAAACTGGCGGATCATATTGAACGTTTTAGAATTGCCGACAATTTTCAGCTGCGGAAAGCGGCAAATGAGCTCCTCAATAAACGCGCAATGATCCGGCTCCATGTGGTTGATCACGAGATAATCGACCGCGCGGCCATCCAGCACATGCGTGATGTTCTCCAAAAACTGTTGTGTTATCGCTGAGTCCACCGTGTCGAGCAGTGTGACCTTGTCGTCCATAATCAGATATGAATTGTAGCAGACACCGTTTGGCAAAGGAAACATATTTTCAAACAGCGCGAGACGTCTGTCGCTGCCTCCTGCCCAGAATACCTGCGGTGATATTTCCTGTGTAATATGCATGAAATCCTTCCTCTCTAAAAATATAAACTGAACAAGGTTTCATTGACCCTTGCTATTTTTTCATTATTATATCAGCGACACTTAGCGCCGTCTACCCAATCATTGTCACCACATCGCCCTCAATCGCGGCGGCAATCATCGCTTCGCAATCGAGCTTGCTTTCCGCTTCACGGATATCTTTTAGGCGCGGTTTGGTGACCGGGTGCTTCGGAACAAACACAGTGCAGCAGTCTTCATACGGCAGTATCGATGTATCAAACGTACCGTACTTCTGCGCCAATTCGGTAATCTCCAGCTTGTCCATGCCAATCAGCGGGCGCAGCACGGGCATAACCGCCGCGTCGTTAGTGGCGGCAAGGCTTTCAAGCGTCTGGCTGGCCACCTGCCCCACGCTCTCCCCAGTGATCATCGCGAGGCAGCGGTCTGCCTCTGCCAGCCGTTCCGCGATGCGCATCATAAAGCGGCGCATCAGTATCGTTAAATACTCCTGCGGGCACTTCTCATACAGCGTCATTTGTATTTCCGTAAACCGCACCACATGCAGACGAATCGGCCCCGTATAGCGCACCATCAGCTTTGCGAGATCATGCACCTTTTCAAGAGCCTTGTCGCTGGTGTACGGAAAGCTTTCAAAATGCACCGCCGAAAGCGCCACACCGCGTTTGGCAACCATACAGCCAGCAACCGGGCTGTCGATACCGCCCGAAAGCAGCAGTGCCGCGCGTCCGTTGCACCCCACCGGCATGCCGCCCGGCCCTTTGAGCACGCGCGTGTAGCAATACGCCTTGTCGCGTATTTCCAAGTAAGCCGTTAGCTCCGGATGCTCAAGGCTCACTTTGAGGCCCGGCACGGCATCGAGTATTACGCCGCCTGCCTCCGCCGCTATCTGCGACGATTTCATCGGGAAACGCTTATCGGCCCGCTTTGCCTCCACGCGGAATAGCACCGTCTCTTTGCCAATCCGTTTTCTCTCCTCCGCCACCAAAGCGGCCAGAACCTGCGACGCAACGTCAAAATCCTGCTCGAGCCGAACACCCGGGCTATAAGAATGAATGCCGAAAACGCGCCCCAGCGCTTCGAGCGCGGCACTCATTTGGTCTTCCTTTACGTTTTCAACATAAACACGGCTTTCCCCGCGCCGCACCAAAGCGCCTTCAATGCCGCTGAGCGCTGCCGCGATGTTTTTAACAAGCGCTTTTTCGAAATACGGGCGGTTCAGCCCCTTTAAATGAATTTCCGCATAACGAATGATGATGATATTATCCACGATGTGAGAACCTCCGAAGCTGCCGAACCGCATTTTTCAGCGATTCCAAGCATATTTGTATATCGTCCGTGGTATTGTCTTCGCACATGCTGATGCGCACCGTACCCTCGGCCAACGAACGCTTGATGCCGGATTCGAGCAGCACACGGCTCACCTTGCCGCGCGAACAGGCCGCACCCGTGCCGATGCAAACGCTGTTTTCACCGAGCGTGCGCACCAGCACCTCGGCGCGCACACCCTCAAACGATACGCTGACGATATGCGGTACGAAAGCTTTGGGCACGTTGAGCACTGCGCCGTCAATCTGCGATAAGCCGTCTGTCAGCATATCGCGCAGCGCATTGATCTGAACATAGGCATCCCTTCGGTCAAGGCCGCGCGCCAACGCCTCGCCGAACGCCTGTATACCGAGCGTGTTCTCGGTGCCCGCGCGCAGCACGCTCTCCTGGCTGCCGCCGAGCAGCACGGGTTTCACGATGCACCCCTGCTTCGCAAGCAGCGCGCCTGTGCCTTTGAGCCCGTGAATTTTGTGGGCGCTCACCGTGTAATAGTCCGCGCCGATATCGGCGAGGTTCACAGGTGTTTTGAGCAGTGCCTGCACGCCGTCAGCGTGAAAAAGCGCATTGGGATTCTTCGCTTTTACGGCCTGCCGAATGGCCTTGATGTCGTTAAGCGCGCCGGTTTCGTTGTTGACATGCATGATGCTGACGAGCGCTGTATTTTCGGTCACAAGTGCCGCCACATCATCCGGCTCAATCACAAGACCCTTGGGCGACACGGTATCCACCTTTGCGCCCTGCTGCTCCAAATGCTTGAGCATCACATACACCGAAGGATGCTCCAGCGCGCTCGTGATATAATGGGCACCCTTACGCACACCCGAGAGCACCGCCATGTTGTTTGCTTCGGTGCCGCCTGATGTAAACACGCAAGTGCCGCCTTCAAGCCCGAGGCTTTTTTGCACCAGCTCTCGGATGGCCTTTATCTCACTGAAAACCGATTCCGCGTTTTTATACGCGGCGGAAGGATTAAACCAGGCGTTTTGGGTATGATGCGGCGCAATCCGGTCTAAATAAGGTTTGGTGGTTGCCGCGTTGTCGAGATAGACTAACAAAAAAATAGTGCCTCCCTGAGCGAAATAGTATATAATTATGTTTATAATAACACGTAACGTGGAATATATGTAACAGTTTTTATGCAGAGGTTGCGCTGATTGCCGTATTTGTTTTTCAAAATCGGCGGTTATATCAACCGACGGAGGATTTATGAATTTTTGTCCGAATTGCGGAAACAAGCTCAGCCCTTCAGATGTGCTATGTTCCCGTTGCGGTTCGCTTATCGAAAGGGTTAAATCGACGGTAAATACACAGCCAATCTGCAAACCGCAGATTTTGCCTCCGGCAGGAATTTCGGATACCGAAGAAGACTTAACACTTCCCGGACAAATTTCAATACAGGATCTTGTTGCTCCTCAGTCAAATGAACCAAAGCAAACTTATTCGAATGAAAAACAGTGGCTGGAAATTGAAGAGCTTGATGCACCTGCCTTGCCTGCCGAAGCGGCCGAGCCGATTGAGGATACAATTGGCGTAACGCCTGATGTGCCGGCCGATGAACCCGTTGCCGAAACCGAGGCTGCTGGCGTCCCCATTGCCGAAGAACCGAAAGCCGCTGCGGCCGAAGTGCCGATCAAAAATGACACGATGCGGCCTAACAAGCCGGACAATGCGGCTCGCAGGCCTTCAAGTACGCCGCGCGAGAAAACTCCCAAAAAACATCTTCCGGTCGTTGTGGTTTTCCTGCTATGGGTTCTTACAACAGCCGCCGTGTTTGCGGGAAGCTATTTTGCGGAAATCCATGTCACCGAGAATTATGGCGGCTGGGACGGCTTTGTCAGAGATGTGACCAAAGGAAAGGTTGAGATGGATATCAGCTCTGCCTACATGTCGAGCATTAAGGTGGATGTCAGCGAAACCGAAACAATGGACGGCGCTCCTGCGCACCAGTTTAAAGTTGACCTTGCGGACGGCAAAAGTGTGAGTGTCAAGTCGCTCCAAGAAAGCCACCCCATGCAGAACGGCAGCGTCTCCTTCACAGTATCGGACGAAGCACTGGCCAAAAGCCTTGGCGTCGTCACATCGAATGCAACGATGGAAACAAGCGGCATAAGCCTTGAGGTGCAAACATCCTCTCAGTCGTTTAATTATCCAATCACATCGCTCACTTTAAAGCTGACCGATGCACAGTATAAACGCGAAAAGCCGTCCGCCGAAACACTGACAACCACGGATACAGGGCTGAAAATCGCGCTGACCGTGTCACCCGATGCCACGGTATTTATCAACAACGAAAACAACAGCGCCAAGATAGATGATTTCGGGCATTTGACGGCCACCATGCCTCTTGAGCTTGGCGATAACCTGTTTGTTATTGAGGTCATTCAGCCCGGAAGACGTTCCGTTAAAGAAAACTTTACGATAACGCGAGAACTGCCTCAGATTGCGTTCTCGCTGCGCGATGTGTATTTAAGAGTATTCGACTCCGCTTTCGAATGCCGCGGCACCACGCAAGCCGGGGCATCTGTCACCGCCCAGCTGGACGGCAAGAAGTTTACCGCGCTGGTTGGAAGCGACGGCGTTTTCTCGTGTGCTTGTACGCTGGAAAACACAGGCGTTTATCAAATGGAAGTAACGGCGTCTAAAGAAGGCTTGGCGGATGCCACCGGCTCGGTGATGGTTGAGTATCTGCCTGCGCAAGCCACCTATATCGAGAAAGCAAAGCTCATAGCCGTTGATAAGATCGTCAAGGATATGAGCGTTTACAAAGATGCCGACATCAAAACGATGGCCCGTATTGACGGCAATATCAAATCGGAGAACCACACGCAGACATTTGACGTGAAGTCTAAAGAAGGTGCAGTCATGAAATGTTATTATTACGGACCTGAGCACCTCTCGGCAGAGCTGGAATACACGTTCTACGGCAGGGTTGATACAGAAAAGAAGAGCTTTTACGTGATGTTTGTGGAATAGCAGTCAAAAAGTCTGTCATTCAGAGTCCCCGGCCAAGCCGGGGACTTTATTTTTCCATCTACAAGAGCGGCTCTTGAAGATTTGAAATAGAATGCTCATCAATCCTAATATGCTGTAGCCTTCAATTATCCATATACCCTTGACAACAAGTTATTCTCCCAGAACAAACGTAGTACCGCTCATCGGGTGGCGATGGTTAAGGACTAAATCAGTTCTTCCTTCGTAATAATGATAGTGCTTGTAATTTGCCGCATCGACGTATGTTGGCCCATATGTTGTCACGGAATACGGATGATAGTGAGCGGCATCTGTTGTGGTGTTACCGGAAATCGTGTGCGTATGCCCCGGCAAGTTTAATGCTGCACTCGACACTCCCGAGAAAAGGTGAAGATGACCGTCGTCATAGACGGTTACTCCTTTAAACATATGCATATGTTGTTCTATAACCAAAACAATCAACTCCTGATTCATTATATGTATGTATCTGCTCGTTGTTCCGGATCAATTATTGA
>JAEYOE010000019.1 GCA_023412005.1 Bacillota bacterium
TCTGCCGCCGCTTCCTCATTTGCATACTTCCTAACGGAACGCCCCTCAACCAACTTGAAGCCTTGCCACTCCTTGCCGTGGTCAAGTGCCGCTTCAAGGGCATATGCTTTGATGTCGTTAGCCCAGAATGTCAAGTCATCCAGCTTGGATAGGATTTCTTCAATGTCTCCGTCCGTGAGCAACGGTGGCAGTGCGAATTCAAATCGAGCAAGATTCAGCTTTTCCTCCGCTCGGGCACGGCACTTCACCGACGCACGGCAGAACTGACACCACTCACCCGCCCGATATTCACCTTTGCCATCAAAGGCGAGCACAGCTGTTGGCTTAAGTACTTCCTCTGCCCACTGGTATAGTGATTCCTTTAATACAGTGTGGGTGCTGATGTTTTCACGCCGTGGCTGGTAAATAGTCATGTACACAGTGTTGATGTCGTAGATACCATCGAAAAGCTCCAGGGCACCAATGGAGTATAGCTTCATCTGTACATTGTCCTCGGCACTGACAAGGACACCCTGCCCATACTTGAAGTCAATAATGTGTAGTACCCCGTCTGCTATAATCACACAGTCGCCTGTACCGAAGCCACCCGCCACATATTTAGAGAAATCCAACCGCTGTTCAATAAGTACCTGTGGGTCGTTACAGTTTTTCTTTGCCAGGGCAAGCTGCTCCAGTACAAACTCCACATAGCCATCCGTGTAGCTATCCATCTCTTCTGAGTCGTACTGTGAGATAGGTTTTTTCGACCTCATCTTCAGCGCCTTACACAACTTGTATTCAGCGAGTGCGTGAGCCGCCGTCCCTTCTGCAGCTGCTTCACCGCTATTGTCCTGAAACTCCCGCTCTAACCGTGCTGAAGGAGTGCAGTTCATCCAGCGGTGTGCACCAGAAGCGGAGAGCAGGGCATGCTGTTTTTCTCCATTCATTTCAACGCCTCCGCATCCGCCAACAGTGCCGCATAATTTACCTGGTCTATCTGGCTAAGCTTCGGTGCGCCGTATTTTTCTAGCAGAGCACGTACTTCAGCCGTAAAGCCTTGCTGGCTCTTTTCGGCCAGTGCAGCTCGCACTTGCTCCAATGTAACCGGCTTTTGCGGAGATTTTGCTTCCTTAACTTTAGCTGGCTTTTCAGTCTGGGCAGTTTCAGCAGGTTCACTGCCCGCTATTGCTTCCGCAACCGCCTGCAAGCTATCCGCAAGGGAGCGTAGGTCTCCAACCACATTAAGTAACAGCTTGATTTTGCTCACGGTTTTCACCTCCCTCCTCAACGATGGATAGTGTCTTTACGCTGTCGCCAGGAATGATGACCGTCAGCCTTCGCTTATCACCAAGCAGGATGCGCAGCAGCCTTTCCCGCATGGTGACGTGGCGGCAGCCGACAATCCCACCATCCTGTGGTTCCTTTGAAACACTGATTCTGAGCGTATGTTTCATGTCTGTCACCTTACCTTTCCGAAGGCTGATTTTGTTTGCCTTCGCCATATACCATCTGCGGAGAGCAAATCGGACGGTCTATGACAGGAATTTTTTGAGCTTGTCCTTCGCACGGTTAACAGCATGGCGAATGGCCGATTCATCTTTCCCTTCAAGTTTGGCTAGATCTGTATAGGACCAGCCCTCAATACAGCACTTTTGAATGAGATACTGCTGGCGTTCGTTCAGTTGAGACATAGCCTTGCTGACCGCTTCAGAACTCATCAGGTCAGCAAGTAAGTCAGTGCTGTCTGAAAAGAAACGTACATCCTCGTATGTAAAGGTGCTTAATTGTGTATGCCTGTCTGGACGGCTATTGCGCCGGTCATTACTTTTTTCTGCTTCTACAGATTCCAAGTAGAACGCCCCCACCTCGTCGGCTACTTCCAATTCAATAATCTTGCCATCTGCATTTTTGTAATTGATTTTCATTGTTTGGCTCCTCTCTGGTGCAGGAGCCAAGCGGAGATATAAAAAAACCGAGTGCTTACAAAACACAAATGGCCGGATGATTACGAATTTGCGTTTCGTAAATCATCCGGCCATTTGGTAGCTCGCACTCGGCTCCGTTGCTCGGTATGTATTTGCTTATTTTTTATGCTGTTTTTAACTTAATCTCTACGACTTCTTTGCATCTTGGACATTTGATCAGAATTTCGCCCGTTGATCCAATACTAATATCAAATAGTCTCATGCCACAAACAGGACACTTCTTTTGTATAGTCATAGGTTATACCTCCTTGGTGCTTTTGTTGTAATTTTATTGTTTTTTATTACTCTCTGTGGTAAACTACATAATAAGAGAATCTGTTGGAAAAAGATTATCTAGTGGTTGCTGCAACGCTTGGGCAATTTTAGATGCTACCTTAATGGTGGGATTTCTTTCTCCAGCCTCGATGAAGTAAATATATGACATTGATAAGTTTGTTTTAGCAGCAAGTTCTTTTCGTGTCATCTTCATCTGTTTTCTGTAATACTTGACATTGTTCATACTATCACCTCATGGATAATTTTACTACTCATAGTGGTCATTGTCAATTTATTGTATTACTATCAGTGTGTGTTTAATGGCAATTAGCTCATTTTTCCATTCAATTACTTCTTATTTGAGCGTATTGCTTTACTTTTGTCGGCATATAATATATAATTATTACTGTGAGTGGTAATTAGAAAGGAGTGAGCTTATGGGATTAGAACTTGGTCAATATATACGAAGCATTCGTAAAGAGAAGAAAATGTCAGTGAAAGAACTTCATGAAAAATCTGACGTATCAAAATCATATATTGATTATATTGAAAGCGGAGCTCGTGAACCATTACCCGATATGCTTGCTAAAATTGCAGTTGTGCTAGAGGTACCCTTAAGTACACTTCTTGAGATTCAAAAGAAAGAGCAATTAGCAGCTGCCATAAATAAACTTCGATCTGAAAAAACTAATATTAGTGAGGATGAACTTCGTGCTGTTGCCAGAACAGCAGACGGGAATTTATGTATTGACGATAAAGCTTTGGCACAGGCGCAAGAAGCCTTTCGGGATTCAGATAATCCAAAGCTAATCGCTGATTTTATCGTTAACCCTGATCTTAGAGCGATAGTTAAAGCGGGGGCAGAGCTATCTGAAGAAGATCTTGAAAAATTAAGAAAGGTCATGGAGTCGCTATTCCCGAATGCGTTCAATAGATAAAACGCCTGATGCATACTATGCATTCTATATGGCACACAAATTTTTACACGAGTATAAGGTTCGCTGGCTCCCTGTGAATCCATACGAGATAATTAATCTGCAGGAAAAATGGAAGCTTAAATATGTACACCAATTGGCTTATGAATTAGGGAAAACCGAAGAATTTGTACTTAATCATATAATGCGCAGCAAAGATGGACTAGCCATGTATGATGTTGCAAAAGACCAGTATGATATTGTGATAAATGCATCTGATGAAATACCTCAGACTCGCTTACTTTGGACTGTGGTGCATGAGATTGGTCATATTTATCTTGGACATCTAAGCGACTTTAAAAAGACCAAAATAACTGTTGATGAGCTTTCAATTGAGGAATATAACCATTTAGAATTCGAAGCAGATATGTTTGCCGGAGAGGTGCTAGCCTCAAAATGGCTAATGAGATACTTGGATATAGTTGATGAGCGTGACATTACACTTTTGACTGGAATCTCAGACGATGCAGCAAGAAACAGGTATAAAAAAGCTACAGAGGATTATGACTTTATACCTGCAAATGTAGTTTATACATTAAGTAAATTCGATGAGTACATAAAGGAAGTGGCCGTTTGCAGGCCACTTGATTGGTTTGAACTTGGTAAGTTTACAACACAGAATACTCCGCACCCATTATTGGCGAAACCTAAACCGCCTTTCACAAAACTAAAAAATGTGTGCCGTCTGTGTGGTAACGAACACGGAATAACTGCACAATCAAATTTTTGTATAGCTTGCGGTAACCCACTGAAACCAAGTGTTACAAAAGGAAGCAGCCATTGCAAGCATGTTAACATTAAGGAAGCTGCCTTTTGTGAAAAGTGTGGTAATAAGGTCTTTAGGATCAGACAAGGATTTTGTTTTGAAGAATGTGAAATATAAAAAACACCGTCCCAGTTCATTCATACTGGAACGGTGTTTTTCGTTTTAGCTTGCTTGTTTAGTTGCATTATTGTTAATGGTACGGATAGTTGAAATTATTCGGCTCAAAGCATCATTGTTATCTTCAAACAATGATATAAAGTCATCTCCGCCTGCAAATTCATCTCTTTTAAGCTCTTCAGGCTCTAATGTTCCTTGTGCAATTAAATATTCCACAATATTTTTCACAAAAAATATTTGTGCTTCTGTAAATGCTGCTTCATCCAAAAACTCGGAGAATGCTTTATAGGTAACTTCTTGAGACAATCCAGTTATATATCTTACGAACTTGCCCAAGGAAACACCCTCATCCACTTCACTATCATACTCTTCTTTAGTGCCAACTTCATGCCAGAGGATTCGTTCGAGTTCAGCCCAATCGCTTTCAGTTAAAACCATATTATTCTTTAACTTGTGTATTGCTATATTATGAGCATTTTCACGAATATAGCGCTCTGCTCTTTGGTAGTATGCCTCGAAATTCGTATCTTCAGCAAAACGTTCCCCTTCCTTCTCAAAAAGAACGCTGTCTGTAACATTGATAATTTTTGTCTTCATTTCTTTTTTGAGATACTGCATAAGTTCGCGCATTTCAATGCGAATTTGATCCATATCTGTAAGTGTCGCACTCGCCCAAAATTCCGTTTGCTGAACCTTTGCTAATGTATCCTTAGCAGCAAGCACTTGTGGTATAGTTGCCTTCTTTTCAAGGTGGCTTGCAATATTTTTTACCTTTTTAATTACTGAGTTCTTCTCATCATCATTGTCTACCAGAGAAGCAAGCTCCATTTTATACATCAAAACATCGAACCGTCTTGCATTTTCATCCTCTGCTTTTGCAGGTATAAGATGGGCAACATTAGCGATTAACTCTTCTGTTTCAATTGTTCCCAAACAGGTAAAGGATGCTTTAACAGAATACTTTTCAACATAGCTGATTCTTTGCTTAACCTGGAACTGCTCCTTATTTAATGTAGCTATTTGAGCTACAACTTCATCGACTAGACTATTTCTAAAAGGTATTAATTCTGGAGTTTGATATTTCATTTCCTGAAGCTCTTTAATGATACGTACCTTTAGTTTAAATGAGCGTTCTGCAAGAGATTCAACCTCATCTGCATCCTTTCCATTAGGGTTTTGTCTGAAAAATTCAAAGTTGCCTAGATAATCAAATACATAAAAGGCTTTCTTATCCTCTCCAGGTCCAAACAAGTCTTCACAAAGCCTTGTTCCACGACCAAACATTTGCCAGAACTTTGTTTTTGATAGCACCCTCTTGAAGAAAACTAAATTTACAACCTCTGGAATGTCAACACCAGTGTCGAGCATATCAACAGAGATTGCAATCTGTGGATACTTGTCTTTTACTTTAAATGCCTCAAGTAAATCATCAGAGTATTTTTCATAATTATCAATAACACGAGCAAACTCACCTTTATATTGCGGATAAAGCTCATTAAATTGCTTCTCTATAAACAATGCATGTGCATGATTCTTAGCAAAAATAATTGTCTTACCAAGCTTATCGCCACCTTCAACTTTAATACCTTTTTGCATTAAATCCGTAATCACCTGGCGATTTGTATCTATATTAAAAAATTGTTGATTTATTGAGTCTCCACTGATAAAATCTGGTACTTCTTCATCTTCCTCAAAAGCATCCTCAAGACGAATTCTATCCGCTTCTGGTAGTTCATTGTAATGAATTCCTTCAGTTGGAATTTGAAAAAGCTTTTCTATGCAGTGATAATCAACAAGATGTTCTTCTTCAACAGCCGTTTTGTATTCATATGCATAGGTGGGCATATGATTTTCGAGGCTAAAGAAGTCATAAGTATTACGCTCCACTTCATCCTTTGGTGTTGCTGTTAAACCAACCAGTAGTGCATCAAAATAGTCAAAGATAGCTCTATACTTTTTAAAGATACTTCTATGAGCCTCATCAATAATAATTAAGTCAAAATGCGCAGGAGTAAATAGCCTTTCTCCGTTAGAGTTTTTTTCCTCATTGATTGCATTCATTATGGTTGGATAAGTTGAGAATATTGCTCTATCTGTAGGCTTATCATCACCACGCTGAAGTAGGTTACAAGAGGAAAGGTTAGGCATATGTTTATTAAAAGCTTTTTTAGCCTGTTTTACTAGTTCTTTTCTGTCTGCAAGGAATAATACGTTCGTTACCCAATTGTTTGACATTAATACATCTACTAGTGAAGTAGCTGTACGAGTCTTTCCTGTTCCTGTTGCCATGACTAATAGAGCCTTGCGTCTTCCCTTAGAAAACTCCTCGCAAACTCTCTTGATCGCAGTCTTTTGATAATGCCTATCCGTGATCTCTGGATTGATTGAAATTTGTTCAAGCGGAAGGCGTGTCTCACGTCGATTTATTATTGTTTGAAGTTCTTCCTTAGTAAAGACAGAGAAAACCTTACGCTCTGGGTAATTCATATCATCCCAAAACCAAGTATTATAGCCATTTGTATAGAATATTAATGGTCGCTGACCTGTCATGTTGTACAAACAGTCCGCATACAACTTAGCTTGGTGCTTACCGACTTTAGGATCAACAGAAGTATTCTTCGCCTCTATTACAGCAAGCGGTTTACCGTTATCGCCATAGAGTACATAGTCTACATATCCGTCTCCGCTGTCATTTGGCATTCCGACAACAGGTACTTCCTCCCTGCAGTCTTTTCTAAAAACCCACCCTGCTGCCTTTATATCAACATCAATATAGTATTTTCTTGTAGCAGCTTCAGTTTTATGTCCTGCAGCACTATATGTACGTTCCGAGGTATTTGCAGCTTTAACTAGTGCTAATTCATCTTGCAAAGCCTTTAAATCAGAAAGTAATTTTTCTTGTTCGGCAGATTTCTTATCTAACTGAGAAACCAGTTTGTCATATTCCTGTTTAGGAAGTGTGCTATCACTTTCCTTTGGAAGTATTGATTCATCAAACTGCCTTTCTTTATAGCTCGACCCATAGCAATAATCAATGAATGAAACAAAGTCGAAGAGGTTCGATAGTGCAATAGCGGCCTCTTTATAAGATACGCTTTTGCTAGTATGTGCAGCATTATTACCAAGCTTTATGATAAATTTGAGTTTACTAATAATATCTTCGTCAACACTATCAGTGAAAGATGGATTGAACACCAATGCTGAAAGGTTACTCATATATGGTGTTTTTAGTGTCGTGTCAACAGAATAAAGCCACTTGATGGCAAGCTCAGCACTTTTTCTACACCCCAGTGCACATAAAGCGGGACTCGCTCCTATGCTTTTTTCTGCATCTATGCAAGCCTCACTGAAAGTATTAAATTCCTGTGTACTTCTTAAGAAATCGAAGTTTGCCACCAGGCAGCCCCCCTTTAGAAACAAATTTAGTTAAATAACTCTCCACTAAACGCTTTTTGCATAATTGATCTATATGTGGTTTCAAGTTCTGTAAAACTAGATTTTAGGCGACTCTTTTGTTCCTCAATAGCCAATATCCGTTTAGCGAATTCATTTTGCAACTCGATGTCTGGGATTGGAATTTCAATAGATTTTAATTTTTCCATTGATATATTGTACATTGAGCCACTTGTACCAGTAGCTAAATCTGAAATTACATCCCTAATGTGCTTATTACTCAGAATGTACTTCATATAAACACAATTAGCATTATTGTTAAATTCCAACCTCCATAATTTATCAGGTAGCAATAAATTAGGATAATCTTTAACTATTAGGCATGTAGCCCCAACTAGTTCCTTTGTATTTGCTCTACTGAATAACAAATCTCCTGTTCGAGGGAAAACATGTTTTTTTATTTGAACTTTTTTATCAATTACTTTATACTCATCATCTTTAAAAAAACCTTGTGTTACTGCGCTAACCTTAAGTACTGCTATTTCATCCTTTTCCCTTTCGCGTTGTTCTCCACCTACACTCCAACCTGCTTCAATCAATTTAATCGTATCTCCAACAGTTTTTATATCCCATCCCATATGGTTAACTGCTGGATCACCAAACATATCATAAAATGTATCGCTTCCCAGCTTCTCTAGTATGCTGATTTGTTCCTTACGCTTTTCTATAAGCACTTTAGATTTATCAAGAGCTATAGCAATTTGTTCTTGTACTTTAGCCTCTGGAATATTTATCATTAGATTTCCAATGTCAGTCAACGAAATTGAAGGATACGCCTCATCCTTTATAAGACGGTTAGGCGGATTCAAAATAAACCAATATTTTAAGTAATTACCGTTAATATTCTCAGGTATTATACACGCCAAGTGGTTGACTACATAACAGGGATTCTCTAAAATATGGATACGCCCTTTCAATGTAGACATACCACTCTTTGCAAAAATAACAGTACCTTTAGGATATAGTTTTAATCTGTATTGCTCAGCAGTAGATTGGTTTACCTTTGGTAATGAATACTCATCAGCTCCATCCAGAAGATCTTTCAAGTGGGCTGCCTTAATAAAAGGGATTCCTTCATTACTTAAATAGTGCATTTCACCCTGGGGTGCACCTTGACCTGCTGCTATTATACAACACTCACTCAACTTTTTTACTTCCCAGCTCATTCAAACATCTCCTCCAATTCAGCGATGCCTGCAATGATCTCCTCTTCAAGCTCTTTAAAACGTTCAATACTCACGCTTGGGTGATCATACTGCTGTTCAACATAGTCACTCTCTTTATAACGACTAATACTTAAATCATAACTATTATCAACAATTTCCTGTTTCGGAACTAAGAATGACTGGTCGCACCTTGTACGCATTGACTCCCCTGAAGGATCAGTTGTTAAGCTTCGATACCTTGCTACTATATCCTCAATATCACCGCCAGTACCAAGGTCGATACGTTTATCGTCAAGGCTTAAGCCGTCAGATTTCATATCATAGAACCATACATTATCAGTCCCACCACTACCTGTTTTTGTAAAAATCAGTATAGCTGTTGAAACACCTGCATACGGCTTAAATACCCCAGGCGGCATTGATATGACAGCATTTAGTTTATGTTTTTCTATTAGCTCTTTTCTAATTGATACATGAGCCTTGGAGTTACCAAAAAGAACACCATCAGGCACAATACAAGCACATCTTCCACCAGCTTCAAGCATTCGAATAAACAATGCTAGGAACAGAAGCTCTGTCTTTTTAGTATCTACCATAGTAGAAAGTGTAGGTGCAACTGCGTCATGGTCAAGCGATCCCTTAAAAGGAGGGTTTGCTAATATAACCGTAAACTTGTCTTCATCAGTATTGTTCTTTGATAAAGAATCATTAAATGCTATTGTTGCGTTATCCATACCATGGAGTATCGTATTCATGGCTGAAATACGAAGCATAGTTTGATCTGTGTCATAACCTGTAAACATTGTTGAAGCAAAGTGATTTGCTGCCTTTTTATCCTTTAATAAAACGTCTTTATTTTGCTCTTTAACATAGTGACCAGCCATAACTAAGAATCCACCAGTTCCACAAGCAGGGTCAACTATCGTATCAGTTATTTTGGGATCGATCATTCTCACCATCATCTGTATAATATGTCTTGGAGTACGAAACTGGCCAATTCGCCCAGCAGTTTGTATCTTAGATATCATATATTCATAGATATCACCCTTCAAATCTCTATCTTGCAGTGGTAAATCATTTATTGCTGTAACCACTTTTTCCGTAATTAGGGCATTAGGCAGCATAAAGTTTGCGTCACGCATATATCTTGCATAAGCACTCTTTTTACCAGTTTGGAGTTTCTTGATAAAAGGAAATACTTCATCACGCAGAAGCTTGAAAATCTCCTCTGCTTTCTTATCCTTAAATAAGCTCCATCGTAGGTGTTGCTTGTCCTCAGAAAAAACTCTTTCTCCCTTCGTACCAAGCATTTCATCTTGTTTTTCATTTCTTGTTTCAATTTCATCCAGTGACCGGATGAAAAACAAGTATGTTAATTGTTCTATAACTGTTAATGGATTAGCAATGCCATAAGAGTACATATCATCCCAGATTTTATCAATCTTGTTTTTTAAATCTCCCGTAATCATCACCGTCCTCCTCCAATCTTTTCATTAGTGTGATTATTGCTGTGATTATTACTGTAAGTAGTCATTATGTGTTTATTTTACTACAATATTTAATAAATTGCTACTATTTGTCGTAATTTTATTTGAAAATATTACTAGCCATAAATTTGGTTTTGAACATAGTGAAGTTACTCAATCGACTCCAACATTTAGTTCAATCAAATTTGCAACTCTCATTAAATATATTCCTCCATCTTTTCAGCAAGGTGTAAAGGTAGAGGTAGTATTGTCTTTTGGGAAGTAAATTGTATGGAAGCCCCTCTTAACATATCCACTATACCAACTGCAATGTTTTTATTATCTTCATGGTTGCTAACATCACCTGAAACAAATACAGGATAAATCTCAATCATATTTCTATGACTGAATGAAGCTTTATCAACAGCCTTACTCACCTGCTTGTCATAAACTTCCTTTTCGTGTGATGGTCTTCCGTCAATAGAAAAATAGACGTCATTGCATTTGTAGATTCCACTTTGTTGTAAAAAGTTTTCATTTTCCATTCCTTTTTCCATTGTGAAATATGAAGATACTTCATCATTATGCCTTAATCGAATAACAGATAGCCCATTTTGACATTCAGTAAAATCAATGTATCTATCATCACTTATCAACATTCTTTTCACTTGCTTAAATTCGTTTTTCTCAGCCTTTTCAATTTCTGAATTAGCAATTCCTTTAATTACCTGTCTTGATGTTCCGTCAGCATCGACAATTATTACTACATCTGAGTCTCCTTTATTTATTATTCTATCTAACCTCCTATAAACACTTGTACTAGAAATCCCTTTGCTTAAGTCGGCAATATTTCTTACTAA
Source organism: Bacillota bacterium (assembly GCA_023412005.1). Classification (GTDB taxonomy): domain Bacteria; phylum Bacillota; class Clostridia; order Christensenellales; family SZUA-584; genus SZUA-584. Next base: position 11,022 of record JAEYOE010000019.1, read on the forward strand.
TGCCAGTTTTGACAAGGCAAGTATTCCTCTCCAATATGGCACATCAACCTTATCGATAAGATCGCAGTAGACCATAATTTTTGAACTATCCACATCATGTGTTATTATTATTGGAAAGAGCGGAAGAGTTCCATAGAAAGTTTTTTTGTAATTACAAACATGAAGACCAACTATTTTTTTACCTTTCATATGCTTATTAATTCCAAAATCATAAACAACCCCTAATTGGCGAAATCCATCCCAAACTGCCCCATGTATGGCTTTATTCATCTTATCGGTTTTGCTTCGTGCTTGTAGTTTTTTCTCATTTCGCGATGCAGTCTCTTTTTTCTTTTCATATATTGCATCACTTCGCTCAATCCTTTTTTCTTCCTTGTCAAATTCTTCAAAGGTGATGAACTGTGTTAATCTTCCTGTTTCTGCAAATCCACATCGGATTGCTGTTTTGGGGTCAACATTCACATCCCTATCTAATTTACTAAAGTACTCTTTATCATGTATCGCTATAAGGGCAAGGGTTGGTGTATTCACTTTATTTAGTCTCTTGATGATTTCTTCTTTTTTTATTTCAAATCCTGGCAGATTTTCTTTTCTACTCATCGGAGTCTTGACCAGTTTTTCGCAAAGGTCACCCACCTCACAAAACTTAACTATATTTTTTGAGCTACCCTTGAAAAATTCATTTAATTTCTTAAATAATACATCCTTTATTTCTGCTTCTGCATAAATTTCAATATTTAAAACTTCCCCACTCAAAGCTTTGTCTAGCTGGGCTAAGAAATACTCATTGTTAATTTTCGATGGATCATTATCTTCAAAAAAGCTATTGCTTGTTTTTCTAACAATCTTTTTCACATTTTCTGCTTCTACATCAGAAGCTATGTTATCTAAATAAGTAGCTTGTCTCTTTATGAACTCATAAGCAGTTTTCCTGTCTATGAAAGCTACTCCAGCCCCAATAGATGTGTCTATTCCATTTATTCCTTCTTCATATGGAATTAATACATCTCCAACTTTTCCATGGTTATATTCTTCTGGGGTCTCCAAAACCTCAATAAATTTGGGGACATCGCTTTCAACTTGACACTCTTTAAAACATCTATAATCAATACTTTTCCAAGTATTTTCTTTGATATCTCGATTATATTCAGTTTTTATTGCTTGCAGTCTATCTCCTCTGACCCTGATATAGCAGTTCTTATCATTAGGAAGATAAATCTTACCATTATTCTTCTCATTTTTAGAAATCCACCTCCTAACCGATAAGTCAACATTTAAATAAGCTTTATTATCCGGAGGTAACGTTTGTACAGATACCTTTATTACAAATGAATAATAGTCACCTTCATTACAAAAATCATGAGTATCTGTTATAAGTTCATTTCTACTTGAGTATAGAAGTTTTGTTTCCACGCCATTAAAGGATATGGAATGACCCATTAAAGAATTAACTATTCGTAATGGATATAGTTGAAAGCCTTCCTTATTAGCAGCCTTCCCTCCCTCAAAAAGTGTGACTTCCTCCTTTGAGACGGAGCTAAAAGTTTCAGACTTTAAAAGCTCAATTAGTTCTCTTGCCGCTTTACTTACACCCTCGTCTTCACCATTTTTTCTTTTATTATCCCTTGTCAAAACACCTTTAATATAGAATTCATCAACCCATATCTTAAAGCAATTCATAACAATTTGAATATTAACACTCTTAAATGAAACTAGCCATTTTTTATCGTCTGAAGAATCCGATACTGGATTCATGTCAATTACTCCTTCAAGATATGTGCTAAGCATAGTTTTTAGAGTTATTGTAGGCAGATTATACATAGGATTATAAGAAGATTTAGATTTACGCTCAAGCTCTATCCACTTTTCTTTAATTATTCTGGGCAAAGATACATAATATAGCGTATCTTTGATTGTTTCATTTAACTCGATCATCATGGGGTATATAACTTTTTTATCTTTCTGCATAGATACGTCTTCCTTTCTTTAAGGCGTTATAGAATGGTTCATATAGAGTCTTTGCAACTTCACCTGCTACACAACCAGATTTCATAATCTCATCTAAGTAATCTACTAATTCATTTAATACATCAAATCCATTTTTCTTATAAGCTTTAAAAGCTGCATCTGCGAAATAGACTTCTGGAGCACTCACCTTCATATTCTCTTGATTTCCAATTCTGCATAGTCTCCCGAAAGTCTGAAGTATAGTAACAAACAAGGTAACTACAATATCTTTTTTAACTTCAGGCTCCAAGTCATCGATGTTATAGCTATGGTAATCCAAACAATTATACATAACGTTGGCATCTTTTCTCATGTTAGAGAAAACCTTGGTACTGATCGCGTAATTTTTATTTGAATACTTTTCCATAATATAGCCATTTACTTTACTAATATGGCTTGTATAATCATCAGGTCTACCCATTGGCCTCGTCATAAAAATCAGAGTGTCAAAGGCGGCATTTCCTTTATCATCTACTATATTGTGGCCTCTTTCTATAAGGATTGCGGGAGCCACCAAAATTCTGCTACCTTTACTAGAAAATCCACTTACCTTACTCTGCTTAATCTTTCCATTCACTTCCTCATTGCCACTATCAGAAACTAAATAAGCAATTTTGTCCTTATACTCAGTATCTTTAAGCATATCCTTTAAAGCAGTTTTGACAACTTCTGTATCCGAATAGCTATTTACAACCATTAAAATGTTATTATCTTTACATTCCAACTTTTCTAATATCAACTCTTTACATTCAGCTACAAGTTCTCTAAGTCTTTTATCCCTTTTATCTCCTGAGCCCGACACATAGATATCTGTGTCTAAGAATTCAAAGTATGATTTTGAGATAAAATCTCTTTTAAAATTTTCAGCTTCTATTATGTAGTTTACCGGTTCACTTATATGATTAGCCAAAGACCCGGGGGCGAAACTTGAACCGGATAATAGCATTACATTTGGCCCTTTCGGATTTCCTTTAGAATCTAATTTTAGCCAAGGGAATCTTAAGTACATTGATCTCCCCATAGCAAATTGTTTAATTACACACAAATCCGGCTTACCATTATTATCCTTGTCCTTGTACTGGAGCGCGAAAATATTTCCTTTTGGAGAAACCGGAAGATATCTTTGATGAAACTCAAACCGTTGACTAAGAATTGCCTTTGTTGTCATAGGCAAGTCAGCATTTCCCTCAACCAAATTTGAAATACTTCTGTATAGATCTTCAAAGTAAAGAACAGCACCAATAAAAATAATCCTATTTACTTGTTCCTTAGAAAGATCTTCTTTTACTCCCCAATCATAATCCTCAAAACTCTCGAGTAAATCAGCTTTATCCTTAACACTTACCAAATCCTGTAGTATACCTCTATACTTCCGATTCCTTTTTAATCCAATCATCATCTCCAGTTCTCTACATATATCTAATGGTAGCTTTTCATTTTCCTTACATTCGTTTATTAACATTTTCCCTGAAAAAGGTTTTTTAAGACTTGATTTGCTAAATCCCTGCTTATCTTTTTCTAATAGATTATGAATTTTTGTAAACGCCCGATCGGATTCCTGGTGCAATCTTATGAACTCTCTGCAATCATTAGTATCTGAAGAGGTTCTGTTATCAGCTGTTTTTTTGTAATGATCTCCAGGGATATTCCCATTATTTCTAATATAATCGTCATAAGGAACATAAGGAGCAAATATTTTATCTAATTTTTGTAGCTCACTTTCTGCCTCATCAACAATAACTAAATCAATATTATCTAAAACATGTTGAAATAGTGTTATACCACTTATTCCAATTGTCATTGTAGACAACCCGGCAGTCGTTGTAACAATAACGGCTGCATTTGGTATCTCTGCTTGGATTTTAGTTTTAGGACACATATAATAATAAGGACACTTATATCTTACTTTCTTGTTCAATTGATTCTTTTGAGTTTCTTCTCTTTCATAAAACTTGAATATTTCACTACACGGTTCCTCACCATACTTGACGGTCACACCTAACTCCTCTATAAGGCCACCAAGAGGACATCCAGCCGTAAGTATTTTCGAATCATAACTCCTTAAAAAATCCTTTCCATCGCTTGCCCGATTAATATGTTCCTTCCAGTTCGATGCCCCAATTACAGGGACTGCTTTAATTCCAAGCTTAACTAGGTCCTCACTTTTTCTTAATGCCTTATTTACTGAAGGCTCAATTACTACTATTTTTCTGTTGCATTCTGCTAGTCTCTTTACTAGTGCATCTGAAAACGTTGATTTTCCAGCCCCGACTTGTCCAACAATATTGATAATATTTAAAATCTCGATTTCTTCTATACCGCGAAGCTTTCCTTCTTCAACTACCTTGAAGGTATTATTCTCAATTACTCTTTTTCTGAATGCTTTCTCCTTACTTGTCAATATCTCATCAATAATCCCTGCTTCTATTACGAGATCCCTTATCGATACCTTAATCTTTCCACCTTTTTTCTTACAAGCTTTCGGCAAGCCCACTGAATGAACACTTTTATGTAATTTGAGCTCTATGGTCTTATCATCTATAATAATTCCATATCTTTTCTTATCTTGAAGTCCATATTTTGTTTCAGAAGGTGTGAACAATATCTCTAAAGATAGCAACTTCAGGAATAATTCTTCCCTTTCTTTAGCCTCTATAGAAGCATCCTCAGCCTTAACAAATTTTCCATCTTTACGTATGTACAGTCTGTATACATTATCCTCATGCTTTTCATACTTTTCCAGCTCATCAAGATATACCTTCTTTTGATTTATCGTCTTTAATAAAATTCTTGCGTTTTGAACAAGGTAATCCCCATTGTTAAATGACCGCCTGCAAATTAGTCCCCTTCCTCCAAGAACTAAATAATAATCATCTATCTCACCACTAATATCTAAGTAACTTACCAAGAAGAGCAATAGCTCCACCCTTTGAAACCTCTCAAATTCGAAATCATCTATATTCAATTGACTTTTACTATAATATTTTAAGTCTGTTAGTTTCATTCTGCACACACCCCCTGTTTTTCATCTACCAATCTTTTAAAATCTGCAAAGGTAATACATTGAATTCTCATGTTGTCCTTAATTACTCTTCTAACTGATTCGAGGTAAATATTATTTCTATCTGAAGGGACTACATATATTACCTTATCGTAATGAATCCCTTCTTCTTGTTTCATTATGATATCTTCCTGGATAGTTCTTGGATTTTTCACATCCTTAGCATCAATTGCCCATGATTGCCCTTGGATTTCGAATTTAAAGTCCCACGTATCTTTATCTGGCCACAGTTCATGTTTTATCTGAGCCTTTTCAAGCACTTCTTTTATACTCTGCTCTAAAATGCCGGGATAATAGATGTAGCGCGAAACATTTAACCGTAAAACCCAGATTCTATCTTCGTTGATTTTTGTTTCTTTATAGATAGTAAAACCTTTGGATTTGCGAGAGCATCTATCTGATACACAGTAAAGAGTTCCATCACTCATTTCTTTTAAAACTAATCCACAGCACGGACAAATCTTTAGTTTTACATTATCATAATTCAGCTTTTCATAAGCTGAATCAAATATCTCCGGATACTTTTTTTTGAAATCCCTCATATAATCATTTTCTATAAACATGCTATTTGTTATAAATACATGCTTTTTATGTTCTAAGAAACTTCTTATTTCACAGTATTCTTCCTGAGTTCTATCAAAAAGTAATTCTATAAACTTTTGGCTTTCAAGTTCCAGCTCCTTATAAGGTGACTTATTTGCCTTTCTGTAAATTCTATCATTATTCAATTTGTCTAATAAGTCTGGTGTACAATAATAGCAGTTATCACTTCCAACACTAATAAAATTCTCCTCTGAGTACCACACACTATCATAGAGCGATTCTCTATACTCATCAGGTAATTTATCAATTAATTTTTTTGTTGGAAAATTGAACACAGCTATCAACGCAGCTTCATCTGAAGGTAGGATTGGTTCTTCATCTTCATTAAACAATGAGTAGGCTATGTTCAACAATGAAAACTTATCCAGCGCTTTTTTTATTAATAAGGAAGGCTTATATCCTTCATGTTCTATTTTGTTTTGAACCTTTTCATAAAGTCCCAAACAACTCAATTCCATTGCATTATTAAATATTTTTAAAAATTTCTCCATGCTCACAACTCCTTTATAAACAAAAAAGCCTTACGTACATAGACGTAAAGCTTTAGCTTCAATAATTAAAAAACTGGTTCAAGGAATTATAATTATCCCAAAGAATAATATAATTATCCCAAACCCTCTTAATTAACTATTACGTTTTATCTAGTACATTTCCAGCTTATTACTAATCGTTGAAAATGTCAATAATATTTTTTAAGATATAGAGCTGCAAGCCTATGTATGTGTTTTCTAATTACTGATTCAAAGATTAGATAAATTTTAACGATTGCTCCTACTTTTCAACGATTGTTAAGTTGCGATGCACACCCCTGACTATCTTTCAACGATTACCCTTGGCCATAATGCCGAAAAGGACATGGGCTATTCCTGTTGTCTCCTAAAAATTCGCTCAAGAGACCCAAAAACGCAAATAGCCGCTCCGCATTAAGGCGAAACGGCTTTATTACTGTATTTTCAAATATAATAAAACCACCTGCTGATAAATTATTTTTATCAATAGATGGTAGATTATTTGGCTAATCTACTATCAAATGATACAATGCGTACCCCTTAAACAATCTTTCAATGATTTCAAAGGTGGAGTATGCATTTTGCACACCCTTCTATGTGCTATAACTATATTAGTTATACCTTATTTAAATATTCCAGTGGGGATCGTTCCTACGAAACAAAGGTTTCCATGTCTTACCCTCAAACCACAATACCATTGGACAATTATTCGGAACATTTCTGTATGTAACCAACATGCTTCCAAACCCAAGAGTTAGCTTTTTATTAAAGCCTAGAGGACGGATATTTTCCGCATTGGAACTTTTATGAATTTCTCTAAATTCCCTAACTAGCTTAATTCCCTGTTTCAAAAACACCTTTTCCATGATATCCCTATCTGTAGTATTCTTAAATAGTTCATCTTTACTCTTATCGTCATGTGCCCTTCGATAAATCGATTTTGGGTTATATTTAAATTTGCTTTTGTTTATTATGCAACGATTCATAAGATCAATAATATAATCTTTTACATCGCGATCCTCTGTATATGTAGGATTAAGCACCTCGATCTTGCCTTTATTAGTATCATTATTTATTTCTCTCGAAAAATAGAAATCAATAGAAATCTCATATTCTTTCTCAAGATAATTCTTAGTAAAAGTGTTAATATACTCAATTGCTTTTGTATAAGCTGCATACACATATATAATAATCCTAGAATTTTTTTGAATGCTTCCACTCTTTAACCATTCTACGATATCCTTTATTATAGATGTCCCTGTGTACGTAACATCATCAATGTATAAGAAGTCTTTGTTACTTTTGCATTGAATGTTTGTTAATCCATTATAATGTTTTTCAAGAACTCTGTTAGTTAGTTTAATCAAATTTTTTTGACTCTGTGATTTATATTGTATATCAAGGAATTCAGTATTTTTAATATCATTATATAGATTTGTTTCATCAAAAGCACCTAAAGCATTCCCTGCAAAAAATTCTTCCAAGTTATTTATCAGCATGTTTTCTGTAATAAAATGCTGTTTTCTTTTAAATATATGAATAAGGCCATCTAATATCACAGCCTTATGACTATTGCTTATTTGGAACTGTTCCACCCATAGTTTAATATATTCAGGTGTTATCTTACTTACTTCATAACTCTCTATAACCTGAGAAAGCGAGCAACAATAACTATCTATTTTATCTAGTGCAATTTTGTCAGGTATTTTATATCCAAATACGGTAACACAAAGCGTCTCAATTAGCAGCTTCTGCATTAGAATAATAGCTGCTTTACAATCATCATCAGCTGTTCTTAATACATTATTAAACGGTAAAACCACTTGAATTGCATCAACTTTTTCCATTAAATAGGTATTATAAATATCCTTCCCAGTAATGCCATATAAAACTTCAATGTACCTAAGGATGACATCTTTAAAATTCCGAAATATACACGATTCCCCATTCGAATTTACCGCTGTTCCAAAATGCATTTTTTTACAATAATAAACAACGTTATTAATATTAACTTGCTCATTCCCTCGAAGCAAATTTATATTTACTTCACCACCTGAATAATCTATAAACAAAGGTTTTTTACTGGTTATTCTTGCCCTTAAAGTAGAACAATCTAATTGTAATATATCTCCATCTCCGATTAACTCCTTTACTTTTGCTGTCGTAAGGTCTGATCCTCTAAATTTTCCATATCCAAAATATCCCGCATATGATTCTGCAGTAGCCTCTTTATTTCCAGGACTAGCATATAAATTAAAACATACATTGCTTTTTATACTGAAATCAGAATCTTTCATGTCTACAAAGCAAGTAACAAATGTTTTGATGCCTATTCCTTCTTTATCTGACTTCGGTACATTCTTTAAGGCCTGATTAATTTCACTGCTTAATAACTCTTTATTTTTCATTCCATATCCTCACTTACTATAATATATATATGTAAACATTTCAAAGTTATCTAGATCGGCGTTATGATGGCAAAGTGTAATATAAGCTTATTTTGAATAAAGAAATAAAATTCCCCGGATGCTTTATTAGATTCTTTTGATAGTAACTTTCTCTTCCGGGTATTTTAGTTGAGAATATTTCTTCTATCTGATACAACTCCTTAAAGTAGCAAAAGAAGTAATAACAAAATTGCTCGAATACATCCCCTTTTTCTGTTGTTATGCTAATTGCAGCTATTCTATCCTCCAGTTATTTCCATGTATCATATTTATCTAAAAGCAATGAATGTATAGACACATTTGGCATTTTTTCACCCCATATTTCTATGACTGTAACTAATAAGAGAAATGCGTAAGAACATTCCTCTTATTAGTCAATCTTTTCAATTATTTTTTACAAGATTAATTGTACCATATTATCTGTACACAGAACATCGCCTTCTGACAAAAATGTACATTTATAACTAGCGCAAATGAGAAAATCAGACCCATCATTCACTAG
>JAEYOE010000009.1 GCA_023412005.1 Bacillota bacterium
GACTTCAAGCACCAGCTTGAAGTCTATCGATACCGCTCAAACAAGATACCTATGCGCCCGCTCGGTTGGCGATCGCCAACCGATTATCTTGCAACATACACTGTCCAATATGTTTGACAAACCTACAACAAACAAATAAAAAAGCGCTTAAGCGCATTAGTGGCCAGCCGAGCAAACCGCCAGCAACAGGCTTGCATAGCTTAGAATCAGAAAAGACGGCGAGCAAAATTGAAATTCTGCAGATAATAATCCGACAGATCACTGACGGTAACGCAGTTGACGGAAGAACTGGCATGAATAAAGAGGTTGCCGCCGAGGTAAATGCCGGTGTGATTAATTCTTTGGCTCAAGTCAGACTGAAAAAACAACAGATCACCCGGAACAAGCGCGCTGATCTGTGATATTTTCGTCCAGCTTTCAGTTTTGGATAGGCCCGAAGCGCTGCTGCGTTTGACGGAAAATCCTGAGCATCTGAGCACGTAGCTGACAAAGCCGGCACCATCAAACGCATCCGGCCCCTCCGCATCGTACACATAGGGTTTTCCCAACTGAGCGTTGGCATAGTCAAGCATTGTGAGCGTCGAGGATTTTGAGTTGACCGGTGTCTCGTCTGTTACCCTGTTGTTACCGTCCCAGTCAAGTGCGGTATCTGAATAAAGCTTGGCGCGCGTTTCTTTGCCGACCTTGGCATCCACAGAAAGACCGTTTCTGGCCTGAAATTCTTTAATCGCATGAAGCGTCATTGTGCCGAAATATCCGGTGTCGGCAGTGTCTTTCAAATACCCGAGCTTAATCAGGCGCAGCTGCAGCATCTGCACGTCACTGCTTTTTTCTCCGTAACTGATGCAATACGATTTAGCGGTATCTGAATGAAGCAGTGCCATCGTTTCGGCACCTGTGATGCCGTCGGCCTTCAAACCGTTCATACTTTGGAAAAGCCGCACCGCCTGTTCCGTAACCGGGCCATAGTAACCCGTTATGCTCGGATAGCTGTAATAGTCGAGTTCTTTGAGTTTATTCTGAAGTTCAGATACCGACGCTCCTTTGTCACCGGGCATAGGGCAGTTCGCATCGGTATCACCCGAGGAGTAGGTGCGGTCGTTGCGGGCGATTTTAAAATCCTTTCCCATGATTGATGCCAGTGTTTCCGGCCCGGCTTTGCCGTCGGCAATCAGCGAATGTGCCGTTTGATAATCAATTACGGCTTGCTGCGTGCGTGTGCCAAAATAACCTGTCGCTGTTCCGCTGAAAAAACCGAGCTCTATAAGTTTGTTTTGCAGAGCCAGCACATAATCGTCCCGATCACCAATTTTAAGTATCTGGTAGCGTTCCGCGGCAAAAGCGGGTAAAGGAAGAAACGCCAATATCAATAAAGCGCAAAAGATAAGCAAACTCAGTTGTTTGCAGGTTTTAAGAGACAGATTTCGCATCATAGTTTAATTATAGTTATTTATAATGTCGGCTGCAAAGGACGTATGGGTGCATAGCAAGGCAAAATGATCATCCAGATATGATTATTACGATTATATTACGGTTTTATTAATATAAATGTAAATACGTCTTGTTTTCGCAAGGACTTGAATAATAATCGTCAATCAACACGATTTCGACACGAAAAGAACGGCATGTCCACAGGGTTATCCACGTTATCCACAGTAATTACACATTATATCCGTCCGTGTATCAACAGCGGCGGCTGGCTCTGTGACGCCAGCGTAAGGCAGCTCATCAACTTATCGGCCGCTTCTTTTTGCTTCGTTTCGTCGTTGGCGTGTATTTCGAAGAGCACATCGCCCTTGCTTATGGCATCGCCGATGCGTTTTTTTATGATGAACCCAACCGCCGGATCGATTGCATCGTCTTTCGTGATGCGCCCGGCACCCAATATTCCGGCAGCTTCGCCGAGCCCTTTGCAGTCGGTGGCGCTGAGCACCCCATCAACGCAGGAACACAGCGGGGCAACGATGCGCGCACGCGGCATTAAAGAGGTATCATGAATCACGCGGCGGTCGCCGCCCTGAGCCGCGATGATATCGCCGAGCTTTGTCAGCGCGCGGCCGGAATGCAGCACGTCGTAAAGCATGGTTTTTGCGCTGTCGTCATTCGGCGCAATGCCCGCAAGAATCAGCATCTGTGAGGCCAGTGCAAGCGAAACCGTCAGCAGATTGCCTGCCGCTCTGCCCGCCAGCACATCAATCGCTTCAATCACCTCCAGCGCGTTGCCCACGGCCAGCCCGAGCGGCTGACTCATATCGGTAATCAGCGCGGCGGTTTTTCGCCCCGCCATTTGTCCGATGCTCACCATCGCCTTTGCCAGCGCCTTCGCGTCCGACGCATTTGTCATGAATGCGCCGCTTCCCGTTTTCACATCCAGCACGATGATTTGCGCGCCCACCGCCAGCTTTTTGCTCATGATGCTGCTGGCTATGAGAGGAATGCTCTCCACCGTGGCTGTCACGTCGCGCAATGCGTACAGCATTTTATCGGCAGGGCATAGGCGCATCGTCTGCCCCATCACCGCCGCGCCCTCGTTTTTCACCTGAGCCAGAAAATCATCCATGCGCAGCGAAACCGACATGCCGGGGATCGACTCGAGCTTGTCGAGCGTACCGCCCGTGTGACCAAGGCCGCGGCCCGACATTTTGGCAACCTTTAAGCCGCATGCGCAAACCAGCGGCACAACAATGAGCGTGGTGGTATCGGCAACGCCGCCCGTTGAATGTTTATCGGCCACCAAACCCAAATCGCCGAAATCCGCCGTGTCGCCTGAAGCGGCCATCGCCTGTGTGAGGCAAACCGTTTCGTCATTATCGAGGCCGTTTAAAAAAGCGGCCATCAAAAAGGCGGCAGCCTGATAATCGGGAATCCGCCCCGCAACGTATTCGTTTATAAAAAAACGAAGCTCATCATCAGTCAGCTTTTTCTTGTCGCGTTTTTTGGCGATGATATCGTACATTCTCATAGCAAATCCTTTCAGCGGCCGGCCGTGGTTTCATATTCACTGCGCAGCAGGCCGTAGCAGAGAACATCCTGAACGACACCCATACGAATGTGATGCGCGCGCAGACAGCCTTCGGGTAAAAACCCGTTTTTCTCGAGCACGCGCTGTGAGGCTTTATTGGGCATAAAGCAGCGCGAATAGATTTTTTGAATACCAAGCATTGTAAAACCATACCCTACCGCAAGCCCTGCGGCGGTTGTCATCACTTTCTTGTTCCAGTACGGTTCGCCGAGCCAATAGCCAAGCTCTGCGCGTTCATGCTCCGGCTCGTGCACCAGCCCGATCACGCCCATGAAACGGCCGCCGCCGATAATGGCAAACACGTGCTCGTTTTCGGTCGCCTCCACATAGTCTAACCAAATTTTTGCGTGCTCCAGCGTATACGGAAAAGGCAGATTGGCTGTCATTTGCGCAATTGAAAAGTTGTTGGCCAAACGGGCAACATCGGGCAAATCGCCGCGATCTATACATCTGATGCTGATATCCATGTGTCACATTCTCCCATCAAGATAATTCATCATATCACAAATTCGGCTTGCAGAAAATAAGCATATTGTCACCTATATTGCGGCCGCAAGGCGTTGCAAGTATAATACTGATATCAATGAGAGGCGGAGGAAAGTATGACGTTTACCAAAATGCACGGGCTCGGCAACGATTTTTTGGTATTTGAGGACGACGGGCACAATAGAGACTGGCATGAGCTGGCGCTAAACTTATGCCGGCGCCGTCTGAGTGTGGGCGCTGACGGTATTCTCGTGGTGCTGCCTTCAAAAACGGCGGACATCCGCATGCGCATATTCAATCCTGATGGCAGTGAGGCGGAAATGTGCGGCAACGGCATTCGCTGCTTTGCCAAATATGTTTATGATCGCGGTATTGTAACCAAACGGCAAATGACGGTGGAGACGCTGGCGGGTGTGATGCGTCCGCATTTGAAATCGGAAGGCGGCAGCGTCACCGAGGTCACCGTGGATATGGGAATGCCTCAGTTTGACCGCGCGTGTCTGCCGATGACGGGTGAAGGCAGTGTGTTTGATGTGTCGATAGATGCAGCCGAACAGGACGTCACCGTCTCGGCGCTGCTGATGGGGGCGCCGCACGCGGTGGTGCTTACAAACAATATTGATGCATTGAATACGGCAGCGCTGGGGCCTGCGATAGAAAACCACCCGATATTCCCCAATCGAATCAATGTCGATTTTGTACAGGTGATGGACGCGGACAACATCCGCGTGCTCACCTGGGAGCGCGGCGCGGGGTTCACGCTGGCCTGCGGTACCGGCTCTTGCGCAAGCGTGGTGGCGATGCACCAAAAAGGTCTGACCGGCCGCCGTGTTCATGTGCATCTGGCTGCCGGGCAGCTATATATTGAATACTTAGAAGATGGCCGCGTGATGATGACAGGCCCCGCCGAGGAGGTTTATACCGGGGCGTTAACCGGGTTATGATACCCGGCTGCCTCAAATTCCTCTCCGGCATTTTCGCCGAAAAAGGGGTCACGTTATATCTGGTGGGCGGATATGTCCGCAATATGGTGCTCGGCCTGCCCGGCGGCGATTTTGATGTGTGCTCCTGCGCGCTGCCCGATGAGGCGGCTGCGATTGCGCGCGATGCGGGTCTCACCGTTGTTGAAAAGGCATTGTCGCTCGGTACGGTGGAGCTGCGCATGAAAACGAGTAGCGGCTGTGACGCGTTTGAGCATACAACATGGCGGCGCGATTACTACCCGCCCGGCGGCGATCACCGCCCCTACCGCGTTGAGTTTACAAAAGAGATGGCCGAGGATGCGCAGCGGCGTGATTTTTCCGTTAATGCGCTGTATATGAACATCGAGACCGGTGAGATTTTTGACCCCACCGGGCGCGGGCTGGCGGATGCCGCGCACAAACGGCTCAGCGCGGCCGCGGATGACCCCAACATCACAATACGCGACGATGGTCTTCGCATTATGCGTATGGCGCGGTTTGCGGCCGAGCTCGGGTTCGATGCGGCGGCCGACCTGAAAAAGGCGGCGCAGCGGCACGCCGCGCTGCTCAGAGATATATCTGCGGAGCGAAAATGGATTGAGCTGAAAAAAATACTGCTGGCAGACACCAAATACAACGCGGCAAACAGCGGCCCGCTGCGCGGCCTAATGCTGCTGCGGGAAACGGATGCGCTGCGTTGCGTTCTGCCGAGGCTCAGCGAGGGCAGCGGCATCAGGCAATCAGAAAAGTACCATGCGTACGACGTGCTCGATCATGGTTTTTATACCTGCGCGGCGTCACCGCCGATTTTGACATTGCGTCTGGCGGCACTGCTGCACGATATCGGCAAGCCACAGGCGTTGAAGACGGGTGGAAACATGTACGGGCACGAGATCATCGGCGAGCAGCTGGCGCGTGATGAATTGAACAGCCTCAAGGCGGACAACAAAACAAAAGCCGCCGTGCTGCCGCTGATTAAGAACCATATGTTTGATTTGGAAGGCAAGGCAAAGCCCAAAACCATTCGCCGCCGTGCCGTTATGCTCGGCAAAAAGGGGTTTGAGCTGTTGATCGCGCTTCGGTGCGCCGATATGAAGGGGTCGGGCCGTCCTTTTGAATCAATCGCTTCGGCTGACAACTGGCAAAAAGAGATGGAAAGGATGGCACAGCAGCGCGTGCCTTGGTGCGCAGCTGAGCTGCAAATAACAGGAAACGACATCGCGGCGCATCTTCGCATAAATCCGTCGCCGGTGATTGGGCAGATTTTACGGGAACTGTACCAGCATTGCGTTAACAGCCCGGCTCAGAACAACCCGGACGACCTAAAAAGGCTGGCCGTCGCCATACACCGAAAAATGTTAACATAATGTGACAATTGTTTCGTCGCAATGACGGGAACTATTGTATTGTCGGCTTCGCCGTAGTATGATGAACACGAAATGGGGGCGTTTGAATTGACAAGATACAGACGCAAAAAAGAAAAGCTTTTCGAAAACAATGAATACATGGGCGCTTATGCGGATATTTCATTTGATATCATCAGCGAGACCGATACGGGCAAAGAAGCGCTTCGCTTTGAAACAAAGCTGCATTACTATGAAAAGGGTGCGGGCGAACCGCTGCTGCTGATTCATGGTATTGGGCAGTCTCTTTATACATGGCGTCAAAATATTGACTACTTTGCGGAGCAGGGTTTTTGCGTGATTGCGCCGGATATGGCGGGCTTTGGGTACAGCGGTCATTTAAACATTTACTATACAATTGAGGAATACGCGATTATCATACGCGCGTTTTTGGATGCAATCGACGTGAAGAAGACGCACATTATCGGCTTCTCCACCGGGGCGCTCAGCGCGCTGTGCTTTGCCGCCGCTCATCCAAAACGGGTGGGCAGAATGGTGCTGGTATCGCCGGGCGGCCCGAATCCGCACTACCCTCTGTCATTAAAGCTGTTAAGCACGCGTTTGGGTGCGTTCTTTTTCAAGCATTTTTCCGGCGAGTCTGCCGTGCGCAGTGTTCTTGCCGAAGGGTATTTCGACACAACACAGCTGACCGACGATGTGCTGGCGGGGTATTACGATCCTTATCAGAATAAGCAAACCAGAGAAACGCTGGTGCGCGCAATGCTGCATTTTGACGATACGTATGCCCGTTCGGTGCTCAAGGGCATAAAAAAGCAGATACTGATATTTCAGGGGCTGGATGATCGGATTCATCCGGAAGATGTGGCTCGGGCGATAACAACGCCGCTGCAGCACAAGCGTTTTGTGCGTCTTCGAAACTGTGCTCATTTTGTGCACGAGGAAAAAGCCGATCGGTTTAACGAGGAAACATTAACGTTTTTACGCGAAGAAAAGCAGCCGAAGACGGCTGAAAACCAGCCGATGGTTGAATAATGCGTTTAATTTGTTATAATAGATAGGAAATGACACCAGGATAAATCTCGCTTGGAGGATATCAAACGTGTTGGGATTAGGTGACAGAATGAGAAAAATGCGAAGAAGGCGAAGCATGCGTAAGCGGACAAGCCGCGGCTCCAAGAGAATGTCACGTTTTCGCTTGTCCAATTACGGCCCGATTATTAGAATCGGCGGCATTGCCGTGGGTGCAATTGCGCTGGTGCTGATCATCATCTTTGTTATTGTGCCGCTGTTCAGCGGCGGCGCGAAGCCTGTTGAGACCAAAACGCCGGAGGCCACCCCCACGCCGATTGCGACACCGATGGCCAGAGCCAACATGGTTGATCTTGATAAGGAGCTGGCAACGCAGAAACAGTCGATCAACGATCCGTATATATTCGGGCAGGAAGCTATTTTTTCCACCGGAAAAACGAATGAAACATCGCCCGATATCGACACGCTGGCCTTATATAACCTCGATACAATGGAAACCGTGGAAATCGGCGGCGTAACAAGAAAATATGCCACGCTGTTTGAGCCCAAAATGAACGACAAATACATCGTGTATCTCGACTGTAAAGACGAATTCGGCGGCGCTGTCTGCGGGATCGACCGCGCGACGGGCACGTCGTTCGTGATGCGTGAGTATGTTTACGGCAAGCCCAAGGTATCGCTTTCGGGCGAATATGCGCTGTGGCTGCAGCAGGTCACCAAGGGGACTGACCGTCTGTTCCTCTACCATCTGCCCACGCGCGAAACCGTAGAGATTGAGATTTTTGTGAACACGCCTTTCGCTTTAAGCGCACCGCATATGTCAGACAGTGCCATCGTCTACGCGCAGCCCAAGCAGGAGAGCGCGTTGCTGGTGGGCTCCAGCAATACAGCGGAGGCTGAAATCTGTGTGATTCCTTTGGCACAAGGCGGAGATAAGCAGCGGGTGCTGTTTACGCCGGGCGTGAATGTCACGGATCCGAAAATCAGCGGTGACAGCATCGTGTTTGTGGATTCTTATGCCGATGTCAATAAGCTGTATGTTTGCAACAAGCAGGGCGATACGTATTCCGCCCCCACAGTGATTGCGGAAAATGTGGTTAACTACGATGTGGGCGACGGGTATGTGGTGTATACAAAAGACGAAGCCGTGTTCATTTACTACTTTAAAGATTTAAGCACGGGCCGTTTGACCGACGAAAGCAAGCGTGTGCTGCTCTCAAGCGCATGCGGCAAGAACGTGGCATGGTATGACATCACCGATTTGACCGGCGCGAACATCGTGTTCTATGCGCAGGTGCCGTAACACTTAACAATACGAAGACAGATTTCAAGGCCGCACGCTTTCAAAGCTGCGGTCTTTTTTTCCTTCAGAATACCCCTGGTAATACGGGGGTTCCAAAAGGCTTTAGCTATAATTAAAATGGTTTTCGAAATTAGCCTTCTCCTGTAGGAGAAGGTGGTGCGAAGCACCGGATGAGGTGTCAAAAAGAGCTTAAGAAACGAACACCTCATCAGTCGCCTGTCGGCGACAGCTTCTCCTCAAGGAGAAGCGTAAATATGCGTCATAGATAGCTTAAATGCATTTGATGAACCAGAATAGTATAAGAATCGTACGCTGTCCACGACGTTGTGGATAGAAACGACATGTTTAACGTTTGCCATGGCCTCAAACGGGTCACTTTCAAAGAAGATGTCGGCGATTCATGAGTGTGAGAAGAACATAAAAAACCGGTCATCTTATGTGGATGGCCGGTTCATAGATTCATGAATGTTTCTCTTCAGGCTTTGTTTCTAAGCTTTTTGTACATGTTGAAGTAGGCATACTGCCCCAGTGATGCCAGCGTCATCACGAGCGCGAAGCAGATAAAATAAATGTGCCACGGTGCCACGAACTTATGCAGAAACGTAAACCCGACGGATGTGTTGAAAATGAAGGCCGCGATTTTGCCGAATGTATTGGCAGGAGCCACAATGTTTCTAAAATATAAAAACACACCGCCGAAAATCATCAGCAGTTCTTTAACAAGTAAAACAATCAGCACGAACCAGGGCAGCACGCCGGTGGCGGCAAACGCGATAACCGCAAATACCGACATGAGCTTGTCCGCGAGCGGATCAAGCAGCATGCCCGCTTGAGTCACCAGCTTGTGCTTGCGCGCAAGGTAACCGTCCAGCAGGTCAGTTCCGCAGGCGACGATATACGTAATCAGCGCGGGAATCAGCATATCAAAATAAATCAGTATGGTAGAAACAGGCACCAGTGCAAACCGAAAGAGTGTGATGATGTTGGGTAAATTCAATGGTATTCTGTGCAAAACGTACACGCTCCTATAATAAATGAAACGCAGCGGCCAGATAAAAAAGCGCTGTCTGTGTATATTATACCAGACAGCGCATCGATTGACTATCCAAAGTTATTCGATGGGTTTCCCGTGAGCCAGCAGATATTTTTCGGCTTCGGTGCACCAGAACCCGCCGTTGGCCGAGGTGATTTCGGCGAGCTTTTTGAGCATAGGGTCATCGCTGTCTGCAAAATCTTCTATCGCGGTTAGCGGCATCGACATGTGTGTGTATATCAGCTTCTTGCCGCCGGGAATCTTGGGTAAGTTCAGGGTGGCGTCCACCACGGCATCCAGGCCGCCCACATGGGTGATCATCGATGCGGGGTTGATAAATCCTTTCGACATCAACTCAAGCGATTCGCGCATGTCATCCGTGTTGCCGCCGGAGGTCCCCACAATGTGCGTGTACGAATAATGCACATTATAGAAATTCAGCGCGGCCGAAAACGACGTGTCAGTTGGTCCTGCGAAAAAGTTCAGGCAGCCGTCAAAGCA
Source organism: Bacillota bacterium (assembly GCA_023412005.1). Lineage (GTDB taxonomy): Bacteria > Bacillota > Clostridia > Christensenellales > SZUA-584 > SZUA-584. The sequence goes on from JAEYOE010000009.1 coordinate 9,701, forward strand.
GAGCAGCTTGTCTCCCATTTCTATGACGGGGCGGACGGGTGCCATCACGAGCACATCGTTGTAGCCTTTGCCATCGGTGAGCGCCATGATGGTATCAAACGATGACGGTTCTTTGGTGTTGATGTAATGCAGCTCAACGCCGCAGCGTTTCGCTTCTTCCACCGTGTAGATGCGCTGCGCGCGCGCAAGACGCGCATCATCGATATCCGTGACCACCAGCCGCTTCGGGCGGCGGTCGCAATGCAGCGCGTAATCAATAGCGCCAAGGCCCATCGGACCCACGCCCGCGAGTATCGCCATGTTGCCGCCTTCCACAATGCCCATGTGGTGCACGTATTCTCCAATGCGTGTGTGATAAAACGCATGGAACGTACCCACGATGCAGCTCATGGGTTCGGCGAGCGACCCATAGAAAAATGCGTCCGATTCGTATTTGAGCAGACACTTTTGCGTCATGACCTCCTGGGGAATCACCACATACGTGGCATCTCCGCCGATGAACGGGTAAGAGTAACCGGGCGCATCCTGCGACCCCTTGTAGTTCATTGCGGGCTGAATGGAAAACTTCTCACCCGGCGCGAACTGATCGCGCCATTTTGCGCCGACTTCAACGATTTCACCGCAGAACTCATGCCCTATGATGGTCGGGTTTTGTTCCACATCGTTTGGTATGCGCTTATGCGCCGCGCCCATTTGCGCCGCCTTATACGACGACATACAAAGGCTGTCGGATACGACTTTTGCGAGAATCTCATCGTCTTTGATGGGTGGCAGCTCAAACGTCTCCAAGCGAAGGTCATGAGCGCCGTGAATTCTGACTGCTTTGGTTTTCATATGCGTCTCCTTAAAAGTGTTTTTTTAAACAGCAGTCACCGTAGTGCTTTGCCGTATTGTATCCAGTAATTGCGCGTCCATACGCCTGTCGGTAATAAATTCATCAATCTCCTGCCATTTGGCAAACTCAATAACGGCTTGTGTGGCGGCTTTTTCCGCATCACCGAGCACAATGACACGGTTGCCTGCGTGTATCATCGCGCGCTTCAAATCGGCTTCATGAAAGTTTTCCACACACGGGCCCTGCCTGTCAAAAAAACCGCTGGTTCCCAGTACGGCAATATCCACACGAATTTCAGCCAGATTTCGCAGTGCCCAGCCGCCGACAATGGTATTGCTGTTGTGACGAATCATGCCGCCCAGCAGATAGGTGGTGATTCCGTATTCATCAAGTATCTGCGCGGCTTTGAGCCCGACGGTAAACACTGTCAGGTCTTTTTTAATCGCGAGTGTTCTCGCAAGCGCAAAAGCGGTGGATCCGCCGTCAATAATCAGCGACATGCCGTTCTCAATGCGTTCGAGCGCCTTAGATGCAATACGGTTCTTTTCTTCAAGATTCTTGACTGATTTTTCAATAAAGCTGGGTTCGTATGCGGTTTTGGAGGATACCGCGCCGCCATATGTTTTTTTGGCAACACCTTTTTGCTCTAGATAAATAAAATCTTTGCGGATTGTTTCGGATGTAACCGAAAAAAATTCGGCCAGCTCCGATGCTTTAACGCTGCCTTCTGTATTAAGCTTCTTTTCAATATAATCCCGTCTGTCCTGTGTCAAAAGATCGCCCATCCTACCCTCCAAACCAAACGAATACCAACACATAACAACCAATAACAATTATAAGGTTGTTATGAATTTGTGTCAATAATGAATGTGCGCAGAATATAATACTTATTGTATATTAAGGTGAACACATATATAATAAAAAACAGTTTGAATAAAAAGGTAGGGTTATAAATGCTTGAGCAATATGATATTCACATCATATCGCTGTTAATCCTTGCTGTGGTTTTATTCAATAATATCAAAAATGGTACAGACAACAGGTCGCGTCAGCGCCTTTTCCGTTGTCTGGTTATTTTTGATATGTTTTTTATCATCATTAACGCGGCTGACATCGTATTGAAACAAAACGCCGACAGCATGACGATTAGGTTTTATCTGGAAACGGTATTTTTGTTCTTGTGTGTGCTTTTTTGCGAGCTGTGGGCGGCATTTTGTACATACCGGAGCGGCCGCAGAATAAAGACGCGCGGTTTGATTGTGATAAGCTTGCCGCTGCTGGCTGTGGCCGTGCTGCTGGTTTTTAATCTGAACAACCAGATGGTACTGACGCATAAAAATGAACGTGGGCCGCTTTTTCATACGTTGACGGCTGTCGTACTGTTTTATATCGTTTATTCGTTTATTATCACGTGGCGCGGTAAAAAAAACATGGACCAGAGGGAATACTATCCGTATCTGGTGGGGCCCGCGCTTATTGCGGCTCTTGGCATAGCCAAGCTCGTTTTGTGGTGTGAGGAGACGGTGCTTTGGCCTTTGGTGGCCATTGGGCTGCTGGTGCTGCAGCTGTTTGCACTCGATGAAAAGATGAACCTTGATCATTTAACGGGGCTGCACAACAGGAAGTATCTTGATACCTATATCGAAGAGCTGATCAGCGTTTACAGAAATGCCCAAGGAACGCATGAAAACCGAAACTTTGCGGCACTGATGCTGGATCTTGATAACTTCAAGTCGATTAATGATACATACGGGCATGTGCACGGCGACAAGGTGCTGATCAGTGCATCAAGGCTGCTGAAAAAAAGCGTGAGACGCGGTGATTTTGTGGCGCGTTACGGCGGAGATGAATTCATGATTGTGCTCGATCGGTGCGGCCCGCAAACACCTGAGCGCGTGATCAGGCGGCTTAAGGAAAACGTAAACCAATACAACGCAGAAAACAAGCTGCCATACGAGCTGAGCTTCAGCATCGGCTGTAAGATATTCACGAATGTGAAGGGCTTAACCGCCAAGGATATTTTTAAAACGATTGATGAGCTGATGTATGTTCACAAGCAGAACAAGGCGGCATCGACATCGAAATATACCGGAATTCAAACGTAATAAACAGAAAGAGATAACATAAATGCAATACAAAACGGATCTACAAATCGCACGGGAAGCGGAATTGGTGCCCATTTCGCAGATTGCGGACAACGCGGGCATACTGGAAAATGAGCTGATACCATTCGGCAACAAAAAGGCGAAGGTATCCCTTTCGATACTGCAACGTATGAAGGACAAAGGTGATGCCAAGCTGATACTTGTTTCGGCGATTAACCCCACCCCGGCAGGCGAGGGAAAAACAACAATATCCATCGGCCTGGCTGACGCGCTGAAGCAAAGCGGCAAGAAGGTGTGTCTCGCACTGCGAGAACCGTCGCTCGGGCCGGTTTTCGGCATGAAGGGCGGCGCGGCAGGCGGCGGCTATGCGCAGGTGATACCGATGGAGGATATCAATCTGCATTTTACGGGCGATATTCACGCCGTGACGGCGGCGAACAACCTTTTGTGCGCACTGGTCGACAATCACATTCAGCACGGCAATGAGCTGAAAATCGATCCGCGGCGCATCACGATCAAGCGCTGCATGGATATCAACGACAGGCAATTAAGGTCCATCACGTGCGGGCTTGGCGGCCGTGCCAACGGCATGCCGCGTGAAGACAGCTTTGATATAACGGCGGCTTCTGAGGTGATGGCGGTGCTGTGCCTTGCGAGTGATTTGCACGATTTGAAGCAGCGGCTCTCGCGCATAAAGGTGGCGTATACGTACGATGAGCGTCCCGTCACGGCGGGCGAGCTGAAAGCCGCGGGCGCGATGGCGGTGCTGCTGAAAGACGCGATAATGCCAAACCTCGTGCAGACGCTTGAGCAAACGCCGTGCCTGATGCACGGCGGGCCGTTTGCGAACATTGCGCACGGTTGCAACAGCTACATAGCCACTTACATGGCAATGCATCTGGCCGACTATGTGGTAACCGAAGCGGGTTTCGGCGCAGACCTCGGCGCAGAGAAGTTTTTGGATATCAAGTGCCGACAGAGTGGGCTTTGGCCCGATGCGGCGGTGATCGTGGTGACGATTCGCGCGCTGAAAAGTCACGGCGGTAAAGCGAAGAATACGCTGTCAGAGCCGGATGAGGATGCGCTGATTCGCGGAATGAGTAACCTTGATAAGCACATTGAGAACTTGAAGGGCTTTTACGGCCTGCCGGTGACGGTGGCGATAAACCAGTTTGCCACCGACAGCCCGGAGGAGATTGCGCTGGTGCAAAAGCTGTGCCGCGCGAAAGGTGTTACGGCGGTGCCCACCACAGTGTGGGAAAATGGCGGCGAAGGCGGCCTTGCGCTTGCGGAGGAGGTTATTCGCGTTGCCGACAAAGGAAGCCCCACACATCCGTATGAGCTTTGCGACGATATTAAAACGAAAATAGAAAAGCTCGCCAAAACGATATACGGCGCAAGCGAAGTGCATTATTCGGCGGGTGTTGCAAAATCCATTGAGGCACTCAGCAGAAACGGTTATGCGCAGCTGCCGATCTGCGTTGCGAAAACGCAGTACTCGCTCTCGCACGACCCGAAGCTGACAGGGCGCCCGAGCGGCTTTATTTTCACGGTGCGCAACATTAAGCTGTCAGCGGGTGCCGGGTTTATCGTGGTGCTTGCGGGTGATATGATGACGATGCCGGGGCTGCCCAAGAGCCCCGCTGCCGAGCAAATCACGATAGACGACGAAGGGCGTATTGACGGTCTCTTCTAAAGATTGTGTATTCTTTATGAATATTGAAAGGAAACGGTGTCTTTTTATTCGATTATGGTATAATGAAACCGCAATCATCTTTAAGGAGCCGTAATATGAAAAAGAAAACCGCCGCCGTGGTGTTGGTGATTCTTGTCATCATAGCCGGAGCGGCAGTCGGAGTCATCTTTTTTTTAAGTCAGCTGCAGTTTCTCCCTAACTCGGGGATGTAAAAGAGCCAAAGAGCGGTCGAATGTACAAACATTCAGCCGTTTTTTTATTATTCAAAAAGCAATCCTCCGTCACGTTGGCGCGTGCCGCCTCCGATATCATCGAGTCCGATACGCGGGCGGGTCAGAGACGCCGCCCCTACATTTCGAAGCATTCTTAGTACCAAATTCTAAAAAGAGTAATCCTGTATCCTGAAGGGGTCGTGCAATGCGGTATTTAACGGAGGAGTTCTAAAATAAGACATGCTGCAGAATCCTCCCTCAGTCGCCTTCGGCGCCAGCTCCCACCAGAGGGAGCTATGGGTGCTCCAAAAAAAGACTACAGATTCGCACGTCCCCTTGCCTCCCTCATCGAGGGAGGTGGCAAATGGTGGATGAAATCCGGCATTTGACGGAGGGAGTAAATGCGCCGAAAGTGTGCCGCGAATCGCCATAATGGAGGCAGATAGCGGGCGGGCAATGAGCCATGAAGCCGATAAAAAATGAGCCCTGTTGGACGCGTTATGCGCCGATTGCGCATCAAAAACAGTTTTGCTCAAGCCTCCTTCAGTCGCCTGCGGCGACAGCTCCCTCCAGAGGGAGCTTGGGGTGCGCAGACTTCTGAGCTGTTCATCATAATCGTTATGTAGAGCAATTCGTTTCTGTTAAAAAATGCGCAAATATGCACGCACCCTTGCCTCCCTTTGACGGAGGGAGTTCTCAGCACGTAAGTAAAAAAGACTTTTTGCTATCTGGTTAATATTCATCAATAAAAAACTCCCGGCTTCAACCGGGAGCAGAATTCATAAGCTATTGTCCGAGCTTTTTCAGGCTGACATCAAGCCGCCGTAGCGTCTCCTCTTTGCCGAGCAGGCACGCCGCTTCCACGGCACCCCCCGGCGTCACCTCTGTGCCGGTGATCGCAATGCGCAGCGGCCAGAGCAGCTGGCCGTTTTTGATGCCGAGCCGTTCCACCAGCGCGTGCAGCGCTTCCTTCAATGCTTCGAGCGAATAATCGGTCTGCGCTTCGAGCAGTGCCTTGGCCTCTAACAGCATCGGCACCGACGATTCCGCATCTGTCTTCATCTTCTTGTGTGTATACAGCGCGATGTCGTAATCCGGCATCTGCGTTAAAAACGCCAGCTTGCCCGGTATCTCATCGAGCCGCTCGAGCCGCGGCTGTATCAGCTCGGTAATCAGGCCAAGATCAAACGCTTCCACGCCCGCTTCAATAAAATACGGCATCGCTGTTTCAATAAACGCCTCTTTGCTAAGCGCACGGATATACTGCGCGTTCATCCACGTCAGTTTATCCACATCGAATATCGCGGACGATTTGGATAGTCCCTCAATATGGAACGCGTCGATCAGCTCGTCGAGCGTAAAAATCTCCTGCTCGGTACCGGGGCTCCACCCGAGCAGCGCGATGTAATTGATCAGCGCTTCTTTGAGATACCCCTTCTTGATAAAATCGTCAAACGACGCATCGCCGTGGCGCTTACTTAGCTTTCGCTGCTTGTCCTTCATCACCACGGGCAGGTGAATGTACGCCGGAATGTCCCAACCGAATGCGCGGTACAGATGATTGTACTTGGGTGTGGATGAAAGGTATTCGACCCCGCGGATCACATGCGTGATGCCCATTAAATGATCGTCCACCACGTTCGCGAGATTGTATGTCGGCATGCCGTCTGCTTTCAGCAGCACGTTGTCGTCAAGATCGGCATTGGGCACCGTGATATCGCCGAATACCGCATCAGTATACGTGGTCTCGCCGGTGCGCGGAATGTTCTGCCGAATCACATACGGCTCGTCCGCACTCAGCCTTTTTTGTATCTCCTCTTCGGAAAGTGAGAGACAATGCTTGTCGTAGGTGTACGTTTGCCCATTGGCCTCGGCCTTAGCGCGTTCCTCCGCAAGCCGCTCCTTGGTGCAAAAGCAGCGGTAGGCCGCGCCGGATTTCACGAGCATTTCCGCATGCTCTTTGTAGATATCGGCACGCTCGCTCTGAATGTACGGGCCGCAGGGGCCGCCCACATCCGGGCCTTCGTCGTAATAGAGGCCGGTTTGACGCAATGTATTAAAAATCACGTCCTTCGCGCCTTCCACCTCGCGGCCCGTGTCGGTATCTTCAATGCGCAGCAGAAAAGCACCGCCGTGCTTGCGCGCGAACAGCCACGCGTAAAGCGCGGTTCTGAGGCCTCCGATATGCAGATAGCCCGTGGGGCTGGGTGCAAAACGTGTGCGTATTTCACTCATAAACATGACAATGCGGCCAAAAGGGCCGCACAATCTCCTTTCCAAAGGGGGTTATACTATGCTTTATAGCTGTCCTTCAAATTCACAATCAGGTTGAACACAAGCTTATCGGGCGTGCTGTCCGTATCGGTGCAAAAGTACCCCTGACGCAGGAACTGGAACTTATCACCGACGGCTGTGTTCTTGCCGGCTTGCTCGATCAGCGCGTTCGGCAGAATTTTCAGCGACTCGTTGTTCAAACGGCCCGAGAAATCGCCCTCGCCTTCGTTGAGCAGGAAATCGTAAAGGCGCACCTCACACGGTACGGCGCTGGCGGCGTCCACCCAGTGCAGCGTTCCTTTTATCTTGCGGCCTGCCGTTGCGCCGCCCGTTTTGGAATCGGGGTCGTAGGTGCAGCGCAGTTCGGTGATGTTGCCGCTATCGTCTTTGATAATGCGTTCGCATTTGATGATGTACGCGTCTTTCAAGCGAACTTCCCTGCCGGGTGCCAGCCGGAAAAACTTACCGGGCGGGTCTTCCATGAAATCGGTGCGTTCAATATATATTTCCCGGGAGAACCTGACATCGCGCAGCCCTGCCTCCTCATTCTTCGGCAGGTTTTCGGAGGTGACGGTTTCGCCGTCTCCCTCGTAATTTTCAATCACGACCTTTAACGGATCGAGCACGGCCATACGGCGCAGCGCCACCTGCCCCAGGTGCTCACGCACGCAATGATCGAGCAGCCCCGCATCCACCTCGCTGTTGGATTTGGCGACGCCGATACGCTCACAGAAGTCGCGAATGGCTTCGGGCGTGAAGCCGCGCCGTCTGAGCCCGGAAAGTGTGGGCATGCGCGGGTCGTCCCAGCCCGAAACGAATTTTTCGTCGACGAGTTTTTTCAAGTACCGCTTGCTCATAATCGTGCGCGTGAGGTTCAGCCGCGCAAATTCATACTGGTGCGGTGCGGGGTCACACTCACAATGCTCAATCACCCAGTCGTAAAGCGGGCGGTGGGCTTCAAACTCCAGCGTGCATATGCTGTGGCTGATGTTTTCGTATGCGTCTTCCAGCGGATGCGCGTAGTCGTACATCGGGTAAATGCACCAGTCATCGCCTGTGCGGTGATGTGGCGAATGGAGTATGCGGTAAATCACCGGGTCGCGCATGTTCAGGTTCGGGCTTGCCATATCGATTTTTGCGCGCAGCACCTTTTCGCCGTCGGCGTATTTGCCGCTTTTCATATCTAAAAAAAGCTGCCTGTTTTCCTCGACGCTTCTGTCTCTGTAAGGGCTGTTTTTGCCAGGCTCCGTGAGTGTGCCGCGGTATTCGCGTATTTGCTCCGCGTTTAAATCGCAGACGTAGGCAAGGCCTTTATCGATCAGCTTTAGCGCGCAGTCGAACATATATCCAAAGTAGTCAGACCCGTAAAGAACGGCCGCCGGTTCAAAGCCGAGCCAGCGTACATCGCGCTCAATACTGCGGATGTATTCCTCATCTTCCTTAACCGGATTGGTATCATCATAGCGCAGATTGCAGATGCCGCCGTATTTGATGGCTGTTCCGAAATTCAGGCATATCGACTTGGCGTGGCCGATGTGCAGGTAGCCGTTGGGCTCGGGCGGAAACCGCGTAACGATGCTGCTGACGCGTCCGGCTTCGATATCACCGTCGATAATCTCCTCAATGAAATTGCGTGCCTTTGATTCTGTCATACGATTTCCTCCAATGGGAACCCTCTGTTTATTCTTTGAATGAACAAGCCCGGCTTATTCGCCGGACTTTTTGTCTTTCTTGCTGTCTTGATAGCGCTTTGCGGCGGCCACAAGCTCACGGAAGAGCGGATGCGACCGGATCGGGCGCGATTTGAATTCGGGATGGAACTGCACACCCACGTACCACGGATGCTCAGGTATTTCCACAATCTCCACGAGGCCATGATCGGGATTGATGCCCGCCACGCGCATACCGGCTTTTGTGATCTGTTCGAGATACATGTTGTTGAACTCGTAGCGGTGACGGTGACGCTCGTTGATCTCTTCCTTCTGATACGCATCATACGCATAGGTGCCTTTGTTGAGCAAGCATTTGTAGTTGCCAAGCCGCATTGTGCCGCCCATGTCCGTGATGTTTTTCTGTTCCGGCATCAAATCGATAAACGGATACGGCGTATCGCTGCAATGCTCGGTTGAGTTGGCTTCGCGGTACCCAAGAACGTTGCGCGCAAACTCGATGATGGCAAGCTGCATACCAAGGCAGATGCCGAAGAACGGCACCTTGTTTTCTCTGCAGTACTGTATGGCTTTGATCTTGCCTTCTATGCCTCTGTCGCCAAAGCCGCCCGGTACAATCACGCCGTCTGCGTTCTTGAGTATGCCCGCGGCATCATTGGTTTCTTCAATGTCCACAGCGTTTATCCACAGTATCTTCACATCAAGCTTGTTTGCAATGCCCGCGTGTGTTAACGATTCTGCAATGCTCAAATAGGCATCGTGCAGCTCAATATATTTACCGACGATCGCGATTTTAACCTGCTCTTTTTTTTGTTTTTGTATGCGCACAATGCTTTCCCATTCGGGAATGTGGCTCGGCACGTTCGGCAGTGAAAGCCTGTCGCAAACGAGCTTGTCTAGCTTTTCGTTGCGCAGCATGATGGGGACCTCGTAGAGCGAATCAGCATCAAGGTTTTGCACCACGCTCGCGGGGCTCACGTTACAGAACAGCGCTATTTTGCGCTTGGTGTCGTCAGTTAATTCCACCTCGGTACGGCAGACGATGATATCCGGCTCAATGCCGATGGTGCGCAGTTCTTTCACGCTGTGCTGTGTGGGTTTCGTTTTGAGTTCGCCCACTTTACGCAGATACGGCATCAGCGTGACGTGGATATACATACAGTTTTCTTCGCCGACTTCCCACTTAATCTGCCGAATTGTTTCGAGGAACGGCTGCGATTCAATATCGCCCACGGTGCCGCCGATTTCAGTGATGACCACATCGGGCTTTTCTTTGCTGGCCACGCTGTAAATGCGCGATTTAATTTCGTCGGTGATATGCGGAATCACCTGAACGGTGCCGCCCAGATAATCGCCGCGACGTTCCTTGGTGATCACCTTCCAATACACCTTGCCGGTGGTTACGTTAGAATCCGCAAACGAATTCTCGTCGGTAAAGCGCTCATAGTGGCCGATATCAAGATCGGTTTCGGCACCGTCATCTGTGACAAAAACCTCACCGTGCTGAAACGGGCTCATCGTGCCCGGATCGACATTGATATAAGGGTCGCACTTTTGCAGCGACACTTTCAGGCCACGGCTTTTAAGCAGCAGCCCGAGTGAGGCCGCCGTGATGCCTTTACCGAGCGAAGATACCACACCGCCTGTAACAAAAATAAATTTCGTGGACATGAACCCCTCCATAAATAACAAAGATAATTTTATAGATATTCCATCACAATAATGCGCGTACGCTTTTTCAGCGTCGCTTTATCGATATTGATATAATTTTGGCCGCGATGAGACACATCGTATTCACGGCCTGCCGCCTCCAGAAAATCACTTAACGGCGCCAGGTCAAGGCCTGTTTCCGCTGTTTGAAAATGCATGGGAATAATGATGTTGGGCCCAATCGTTTCACAGATTTGAAGCGCTTCGCACGCATCAATCGTGAACTTGCCGCCAACGGGAATCAGCAGTATCTCGGTGCCCTTGAGCTTTTCAAATATGTCGCCGGTGGGAATATCACCGATATCTCCCATGTGGCAAATCCGCATGCCGTGAATGGTAAGCACAAAGCATATGTTTTGGCCGCGCTGTGCGCCCTGCACCTTGTCGTGCCAGGTACTGATGCCTTCAATGGTGAGATCCCCAAACGTATAGACGCCGGGTTTATCCACAACAGTATAATCGCCGGACACACAAGACAGATTGTTATGGTCGCTATGGGCATGGCTGATTGTGACGATATCGGTTTCCACAGCCTGCAGCGCGTGGCCGATGCGGTCGTCGTATGGGTCAAACAATATGCGTGTGCCGTCTTTCAGCGTGACTTTGAAGCAGGAATGACCAAGCCATTCGATAAGCATGTAATCACCTCAATTTCCTATTAATATCTAATTTACGCAGTCTTCCATACTTTTAAACTTGAGATCAAGTTTGTTAAAGGTTGAAAGCGTGCCAAGGCTTAATTCATATTCAAGGCGCAGGCTGCCTTCGTTTTCGAAAAGCTCGCTCTCCACACGCGACGCGAAAAGATGAAGGCTGATGGAGCCGTATGGCGTGTCCATGTTGCTGTCGAAAACGCGGCCCGGGGAAAATACCATTTGCATATTCAGTGTGCCGTTGCGTTCGATGGTAACGCTGTCGCCCGAAAACACCAGCGTGGTGGTGCACCCTTCAATGCCGGTGAGTTCGCTTTCGTCGTATTCGATTAAAAGCCCCTCGGGCTTTTTGGTGAGGCGGCCTTCGGTGATGAGCTCAATGCGCTCATCTTCGTCGCCGTCTCGCTGTGTTCCTGTTATGTTCAGCAATACCCGCTGCATTCAGCCCTCCTTAAATTTTCACAGACCATTATAGCACAAAAGGCTTGATGAGATAAATAGCAAATGATTGATATATCAATAAAATACACACAAGATAATAAGGATAATCAATAAATTATGGAACGCTCAGAGAAAATCTTTGAAAGACACACTCTCTGGTCAATAAAACTGCTGAAAGTGAAGTGTATATGAATATGAATCACGAAAAGGTAAAAGCACAGAAGGTCTATCAAATGGCACATGATAGACCTTCTGCCCATAACAGTTTATCTTTGCTTTAATTTTACGCCGCATGACGGGCAATAATCAGGGACACTTTCATTAAAGGGCAATTGATGGTGGCAGTGTGGACACTTATTGTAGGAAAAAACCCAAATGAAAGAGCCCATGATACAGATCGCACCAAAAAGAAAAAGTATCAATTGAATCCATGGCAATATTGGAAGCTGAGAACACAAAAGCAACACTATTCCAATGGCTATTAAGATCCAGCGGATCCTTTGGGCGTTTCGAAAACTTGTAATATTATTCATAGAAAAAGCATCCTTAATTCGTTTAGCTATCACCTATTGGTAAAACAATACAGTATTAACAGTATGCATTCAACTTAAATGTAACGAATAATGCTAAAAATGGAATGAAAAGTTGATTTAACGATTTCGTATCTTGATGTATATTATTTTCCCATGTGGCCATAATTGATAGCGCATATATATGACACTGTGATAACAAGGTATAAGAACAATGACCACAAATAAAAAGCTCTCCGTAATGGCAATACTGATGGCGCTGGTGCTGCTGCTCAGCGCGTGCGCGCCCACGCCGTTTCGGCTTCACGTCATTGCAAATTCCGATTCGGACGATGACCAGCAGGTGAAAATGCAGGTGCGCGACGCGGTGCTGAAAGCCACTGAAGACGGAATCCTTGAATGTACCAATGCGAGCGAAGCGCGCGCATATATCGAAAACAACCTTGAGATAATAGAAAAGACGGCAAATGAAACGCTGGCCGAAAACGGATTTGACTACTCGGCCACGGCGCAGGTGGGCACGTTCCATTTCCCCGAAAAGACGTATCAGAACGTGACGTACCCCGAGGGCGACTATCAGGCGCTGGAAGTGACGCTGGGCAGCGGCGATGGGCATAACTGGTGGTGCGTGATGTTCCCGCCGCTGTGTCTCACAGAAATCGATGGTGTTGACGAAAGCGACACGCAGGTGGAATACACGTCGTTTTTCGCGGAGCTTTTTGACAGCCTGTTCGGATAATCTGCCGTTAATCTTATTTTAAGGAGATCGGCCATATGAGAAAGAAACTGAAACCGCTGGTATTTTTGTTGCTGGCGGTTTTGTTATGCAGCGGTGCCGCTATTATGCCCGTCGCGTCATACAAAATGGGATCGAGCGGCGACGCGATACGTGAAATTCAGCAGCGTCTGAAAGACTGGGGCTATTACACGGGGAATGTTGACGGGTATTACGGCGTATTGACGCAGGATGCGGTGATTTATTTCCAGAAAAAGCACGGCATCACGGTTGACGGTGTGGTGGGTGCGCAAACAGCGGAAAAGCTCGGCGTGGCTGCCCCCTCCGGCAGCAGCGGCAGCGCAAACGATAATGATGTGTATTTGCTCGCAAAGCTGGTGCACGGCGAGGCGCGCGGCGAACCGTATAAGGGCATGGTGGCGGTGGCCGCGGTGGTGCTGAATCGCGTGGAAAGCTCGCTTTTCCCGAACAGCATCGCCAATGTGATTTACCAGAGCGGCGCGTTCTCGGTGGTGGACGACGGGCAGATTAACCTGGCGCCCGACCAAAGCTCGCTGCGGGCTGCGAGAGACGCTATAAATGGCTGGGATCCTTCCGGCGGTGCGTTGTTTTATTATAACCCCGCCAAAACCACCAATAAATACATGCGGTCGCGTCCTGTGATTGTCACCATCGGCGATCATATTTTTTGCAAATAGGAGGGCATTATGAAAAGAGCATATAAAATTATAGCGGCGGTGGCTGCGGGTGTGTTGATTGTGACGCTCACAACAACAACCATTGTGTTTCACAGCCAGAAGCAAATACTAAAAAATCAGCTCGGCGCAGTCTATACAAGATCGTTCGAACAGCTGATGGCGGATGTGACGAGCCTTGAAGCCAAGCTCTATAAGCTCAAGGCATCCAGCGGAGCCAATCAATACACGATGCTGCTGATGGATGTGTGGCGGCAAACGGGAGATACCGAAAGTTCGCTGGCGGCGCTGCCCGTTTCGTATGCCGGTTCGTCTACACTCACGCAGTTTGTGAACAGAACAGGTGATTACTGCCGTTATCTAACCGACAAGCTGTCTCGCGGGGAAACACTTTCGCAGGATGATTTCAATCAGATTCAGCAGCTTGCTTTGTCGTGCGGTGAGGTAAGCGATGAACTTATGGTCATACAAAACGGCGGATACCCGGGTGACAGCGGCTTCGCTGAGAATGCTTTTCTTGCGTCTGATGAGGAGGCGGGCAATCTCGATTTTGCGAATCAGCAGTTTCCGCATCTTGTTTACGACGGGCCTTTTTCCGAAAGCACCGAAAATAAGATGCCCGAGGGGCTAGGCGCTTTTGAGGTATCGCGAGAACAAGCCGCCAAAACAGCCGCTCAGTTTTTGGGGCTGGACGCATCGGCGCTGACTGACGCGGGTGAGGAGAACGGCATCATTCCGAGCTTTGGGTTTACGGGAATTCAAAACGGCAAAGATTTTGAAATATATATCAGCAAGCAGGGCTCACAAGTGCTGTGGTACATGGAATCGTCTGAGGGCGGTATATCAGCCATCCCCACCGACGAAAAATACAATCAGCTCTCAGCGGCAGCGCAGCAGTATTTGATTGATAAAGGGTATGGGCAAAGTGCGGCGAGCTATGCGCAGTTTTATGACGGTATGGCGGTGATCAACCTCGCACCAATGCAGGACAATATCGTGCTTTATCCTGATCTCATTAAGGTTTGGGTGGATATACCGACAGCGACGGTTAAGGGCATTGACGCGCATAACTACTTAATGTCGCACAAAGAGCGCACACTGGCCCCTCCGTTGCTGACGCAGGAGCAGACGCAGCCGATGCTGACTGCCGGTTTGGCGGTGAGCAGTGCGCGCCTCGCGTTGATTCCGACGGACGCGAGCGAAGAAAAAGTGTGCTGGGAGTTTACGTGCACCATGGACAGCCATGATTATATCGTTTACATCAACGCGCAGACAGGCGTGCAGGAGGATATTTTCATGATACAGCACACGAATAACGGCACGCTCGTGATGTAGCGCCATCTGTCATACCGAGCCAAGAGATAACGCAGTCGCCATTGCTGTCATACCGAGCGGAGTATAACGAAGTCGACTACGCAGTGGAATGGTATCCCATGTTTATAGCGTTTTAACATGGGATTCCTCGACAGGCTCGGAATGACAACTTCGTTGTCTCCTTATCGGTTCCTTAGGGCTCCTTTTGAAAGGAACTGTCAGCTTTGCTGGCGGAGGATTGAAAAAAAGAAAACTGCAATCCTCCGTCACGCTGCGCGTGACACCTCCTTTAATAAAGGAAGCTAACAACAAAAAACGCCCCGTTTCCGAAGCGTCCTTAAATTTTTCATTCATTATTGCTCATTGATTACTGTATTAAAATCTCGCTGACAAATATCACCTGACCGTCCAGCCAATACAGCGTAAAGGGCGCGCCGCTTTTTTTGCCCGATATATATTGCACAAAAACCTTATCCAAATACGGAGACTTAACCTTTGAGCTGTTCAAATACGCACCGGTCACTACCGTCTGTTCATCAACCTCTTCGTCATTCGTAAAAAAAGATTCATCTGGGTCGGTACTGCCGCGCTTGTAGTTTTCGTTGTAAGCGAGCTTGTCATAATGGATGAGGCAGCCTTGCCGCACGAGCTCGGCGCTGGTGATCTTCACCGGGAACGATTCCACCTTGTTTGATGAAGCGACAACGCGGTCGAGCAAACCGCTGATGAGGCTGCCATCGTACGGGCATTGTGTGGGCGCAGCATTGTCGTTTGCTGACGCCGTTGTTTTAACCGTATCGCAGCCGAGCATCAGCAGCATCGGTATGAAAATCAGCACCACACAAAGCAATTTTGTTTTCATGTCTGTCCCATCCTCCAAAAATGGAGAGTCACCCCTCCTTCGTATTACGCTTCCCGCTTCGCAATCATGTCCTTCGTTTTCATCAGGCGCGTTAAGTTGCCGCGCTCGTTTTCATCCAGCTTCATGCGAATATAGCGTATTGTCTCCTGCAGCTGAGGAATCATCACGTATTCCAGCGCGTTCACGCGTCTGCGTGTTTTTTCGATTTCGTCAGCCAGCATATTGCACGTTTTTTCGAGCTCAGCCAGTTCCACCATCTGCGGCAGCACGCCGGAGAGCTTGGTTGTTGCGTTATCCAGTTCAGCCGAGGTGGATAGCAGGCCGTACGGGAAGAAAGAGCGCTCCTGCTTCTTTTCGCTGTAGCTGATTTTCGGGACGTCAACGCTCATAATGTTCGCGCGGCTGATAGATAAATCCACCTCGCGCACCGGGTACATCAACGCTTCGTCCATCGTTTCTTTGCTCATCGCAACGCGCGCCAGCACAAAGCCCGAAAGCGCGGCATTCAGCGCCGCCTCCACCTCTTCGCGCAGCATTTTGTTGCGGCGTATAAGCAGCATAAACTGGCGCACCATTTCGTCGCGCTTGTCTTTGAGCAGCTTGTGCCCTCGCGTGGCCGTTACCAAGCGTTTTTTGAGCTTGGTTAACTCCATGCGCGTCGGGTTCACTCGTAAAACAGCCATGGTTAATCCTCGTCTGCCGGCAGGTATTTGTTGATGTAGTCGTCTTTAATACGCTTGAGCTCGGCTTTGGGCAGTATTTTTAACAGCTTCCACCCAAGGTTCAGCGTTTCTTCTATCGTTCGGTTGGTTTCGTACCCCTGCGACACGTATTCCTTTTCAAATGCGTCCGCGAACTTCGCATAAAGCTTATCCACATCCGAGAGCGCCGCTTCGCCGAGAATAACAGAAAGCTCTTTGGCATCCTTGCCGCGCGCATATGCCGCAAACAGCTGGTTCATCGTATCCGCGTGGTCTTCGCGCGTTTTGCCCTTGCCGATGCCCTTGTCCTTCAAACGCGAGAGCGACGGCAGCACATCGATAGGCGGTGTGACGCCCTTTCTCAGTAGCTCACGCGAGAGGATGATCTGCCCCTCGGTGATGTAACCGGTGAGATCCGGGATCGGGTGCGTTTTGTCGTCTTCCGGCATCGAGAGTATCGGTATCTGCGTGACTGAGCCTTCGCGTCCTTTAATGCGGCCCGCGCGTTCGTACATCGTGGCAAGGTCAGTATAAAGATAGCCGGGGTAGCCTCTGCGGCCCGGCACTTCCTTTCTTGCGGCAGAAACCTCGCGCAGCGCCTCGGCATAGTTTGTGATATCCGTGATGATCACAAGCACGTGCAGGTTCTTCTCGTAAGCGAGGTATTCGGCAGCCGTCAGCGCCATACGCGGTGTGGAAATACGCTCAATGGCCGGGTCGTCTGCTAAGTTGATGAAAAGCACGGTGCGGTCAATCGCGCCCGTCTTTTTAAAATCGCTGATGAAGAAATCGGCTTCTTCAAACGTGATGCCGACCGCGGCGAACACCACGGCGAAGTTCGATTCACCGCCGAGCACCTTGGCCTGGCGCGCAATCTGCGCGGCGAGGTTGGCGTGCGGCAGGCCGGAGCCCGAGAACACGGGCAGCTTCTGTCCGCGTACGAGCGTATTCAGGCCGTCTATCGCGGAAATGCCCGTTTGAATAAATTCTTCAGGGTAATCGCGCGATGCCGGGTTGATCGGTGCACCGTTGATGTCCATACGTTTTTCGGGAATGATGGCGGGACCGTTGTCAATCGGCTCGCCCATGCCGTCGAACACGCGCCCGAGCATGTCGTATGAAACGGCCAGCTCAATGCTGCGCCCCAAAAACCGGGCTTTCGAGGTGGATATTTTGAGGCCCTGCGAGCTTTCAAAAAGCTGCACAAGTGCCTTGTCGCCGTTGATTTCGAGCACCTTGCCGCGCCGTGTTTCGCCGTTTTGCTGAACGATTTCCACCAGCTCGTCGTATTTAACGCCGCTGACGCCCTCCACCAGCATGAGCGGGCCGACAACCTCGCTGATTGTGCGGTATTCCTTAAGCAACGTCTATCCCCCCTTCCTCATATAACGCGCCCATCTGAGATTCCAGATTCTTCGTGATCGCTGCAAATTTCTCGGCAACGTCGTTCTCGGGCACGTATTTTGCGCGGCCGATCTCCTCGCGTACCGGCAGAGCCGATATCTTTGAGAGCGGCGCACCGGCTGAAAGGGCCCGCTCGCCGAGCTTACCCCACAGCAGTATGAGCTTCAAAATGCCGTATTGCTTCTCGAGTGACGTATAGGTATCCGTTTCGTGGAACGCGTTTTGATGCAGATAATCCTCACGGATACTGCGCGCTGTTTCCAGCTTCAAACGGTCTTTTAAAGACAATGCGTCCACGCCGACGAGCCGGACGATCTCTTCGAGCTCGGCTTCTTCCTGAAGCAGCTGCATCGTTTCCATACGCAACTGCACCCATTCGTGCGACACATTCGTTTCAAACCAATCCGTTAAACGGTCGAGATAGAGCGAGTAGGAGGTGAGCCAGTCAATCGCCGGGAAGTGGCGTTTGTAGGCCAGCTGGGCGCTGAGCCCCCAGAACACCTTGACAATGCGCAGCGTGGCCTGCGAGACAGGCTCGGAAATATCGCCGCCCGGCGGCGACACCGCGCCGATGGCTGTGACTGCTCCGATGCGCCCGTCAGTGCCGAGTGCCTTCACGATGCCCGCGCGCTCATAAAAGCCCGCGAGACGCGAGGACAGATAGGCCGGATACCCTTCGTCGCCTGGCATTTCTTCCAGTCGGCCGGACATTTCGCGCAGCGCCTCGGCCCAGCGCGAGGTGGAATCGGCCATGATGGCCACCTTGTATCCCATGTCGCGGAAATACTCCGCAATTGTAATGCCTGTGTAAATCGATGCTTCGCGCGCCGCCACCGGCATGTCCGATGTGTTCGCAATCAGCACCGTGCGCTTCATCAGCGGCTCGCCGCTGCGCGGGTCTTTAAGCTCTGGGAACTCCATCAGCACGTCGGTCATCTCGTTTCCGCGCTCGCCGCACCCCACATAAACGATGATGTCCGCATCCGCCCATTTTGCGAGCTGATGCTGCACCACCGTTTTGCCGCTGCCAAACGGCCCCGGCACGGCTGCCACACCGCCCTTGGCCACAGGGAACAGCGTATCGATCACGCGCTGGCCTGTAATCATCGGCTCAGACGGCGGCAGCTTCTCGGCAAACGGGCGCCCGCGGCGCACCGGCCACTTTTGCAGCATCGCAACATCAAGCGTCTCGCTACCGTTTTTCAGCTTCGCGATCGGTTCCGTGATGGTGGTCTGTCCGTCTGCGAGCCACTCAACCGTGCCTTGCTTGCCCGGCGGCACCATAATGTAGTGCTTCACGAGAGAGGTTTCCTGCACATACCCCAGAATATCACCGGCGGTGACGGTATCGCCTTTTTTTGCGGTCGGAATAAAAGTCCATTTTTTGTCGTGATCCAGCGGGGAGACGTTGATACCGCGCGTGATGCGGTCTCCCGCCAGTGCTCTGATTTTATCGAGCGGACGCTGAATGCCATCGAATATCGATTCAATCAGCCCGGGTGCCAGCTCCACCGAAAGCGGGCTGCCTGTGGGGGTTACCGGTTCACCCGGCCCGAGGCCGCTTGTTTCCTCATATACCTGAATTGAGGCCATGTCGCCGCGCAGCTCAATGATTTCGCCGATCAGCTGCTGGCCGGAGACCCTCACCACATCGTACATCTCACAATCTTTCAAACCGCTTGCGACGATGAGGGGGCCGGAAACCTTGACGATTTTGCCTTCCATAAGCTCTTCCTTCCTGTGTGATATCATGCGCGCATCAAAAGCGCTTGGTTATTCGTTTTTAAAGAGGATATCCGCGCCGATCGCCTTTTCTACGTTTGCGTGGATGCCCTTCATGCCAAAGCCGGTGGTGCCGCGGTTGCCCGGTATCGGGATAATCGCGGGAAATGGTGATGTTTTGTAACGATCTATCGTTTCGGCGGCGGTTTCGGCAGCCTGCTCGGTGACGAATATTATGGCGTAGCCGCTTGCGGCGAGCCGGTTTAACACGCCGGTCACCTCACTGCCCGTTGCGGGATACACATCGATACCGAGTGTTTTAAAGCCGATGATGCTGTCAGAATCGCCAACGACACCAATCTTGTTCATTCTTTATCCTCTCTAGTACATCTCTTTCAAGCGTTTGGTCACCACATTCGCGTCGATGCCGCCCTGCTTGGCTGTCATCACCATACGCACGGCTTCCGCTTCGCGCTGCTTGGCGATGTAATACCCGAAAAGCGGGCCGATGCCGAACATATCGTGGCGCTGCTCCCTTAATAACGCGAGAAGTGTATCATCACGTTTCTTTTCCAGCATGTACAAGCTACCCGTCTTTAAATAATCGTCAAACGCGCCGGAGAGTATCGCGGCATAACCGCCGCGGCCTGCCGCTGCCAGCACGCTTTCGTTCGGCAAATCAAATGCATCAAGCAGCGTGCGCTTTTCAATGCGGCCGCCCTTTAAAAAAGCGCGGTCAAACGTTTCTTTGGGCGCGCCCGCCGCGCGCACGCGCAGCAGCGCAAGAATGTTGCTTAAATCAAAATACACCGTAAAATACTCGGTGACGAGTTCGTTTTTCATCTGCGCGACGAGATCACGAATCTCTTTGGCATAGGCGCGATCCAGCGCGACGCCGATCACCGACGGGTCGGCGGCCACGGCAAACTGCTTGTCGATGTACTTAAGCGCGTCGGTCATGTTGTCCGGCAGCTCGTAGTAGTTGTTTTCCGTAATCGCCCGGCGCAGCGTATCCACGCTGATGTTGCCCGAAGTGAGCGGCATGCTGTCAATCGGCAAATCGCGCATCAGCAGCTTGATGATGACCTTAAGGTTGTAATAGTCACGCCCGGCGCGCACAATGCGCGTGAACACATCGCTCGGAGATAGTGCGCTCAGGAGCGCGTCTGTTTCCTCCAGCTCCTTTTGTATCATCGCGTCAACATCCGCCGCCGACTGGCCGTAGCCAAATTCCACGAGCTGGCGCAAGGCCGTTTCATAATCCTTGGCTTCAATCAGCCGCGTTAGTTTTTCTTTTGTGATCAGCTTTGGCTCAAGCGCTTTCACACGCGCCGAGGCAAAGGGGTAGCTGCTTTGTGTTTCAGACATCTTTCATCCCATCATGCGCCGAACAGAACGGCGGCAACTTCCGTTTCGCTTTGCTGCCAGGCTTCGTTCAGCAGCGCTTCGAGTGACATATCAATTTCAAGGCCGCCGTTTACGTAAACAAAGCCGCCCGAAAAATCGCGTTTTTCATCCAGCAGTTTAATCTCGCCCGCGCCGTCCTTGGCTTTCAGCGTTTTATTGACATCGTCAAGAAAAGCCTTGCCAAGGCGCGTTTCTTTTTTTGATACGATGATGCCGCCCACGCCGTTTGCGGCGCAATCTATCAGGCGCTGTTTTAACAACGAGAGATACGTATCGTCCGGCAAGGCGGCAAGCTTTTGCATTGCGAGCGCTTTGGCCTTCCCCATCATTTCCTGCTTGGCGGCAAGCAGCTGCTTTCTGAATTCGAGGTCGTAAACAGCGGCAAGGCGCTTTTTGTTTTCGCGTACAGCGTCTTCTGCCATGAGGTCAATCTCTGCCTTGCGTTTCTCAATATCTTTATTGAGCTTATCGCGCATTGCTTTCTTTTTTTCTTCGGCGTCGTGCCAATAGCTCTCGGCATCGCGCTGGGCATCGCCGATTATTTTTTCAATCAGTTTTTCCGCTCCGGCCAAATTCAATCACATCCTTATATACGAATTCACGGTTCGTTCATTTTGTCCCACCGTCGCTTTTGTATCAAAACGTATAACGCCCGACCCAAAAACATGGATTGGACAAAACTATTAAGCCGCTTTGCCGAGTAGGATGATCAGCATAGAAATCAGCAATGCGAACACCGCGTAGGTTTCCACCATTATGGCCATCGTGATCGCCTTGCCTTGTTCTTCGGGGCGTTTGCCGAGCAGTGCAATACCGGCCACGGCTGTTTTACCCTGCGAAATAGCGGATGTAAGGCCCACGATACCCACCGGCAGCGAGGCGAAGAAATACACCCAGCCCTGAGCCGGAGAGATCATGCCGCCGCCCACAACGCCGTTGTTAAGCAGAATTAAGAATGCCACGAGTAAACCGTAGATACCCTGCGTACCCGGCAGCAGCTGCAGCACGAGCGCCTGACCGAAACGGTCCGGTTCTTCCGCAACGAGACCGGCCGCCGCCTGACCCGTTAAGCTGATACCTTTTGCCGAGCCGACGCCCGAAAGACCCACCGCCAGCGCAGCGCCGAATGTGGATATGATCATGCCAAAATAGTCACCAAATACGTCCATGGAGTCCCTCCTAAAATCGATAACGATTTGTTTTCCTTTTATATTAGCCGCTGTATGCGGCCTTTAGTCCTGCAGCCTGTGGTGCTTGGCGCGTATGCCGAGAGGCATAAACGCGTGTCCGTCACCTTCATAAAACTTATTGAAGAATTCAATGTATTGCAGACGCGCCGAGTGCACAAACGCACCGAGCGCATTGATCGCGATATTGAACACATGGCCAACAGTCATAATGATGATGCCGAAAACATACCCATACCACGGCCCCATCATCAGCCCGGCAATCGTGTTGAACACCATTGCGATAACCGTGGTGGCAAGCCCCATACCGAATATACGGCAGTAAGATAAAATGTCGCTGACATAGCCGGTGATGCCGTAAAGGCTGGAAAGGCCGCCCACCACCTTTTTAACGATACCTTTTTTGTTGCGTCCCTGTGTGCACAAAAGAATCAGCATACCGGCGAGAGCCATATAAGAGCCCGCAGTGCCGACAGATCCGCCAACCAGCAGCATAATGCCGCCGACAATCACAAGCATCCACGAGACGCGGTCGAAAATGGCCGCGAAGAAATGACCGCGTTTGATGTCCATGTAGGCACCGATGCCGATGCCTGTTAAAATATGCAGCACACCGATACCAAGGCACAGCCCGAGTGTGGCCATTGCGCCGTCGGCATCCTGAAGCGGGCTTAGCACATACGGCACGCCGGGAATGCTGAATATCGTACCGAAGAACAAGCCCCACAGTGCCGTTGAAATGCCGCAATACATCACAACCGTGGTGATGCGGCGAAACATGCCGTTAGGTTTTTTGAGCTTTAATACCATGAGCGCGCCGAGGCTCAAGATAATGCCGTAAGCAAAATCGCCCACCATCATACCGAATACGATAAAATAGAAGAACGCCATGATCTTATTGGGGTCAAAACCGCCGGGTGACGGCACGGCGTACATATCGGTGACGGCCTCAAACGGCTGTATCACTCGCGGGTTTTTAAGCGCCGTCGGCGGAATCTCGCCGTCAACAGGATCGCGATAATGCACATACGCTTCGGGTGCGGCATCCAGCACCGCTTTTTCCACCTTGGCGGTGTCGTCCGCAATCACCCAACCCTCCAGCGCAAACGCGCTGCCCGTTTCACCCAGCCGGTTTACGCAGCGCCCGCGCTCAATCTCGTTAGCAAGGTAATCCTCCAGTGCGGTGAGCAGCGGCTTATCGGCCACATACCGTCGCGCTTTGTCTTCATATTCCTTGGCTTCTTCGTTTAAAGAGAGCAGTTCGTTTTCACAGTCGGTTATAATATCGGCCGGTGTGCCGACCAGCTCTTTCGTAAATGCCTCGGAAAAGCCGATGTATTTAAGCTCTCCTGTGAGCTTTTCGCGCACATCCTTGTGCATCACTACAAAAATGGCATTTAAGTCCTTTTGAGTGCTTACTGTTTCAAAAAAAGCCGTATCGGCATAGCTGGTGATGATTTGGTTATAACGGTCCATAGCGTCATCCGGAATGGTGCCGAGCAGGCAGGCTGTGTATCTGTTGTCGCCCACGCTTTGAAGCGGCACATCAAAGTGCGCGTATGGTGCTAGCTGTAAAATGCGGTTCTTTAAGCGCTGGCGGCTCGATTTAACAGCGGCCAAGCCGTCAGCAAAGGCTTTGATATTTTCGATAATCTCATCCGCTTCACCGAAACGGGCGGGGGTGTTTTGAAGGTCTTCGCGTGAAATGGGTGGTTTCGGGGTTAAGAAAGACGGTTTGTTCTCGTCGTAAGGGCGCAGTGTCTCCAACGCTTCGCGAACAGCCGCATAACGCGCTTCAAGAACCGAAAGTGTTTCGCTTTGGCGTGCTTCATTAAGCCCTTCAAGCTTAACACGCGCGACCTCGACAGCGCCAAGATCCTGCAAACATTTGAGCAGCTTGTCCCGATTATCCTGGTGCGCCACCAGTGTCAATCGTTTCATACCCAGTATGGCCATCTACTTAAGTATCCTCTCTAAACACACATCTGCCGCCGCGGAAAGCTTTTGCGCCGCGCGTGCTTTGAGCGCATCACATTCTTTGAGGCGCTCCTGCTGCTGCTTATCAAGCTCGGCCTTGGCCAGCTCACGCCCGCTGTCTACTTTATTGAGGCTGTCGCGGCGAACGCTTGTCAGCGCTTCGTCCTCAATGGCGGCATTTTCCTGCGCGGCAGATTTGAGCGCATCTTTGGCGGCGATAGAGGCCACACGCCTTAATTCCTGCGCTTTTTCTTCAGCGGCTTTGATTTCGGATAACACATCCATTGCCATATTTTCGCTCCTGTTATTTTGTGCCGAACAGCCTGTCGCCCGCGTCTCCGAGCCCTGGGATAATATAGCCGTGATCATTCAGCCTTTCATCGACGGCGCCCACAAAAATATCCACATCGTCATGCTCATTTTGTACGGCTGCGATGCCCTCGGGGGCGGCAATGAGGCAGACGAGCTTAATGTTTTTTACGCCGCGCTCTTTAAGCAGCGTGATAGCGCCGTTGGCGCTGCCGCCTGTTGCGAGCATCGGATCCACAATAATCAGATCGCGCTCGGATGCGTCTGTGGGCAGCTTACAATAATATTCCACCGGCTGCAGCGTTTCGGGGTCGCGGTACAAACCGATGTGCCCAACCTTAGCGGCGGGAACCAGCGATAAAATGCCGTTCACCATACCAAGGCCCGCGCGAAGTATTGGAACGATGCCGATCGTTTTGCCGGAGATCACCTTGGTTTTGGCTTTGGCGACCGGGGTTTCAATTTCCACTTCCTTTAAGGGGAGATCGCGCGTCACCTCATAACCCATCAGCATCGCTATTTCTTCAACGAGCAGACGAAAATCTCTCGTTCCTGTTTGTTTGTCCCGAATCAGCGAAATTTTATGCTGAATGAGCGGGTGATCCATCACGACTAATTTACCCATTGTATTCCTCCGATATTGATATAAGTTAAGTTTACCCAATAATAGAAAGGTGATAAAGATACGCCTATCTCAAAATAAACCAAATTGTAAAAAAAGAAACGTTTAGCGTTTCTCTAAGTCCATTATTTTTTTAATTCTGCGGCTGTGTCTCTCGTCATGGGAAAAGTCGGTGTCTAAAAATGCATCCACAATTTCCAGAGCAAGCCCAACGCCCAGCACCCGTGCGCCGATGGCCATCACGTTCGCGTCGTTGTGTTCACGTGCCATTTTTGCCGAGAAGGTATCGCCGAGCAGCGCACAGCGTATGCCGTCAATTTTGTTTGCCGAAATTGAAATGCCGATTCCTGTTCCGCAAATCACAATGCCAAGATCCGCTTCGCCCGCAAGAACGGCCTTGCATACCGGAGGCGCATAATCAGGATAGTCGGATGATGTTGTATCGTATGCCCCCATGTCCAATGTTTTAATGCCGCGTTTTTGCAGATGCGCGATCACTTGCGTTTTCAGTTCAAATGCGCCGTGGTCTCCGCCGATTGCAACTGTCATAATGATTTCCCTTCTTCACGTAAGTCATACGATGTCATCGGAAAAACTGATTAAAAAGAACTTTTCTTGCTCAAGGATATCAAACCCGCATTGAAAAATCAACCCGGAAATCGTTATAAGATCGAAGGGGGTGACTTGATTGCTTTTTTTAATACGGCTATTGACCTTCCCCTTGGTAGAAGGTATACAATGAAACAAAGCAAGGGGGGCTCATATGAAAATTAACGAGGTGGAACTGGCCGTTGGCATCACCAAAAGGAATATACGGTTCTATGAAAAAGAAGGGCTGCTTGCGCCCGGGCGCAACACGACGAACGGTTACCGTGATTATGATGAGCAGGATGTGCTGCTGCTGAAAAAAATTAAGCTTTTAAGAAAGCTGGCGATACCGATTGAAGAAATCCTCAAGGTGCAGCACGGTGTTCTTACCACTGAAGATGCGCTCCGGCGGCATTTGATTAAGCTGGAGCGTGATCGCATGAATCTTGAACACACGAAGCGGCTCTGCTTGCAAATGGCCGAGGATGCCCAGCCGCTCGATACGCTGAATCCCGATGAATACCTCTTGCAGATGGAGAAGATGGAAAAGGAAGGAGCGCGGTTTATGAATATCGGAAAGGATAAAAAGCAGCGTTACACGGCCATCGTTGTGGCGTTTATCATCATCGCGTTTATGGCTGTGGTTACGGGGCTGCTGCTTTGGGCGTTTATTGCCGACCACGTGCCGGTTATCGTTGCGGTGCTGATTCTCATTTTTCCCGCGGCGGTTATCATTGGCGTGTCGCTGGCGCTTAAACAAAGAATGAAAGAAATCAAGGAGGGCGAAGAAAATGCTGCTGCTAAATATTGATTATATCCCGGGCAAAGAAATCGGCGAGGCACTGGGGATGGTGAAAGGCAATGTGGTGATGAGCAAGCATTTTGGCAAGGATTTTATGGCCGGTATGAAAACGCTGGTGGGCGGTGAAATCACGAGTTACACCGAAATGCTGAACGAGTCGCGCCAGATTGCGATAAAACGCATGGTGGATGAAGCGCAGGCGCTCGGTGCCGATGCAGTGATTAACATCCGTTATGCGTCGGCATCCATTATGCAAAGCTCAGCCGAAGTGATTGCGTACGGCACGGCTGTAAAGATAAAACAATAGGAGGCAGAATTGTGAAGAACATGACGACAGGCAAACGAATTGCCATATTTCTCGGGTTTACGTTTTTGGTGACGTACGCATTTGAGGTTCTAGTGATCGGCGGACTCAAAGACAATGCGGCCGTTGCGCCGGTGTTTACGCTGCTGGTGGGCGCGGTGATGTTCATCCCGTCGCTTGGCGTGGTGTTCACGCGGCTTGTGACGAAGGAAGGCTTTAAAGACGCTTGGATTCTGCCCAATTTCAAAGGACATATCCGCTATTATATTCTGGCTTGGCTGCTGCCCGCCGGATTGATTTTCGCGGGTGCGGCGCTTTACTTTTTGATTAACCCGCAGATGTTTGATGCGAACATGGGCTACATTGAGGAATCGACCGCGGCGCTGGGCGTCAAGTTCGATCCGTCTGCGATGAGATTGATGATGATCATTCAGATTGCTGTCGGTGTGGTGATTTCTCCGATCGTTAATATTCTCAACACCACAGGCGAAGAATGGGGATGGCGCGGCTATTTGGTGCCCAAGCTTTCCGAGAAGATGAGCATAATCCCCACCGTGCTGTTAAGCGGCGTGATATGGGGCCTGTGGCACGCACCGCTCACCGTTATCATCGGGCACAACTATGGGTTTGGATATGAAGGCTATCCGTATCTCGGTATTCTTGCGATGTGCGGCTTCTGCATCGCAATGGGGACGGTCTTCTCATATGTATCGCTGAGGACGCGCAGCTGCTTACCCGCCGCCATTGCACATGCGTCGCTGAACGGCCTCGCGGCCTCTGGGCTGATGTTTCTGCCGAGCGCGGATGCGGTGAACCCGTTTACGGGGCCTGCGCCCACGGGGTATATCGGTGGTGCCGGATTTATCGTGGCGATGATTGTTTACATCATCATCATGGTGCGGCTGGAAAAGAAGCAGATGCTGATCGCGCCGCCGAAGCCGCCGAAAATGGCAGCAGAAGAGGCACCCGAAGCAACAGCGTAATTCGAACAGAAGAACAGAGGTCTTTAAACGGGCCTCTGTTTTTTGTTATAATGAAATCGGCGTGAACAGGTCGACAGAAATGATTGAATGAAGTGAGCAATCAATTGAAGTTAAAAGAAAAAGCAAAGCAGCTGAAAACGAAAGTAGCCGCCGTTTATCTCGCATTAAAAAGAAAAGATACGCCTTTGGCTGCCAAGATCGCGGCAGGCGTCACTATTGGCTATGCGCTCTCTCCTATCGACTTGATTCCCGATTTCATTCCGATACTGGGTTATCTTGACGACATCATCATTCTGCCGGTGCTGATTGCGCTGTCACTCAAGCTGATCCCCAAAAAGATTATGGACGAGTGTGAAGCGCAGGCTTTAACGATGTGGCAAGACGGTAAGCCGAAAAAGTGGTATTTTGCGCTGCCCATTATTGCAGTATGGGCGGCGGTTATCGGATTGATTTTGTTTAAAATATTCAGTTAACCAAAGGAGCGCGACATGAAAATAGGCATTATACGTTGTATGCAGACGGAAGACATGTGCCCCGCCACCACGGACTTGCTGTTTGCTAAAGAAAAGAAAGGCGCATTTGAAGGCATCAAAGGCGATATCGAAGTGGTGGGTATCAACACCTGCGGCGGATGCCCCGGCAAGAAGGCGGTGACACGGGCGCAGGAGATGGTGCGGCGCGGCGCGCAGGGCATCGCGTTTGCATCGTGCATATCCAGAGGCAACCCGATTGGGTTTGCGTGCCCGTTTGCCAAAAAAATGCGTGATGCGGTGGCCGCTGCCGTGGGTGACGATATCGTCATTATCGACTATACGCATTGACAGACGCTTTACATTTATAGGCGGTGTGATTATACTGGTATCGATATTGAAGTGACCAAGGATAGGAGCCGTGAAGCTTTTGCAAAGTGCATATGATATCGTCGTTAAAATAGGGTCGATGGCGCTGATTCGCCACGAGGACGGCGATTTGGATTACAACATATTCTCCCGGCTGGGCAGCTCTATGCGGCCCGGCATGCTGCTGGTGAGCTCGGGCGCAACGGAAATCGGCCGAATCGATTATATCAAACGAAACGGCAGAGAGCTTGGCGGCGATTTGGAGGATATTAAAACGGATTACAGCGCACAAGGGCAGTCGATATTGATGGAAAACTACCGTCAGTTTATCAGCCCGCAGTATTCGGTGCGGCAGGTGCTGGTGGAGCACAGCCATTTTAATGATGCTGAAAAAAGAGAACATATTTTAAAGCTGCTAAGCCGCGCCCCGTCGCAGGGAGCCATACCGATTATCAATTATAATGACCCCGTTTCCAGCGAAGAAAACCGAAAGATGGAGCTGAAAAAGATAGGTAACGGTGTGAACGTGGTGGAATGCGTGGACAACGACGAAACGGCTGCGGTGATTGCGATGCTGGTGAATGCCAAAACGCTGATCATATTAACCTCGGTTGACGGCATTTATCAAGACCCCAAGGACCCGTCGACGCTGATCAAAGAAATTTCGGGCCGCAGCCCTGAGGAGCTGGAGGAAAACGTGCAAAACGCGATGAGCTGCTGTTATGGTGCGTCGCGCGCGGGTGCGCAGGGCGCGGGCGCAAAACTGAAATATTCGCTGGACCCCGCCAAGGCCGGTACCCATGTGTATATTGCGAGTGCCGCCAGCCGCCTTTCTGATATTCTCTCAGGCAAGGCCGCGAGCACGCACATCTATATAAAGAACAATTAACAATTAAGAATGAAGAATGAGAAGCGTTCAGTGGTAAAAGCTGCGGAACGCTTTTTTGCATATCAACATATATCAATAATAAGCCTTCCCCCGAGGGGGAAGGTGGCGCGAAGCGCCGGATGAGGGGGTATTTGAAGCACCCAATCAGTCGCTAGTCGGTGGTAATGCTTTCATTAAAATGAAGCTGAAAGATTTATCAGGCCGAATTCTTATTTCGTCACATAATCGTTGATCTGCTTTTGAAGGCCATCCATCAAAACGGTGAAATAAGTCTCATCATAATTTTTCACGAACGCAACGCCTTCTTCGCTTAAGCTTGTCATGTTATAAACACTGTCAATCGCGCTGCCGTCCGCCGTATCGCGCACATGCATATCCCATTTAACAACGGCTTTACCGACGATGTGCTTAATATATGTAATGGTGCATTTATCTGCGTCGTAATGGCTGCAGATCCAAAGCGAATGCCCTTCATCGGGCACATCAGTTTCAAAAACGCAGGCTTCCTCGGCAATACCCGATTTCGTATACACAATCGTACAGATGTCCACCCATTCCTTAATCCAGTCTGCCTCTTTAACGGGGCACAGCAGCGAAAACACCGTTTTCGCGTCCCCCTTAAGCAACATGGTGGCGCATTTAACGATTCTGACAGCGTTCGGGTTCGTTTTCATTGTTTACATCCTCCTTTGTTATGATTATACTGGTAATGATAAACTATAGAGTTATAGACAGGTCAACAACATATTTCGAGGAGACGCTTATGCTGACAGTGGGCGCTGCGGCTAAAAAATTCGGCATTTCACGAACGACGCTGCTTTACTATGAGCGCATTGGGCTTATCTGTCCCGCAAAGCGCGCAGAAAACGGATACCGCTTGTATTCCGATGACGATTTAGGCAGATTGAACGCGATTATGGATCTTCGGGAGGCCGGGATACCGTTGGCGGATATTCAAAAGCACATTGATTATAAGGAGACAGATGTGTCGTCGCTGCTGCTAAAGCGGCTCAACGAACTCAATTCACAGATACAAACCATCAAAGACCAGCAGGCTGTGATCATTACGCTGTTAAGCCGCGGTGATCTCAAAACCAAAAGGCTCAACAGGCAGATGTGGAAAAAGATACTTTTGGAAGCAGGCATCGATAACGCAACGACGATAAAATGGCATCAGAGCTTTGAGAAGCAATCTCCTCTCGCGCACACAGCGTTGTTGCGCACGCTCGGTTTCAGCGATGAAGAGATATCGCGGTTCAGAGAAGAATACGCACAAAGCTGATCACAGCAAATCCGCATTGCTTAAGACAGAGCGCGCGTGATAAAATAACGGCAATATGAACGATAAGAATGAGCGCATCACATATCACTTCATTTTCGCGGCGGGGCTGCTTGTGTGTGCATACATAATCATGTACCGCGTGCTGGGGCAGGGAATATTCTCGCATTGCGATTACGATTCGTACACGCGGCAGGCGGCGACGTGGTGGGACGGCAAAATCAGCTTGCCCGAAAACATCTCGTGGCTTGAGCTCGCGTGGTACGACGGACACTATTATGTGAGCTTTCCGCCGTTCCCAAGCGTCATTCAGTTTCTCCTCGTGCCGTTTTTCGGCATGAACACGCCGGACAACCTCGTGAACACGCTTTTCGGGTTTTTATCGTTCGTGCTGATTTACCGCTATATGATGCGGCGTGGCTTTCACGGGCTGTATGCCTCGCTGGTCGCGCTGCTTTTAACGCTCGGCTCCAACCTTTTTTACATGTCGCTGACGGGCTGGGTGTGGTTCTCGGCACAAACACAAGGGTTTTTCTTTCTCACGCTGGCGGTATTCCTTATGGACAGCCCAAAAAAGGCGGCGTGGGCTTTTTCGTTTTTCAGCCTTGGCGTTGCGTTTGCTTGCCGCCCGATGAATGTTGTTTATGCACCGCTGCTCTTTTATCTGCTGGTTCAAAAAATCAAGGACGACAGTATAATACGAACGCTTGTTCGATCAATTAAATATGTACTGCCGCTTGCGGCGGTTGGGCTTTTAGCGGCTGTTTATAACGCAATACGGTTTGACAATCCGTTTGAGTTCGGCCACAATTATTTACCGGAGTTTTTATACGTCCCGCAGTTTTCGCTTGATTATGTCCCGGGAAATTTTCTGGAGATATTAAAGCTGCCGGGTGGGGTAAGGTTTTGGCCGGAATTTAACGGTACGCTGTTTTTTCTTGTGAATCCGGCGTTTATCCTGCTGGTTGTCAGGTTGTTTCAAAAACGCCTGAACACAGTGCGTGTTATCTGGCTGTTCACCTTTGCGGTGCACCTTGTGATGGTACTGTCCCACAAGACGATGGGGGGCTGGCAATTTGGATGCCGATATCTTGTGGATATGCTGCCGTTTGCGCTGCTGATCATCGGTGAGGATGCGCCCAAGGTTCATTTGGGCAGGCAGGCGGTGCTGCCCGCCGTGCTGGCCGTGCTCGGCATAGCCGTGAACGTTTGGGGCGCGGTTTGGTATTACACGTATTTTATTTAGGAGACGTTTATGCATGTAAGCAGCCTTGTGCTCAAAAACTTTCGCAGCTACGAAACCTTAAGCGCAACATTTAGCGACGGCATTAACATTTTGCAGGGCAAAAATGCCGCAGGTAAAACGAATGTGCTCGAAGCCGTGGGTTTTTTGAGTATGGGCAAATCGTTCCGTACGCAGAAGGAAGCGGAGTGCATCAAAGACGGTACGCAATCTGCGTACATCAAAGGCGGCATTGTCAAAAATCAAGGGCAGCTCTCGGTGGAGGCGCTATTGTCCGTTCTTGAAAAGAAGAGCCTCAAAATTAACGGTCAGCCTGTTAAAAAAATGGGCGAGCTGTTCGGCAATTTTATCGCGGTGGTGTTTTCACCCGAAGACTTAAAGGTGCTTAAGGAGTCACCTTCGCTGCGCCGCCGGTTTATCGATATGGAAATATCCAAGCTGAGGCCTGCTTATTTTTATGAGCTGCTTGAATACGGCAAAGCGCTCGCGCAAAAAAACGCGCTGCTCAAATCGCGTATGGCCGAGCATCAGCTTAAAAAGCTCATAACCATATTCAACGAGCAGCTGGCCGACCACGGTGCGCGCATTATCAGCACGAGGCAGGCGTTTTTGCAGCGGCTGGATGATATCAGCCGTACGGTACATCACGATCTTGCGGCGGGCGAAACCTTGAGCATTAAATACAAAAGAAGCGTGGGCGGTGAGGATATCCGCTCGGCGCTGTTTGAAAGAATGGACAAATCGCTGACGTCCGAGATTGAGCAGGGGTTCAGTTTGTACGGGCCGCACCGCGAAGATTTGGCGGTGGCGCTGAACGGCGGCGAAATTAAAGCCTATTCGTCGCAGGGGCAGATAAGAACGGCGATGCTGTCGCTGAAAATTGCCACGTTTGAAATTGCGCGGACGGATTTCGGCGAGAGCCCCGTGCTGCTGCTCGACGACGTTTTCTCCGAGCTGGACGTTTCACGCCAGTCAGCGCTGCTCGAGCGCATCAAGGGCGCGCAGTGCTTCATAACCACAGCTGTGCCGTTAAAATGTGCCCATGCCAAGAGCTATACGGTTGCCGGGGGCACGGTGACGGAATCGGTTAAATCAGTATCGTCATAAAAAAGCCGAAGCAAACGCCGAAGAGCGACCAAAACACCCTGTGTTTGCCCGCTGCGGGGATCAATTCTTTCAGTGAGATATACAGCATGGCACCGCCCGCAAAAGCGATACAAAACGAGATCATTTCCCTGGAAATGCTCCCGATCGCCGTACCGATGACTGCGCCGGCCGCCGTGGGCAGCGCGGTCAGCAGTGCGAGAAAAAAGATACGTCGTACTTTCATGCCGGACATGCGAAGAGGCAGGCACACCACAACACCCTCGGGGATATCGTGCACAAGCATCAGCAACGAGAGCGAGAGTGCCATCTCACGGCTTTCCACCAGCGACGAACCCACCGCGAGCCCTTCGGGCAAATTGTGCAGCGCGATACCAACGAGAACAAGAATACCCGTGGAGTAGAGCGAAGGCTCTTCGCTGTGGTTAATCAGCGGGTCTGCCAGCGCAAAAAAAACACCGCCTGCCGACGCGCCGACGCACATTCGCACCAGCCCGCCGAGGTCTTCGCTTTCCAGCAGCATATCAAAAAAAACGACAGCCACCATCATACCGCCCGCGAAGGCCAGAAATGGCCGCGGTTCTTTGATACGTTTGCCGATCAGCAAGGCCAAAAGCCCGCCGATAATGGTGCCCACCGCGCCGATGACACTGCCAATGATACCGCTGATTAGATACATTCGGAACCTCGAATTACTTGTGATCCCTTATGTATACGCGCGGGTGGTTATACGGTATGCAGACAAAAATGGCATAAAAAATGAAGTTAAAAGCTGTTCCAACATATTAAAGTTTTAACTGCCGGGAGATTATGATTGCATGCATGTGTTCGTTAGCGGGTGGCACAGCTGATGAGAAAAATTGTTTCTTTAATCTGCAATCAACAGCCGATGATTTGACTGCAGCCATGCTGTATGCTTTGGCGACACAATAAAATTAATGAACGACGACGTGATGATCAGAGAAAACGACTTTCGGTTTTGAGCTGATGGCTCCAGCCAAGCGCCTCAATGTAAATATCCGAAACTCTGCCGGTATCAAACCCAAGCTCGCCGCAAAGCTGCTCAACGCTCTCCCAATTTGCTTTTTCGTATGAGAGAATCAGATCATACGCATGGCCCATACGCCCTTCCTTAAGAATAAGCGCATCCACAATTTCTTCGGTGACGGCTATTTCTTGTAATATCTCGAGCATCGGGCGGTTCATCAGCACATCGAGCGTGGAAAAAAGGCCGGTTAAAAAGCACTCGTCATGACGTGCGGCTTTGTTATAAATCACCGAAAGCTGCTCTAGAAACCGTGCCCTTACCAAAGACGTTGTGATAACCTCTTCGGGTTGATCGTCTCCAATTCCGCGTATGGCTATCAGCGATACCCATTTTTTAATCTCTTCCGACCCGAGCAGCACCAGCGCCTGCCTGACCGATTTCACCCGCGTTCGCAGCCCGAAAGCCGCTGAATTCACCATGCGCAGCAACTTATACGAAAGCGAAACGTCTCTCGAGACGATTTCGGCAATTTTCTCGAAATCAAAATCCGCTGCATTCGCTTTTTGAATCAGCTGCATATAATTCAGTTTAATCGGTGAGACATCGTTAACAGCCATGATGACGGGTTTGCTGAAAAAGTATCCTTGAAACAGCGAATAGCCCCACTTTTTTGCCTGCTCGAATTGTTCTCGCGTTTCAATCTTTTCTGCAAGGAACTTGATGTTGCGGTTTTTCAGAGATTTCACCAGCGATTCTTTGATATGAGGCGGTGTGCTTAAAAAATCCACCTTAATGATGTCCGCCATTGCGATAAGCGGTATATACTCTTCGCTGAATACAAAATCGTCGAGCGCGATCGTGTAGCCTTTGTTTTTCAGGTCGCTGCAGCTGATGACAACATCAACACACGGCTGAACCGTTTCAAGAATCTCAATGACAAGATCCTTCTTAGGCAGCAGTGTGGCAATGCCTTCTTTAATTAAGCTGTCGGTAAAATTAATAAAAGCTTTTTTACCGCCGGTTATATTTTCGATGCCGATCAGATGAAAGCAGTTCATGATGACATCGCCGGAGGCTTTGTCACCGTCTTCGCAGTTAAAGTTGTTGATCTGACTGTTGCGGTAAAACAGCTCATAACCATATAGCTTCAGATTTTTATTGAAAATGGGTTGACGCGCCAGATAAACATCCATACACGATCACCCCCTATCATAGTTATAGCAAAACAGAAAAATAAAATGCCAACATAAAGATTCGCTGAAAGAAATCAAAATCCTCTTTACTGCGAAAATTAGCAGTGTTGTTTTCGTAAAAGACAAAAGACAAAGCTTTTGTTTGCCGGGTCAATATCAGCGCCTGAAAAACTTTTCTTTGTGCTTGTTCAGCGCGAGCAGCAGCGGCAGGCCAAGGCCATAGCAGGCAATCAATTGGCCCGCGGCCACCCAAAGCACCGATTCCCAGTAAAAAATGCCGAGGTAATACTGCAAAACGGCAGCCACCACAAACGCGTTAACCACCACGGCAGGCAGCGGCACGAGCCATTTTGGGCGAATGTAACGCGCGCAGGCAGCGGCGGTCAGCGTGGCAAGAGAGCCGAACAGAATATCGTAAGGCCCCAAAGGGCTGCCCGCAAGGTTGGAAAGCAAGCAGCCGATAAACAGCCCGGGTATGGCCGAGGGCGTGAAAAGCGGCAACACACAAAGCGCTTCGGAAATGCGCACCTGCGGTGTCATGTAGCTTAACGGAATGCTGGCCATTGTGAGCGCGAAATAAAGCGCGGCGATGGTGCCGGCTTCGGCCATGAAGCGCGGCGAAATACGTTTTTTGTACATTGGCGATGTTTGCAGATGCCTTCGCGGCATCCGCCCGGACGTTGTATCCGGCCTCCTAGTTTTGTTTATGGACAGGATGGTTTCGAACTGTCCGTCATGGCTTTTTGCCTGACCGAGGCATTGTACCACAGTGAATGAAAAGCGGCAACCGTGAGTTTGTCGGATCAGTAACGGATACTGTAATTCGCTGCTGATATTAAAATCTGATCGAATCGTAGTCGTCGCTTCGCTCCCACTACGTAAAGGGCTTTATTTCCTTTTAATTATTAAGAAGTCATGATCAGAAAAAACATCTGACAAGTAGTCCTTTACCACAACAAACGATCATAGACGCTGTAATTTGCTGCTGATATCAAAACCTCGTCGAATCGTAGTCGTCGCTTCGCTCCCACTATGTAAAGACTTTATTATCCCTTTATATCGTCATAGAAGTTATGTGTGCCATTGATAATACAGCCATTTTTGTCACCGAAGTGATGGTGCCTTATTCTTAACATTTCTCTTTCAGTACGATATAACCTATTTCAATTATAAAAGCGGCAACTGTGTGCTGCCGCTTAAGTTTGTCACGTTTTATGATATTTTATCCGCAGGCCTTACCCCACCACAATGTTGGCGATTTTGCCGGGTATGATGATCACTTTTCTGACCGTTTTGCCGTCGAACAGCGCCGTGAGCTCGGGGGTGTTCATAATCTGCGCTTCAATATCCTGCGCGGTTGCCGACGACGAAACGTTGAACTTGCCGCGCACCTTGCCGTTGATCTGCAGCGGCATCTCCACGGTATCCATCACGAGCGCGCTTTCGTCGCAAACGGGATAAGCCTGATTGAACACCGATTCGGTGCCGCCGAGCGTTTCCCACAGCTCTTCCGCGAAGTGCGGCGCAAACGGCGCAATCAGCTTAACCAGCGTGCTTGCGGCATCCGTCGAAACGGATTCGTCGGGCGACGCATCGAGGTATTTATTCAGCGCGTTGGTGAACTCCATCAGCCGCGCAATCGCCGTGTTGAACGAGAACGCTTCAATGTCGGCAGACATGTGCTTAATCGCGTAGTTCTGCGCGTACAGAAGCTCTTTTTTGCCCTCATCACTGGTGGCTTTCACGTCTTTCAGGCGCAGAACGATGCGCTCGACGCGCTCTAAGAACCGGTGCACCGCTTTGAGGCCATCCACATTCCACGGGCCGCCCTCTATATACGAGAAGCCAAAGCCAAGATAGGTGCGCAGCACGTCGCTGCCGTATTTTTGAATGTATTCATCGGGCGAAATCACGTTTCCGCGCGATTTGCTCATGCGCGCGCCATCGGGGCCGAGTATTACGCCCTGATGCACAAGCCGCGTGAACGGCTCGTCGAAATCTACATAGCCCATGTCGTGCAGCGCCATTGTGAAGAAGCGCGCGTACAGCAGATGCATGCACGCATGCTCTGCGCCGCCCACATACGTATCCACGGGGAGCATCTTGTTAATCCAGTCGGTATCAAACGCCTTTTGGTCGTTTTTGCTGTCGGGATAGCGCAGGAAATACCACGACGAGCACACAAACGTGTCCATCGTATCCGCGTCGCGCACGGCTTTGCCGCCGCACTTGGGGCAGGTGGTGTGCATAAAGCTTTCGGATTTAAGCAGCGGTGAGGTGCCGTCCGGTGTGAAGTCCACGTCGTAGGGCAGGCTTACGGGCAGTTGATCCTCCGGTACAGGCACTTCGCCGCAGGTGTCGCAATAGACCACCGGAATCGGCGCGCCCCAGTAGCGCTGACGCGAAATCAGCCAGTCTCTCAGGCGGTAATTGATTTTGAAATCGCCTTTTCCCTGTGTTTTGAGTTTCTCAATGATTGCTTTTTTGCCGTCTTCTACCGGCAGGCCGCTGAATTCTTCGCTGTTCACCAGTATGCCGTATTCGGTGTACGGCAGCGTATCGTCTTCTCCCTCGCGCCCTTTTACCACGCGCTCAATCGGCAGGCCGTATTTTGTCGCGAATTCAAAGTCTCTGTCGTCGTGCGCGGGCACGGCCATCACAGCGCCCGTGCCGTAGGTGGCGAGCACATAATCGGCCGCGTACACGGGGATGCGCCGCCCGTTCACCGGGTTGATCGCATAAGCGCCTGTGAACACGCCCGTTTTTTCGCGCGTGGTCGAGAGCCGGTCGATTTCGCTGGCTTTTGCGGCGTAGGCGATATACTCTTCAACGGCGGCTTTCTGCGCGTCCGTCGTGATTTTCAGCGTGAGCGGGTGCTCGGGCGCGAGTACCGCGTAGGTGCAGCCATACAGCGTATCGGCACGCGTGGTGAAAACGGTGAAGCTTTCGCCGTTCTCCAGCTTAAAGGTGATCTCGCCGCCTGTTGATTTGCCAATCCAGTTGCGCTGCATCATCTTGGTTTTTTCGGGCCAATCCAGCCCGTCTAAATTCTGCAATAAACGCTCGGCGTAGTCGGTGATTTTGAAGAACCACTGCGTTAGGTTTTTGCGCACCACGGACGTGCCGCAGCGTTCGCAGCCGCCGTCTACCACCTGCTCGTTGGCGAGCACGGTGTTGCAGCTTTCACACCAGTTCACGGGTGCTTGCTTGCGGTAAGCAAGGCCGTTTTTATACAGCTGCAAAAAGCACCACTGCGTCCACCGGTAGTAATCCGGCAGGCAGGTTTTGATCTCGTAGTCCCAGTCGAACATCGCGCCCATGGCCTGAAGTTGCTTTTCCATGGTTTCTATGTTTTTCAGCGTGGAGTCTTCCGGGTGAATGCCCGTTTTAATTGCGTAGTTCTCGGCGGGCAGGCCAAAGGCATCAAAGCCCATCGGCTGGAATATTTCATAGCCCTTCATGCGCATGAAGCGCGCGTAGGAGTCGGTTAAGCCGTAGTTATACCAGTGCCCGAGGTGCAGCCGCGCGCCCGAGGGGTACGAGAACATCTCGAGGATATATTTTTTCTTATCAACGCGGGATTTATCAAAGCTGTAAAGCTTGCTTTGCTCCCATTTGCTTTGCCACTTTTTTTCTATTTGCAGTAAATCCATATTGTTTTCTCCTAAAGCGTTTCGCTTCGAACATTATTATATATATCGACAAAAAAATCAAGCATTATACCGATTGGGGCAGACGGGCAGAGAATGTGTGGGGAACCGGCTTTGTTTTGACAGTATATAAAAGATTGGTTAATACACTAATATGAGTTTTAGTTAAAAAATTCTTTTCAAAGTGGATATTAATATGTAGAATAATGTTGAGATTACGATATAAGGCAAATATAAAACGTTTATAATACCAAATCATTAGTTCATAGCAGGAGTAAGAAATGACTGAAAAAACCAATGAGATCGAAGTTTTTTCGACTTCACAATATATTGAGTTAATCACTTCAAAAGTGAAGTCAGTTGAAAAGTTACCTAATAACAAGCCAGATTATTGGTTTTTTCGAGGGCAGACCAATTCTAACTTTAACATTATGCCATCTATTGGGAGGAATATTAATAAAAATAGCAACTTATTGCAATATGAAAACAATATGATCGTAATTGCCCAAATGAAAAGCCCAGAAGAATTCACCAATATAAAATATCCATTAAATATGCTGGCTAAGATGCAACATTATGGTCTTCCAACAAGATTGTTAGATGTTAGTAGAAACGCATTAGTTGGACTTTTTTTTGCTTGTAATAAAGATTTTAATAAAGATGGAAAGGTATTTTGTTTTCGTAGTCAGGATTCTGTTTTGCATTGTTACAGTGCTGCGGCTAATTTAATTTCATCAACTTATAAATTATATGAAAAATCTAATTTAGTAAATGCTATAAGAATACTGAAATATGAAGAATCCTTCCCGCGAAGATTTAGAGATAATAATGATAATTCTATGGTTAAAGGTTTGTATATTTGCTTTCAAAAGCCATGGTTCGTGTTACCAGAACTTATCTCAGAAAGAGAAAGAAGGCAACAAGCTGCTTTTATTTTATTTCCAAACGCATTGGAGATTAAAGGAGATACTATGGATGAATATAGAATACTTCAAAGAATTCAAGGAATTGATGAGAAGAATTTCGATTCCACAGAATTAATAATTAAAATTCCTAACAAAGCAAAAAAAATTATATTAGATGAACTTAGAATAATAGGAATATCAGAAGATTTTTTATTTCCTGAGCTTGCAACAGTGTGTTCATCTATAAAGAATGATACAGCAAAGCGCTTTGAAGAAATAGATGATAACATTGATATGAATAGTATATAATCTATAACAAAACGTAGGAGAATTATGAGGATCTCTAATTATTCTTAAATCTACCCCACAAGCGTCGCGCTCGCCATCGCGCTCGCACCTTCCCCGCGCCCTTCAAAGCCCATGCCCTCCGTCGTCGTGGCCTTCACGCCCACAGCATCAACTTCAATCCCAAGCGTATCGGCAATGCGTTTTCTCATCTCATCAATATACGGTGCCACCTTGGGCCGCTGCATAATCAGCGTCGCGTCAACATTCACCACCGAAAAGCCATTCTCGGCGAGGATATCTTTTGTTTTTGCCAGCAGATCAAGGCTGTCCGCGTCCTTAAACTCATCCGTGCACGGAAAGTGTTT
This sequence comes from Bacillota bacterium, assembly GCA_023412005.1. Lineage (GTDB taxonomy): Bacteria > Bacillota > Clostridia > Christensenellales > SZUA-584 > SZUA-584. The sequence goes on from JAEYOE010000009.1 coordinate 50,183, forward strand.
GCCGATGTCTCCCAGCGCCGCCGCGCCGAGCATCGCGTCCATAATCGCGTGCAGCAGCACATCCGCATCGCTGTGCCCCAGCAGGCCATGCGTATGCGGTATTGTGACCCCGCCGAGCACCAGCGGCCTGCCTTCCACCAGCTTATGCGCATCGTATCCCGTTCCGGTGCGGATCGTTTCCCCCGCAATCATGCGTCCCAGCAAAATGTCCTCCTGCGTGGTGATCTTGATATTGTCGGCTCCCGCCTCCACAAAGCTAACCGGGATGCCGAGCCGCTCCACCAGACCGCATTCGTCTGTGCCGATAAACCCATCGGCGGCGGCAGCTTCATGCGCCTTTTTGAGCAACGCAAACTGAAACACCTGCGGTGTTTGTATGTTGACCAACCGGCTGCGGTCCAGCGTCTCTATAATCTTGTCGCCGTGTGTCACCTTAATCGTGTCGCGCGTTCTCATGCCTGCGGCGGCGGCTCCCGTCTCGCGCGCTTTCTGCACACACGCGCGAATGATCTCCGGCTTGATGAAGCACCGCGCACCGTCGTGCACGGCCACAATATCCGCATCGCCGACGGCTCTGAGTGCATTTCCCACGGAATGCTGCCGTTCGCTGCCGCCCTCCACGAGCGTATAGGGCAGGATTAACGTGCGCTGCGCGGTCTGCACAGTCTCGTCTCTATCGCACGCACGGTAAACGAGCACGGCACGGTCAAAGCAGCTGCTTTCTTCAAACGCACGCAATGTGCGTTCCAGAACGGTATCGCGCCCGATGCGAATGAACATTTTATTCTTATCGAGCCCGCAGCGTGTGCCGCTGCCCGCCGCGAGTATCACGGCGACGGTGTCAGCCATTTTTCGTTTCCTCGAGTATTTCGTACATATCGCCCGCGGCTTCCTTGCGCACCGTTTCGGCGAGGCTCAGTACCTTCACCTTCAGCGAGCCGGAACCGAAGCGAATCTCCAAAATATCGCCGATTTTTAAATCCTTGCCCGGCTTGCCCGGGTTGCCGTTCACGTATACGCGCTGCTTGTCGCACGCCTCACTCGCCACGGTGCGGCGCTTAATAATGCGCGATACCTTTAAGAATTTATCCAGTCTCATATATAACCTCTGTTTATTTTTCTTGCATCATTATAACAGAAAAAGAGAAACAGTGCGATTTGAATTGCTCAGCGGCTTCCATACTGCTTCGCGTCTATTTTGTGAAGCGAGACCCATCGACCATGCCCCTTCGGGGCACAGGAATCTCTTTTTTTGGTTTGTTAATTGACTAAGCTCACAGATATAAAAAAAGAGTCCTTTTTGCGGCGCTTGCCGCGACTTGCGCATTTCTCAAACAAACTAACCCATTGTATTAGAGACTATGCCCCCGAGGCCCCAGGAATTTCTTTTCTATCAAGTATAAATACGAAATGTTTAGACTGTAGGGAACGACCTCCGCCTGTGCCCCGAATGGGATATGTCATTCCGTGGATGAGTATGTTGTTACGCAATTTGCGCCTGCCGTTATCGCCCGGGCAATAAAAAAGCAGACCGCGTGAAGCAGCCTGCATATTCTATGGATTCCTGCCTAACTCATGATGAGTATTTTCTGCCCGGCTTTTGTGCTGTCGCCGATATCCGGATTGAACTTTTTCACAATGTCGAGCGTGGTGGCAAAGCGCTTGGCAATATCCCATGTGGTCTCGTCGCCGTCCGCGAAATATATCGTGATGCCCTGATTGCGCTTCAGCGCTTCATCCGTCTCGCTCATATCCGAGACGAGCCGCATTTGGCTTTGCGCGAATGCCCGAAGCTCCACATCCAGCATGTATTTCACGCTGATGTCGCGCCCTGTGCCTTCATAATTGCAGTATTCCACGTCGGCATACACGTCAACGTCATGTTCTGGCATAATGCCATCCATCTGCACCTCGGCTTCAAACGGCGATTCTCCCGTATAGCTCCACAGCCCTTCGGTTGATGTGTAGCACAGTGTAAACATCATGAGCCCCTCAATATAAACGCGGTCGGTATGCGGGTGTACAGCGGTGACGGAGGGCTTTGCCTTGAGGCATACGATACGCGATACGCTCGGCTCGGAGGGCGGCACTGTGATGGTGCTTCGCGCAATGGCTTTGGTGCATTCCGACAGCACGAGATGGCGGCAGATCTGCTCGTCGTATTTTAAGTTCAGCCTGTTTTTCAGCGAATACGCGTCTTCAAGATACTCCACGTCGCTGTCGGCACGGGCGGCGCACAGAAATGCGAGCTTTGCCGAAACGCGCAGAATATCACCGGCCTCCTCCGCAATGCTGACGGACAGATCCGAAAGGCCGACATCCGCCGATATCATGTCGTCGGGGGCCATCCCCTCCGACGGGATGATATGCCCGAACGGCACGGATTCGTTAAACTGCTGCAGCGGCGCGCCTTTGTCAGTGCTGAGGTAAAGCACGCTGAGCTTTAAATCACCTTCGATGACGATTTTAAGCTCTTCTGTCTTGACGCTTTTTACAATGGCATAGGCATCCGCGCTTAATATTTTTTCGGCGATGGGCAGCGTTTGCGGCAGGCGCAGATCCTCGCGCATCATCATCGTGTCGCGTTTTTGCTCCTTGGTCACCTTAAGCCGTTTTTTCGCCATTCTCATCTGCAGGTCGCTGTCGGCTCCAGTAACGGCTTCGCAGCTTTTGGCCATACTGCCTCTTAAGGTGACAGACACGATCCCCTTTACATACACTGAGCGCGCGTCTTCGAGTGAGAAGCTTAAATCTCTGACGCTGCCCCTCGCCGTGAGTATCATTCCCGCACCTGCGCCCGTCATATCCTCTGAGTGACGAAACGGCGATGCGGCTTCAAATGCGTCGATATTACCGTCGGCTGTTATATAAACAACGCTGAACTGAACGCTGCCGTCCATGAACACTTTACCGTCTGCGGGCTCCGCATTCACATGAATGCGGCCTTGTATAAACAACACGCGATCAATTTCGTTTTTTTCGGGCGGCAGAGACAGCCGTCCCTCAACAAGGCTTTCACTTAAGCGGGGCTGACAGGCTGATTCCGTTTTAAAAGACGCTTTCTTTATTTTCATACCGGTTCCCTCTCTTTTTACGATCGTTCTTCGTAATAAATATATAGATAAGTACGCCCGATTATTCCGATGATGAAGGCTAATACAGGGGAAATTCACAGAATATTCACATCAAAAATAATTTGGGTTTGATATAATCGGGGTGAAAACAGGCCCTGCGGACAGGAGGATAGCCCATGATTGAAGCGCAAGCAGTTTCCAAGAAATTCGGCTCACACTTTTCCGTTAAAAATGCGTCGTTTACGATTGGTGACGGTGAGCGCGTGGCTTTTTTGGGCCGCAGCGGTGCAGGCAAAACCACGCTGCTGAATATCCTGTCCGGGTTTATTGCCGCTTCCGACGGCAGCATCACGGTGAATGGCGTTGATTTGGTAAAATGCCCGCTAAAGGCCAGGCAAAGCATCTGCTATCTGCCCAAGAACGCGACGCTTTACACGCATATGACCGCTGAGGAGCATTTAAAATTTATCGGCGGACTCAGGCATGTGTCCAAAGCGCGGCGTGACGAGCTGGCGGCGATGGCGCTCGAACGTCTGTCTATTCACGACAAGCAGCACCGTCTGATCAAAACCCTTGACAAAGCAGACCGCTTGCGCGTATCGCTGGCGGGGGCTCTTTGCTCGGGTGCCGACATTCTGATGATGGATGAACCCACGGCCGGTTTGGAGCCGGATGATGTGACGCAGATTCGTTCGGTCATCCGCGGTTTTCAAAAGACGCTGATTGTGGCATCGTCGAACATACAAGAAGTCACGGCACTGTGCAGCCGTGTTTTTATCATGCACGAGGGCAGCATTGTGGCAAACGATGCGCTGGAGAGCTTTTCGCAAGCGGCCGGAGGCCGCAAGCGTGTGTCTGTACGGCTCGCAGCGGGGCGGGCCACCGGCCTCGCACTGCTCAAAAACATAGAAGGCGTGGATACGGTGGAATGCGAAGGGAGCAAGGAACCGGGAACGTTTGACTACACGGTGGATGCGCTTTGTGATGTGCGCGGCGGTATTTTCAGCGCGGCGGCCAGAGCCGGTATCGTGCTGCTGGGCTTAAAGACGATGTCCGTGACGCTGGAGGATGTGTTTTACCAGATGACCTGCGAGATCAAGGGGATGGCGGGATGAGCACCGTATACAAAAAAGAAATGAGCCAATATATCTGCACGCTGCCGGGCTGGATTTTTGCGGTCGGTTTTTTATTCGGCGGCGGTCTTTTCTTTTCGTCATATAATATTTTGCCAGAAAGCATGGATTTAAAGCCTTTGTGGCACGGCCTTGAGTATGTGCTGCTGCTGTTAACGCCGGTTCTCACCATGCGATTGGTGGCAGGCGAGCGGTCAAATAAAACGGAGATGATGCTGCTGACGGCACCGGTGTCGTCATGGTCTGTCACGGCAGCCAAATTTCTCGCAGCGCTGTCTGTGTTTGCCTTTGTGCTTTTGATATCGCTGCTGTATCCGCTGATCTTAAGTGTTAACGGTACACCCGCGTGGGCACAGGTTTTGACCGGATATCTTGGCTTATTCCTTTTTGGCATGAGCGCCGTTGCCATCAGTATGTTTGTTTCGTCGTTGATGAAGCGGCCGCTGCCCGCGCTGCTGTCAGCGCTCGGCGTGATGATTTTCATCATGTTGATCGATTCGGCGGTTTCTTGGCTGAAGGCCGGTGTCATTAAATCAGTGGTCCTGTGGGCGGCTCCGCTCAGCAACGGGGCTTACTTTTTGAACGGATTTTTAAACATACCGTCGCTTGTGTATTTTGTCAGCGTGACGCTGCTTTTTATTTACCTGACTGTGCGCAGCCTTGAGCACGCCAGGTGGTCGAAAGGACGGCGCATATGAAACAGAGCAGGTGCAGGTCGCGCCGCCGAAAACATGCGTTCTGTACGGCCGCTTTCGTCGCAGCGGCGGCACTGCTGACGCTTGCGGTAAACGCCGGGGCCATTGCGCTGAGCCACAGCCAAGGCGGGTGCATTGATGTATCGAAAGAGCAATACACTGTGCTGACCGATGAAACGAAGGCGATGCTTGCCCGCCTGAATAAGAACATTTATCTATATTATATAGGCGGCGATGAAACGGATGATCTGCGCGTGACCACATTGCTGCAAAACTATGCGGCAGCATCAGCACACGTCGCTTTCAGTGTTGTCGATCCCGCTTCACATCCGGGCTTCACCCGTTACTTTGATCCGGATCAGAAGGGAATTGAAAGGGGCAGCGTGATCGTATCGGACAGCAACAGCATGAACGAAGACGCGCCGAGCCGTTATAAGGTGCTTTCGAGTCGCGATCTTTATACTGTTTCCGAGCCGTACTATAACGAAGCGGGCGCGCTGGTGTCTGACTACCGGTACTTCAGCGCCGAAAGAAAAATAACAGCGGCGCTCGACTATATCTTGACGGGAGAAAAAATAACGGCGGTTTTTCTGGCCGGTCAGCGCGAAACACCTCCCTGCGGCAGCTTTCTGAGCGATTTAAACGGGCAGTATTATGTGACGCGCGTCAGTGATTTGACGGATAAGCCATTAGACCCCAAAAGAGATACGTTGGTTGTTATCAGCCCGCAAACCGATTTGGATGATCAGACCTATGCGGCGATTCGGTCGTTTTTGTCTCAGGGCGGAAATGCCGTGTTTTTTATGAATATGCTGCGTTCGGGGCTGGGCACAAATGAACACACTTTGTTTGACGCACTGCTGATGGAGCTGGGGCTATTTGCACAGCGTAATGTGGTGGTGGGTGAAGACCCGAGCTTTACTTACATGTCGCGCATAAATTTATCGCCTCAGCCGTATGCGGAGTCTCCTATCACCGCGCCTTTATTGCAAGAGGGGCAAACGCCCGTGCTTTCATATGCCGGGGCGATTTTGATTTCTGAGGTGCCCGGTGTCACAACAAGCAAACTGCTTCTAACTGATGCCACCAGCTTTGCAAAAACGAGCTGGACTGGCCTTGAGAAGAGCAGCAGACAGGATGCTGACGAAGCAGGACCGTTTGTGATCGGCGCGCTTTCTCAAAAGGGAAAGACGGCTGTTGTGCTTTATGGGTCGTCCTCGCTGGTGACCGACGACGAAAACTATAACATCCCCGGCAATCGGCAGCTGCTGCTGAACACGATCGGCGTTATAAACGGCAGACAGGAAAACGGACTCATTCCAATGCGAACGCTGTTTGCCGCATCCGATGATGCCTATCAGATTAATATGACTTCGGAAATTGAAAAGGGCTTTTATATTGGGCTGACGGTGGTGGCTATACCGCTGGCCGTGCTGCTCGTCGGGATATCTAACTGGGTGCGCAGGCGGCAAAGGTAAACCAAACTTATCATTGCTTCAAACATATCACTGTATTTTTGAGACTTACATCTCTCAGTGTATCAAAAAAGGGACTTATGTCATTCCGTTGGAGCGTAAGCGATCGACTACATAGTGGAATGGAATCCCCTTCTGAAAGCGTATTTCATGGGATTCCAATCCACTTCGTAGTCGACAGGCACGGAATGACAAAACAGAGTTTATCGACAGTCTGTGAGACGGTTTACGTCTCTTTTTTTATTACAAAACCGTCGTCGTCCCGCGTTTTTGAATAATCAAACATCAGAACACACGTTTTATCAAAAAGGCGGCTGAATTCAGCCAGCACATACCGGCGTGAGGCCTCCCGCAAAGAGATGCCGTCGGGCAAATCGCTGTCCGTTTCCCGAAGATTCAGAATCGGTACGGATATGCCTTCCGGCCAAATGCCCGGCTTGCCAAGGTTTAGCCAGTCATAGCTCAGCGATTCGCGCAGCAGAGTCTCGTCGGTTTTTTGTTTCGCGAAGCCGAACAGCTGCTCGAACAGCGCCTGCTTTTTTTGAGGACGTGTAAAATACCCGGTGTCAATTAAATGGCGCGTGAAGCCGTTGAAAAAAGCATACGGTGATTTGAATTCGGAAGTCAGCAGTTCAAGCGTTTTTTCTGCCTGCCGCTCGTTATAAAGCCAGTCCAGAACCTGCTCAATACGGTGCAAAAGGCGAAGATGCTCATAGCTCATCATGTCCGTTTTCAGCACCTCATACGGCGCATGCGCCGTGTAGACGATGCCATATTTATCGGCGTTTTTACGCATGCGCGAGCCGCACAGCAGCTTTAAAAACCCAAGCTGCAGCCTGTTTGCGCCGAGGCTGTAAGCATCGTCGAACGAGCGCGCAAAGCTGTCCGGCGTTTCCAGCGGCAGCCCCGCAATCAGGTCAACATACACGCGCAGATTGTTTTGGCGGCAAAGCGCCGCTGTGTTTTGCAGCAGCTTTTGCGTATTGTGCGCACGGTTCACGGCGCTTAACGTTTCGCCATTGGTAGATTGAATGCCGATTTCCAGCTGTATCAGCCCGGCCGGTGCGCTGGCGAGCAGACGGATTGATTCGTCGCTAAGAAGATTCGCCGACACCTCAAAATGAAAGTTTGTTGAATAGAGCGGGTATTTTTGCCTGAGTGCAATCAGCGCAGCCCAAATCTCCTGCGCGCGCGAATCGGGATGATTGAATGTTCTGTCCACAAGCTTTATCTGCTTCACACCCGCGCGCATAAAATGCTCAAGCTCATTTTTTACACGTTCTATCGGTAAAAAGCTCAGCGCTTCCCCGGCCGACATGCAATACGCGCAGCGATAAGGGCAGCCACGGCTGGTTTCGTAATATATCATCTTGTTTTCGAATGCGCTGAGATCGTTATACAAAAACGGCCGGTCGGCCAGCTTATAAGGCGCGGCATCAGGTGTCGTGATCATGCCGCGTGTTGTACGTATGCAGGCAGATGGTGTGGATTCTATGCTTTGCCCCTCTGTTAGACACTGCGACAGATACGCGAACGGCACTTCACCCGCGCCGCGAATGATCACATCGGCAAACGGCCACCTTGCCATCAGTGCTTCGCAGCCGAATGACACCTCTGGCCCCCCGAGCACAATGAGGCAACGCGGGCGCACCGATTTAACGACGGATGCGATTTTTACGACGTGCTCGATGTTCCAGATATAACACGAAAACCCCGCCATATCAGGCTCATGCGCGATAATATCGGCGGCGATATCCATAACGGAATCGTTGATGTTGTATTCTTTCGCGGTGACGGCCTTTTCGTTAAACGCGGCATGCTTCAGGCACAGCAGCGCAAGGCTGCTGTGAGAAAACCGTGCGTTTAAGGCGGTAAGCATGATCTTTTTCATAACACTTTGTATCATACCAAAACCGGACGGACTAAAAAAGTGCTAAAGTTGATAACATTGCAATGAATTTCCGTTTGAGTTCGCCCAAATGGTGGTAAAGAATGTGAAAATAATTCTAATGAGGTGGCATCATTATGAGTGGCAATATTCTTGATTATGGTTATGATTATTTCAGTTCGTTTCAGACGATGAATACCATCACGATCGTGCTGGCGATCATCGGGCTTATTTTAGGTATCGTTTTGCTTTTTGTTTTTTTGCCCGCAAAGAACAGAGGCCGTTATACGGGCGGTGCGAAGTGGCTTTATGACTTTTTGAATTTTAACAGGTACTGGCTGTCATCCATCATTAAGGTTCTATACATTGCCGCCACCGTTGTTTGCGTGGTGGGTGGATTTATCGCTTTGTTCATAAGCCCGCTGACAGGACTCATCATGTTGGTTTCGGTTGTGGGTATCCGGCTTGTTTACGAACTGATTATGATTCTGCTGTCAATCCGGGAAAACACCGCACAGCTTAACGATACGATGCTGCGTATGGCGGGTGGTCTGCCGGTTCAGAACCAGCCTTATGCGCCGCCTGCCCCTCCGTTTGTGCCGAGCGCACCCATGCCGAAGATTTGTGCCAATTGCGGTGCAGAAAACGCGCCGGGTTCCGCCTTTTGCATCAAGTGCGGCAGCAAGCTGTAAGAGAGAAACAAAGACGGGCTTCTCAGGAGGCCTGTTTTTTTTGTCTTCAGAAACAAATCAAGACAAAAAGCTTTGACATGATGTAAAAAAAACTTGACAATGTGTTAACTGAGTGGTACTTTAAAATCAAGATCAACCAATAAAGGAGAATCAAGACTATGTCTTATCAGGAAAAGAAAACTATTGCCGCCGTCGTATCGGGCGTGCTCGTGCTCGCGGCATATTGCATCTATGTGTTTGGAATCAATCAAAAGTTTGACGATATCAAGCAATGTGCGGTGACGATGCTCATATTCATCGGCATCGGCATCGTGGCCACAATCATCATTCAAATTATCTTTCATATGGTTTATGCGGCATCACTCGCCATCAAGAAGGGCAAGTGTGATGACAAGGAAATCGAAACCGAGATGGAAGCCTGCATGGTGGAGGATGAAATGGTGAAGCTGATCGATCTCAAATCCTCCAAGGTCGGCTATGTAATTGCGGGTATGGGTTTTGTGTCGGGCCTCGTCTTACTGGTGCTCGGGGCTTTGCCTGCCGTGATGCTCAATGTTTTCTTTATAGCAAGCAGCGCAGGGTCAATCATCGAAGGGCTTTCAGGACTGTATTATTATCGCAAGGGTGTGTCCAATGGCTAAGAAAATTGTGATTACGAACAACATCCGAAAGCTGCGTTTTTTCGCGGACGAGATGACGCAGCAGGCGCTGGCCGAGAAAACGGGCGTCTCCCGGCAGACGATTATCGCGATCGAAGCGGGCAAATATTCGCCTTCACTTGAGCTGGCCTTTCGCATTGCGGATGCGTTTGCTGTGTCGGTCGGCGAGGTGTTCGATTATGAGATGGAAGGGGATAAAAAATGAAAGCTGTTGTGTATGAGAATAAGCAGCTGGTTTACGGCGATGTGCCGATGCCGGTGCCTCAGCGAAGCGAGGTGCTTGTGAAAATCCATGCCGCGTCACTGAATGCGCTCGATTACCGCTCGGCGCGGATGGGGATCATCCCGAAAAACAAGATTTTCGGTGCGGATATCGCGGGCGTTGTGGAAGCCGTTGGCAGCCATGTGAAGGGGTATTGCCCGGGCGATAAAGTGGCGGCGGACATATCAGGCTGCGGCCTCGGCGGCTTTGCGGAATTTGTGGCCGTGCCCGAAAGCGTTCTCGCGAAAATACCAAATGGGGTGTCGTTTGAAAACGCGGCGGCATTGCCCGTGGCGGCCGGAACGGCGCTGCAGGCGCTGCGCGATAAGGGCGGTGTGAAAAAAGGAGACAGCGTGCTGATCGTCGGCGCGGGCGGTGGTGTGGGTACGTATGCTTTGCAGCTCGCCAAACACTTCGGCGCGAAGGTGACCGCCGTTTGCGGTTCGAAGAATGCAGCGCTTATCTCTTCGCTCGGCGCAGATAAGGTGATTGATTATACCAAAGAGAGCTTTGACAAAGCTGTGGATAGATACGATGTTGTCATCGCGGTGAATGGCGGCTACGCGCTGTCGGCCTACAAACGCGTTTTAAAGGCAAACGGGGTTTGCGTGGTGCTGGGCGGCGCGTTGAAGCAGATATTTAAAACAATGGTGTTCGGTCCGTTCGTGTCTCTCGGTGACAGAAAGGTGCGGATGCTCGCCGCAAGGCCGAATCCGAAAGACCTTAATTTCAATCTCGATCTCGTGGCACAGGGTAAGCTGAAGCCCGTGATTGCCGCAAGACATTCATTAAGCGAAACACCACAGGCGCTGCAAGAACTCAGCCGCGGGCATGCAAGCGGCAAGGTCATCATCACAATTCAGGAGAATTGATATGAAAGCGATTGTTGTAACCAAATATGGAAACCCCGATGTGCTTCGCATACAAGACGTAAAGGATCCGGTTCCAAAAGACGGCGATATGCTGATCCGCATCAGAGCGACAGTCGCGGCGGACCCTGACTGCGCGTTTCGAAAAGGAAAGCCTTTTATCGCGCGTTTCTTTACGGGACTCACAAAACCAAAGCGTATCCCGGGCGACGTGTTTGCGGGCGTGGTGGAAAAGCCGGGCAGCAGCGCGTTTAAGCCGGGCGATAAAGTGTATGGCAGCAGCGGCACGAATTTCGGAACCAACGCCGAGCTGATTGCGCTTGGTGAAGCTGAGGCGGTGGCGCTTATGCCTTTGGCCATCACGTTTGAGGAGGCGGCCGCGGTCAGTGAAGGCTCACTCACGGCGCTGCCCTTCCTTCGGGATCACGCCAAGCTGAAAAAAGGTCAGCGCATCCTCATCAACGGCGCGGCGGGCGGTGTGGGTGTGTACGCGGTGCAGCTGGCCAAATACTATGGCGCAAAAGTGACAGCCGTATGCGGGCCAAACAATGTGGCGGTTGTGAAAGAACTGGGTGCTGACAGTGTGATTGATTACACCAAAGAGGACTTTATAAAAAGTGATTCACGTTATGACGTGATATTCGATGCGGTGGGCAAAAGCGCGTTTAGTAAATGCAAAGCGGCATTAACGCCACACGGTATCTACCTGACCACGGTGCCGACAGGCAGCGCGATGATGGCGGCGATGCTTACATCCAAATCCAAAGGCAAGCGCGGTATGTTCGCGGCGACGGGTCTTCGAAAACCGGCGGAGAAAAAGAAGGATCTCGATTTTTTGAGAGGCTTGATTGAGCAGGGGCAGCTCAAAGCCGTGATCGGCAAAAGCTTTGATATGGCGCAGATGGCTGACGCGCACCGGTACGTGGAGACAGGGCACAAGTGCGGCAGCGCAGCGATACGGATTGGATAAAGACACAAAAACACTATTTATCGAATCGTAGGGATCGACCTCCGCCTGTGCCCCAGATTGCGTATGTCGATCCATTTTCTTTTTCGAAATAATCCAAAAAAGAGATACCTTTATCCTGGAGGGATATACTCGTTCCGCCCATTGTATACAAAAACTCAAGAGCGCATCCCGGCAAACGCCGCCAACAGGGCTCTTTTTTTGTATTTATGAGAGCGTCGCATATCGCAAAATCCAAAAAAGAGATACCTGTATCCCGGAGCCAGCTATATAAAGTCAAGCCCCAAAATCGTGGTTAAAGGGAACTTGGTCGCGAAGGATAGCGAAGATAGAATAAGTCATCTTGCGGGCCACAGCTCCGATAGAAGTCATATGGTTTTTCCCTTCGCTGCGCTTACGTTGGTAGAATTCAACGAAAACAGGATTCATTCTAGAAGCAACCTCAGCGGTGTTCCAGAGAGCTCTGCGCAGATATGGTGAGCCACGTTTAGACATTGAAGCATGAGAAGAAGAATAGCTGCCGGATTGAT
>JAEYOE010000010.1 GCA_023412005.1 Bacillota bacterium
CTCCGGGACAGGCTTGGAAGCCCAAGGGATAGGACGTATTCCTCTGCCTGATCAGAGTATACCACAAAGCGCTAGTGAAGAGCGCAAACGGAGGTTTCCGTTGGGAACATTATATACGAGGGGTATAGGCGGGGCATTTAATATCGCATAATTTGCAGGAGGGTCAAGACCCTCCCCTACGATTCGGAAAAATTCCAAAAGAGATACCTGTACCCCAAACGGGGCCAGCTGGAAAACCTGCCGGATGAAAATGCAATAATTTCGTGTCTGAAACGTTATAGGTTTATAAAGTAAGAAGGGACGACAACAGGAAAGGACGCGATGTATGTACGATACCATGAAAGCGGTTGTATGCACCAAATTCGGAGGGCCTGACGTGTTCAAATTAACAGATGTGAATAAGCCGGCCCCAAGAGACAACGAAGTGATGATCAAAATTCACGCCACCACGGTGACAGGCAGCGATGTGATTTTAAGACGTATGGATTCGAAGAAGTACCGGCTGATCATGCATTTACTGTTCGGCTTCACGAAACCGAGAAACCCGATGTTCGGCTTTATTCTGGCGGGCGAGATCGAATCGGCGGGGAAAAACGTTTGCCTTTTTAAAAAGGGTGATCGTATCTTCGGTGCGACACTTCAGTCGAATTACAATCTGCGTACGGGCACATACGCGCAATTCAAATGCTTGCCGGAAGACGCAATGATATTGCCAATACCCACTGGTGCAACTTACGAAGAAGCCGCCGCCCTGCCTTATGGCTTTTCTCTGGCACTCAGTTTCCTCGATCAGGGAAATATTCAAGTGGCCAAAAATGTTTTGGTCTATGGAGCTTCGGGCTCAGTGGGAACAGCAGCCGTGCAACTCGCTAATTATTACGGTGCGAAGGTCACCGGCGTCTGCAGCACCGCCAACGTAGACCTTGTCAAGTCACTCGGAGCCGACACAGTCATCGACTACACCAAAGAAGATGTTACCTACACCGCCCGGCAATACGATCTGATATTTGATGCGGTACCCTATGGGATGAACGATAGGAAACAGCTTCGAGCGCGATGCGAAAAAATACTGGCCCCCGGCGGAAAATATATTTCGATAGACGACAAAGCAAAACCTTTCAATAAGCAAACGTTCTCAGTTATAAAGGAATTATTCGAAGCCGGAAGAATAGTACCGGTTATCGGCAAAACATTCGGTCTGGAGCAGATTACCGAAGCCCACAGTTACGTGGAGAGTGGGCACAAACGGGGCAACGCGGTCATCATCGTGTCATAGACTATGTAAAAATAGAGATGCCTGTATCCCGAAGGGATGTAGGCGTGGCACGCCATTTTGCAAAATATCACTGGAGGTTCATGACTCTCCCCTACAAATCGCAAAATCAAAAAAGCAAGTGAGCGTTTAAACTCACTTGCCTTTGGCTTTATTGCTTATTGTTGATACTGAAGCTCGCCTTCCTTTTTGCCCGCGGCAATCAGAACCATTTTGTAATGCTCCTTATCAACAAACCCGAGCACGTCCGACGTGCTGCCCATAAAATACAGGCACACATGCCCTTTCATGGTATTGGCCTCAATCGTATCAGTGCCGTCCGGATGCCCAAACAGCGATGCCGCATACGTAGAAGTTCCCACAGTCACGACCACGGCACGTTTCTCCCATGTGGGCTCCACATCCGCCTTAACACCGAAGCACTCAAGAAAAGCGGTATATGCCGCCGCATCCGTCACTTCCACATCCGCATGGCCTGTGCCTCCCGAGCGCGTCACGGTAAACGATTTGCCTGTGTTGTAATCGGTCACGGTCGCCGTCCCCCCCACGGGGAACGCCGCGTCCACCTCGGTTGCCCAGTCCGCAAGCGTGCCGGGTGCCGTGGTGCCGTTGTATTCACCGATGCCGTAATAAACGGGAACAGAAGCACTTAAGGGCTTGCGAACCACGTCGGAGGTGAACAGCTTGTCATACGACATCTGGCCGATCTGGCCATCGGTATCAAGGCCGTTATTCTGCTGGAATTTAATCACGGCATCCTGCGTTAAACCAAAGTACTGACCGGTTGGCCGATAGTTTAAGTACCCCAAATCTCTTAAGCGCATCTGCACCTTGAATACTCTGGTGCCCGAGCTTTCCAGCTTAATCACTTCAAAAGTGCCCGTTGAATCCTGCGGCACTGCATCGTCCGGCATCGGATCTTGCGTGGCTGGTGGTGTCTCAGAGGTCTGCGGCGTCTGAGAGGCAGACGGCGTGGCCGACGGGTCGGGTGCTCCCAAAGAGACCGGAACCGACAGTGTGAAAACAAGGGCCATCACCAATATGATAAACAATGCTTTCTTCATTTTCGTACTCTCCTCAAATTGGCCTACTCATGCAATGCAAGCAAGCATGCTTTTACATATGCTATATTATCACAGTTTTTCAGGTCTGTACACCCTCAACCATTTTGTTCGTCGAGCCGCTGGAGCTGCTCAAACCCGCCCTCAAAGGTTTGTGCGCGCCCGCCTGAAAGGCTGACAATTCTGTCGGCCACGGCAGTTAGAAAGAACCGATCATGAGACACAAACAGCACCGCTCCCGGATAAGCTTGCAGCACTGATTCAAACGCGGCGCGCGATTCGGCATCTAAAAAGTTGGTCGGCTCGTCGAGCACCAGCAGATGAAAGCCCGAGAGTATGATCTTGGCGAGCGCGAGCTTTAAACGTTCACCGCCGCTGAGTGTGGCGGCTTTTTGATGCATCGCATCACGCCGAAATAGCAGACGCGCGAGTATTGTGCGCACGAATTGCTCATCGTAAGCGGCACCGTCCATCGCGTTTTCGAGCACGCCTTTTTGTAAATCGAGCGTGCTTAAATCTTGCTTGAAATAGCCGATACGCAGGTGCGCGCACGTTTGTATACCCTGTGCGCGGGCCGCGATAAGTTCGAGCAGCGTGGTTTTGCCCGCACCGTTGGCCCCCACAATCGCCGTCTTTTTGCCGCTAGGAACCATCATACGGCAATCATTCAGCACCATCCTGTCTCCATAGCTTTTCGATACGCCTTGCACATCAATCAGCACGGGGCTGTGAATGGCCGTGACGCGCAGGTCAAACGCTATCGGCTTATCCTGCCATGGCTTATCGGACTTTTCGAGGTGCTCAAGGCGCGACCGGGCCGCTTTGGCCGCGCGATCCAGTTTGGCCTTCTGGCTTTGGCCGCCCATTTTGTGCAGCCGCGCTTCCGAGTTGCCCATGCGCCTCGGTGCTTTTTTCACATTTGCCGACTGCCTCGCTTTCTCTTTTGCCACCTTCTTCAAGCGGTCTGCTTCGTGCGTATAGGCTTCATACCGCGCTTCTTGTGCCGCTTTTTCCAGCTGCTTTTGGGCGAGATAATCATCGTAGCCGCAGCCGTACAGTGTGCAGACGCCGTTTTCCATCTCAAGCACCTTCGTGCAAACGTTTTGCAGCAACACGCGGTCGTGAGAGACAAGCAGCAACGCCCCGTCAAACGCAAGCAGTGCCGCTTCAAGCCGTTTGATGCTTTCCATGTCAAGGTTGGTTATCGGCTCATCGGCAATCAGCAGGTCCGGGTTTTGCTCAAACGCGTGCGCAATCAATGCGGACGTTTTTTCGCCGCCGCTGCGCGCAGCCGCATCCTCCGGCGTGCCGAACTGCGCGATGATGCCGAGCTTGCCGCGTACCGAAACGCGCCCGACATCCGGCTCCACCTCTCCCGTGATCAGCTTCAGCAAGGTGGTTTTACCCGCGCCGTTTTTGCCCACCACCGCCAGCTTATCTCCATGATACAGCGCCAGCCTTTTTATTGACACCACGGTTCTGGCTCCGTAGCTTTTTTCTAAATTATTGATTTCCAGTAACAAAAAAATCCACTCCTTTTCCGGAGAGGATTACTGATAAATAAGCCTAAGCGCACCCGAAATACCGCGCTCAATTGCACAATAAAAGGCACTCAGACCGAATGAATAAAAACATACAGTAATCCTCAAACATTTGTATGGCTGTTCAGCCGTTTAAAATTGTTTATCGGTTACTGCATCTTCATTCGTGCCTGCTGCCTCCTGTTAATCACTTAATAATGATATTTTACCAGCCAGCAGTGCCGCTGTCAACTCATCGGCATCATGGCTGCATCTGCTCAAAAGTATGAGATCCGTATGATTATCTTGCGGATCAAGATGAGAAAGAAGCGACGCTCGAACCATTGAGTATGAGCACATCATGCCATCCTGATAAGTATAATGCACGCCATGATAGACTCAAGACCATCTAATAGCTTCTGCCTTTGGTTTTCGTAGAGTTTGTTCTAAGACTTATATTGATATGTATCCATACGTATAAGCGACATTGATATTAGATTGTATGCATCGGCAACATGCCAATTGATCGCATTCATACCGGCCTTGCGAGTATCTCTTCCAAAACAGTTATGCGTTTGCCCTCTTTAAGAATAGGCGCGAATAAATCACCCAAGGTTTGCAGCCGCTGCGCGGCATTGCGCAGCGTAAAGTCGCACGGCTTCACGCCGTTTCTCAGTTCGTCCCAAGTCACCGGCATCGAAACCGCACCGCATGGCACCGCGCGCGGCGAATACACGCTGATGATGCTTTTACCGTGCCCCATCTGCAGATAATCAAAATAAAGCTTACGCCCCCGGTTCTTGACAAGGCGCTCAATCGTGACGGTATCCGGGTGCTTGGCCGCGAAATATTTCCCGAAAAACAGATTGATTTTACGCCCTTCCTCAAACGTCATGTGCCGCGTCGGGATATGAATCTGCAGCCCGGACGCACCCGACGTTTTGGCGTAGCAGGGTACGCCAAGCTGGGTAAGCGTCTCATGCACCGAAATCGCGCACGCCGTCACCTCCTCAAATGTTTGCCCTTCGGACGGATCAAGATCGAAAACAAGCGCGGTGAGATATCCGTCCGGCGCGCAAAATGGCACATGAAACTCCAGCGCCGCCGAATTGCCGAGCCAGACCAGTGTTTTTAAGCTGTCGAGGTTAACAAATTCCTCGCCCGAGTCGTCCTTTGTGATGCTGACCCAATCAGGCATGCCTTTGGGCGGCCTCTTCTGATAGAAGAACTCACGGCCCACGCCGTGCGGGTAGCGCAGCACAGTTAACGGCTGCCCGCTTGTGTGCGGCAGCAGATACGGCGCAAGCGTCACAAGCGCGTTCACGTATGCGCCCTTGGTCATGCCGATATCCGGAAACAGTATTTTATCCGGGTTCGTCATCACGACATCGCTGCCTTGTACGGTTAATGTGCTCACAACACAATCTCCTCTCCCGTTGCTTCACTCGGTGCTTTATCGCCAAACCCGAGCATCACGGGGTGGCGCAGCGTCATGGTGGGTGTCCACTCGGCAAACCGCACCCAGCAGGTCAGGCGCGGCTCAAGGCTGAAATCGTCTTTGCTGATCGGTTTGCCCTCACGCCGCGCATAGTCGGCAATGATGCGCAAATCATTTTGCGAAAGGCCTGTGCCCACATGTCCCGCAGGAATCAACTCACCTTCACGATAAATACCGAGCATCAACGAAGCCGGCTGCCCCTCATTAAAATGCACACCAGTCACGGCACACAGTATTTTTCGTGCCGTTTTCGTTTTGTACCAATCGCCGTGGCTTTTTCCTGCGGTATACAGGCTGCCTTTGCGCTTGGAGACGATTCCTTCCATGTTCTTTTGCTTCATGAGCGCGAACAACGCCTCTCCGTCGTTAAAGCTGTCGGCCAGCGCCATAGCCGCGCTGCCCGAAAACCGTTGCTTCAAAAGCATCTGCCGCTGCTCAATCGGCTCACGTCGAAGATCGCGCCCATCCAGCATGATCAGATCGAACACGACGTAACGCACCGGATATCTGGACACGACAGAGCGCTTGTGCACCCGGCTGCGCTTAAGCACATGATAAAACGACGGTTTGCCGTCCACAAACACAATAATTTCTCCGTCCAGCACGGCTTGCTTCGCGTCCATGTGCTTGGCGAGCGCCGAAAGCTCGGGGTATGCATCAGTGGCATCACGCCCGTTCTTTGAATACACTGCGACCTGCCCGTCTTGTATTGTCGATATGCCGCGGATGCCGTCCCATTTGATCTGATGAATAAAATCTCCCTCCATCACGCTCGGCAGCGAGATGGGTTCCATCACCGTGATGTCCATTTACTTGGCTTTGCGCTTTGCAGGCGCTTTTTTCATCGCTTTTTCCGTCTGCTCGACGCTTCGCTTGAGCGCTTCCATCAGATCGATCACGTTGGTTTCGGGCGCGTTTGGCTGCGACACCACCTGTTTGCCAGCGATTTTTGCTTCAATCACTTTCTTTAGCGATTCGCGGTATTCGTCGGTGTATTTAGACGGATCAAATGCCGCCGTTAAGTTTCCGATCAGCTTTTCGGCAATGTCCATCTCCTTGGCGTCAACATCCTTTTGTTTGGGTAGCGACGGCACCTCGCTGACCGGGCGAATCTCGTCCGGGTAAAAAATTGTCTCCAGCACGAGCGCCTCGCCGTAAACGCGCAGTACACACAGCGTTTGCTTGTCGCGCATCGTCACGCGCGCCACCGCAATACGCCCCGAGCGGTTCATCGCCTCACGCAGCAGATTGTACGCTTTGTCGCCCATCTCGGGCTGCGGCGCAAGATAATACGTTTTATCGAAGTAGATCGGGTCGATCTCGCGCAGATCCACAAAGTCCACAATCTCGATGGAGCGCGCCTGTACCTCAGCCTTGGCCGATTCGATATCCTCGTCTGAAACGATGACGAACTTACCGGGTTCATACTCAAAGCCCTTGACGATATCGTCCGGGCCTACTTCCTCGTTGCAGTTCGGGCAAACCTTTTTGTATTTAATGGGCGTGTGGCATTTTTTATGAATCGAGCGGAATCGGATGTCCTTTTCTTCCGTCGCGGCGAACATTTTGATTGGGATGCTCACCAGCCCAAAGCTGATGGTGCCCTTAAACATCGCATGCATGGCATAGCCTCCACGTGTTGATGTGATTAATGTGTCCTGATTATGCCGTGAATATAATTGATATCAAACAAAAATGAAGCTGAGATGTTCTTTGATCAATAAATCGGTTCTTCCGCTGTACAAAAGTAAAAGCTCCCGTCAGTTCCTTTTACCGACAGGAGCTTTGTCACCTTATTCGGCAGGCCCCGCCTGCACTCAATGTTGCAAAGTAATACTTCGATCAAATTGAGAACATCACTTTTTCACTGTTGAACATACGCGTCAGCACATACATCAGCACACCGGATACAGCCAGATTCGCCGCCATGGTGATGACGATATTGATCGGATCATAACCAAACGAGAAAATACCGACCATAGACTGAACGCTGTTGTACATCGGCACGAGATACCATGCTCTTTCAGCGGCAGCGCCATTGCCGAACATGGCCGATACCCCAATCAGCATCACAATGATCATAAACGGCGTCACCGAGGTGGCCGCCTCTTTCACCGTTTTGGAAAAAGCGGAGATCACGGATATCAGCGAAATAAACAACAGTATTGTTGAAAGAATCACCAATAATAGCAGCGCATAATCGGCAACGGAGTACACCGACGCGTTCATCGTTTCCGCACCGATTCCGGCGAGCTTCGGCAGCGAGATCATCGTCCCCAAAAAGCTCGATAAACCGCTCAGCAAAGCGAGAACGCTCAGGCTGATGATTTTTCCGATCGCCAGTTCGCTTCTCTTAATGGGCGTAACCAGCAGTGTGGCGATGGTGCCCCTTTCCTTTTCGCCCGCTATCGATTCGGGTGCAATGCCCATGCATCCGCTGAACATGAAAATCATCATCAGCATCGGCAGCATCATCGAGAAGAACTCGCCTGTCACGTCTTTATCAGAAGCGAGATCATATTTGGTCTCTGAGTTGTTCACATCAAACTTGTTGGCCAAACGGGACTCATAGCCATCGAGATAATCTAAAATAAGTGAATAGGCATTGGCGGATTCTGTGGAGGTCGTATTGTAATAGACATCGACATTAGCCGGTTTTTGTGACGACTTTGCAGCGTCATAGCTGCTCACAGCCGCATCGAAATCGCCGGGGAATATGACGAGCATATCCGCGTTCTTATTGGTGATTTGCGTTTTCACCGCATCGAAATCTTTTTCGTCGGTCTGCGTGATATCAAAATTCAACGCATTGATATCGTCTTTGATGGATTCGGGCATGTTGCTGACATAAACTTTGTAAACATACGTTTCATCGACCGATACAAACGACTTGATCGCGTCGCCCATAATGGAGTACATCAAAAATATCATCAGGCCGGGCAAAAGCAGCGTAGTGAAAACCATCCTTTTATCGCCAAAGAATTTAGAAAATTCTTTTTTCATTATCGTTAGTATGTTGCTTTTCATGATGCTTCACCCACCGTCTTTTCATATAAATCGAAAAACACTTCTTCCAGCGGCTTAGCCGCAGTCACGCTTTTTAGCGTATCACACAGCAGCATTTTGCCATCAATGATGATGCCGACCCGGTCGCACAGTCTCTCAACGAGGCTGAAAATATGCGTGGATAAGATAATGCTCTTGCCTTGCTCCTTAAGCTCGAGCAGAAAATCAGTCACCACCTTGGCGGTCAGCACATCGAGCCCATTTGTGGGTTCATCGAAAATGATAATATCCGGGTCGTGAACGATGGATATGACCAAGCTTACCTTTTGCTTCATGCCCGAAGACAGGTTGCCGATTTTAACTTCGGCGAATTGGTCGATGCCGAACTTTTCAAACAGCCTTTTTTGGCGCTCCTTTCGAATGGCCGGTTCAACGCCGTAAAGCTCCGAAAAGAAATCGAACAGATAGTTTGGTGTGAAACAATTTTCCAGCTTGAGTTCGCTGGTTAAAAATCCAATCTGCCCCCGCACATGAGACGGGTCGCTCACCGCACTCACACCGTTAACCGTCACATCGCCCGTATCGGGGCGAAGCAGCGTGGCTATCATACGCAAGGTTGTTGTTTTTCCGGCGCCGTTCGGCCCGAGCAGCCCGAAAATCTCGCCCTTGTAGGCAGCGAAAGATAAATCGTTAACAGCCGTTTTTGTTTTCAGGTTCGTTTTTTCTATCCGTCGCTGCTTGCTTGTTAACGCAAAGGTTTTCGTCAAATTCCTGACGCTCAGAACCTCCTGTGATTTCTCCTCAATATTCATACTTAACCTCATTTCTGTTGCCATTGTTGTAACGGCTTACGTTATAACGAATCACGTTATATCGCCTTCCGTTATAAATTATATGGTTATGCAATCGTGTTGTCAAGAGTATATTGACAGCATTAACCTTAATTTAACGGAATATTGATCGTGATTATACCACGCACATTGCTGTGTGACAATATTTACACCATTTGGTTTGTTTGCCGGATCGGCGCAATGTTTTTAATTGGTATCTTGAGACTTGTCATCATGCGGATTCTCGGAAGTCCTGATACAAAAAAGCTCCCGAAGGGCTGAGCCTGCGGGAGCTGTCGCAATGACAATTTACTTATTCCATGGTGCACCGATGCAAAACGTATACCACGTTTCATATTCACTGCATTCGCCCGCTTCAATGACAGGGCTTAAAAACCGCGGCCTGTTCACGGCATCCGGCGCGAACTGCGTCTCAAGGCAAAACGCCATGCGTTTTTTTACCTTGCGTCCTCCCTTAATCGGCAGGCCGTCCGTCAGGAAATTGCCCGAATACAGCTGTACGCCATCACAGCTGGTGTCGACCGTCATGCCGATTCCCGTCTCAGCGCAGTAAGCCATGGCGGCCGGCTGGCCGTTCTTATTGATGTCGTAATGGTGGTCGAAACCGCCCACAAACTTAATCTGATCGTTCGCTTCGTTGATGTCGCGGCCGATTTTTTTCGGGCTGCGAAAATCAAACGGTGTACCCGTTACATCGATCAGCTCGCCCGTCGCGCTCACCTTCTCATTTACTGTCGCCATTCTGTCTGCGTTGATCATGAGCTCATGGTCGAGTATCGAATCGCTCTGCTGCCCAGCGAGGTTGAAATACGAATGGTTCGTCATGTTGAATATCGTCTTCTTGTCACTCATGCCACGGTAGGCCATCACAATCGAATTGTCGTCAGTCAGGGTATACGTCACACAGGCGATGAGATTGCCGGGGTACCCTTGGTCGCCGTCTTCGCTGAAAAGCGTCAGCGTCAGGCTGCTCTCGGCCGTTTGCACGCCGTTCCAGAGCTTTTTATCGAAGCCCTTGTAGCCGCCGTGCAGATGATTCGCACCGTCATTCAAATCGAGCTGATAGGAGACACCGTCGAGCGCGAATGTGCCGCCCACAATACGGTTGCCGCAGCGCCCGATGGCCACGCCCAGGAACGGCGGGTTAACTTCGTATTCGGCCAATGTATCGTAGCCGAGCACCACGTCTGTCATGTTGCCGTTTTTATCCGGCACGAGCAGCGAGATGACGGCGCAGCCAAAATCGGTGATTTTGGCTGTCATGCCGTTGTTGTTGGTCAGGGTATATAGCGACGCGGTGCGCCCATCTTGACAAACGCCGAAAGCTTGTTTTTTCATGTTGATTCTCCTTTATCTATTTGAAATTGAGCTTTTCTGTTTGAATTTTGTAGGGAACGGTCGCTTGTGCCCCGAATGGGGTATGACCGTTCCGCATTTGGGAAACCAAATTGCTTCTCTATATATCTGCTCTCATTTTGGGCAGGTATACCCCTCCGGGGTACAGGTATACTCTTATTATAACATGTAACGAGTATGCTTCGTTCTGTAGGAAACGACCTCCGCCTGTGGCCCGAATGGGGTATGTCGTGTCCGCAGCCTATGATGTTCTTCTATAAGTTACAACTTTTTCCCGCTGTTGTAAAGAAATTTGCCGTCATGAAAATCACCAGAAAAGAATATCATTTTATGAAAACCAAAGGAGGCGGTTATATGCAGGCACGCATTCAAGTGATTCAGGACGATTTGATTTACAACGGGCAGCGCGTTCTGAGCTACACCATCGAATACCCGTATGTGTCCTCCGCTGTTTTTCAAACCGCTTCAACGGCCATTAACCGCTACTACCGCGCAAAGGCGGAGATGTATCGGCAGCGTTACCGCCGCAGCCTCTATCATCAAGCCGTGCTCGACTATGAGATGGCCAAAACCCACCCGGACATTCCGTTTCGGCCCTACGAAGCGTATTTGGGCTGCACGATTACCTATAACGACAACTGCACATTAAGCCTGTATTTCGACGCTTACCAGTTTACGGGCGGCGCTCACGGTAACACCACCCGCACCTCTGACACGTGGGACCTCGGCAGTGCGCGGCGCGTATCGATGGCGCGCTTCTTTGCGCCGGGTGCAGCCTACAAAGCGCATGTGATTGGTGCGGTGGGCGCGCAGATTGCCCTGCAAATGAATGCGGGTACCGGTATATATTTTGACGACTACGAGACAAACGCCGCGCGTTATTTCAACACAAACAACTTTTACTTGGTGCCGGACGGCCTCATCGTTTACTATCAGCAGTATCAAATCGCGCCGTACGTGAGCGGCATACCCGAATTTTTGCTGCCGTTCTCGGCACAGGTACAGCGGCCAAAGTGCCGTAAATCTCCCGCTGCCAAGCCCGTTTCATAGCACCCACACTGACGTTCCCTCACTCTTAAAAAGTCAGCTCCAAAAAGAAAGTTACACTAGGCAAACTTTTTCTTGCATTTAGCAAAAAGGGTGTTATAATAAAGTTGCTTAAGGCAAACTTTTATATGGGGTAACAAATCATGCAACACAGGGAAATGCACCGATATCACTGCAAACAAGGCTCACACACGCTGGACCGGCTGGCGCTGGGCGGCAGCGCCACCATCGCCGCGGTTAACGGCGAAGGCGCTCTGCGCGACCGCCTGCTGGACATGGGCTTAACACCCGGAACCAAGGTGATGATGCGCAAGGTCGCCCCCATGGGCGACCCGATTGAGCTGATGCTGCGCGGCTACGAGCTGACGCTGCGAAAAAGTGATGCAAAGAATATAGAAATTGTGGGGGAATCAGATGATCATCGCATTGGTGGGGAATCAGAACAGCGGCAAGACGACGCTTTTCAATCAGTTAACGGGGTCAAATCAGCATGTCGGAAATTTTCCGGGCGTCACGGTGGACAGAAAGGACGGCATAATCCGCAGCCATAAGGACACAACTGTTGTTGATCTGCCCGGCATTTACTCGCTGTCGCCGTACACCAGTGAAGAAATCATCACGCGCGATTTTATCACCAAGGAGCGCCCGGACGGCATCATTAACATTGTGGACGCGACGAACATTGAGCGCAATCTGTATTTGAGCTTGCAGCTGCTGGAGATGGGCGTGCCGGTGGTGATTGCGCTTAACATGATGGACGAGGTGCGCGTGAACGGCGGCACCATACGCGTGAAGGCGATGAGCGAACAGCTCGGCGTACCGGTGGTGCCGATATCCGCGAGCAAGAACGAAGGCATTGACGAGCTGATTGACGTGATCGTAAAAACGGCGGGCCGCAAGCAGCAGCCCAAGAAGCAGGATTTTTGCACCGGCCCTGTGCATCGCACGATTCACGCCGTGGCGCATTTGATAGAAGACCATGCCGAGCGCACAGGCTTTTCGCCGCGCTTCGCCGCCACCAAGATTGTGGAGGGCGACGCACTGATGATTGCCAGCCTGATGCTGACCGACAAGGAACAGTGCTCGATAGAAAACAGCATACGTGAGATGGAGGACGCGCTGCAGACCGACCGCAAGGCGGCCATCGCGGACATGCGCTACAGCTTCATCGAATCGGTATGCGCCGCCACGGTGGTAAAGCCCAAGGAGAACAAGCAGCACGCGCGCAGTGTGCGCATTGACAACTTGCTGACCAATAAGTATCTTGCGATACCGATGTTTCTTGCCATCATGGGTGTGGTGTTCTGGCTCACGTTCGGCGTGATCGGCAGCTTTTTGAGCGATCTGCTGGCGGGCGGGCTTGAGTATGTGACCGAAGCACTACGCAACGCGCTGACGGATGGCGGCTTTAACCCGGTGATGATATCGCTGGTGGCCGACGGCATCTTCGCGGGCGTCGGGAGCGTGCTCTCGTTCATACCGACGATTGTGGTTCTGTTCTTCTTCCTCTCGATGCTGGAGGACAGCGGCTACATGGCACGCGTCGCGTTTGTGATGGACAAGCTGCTGAGAAAAATCGGCCTCTCGGGGCGCAGCTTCGTGCCGATGCTGATTGGCTTTGGGTGCAGTGTGCCCGGTATTATGGCGACGCGGACGCTGCCGAGTGAGCGCGACCGCAAGCTGACGATTGTATTAACGCCGTTTATGAGCTGCAGCGCGAAGCTGCCGATATACGGCATGTTTACGATGGCGTTTTTCCCGAGCCACCGCGCGCTTGTGATGATATCGCTGTACGTTCTTGGGATGCTGCTCGCCGTGGTGAGCGGGCTGATACTGAAAAAGACGGCGTTTCGGGGCAAGCCGGTGCCGTTTATCATGGAGCTGCCGAATTACCGTCTGCCCGGCGCCAAAACGGTGCTGAGGCTGCTGTGGGACAAGGCGAAGGATTTTTTGACACGGGCGTTCACGGTGATATTTATCGCGACGCTGATCATCTGGTTCTTCCAGACGTTCGACTGGCGGTTTAACGTGGTGACGGACAGTGCGCAGAGCATGCTGGCGGGCATCGGGCGGCTGATCTCCCCCGTGTTTGCCCCGTTGGGGTTTGGGAACTGGCAGGCTTCCACCTCGCTGATTACCGGGTTTATGGCCAAGGAAGCGGTGATCAGCACGTTCGCGGTGTTAAGCGGGGCGGGCGCGGCCGATTTGCCCGCGGCACTGGCACAGGTGTTTACGCCGGTTGCGGCACTGTCGTTCCTCGTGTTTACGCTCGTCTATTCCCCATGTGTGGCGGCGATTGCCACGGTGAAGCGCGAGATGAGAAGCGGCTGGGCGGCGATTGGTGTGGCGCTGTATCAAACGGCTGTCGCGTGGGTGGCGGCGGTGATAGTGTATCAGGTGGGCAGCTTGATTGCGGGAGGCTGAGAATGAGCTGGGTGGATTATGCGCTGGCGGCGGTGATTGTGGCGCTGGTGGCGGCGGATATTGTGTATCTGCGGCGCAGGAAAAAGAGGTGCAGCGGGTGCAGTGCGTGCCCGTATGCGGGGAGCTGCGAGAGGATACGGAAGAAGAGGAAATAGGATGAAGAAAAGGCCGGGAACGGCCTTTTTTGATGGCTGAATATATGGGAAGTAGTGTTTAGTTTTACTTTTATTAACAATATATATTAGTCTTTTCAAAGATATCCATTACTATCGTAGATATCTGTTCACGAGAAGAATTAAATAAGCTCAACCCTTTTCTATCTATTTCCATAAATACGTTATTACTAAATTTGCTGACTCTTAATTTTTCAAAATACTCGATAAAATCAATATCTTTAATCAATGATTTATTAAAATTTTTATATAGAATGTGAGAAATAGCAGATTTAAATACTATCTCCTGCATTAATGAAGAATCAAAATTATTGCTTAATAACATTAGATAACTAAAAGTAGTATCATACCGAATATAGGGAATAATTTTATATTCAGAACACATTAGTAATATATCAAGTGCTTGAGCAAAAAATCCAGATAAAACAAGGTAAAATAAAATGGCATCATTTTTTCCTTTCCCAAAAGGAAGGCTTGTGCTAGATAAATATTGTTGAAAACGATCAACAATATCTTCATTCATATTATCTATATCTGAGAAAATTAAGCGCTTTTTTGCTTCTTCAATTAAATCATTTTTTATCTCAGCTAATGATGAATATGAAGATAAATAATCCTTTATAGTCATCTCTCTATCTTTAAACAAACTTAAAAACGCTTGATCACTTGCTTTCTTTAAGAGATCAACATTTGTACTCGTAAGTTGTCTTAAGGGAAGAATGAATATTATATTTGAATAGTTCTCAAGAATTCTTATATTGTCAACTATAGTAAGTTCTATCTGTTTTTTTATTTCATCAACAAATGGACCATCGGTAATATCATTAAATATTTTTGTAAAACCAAAAAGAGGATCATCAAGTATGTGGGTATCACCTAGCATGACAAAGGGGAAATGTTCATTGTCTTCAAGGTCTAAGAACGATGCCCCGGTAAAGGCGTAACAATTGAATTGAGGTGAAATAGTTTGAAGTATCAATTTGACTAAATTCCTATTTGCATACCAAAAAATATTTATTTCATCAATAATGTTCTTATAATATCTATTAGAATAGGCATCTAATCCTGTTTCTAATATTTTTTTATAATTATCCTGTAATTTCTTAATTTCTATATGCAAAAAATCATCCTTCAAATTTCTTTACCTCGTCTATTAAAAAATCTGGTAATCCATATATTTCATCTAATAAAAAAACTATCTTTTTCATAATGTTAGCACTGTCATGCCAAACACTTTTTAAAATCTGTTCATTTTCATAGTCAGGTACACAATGAAACTGGTGCCCAGCTGTTTGACATTTTAAAAGCGTACTTTCTCTAATTGCTCCCCAAAGTCCATGTTCGAATGAAGAATCATAATCATAATAAAGTCCCCATAGCTCTTTTTCATTAACAGCAATGGCTTTATCGCGTATTCGTTGATTATCAAAATAAGAAGTATCCATATTGATAAACTCTTCATTTGTATATTCATTAACTAAATATTCTATATACTTAGAGTCAACATGAGACTTCTTCAATTCCATCTCAGTTTCACGTACTCGGGTTAAAACAAGCTTATACAAGCCAATGCCATAATACTGGTATTCTATCCATATGTTTTCATGATCGGCTTCGTTTTTGATTAGATATTTCATCATAATATAATTTTCAATTATAACTCTTGTAATTGTTCTACCAGTTACCGTGTTAAATAAATTATGATTTACCAGCTCTAATAAACGCTTATATGAATATGTTGCAATTCCTAAAAGCACAAGCATTTTGACATCTAAAGGATTGGTTGATTTAAATAGACGAGTAAAGTATTCAAATACATTTTTTAAAGAGCTAATATACTCACTAGTATCCCCTTTTTCTTGATCAAATTTTAATGCATATAATTCACAATCACTCATTCTACTAAACCTTTCCCAAAAATTCTCGGCATACGATATATCTCTATTTTCAAATAACATAAATGGAAGTTCCGAAGAACGAACAATTGATCCAATCATATCTAGTTCTTCATTTGGGTACTCAAGCCTAGGATATTTAAGTATGAATTCGCCAATATGCTTTTGTACCTTCAACTTTCCTGATAGTAATGAAAAATACACTACCACAAATCTAATATCAGTTGCTAAATTAGAATGCTGATCTCCCGCTTTTGCATATATAAGTTCTATGGCCTCATGTCTATAAGAGATAGATAAATTATGTCCTTCAAATTTTTCTGAAAAAACTGGATATTCGCTGTAAGTAAATATAATAGTCAATGGTGCTAAAGTGCTTGTTTCAGTATGTTCTATTATTATATCAAAAAATTCGTTCTGCTTGTCACTATCCATTGAGAGAATTGCTGAGAAAGTTGGAAGGCTTATATTTGAATTAAGTTCATGTAATTTCTTTATAATGCAATAGCACTTTTCTAAGCCTTCCTTTCTTCCATATCTATATAAGATTAAAGCAATCCATAAATATTCGGGTAATCGTCCATAACACCATGAATCATATTTCATTGTTGATGGAAATAATTTATTAAAAGGAGGTATAAACTTACCCTTCTTAAACTCATGCTCTGATAATTTACTTGGTCTCATAATTACCAGCCTTCCATTTTCAGTTATACTGCCTCGCTACATTTTAACAAAAATAACTATATCATTTTTCTTATCATATCACATTCTCCCATTATCTTCAACAATTCGCACTTTTTCACCATACCCCCCACTCCAATATATATCCCAACCGATTCACCCCACCCGCACTGGAGTCCCTCATCGATTTATGATACAATTTCCATTGAAAATACGTAACGGCGGTTTTAAGCAAACCATGATTGATCAATCAGCTCTCCTCAACTTCACACACACCGCGCGCATCCTCGCCCAAGGCAGCGGCTTCATCTATCTTTTGCCGCACCCTGCGCTTCGCTCATGGATTTCGAACTACACCGTCACCTTCCCCGGTGACAGCTATATATCCGCCAACTACACCGTTATCCCTCACGGCAGCGCCACGCTGGTGTTCTCGCTTAACGATAGCGCATTGCACAGCACATTATATGGGCCTGCCACGAAGCCCTGCCAAGTCGGCAGCCGCGCGAATCAATACGCTATGCTGGTCATCATAGAGTTTCAGCCCGCCGGCCTTTTCGCCTTCACAAACATGAAGCAAAGTGAGCTGACTGACCGAATCCTCCCCTTTGATATCATCAATCAACGGCTCAACAACTTAATTGCCGATACACTATACAGTGCCGCCACCCTCACCGAGCTTGCGGACGGCATGGATGCACTGCTTCTGTCCAGCCTGAATACGATCTACCCCGATGCCTTGCGCCAGACCACGCAACTGATTGTCGACAACATGGGTGTTATATCCGCCAAAGAACTATCCGAGCACGTTTACTACAGCGAACGCCACATGAACCGGATTTTCGATCAGTTTCTCGGCATGAGCGTCAAATCCTTTTCACGGTTGGTTCGCATCAACAAAGCCGTTCGGCTGCTGAACAACCCCTCTCACAGCGTCACCTACGCATGCCACGCCACGGGTTTCTACGACTTGTCGCACTTCATCCGCGATTTCGAATCGGCATGCGGCTTAACCCCCGAAACGTACCGCAAAAACATGTCCGATTTTTACAGTCAAATCGCAAAATTCTGATTTATAATAAGCAAAAAAAGGAGTGAATTTCATGAAATATTGCGGCACATTAATCTCGGTATCGGATATGGAAAAATCGAAAAGCTTCTACGAAAAGGTCATGCAGCAAAAGATACTGATGGATCTTGGCGTGCATGTGGCATTTGAAAACGGCCTCTCTCTGCAATCGAACTACGAAGAGCTTGTCGGCGAAAAGCTCACCATGCATCATAAGCCGGATAACTTTCAGCTTTACTTCGAGGTGGAAAACTTAAGCGACTGGGAAACAAAGCTCGAAAACCAAGAGGGCATTGAATTTATCCACAAAAGCAAAGAATACCCTTGGGGTCAGCGAGTCATGCGGTTTTACGACTATGATAAATACATCGTCGAGGTGTCGGAGAGTATGGAAAGCGTTGCAAGGCGCTATCTGGCGCAGGGTCTCTCTGTGGAAGAAACGGCATCGCGAACCATGTTTCCTGTGGAGTTTGTGAAGCAATTTGTATAAGTTTTTAAACTGTCGATAAACCTTGTTTTGTCATTCCGAGCCTGTCGAGGAATCCCATGAAATACGCTTTGTAGGGGGGATTCCTCGATCGCTTACGCTCCAACGGAATGACTGAAGTTACACCCCCCCGCGCCCTGCGCTCACACGATCTGCACCCCCAGCAGCTGCGCCAACCCCGCCGCCTGCTCCATGCTCACCTTCACCCCTCTTAGCTCCGCATACGTCTCCGACAGCAGTATCCCGTCTATCACGCACGCGGATAAATCCACGCCCTTCAGCGGTGTCTTAAAAAAATCCACACGCGTCAGGTTCACCTGATTCATCCGCAGCCCCTTGATTTTCACATCCGACATAAACGCTTCCTTAAAATCAGAATCCTCCACCGCGCTGTTCATCCACCATGTTTTGATGCAGTTTGCATACTGAAACGCGCTGCCCTCAATCCGCGTGCCGTTGAAATGCGCCTGCGAAAAATTGCTCCCCGCCGCTTTGCAGTTCACAATCTTTGAATCCTTCCAGTAGCTGCTCTCAAACACGCAGTTCGATATATCACAGCTGTCAAACAGCGTGCTGTAAAAATTCGTCCGCGTAAAATCGCACGCGGTAAACCGGCACTTGATAAAATGCACCGACTCAAAATCGATCCTTGATAAGTCCGTCTCGCTGAGCGTTTCGTTTTCGAAACGCAGCTGCATGATCGGCGTGTCGTCGGCCTTCGCATCGGCAATAAAATCTCTCAGCATAACGCTCCTATTGCACCGTCTCGATTTTCGACCGTCTTCTCAACAACGACACCATGAGCAGCGTAATGATGGTGACCATGCTGCAAAGAGTGAATGCAAACTTTATCATGCCCGCTGTGCTGGCAAGCGCCACGGCACCGTCGGGCATGCTCGGGAATTGCGTCAATATGAATATAATGCCGATATTCTCAAGCCAATCAAACAGCATCGCCAGCAGCGGCAGAATCAAAAGACGTTTTGCGCGTTTTACCGGCAAAACGTTCTTTGCCAATCTGGCGATCCAACCGGCATAGCACAGCATATACGTAACCGGAAACGCAAAGTCTATCGGTATGATTTTCGTCAGATAGAACAGCCGCCCTTGCTCACCCAATGCTGTCACAATGCTGTTCGCCTGCGCCGATGAATACCCGAATTCAAAATCAAGAATATTCGCCCCGTTTGTTATTTTCAGCAGACCCGCCACACCAATCCCTGAGTTATTTATCAGAAAAAATGCTGCTGCAAAAAGGGCAGTGAATACCAGTGCTTTTTTTGTCGTTATCTTTTCTATTAACCTTTCCAAATCCGCGCTCCTTTCTCACGTGGTTTAATAGCACACCCTTACATATTGTAACAGATATCTGAATTTGCCACAAACACTTAAAGCCAGCGGCATTGCAATTGACAAAGAAGCATAAGAAAAAAAGCTGCCTTGCAGGTAAACAGCCTTTCTTCGCTGAAGTAGCGGTCGATTTTACGCGTGTGCCTAACAATTCAGGTTATGTATCATTATCCATTCGTCTTCGTTCTCGCCGACGATTTCAAACCCGACTTTTTCGTACATTCGAACAGCATAGTTTTTCTTTTGAACAGCTAAAGACGCTCTTTTGTAACCGGTTTTTTTCAGATAATTCAACATAGCTCTCATCAGTTCTGTTCCGATACCAAGTTTCCGGTACTGCGGGTAAAGAGATATTGAAAAAGAGGGCGTTACATCATCAATATGCCCGTATTGATCTGCGATACGCACCCAAACAGCGCCAATCGGCTGCCCCTCCACGTCCGCAACAAGGCAATAGTCATCTTCCAGAGTACCGAAGCCGTCTATCGTTCGCCACAACAATGGTTCATGCATAATGGTTCTTGGCGGAGCTTGAACACCCTCAGGAACGAAAATTGCCTCGTATAAAAAATCCTCAAGCAAGGGAAATTCTTCAATTTTGATTTCTCTGATTTTAAAATCCATAATACCCTCCAATTAATTTTCTGTTTAATTGGACGTCATTCCGCACATGACTGCTGCCTCCTAAAATTTGTTGATGAAACCGCAAGATATTTATCTGCCAATTATATATGAGTTTCATTATATCACTTCCTCGCATGACTTCAATGCTTCGCACTTTATCATCCCTCCCTTGCGAATGTTTCGCCCCATTTCCGATCAAACTAAATCCGATTAATTGATTGAAGGAAGCACCCATGCCCACGTTTTTCTGGATTTTTTACGCAGCCTTTCTGCTGTCTCAGGTGATCATCGCGATTCGCTACTTAACCACCGGCAACAAGATGTATTTCCAATCCTTGCTGGCCACCAACATACTCTTCGGCCTCTACGTCGCAGCGGATGCCGTTTTTACTATCGGCGTTCCTTACCTCATCCGCTGCCTTGTGATCATCGCCCTCTTCATCCACACGTTCTTTGGCTACTTCAAAGACCTCTACACCCGCTCGCAGACCTTCGACCGCTATCTGCACGCGTTTGGCAGCTTCGCCTTTGCGCTGTTTTTCTACACGCTGTTCGTTCAGCTGATGGGCGCCTCCGTCACGCCCCCGCTGTTTGCCGCCGTTATGGTGATGTTCACCGGCATCGCAGTCGGGGCCATCTTCGAAATCATCGAGTTTGCCATCGATACGAAAATGCCCGTGAAAACGCAGCGTGATCTTAAAGACACCGATATGGATTTGATATTTGACGTGTTCGGCTCCGTCGCCGCCGGTGTGGCGGCATACTTTTTTCTATAGAAAAACGCCCTGTTCATCCCGATTTTCTCAAAATTAATATAATCCATGATATATATCAACAATCACCCTCCCGGCATATGATATTGTAAAGGATTCACCGCAGCAGCGGCTTTTGCGCGCAGCTTTTCGATAGGAGGAAACGACATGACAGCGGTCATACTATGCGGCGGAAAGGGCATGAGAATGGGCAAGGAAGAGGGCATCGTTCCGAAAACCCTATTAGACATTAACGGACATCCGATTATTTGGCATATCATGAATCACTTCAGCCAATACGGCGTACGGGATTTTATATTGCCGCTCGGTTATAAAGGAGACGAGATCAAAAAATACTTCAACGATTATTATACCAATCACTTAAACTATAAACTCAGCCTGAGCGACAACCATATTGAATTTCTCGATGAATTTGCTCAAAATTGGAACATTACGTTTGCAGACACCGGCATAGAAACTCATACAGCCGCTCGTTTGAAAATGGTTGAAAAGTACGTAACCGATGATACGTTTTTCTTAACGTACGGCGACGGCCTTGGCGATGTTCATATTGGCAAGCTGCTTGAATACCATAAGCAAATGAATCGACTGGGCACAGTGACCGGTGTTGACTACAGGAGTCAATATGGGATTCTGACGGTAAAAAACGGTGTTGCGACGGCCTTCAAGGAAAAACCGCTGCTCAACCTGATTGTGAACGCTGGTTTCTTCGTGTTCAGCAAGTCTGTCTTCCAGTACCTCACCGATGATGCGAAAGCGTCTCTTGAAACGACACTGCTGAAAAAGCTGACAGCCATTGACGAGCTGTCAGTTTATAAGCATGACGGCTATTGGATCAGCATAGACACCTACAAGGATCTCCTGAACGCTCAGCACAATATGTTTCGATTCATTCAGAACCAATGATCTGCGGCGGCTATTTAACGAAAGCCGCTCCATACATATATACGGTTTCGCAGTTACATAAAATCATTGAAAGGCATTGTTTGGTGACGACATATGAATATTAAAATGTTGCCTGCGGAACTATTTATACAGAAAAAAACAGATCAAACGCCCCAGGCCGAACAACCGACCGGTTCTGAAAGTATCGTGAGCCCGCCGCCTGCGGCTCAGCCGCAAAATGACGTGTTCAGTCAAGTCAACTCCCCAGTACCGGCTGCACCACCTCAGACTCAGCATGTGCCCTCTCATCCCCGACCCACGTCAAATCCTGCGGCTGCACAATCTCAACCGGCCAGATCGAAGATTCACGAGGCGGTTGTTAGCAAAGCGGCAGCCAAAAGCAGCATTGCGCCGAAAAATACCGCTTCTATGCCTGCGCCGAATGCACGGTATTATTTATGCACAGTGACCGATTACTCGTATCTCATCAGGGTGGTTGCGCAATACCGTTCACTGGAAAGAACCAAATCAGATTTTCATATGTATATTTGCTGCACAGACGACGATTCTTTAAAGGTGCTGTCGGCTCTGAAGCTGCCTCGCTGCACGCCCGTTTCACTGGCACAGCTTGGTGATCGTGAGCTGTTCACCCTTCAGCGTGAACGCAAAGCCAACGAGTTCTGCTGGACGCTTAAAAGCTATGTGATGATGTATTTGCTTCAAGCCTGCGGCTTGCCGCATGTGCTCTACTGCGACGGCGATATCGGTTTCTTCAGCAATCTTGCGCCGTTATACGAGGATTGGGGCAGCAGCGCCATTTATCTTTGCACGCAGCGCGATGTGGATTGGGTGGAAAGAAAGTACGGTAAGTATCAGGCGGGCATTATCGGCGTTAATAATAGCGAAACCGGCCTTGACATGCTTTACTGGTGGA
Organism: Bacillota bacterium; assembly: GCA_023412005.1. Classification (GTDB taxonomy): domain Bacteria; phylum Bacillota; class Clostridia; order Christensenellales; family SZUA-584; genus SZUA-584. The sequence goes on from JAEYOE010000010.1 coordinate 22,911, forward strand.
AAAACAAATGCCGCGAATGGTGTTTTGCCTATGAAGAGTCCGGGCAGCTCGGAGACCAGAAATACCTCGACGACGTTCCTGCTTTATTCAAAGACGTGACAATATCATGGAACAGAGGCATTAACGCGGCTCCCTGGAACCTGATATACAACAACAACTACAGTATCGCCGAAACAGGCAATGGCGTCACGATAGACGGCGACCCGCTCGTTGCCTACCACTTCGCCTGTTTGGGTATCTACGATGAGCAGCACTTCGATTTGTGGAGTCTCGGCAGCATTACGGTTCAGCCCATTGTGCGCAAAACTGTATATCTGCCCTATCTTTCGTTGCTTCGCGAAGCCATCGCTGCTTTAAAAATAATGGTGCCGTCTATCAATACAATGTTTAAATCCAAAAATTTCGAAGAGGCCAAAACACCATTTCTATACTCGGAAAGAAGCTTGGAGCTGATAAATTGGAACGGCGAATATGCGTTTTGCACCCTTTCGAGCCAAACTTATGTGGCAAGAACGCTCGCGTTGTACAGCTCAATACGGCGCCATCTAAGCAGTTTTCATCTGTGGATTTGCTGTGCGGATGATGCAGCTTACACCATACTGTCTCACTTCGCGCCGGAAAACACCACACTGCTGCGTGTCAGCGATGTGGAAACACCGCAAATACTCGCTACACGAAACAGCAAAACCGTCGCCGAATACTGCTGGACACTGAAACCGGCGCTCTGCACGTATGTTTTCCAGCATTACAACGTGAGCCGTCTGTTGTACTGTGATTCGGATATTTACTTTTTCTCACATCCGCGCCCCATTCACGAGCTTTGGAACAACTACACCACACTGCTCAATCGGCAGCTGGGCACGACCGCGCTTGAAAACAAGCACGGCATGTACCAGGCGGGTATGATCGGCTTCTCTAAGTCGGTTGAGTCTCTTGATGTTCTGCGCTGGTGGCTGAACCGGTGCACCGAATGGTGTTATGACGACCACAGCGACCACCGTCGGTGGGGCGACCAGAAATACTTGCAAAGCATACCCGATTTGTTCCGCTCCATTCGTGTTAACGACAGATATGCGCTGGTAGCCGCGCCATGGAACATCGTGATGAGCAATACAAAGGGGCTTCAGGTCAGCCGCGTGGGTCATGATGTTTATGTCGGCAGTGAAAAACTGGTCTCGTATCATTTCGGCAGCATCAATATGCTGAGCCCGACCACCTTTGATCTGTGGAAGCACGAGCCGCTGAAGTTTGACAAGCGTATCTTAGATTATATCTATACGCCGTACCTTAAGAAGTTGAGCGCGATAAGCGAGGCCATTTCGTCCAAGGGCCTCGACACAGCCATGCTGTATGAGGGAGCTAAAAACGTATACAATCCGTTCTCAATCAGCGCATCTGAGGAAAGCAAAAATGACAAGCTTCTGTTCGATTTCAGGTAAGCGCCTGCTCGTTACCGGCGGCGCAGGCTTCATAGGCTCGCACCTGGTTCGCCGTCTCTCGGAAGCGCAGGCAGATGTCACTGTGCTGACTCTGAACAGAACCCCGCTGTGGCGGCTTGCTGCGGCAAATGTCTGCTGCCGCGTGGTAGCAGCCGACATCGTTGATGAAGAGGCAGTGATGCGCGTATTCAGCGAATCTTTGCCTGACGGTGTGTTTCACCTTGCGGCTTATGGCGTAGACAGTGCGGATTTCGATATTTCCCGTGCCGTGAATGTTAACATTATCGGCACGGTGAATGTGTTGAAGGCCATGGCAAGCTGCGGATGCCCGCGCATGGTTATGCTGGGCAGCGGTGCCGAATACGGCAACCACGAAGGCCTGGCCGATGAAACGACGCCGCTGCACCCCGAAGATGCATATGCAAGCACCAAAGCCGGTGCCTCGCTGATCGCCCATCAGTATGCGGCACAGCACGGTATCGGTATTGTCACGCTGCGTCCGTTTGGCGTGTATGGTGAAGCAGAGCCGCGCCATAAGATATTCTGCCATGCGATACTTTCCATGCTGCGCGCAGAGCCGCTAAACTTAACACCGTGCACACAGCTTCGCGATTACTGCTACGTGGGCGACATTGAACAGGCCGCGGTCACCGCGTTTCAAAATGAATCGCTGAATAATAACGTGTTCAATCTCGGCACCGGACAGTCGCGGCCCTTACGTGACTATATTGAAGACATTCAAAAGATTATTGACCCGAGGAGCGCTGTCAACTTCGGCGCACTGCCTTTTCGCACGCATGAGCTTTGGGCCCCCGTGCCTGATGTGCGTTTGGCAGCTCGGCAGCTGCCATGGCAAGCCGGTCACAGCCTTGAGAAAGGGCTTAAAAAAACAGTTGATTGGTTCCGCGAAAACAGCCGCTATTATGAATAAGCTTAAAAGGATAGCCATATGGAGCGACATATTAACAACAAGAATATTTTGGTGACGGGACACACAGGCTTCAAAGGATCTTGGCTTTGCCTGTGGCTTTGCATGCTCGGTGCCAATGTGACGGGCTACAGCCTGGAAAACGACGACCCTGCAAGCAATTTTGTGCTATCCGACATCAAGCGGCACATTTGTCATCTCACCGGGGATATCCGTGACGTGGACAGCCTGAAAAAAGCGTTTCGTGCTGCAAAACCGGATGCCGTGATGCACCTCGCCGCACAGCCCATTGTGAAGCACGCCCTTGCCGACCCGCGCCATACCTACGACGTAAATGTAATGGGAACACTGAACGTGCTCGAAGAGATTAAGACATGCAACAGCTGCAAGGGCAGTGTGATGGTAACGAGCGATAAATGTTACAGCAATGAAGAATGGGTATGGGGATACCGTGAGACCGACCGCATCGGGGGCCATGATATTTATTCGTCGAGCAAAGGGTGCGATGAGCTGCTGATTGATGCCTACCGTCATTCGTATCCGTCTGTTTTCGGGCCGGGTGGTAAGCTGCTGGTTTCTGCACGGTCTGGTAATGTGGTGGGCGGCGGAGATTGGGGTGATTATCGTTTGATGCCCGACTGCATCCGCGCGCTGACCACTGGGGAAACCATTGTGCTGCGCAGCCCGCAGTCGGTAAGGCCCTGGCAGCATGTCCTTGAGCCGCTCTCCGGGTATTTGATGCTTCTTGAAAAGGTTTTGGAGCAGGATTATCGGTTTACGGGAGGATGGAATTTCGGGCCGAATTATAAAAACGCCGTGACGGTTGAGTATCTGGTGCGCAAGGTCATCAGTGCTTGGGGCAGCGGCAGCTATGTGTGTGACGAATCCGCGCGTATACCCGAAGCCAACCTTTTAAACCTTGACACCAGCAAAGCGCGCTGCGCGCTACATTGGTCGCCGGTGTGGGATATTGATACGACGGTTGATAAAACCGTTGAATGGTATAAAAAAAGCGCGGAAGGCGATACAGCCGCTCTTTGCCTGAATCAAATCGGTGAATACAGTGCTGCGATGAACAATTTGCGGACGGAATAAATGCCGTTTTCTTGTCAAACGGGTTTTGTTGTGATCTGTGATGAGGCTTTGATTCTGTCTTTTCATTGAGCCATGAGCCTTGGCCTGTCTCACTTTTTGTTATAAAAGCCGTATCTCACTCATTTTTCTTATTGCGCCTTTCCTGTTGCTCTTTTTCTTCCATGAGCTCATCATATTTTTGAGCCTTGCGCAGAATTTTTGATCTCGCCATGGTTTTCAGAATAATAAGGGTAACATTAATCACAATGAGAAGGCCTATTCCGATACTAATCGCGGTGTCATCCATATTCTCCGTGATTGTCGAGCTTACGAGAGAGAAACCCGAATACTTGTGTACGCACAATTCAGAACTCATCAACGCAGACCGGGGATATATGCAGAACACCGAAGTGAAAATAAGAACGGCCGGAAGCAAAAATGATGTCTTCTTCATGATTTCTCCTTGTATAGGCCATTTTTAAGAATATTCTATTAATTTGCTCGCTGCCGCCGGTGAAAGCTAATCCGATCTTACTTTTATTGAGCCGATGAAAGACCCAGCCGCTCGCCGAGTGACGGCAGCCCTTCTTCGAAGTTGACGCCGAAGCGCACATCCGTGCCCGCTTTTTGAGTGCGGCGTATGCTCTCCGTCGTAAAATCCACGGCAATCTGAGCCGACTCGGCAAGCGGGAACCCTCTCAGCACAGCCGAGAGCAGCGCACTGGCAAACACATCGCCGGTGCCATGGTACGAGCCTTGAATGCGCTGCGCAAAGGCATAGTCCACGGTGCCGGTTTGCGCATCGTAGGCCGCCGCGCCCAACGAGTGTTCGTCGAAATACACACCGGTGAGCACCACACGCTGCGGGCCGAGCGCCGCAAGCTCTTTCAGCATGTTTTCGATGTATTCGCGTGTATACGGGCCTTCGCGGTAAATCTGCCGCGTGAGCAGCGCCGCTTCGGTGATGTTCGGCACAATGATGTGGGCATGCGCACACAGCTTTCTCATGCCGTCCGGAAAGTTATCGGGAAACACCTTGTAGAGCGCGCCGTCGTCTGCCATCACCGGATCAACCATGATGAGCGTTTCATCGCTGCGCAGACGATCAAAGACTTTTTCCATCATATCAATCTGCTCAAACGAACCCAAGAAGCCCGAATAAAGCGCATCGAACTTTAGGCCAAGCGTGCACCAATGGTTCGCAATCGGCAGGATATCGTCGGTTAAATCGCGGTAGGTAAAGCCCGTGAAGCCGCCCGTATGCGTGGACAGCACGGCAGTGGGAATCACGCTGACTTCTATGCCCGCTGCCGATATCACCGGCAGCGCCACCGTGAGCGAGCATTTCCCAAAGCCCGAAATATCATGAATGGCAGCCACTCTTTTTTGCATTTGTTTTTTCTCTCCTCAGATGATATTTCATTATATCCCCGGTACGGCTTACGCACAAGACAAAAATCGCCATAAAGTGTTACCCCATAAGTGTTACCACCGTGTGGGATCCGCTTTACAGCGATGGAGTATGGGTTCAGAAAATTCAGCCAAAAAGTATGCATCTCGGCTGACTTTTTAGTATTTTTCGATAAAGCATATTCTCAAGTGTCCCAAGACGGAATGGTCTCTCGCTTTGCTCCGCCTTAAACATACAAATACGCAATCAGCCCACCGGATGAATCTCAAACATCCTGACATCATAGGTGGGATACCCGACTTGTACCAGATAGCAATCCCCCTTGCCCAGCCCCACCTTACAATCCGCGAGAATTTCCACACCCGGGAAATTGTAACTCCCCTGAATACCGTCCACAATGATGGATTCGATGGTTCTGCCGTCTGCAAATTTTTCATTGATCAGCTTTCTGGCCACTTCGGGGATTTTTTCATCCTCGTATAAACTGAGCATATGATCTTCTAAGCTTTCTTTCGAAACCTTGCTTTTGTCGTTAGCCGCTGGGGTATGATTCTCAATATGCAGGTTTCTTCCGCTGACCGTGTCCATCCAGCCGGTAAAGCTCGCTTCTGAGTATTGATCACCCGCCGCATAAAACTCAAACGAATTATCGAACATGCCTTCATTGCTTCTGTATTGCACATATATGTCGGTGCTGCCGGATGTAAAAGCATCTCCGAACACCTTTGTGAAGGCATCTACCGCGATAGCCCCCGCCTGATCATAGCTCAGCTCATCCGCACCCGGTGTGTCCCCGGCTTCATTTAAAACAGACGTTACCGTACATCCCTCAGGCAATGTTGGAATTTGAGCACCTGATGCGCTCGATGCGGCAGCTTCTGCAACAGTATTGAGCGTCTCATTAAGCTCGTCGGATTGCACGGCAGATACCTGATCTGTCTGTTCAGGTACCGAATTGGCTTCGGCATTCTTTATGACGGTCTGGTTCGATTCATAGGCCTGACCGACCCGCAACGCACCCGTCAGCACGAGCACACCCGCGCCGATAATCAGCATGGTGACAACGGGCAGCCATATTCTTTTCAACATTTTTTTCATAATAAAGACTCCTTTCAAAAGTATCTATCCTTATTATGCAGCCGTCTTATCAGAGATTTATTTCCGCAATATTATCGAGTTGTAAAACGGTGACTTTGGTTCCTTTGCTTTGTTCCGATTCAATTATCATCGAATATCCCAAGCATTGGCAGATGCTCTCGCAGATTGACAGCCCCAGGCCTGCACCACCGCCCTGCCGTGAGCGCGATTGATCGGCGCGGTAAAACGGCTCGGTCAGATGCGGCAGCGATTTGTGACTGATGCCGCAGCCGGTGTCTGCCACCACTATGCGGTTGTTATTTGCTGTCACGCTGACTGTGCCGCCTTCCTTGCAGGCGCGGATGGCGTTGGTAATCAAATTGACGAGCAGCATGGATAATAGCGTGCTGTCCGTTTGCCAGACAACGCGCCCTGCGCGAAAGCGCAACGATGCCTGGCATGACGGAAACGTTTTTTTCACGTCGTCAAACAGCATTTTCAAGGTGACCTTTTCTATAACTGGAGTGGCCGTTCGGAGCTTTGTAAGCATCAGCAGCTTTTCGGACAAATCTGCCAAACACGTGCTCTGACGCGATATATAAGCACAAGCTGAGAGTCTCTCCTCTTCATTGACGGCGGCATCACACAGATACTGCGCGTAGCCACCGATAGCCGCGAGGGGTGTACGCATTTCGTGGGCAAGGCCGTCGATAAAACGCTGTTTGCTTTCAGCTTCGCATTTCAGCTCTGTGATCTGAGTTTCAATGGTTTGCGCCATGCTATAAAAACGTGCCGAAAGCTCCGCAATTTCGTCCCGGCCGCGAATAGCAGCGCGAACACTGTAATCTCCGGCGGCCATGGCCGTCGCCGCTTCGGTCAGCTTTTTAATGGGGTGTGTGAGGCTTTTGAGTATCATGTATAAAGCAAACGCGAGCACAGCCGCCATAAAAGCGCTGCCAATACAGAGCATGCGCGACAGGTCATCCGCTCTTTGCTGCATATCGGCCGCACTGCGCGCCGTTATCAAGCTGTAGCCCGAGCTGCCGATACCGCCGTTTACAAATAGAGTCGGACTGCCGTTCAATTCTGCGATGACCGATGTTTTAGCACCGTCATCAGACAAATCGGGAACGGCACTGATGGCTGGTATATTGGAATAGAGCTTGCCGTTTGGGTCTTTCATGGCCAGCAGGATATCCTGCGAACCATAATAGCGCGCATAACGCTGAAAGAGGCTTTCCCACACAGCCGAATCCGGCGTCTCCTCTCGCGCCATAATGGCCTCAATATCGTCGTTCATCGCGCCGCTGATAAAACCGTGCTCTGAAAAGCTGCGTTCACGTTCCGACTCGAGCGATGTTCTATACGCCGCCATAGACACAAGATAGGCGCCCACGTTAAGGGCCGCGAGAAACAACAGCAGCGTGGACAAAAAAATCTTCTGCCAGTATTTCATATCCTTGTCTCCAGCCGGTAGCCGAGCTTATAGATTGTTTTCAGCCGCTCTGACAGCCCGAGCTTTTTGCGCAGCTTCTGAATGTGCACATCCACGGTGCGTGTATCTCCGAGATAATCAAACCCCCATGCGAGCTTTAAGAGCTTGTCTCGCGAAAGTGCAAGATTGCGGTTAATAATCAGCGCCTCGAGCAGCGCAAATTCCTGCGGCGTTAAATCCACCGGTTGCTTGCGGTAAAGCACCTCTCTGTAATCGAAATTAACGGTGAGCTCGTCAATTTGGAACACTTTGTCGTGTCGCTTGGTTCGGCGCAGCACCGCCTCAATGCGTGCGATCACCTCTTGCGTTTCAAAAGGCTTAATGATATAGTCGTCTGCCCCCAAAGATAGTCCTTTGACTTTGTCGTTTAAGCTATTGAGCGCCGTGATCATAATGACAGGCGTATCCGGGTTGGGGCGCTGCTCTAATAACTTAATACCGTTGATGCCAGGCAGGAGGATGTCGAGCAGCACGATATCGTACGTCTGACTCTCCATAGCAACAAGCGCTTCGCGGCCGTCAAAGGCATGTGTACACCGATGCCCAACCAGCGTGAGATTACGGCCAAGCAGCTCGTTTAGAGATGGATCATCTTCAACAATTAAAATGTTTGCCATCAGTAAACCTCCACTCACATATTATCACATTGATGTTATGGAGTTGTAAACATGAAAAAAGAAGGCGGCAATATGCCGTCCTCCTTGAAATGACCTTAACTATTATGCTGCAGGCGGAGCCGTCACCGGCACATCGGCAGGCGGCCCGGAGGCCGGCCAGTAGTAGTACGTCACGCCGTTAACCGGCTTATAGTCGGCATTCTCAAACAGCTTTTCGGAAAGCTGTGTTCCGTCGGCTGCCAGCACATACTTATAAACGTCAATCTTCGTTCCGGCGCGCGGCGTGGAGAACACGTAAACCGGGCTTTCGGGCGACAGCGCCGTACCGTCCGGCGCCACTTTGGTGTTGTATACCGATTTCGCGGTGCCCGAGCCATAGCGGCTGCCCTTGTTGTTTGAGCGAAAATCATAGATCACATTCGCGCCGAATTCGGGGTCAACCGGCAGCTGCCCATACACCTCCACCGTCACCGTCTTCTTCGCCGGGTCCACATAAGACACGAGATAAACCGGCATTGTATTGTCGTTTTTAAATCTTAAATCCTGCGCGCCCGTATTCAGCGTTGCATCAAGACCCTTGCTTATATAATCGGACGGTGTGGAATGGTGCCACATCTCCACGATGGTCAGATTCGCACGGATGGCCGCATTGTACGTTGTGCTCCCGAGCTGACACACGCCGCCGCCCACCTGCTGCGTCGTACCGCCGTTTTCGAGACCGGCTGCCTTTTTCCATCCGATAGTTTTTGCAGTTTTATCGGTGCGCGGCCCGGCTGTATCGTTGGCCGACCACACATCGCCCGGGTTTAGCACCGACGCATTGATGAAGCTCGACATGCGCGATACATTCCATACCCGGCTGTGCCCCGCGTGTTCTCTGTAGCTGGAGGTCCAAGACGTTATCAGCTGGGTGGCTGCTTGGATATCAGCCAACTTTACCTGAGCCTCCGTCACTTGGGTGGGAATCTCTATTGTGCTGAAATCGCCGCTGCTGACGGCGTTTTTCACCGCATCGAAAACAGCTTCCGTGTTCACAGAAATGCCAGTCACCTCCGGCTTGTAAAAGAAACGCGCAATATTGGCATCCTTCGGTATAAAATCTTCGGTTTCGTATTTATTGTGGTTGTAATATTGGTATCTCAACGGATTCGGCATCGCTGCCGGGTCGATACGTACCAGCTCAGGCCGATCAAGATTCTTGCCGGACGCATTGGCATCCGCAAGCGCACGCGGGTCAGGCTCGTATTTAACGGGAGTCCCGGCAGCGTCGAGCGAGTAGCCGTTCGGCATAAACTCGGCTGTTGCATCTTGCGGTACCTGGTCGAGCGCGGTTTTCATCTGCGTCAGCGCGGCATGCAGCACATCGTCCATCACCGTTAAGCCCACAGTGAACGTTACGCCCTCGTTTTTCGCTTTGTCATAAGCGGCTTTTCGCTCATCAAACGAGCCCGTACGCCCAAACTGCACAGCCTGCGTCAGAACATCTTCGTAATCCGTCGCCACGCCGAGATCGGCAAGCGCGTATTCATGAACCTGCCCGTTGACGCTAAACGAAAACTTTACGGCACTCAGCTGCTCTTTGCTGATGCTTTGCGTCGCGGATTTTGCTTCCTCATGCGTTAAGCCCGAGATATCCACACCGTTTACGCTGACCCCTGCCATCACTGTGCCAAAATCGAGTACGCGCTGCACGCGGGTGTCGCCGGTGTTAAACACAAAATAAGCGGCAGCCGCAAGGCATACCAGCATCACACCCGCCGAAATAATCAAAAACAGTCTCTTGCCCTTTTTCTTGTGGGGAGTCACATCCATGCTCTCCTTTGTTTCTCCAATCATAACGGCCCTTTCAAGTTGCATCTTTTAGTGTCTATTTTTAACATTATTGTACACATTATTCACATAATTTGTTTCCAATGTATTAAAAAAGGATAAAGACAACTTAGCAATTTCAAAAATAAAACAAAGCCTTATTTAAATAAGACGATGCGATGACATTATTGTTCCGTCTTTATGTTATAAAGATTTATTTATTGGCTTTGCTCTGTTTCCAAACGCTTCGCAAGCGCCATCAATTCGCGCCTGTCCTGCTCGGTCAGCTGCCCATTATCGGCCATGGCAAGCATCAGCCGCCCAACCGAGCCGAAAAAGCCGCGCCGATACGTCAGCTCGCCGCCTTCCGCTGCCATCGCATCTGATTCTGATACCAGCGGTGAATACAGCTTGTCTTTCAGGTTGCGTTCTTCCGCAAGCAGCAGCCCCTTATTCGTCATGTTGCGAAGATATGTGTGATAGGTTTTGTAGCTCCATTCGATATCGGCGCTTTGAGCGCGCACTCTGCTGATGATCTGTTTCATCGTCATAGGCGGCTGTCCCCACAGCGCCTTTAATATGACCCATTCCGAGTCTGCCAGCCTCTTGTTCATTTTCCACTCTCCCACCCAATAAAAAATCTGCCGCAAATGCAGTATTTTCTTTAGCATATACGACAGATTCTAAAATGTCAAGAAAATGGCTTTAAAAAGAACATTCCAATGCTGTTATCAGACGTTTATTCATTAGCCCGGAACGTCTTTGAATTTATGCCGTATTGAATCAATAAAAACACAGGCTGCGAATATCCGGCGAATTAAAGAATCTGTAATATACCGATTTTTTAGCATGTACGACAGAACGGGGTATGTCAAGAGAGCGATTTGAGGTACATGAAGAAGGATCATTCTAAAAATCAATGTAGAGTTTAATAACTTATAAAACAAGATATCAGGACATGTAGTTCCGGGGTTCGCTGTTTTCAATTTTTAACATTATATTTTTCTATATATTCATTAGCTGTATATATCTTGATGTTCTCAAAAGGTATTTTGGTATCAAATTTCGCATAAGAATAGAATTCTGGGAGGATATAAAACATTTCGTCAAAGATTACAGTTAATGCATTTACAATAAGCCACTTTCTTTTTTGAAGTTCATAATCGTTCTTTTTTTGTATATAATCCTGCTCATTTGGTACTTTAACTTCAAAAGTATAGTGCTCATAATCATCAATATTTGCATAGTACTTTAGTACATAACACTTGTTTTGAGGGGTTGCCCAATTATATTGAATTTTTTGATCTTCAAGTATCGTTGCCAAATTTCCTAAAAATTCAGGTCTAATGGATATTCCCCCACCATATCTAAGTACATTTCTACTACAAAAAAAACCATTTATTTGATAGTCCTCATATAGTTTTCGTATAACAGCATTTCGTGAGAATTCTTTACTACCTGGCATTGCATAATCTGCTTTACAGCTTAAATCATAGCTTTTTCCTTTGTATTCCATTCTCTTGTCATCAATATTTATATCAATACCTTGACTACGTATATAATTACCCATATTTGTATTCAGTCTTATTGTGTCTTGTAAATTCATGAGCCCAAATTTCCTAATTGACGCACAATTATCATCGTTGGTCGTTACATGCAGACAAGTTAGCTTCAAAGTGCCTCTTAAAATTGTAAAATCGCTAATACAAAATCTTTTAAGAAAATTAATCACATAAATGTGCTTTTGTTCTGAGATGAAATTAAAAATATCTTCGCCTTTAATATCTAACCAAGCTTCAAGTGATTTAATAGCATCAAAAGCCGTAGTCATATTAATATCAAACATTCCGGTTTGTAATATCTCTGTGCTCACTTTTTTAACCACTCTGTATCTTGATTAAGTTCTGTAGGGTCTTCATTGATACAAGTTCCAACAAGATTATCAACATAGCACAATTCAACCAATAATCTATGCACAGTTTCTTGATCTTGTTTGAGTTCTTCTGCAATTTCTTTTAGCGTTATAAAGTGCCTTATGCAAATGATCTTATAAATCTTAAATTTTAACGAATCGTCCTCTGACGCAGAATGAGTAACTACATTTATATATTGATTGGTATTATTTTTGTTTTGCCCAAGAGTAGAATTATGATAACTTTTTTGATCTTCCTGTATCTTTTTTAAATGATATGAAATTTCATCAACGGGAGACTTGTAAGTTAACATCTGACTGTATTGTTTCAAATCAATCTCAATATGGTCTTGATAATTATCGCAATAGCTGATTTCAAATATTGCTTCGTTTGCTGATATTGTTTTAAACTCTGTTGAAGGGCCTATTAATATGAACATTTTTTGTTTAACTGCTATGTATAAGTTGGAAGATTTTAATCCTAATAGAGCTTTCTTATGATTTACACTTTCGATAAAACTATCATTTAACATAATATTAACGTTAAATGCAGGCTGAGTTCCAATGTTTTCAATTACAAAGCACATTAAGCCAGCACGGATTATCTCAAAACAAATGGTGATATATGGTCTGTTCGTTTGCTGATATTGATTTATAATTTCTAATGTTTGTGCTTTTGTTGCATTTACCGCTTGAGCATTGAAATAACAAATCGTAATAGTTGCAATAACATATACCACTGTTATTGCTATCATAATCCAATCAGTCAATAATATATACCGTTCTTTCCGTTATTAATTTCAGTAATATTCTAATCAGTGTAATTGACATAGTATCTATCCGATTACCAAATACATCTTATCAACAACGACAATATATTTCAATTAATTTCATAATAAAGCACCTTCCCGCCATAAAAAAACAAACCCGATCTCTCGAGTTCGTCTTCGAATCCATTCCATCTAAATCAAAAAATGAAAAAGCACCCTTTAAGGTGCTTTTGGTAGCGGCGACTGGAGTCGAACCAGTGACCCTCCGGGTATGAACCGAAAACGCTACTTTGAAACGTGCGTTTTCGGCTATGGAGCATTTTGAAAAATGGCTGATAAAATGGGAGTTATCTGCTCTTTTACTTTGAAACGGCATGAAATGTTTGCCCGTCTTAGAAAAGCTGTTTCGTTGCATTTTTGCTGCATCTGCGGGAATAAAAAATAGACCCCGGCGCTATGCCGAGGCCTATTTTCAGGATGCGTTACCGGGAGGAAATCCGGCGCTATCCCTCGCTTATACTTTCAAAGTTTTTGCGGTCTTGAGCTTAACAAGGCGCGATTCAAGCAGCCGCCTGATGTACTCGGCTGCACTCTCAGTGTTGTTTTCAATGACACGGAGAGCACCGTCTGAAATATCGCTGCAAAACATATCAATTGCACGCTCCATAATATCCTTCGCCTCGCCCGCCGAAAGCTTACCATCTGTAGATTCTTGTTTTAAACCATCGACTATATTCTGCTGTAAGCTTGCCACAACGTTGTCGGCAACCGACTGGGCTTCAGTAATGGCCGTGAGTAAAGCTTCGTTTTCCGTTTTGCTTTTTAACCACACGAACGCCGTCTTTACTAACGGAATGATAACAACTGAAAACAGCAACCCCACAAAGGCTATAATGATCTGCGTCCAGTCGGGCCCAACGCTCGGCTCACCATCCGACGCGAACGCGACCGGAATTAAAATGACCATCATCACGATGGCCAACAGACAAATGAGTAATAACTTTTTCACTTTTAAGACCTTCCTTTTCACTTTTAAGACCTTCCTTTCATCCTGCTTTTTCTAAATCACCTATACGGTGATTTGCAACCTTGAGTTTTTCTTCGCAAACTTCGCGCCAGCCCTCAAGCTCATACGTCCGGGCAACGAGATTGTTGTGTGCCTCGACCTTCTTCTCAAGCTGTTGAAGTCGGTAGTTTGTCAATCGCGCAGCGGTAATAATTCCGCCGAGTGCGCCGATCGCCGACCCGATACATGCCACAATGGCGACTATGACCGTGTTATCCATGCCGCGCCCCCTCAAATACTTTCTTCTATTTGCCCTGCCACGCGCCGCCGAGCGCCTCGGTGGTTCTGCGCCCTACAATGCCATCCCATTCGTCTTCATTCGCTGGAAATGCTTTCTTCTGGAACGCAATAACAGCATCGCGCGTTTTGCTGCCGAACCATCCATCTATGCGGCCAACCGCATACCCAAGCTCAGCAAGGCGTTCCTGCAGCGCGATGACCTGCACGTCATTTGTTCTGTACGCAGTCCGCTTGAGCTTTTTCGATATAATGAGCGTTGGTTTTGCGATCACGCCGGGCGCGACGGTGTCATATTCAAACCCGGCAATCTTCCCCCAGTGTGTCCACTTCTTGCCCGTGGCCGGCTTTTTGATGTCGGACTCAACGGCGCCGATCTTGTAACCCGCAAACTCACCGACTTTGCCGCTACCGAGGTAAATACCGATATGGCCATTACGCCAAACGGCCAGACCTGGTATCTCGGGTATTGAGCCAACAGGACCCGATTCCACAAACTGCGCCTTGAATGTGTTGGCCGATCGATCTTTATACGACGGGTCTTGCTCGCGCGCAGCGCCCACAATACCGCCGCTGCAATCGGCCACCATCTTGCCAAACCATCGAGAGCAGGCATCAACAAAGTATGCCCATTTTGTACCCGCCCACGAAGATGGTTTGTTTCGCGTTTTAGCCCAATACTCAGCTTTGGCTTTGGTATAGGTTTCACCGTTGGCGCCGAGCACATAGCCCCAGCATTCGGTGATCCCGCGCTTAAAATAAGCGACCACTAAACTTGCTTTGATTTTCATCTAAATTTCCTCACTTTCTTATGTTTTATAAATAAGCACAAACCGCCTCAATAACTGCGGGACTTGTGCTGTTAAGGTTGAACATCGTTAATGAACCGCCGCCATCGTTTCGGGAATTAAGATAAAAAGTCGTCTTTGAGGTTAGCGACAAATCGATGTATTTACATAGCGGAACCCGCATAAGCTCTAAAACAGCACCCGCAAAGCCAACAGCATATGCGTCGACTATTGTGTTGTTTGCCGTAGATAGCGATACGGTCATGTAACGAGCTCCGCCAATATCACCCGAAATGCCAAGCTGGGCAAGGACACTAAACCCTATACGCCACCGCCCTATCGGAATTGCAATAGACAGTCCGCCGAGATTGTACGCGTTCGTGTTTGTCGTGGCCTGGGATCTCTGCGTGGAGTCCACGGCTTTGACCGTCCAGTATGCAGGGTCGACACTAAAACCTTGCGGTACTTTTGATCTGGAATAGTACACATTTGTGATATCACCTGTGGCAAGTAAATTAACAGCGTGGCTATTCTCCGGGTTAATCTTGTGTAAGAATGTCGCTGTTGTTGATGTGTACGCAACAACAATACCGTCAATCGTTTGCCCATTATTATCAAGTCTGAGCCTTGCACCCTCCGTGAGTCCGTGGTCTGCAGGCACGTTAATAATTCCTATTGGATCATCCGCGCTATTAAACGTGACTGTCCCATTGAGTGATACCCACCCCTTTAAATTTTCGGTCAATGCTGTTTCCGCTGCTGCAGAAGCATCGTCCGCCATGCTTTGTGCCGTTTCCGCTGCACTGGCCGCGTCGTCTGCCTTTTCTTGCGCTGCATCTGCTTTATCTTCGCAGCGTTGGATCCATTCGTCATAGGCAGTCAGCGTATAGCTAAGCTTTCCGACAGCCACCCAATCGCTTGCTCCGCTATCCCACGTGTAGATCGTCGTTTCTGTTTCACCCAGCACGGCATAATAATCGCCTACGCTGCCGGTCGGGCGTGCTGTGGTGAACTCAGTGTAGTCGACATAGACACCGAGTATGTTGAGATTCGTCACACTCGCGCGAATCATCGCCAGTGCGGCGTCAATTTTTAAGTTATCACTGTTGTAATCAAGCCTTGTCGGCTTATCCGTTCCCAGCCATTGATTTAAACCGAAGTTATTTGTCTGCCCCGAACTTGCCATAATAACCGCCTTTCCTTATGTGACCGTAATCGTTTTCCATGCTGCTGTGCCCCTTCGTATCTGAAACACAGTGCCGCCCGATTGCGTGCGCAGCTGAATGTCGTAAGCTTGAGTTGTATCTGCCTGGTTTATGACCTGTGTTGTTCTTGTCGCACTACCGGCGGTACCGGCGCTTGCGGCGTGCAGCTCTGTAACCGGTTGATCTACAACCTTGCCGATTATCAGGAAAGTGCCGCTGACCGGCACGATATACACCCTGTCACCAACAGTAGGAATATACGAATCCAAGCACTTATACGGCTTTGATCGCGCTGTCTCTTCGCCTTCAAACCGCAGTGCTAACCCGTTTGTTTCGACGCTCTGTACAACGGCCAGCCTTGCCTCGTCGCTCATACCACAATCAACCTCCTTGCCGCGTGGCTCATCTGCCCGCTGGCCGACAGCGGAAGCGTCCACGAGCTTTCAACGAAAACGCCTGTCGCATCGGGATGCTGTATCTGCAAATTCTCAGCACGCCCGTGCAAAGGATTCAGAGCCGTCACAAATTCGAGCTTTTCATATACCTGATGAGCTTCGAATGCGACGCGCCGAATATACGCATTAAGATCATTTTGCGAAGCGATGCAGTCAGGCTTTTTTATTTCGCTGACGATTTTGCGCCCGCGCTGTATCGTGGAGAGCCTTGACGCCGCGTTATCGTTTGTCCACACGCTGGTGTAGTCCTGATCCAAATCCGGATTGCTGCACACCGCAATGAAAACATTAGGCACATCAAAGTAATCCAGATCGCTTTTCGTATCGCGACCAATAATCGACAGCTCGTCAGCTTTGTATGTGTAGTCAACGCTTGAGGCTGACGGCTCCACGTAGGCCGACAGCACAAACACGCCATCAACGTCGCAATATATCGGGTTGAAATTAATCTCCGTCAACAGCGTATTGATCACAGTTAACTTTTTCGTGCCGATTTCGAATACGCGATCTGCCGGAATCTCAGTATCGACGAGATCAGCGATGATCACGCGCGAAATACCTGCGCTGACGAGAATGCTCTGCACAGCGTCAAAATACGTCGTACCGGCGGACACCAGCAGGGGCTCCGTGAGACTGTCCTCGACAAGAATCACCGTGCGGTCATACGCTTCAACCGTCCACGTATTGAGCGCGTCCCTGCTGGTTCTCGTCGGCGTGGAGAGGATAAAAACCCCGAGGGGAAATTCCGCATACTGTTCAGCTCGCACCGTGCCGTCAAATCGCCCGGCGTCAATCTCGTCCCACGTCATCGCGAGAGCGTCTAAAGCATCAAACGTCAACCCGAGAGCATCACGATCATCCCAAATCAACGCTATGACAACGCCGTCAGCGGTCGTGTCCTCCATGCGCAGCCGCATGAACGGTTTGATTTCGTCTTTAAGCCAGTCAAGCTCTTCGTAGAGTGTGAACCGGGCTGTGCGCTGAATATCGGCAAAGCGGTTAAGGCTCACGCTCCCCTGTGCTGTGATAGATCTTTGGCGCACACCGTCGCGTAGCACGTCAAATCGGAAAGATACACACTGAGAACCGTTTCTGCCGTGCAGCGCGTCAAGGATCTGATTGTCTGTCCATTTATCGCGTCCTGCTTTTATCACGCCCCCACCCCCGCGTATGAGATCTCTTCGACGTAATCAACTCGCTCGATTGTCAACGCGAAGCTGATCATGTTGTACTCTTGAGTATCGTTGACCGCTGTAATTGCCCCGTAGTATCGATTGCCGAACGCGTCCCGGTATAAGACAGTTTGTCTACGATCGATCAACGCATCAAGCTTTTGCCACTCCACCAGCGAGGTGTAAAAGTACGATGGCGTATAAACCTCGCCGCTAAACTCGCTAAACACATGAAGCGGATGTTTGCGACCGGCATAAAAGGAGCTGGTGCCGACAAGCTGCTTTTGTCTTGACACCGCGGGCTGGCCGCTGGGCTTTTGGTGCATCGTAATCACGTTGTCGAGATCGTCAACAGCTGCCAGAGCCACGGAAGGCACTGTTATGGCCGTCCATGCTGCCGTGCTATCTGCATAGTTCTCGTTGGCGTCTACGGCACGCAACACATATTTAGCTTCACCAAGCGCCGCGTAGTCATAGTATTCCAATAAGCCTGTGACTTCGGCGATTGGTATGTCGTCACGCAGCAAATAGAGATGCGCAGTATCGTCTCCCGCATCACTGATTGTGATCAGCGCGCCATTGCTTACAACATCAACGCTCAAGCTCGGCGCGTCGGGGGGCGTTACTGCTAGCGTGAACGCCAGCTCAGCCCATACCGACCACATCAGCAGCGAGTTTTCAATACGAACCCTAACGGTGTACGTGCCGTTTGCCAGATACAGCGGAATGACATGGGCTTTAGCCGTTCCACCTGTTTCGCCGCTGTCGTGTATCACATCACCATCAGAAATGAATTGCACCTGATAGGCCACCTGCCCTATGGCCTGCCACGATACAGTCGGACGTGACGCAGCGGTCACACCCGATATAGTCGGAGCTGCAGGAGCTCCCACACCAACGAACGAGGCAGGGTCAGACCAATCACCCGCGACATTGTCCGTGTTGTATGTATGCGCACGCCAACGCAAATTACCTGCCGAAAACGTGCCGGCCGTAATCACGACGGATTGAGCACTTCCGGTCACAGTAGTGAGTGAAGTCCATGCGCCTCCGTCTACGCTGTATTCCAGATCGGCTTTTGTCTGCTCCGTTCCTGTGTCGACAGCATGCTGCCATTCAAAAGTAATATCCTTGTCGACTTCAACATAGGCGTTCACAGGCGAAACGAGAACAGGCTTGCCCGGTGTAAGATCACCGTAGAACGTCGGAAGATAACCGCCTTCAGATATGACCGAGTCGGATACAAGAGCACTGGACGGAAGGACGAATGCGGGAATAAACCCACGGTAACCCCCCGGAGAAGCCGAATTCCACGTCGATGGAGAACCATAATTTGCGCCGTCTATATTTGGTGAGCGTGTCCACCACGTAGTAATAGACGCATTATCAGGTGCTGTTTTTGAAATGAAAGCCGAAGAATAAAGGGTCAAACGGGAATTCTCGTTCGCCCCATTAAGCGCTGAGCCGGTAAACTCGGTAAAAGACGGAACAAACACTTTTCGGTTCAAAGCTGCTGTCGGCCAAGGTGTGCCAATTGTGTTGCTTATACAGGTAATAGGTGTGGATAATAGAGCTGCCCGATGTTGAACAGAGTATCTACTCTCAAAGTTTTGCGCAAAAACATCAATATCACTACCGGAATAAAATCGCGATCCCGAAGCACTAAATTGTACGGGTGTGCTAAATAAATACTTTCTCACAAGCGTGGCCGTGTTCGCCCCGTGAACGTTAAATCCAGCAAGCTCGTAAAGCTGTATTCCGCTGTTTTCGTAAAAACAAACAAGG
Organism: Bacillota bacterium; assembly: GCA_023412005.1. GTDB lineage: Bacteria > Bacillota > Clostridia > Christensenellales > SZUA-584 > SZUA-584. Next base: position 42,151 of record JAEYOE010000010.1, read on the forward strand.
CTGCCGACCGCTAGGGTGGATAGTGCTTTTGACATTATATCGATCCTCCCGCGCGAGCTTTCTGCCGCGCCGTATCGTTTGATTCAAGCAAGGCGAGTATGCGGGCGTAATCCTTAGAGTCCGGATAGACGTACAGCTCATTAATCACCGTACTGGCTGAGCTGCCCACGTTAGACTTCCCCGCAAGCTTCGCGGATATATCGGACGGTATGATCTGCGCGCCTCTCGGTATGTTCATAAGCTCCGGGCCGTTCTCGCCAACCCATGACAGCCCACCGCGCCAATTGCGTGTACCGCGCGCATTCTGCCCGACGTAAAAGCCCGAACCGTCGCTAAAATTCGGGTAATAGCCCCAATCCTTGTAAAAGTCTTCGTCAGTATAGCCCTCTGATACCCAGCCGCCGTTTCCGTCAGAAACCATCTTACCTGTGCTTTTGTTGGCCTTTGATGAGGAAGCGCCATAATCACTCCAACCGCCGCTGTAATTTCTGCTGATCGTGTTCATCTGGTCGTTTATGGCGTTGTATGTACTGCCGTTTTCTGAAAATGGCTTTGTCATCATGTTGATCCAGCGGTCGAAATCGGTTTCCGCTCCGGTGATCCACTTGATGGCCTCGATAATCAGCCCGAGTAATCCGACAATAATTGACAGTGCATCGGCAATCAAGCCAAGCGCGACAGCCAGGCCGCCCGAAAGCATGTCGATCAACGGGCCGAGTATGTCCATGATGATTTCGACCAAAGGCACAAGCGCTTCAACAATATCGAATATAGGCGGGAGCAGCTTTTCGGCGATCTCCGCGAGAGGTGGGAGCAGGGCGCTGAAAAGATCAATAACCGGTGGTAAGAGGTCGGCCAGCAGCTCGCTGAAAAGCTCCGCCAGACTGCCGAGCGCTTCGCCTAGCTTATCGAGCGTGCCGTCTTCAGCCATCTTCTTGAACGCTTCGTCAAGCTTCGGTATGGCCTGATCGTTGAAGGCTTCAAGAACCGGCTTGAATGCGGGCAACAGCGTCTCACCAAGCGAAGCGGCCAGCTTATCGACGTTGTTCTTCGCTATGCGCATCTGGTTTGCCCAGCTATCCGTTGTACGCGCAAAATCGCCCTGCGCGTCCTTAGACACACTAAGAAGATAGTTCCACCGAAGCATCGCCTTGTCGGCTTCGCTCATCGCTTCGTACGCCGTGGTGATACCCTGTGACATCGCGAAAGTTTCAAGATTCGCGACAGACAGATTAATACCGAGCTGCCGAAGCGGCTCGATCTCTCCGGATATGCCGCTTCGTATTTTCTCCCAAGCCTCGTTGTGGCTCAAGTTGTAGAACGATGCAAAGTCACCGGCAAGACCTGCGAGACTTGTGGACATCTCGACGGTCATCTCGTCAGATACCTGCATTGATTTGAGCATCGCGCCCATGGTGCCCGTGAACTGTTTAGCCGATAGCTCTGTAAGTCCGTACGCTGCATCAGCGGTTTTTGCCCACTCGTTGATCTTGTCCGCACTTCTGCCGAACGTCACATCAACAACGTTTTGGACTTCTCGCAGATCCGAAGCAAGCTCAACGCCGCGCTTCGTAAGGGTAACAAAAGCAGCACCGGCAGCGAGTGCCGCGGTACCAACGGCTGCGCCGATCGCTTTACCGATACCCGCGATCTTTGAGCCCATATTACCTAGTTTCTGTTCGGTCTCGATATTAGCCTTGTCTATTCCGGAGGTATCGCCGGTGTACTGGATTATGACTTTACCGTCTGACATTCTGCCCTCCTGCTCTCGCGATAAGCCTCGCAGCAAAATTATTAATCCCTGCCTGGAACGTCGCCTCGGCTTCATCTTCGTCGATCTGAAGCGCACAGGCCTCTTTGGCTTTTAGCAGTGCAGTGATCTGCTCGGCGTTATGTTCATTCGCCACCGGCAACGGGCGCTGACGGATCGACATGACCTGTCTGATCTGTGTGTTATCCGGCAGGCCTTGAAAAAGCGCAATAAAAAAGCGCCAGTCGAGCTGACCGCGCTCTTTATTCAAATCAATGCCGTAAGCTTGTCTGAATGCCGCATAGATCAGTGCCGCATCTTGTTCGAAGTCAAGCACCCGAGGCGCGCCCGGTTCAGTGGTCTTCACGCCCTCGCTGACATATTCTGCGTTGATTCGCGTCATAAGCTTTTCGAGTTTGTCGACCGGGAGCTGTGCCGCTTTCTTCCCTGCGATAAGCTCGACACCGAGCTGTAGCCGTTGCAGTGGTGTCAGCAGCTTATCGCGCTGAATCTCCATCACCAGCAGCACCGTATCAAACGATAGGTTTAACCTGTAGCGCTTCCCCTCGAACACGATTATTCGATCAAGCGCACGTGATAAATTCACCGCCTACCACGCGCCCTTTTAATTGCATCGCGCTTACGGCGCTGCATATCTTTGATCGACGCCTCGACCTTCGGGCCGATTGTGCCAGAAATAAACGGCGTGATCGCATTGATCATTTCGATATAGTTCTGCTCGTAAAAAACGAGTATTTTTTCAGCGTTCTCTTTCCCGAGCAGTAAAGATATCAGGTCAATGATCGCGTACCCAAGCCTTTCGACAAGGGCGTCGTCTTTTTCCCCTGCTTTTTTAGCCGCGTCAGCTGCAAGCCTCGCTTCGCCGATGGCCGTTTGTACCTTGACGTAGTCCTTTGCAATTTCTTCGGGTAAAAGCGATATGGTGAGAACCTCATCACCAATTTTCAACTGCTCGACAATCCGTTCTTTGCGTTTTAATTCATAAACCGAATTAAGTTTTCTTCTGATCGTGAAGCCAAACATGATCTTTCCTCCTCAAATAAAAGAGGAGCGGTGTCCTCCCGCTCCTCCCGCCGTTTTGGCTTTAGGCTGCCGTCACTTCGGCAATGCCGCCCTTTTTCGCTTTGTTCGAGCTGGTCTCGATCTCGGCGATAACGATCTGGTCACCCGTTACCGCGGTGATTTCCGCGCTGCCGTCCCATGCTGTCCAGCCTGTTGTCAACACCGCATCAAACGCGGGCAGGTCAACGCTGGCCGCAGTCTTGTACTTGTAGCTGTGGCCGGATTCAACAGCCGGGTTAACATAAATCGCAGTCTCGCCGGATTCAGACCCCGCAACGCTGACGACTTTCAACGGGTCGAGATACACACCAGTGAGGATGCGCGGCTTTCCGTTGCCGTGAATAACCACGCTGATGGCATCCGGCTTATTCGCGTCACCGCCACTCGCTGTTATGTTGACAAGCGTGATACCCCACTCAAGGATCGCCTCGTTCTGCCGGGTGATACGCAGCGTTGTCTTGCGAGCCACACCAAAGTTAAGACGTACCGCGTCGCTGAAAATGTAGTCCTGCGCCTGGTCGTTGAAAAACCTCACGCCCGTAAGCGTTACGGTATACTGGCCGCCGGTGACTTCGCTACTTCCCCAGCCTTCGTCGCCGAAGAACGCTGCTTGAAAAAGCACCTCGTTGAGCGCCTCAGCAAGATTTGAGAAGCCTTTTTTAATCGCCGCCCACATTCTGCTGGCACCGAGCGGTGTTATGTCAATTTCAAGTTGACAATTATAATTCAGTTCAATTTCGGGCATGTTATCAGACCCCTTTCATGTAAAATTGTACTTCCAGCACCGAGCCGTAAATCCACTGCCCTGTGCTGGTTTCTTGTTCGATATAGTTTGGCGTTGTCGTCGTGCGAATGTTGGTGATCTCCCAGTCTGCACCTGTTGGGTACTCTTTGCGCCGGGTGAGCGCCGTGTGTATGTTTGACAACGCCGTCGCAACTGTCTGGCGATTGCTGTGCTTGCCGTTGAGAACAGCGTTAAAGCTGTTCAGGCTTCCGCGGTCCATGTATTCTTCGTCCGGGCTGCCGGGACCCGCATACATCGCAAGGCTATCAGCAGTCGGAATGGAGCCATGAGCGATCATGGTAAACGGTGAAGCGTTCGCTAAAGCCAACGCTTTAACCGCTAAAAGGATCTCATCGTACATGCTCATACCCTCCTATCGGCTATAGCCTGGGCGATCCGCTGATACTTCGCCTTAAACGTGCGTATGGCTTTGTGCGCCCACATTGTGGCCGCGTTCGGGTTGCGATCGAGCGACGGCCTCCCGGTGTAGTATTGCTTTTTAGCATAAGGTGTGTCCCATATAGCAAGACCTTGTTCCGGGATGCTTGCTCGAATCGCGCTGCGCTCGAGTTCGCCAGTGTCTTCTTTGCAATAATAGTTGCCGTCCTTAATGAGCTCGTTCGTAATGATCGGCGTCGCTTCCCGAGCGGCTGCTTCGGCTCGCGCCTTAACGCCTGCAGAGTTAAACTCATAACGCATGTACGTCATGACAGCTCGACCTCCCAGTGATGAACGCGGGTACCGTCACATATCGGCTCAGTGCCACCGACAACCTCATACGCCGTGCTGCCCGTTTCGATTCTGTCACCGAGCGTAAACGTCGCACCCACGGGGGCGCTGTTTCGACAGTCAAAGAACATGATCGCAGACAGCTGTTTCTCGTTGTTATCTTTGGTCTTGACAAGCTTTGTAGAGGGCTCAAAGCGCACATTCGTCAGTGAGCGGCTCGAAGCATACGACCACTGCCCCGCATCGTTCTGCGTTTTGGTGCCATATCGATGCGTCGCGTCGTGAATGAGAAAGCCCTTTGGCATCGGCATCAGCATGAACTCACCCCGCGATACGTGAGGTTTGTACTGGATAAGTACATATTGACCAAAGGCGATACCGGAATATCACCAACCATCTGACCGCTCTGCTTACGGGTATAGCTAAATTTGCCAATACCCGCGCTTTGTATACTTGCGTCTGACGTGCCGAGAACCGTGTCGAGCCCGCCATGCGCGTACATATACTGCACCTGAGCGCACACAGCTTTTTTCACAGCTGCCTGAGTGTTGGCGTCGTAGGTTGAGAGACCACCGGCAAGTATGATGCGGTTAAACGTAATGATGTCAATGACGTCACTCGCCCGTTCGGCGATCTCAGCAAATTCGCTTTCTAGTACCGTCGTGCTCGGCGAGTATGTTGTAAAGTCTGATTTTATTATGTACATGCCGGTGGTCTCCTTTCGTTGGTTATTAAGTGCCGGTTGTTACGGTGATTGCGACGGTTGACTCATCGGACAACGTCGCCGTTCCGCCGGTCACGACTCCTTCGGTTACCGTAAGCTCCATTGCCGTAACCGAAGCACCATCAGCACCTGCCGCGCCGTCTTCCCCGTCGCTGGGCGCTGTATAATTCTCGGCGAGGTAATCAACCACATCTGCCAGGCTATCGCCCGGTATGTCATCAGACGTACCGAGCATGACCTGTGCTAATGCTTTGAAGCTGTCAGTCAGTTTACTCATTCACCTCACCACCTTAAGAGCTAATCGGCAAAGTAACCGACGCAGCCACTGCGGAAGACGCTACCGTCACGCTGCCGGACACAGTCGTGTAACCGGACTTCTTGACCGTGTACGGATAGACACCAGCACGAAGATTAAACACCGCCTGTCCGCTTGCATTGGTCTTGAGCCTTGCGCCGTTGACGTTGACGTAAGCGCCTGCGACCGCAGCGGGTGACTGCGCATTGTCAGAGACCGTGAAGGTGACAGCCTGTGTTGTTACGGGCGAAGCGGGCTCAAGATACGCAAACGGGCACGATATGCGATCCACGTCGAGTCTTGTGGCCGGATTCGGCAGCGCCCAAGCGAGACGCATCACGACACGCAGCGCGATCATGTCCTGCTGAGCAAGGTTGAAAACGATCTCGCCCGTGGAGGGATCCTGAATCACTGCCTGGTCGAGGATCTTCGTGGTGATGTCCTGTCTGATCGAATACACCGCTTTGTTAAACGAACCTGCAATCAGCTGAGCGATCGACGGATCAAAGCTGCCGTTCTCGCTGAAAAACGTCGGCGCACCGTCAAGCGCATACTGTGTCGCACCCTGCATATCCGACTTAAAGATCGGCTGACCGATGTCGTCACGCAGACCGCGCAGCTTCGCTTTGAACCCGGGAGCAGACACCGCGCCGCTCACGGTATAGCCGTACTCCTCGACCTTATTGAACACGCCGCCCTCACCAAGCAACTTGGCAAAAAGATCGGACGAATTAGCAACATTGTTGCCTGCCTGCCGTGCCAACGTAATGATGTCAGCCTGCCACTCGGCGGGCTTGTTCACACCAAAGAACACAGCGCTATCGATGCACTGGCCCATCGCCTCAAGCACACGCGGGGAAACTTCGCCCATGATGTCGAAACTCGCATCGTCAAGCACCGCTTCCGGGATCGGCACGATAACGGCCAGCTCCCCGGCGGTCATATAGACGTTGTCCCATTCCTGCTTACTGGTGCGCTTGCGTCCTGTGTCACCGTTCACCCAGTAAGCCAACGGCAAGAAGTCAAGCACCGGCACGCGAGTCTGCTTGCTCGTCATGTTCGGCATTTTCCGCGCCAAAGCGAGGAATTGCGACGCCTTCGGTGCTTCCTGAAAAATCGTGTTCGCAACCTGCTCCTGGATAAGAGCCTCAGCTGCTTCTCTTGAAATGCTGCTCATAAATTATTCACCTGTACCTTTCCCGAATGCGCCTCTCAGAGCTTCATTCGCTTTCGATTTTGCATCATCAGCCCCTTTTGTGGGGCCTCCTGTGGGGGCGACAACGGCGGGCGTTTTGTCAGCGTTAAACAGATAAGCATTGTCCTTATCGGCTTTCAGCGCGTCAAACGCGGCCTTTATGTCTGCCTCCCTGTTTTTGCTCGCCTTGAGTGCAGTGAGCTTGTCAGTGCCCATCACAGCAATCACCGCGGCCTCGTTACGGGCCTTTGCTGTCAGGGCTGCGGTCTTGAGCGCAGCATTGAAATCGCGTTCGTCGAGCTTAGCTGCATACTCATCGTCTTTACTTTTGAGATCTTTTGTGAGCTGATCAACTTTACCCTGAAGGTCTTTCACGTCCACCCCCTCAAAACTCTTGAGAGTGGCCTGTGCTGTGTCTAACCTCGTCTTATAGTCGTCACGCTCACCCTTAACCTTCTCAACGTCTTTGCCGTTCTCGGCCATGATCTTATCGATGGCCTCGTCAGCGATGCCGAGGTCTTTTAAAAATTCTCGTTTCATACGTCCTCCTGTGACTACGCTTTTTCACGAGTTCGCTCTCACGTCACTCCACCGATTACGCCCGTAGTCGGCAAATTTTTGGGTATAAAAACAGCACCCGAAGGTGCCGTGTTTATTTGGGTATTAAAAAACCACCTTCACGGTGGTTTAGCCTAACAGTTTTTTTAGCGTCCCTTTGTCATCATCTTCTATGATCTCCCACCGGCCACCTGGCGAGCTTCCGTCTAACGGCCCCGGTTTTGTGGGTGAGTATAGATACTCCTCTTCGCTGTCATCCACGATGCGAAGCAAAATGCCAAACTCTAATCCCTGTTCATCTTCCCGGTCAATCCCGAGGCAATCGTAAACAACACCGTTGGTTAACGATGCTGCTCCGAACGTTTCCCCGACATACCGCAATTTCATTTCTTTTTTCGTCCTTTCAGCTTGGCGCCAGATTGCTGCCCATTAAGCTCGTCCCAATGAACCTCATACTGGAAATTCGCTGTTTCTATCTTACCGCTTTTCTTCTGCCATTGCAACTGATCGCCGCCATATTTTTCTACGAGCTTTGGGGCGTACCTCAAAGCTATTGACGTCCCACGCCCTGCGATAACGCGAACACTTGAAACATCAGCGCCTTTTGGGATTATACCGTCTATGCGTTCATCGCCGAGTGTGCTCTGCAGGGTTACATCTTTTGCCTTGATAACCTTTGGCAACGGTGCTTTCTTCGCAGCCCATGTCGCCTGTGAGGCCTCGGATCGTCCGAAGCCGACGACTTGCTGCCTGTCTTTGCGTTGTGTCCGCCCGGTCTGCTCGAGGAAGTCGGCCATCTTTGACTCTTTTTCTTTGAGCTTGAGCTGCGCGGCCAGCTTACCCTCTTCATCTCCGACAGCGTCAGCTGCGATAATGCGGCGTTTCTGCTGGCGGATATCGCGCTCGAGCGCCCGCTGCTCTGCCTGCTCGTCCGCGACACGTTTGTTTTCTTCGAGATCGTACGACTTGAAAGTCTGATCACTCAAGCCCTCAAAGAACGGGTAAAACTCGTGACTACAGTTTATTCCCTTAAGCCCCATGGCCGTGCCGTAACCGGTCACCGTGTAAAAGTCGCCGTAACCGTCACGGGCACCGTGCAGGCAGAACACTTTACCCTGCCACACTGCGTGACTCTCGCGAGCCCCTAAGTGGCTTGAGACTTCTACAAGATCATTGCCCCACTCTTGTGCGCGCTGCAGCTGCACCTTACCGGCAGTCTGGCTCGTGCTGGTGAGCACTGCCCGGCGCACAGCGGTATCAACCTGATAGTTGATCGTCTTGCCTTTGCCACTGTACGAAACGCCCGTGATACCTTTGTCCGCGAGATCTCTCACCGCAGACCTAATCGCGTCGGTGTACGATCTCACGCCAAGGCTTGTCTCAAGATAGACCTTGTTAACGATATCGGTAAAAGCCTTATTGGCACTCTGCGCAGCTGTCGTGTTAACGAGATTAAGCACCTGCTTGGCGTTGCCAATCGCCGCACTCAAGATTTGCTGTATACCCGCCGATGCTCGCGCAGGACCCGCAGCGGTCTGCAGCAGGCCTTTTTCGAGCGCTTTGGCATAAACACGCTCGTCGTACTCTATCGCTTTGAATCCTGCCTCTGTGAGCAGTGTGGAGATCTCTTTTTCAGTCTTTTTCGCGTACTTCGCGATAACCTTTATGCTTTCAGCGTTCAAGCCGCCGAGCTGATTGAGCTTGTCGACCTGCCACCGTAACATGCCGGATGTCGGGGGCGCTTCCAGCGCAGAGAACCGAGAAGCGACACTCATCAGCAGATCATTCTCAATAGCCTGATAAATCTCAAGCAGATTGGCCGCCATACGCTCTATCTGTACAAGCGATAGCATTATGAACCGCCCCCAAACAGGTCAGGCGCAGCCGGTTCGGGTGGTTTCCGGGCTGCAATGTCGGCGACAAGTTTCTTTGCCGCGTCTTCTTTCAGACCGTAAACGTCCATAAAATACTTCACATCATCGATGATGCCGTTCGTTTTCTCAAGCATCGCGCGTGCTGCCGTCTTATCAGGATCAGTAAGAATGCTGTCACCCCACTCGGTGGAGAGTTTTGGCTCGCCCGTTCCGAAACCTGCTTCTTTAGCCCAAAAGGCAACCGCGTCAACAAGATCACACAGCGCTTTCCCGAGCGCAGTCTGTATGTCTGTCACCGTCGCATATGAACGCTGTTTGCTAGTCCTGATCTCCTCGGCCGTCTTATCAACTACCTGAGGATCTGACAAAGTGCCGTAGGCGAGGCCGCACACGAATTCAATACGCTTAAGCTGATCCTGATAGCCTTTTTGTATTGCCTCATACCGAATTTCAGGCAAAAACGGATCTATGAGCGGTTTATCCGTCGCCCCTGTGTTGTATTCAAGCTGACGGTATAAACGCTCCTTACCCCCGGGAACTGTAAGCTTATCGCCGCCTTTTTCCTTCTTGAGTAAGCTGTCAGCAATATGGACAGCAGCCTGTGTGGCTTCAAACTCCCAACTCTCGTTTGAATAGCGCCGATCAGCCTCTGCTATGAGACCAATTGCACGAGAAAACACTGAGACACCGAGCGGGCTATCCGGGTCGACCGTGTTTGCCAGAGGAATCTTGAAATAACCAAAAAGCGGTTTTTGAACCCCCGGAAATGTCCCCTCGGGCTCAAGACCCGCCCACTGGGGGACATCTACCAGATTTATCTCTCCGCCTAACATGTCTTTGTTTTGGCTCATATACGCATAATTCTGAATACGCAGAGTGCCGTCGTTTAACGAATGAACCTCAAGACGTGTGTATATTTTTTTGCCCGTCCTAAACTGATCAACAAAGACTGATGCTGTTAGATTGCCGGAACCGTCAAATGATACCGGGAAGAAACAATCGGACCGAATAAACTGCACGTTGATGCCGTCCTGTGTCGGGTAAGGTTTAAACACAAGCCCGCCACCTGCGCAGGCATATTCCGTCTGCACGCGGATGTCGTCAAGTACAGCCTTGTACACAGAGCCGATAAAATCGTTGCCGGTTACTTCGCTTCGCAGCTCGAGCGTTACAAGACGCGCAAGCTCCGCAGAAATTGACCCGGCAAGCCCTGCTGACTTTATGCCCTGCTTTGCGCTCAACCAGCTCGCTTTGTCCTCGTAAACATCCCGCCATGACTCAATCTCCCGTGCCATCGTAGCGTTAAGGCAAACGTCGATTGGCGTCTCGGATTTATCGTTAAGAATCTTCGTAACGAACTCGAGCATTTTTGAATATCTCATGCGCCCTCCTACTCATAGCGAATCATGCGGCTGATGATGCGTTCGAACGTGTACTCATACGCGTCCAGCGTGTCGATGTCGGTTGTGCCGTCATCCAGGCGAACGTCCTCGACCTCTTCGTCTGGATCCCAAAGTGCCGTACTTAGAGCGCTGACCAGGCTGTCACAGAAACCTTTTAAGTAAAAAAACCGCTTTTGTTCGACGACACGGTTCGTAAACCTAATGCGGTCGACAATCACGGTTTTTAGTGCGTTCTGAATCGTCAACCACGGGAGCCCCCCGCGTGAAAACGATTTTCGCAGACCGGCTATAAGCGTCTGCTCCGCACTGTCCGCGTACACGTTCGTGATGTATCCGAAACGCTGAATGATTGCGAGGCAGAAATCAACCGCCAGCTGCCCCAGCTTTTCAGGATCGATCACTTTAGGGTTGTTTGAGTGCCTGGCCGATGCCAGCACAACGATATGTCGATAATTTCGTGTGATTGCAGTAGCGACAAACGCGTGAGCCGATTTACTGCCGCCGAAGTCGATACCGACATTGATCTCAAGAATATCCTTAACCGTCTCAAGCTCGTAAGCTTTCGGGTTTTCAGCGAACAAACGGTATATGATACCCTCGGCCGCTATTCGCTGGCCTTTGATATCTCTCTTATACCAAATCGACTGCTTATCATACGTGGACAATTCTTTTTTGAGCTTCTCGTCTGAAATACTCATGTTGTCCGCAATCGTGAAATGGCCGTAATTGTACCCGTACTTCGAATTAGTACGCTGCTGCTTCTCGTGGAAGTCCAATATCTCTTTGTAATATGGATGGCCCGGTGCTTTCGGGTTTAAATCGTGGTATACAGCACGGTCATCGCTCGAGAGCGTCCTGTCAAACGCCTCTTTGATAAATGCCTGGTGACATTCATTGGCCTCTGTGATGTACGCCATGCCGTACGTGTTGCCCTTGATGAGCTTATAGTCACCGTCTTTACCGCCACCAGACACCAGAACGATCTTCTCGCCTACTGCTGTCTGGATATACAGGCAATCGCGGTTTTTGTACTTACCCTCTTTGCATCTGCCCTCAAAGTAATTCAGCAGGCCGAAGCCATCGCAGTCGAGTATGTTCAGCTTTGCCGAAGCGATCGACACGCCACCGACAAGGTGCAGCCGGTTCGGATGTGTTTCGAGCCGAATACAGAACGCCAGAGTCGTGAGAACGTTCTTTCCTCCGCGCTTTCCGCCCTCGGCCACATTGAACCACGACTTGAAGGATCTGTCGTAAAAGGCTTTTTGATTCTTCGTGAACGGTGCCGGTTTATTCATCGTCCAGCCTCCGATCAGGCACCGGTGCGTTGATTATACTAATCAGATCCTTGAGGCCTTCTTTGATCGCGTCGATATCCTTAGTGACGCCGTGCAGCTTGTCCTCGGTGACTTTTACGCGCCGTTCTTCGAGTGCAAAACGCTTAGCGTCGTATTCCTTCTTGTGCTTATCCATCGGGTTTAGCGTGAAATAACGCTCAAGGAAGTCGAGACTCTTCTGCCTGTCGGCCAGCTTTATGCTCGCACCGTCGCGGCCGATCTTGACCTGTGACACCACTGTACCGTCAACCGCCTCGCAGTCTCGAAAGCGCACAACGTTGATGATCTGCTTAAGCCTTTCCTTTTTGCCGTCTTCTTTGGTTATCTCAATGGGCCCGAACGGCCCGATAACGTCAACCTCTTCTTGCCCCCACTCAACAAAAGCGCTCATGTCTGCAAATGCGATTCGCATATGCATCTCAACGACATCGTCACCGTCAGCCATCATCATTGAGAGCTTAAGGGCCTTTAGCCGTTTGATCTCTTCTTGCACGGCGGGTTTAGCCATCATTTTAGCGGCCTCTGTCCGGGCTGCCGCATACGTCGCGTATCTGCCCATGAGCATGGCGGCCTGTGATGCGTTCGGGGCATGAACATAACACGCGCAAAACTCTTTTTCTCGGTCGGTGAGTTTATCGTTTTTGGCTATCGCCTCAGCTGCCGCCTTGTTCGCTGACGCTCTGGACTTCCTCGCGGTGCCCTGCGTTTTGGATGCATCTTTTTGCTTGGATGCATCTATTTGCGTCTTTGCATCCTTGCCCCATAATCCGCGCTGTTTCCAGCTCTTCACCGTGGGCAGTGGTACGGCCAGTTCATCGGCAATCTGCTGCAGCGTTTTACCACCGGCTGCCCATAGCTTTTTAGCCTGTTCTCTTAGCTCCATTCACCGCACCGCCTTTTAGCAGCGCTCGCCTTCGTCCGTGCTGCTTTCTTTCGCCACTTTGTCCTCCTCGTCTTTCATGCAACCCTTAAACGGACAAAGATAATGGCCTCCATCCACTTTGCGGATCCATATGCAGCCGTTGCACTTTGATTTTAAAAAGCTTTCGTCGCTTGTTTTGGTTATCACGCCCGGCATCTGCTTAATCCTCCGCAAAACAAAAACCGCCTCGTGTTCGAAGCGGTTTCTAATCGCTTTTGAGAGAGTTTCTTGCCTTACCCAACTCTCTCGACCATACGCATTATACCACTTGACAGACCCCCACTACTGTCAACTTTCGAGAAAATAATTTTTTCTCACATTCTGAGCCCTCGCGCTTCCGCAAATGTTTTGCGGGCCAGAGCCAGCCAGCGGTATATTGTTTTCTCGCTTGCCGGTATCGCAATCTCAGCCTTGTGCACCCTCTCCGATATCTCGCCGCGTTCCGGGTCTCTTTGCGGCTCAACCATGTACACCGACTTGAGCACCCTAATGATGTCATTGCCGTCGCGCATACGCTCAAGGATTTGCTTTGTTTTCTCAACGGCCTCAAGGTCAAGAACCTCAGACTGCTTCTTTTCAAGCTCTTTCTCGAAGTGGATAAGGGCTGACTCTGTAGGCTTGGATATATCGCCCGATTCCTCTCCCCTGCGTCTGAAGTCCACTTCTATGATCGCCCACAGCTTTGCTCTGAACCTGTCAAGACCGCCGGTTAAAGCGTAGTACTGAAACGCCGCCGTTGCATAATCTCTGATATGTGACTTTCTCATCTTGCCTCGCCCCCTCAACGTGTGGTATGATGATATTGCTAGATAACACCATATCTTGAGCCGTCGAGGGACGGCTTTTTTGTTTTGGTTAGGAGTAGATTGTTAACCTAACCTCAATACATTTGTATTTTGTCCGAGTAATCCGGCGGCGGCTTAATCACCGGCTGCTTAATCCCCCGCTCGTCCTGGCACTCCTGACACACAAAGAGAAAACCGGGCTGACCAACGAGCCAGCATAACGAGCCGTACTCTGTTTCTTTGCTGCATATTCCGCAAAAACGTTTGTCAGGTTCCACTGCGTTCACCGTCCTCTCTCAGAATCTCGCCGTGCTGATCTTATAATCGATCATCCTGCGAATCTGCCGCTTTGTAAGTCCGAGATTCTTCCGCATCTCGTTTATGCGTTTGAGTGCGGCCTCGATCCTATCAAGCTCCGTCGTGTCAGCGTTCACTTTTACTTCGACATCAATCTTGCCCTTTTTCATCCTTCTACCTCCTCGCTTTTCTCATACGGATCCGGCAGGCTGAAAGTCCAATACCGGCCTCCGCTGTATTTCGTTCTGAACCAGTTGTGCCCGCCATGACCCGCAAAATAGACGTACTCTTTCGGCAGCACACGCCCGACAGTCTCAACGCCCTGCTTTTCAAACAGCCAGCGCATGACCACGTCGCGCGCGATGACCAACAGCTCGTCATACAAAGCCCTGTCCGCGTCGCTGTCCAGACTGGGCTTGCCGGTATAAGCAAACTGGTTACGCTGCGTGACCACCTTCGCGATTGTGTTTGGCCAGCGTTCGTCGTCGACGCGGTTCAGCACTGTCCAGCAGACACCGGCTTTCTCCTTCGTCGCTGGAACGCCGCGGCACTCGTTCCACATCAGACTCGCAAGCATCTCGATATCGCCGTCGTGCCCGCTCAGCTGATCGGTGACCGTGACGATCTGATCAACCGTCACCGTCATGCCCTGTGTGTCAGGCTTGTCCGCAGCGCGGCCTGTGACCGTGTAGAGCGCCATCACTGCGAGTGTGACGCCTATGCCGACTATGAATTTCTTTAGCATGTAGTAGACCCCCCTAAGATAAAGATTTGACCTGTATACTTATCGCCGTAGCGTTCTCGCTGCCACTTGATTTCAATGCTGTTCCCGTGTATAATTTTAACTACATGAGAGCTGTCCGAGTGGCTGAAGGTGTCGGTCTGATAAACCGATGGCGAGAAATCGTCCGTGGGTTCGAATCCCGCGCTCTCCGCCAGAGCGGGTAAAACCGCTCCTAGTGCATGCAACTGTCCGAATAGGGCAGTTTTTTTATTCCACTTGTTTCTCCTTGCTCTCTTTTCGTTTTTGTCGTACTCTCTAAGCGAGGTGACGATATGCGTATTGATTCGATAGATGAATGGCTCAAAGCCGCTAAGCAGCTATCTGAACGCGGGTATACTCTTTGGCAAACCCAGTTTGACATCGATAGCCCGGAAGGCTTTATCGCCCGCTTCATGGCACCAGACGGGAAGCGTAAGCCTGCTGAGATATCTACCAAGAGTGCTACTGTCAAGCAAGCCGTGATGCGGTATAAGCCTGAGGGTTAACCCTCTTCCATCTTCTCAGCACACGCGCTGCACAAATCCCATTCGACCCAATAGCACCCGCCCGGACAAGCGCAATAATCCGTACAGCCGCATACGCGGCATTTACGCTCGTCAAACAACGGCTCGTCGTCTTGCTGTATTGGAAAACCCTCGATATCACAATCGTCGTCCATAAAATCTAACCTGCTCACGCTGATTCCTCCTTCACTTTCTCGATTCTCGCCTTGAGCGATTCGATCAATCTGTCCTGCGTGGCGCTCTTATCTTCGAGCGCTGCCACCACGTCCTCATCACGCCCGCCTTCGACGACAAGATGGTGAATGATGACCTTTTGTGTTTGTCCCTGTCTGTGCAAGCGTTTGTTTGCCTGCTGATACAGCTCCAAACTCCAATTGAGACCGAACCATATCACGTGATTGCCGCCATCTTGAAGGTTGAGGCCGTATGCGCATGACGCCGGATGTGCAAGCAGGATATCGATCTGCCGGGCATTCCAATCCGCTTCATCCTGCGGCCCGCTTAGCCGTCTCACATGAAGCCCTGTCTTGCTCAGAGCCTTCTCCAATCTCGTGAGATCGTGCTTGAAGTTATAAAACACAAGCGCCGGCTGTCCGTTAAGCTGCTCGATCAGCTCCATGAACGCTTCGATCTTGCACTTGTGGATTTCCACTGGAACGCCGTTCTCGTCGTACACAGCACCATTGCACAGCTGCAGCAGTTTGTTGGATAACACGGCTGCGCTGCCCGCGTCGATTGTGTTCTCGTTCACCTGAAGCAGCATGTCCCGCTCCATGATCGTGTACTGCTTCTGCGCCGCGGCATCTAGCACTACGGGAATATCGTCGATGATCACGTCCGGCAGCTCCAAATAGTCCTCGGCTTTCATACTGACGCAGATATCGCCTATCAGGTGCTGAATCGCTTCGTCGGCTCCCTGCTTTGGCCTGTAAGAGAAAACCTGCTGCGCGTTTCGCTGGTCTGGCTCAAAGTATCGCTCGCGGTAGTGTGTGATCTTCGCCCCGAGGCGCTTGCCCTGGTCAAGCAGGAAGACTTGCGCCCACAGATCTATCAGCCCGTTCGGGGCCGGTGTGCCGGTCAGCTCGACGATTCTCTGAATGTGAGGCCTTACCCACGTAAGGCTCTTGAACCGCTTAGCTTGGTGACTTTTGAAGCTGCTGCTCTCGTCGATCACTACCATGTCGAATGGCCAGGCATTGCGGTAGTACTCCACCAGCCACGGAACGTTTTCACGGTTTATCACATAGAGGTCTGCCGGTGTGTTTAAAGCTTTAACGCGTTTTTGCTGACTGCCTAATGCCAATGAAATTCTCAGGTGTTTCAGGTGATCCCATTTCGCCGCTTCTTTTGACCATGTCGCCTCTGCCACTTTCTTCGGCGCGATGATCAGCACTTTGTTTACGAGAAGCCGGTTATACCGAAGGTCATTGACAGCCGTCAGAGTGATCACCGTCTTGCCTAATCCCATGTCGAGGAATAGCCCCAAAGCCGCATCTACGATTAATCGCTCTATGCAATACCGCTGATAGTTATGTGGTGTGAATCTCATTGCAGCATCTCCTTCAGTAGTGTGTCGACTCGCTCCTTTGTCTTCACGTCCGCGTACACCTTGAACCCCATAGCGCGTAATTCCGCGTGCTTCTTTTTCTGTAAAGGCGCGGAGGTCTTACCGGGCGCTTTTGTTTCCACAAACGCGATACGCTCCACGGGTAAGCAAACCATTCTGTCAGGCATTCCGTCGTTCCCGGGCGACACGCACTTGTACGCTTTGCCGCCAAGACTCTTAGCCTGTTCCCTGAGATATGTTTCGACGACCTTTTCTTTTGCCATCCTCTTAACCCTTCCCTGTCAACTTTCTCGCGCGCACGCGTATGTATATATGCGCATTAGGCGTGTTAGGCGTGTGCTATATTCTCTATTTCCTCTATTTTTTACTCTTAAAGAAAAGAATGTTGACAATGTTGACAAATCGCTTTTATCCCTTTTATACGGGGCTTTTCTATGTCAACATTCTCTGCAACATTCTCAAAATGTTTGTTGACAATGTTGACAACCGCCCGATTTTGTCAACAAAGTATGTTGACAATGTTGACGAGTTTGTTGACAACTTTTTAGGCCTTTTTTGTGAATCCCCGCTGCGTGCCATACATGCCAAACCGCTGAGAGCTTGCGTGCCTTTCCCACCCGGCCATGCCCTCCATGATGGTATTCAGCTCCACGGTGTCAGACCGTTTCATGTATTTCGGATCACCGCCGAAGCACTCGCACCATATCTCTGCCGCACATACACGCTGACGCGGTACAAGCTCTACAGATCCCGGTAGTGGGCTCATCCAATACATGCGACGCGCTGCGAGGTCTTTTTCGTCCCAGTCTGCGGGCACCGGTTTCTCGATAAATTCACGCACAAGGCCCTCTTTGGCGTTACTCTCTCTGTGGATCTCTTGCTGTTCAAGCGATATCTTTTCGGCCTCGCCTATCAAATACAGTGGCTCACCCAGCTGCCACGCCGTGAACGCTTCGGCCCAAATCTCGTCAGCCTCAAGCGCTAGATCCCTGAAAACACTTTTCGTTGACGGCTGAATACCGACGTCAACAGGCCAGAAACGGCGGTTACCTGTCCGGTCACGCAGAAATTCTGCATCATTCGTCGTGCCGAAGAACACGCAGCGCCGCGGGTATAAATTGGTGCGTCTGCCGTACGGCTCTCTGAAAATGTCTTCTTGCTGACTAAGGAACTGCTTGACTGCGGCAATCTCCGAGCGGCTCATGCCGTTCAGCTCGCCTATCTCGTTTATCCATGTGCCCTGGACCATTTCGCGGGCCTCTTTACCCTCGAACGTCTGCAGGCTGTCAGAGTACCAGCGCTGACCGAGGAGCCTTAAGAACGTGCTTTTGCCGATGCCCTGCGGCCCCGCGAGAATCGGCATGTAGTCATACTTGACGCCAGGCTGCATAGCGCGCGCCACAGCCGCAGCGAGGCTCTTACGGATCACAGCGCGGTTATAAACGTTGTCGACCGCGCCGAGGTAATCGATGAGCAGCGTGTCGAGCCGCTTGACGCCGTCCCATTTAAGGCCCTTGAGATACTCCTGCACGTCGTTGATTCTGTGTTTGAACGCGCACAGCGCAGTGGCGTCGAAGAGCCGCTCCTTCCCGGTGATCGTCTGCGTCTTCTCTACATAATGCCGAAGTCCGGCATCGTCCGTATCGGTCCACTGGCGGCGCTCTGTGCGGTGATCCCACGGCAGCGCGCCGAGTGCTAATCCCCTGTTTGCAAACTCGTCGTATGCCAGCTTGCCCTTCAGCAGCGGGTCGTGTTCGAGGATAATCAGAACGTTGTCGACCGTCTTATCCGGTAAGCCTGTCGACCAATGCTTTTTGAGCTTGTCCATCCAATTGACGTCAATCTCTTCCTCGACACCTTCAAAAGCCTTCACGGCCTCTGCGTAGCGCTCTGAGCTCAGAAGCGTGGCCGTGTTCTCGTCACTCACGGCGAGCTGGCACATCTGTGTAAAGCTCGGCAGCCTGTTCGTCGGCGTGCCTGTCGCGGCATCGTCGTCCTGGTCACCGAACTTATGCAGGCGCACGAGGTCGAACGCGTTGACCAGGCGACCGCTGCACGGGTCTGTTGCGTGATGGCTGTAGAGGAATTTGGCATCGTCGTAAATAACCGCACCGCCCGCCGTACTGCCGCCTGTATATGTGTAGCGTCCCGGGGTGTCTGTCGGCTCGTAGACGCCCGGCAGGAACTTATCCATGACGGCAAAAATGTCGTACGTCTTACAGAACGCACCGACGACGCCGTTCTTTTCGAGCGGGTCACCTTGTTTCTGCTGTTGCTGTCTGATGTGTTGCTGTTCAGCTCCGGGCACCTGCGGCCATTCAGTCACATCGCGCCAGTCCTTATAAAGACCGAGAACGCCGTCGACCGCTATCATCTGCTTGTCAGCTGCGTAATAGACATATTGGCTGTCTGCGCTGCAGCTCGGCCAGTACATAAGCCGCGAGGCCTCGAAGGTGGTTGCGTCGCATAACTCAATGCCGATCAGCTTCGCCATCATTCGCGCCAGCGGCTCGTATTCGTCAGCCGTGCATGTCCGGTAAAGCGGCAGCAGCACGCGTAGCCTCGGGGCGGCTTCGTGATGCTTGCGCGTCGAGTAGACGCAGTATGCGCAGCCGAGGCCGTCAACGCGCTTGATAGCGTCCTGTGTGCCGCCTGCGGGGATCGTGTCGAGGTCGAGTGTGATCACGTCTCTGCCTGTGACGCTATTCGCCTTGCGTCTGTTGCCCGTCAGAGAACCGGCCACGAAGCCGCCCACGTCCTTAAGCTCGTCCTGCTTGCTCTTCGACAGCGCGAGGTATTGGTCGAGCGTCTCAACGCCGCGTGATGGCGTCTTGAGGCGTTCAACGAGCTCAGACCACCACAGCGTTGTAGCGGGCCATCTTGTGGACTTGCGGCTGTTGCCGACGGAGATGATTATCTGTCTATCGTATGTCATGGAGTGACCTCACTAAGCGTTTTTCTTCTTGAGCTGGGTTAGTTTTGCAATTAAGTCGGCTGTGAGTAATGCGTTTTTAGTTATCTGGCCATCTCTGTTTTGATGCAGTAAGTTGTGTTTGTTTAGGACGGCCATTTGCCCGCGAGATACAAGGATAAGGTTGTCGAGATCTATATTCTGGCCGTTTCCGTCTGCGAACAGGATCACATGATTGTGTGGTATCGGGCCGTTGGCAGCTTCCCACACAACGTGATGTTTTTGCCTCCACTTCCTCGGCTCTTCAACTTTAACCTCGATATATCCATAAACGTTCACACGTTCGCTTCCAACCGGCTTCCAGTTAGCAGGCTTATGCCCTTTTTTGAATTCGGTCTTAGGGCTAAGATGTGATCCCTTTTGCGGTGCGTATGATGTAATTCCGGGTTTAAATCGGCAGTCCAAACCGCTGCTAAGCTTCCTGTTTTTAATCGCCGCTTTAATCGAGTTAAAACTCACGTCCGAGTCAAAACGGGCGTTGAACAAGTCAACTATTTCAGCTACGTGCCGCCCAGGGAGGATTCTCCTTAGGAACGCGTCCTCTTCGGGTGTGTATCTATGAATTTCCATTGTGATCTTCACCGCCGAGAAGTTCCGGCATTTTAAATTTTCCACCCACGTATTCATTACGGGCTATCTCTGCCTTAAGGCCGAGCGACGCGTTTGCGATAATCTGTTGCGCGATATCCTTAATGGCATCAGCTCGCGTGATTTCCTCTTGCAGCTTATCGCCTGTCAGATCCTCATCGTTCAGGCGCTCAAGCGCTTCAAAAAGGTGGTTGTTAAGGTCGATCATTTTATTTTTCATATCCCTCTACTCCTTTTTATAAAACTCAGTCACGAAACCGTCCGCCCTCAGCAAGAGCCCCGGTGCCCACGGTATCGGTTCGCCCATGATCTGACACACGATTTCCAGTCGTGCGCCATCTGGGCAGTCGATCACAACCTCATCATGGATATGCATCACGATCTGGTACCCGGCTGCTTCGAGCCTTTGCATGGCCAGCGCGAGACAGTCCCGGGCAATGGCCTGCACGATGTTCTCGACGAGCTTGCCGCCGTATGTGTCTTGCGCGCCCCATTTCTTCGTTTTCTGATCCATACCAAAATAGTGAATGCTGTCATTGCCCCATTGATTTGGTGACAGGAATGGTTTTACGTAGAATAACTTGCGGCCACTCGGCAGCGTGACGGTGAGAAAGTCCTGGCCGGTCTCGTAATCGCCTTCACGGGCTATCAGGATGCCCCTGACACCGCTCGGCTGAT
The DNA here is from genome assembly GCA_023412005.1 of Bacillota bacterium. GTDB lineage: Bacteria > Bacillota > Clostridia > Christensenellales > SZUA-584 > SZUA-584. Next base: position 62,975 of record JAEYOE010000010.1, read on the forward strand.
TTGTCCGCATGACCTCAAGCGCGCATCGTTCTACGGCATACCATAGATCGACTATTCGCTTGTTGGATGCCCGCCAGCGCTGCACGATCTCAGGATAGTCCTTCGGGTCAATTTCCTTTTTCGTGTCCATCTTCTCCATAGCGCCCGCGCCACCTTGATAACCGAGCGCCAGCTCCGCGACCTTGCCGCGCTGCCTGAGAGCATATTCGGGGTTGCCCTTTTTGATAAGCTCAAGCGGAACGCCAAACATCGCGGACGCTGAGGCCTCATAGATTTTGCCGTGAGTGGCAAACACATCGAGCCGCCATTGCTCCCCGGCGAGCCACGCTATCACACGAGCCTCGATGGCCGAGAAGTCAGCCACAATGAAGCAATGCCCCTCTGAGGGAATAAACGCCGTGCGAATGAGCTGAGAGAGTGTATCAGGCACGTTGCCGTAAAGGAGTTTAATTGCGTCCATGTTTCCAGCGCGGACGTATCGCCGGGCGAGGTCAAGTGTTTCAAGGAAATTCTTCGGAAGGTTCTGCACCTGCACGAGCCTGCCTGCCCATCTGCCGGTGCGGTTCGCGCCATAGTGCTGCAGAAGGCCTCTGACACGTCCATCAGCACATAGCGCGGTTTTCATAGATACATATTTGCTTGTACTCGTTTTTGCGAGTTCCTGCCGTATTTCAAGCACACGACGTGCGTTGTCGCTCTCTAAATCACCCTTAAGTAGATCCTTCACGGTCTCTTTCTTAAGGTCGGCCACTTTATCGTCGATTTCTTCGTTGAGCCACGCCGTCAACTGCTTGACGCTTTTCGGATTGCTTAACCCGGATAGCTTTATCGCTTCGGCGGTAAGTCCGACTTTAATTGTTTCATCAATTACCAAAGCGTTATTCACGAGCGTTTCGTCGACGCGAACTCCGAATGCGTTTATGCGGTGGTCAAGCTCCCAAAGGTGTTGCTCGTTATCAGGCACCGGAAAAGCTTCTAACCTGTGCCCGAGCTCCATCTCGGTGCGCACGTCCTGTTTGCAGTAGTCCTTGAACAGCTGCCATTTCTCAGGCTCGTGCTTTGGCAGCGTTCTCGTGCGATTGCCGTTCGTCTTTGTCGGTTTGCAGGGCACGCAGAACGTCCGTATAAGGGCCGAGCCGATGCCGAGCTTACGCTTATCCTGCGGCAGTCCAATAGCTTCACCCACGGCCCCGAGGCCCATCGTGTAGCCACAATACAGGCCGTGCATCTGTGAGCAGCGCCACTGCTCAAGTGGCAGCCACGTGCCGAAATACTTAGACAGGCAATACCATTCAAAGGAAGCGTTGTATGCGTGCTTGATCACGAGCGGGTTATTCATCGCGCCGGTTATCTGAATAGGCAGCTCCTCACCACAGGCGAGGTCGACAATCTGCGCCGGCGCGCCGTTGAAAGAATAGGCGAAAAGAAGAACCTCGAAGTCGGGGCTCTGCACGTATTTGTACAGGCCCGACTTCTTAAGATCGACTGATGAAAATGTTTCTATGTCGATGCTGAGGTGAACCATTTGAATGCTCCAATCAGTTTTATCCTTGACTTAGTCCGAGTTTGAACGCTAGACCGTCTCCGCTTTTGAACTTCCAACCGCCAAAATACGGCTCCACTTCGTCAGCTTTAAACTCGAAGCCGTGTTCTGCCGTCGCTCTTTGCGCTTCTTTTTCGGCCTCTTTCTCTGTTCCTTCGAAGATGTAAGGCTCTCCGATGCCAAAGCCTGTACGCTCTATGAGCCAATACTGCTTAGCCATTACTGCCCGAGACCCATCACGCCGCCCGCGACGTTCGCCAGCGGTTGCCCGGTGATCGGGTCAATGTACCCGCCCTGCTGCTGTGCCCACGGAGGAGCGGCGTTAGGCGCCGCCTGCGGTGCCACGGGAGCAGGCGCAGGATAAGCGCCGAACGGCTGAGCCGGTGCCACGATGGGTGGCTGCGGTGTGTACTGCGGCGCCTGGTACTGCGGAGCGGGTGCGCCATATTGCGGCTGCTGAGGCGGCTGAGAATAGCCCGCGGGCGGCTGCACTGCGGGGTTGTATGTCTGCCCGCCGAATGCGTCGGCAGCAGTCACACGACCGCCGAGCGGCTCACCGTCGCGGGTTTTCATGACCGGGCCTAGGCCGCAGCCGATACCCTTTTTGCCGTTGCTGAGATAAGCGAAGAAGTTAATGAACACCACCGCGTACATACCGCTGTAGATTTCTGTCGCGTTCAGTATCGGATTGCGATTTGCGTCAACGATCTCCTGCAGCTGTTTGCTTGATGCCGTCATGACGTAGTGGCCTCTGCACTCCTCGCCGTAGGCTGTTCCGTCCTCACGCGGGCCGTCGCCATCGTGGATAGGCACCTGAACCTGCGGAGGTTTAACACCGTTCCATTTACCGGATACGCCTTCTTGGATCGCCATCTGAATGGCCGCGTCGATTTTTGCTTTTGTCGCAAGATCACTTTTCGGAATGAGTAATGTCGCGCTGTACTTCGCTTCCTCTGACGGTTTGTTCGCGTACGGTTTGAGCAGGTGCTCATAGCTGATTCTCACTTCTCCGGTTACCACATTTGTCGGTTTTACATTTACGTTTGCCATTTGTCGTTTTACCTCTTTTCGTTTTAATGATTAACTCGCCTTTAGGGCGAAAATTTATGCTACTTCACTGAACGCTTCTGCGGCTGTCACTTTGTTGGATATCGCTTCGCGGTTGTCGTTTTCGGTTGCCAGCTTCGGCGCGCCCGGCGGCTTTACGATGTAGCTGCCGAGCAGATTGGTGAAGTCTGCTTTTTTAAGCAGTTTCTCAACGGCTGTAAGCGTAATCGGTTTGCGCTCATATAGCAGCGCTTCGTCGTACCCAGCATCTGTGAGAACCTTGAACGCTTTGTCAGTGTCACTGAACGCTCTGTTGCTTCTCCCCTCGACCGCTTTCCAGCCGGGTACCTCTTCGCCGTTGAGCAGCGCCTTGAGCGCATAGTCTTCGAGGTCTTTCGCCCAGGCGGCGAGCGTCTGCGCCCTCAGCAGAATATCTCCAACCTCGGCATTGGTGAGCAACGGCGGCAGTTTACCGCCGAAGGCCTCAAGCGCCGTCATGGTGTCTGACCGGGCGCGGCACTGCGCTTTTGTCCGGCAGAATTTGCACCAGTCACCGGCGCAAAACTCGCCTTTGCCCTCAAAAGCCAGTTGAGCAGTCGGCTTTTTGGATTCGCCCCACCCGGTCAGCTCAGCCGCCGTTGTCGCCCACGTACTCGGTTCACCGAGTCGGGGTTGCACGATGTGCAGGACGACCTCGTCGATGGCGTAAAGCATCGCGTACAAGCGGAGAGCGCCTAGCGCGTAGAGCATCATCTGCGAATTGTCAACCGCGCTGACCGCCACGCCTTTGCCGTATTTGAAGTCGACCACGTGCAGCGTTGTGCCGCCTATGAGGATGCAGTCGGCGGTGCCAAAGCCCTCGGGCGCGATGTGCGAGTAATCCACTTGCTTCTCAATGACGATGTACGGCTTTACCGATGCAAACGAGTGCGCAAGTTTCTGGATGTACTCAAGATAATCGTTGGTGTAGCCGTCCATTTCGGGGTTGTATCTGGGGTCTTTTTGCAGCTTCTTGAGCTCTTTGGCGAATGTCTGCGGCCCCATAGGGTAAAAGTGCTTTCTGACTTTCAGCTCAGCGATAGCGTGAGCGAGTCTGCCCTCCTCAGCGTACTCGCTTGTACTCTCCGGGAAAGTCTCCTCGAGCCTTGCAGATGGTGGGCAATGCAGCCATTTGTGTGAGCCGCTTGCCGACAGCAGGGCGTGTCTCTCAGGCGCGCTCATATCTTCGCCCCTAACTGCCGAATCGCTGTGGCGAACTCGCCGTAGCGTGCTTCAGGCAGCATAGTGAGAGCCTGCACGCCAAAGGCGCTGAGCGTTTGGAGAAGCTCCTGCTGCTTGCCTGCGTCCATAAGCGGGGCGATGGCCAGCTGCAAATCAGACAGCGTATACTTCGGCTCGACTGTCGGTGCTTGCGGCTGTGCAGATGCTACCGGTGCTACCGGAGCAACGGGCGCAATAGGCTGTGCCGCGATAGGCTGAGCGGGCACGGCAGGTGCCTGAGGCTGTGCCATCTGCTGCTGAACGTACATCTCGCGGCCGAGGTTGATAACCTTGCCTGCGAGATCTGCCAAACTCGTGCCGGTGATTGTGATCGAAATAGGTTCCATAGTTTTCTCCTCTATCCTTGATAAATTTGAACTGCCGTTGAAAATTCGCGATCAAGCTTCTTAGCGCTGCTTATGACCCGTTTGACGTCGGTTTTCGTCATCTTAAAACCTCTGACAGTATCGAGCCGATAAAGCGCTCCACCTTCTGAGCCAACGTTGTGGTTGTAATGGTAGTAGCCGACGAACGGTATGCCCTCTGAGCGGTAGAACGCCATCTGCTTGTCCATCCACGCTTTGAAGTCGTCGCGGTTCATGCGCTTTTCTTCTCCTTTTTCGGCGTATATCCGGTATAGGTAAGGCTGTTATCTCCACAAAACGCCGGGCAGCTTGCCGGGTTATCGCTCCCCTCGCACGTTGAGCAGCTTCTCAGCTCGTCCATCTGACAGTCGCACTGCTCGTTCGGGTCCAAATGCGCCCCGCAGTCGGGGCAGGTGTCATAGTAACGTTTTTTCATGGCTCAGGCTCCTTCCTCATATCGGCGCCGCATTTAGGACAAAAGTTATACGGTTCATGAAAGACGGTTCTCATTGGTATACACCCACACTCCGAGCATTCGCCCGCATAGTAAGCGTTGTCTTTTATCGGGTGCCATTTCCCTTTTTTTTTTTTTTTTTTTTTTTTCGACTCGACGGTTGACGCGTTTTCAATTGTGAGCAGTATTAGGTGTTCATCAATCTCTATCGACGGTATCTGCTCTTGCGTCCTATACATCGCATAGAGGCTGTCTTTTAGCGCGTTCGCGTCTATCAGCCTTTGTTCAGGCATGTTTGTCACGCTCCATCCATTCTCTACTCGGCAGCCACATGACCGCCTTAGCCTGGTCAAGCACCACCGTCTCGCGGTTCAGCAGCTTGTCCCTTATCCGCGCCCACGTTGTCACACCGAAGCCGCTGAGCAGCGGGTACACGACGTAATACGGTAAACCCTTGTCGAACATGTCCTCGGCGACGCAAATCTCAATATGCGTGAAGTGCTTGAGCCTCAGGATGCCCATGACGTATTTCAGCTCCATCGGGCAGTGCTTGCCATTGATGCCTACCGTGAAGTCGTAACCGATACCTTTGGGCATCTGCTTGACGAAGTGCCCGGCGAGCTGAGCGGCGCTGATGAAAGACTGTTCGAAGTCGTCGCCGATGTGCTTGTTATTCAGCTTTTGCGCTGTTGCTGTTTGCATGATTTAGCCCTCGACGATCTCAAGCAGTCTCACGCGTTCGCAGCGTATTTTTCCGTCAGTGTTATAGGGAACAACGACACCCGGCAGCCACGCCCATTCAATGAGACATTTCCATATAGGCAATCTGCCGTAGTGACTTTTAACCCATTTAATCGGTGCAACATTTACGCCGCACCCACAGGCCGTACTCCTGTCAGGGTTGACGACTTCTTCGATGATAGAATCCTTCTCGATTTTCCAGTCTGAAGGAGAGGTATATTGACCGCCAAAGGTCTTGTAAACGATATAGCCCTGCTCTGTGCGGTCGAAATTCGCTTCAAGATAATTGATCGCGCTTAGAAGATTTTTCGTTTGGCTCAGGTCGGCGCCGCTCAGGTTGGCGCCGCTCAGGTTGGCGTCGCTCAGGTCGGCGCCGCTCAGGTTGGCGCCGCTCAGGTTGGCGTCGCTCAGGTTGGCGCGGCTCAGGTTGGCGTCGCTCAGGTCGGCGTCGCTCAGGTTGGCGTCGCTCAGGTCGGCGTCGCTCAGGTTGGCGTCGCTCAGGTTGGCGCGGCTCAGGTTGGCGTCGCTCAGGTCGGCGCCGCTCAGGTTGGCGATCAATTCAGACCAAATGAGCTGAGTACCGCCCTCTTTTCCTTCAAGCCAAAGAACGTGTTTTTCAAGAGCTTCTTTGATTTCCCTGGGGATTACCGGCCCGTCAGTAACCTCAAAATATTCTGCTTTCACCCAGTGCTTAGAACCAATATCACTTTTGCATTCGTGCTTAAGAACCTTAACAAAGATTTGATCTCCTTTGGTTTCAAGCACTTTACCGAGTGTCATGCGTTCGTTCGTGATACTGTACTGTTTTGATGATTCCGTCGTGCCTTTTACATAGTTTCCGATTTCCATATTTTCCTCCGTAAAAGATGGGGAGCGCCCGGCAGCTCCCGATTTTGCTGGAATTGATGCGCCGGGCTTGACTAAAGGAGTAGCTTTTGGTACACTGATTTCAGGTAATTTTTCAGGCGCTCATGGCGTCTTTTTCTTTTTCCAGCTTCATGATCTTCCCGTCATTCAGCTGTGTGATGATGCCGTATCTGTCGTATAGACTTATAAGTGTTTCAATCGGCACCCATGCTGCAATTCCGTCAGGCATAACGTCCTCCTTATCTCGCGTACATTAGATCAGCACTTGCTCTGCGCTCACTACCGACCACGTCCATGCAAAACGCGTAATCCTTTACTTCTGTCTGGTCCACTTTGCCATCTGCCAGAATACTCTCCATGAGCGGCATTACTCTCTCAACGTCACGTCTTTTGCTGTAATAACTGAGTACTGCTTGCGTCCGTGGCACCGGCTGGTAGTCTTCGGGAATTAGCGGATTTGCAACCCACTGCGCTTTATAGAGCTCTGCAGCTGCCAGCTCGATTTCACGACCTGCTTTTTGTACGCCGTTTTCGATTCTCTTGAGTGTACTCTCGCTGGTGAATAATTTGTCAGCGGCCTCTGTGCGGGTCATTCTGGTCAGCAGCCGAGCTGTCTTGATCTTTGTTATGGCTGCCATTTGACCTGTCACCTCCTCTCTTTAGGCTTATAATCAAAGGGTAGTACCCCCTCAATCATCTTCGCGGGGCTCGCGCGGCCCCGCTCCCCTCATCTCCCTGGCCCCCTCTATTGGTCTTCACTATCAAGCTCATCCTCAGGCTTTTTGCGTAACATCCACTGTGCTGCTATCACACCGAGAAGAACACCAACCACCGAAGCAAACAACCAAAACGGCACTGTCATTTACGTATCTCCTGAATAAATTTGGTGGAGTCTGCGGGTTCGAACCGCGTAGCCCTCTCGCGAACTATCAGGGGTTTCCACAAACCTGATAGCCTGTGCGGGAAAACACAGTTTCGCTGGCGACCCCACGTCGGCAGCTCACCGGCTGCCAGCGTCTAAACACACAATGTGACTGCCCTGATAATCGTCCTGGGCGCAAGACTTTATTTAGAACTTTTATTCAGTAAGTGATCGAAAAGCGCCACACCGAGAGCTGCAATTACCAGGATGGTTACGCTGACGTAGACCAGCCAATCAGGCGTTGGGTTCATGATTTTGACCTCCTTAAATACATGTCATTGCTGTTGGTCTAAAAGTGATTTCTCCGTTGGGCGTGACGTTGAGCCAATGCTTGTGGCGATGGCGGTCAAGTAGTGTCACGATAAGATTTCCGTTGTCGTCCAAGCGATAAGGAGCGGGGCTATCAAGCCGCCAGCCTTTTGGTGTTACCTTCTCAACGATGAATCTATCGACCGCTGCTTTTTGCTCAATAGTCATGATTTTGACCTCCTTCGCTTTCGCTGCTCATGTACTTTCTAGTGAGTCTCAAACGAGCTGATCTCAAAAGGCCTATGAGCCCGTTTGCAATGTGGTGGCTGCGTGTATCATCGAATTTGCCGAGCGCGGTGCCCTGAATTGTGCAATTGCTGTTGTTGGCTGTCTCTTCAAAGCTGTTATGCTTTATGCCGACTACTATCACAGAGTCGAGCTCAAACTCAGATACTTCGCCGCGTTCCTCAACGGTGACGCGAACGGCGTCAGATTTAACCCTTTTCTTCATTTCAGCGTTAAATCGATTCATCGCGTAATCGGATTTTCTCAAGCGCTCATCTCCTTGACCTCGTTTTCGTTTATGAACTGGTCAACCCACTCGGGCCGGATAGCCCACTTGTTACCGATCTTAGCGGCCCTGAGCTTGCCCCGGTTGATATACTCATATACTGTGCGCGGCGTGATGTTTAAAGCTTTGGCCGTGTCTTCAACCGAATAGACTGTTGGCATCGTGGTCCCTCCTTAAGCGCTTTTTCCGAAAAACTTGACAAGGCTTTCGGTCTCTGAAAGCCCGAGCGCTTCACCGATCTGAATAGCCAGCTCTGGACCAGGCCTGCTCGTACCCTTCTCAAGATAGCGAATGTAGTTATCGGTCACGCCGACCGCGTCGGCAAGGTCTTTGGGCTCAGCCATGCCATTTTGCTTTCGCAACTCCGTCAGCCACGGCCTCGGTGTGAACGTACGTTTCAAGGTTTTCCCCTCCTCGGTTTATTGCTTCCAAAAGTAATGTGTGGTACACTATGAACAAATTGTTTATTATGTGTGTAGTATAATTCAGTTTCTGAATTGTGTCAACAGTTTTGTTACAGTTTCTGAAATTATTTTTTGAGGTTGCCTTGTGGATACGGTCGATAGAATTTTTGATTTAATCAAAGAGAATAAGACAACAGCAAAAGAGGTCGCTACGGCCACAGGTTTAGCGCCGAGTAACTTTACAGAATGGAAAAAGGGCAATAATAAACCCGGCTATGGGGCAATCGTGAAAATAGCCGACTATTTCGGGGTCTCTACTGATTATCTGCTTGGAAATTCAGAAACCAAAACAACTGAATCAGCTGCCGCATCATCGACGACACCTTATGACGACCTTCCGCCCGAGGCAATTCAAGAGTTAAATAACTATCGGGAATATCTTAAGCAGAAATACGGTAAAAAAGATAAATAAGGGGTAGTGTATGATTTGTCCTAATTGTGGGAGCAAAGACGTTATCGTTCAGGCCGTCGCCGAGAATAAAAAGCGCGGGTGTTTAGGTGCTTGTTTGTGGATTCTGTTGGCCATCCTCACAATCGGCGCAATTATCTGGATCCCGATACTTATGCGTAAGAGCAGCAAGGTGAGATCATGGGCTGTCTGCCAACGGTGTGGCAACCGCTGGGTCATAAACAAACCGATGAAGAATATAACTGAGCACAATTTCTCAGAACCGCAATTTGACACGCTGGCACCGAACGCGCAATCTGTACTTGAATCGGTGCTTAAGCAGGCTGTAGAGGTTAGCGAAAAAGAAAAGGATTGGCAGATCACAAAGGCCGGCCTTAAATACACGATCAAATCAAAAGTTCTCATAGACGGAAGTCACAAAGACATACACATGGAACTAGAATTCGATGATGACACCTATCAGGATTTTAATGTTCCACTTTTACAGCTTGACGGCAATCAAATAAATTTATAACATCCTCGTCTGCATCTTTGACCACTCCGAGTACAGCAGCATAGTACTTTAGTTTTAGGGGTATTTAAGATGAACAAACCTTGGTACAAATCGGGTTGGGCTCTTCTTGCCGCCGCTGTTGTTATTTTCATTGCACTGAGCGGCGCATTTGGTGGTGAAGCAGATAAAGCCGGTAATCGGCCCTATAACACGGCCCCTATCGCTTCTAATGCTGTCGAGGGGATATCAATTGCGGCAGCCGTACACACACCAGAACCAACACTTGAACCTATTTCTACAACTAATCCTGAACCAATTATTATTCCGACGGCAGATCCTACTCAGGAACCCACCATAGCACCGACCGCTGAGCCGTTTGTTGAGGCTGTTGTTATTGACGAACCACAATCGCAAACAGTTTATGTTACAAGAACCGGGGAGAAATATCACCGAGACGGGTGTCAGTACCTTAGGAAGAGCCAAATCCCGACGTCTCTTGACGACGCAATCGCAAGCGGCTACACACCGTGCTCTAAGTGCCATCCTCCACGATGATTGCAAATACAAAATAAAAACGGTCGGCGTCTTCAAAATGTCCTTGATTTGGTACAGTAGTCATATTATAATACCCTCACAACAGAACACGCGTTCGATTGAGGTATACAGATATGACGCTTTACGAGCATCTTGAGCAATCAGCACATGATCTTGACATTATACTGCTCGCCCGCCCCTTGCCCGTTGATGGGCTCTATTTTGCCACTCCTGACTTCACATCGATCACGCTTAACTCTGAGCTTGAAACGACCTGCGCCCGCTGTTGTGTGTTGGCTGAAGAGCTGGGACACCACCACACACAGCCGCCCGATCTTTTCACCTCACCAAAAACAACTCAAGACCGTTATGAGCGTCTAGCCTCCCAGTGGGCGGCTAATGCTCTTGTGCCGCTTTGCGCGCTTGTGCGCGCATGGCAGCGCGGCATCCGCAGTTCGTGGGAGCTAGCCGAGTACCTTAACGTGACAGAGCCCTTTATCTGCAAAGCTATCAGTCTATTAGAGCAGCGATACGGCCCTGTTGCCCGCTGCGGTGAATACCGCATACATTTTAGGCCCATGGAGGTAACTGTATCATGAAAGAAAAAGGCAAAGTTATACCGGCACCGAGAAAAGAGAACACTGTCAACATCGCCGAGACGCCCGGTGCGGGGATCTCGTTTTGCGTAGGCGTTCAGGAAAACGAATACATTACCAGCGCCGAAGCCGCAAAGATGCTCGGCCTATCGAAAGAACGAACAGAAACGCTTATAGCACAGCGCGGCATCAGAAAACATTTTGAAGTTGAGAGTAAATATTTACTGCTAAAGAGCGATATCGAGAAGGTACGCCATGGCATCAATTAATAAATACAAGACGCCGACCGGAGAACTCAGATATCGTGTGATCTGGCGCGATCCATCCGGTAAACAAAAATCAAAATCGTTTGATCGATACAAACGTGCGGCCGACTTCATGTCGAAGCTCGAGCACGAGTTGCGCGAGGGCAGCTATGTGGAACCGTCCAGAATCACAGTGCGCAAATTCCTGGACTCGTGGATTGAGATACATAGCGCAAATCTCCAACATAAAACTATTCAGGGGTATAAATATAATATAGGCCACATTAACAGCGTAATCGGCGATAAGTACCTTCAAGTGCTCACCCCGGGTGATATTGAGATGATGTACAAAGCCCTGTCAAAGTTGTCTGGGAAGTATTTGCAGGAAATCCACGCGACTCTCAGTCTGGCGCTTAAGCACGCTGTCAAAACCCGCTTGCTAAATAACAACCCTTGCGATGTTGTCGACCGGCCCAAGCGAGTGAAGTTTCAGGCAAACTTTATTGAGCCCGCAGACGTGGAGAAATATCTCGACCAATTTCGCAATTGCTGGATGTTCCCCGCCGTTGCGCTGAGCCTGTTCTGCGGCCTGCGCCGCGGCGAGCTGCTGGCTTTGCGCTGGGAAGATATCCGGTTCAAGTCCAATGAGATCTTTGTGCGGCACTCCATGGAAGAGCAGGACGGCGAGAAGGTTCTGAAATCACCGAAGAGCGGAAAGATGCGCATCGTGCCCATGGCGGCCGGCACGACGAACATCATTAAGCAGCACCGCAAGAAACAAATCGAGCTGCAGCTGTTACTCGGGGAAGATTATCACGAGAGTAATTTCGTGATCACAGAGGACAACGGGACGCGCCCAGCGCTGTCGTATTTATCACGCGCTTTTAATCGGCGCATAAAGCGCTCAGGACTTCCTCACGTTCGCCTTCACGATCTGAGGCACACAGCAGCCAGCCTCATGTTGCTCGAGGGCGTCGACCTTAAAACGGTTTCTGAAATACTCGGCCATAGCAGCATCACAATCACCGCCGATATATACGCGCACGTATTTAATGAGTCGCGCAAAAAGGCTGCTGAAAGTCTCGAAAAATATATAAAATGAAGTCTGATGTTGCATTTTTGCTGCATTTGGTTGTTTGGACGGTATAAAAATGACCGCTATAATTTCAGACAGAAAACAAAAAAGCCCTTTATATAGGGCTTTTCTTATTGGTAGCGGCGACTGGATTCGAACCAGTGACCCTCCGGGTATGAACCGAATGCTCTAGCCAGCTGAGCCACGCCGCCATATTGTTGACCCGACTGAATATCATCCAATCGGGTCTATAGTGGTTGCGGGGACAGGATTTGAACCTGTGACCTCCGGGTTATGAGCCCGACGAGCTACCAAACTGCTCTACCCCGCGTCAACGAGCGCAAGAAGTATTCTATATCAAAACGCTCGGTTCGTCAACCGTTTTTTATAGCGATTTTTCGCGAGCTTTTTTATGGCGGCGCTTTTCCCCTTATCTAGGCACCATCCTCTTAAAACGTCATCTCCGCCAAATGATCAATCCCTTTATACTCTTTCACAACAACTGATTTGATGCCCTGCCTGATCTCGGGGCAAACGTGCGTGATACACATTTGTGCAGCGCCGCCTATGCTTTTGCAGTTGTCCTCAATCAGCACATCCGGCTTCACCGTTTCCACAATATGCTTATAGCTTTCCCCTTTGCCGCGGTAATACAGCCTTTCTCCGGGCAGCTCAAACCTCTTCAGTAAATCGATCATAACGGCGGTGCCGCGCCGTTTTCGCGATGTGCAATAGCAGATGTTCATCCCCTGCGCATACCAGCGTTTGATGATATCCACACAGCGGCCAATCGGCACATAATTTTGAAAGCTGAACAAGAACCACTTTGATTTCGGTTTCAAAATCGTTCCTTCCAAGAATATCATGATTGTTTTGCCGCTGTGGTTTGTTTCTGACAAATTAAAATAAGCCAAAGCTGCTCCCCTCCGTCACTCCGGATAAAAATACACAATGCCCGCTTCATACGGCTTTTGCTGATGCCAAACCAGCTCAAAAGGCAGCTCAAACTCGCCGCCGTAGGTCGATACATACACCGACTTTGTCTCAGCGTCCACACCCGTCACCGCCATCCAGTGCCAGTGAAAATCGCTGATCTCTTTGGACGGGTTTTTCAGTATCAGCAGCGCGGGCATATAATTATGCTCCACGGCCTTTTGCAGATAACCAAACGCATTAACCATAGAGAGGCTGCGGCTCACCACCTGCGGCACAAGCTTAACACCCATCTTTTTGGCATATGCCGCTGTGCCCGAAGCAAACCTTGCCGTGCTTTTGAGGCCCATGGGCCCCGGCTTCACAAACGGCCTAATTCTGTTCATGTGCGCGGTGAAATCCTGCTTCGTTGCGGGCAGCGGGAAAGGGTACAACGGTCTACAGGTTTTTGGAAAAGCCGCCGCCATATGCATCGTGATCATCGCTGCTGTTGTGGGCCCGCAGCCAGACAGGCTGTGCCACGGTTTTTCAAACCAACGCTGATCCGCGCCGAAATATTCCGTGCCGCCGTCAAATATCTTAACTGTCCGTAAGTCGATCGTCTGTTTCATTCTTATCCTCATTGATGTTTGGCTTGTCCGATTTTTGTGCGTCCTGTCTGTTCACGATGAATATGCCCGCCGCCACCAGCGCCACAGCGGCAATCATCTCCGTCCCCATGTGCTCACCCGGTACAAAAATTACCGAGAGCACCGTGCCGATCAGCGGATTCGCAAACTTATACTGCTCCAGCAGCGTTGCGTTATGGTATTTGAGCAGCACAAACCACAGTGTAAACGCGATGGCCGATATCGCCGCAAGGTAAACGAGCAGTGCCATGGCCTCCGCGCCCATCCGCACGCCGCCGGGGCTGCCCGCATAGCCTGTAACGCCGAGCATCAGCCCGCCGATGAGAAACTGCCAGCCGCTTAATCGCACCACGTCAAAGCCGCCGCCGTACTTTCTCATCAGCACCATGGTCAGCGCAATCAGCACGCTGTGCAGCACAATAAACCCTTCGCCGAGCAGCGAAAACGTAAAGGCCGTGCCCGAAAGCGCCGAAAAATTCACCAGCACCACACCCGAAAACCCGAGCAACAGCCCGAGTGTTTTTTTAACGCCGAGGCGGTCGTTCTTCGTCATGAAGTGCGACATCACCGCCACGATAAACGCAGAGAGCGATGTGAGTATGGCGGTTTTCACGGCGGAGGTATGCCCAAGGCCGATGTAGTACAGCACATACGAGCCGAACGTCTGCAACAGCGCAATCAGCAAAATAAACGGCAGTTCTTTGGCCTTCGGCATAAGCTTTGTTTTCAGCTTGAGACGCGCGAATATGAGTATGGCAATTCCGGCGATGCTGAACCGCAAGCCCGCCAGCCAAAGCTTTTGAAATTCGTTGGTATCGCCGATCAGCTGATAAGTCAGCTTCAGGCTCGGGAATGCGCTGCCCCAAAGCAGGCAGCACAGCATGGCTGTTAACAGCATCACGCTTTTCTTTTCAAATACACTGTGTGGTTTCATGAATGGTCTCCTTTGTTGCAGACCTTATCATACCACATTGACCGGTTTGAAGTAAGCACATCATTCAACACATTTTTCAACAAATGTGTTATAATGCGTCACAGGTATTATTCATATCATAGGAGGGCTCATCATGAAAAAGGTGACAAACAAGCAGCCCAATGCCGCAGAATGCTTCGTGTGCGGGCTTAAGAACGAGAAAGGCCTTCAAGCCTTTTTTTACGAAACGGAATCCGGCGAGGTCGCGGCGATTTTCACGCCACATCGGCTGCACCAAAGCTACCCAGGGCGCATACACGGCGGCATCGCAGCCTGCATACTCGACGAAACAATCGGCCGCGCGATACAAATCGGACAGCCGGACGTATGGGGCGTCACGGTGGAGCTAAACCTCAGCTACAAAAAACCGCTGCCGTATGAAATGGAGTTGAAGGCTTACGGGCGTATTACAAACGAAAACCGGCTGATGTTTGAGGGTGAAGGCGAGATATTAACACCGGACGGCGAAATCGCCGTAACAGCCAAGGCGAAATACGTGAAGATGCGCATCGGCCAGATATCCGAAGAGGTTGACGCTCTCGATTGGAGAGTGCATCTTCATATCGACGACCCTTCATTTGTGTAAGTTACGGTGAAGTCAGACGCATTATAAGACTTCTCCTTGAGGAGAAGCTGTCGCCGACAGGCGACTGATAAAGGTGTTCGTTTTGAAGGCTTTTTTAATAAACACCTGATCCTATACGCTGCACCACTATCTCCTCAGGGAGATAGCGGTCATTCATTCCATCGCGTAGTGAACGAGTGTATCGAAGTGACTACGGAGTGAAAAAGAATCTGTCGCAACAGACCCTGATCCACTACATAGTCGTCGCTTCGCTTCTCACTACGCAGTGGATTGGATGACGAAAATAGTTACTTTACATAGCAATAACACAAGTAACTTTATTGACAGCCTGCACCCTCTCCTTCACTGATGAGGTGTTCGTTTTTTGGAGTCATTCTTAAAATATCAAGGCCCGGCCGGGCGAGCACGTATTTTATCCGACCGGGCTTTATTTTATTTGTGGTTAATTTCCGCTCCATTGGCCGCCGAATTCTCTCACCGTGTCCGGCCCGACAATACCGTCCACTTTCAAGCCGCGGCTTTTCTGAAACGCCTCTACCGCTTTTTGTGTTTTCGGCCCGAATATGCCATCAGATTCTCCCGGAGAAAACGAGACAATTTGCAGGGCTTCCTGCACATCGCGCACGTCGTCGCCGCGCATATACGGCGACGCAAGCTTAAGCAGCCTTTCCACCGCAAACGACCCCAGTGGGTTCTCGCAGTTCGGGCAGCCGTCGGTGGCATCGAACAGCCAAACACCATGCAGTGCCGATGTCGTGTCCGGCCCCACAACACCATCTTGCGAAAGCCCCTGGCTCTTTTGAAATTCCTGCACGGCTTTTTGCGTTTTGGGCCCATAAACCCCATCGATCGTACCCGGCGTATACCCTTGGCGGCCCAGCGCCTGCTGCACATCCGCCACATCTTCGCCTTGCATGTACGACGGGGTTGTGATCTTCAGGTAACGGCCCAGCCAGAATGCCGGCGCACTTTCATCGGGCGGCTTTGTCACCGTTTCTTCGTAATCCACATCAGCCAGCTTGCCCCAATTGGTCCAGCGTTTTGAGGTGGCCGGTGCATTCAAATCGGATATCACCACGCCAACGTTCGTGCCGCCCGCTTCCACCACTTTTCCTTCTCCTATATATATGCCGATATGCCCGCTGCGCCAAACACATAGGCCGGGTATCTCGGGTATGGTTTTGAGCATGCCTGTCTGCACGCATCTTGCAAACAGTGTATTGGCCGATTTGTCTGTGTATCCGGGGATCTGACTCCTGAAGGCTTCAATAATCAGCCCCGAGCAGTCAACCACAGTCCTTCCGAACCATCGGGCACACCTGACAACAAAATAATTGTAATCTCTGCCCGATTTTCTTCTTCTCGCCCATTCTTCTGCCAGCGCTTTTGTATATAGCTGACCTTGCGCACCAAATACATACCCCCAACCGTTTTGTTGTGCGTTAAGCACAAAACTGACGAGAGCGCTTGCTTTAGCTGTCGCCACAATTCGTCCTCCTCTGCCATAAATTTATACGTCTATGTATCGTTTAATCTGATGGTATATGACGTGGTCAATCAATGCCGATCAACTCTGCTTGCTCCTGATTAATTATCTTGCGTTCAGTTTCCTCTTATTGAAAATACATTCGCAATCGACCAAGACTTTGTCTGCAGTATTGTGCAAGCACCATTTTTGCTATAGAATGTGAACATATATCGGCAAAAACCCGGAGGATTCATGGATCCACGTTATAAAATCGGCATGAGAACAGTGAAAACAGTGGTGGCAGTGGGTATCTGTCTGCTTGTTTTTCAGTTCCTTGTGCCAAAAAGCAACATTAACGGCATTCAGGCGGCGCTGGCGGCCACCATCTGCATGAAATCATCGCTGCAGAACACGCTGCGAACGGGCCTCGACCGTGCGGCAGGAACTGTTGTCGGCTCAGTGATGGGGGTGCTGTTTTTGCTGCTGAGCGCTGTTGTGCCTGCTGTTTTGATTTCCGCCTTGGGCATATTGGGTGTGCTGCTCATTATATATCTGTGCAATGTTTTTCGGCTGCAGGCGAGCGTTACCATCAGCATCGTCGTCTTTTTAATCATACTGATTGGCGAAAGCGATATCCCCCCCTTGTTTTACGGCCTCGCGCGCCTCGGCGAAACAATATTCGGCATTTTTGTTGCGTATATCATCAACCGCTTTTTAGACAAACGCTATCTGAAAATCATACTGAAGCCCATCGAACCGGCCATAGAGCCGTCCACAGGTATCCGCGCCGCCGCCGACAGCGACATCGGCGTCATTATGCAGATCTGGCTGCGAGCCAATACGCTGGCCCATGCATTTCTCGGCGAGCTTTATTGGCATAACCGGTACGATGCGGCACGTCAAGCCATCAAAGCGGCACAAACCATCGTCTTTGAAAATCAATCCGAAATCAAAGGCTTTATAAGCCTGTCTGCTGAGAACGAGATCGTCGCCGTCTGTGTGCTGCCGGATGCCCGGCATTCGGGCATCGGCATCCGTCTGATTGATCACGCAAAGCAAATGTTTCCTTGCTTGTCCGTGCGCTGCTTCAAGCCAAACGAGCTTGCCGTCAAATTTTTGATCAACCGAGGGTTTGTTCCCGTCTCGGAAGAGATTGACACGCTGACCGGCTATCCCGTGTACACCATGGAATGGTCGGACAAGCACCGGATAACATGCGCATCTAGATAGCATCAAAAAGCATTGGCAGTGCTTGTATTATCGCCGTGTACGCGAAAGCGAAATGACTGCCTGATAAGGATTTCTTATTTCCACTGTGCAACTTCAATTACCGAAAAATTATAATCAGCAACTTCTTTCGTTATCGCAGCACCACAAACAAAGAATGACACTGCCGCTTTTTTTCACTATCAGTAAATACGAGTTCATTTAACGTCATGTTCGCCGCTGCGCCCTCACAATGCAGCGGAATGGATGACTGCTTCGTTGCTTTCCAAGCAATGACTGAGTCTACTGTGTGACGGACGGTTCTTTGTTTTGTGAATCGCATCCGAACGTGTATAACAATAAACAAGACAGGCAACAAATGGCGTGTAGGCAGAAAACAAACCTGTATCATTTATTTGTGGTGATCGTCGCAGTCAATATTGCGATGGGCTTCAGCGACGGCCTGTTCAATAATTACTATAACGATGCCTACCATGTCACCGCCACACAGCGTGGGCTCATCGAATTCAAAACGTCGGCCAAGCGCAAAAAATGCGAAAGTGGAAAAGAAAGAACACAGCGACACCGCACCTTTGCCGGTATCGCCTTAGTTGCTGTGAAATCGAGACAATCGCAAACAGGCGATTGACCTGATGTTTGTCTGGTTTGTTTCCGATTAACTTATCCGCTGATTTGCACCACCTCTCCCTTAAATTAAAAGGTGTATCAACCACTAATTATTACGATAATTGTATTGATCCTTTCGAAAGTTTTTATCTCATGCCTGATATCCTTTTTTCCTCCATTACAGCGAGCAAATAAAAAACAGCCGTCATTTCTAAATGACTGGCCGTCTGCTTTTCTGCTATACCTAAACCATCATATCCACGTGTCCGCTGCGGTTTTTCGTTTGATTGTGTATGCTCATCATTTCTTCTTCGTGCTGCGATGGCTCTCGAACTTCTTCCGCTTCCATCTTCTCAAGAATATTCTGTATTTTTAAAGACATATTTGCGACACGCATCTCTTTTCCGGCAGCCTCAACACGGCGCACTGCATCCGTTTTTAACTCACTTTGCAATGCATGCGTTTCACCCCCAAACGCCGCCTTCATCACGATGCTGTTTTTGATTTCGGGCGTGATGCCGGACATAATTCTCACCGTTTTCACCTCCGTGCTCTTACTAAGTATATCGCAAACTTCATTTTTTTCTTTAGGGTTATTTTCTTCATTTGGTTGAATATTTTATCGATAATCACTGCGCATAAATTAAAAAGACCGACAGCATGATACTGCTCGGTCTTGCTCTGTGTGTTTAAACCATCATATCCACGTGCCCGCTGTGGTTGTTCATCTCGCTGCGCATATTCTTCAAAGCATTTTGCTCATCTTCCGTAGATTCAAAAGCGCGTGGTTTCTCGGTTTGCATATTTTCAAGTATTCTTTGAATGCTTGCCGACAGGGACGAGACTTTCTGTTCCTTTTTGGTGATATCAACACCGCGGGCCGCATCCTGTTTGATTTCACCCTTTAGCGTTCTTCTTTCGCTTTCGAGTGAGGTTTTTATACTTTGCCCCGCCTTTGCTCTGCTGAGCGCACCGTCTGCGCTGATTAAAACAGACATGTCTGTACCGTTCACATCCGTGCTTTCACCCGATACCGGCTTGGCCTTTCTTTGCTCCATCGCAATTGCCATTTCCCTTTGCGTATACTGCTGGCGCAAAGCATTCAGCTGATCATTCATCAATTCTTTCTGCTTTGTCTTTTCCTCCGGAGACAGCTTTTGATCGGCTTCAACACGTTTTATTTTTTCTTGAAACCGCAGCATTTGCTTGCTGATGGCCTCCAGAACAAAATCGTTGTCTTTCAGACCGACCTTTGGCCCCTGCGCGCTGCCGGATTGTATTCTCATTGCGCTCTCCCTCTATTCTAAAAATGCGGAATGCAAACTGACCAAATGCTTTTCAGGATTTATTCGCCTTGTTTCACTTATTACTGTCATTTTATCACTATTGCTGTCAATCGTCCAGTATGTTTATAAAAAGACGTGTGAACGCGGCATAGACTTTAGGCTGCTTATTAGGTAGAAGCCGTCGCCGACAGGCGACTGATGAGGTGTTCGTTTCTTCAGCTCTTTTTGACACCTCATCCGGCGCTTCGCATCACCTTCCCCTCTTGGAGACAGTAAAAAAGCGGGGCTGTGTTCCCCGCTTTGGCTTATTGTTCCTGGTCTTCCTTGTATACGAGCCCCCATTCACGTCTCAGCCTGTCCATCATCTTTGCAATTTTCAGTGTTTCATCCAGCGGCATCTCGGGTGCTTCCTTAAGCCCCTGCAAGTAATATTCTTGAACCGCCTGTGCCTCGTATTGAAAGCCGGTGGCCGCATACGGCTGATAAAACACGTCCCGCTCTTCTGATATCCCCACATCCGTTTTGCCCCTCGGCGCAAATTCCGCTCTGTCAGGATGCCACCAGCCTTCTCCCAACAGCACGGAACCTTCGGTTCCGCCTATGAACACGCTGTTGTTAAGTTTTATGCCAATGCCGTCGGACAGCGCCGCAATGCGCCCATCCTCATATTCAAATGTGAACGTGTTGTATTCATCCACGCCATTCTCAATATACGCCGCGGTGGTCACCTTTACGGGGTCAGCGCCGAACATTGCAAAGGTCATCGCGAGCGGATAGATGCCCACATCCAGCAGTGCGCCGCCTGCCATATCGTGCGAGAAACGCCACTGCGATTTGTTGGCACTGCCGTCGAACCCAAACATCGCATTGATCATTTTGGGTTGGCCGATACGCCCCGACCGGACCCATTCGAGTGCTTGTTTGAAAGCCGGAAAGAACCGTGTCCACATGCCTTCCATGAAAAACACGTTTTTCTCTCGCGCCTTTTCAATCATCTTCTCAGTCTGCGCTGCGTTCACACCGAGCGGCTTTTCACAGAGTACCGCAAAGCCCGCTTCCAAAAACAGCATGACGTTGTCGTAATGCTGCGGGTGCGGCGTACCGATGTAAATGATATCCAGATCGGTATTCTTGGCCATGTCCGCATAGCTGCCATAGCTCATTGCTATATCAAATTTCTTTGCAAACGCGTTGGCGTTCTCAATGCTGCGCGATGCAACGGCCGCAATCTGCGCATTTTCCACCAGCTGCAAACCTTGCGCAAACTGTGTTGAGATGTTCCCCGTACCGACGATTCCCCATTTTACCTGTTTCATTTGCCTCTCCGTTCGCTGTTGTGTTATGGTCTCATTTCGCGATAATCACATGCGCTCCGCTTTGTTCCAGCAGAGCCAGTGGCTGCGCCCCAAGGCCGCTGTCGGTTATAATTCCGGCTGTCTCGCGTACGTCGGCAAAACGGCACAGGCTTTGTCTGCCGATTTTGGATGAATCCGCGACGATCACGCATTGCTGCGCCACCGCAAGAATCTTCCTCTTAAACCCGGCCTCTGCCATGCTGCCGGTAAACAATTCACCGTTCTTGCCCACCGCGCTGACACCTACAAATGCAATGTCCACACGAAAACGGCTTAGCGCATCCTCTGCAGCCGGGCCTCGGCACGAAAGCGTGTCGCCCTTCATCTCGCCGCCTATCATAATAACGGTAATGAATGTGCGGCTCACCAGCTCGGTCACTATCGCCACCGAATTGGAAAGCGCCGTTAAATGCGCCGATGCAGGCACACATTGAGCAAGGATGTGCCCCGTGGAGCCCGAATCGAAAAATATCGTTGTGCCGTCCTTGATATAAGAAAGCGCTTTACGCGCTATCGCCAGTTTGCTGTCTTTAAATGAAACCGACTGCGCCGCTGCAGCCTGAATCGGGCTGGCGGCCAGCATAGCGCCTCCGTGTGTACGCACTGCTTTGCCTGCGTGCACCAGCTGTTCCAGGTCTCGACGAATCGTCATTTCGGTCACATTAAACAGCCGGCTCAATGGGCTGATCTCCACCTCACCGTTTTGACAAAGCATATCGAATATCTGCAGCAGTCGCTTTTCTTTGAGCATTGTTTTTTTTCCTCATTTGCATCCAGTAGAAATAACACGTTGTTATCAGAAGCCCTACTATTTTATTATACTTTATCTCAAGGAGAGTGCAAGCACAGATTGGTTTGGCTTTTATGTCGGCATTTAGTTATATCACGCAAAATTTAATATTTTTTAGGCCAATAATCCATTGAACTCATGATAACTTTATGCTAGAATTTGTTACACCATTTAGATTTAACGACTGTCTCAAATCTGCAGTTTTATACGAAAGGGTTCTTGCCGATGGACATCCTGAAAGATGAAGTCATGAAAATCGTCAGCGAGAAACAACTCAGCTCTGTGATGGATACCAAGCAATGGCGGGCACTGCAGGATGCAGTGAGAACCTTGCCTTTTCCGCCTCCCTACCAGCTGAAATGTGTTAACGTTAAAGCGCCGAAGCCCGAAGTGTTTGATCATGACATGTGGTATTGGGGTGACTGGAGCGACGAAGCCCTGACACCTTTTTATGCGATTGAATGGATATGCGTCAGACCCACATATAAGAAGCACCGCGGCCGATTGATCGGCGACGCGCTGATTGACGAGACTAGCGAGTTTGTATCCGCGCTGGACAGGCATGCGATTCCGTACATAACATATAACGGCGCTTATTTCATATACGGTTACAGATAATTCACTTTGAGATGATGATACAGAAACGAGGCCAAAGAAGAGACATCTTCCTTGGCTTTATTGTTTAAAGAATACCCGTGTCATAACCCGTCATTGCTAATGGAAAGCAACCACTTTTGCCGTCCAGTTCACTGTGTTGTGAGAAGCGAAGCGACGACTACGCAATAGATCAGGATCTGTTGTGATAGAGTCTTTTGCACTCCGTAGTCACTTCGTTACACTCGTTCATTACGGCGGTGGAAAGAATCACCTCAACCGTGGCTTTTCATTTACTGTGGTGCGTTAGCGCATGAAGTTTCCAATGAGCGTAACGAATGAGGAATCCTCCTCTGCAAAGCGCTTCTCATGGGATTTCAGTCCACTTCGTAGTCGACCGGCTCGAATGACCTAACAGTATTTGTCGACAACCTGAGCTTTTCCTTCATGGAGAAGCCTCAATGTATCACCTGTCAAACCCGCCCGTCAGATACCGCTCCATTGTATCAGCCTTAGGCAAGGCCTGCCCGAAGGGGCTTGGTACATCGGGAACCGCAAAAAACGGCTTCAGCTGCCGCCGCGAGCACCAGTAACGCAGCGCATCCGGGCTGTGCGTTAAGTCGTGCGGCTGCGTTGCCGCGTCTCCGGGGCGCAGTGTATCGTGCCGCAGCAGCGGCAAACAGCGCAGCAGCGGCGTGCATGTGGAGAAAAACACCATCTGCGGCTCCTTATTGTCGCACCGCAAATACTCCTTCACGTTAAGCCAGCCGTCAATACGGCTGCTGCCTGCCTTCACGAGCGGCACACCGCACCCCGCGAATATCTCGGCGGCGCTTCGCCCCGTATCCTGCCGCCTGTTCCAAAGGTCCGGCGGTGCGATATAATCCTCCGGTGTTTCTCCCTGCGCGCCGAGTATCGCGGCCGCCGCCTGCGACACCGTCAGATTGGGTATCTCAATGCTGCGAATGCAGTAGGCTCGACCACCCGGGCTCACCGCAAACCACAGCACCGCTAGCATATCCAGCCCATAATCGAGCGCGGCGCTGATGCGCCATCCCTCAGGCACGTCAAACGGCGCACATACATGCTTCTCTTCGCAGAATTCGGTAAAAAATTGGCCCGCAAACACGTTCCAGTCGCCGTCCAGCCACGCGCGCCTCAACCCCGGCTCCAGGCTTTCGAGCTGCCGAACATAGTCTGCGCTCTGTTTCGCAAGCTCCTTTTTGACCGCAAGGGTTTCGCCGTTCTTAATCTTTCTTTGTTCACTCAGCGCTTTTTGATATCCCTCGTCCGCTTCAAACAACGGCGCGTTGTCCCATACGCGCGCCTGAACAAACGTGTAGTCGGCTGCGTTTTCACCACGTCTGAAGTCACGGTCAATGAACAGCCGCTTTACCCAAGCGTGACCAACCCCTCCCGGATTGCATGTTAAGTATATGCGTTTAGGAAAACCTCCCGTTCCGCGCACACACGCGCACAGCCAGCCGAATTGATATTCCGTCAGCTGAGTTGCCTCATCCAAAAACACGATGTCGTATTCCTGCCCCTGATACTGCAGCACATCATCCTCATCGTTGCAGTAACCAAGCTTGATTCTCGAACCCCAAGGGAACACAAAGGCTTTATCGTTTTCCTGATATTTCGGCCGCAAATACTCCGGAAACCGCGCATAAGCCACGCGAAGCTGTTTGGTATGGTTTTCGTGCAGCTGCGGGAACGACCGCCGTACAATCAGCATCTGTATGCCCGGATACTCAAACGCGAGATATGTCGCTTTTGTTCGTATCGCGTGCGACTTGCCGCCGCCCTTCGCGCCGCCATACCCCACAAACCTCGTTTTCGCCTGCAGAAAATCTTTCTGCTTAACCGTCGGTTTTCCGAACGTTTTTAAGAGCAGCTCCTCAACACTTTCTTCTTTTCTCATGAATCCCCCACAGGAGCTGTTTTGCCATCAGCCCCGAAAAAAAACGCCCGACGATTTTCGTCCGGCGCATGATTCTTTAATCACTTCAACCTTCTATACTGATGACACTGACGGGACACCCTTCTGCCGCCTCATTCGCAGAATCCTCGGCTTCCTTGGGTATCTCATCCACATAGGCTTCGGCCAAACCGTCATCGGCCATCCTGAAAACTTCGGAACAAGTCTCTGCACATAGCTCGCAAGAAATGCAACCGTCTCTGTCTATAATCGCTTTCATTGTAATCCTCCTTCATGGTAAATTACGTACTATTTCT
Organism: Bacillota bacterium; assembly: GCA_023412005.1. Lineage (GTDB taxonomy): Bacteria > Bacillota > Clostridia > Christensenellales > SZUA-584 > SZUA-584. The sequence continues at coordinate 87,495 of JAEYOE010000010.1, forward strand.
GATATTGTACCCCAATGATTACCGCTTATGCAAACGTTACTTCGCGTATTTCTTGAGTTTTCCGAGATCGAATTGCGGTGCTGCACAACCAGATGCGCCTTCACTCAGCGCCCCTGAGGCTTCCAGCTGTTTCAAATCCATCGATGATGGCTTATCGCGTTCTTCCCAATACCGCTGGATGTGCAGCATCGCCATTTCAATGCTGCGGCCAAGGTCCTCATTTGGGTCCACGGCGGTTTCGCGTGCGTCCGCTTCATTCACAAACCCATCGCGCCACAGTGTAAGCCGGCTGCGTGTGATTCCAAGAGCAATGCAAAGGCCCGATATACTGTACTTGCCCGACTCGGCGGCTTCTTTAAGATAATGATCAATACGCTGTCTGATCAACTCCATATCGATTGACCATCCGCTCTGTGCCAACACAGCATATTCAAAATCCCTCTGATCATTGCTCTGCAAGCCGCTGATACGCCGTCTTCTTTTCGCCATTCGTTGTCCCCTCTTTTCTTTTATCTCTGCTTTTAAAGTGTGTTTGAATCTTATCGCGTTTCAGCCCTCAAAACTGCTCAAATGTGTTAAAAATAATAAAGATACATTTATGTTTGACTGTCTGAATATTGGTGGATATATGCATAAAGTTAAGTAATTCGGTCAAGTGCATTTGATGTCTGAAATAAAATGTCTCAAACCGTTTGATTAATATCAGGAGGATTTTATGAATTGTACTCAGTGTGGTTCCCCGTTATCCGAGGGTTCCCTATTCTGTCAGGCCTGCGGTTCGCCGGTTAAGGAGCAACCGCCGGTGCAGCCCGCACAGGCTCCCCCGCCTGCAGCGCCCGCGCAGCCACAGCCCATCTATCAGCAGCCCCCCACGCAGCCATATGCACAGCAGCCATATGCACAGCAGCCGTACGCGCCGCCGTATACCGGCGCACCGCAGACTAAGAAAAAGAGAACCGGCTTGATTATCGGTATTATTGCCGGTGCCGTTGTGCTGATTGGTGCCGTCGTGGCGCTGTATCTGTTCGTTTTTGCAGGCACGCCGCTCACCGGACAATGGTATTGCGACGAATGCGGGCGGGTCCTTGTTTTCAGCGACAATAACACAGTGACCGGTTACGCCCTCACAGGAAATGAAGACGCCACCTATACTTACGACAAAGGCAAAGGCAAAGGTGTGCTCACCGCAAACGATACGGAACTATCGTTCAAAGTGGATAAAAACGAGCTTGTCTTTACCGACGACTTCATCGACGAAGGTTCGACCTTTGTGAAAGTTGATGAAAAGAAAGAGATTGAAGAGCTCGTGCTCAATGCGTTGCAAGGCCTATGGAGCAGCGAGGAGATCGGCGAGGTGCTGGAGTTTAAAAACGGCAAAATCAAAGCCTTCTCCACTTCCGGAGATTTTGAAGGCACATATGATTATGACATCGAGAAAGGCAATGGCAGCCTTACCGTCAACGACAAAGAGTTTGAATTTTCTGCCGATTATAACGCGCTCAGCATAACGGGTATCGGCAACTATGTGAAAGCCGATAAGAAGCTTGATATCAAAGCGTTTGTGGCTGAGCATGCGATGCCGATTGCCGGGATGTGGTATGATGCCTCGGGCACCTACGGCACAATTGAGTTCTACACAGACGGCACCGCACAGATTACCATGCTGGATATGAATGTTGCCGCGACGTACACCTTCGATGCCGCTGCGGGAACCGGCACGCTGACGTCCGAAACCGCCGGGCAGACATCCGAGATGACACTGAAGGATGGCAAGATCGAGATCGACGGCATCACCTATACGCGCGATGTTGTCGCGCAGGCAAACGCCAGCGCGGCTTCGTCTGTTGCCGGAACATGGTATGAAACAACCGGATCTCTTGGTTCTGTAACATTCTACGAGGACGGAAGCTTGGCTGTTGACAGCAACGGCATGTTTGTATACGGAACCTATACCTTCAATGTGGCTGATGGCTCCGGGCAAATGGAACTAGAGGAAGAAGGCTCAACAAATACATATACCTTTAGCTGCGACGGAATCACGCTGCAAATTGAAGGCTCAAGCTATACGCGAGACTATGTCGAATCGGTCTCTGCCCCGGCCATCACCGGCATTTGGTACGACATAACGGGTGAATCCGGAACGGTGACGTTATACGATGACGGCACGTGCTTGTTCGACTGCTACGGCACCGTTCTTACAGGCACTTATACTTTCGACGATACGGCGGGAACCGGATCGCTGACGATTGATGACCCGTCCGATCCGCTATACGCCAAATTGACGCTCGATCAAGGCTATTTGTATCTGGATACGATACAGTATACGCGAGATTTCGTACAGCAGGCCGATTATTCAAATTAATCTTGTTGGGTTTAACAAGTACAAAGCGGCGCAAAAATCGCGCCGCTTTTTTGTATAGCTAAGGCAAGTGCTGCGCAAACTAAACGCAAGAGGTGGTGAAGTCAATGTTCTCGCAACATGAACTTACCTTCTTCGAAAGAAACCTGGAATTCAGAGCTGCGTTCTTTAGTCCAGGTGACTGACAGCGGGCAGGCGACAAGCCTGCCCTTTGTGTTGATCGGCATCCCATGTTTAAAGCGTTTTGCCATGGGATACTTCGACAAGCTCAGTATGACAACTGCGTTGTCTTTTAATCTGTATCATTAGGCTCCTTTTGAAAGGAGCTGTCAGCGTAAGCTGACTGAGGATTGAGAGTCTTAACCCTAGAAACGTAGGGGCGACCTCCGTGTCGCCCGCATGCTGCCAATATAAAGAGGACGGCTATACGTGAAGCATGACCGCAGCATATGAAATACGCAATCCTCCGTCACATCGATATTTGCAGCGAGCGGTCTTGACCGTTCATTGGGCGTCTGATAGACGCCCCTACAGAAGATGACACGCCGCAAACCGCAATCCTCCGTCACGCTGGCGCGTGTTCATTCTTTCGACAGTATCAATTATCCCTCGAATTGTAGGGGCGACCCCCGTGTCGCCCGCATGCTGCCGATAAAAAGAGGACGGCTATACGCGAAGCATGGCCGCAGCATATGAAATACGCAATCCTCCGTCACATCGAAATTTGCAGCAAACGGTCTTGACCGTTCATTGGGCGTCTGATAGACGCCCCTACAGAAGATGACGCGCCGCAAACCGCAATCCTCCGCCACGCTGAGCGTGATCGGTATCCCATGTTTAAAGCGTTTAGCCGCGGGTTCCCGATCCACTTCGTAGTCGACAAGCTCGGGATGACAACTTCGTTGTCCGCGTAACCGGCTCTTTATCAGCTTTGCTGAATGAGGATTAAAAATCTTATTCCTCGAACTGTAGGGGCGACCCCCGTGTCGCCCGCATATTAAGCAGGCGTCTAACCACCCCTGCCGATTGAAATTAAATTTTCAAACCTTCATTGCTGCGTATGCATAAAAAACAAACAGCCCCGTCACTAAGGACGAGGCCGCTTGCGAAAATATGAAAATTGTTGGTCGCTTATTAGGTTGTTTGTCTGAACCTAGCCTTCAAGTCCTGATACAGCCCCGAGTAGTTCTTGAACACCTTGTTGTATATCTCCACGTTCTCCGGAATCGGCTGCGTCACCGTCTCCACGGAGAGCATTTCCGCCGCGTGCTCAATGCTCTTCCAAAGGCCCGCACCCACACCGGCAACCACCGCCGCGCCGTAAGCGCCGCCCTCGGCCGCGCCGATCAGCGTCTTCACAGGCAGCCCCATGATATCCGCCTGAATCTGCCGCCAAATCGCGCTCTTGGCTGCACCGCCTGACGACACCACATCCGCCGGTTTCATGCCGGGCTTAGACGATAGAATCAGCTCATAAATCTCGCGCAGGCCGAACGTGACGCCTTCCATAACCGCACGTGCCATATCGCCCCTGTTGCTCGTAACCGACAAGCCGTAAAACACGCCTCTGGCGTACGGATCCGGATGCGGAGCGCGCTCGCCCGTCAGATACGGCAGGAATATCACGCCGTTGGAACCGGCAGGGCTTTGTGCCGCCGCCGCGTCGATCAGCTTAAACGAATCGTTCTCGTGGAACGTGTTTTTAAACCACTCCATCGAGCCGCCGGACGAAAGCTGGCACCCGAACGCCTGCCATTTGGTTTTGTGGTTGTTGCAGAAAAACTGCACCTTGCCGCCTGCGTTCTTTCCGAAGCCGTCAAGTGCCATCGATACAACGCCGGATGTGCCGATGATAAATCCGATGGTGCCTTCCTTTACAATACCCATGCCGGTCGTCTGAATCACAGCGTCGCCGCCGCCTGCATACGCCGTCAGCCCTTCGGGCAGCCCGGTCAGCTCAGCAGCCTGCTTGGTGATGGTGCCCGCCGCTTCGTCAGATTCGAACACCTCGGGGAACACCGCTTTGTTAAGCCCCAAAATGCCAATCAGATTGTCGCTCCAGATGCGTTTTCCCACATCAAAAAGCCCCGTGCCCGACGCGTCTGAAACTTCGGTGGCCATGCGCCCAGTCATCAGGTAACGGATATAGTCCTTCGGCATCATAAAATGCCGCATTTTCGCGTAGTTGTCCGGTTCATTCTTTTTGAGCCAAACGATCTTGCCGCCCGTGAAGCCGGTCAGCATCGTGTTGTTCGTGTAACTCAGCAGCCCCTCAAGGCCGCCCGCCGCTGCGATGATTTCCTCGCATTCCTTTTCGGTGCGCTGGTCGTTCCAGAGTATGGCGGGGCGAATCACATTGTGATTCTCGTCCAGCGCCACCAGGCCGTGCATCTGCCCGGAGTACGACACGCCCGCGATGTCGCTGGCGCTCACGCCGCTTTGCTCCACCGCCGCTTTCATCGCCGCGCATGTGCCCGCCCACCAATCAGCCGGGTCCTGCTCCGACCAGCCGGCTTTTGGCGTGCTCACCGGATAGGTGCGCGTCTGCGAGGCCGCCACATGGCCGTCTTCTCCCACGATGATGCATTTCACTCCCGATGTACCGACATCGATACCGGCAACATATTTCATATGCTTTCTCCTTTACAGAAATAATTCCAAAGGTTATCAACATAATATTATACAAAAGCTTATTATTTCACAATGTACATTCGCATGATAAACCAGTAATTTTTTAATCATTATTGCCAGTTGCTATGCTGCTGTTGACAAAATATCTCGCGAGAGTATACTGTCTTTAACATAAACGAGAGGCAAAAGAGATGAACAAAACCACTTTACTTATTTTATCTATGACGGTCTTAATGTCTTTATTGAGTGCATGTGCGGTTCCGGCAAGTGTGACGGTTGATCCGGCTGCCACCGAAAGCGCCGTGTCGCATTCGCCCGCTCCCGCACAAACGTCAGCGGCTCCGTCGGGTTCCGCTGCTGTTTCGGAAGAAATTCCGAGCATTGCCGAAGATACGAAAACATATTTGCTGAACGGGCAGTATGAGAAGCCCGAAGCGGACAAGCTGCATTGGACGCAGGAATTCTTAGATCAGGCCGATATTGACACCGTATACAAAGAATATCTGTCGGGCGGCGGAAAAGCCGGTGACGTATTAAGCTTTGCGGAATACCTTACCGATAACGCGCCTATACCGGAAAACTGGAAAGAGCTTTTTGAGGCGAATCTTAAAAGCGAGTACAGCGTGACACCCAGCCGTTATGAAGCCTTGGAGGATGGATTCTATCAGGTTTTCACCGTTGATGAAGAAGGCAATGAAATATCTTATGTGGCTGTGAACCCGAGAACCGGGTATTTCCACGGCTGAAGCCACAAGTTAGCCCTGCATACCGGAGGAGATTTCGCATAAGATTAATCGTAAAAGCTATGATAACAGATAGATTCTGTGATAGAATAAAGGAAATAAATTCATCCGATAAGGAGCATGTTTATGAAACAAGCGTTGCTGTTGGTTGATATTCAGAACGAATACTTTGAGGGCGGAAAAAGGACGCTGCATGAACCGCTTAAGGCGCTTGGCAATGCCGAGCTGGTGCTGAAAAGATTCCGCGAAGCCGGAGCACCCGTTATCCATGTTCAGCATATAAACAACAATCCAGGTGCAACGAGCTTTCTGCCGGGTACGGATGGCGTGAACATTCATGAGAGGCTGACGCCGCTGAAGTGCGAGCCCGTTGTGGTGAAGCATGAGCCGAGCAGCTTTTATAACACGGATTTGCTTGAGATACTGCATTGGCGGGAGATCACTGAGCTGGTGGTGTGCGGTATGATGAGCCATATGTGCATTGACACCACGGTGCGGGCGTGCAAGGATCACAGGTTAAATGTCACGCTGCTGGAAGATGCCTGCACAACGATGGATTTGGCGTTTGCTGGCGAGGTGATTCCGGCACAGACGGTGCACAAAGCTTTTATGGCGGCGCTGGATGGGATGTTTGCACGGGTGATAACAACGGAGGAATACTTGGCGGAGTAAGATAAGATGATACGGGGGCGCGGCGACAGGCCGCGCCTTTTTTGCGTGCATTTCCTCAAAGATCGAACGGCAATCCTCCGTCGCGCTGTGCATGCCATCGCCTTTGTTAAAGGAGGCTTTGGGCATGGTCTTTTGGCTCCTTTTGAAAGGAGCTGTCAGCGTTAGCTGACTGAGGATTGATCGAAGTTGACCGTATACCTTAAATCATTCGAAGTATAAACACCCAAGCCATTCGTAAAAAGACAATCAGTTTTTCGGCAATGCTGATCGCAGTCCTCCGTCGCGCTACGCGCGCCACCTCCTTTGTTAAAGGAGGCTTTGGGTATGGTCTTTTGGCTCCTTTTGAAAGGAGCTGTCAGCGTTAGCTAGCTGAGGATTGTTCATGGCTGTCAGACGTCTGCAGGCCTCACTCCCGGAACTGGCTGTTATACAGCGTCGCATAAACCCCGCCCTGCTTTAGCAGCCCCTCATGCGTCCCTCTCTCAGCCACACCCTCCTCATCAATCACAATAATCTCATCCGCGTTCTTCACGGTAGAAAGCCGGTGCGCAATCACCAGCGTGGTGCGCCCCACCGCCAGCTCCTCAAACGCCTTCTGTATGCGCTTCTCCGTCACGCTGTCGAGAGCGGACGTTGCTTCATCGAGTATCAGCACCGGCGGATTTTTAAGGAATATCCGCGCAATCGAAATGCGCTGCTTCTGCCCGCCCGAAAGCCGTATGCCGCGCTCTCCCACCTGCGTGTCGTAGCCGTTCTCCATTTCCACAATCATGTCGTGTATCTCGGCGCGCTTCGCCGCTTCCACAATCTCGCTGTCCGTCGCGTCAATACGCCCATAGCGTATGTTGTCCCGTATGCTGCCCGCAAACAAAAACACATCCTGCGACACAATGCCGATATTCTGCCGCAGCGACAGCAGCGTCACATCCTTAATGTCGTGCCCGTCTATCGTGATGCGCCCGCTGCTTGCCTCATAAAAGCGCGGTATCAGGTGGCACAGCGTGGTTTTGCCGCCGCCCGACGGCCCCACCAGCGCGAGCGTTTTCCCCGCGTCCACCGTCAGGTTCAAATGCTCCAGCACCTTTGTTTTGTCGTTGTACGAAAAGCTCACATCCTCAAAAGCGATATCACCCTTCACGTTTTTCAGCGTTATAGCCCTTGGTTTGTCGGCGATATCGGGCTGCTCGCTCAATAACTCACGGAAGCGGTGAAAGCCCGCCATGCCGCTCGAAAACTGCTCCATAAACGTGGATATTTTGCGAATCGGCTGCAGGAACGTGGCGACATAAAGCGAAAACGTGATAAGCCCCACGTAATCAAACGCACCTTGCATAATGAGATACCCGCCGAAAGCAATCACCGCCACGCTGAACAGGCTCGTGAAAAACTCCACGCCGCTTTGAAACACGGCCATTGCCGAATAAAACTCGCCCTTTGAGCGCTTGAACCGTTCATTGCTCTCCATGAACTTATCCACTTCAAACGCTTCGTTGGTAAACGCCTTGGCCACGCGCGCGCCGGATATGCTCGATTCCACCCCCGCGTTGATGCCCGCCATGCGCTCCTTCACGCGCTTGCTGGCGCGCATCATGCGCTTTCTTTGCATCATCGTGAACAGCACGCCGATGGGTACGAGGACGATCAGCACCAGCGCCAGCTTCACGTTGATGGTCAGCATCACGGTGAACGCGCCGATAATCGTGATCAGCGATATGAAGATATCCTCCGGGCCGTGATGCGCGAGCTCAGTGATGTCAAAAAGATCGGTCGTCACGTGAGACATCAGCTGGCCCGTTCGGTTCTTATCGTAAAAGCGGAATGAGAGCTTTTGCATATGCGTAAACAGGTCACGCCTCATGTCGGCCTCCATCCGCACGCCCAAGGTATGCCCCCAGTATGTCACGATGTACATGAACAGCGCGCGCAGCAAATACGCTGCCACCAGCGCCCCCATGATGATGAAAAACGTGTCAAACAGCTTTGATGGCAGCAGCGTCGTCATCGCGTAGCGCGATGCAAGCGGAAACGCGAGGTCAACGGCCGCAATCATCAGCGCGCAAACAAGATCAAGAACAAAAAGCCGCCAATGGCGGCGGTAATACGAAATAAAATGCCCGAGTGTGCTTTTGGGAATCATTTGTTACCTACCATGCTGTTGAGTTTTTACCATTATACCCCCGCTATGCCTGCGTGACAACAGTACTCCATGTTTGGTCTAAGCCTCAGCCGACATATCGGATCTTTTTCTGACACAACACATACTTGAAAACGCCGATACAAAAAGAGCACCTTCATTTCGACGATGCTCTCGTAAGCTATTTCTTAAGTTAATTTCATTAACAAATTGTTTTTAAGCAAGATTTTTTCAGCTTACGTGGAATTCCATAATGATTTATAATCATTGATGTTTCAGCACCCTTCTTACCGTCTGCATCCAACGCTGAGGCTCTTCAAACTGCGGTGAATGAGCGGAATGTTCAAACCAGATAAACTCCTTTTTGGGAGCGTTCAGAGCTTCAAACCACCGTCTGGCTAAAACGGAAGGCGTATTGTAATCATGCCTTCCCTGCGTAAAACAAACGGGAACAGACAAGCCGGATATGCTCTGAAAGAAATCGGTCTCGATCATTTGACTGTAAAGCTGATGCATACAGTGTCTGCGTCCCATCAGGTATCTTACATAATCAAGAAGCGAGTATTCATTTGTGCTCAGTATTGCTCTTAAAACAAAGCGAGCAATCGACTCTTCGGTATTATAGAATGCACCTCCGAACTTTTGCAGATAATTGCGCTGAACGATGAAATCTCTCTCATTTTTATAAAGTCCTCTATTGGGCTCCTCGATTTTTACCAAGTCTCGCAGAGCCTTTCTATCATGCCGACGTCGGGCTTCATTCATCGTAAATTCATATGACAAACGTTCATTTTCTTCACCATTAACAAACTGCCCAATACCCAAATACGCTGCAATATCTTCCGGATACCGTGAAGCTGTTAAAACGCCCAGCAGCGACCCCCATGAATGGCCGACAACAACTATTTTGTCCTGCAAAAACCTCTTCTTTAAATGGTTAATCACAGTGTGCACGTCTTCAACGCATGTCTCCAAAGTCATCTCTTCATTCTTCGCTGCTTTAAGGTTAAAGCTTTTTCCCGCTCCGCGTTGATCCCAGCAGACGATTGTATAAGTATCCGTAAGTGCAGATAAATAATTCATGACCAATGGCCTGTCACAACTCCCCGGTCCACCGTGTAAAAAAAGCAATACCGGATTTTCCGGGTTTTCCGTTCGATATCGCAGATGAAAACGAGTGCCATTGCATAAAGCAATATCACATTTGTCAATGGCATAGCGTTTTTTCTCACGTCGGAATTTATTATTCATAAGTATAACATAACATATATTATTTTTCTTTCAAGTCACTTACTGTTATTTGTTCGGTCAATTATTCACTATTGAAGCTTTTTACGTACTGACATAAAAAGAGCACCTTCTTTCAAAGATGCTCCTCTATCCCATCGTTATTTACGCTGCTTTTTCAAACATGGCTGATCCGCGTGCCCCGCGGTAGATCGTCACAATCGAATCCACCACATACCCAAAGACGCTGAGTACCACGATAATGGTGGGCAGATTCGTCCAGAAGGTATTGGCCAGCGGCTCCGCAAAGAACGCGGCACCTGTAGCCGTGTGCAATGATGACATAAAGTTTGCGTTCCATATCGCCGGGGGCAGAAACACCACGATAGCCAGCACGATCAGCGCTGCATTGATGATCGCAAGAGATATCGACACCTTCATCGTGTAGCGACCCGCAATCAGCCGTATCACATCTTTGAGCATGCTGAGACACAGAGATAAATTGATAAGCGGCAGCAGCGACAGCAGCACATCAAGATTGAAAATCGGGATCGAGACCAAGCCTTCCGCTCCGGTCACAAAGCCGAAAATCCACGGCATCGCATTAAATATCACCAGACCGATGACGCCGAATACCAGACCGGCAATCGGGTCGCCACGCTTGATGATCAGCGTGTCTTTTTTGTTCATAGACGGTACCGGCGGCAAGTCCTTGGGGTTCCATTCAAAGCTCTCGGGTAACTTTTTGCTGAACCGTTCTGTGAGCGCAAACGCAATGGTCACATACGCAAACGCCTGAAACAACCCGCTGATGATGCCCCAGAACGACTGTGCAGCAGTGCTGAACGCGTTCTCCGGCAGCGTGGCAAGGCTGCCCACAATCAGCGCGATTACCAAGCCAAATCCGGTGGCGGCCAGCACGATTTTAAGCACAAGCATATAGAGGTCGTAATAATCCGGCCCGATCAGATGGCGTTTTGTGCCGCGGTATTTCGCGGCCAGCTCAGACGGCCGACCAAGCTCCTTAAGCACAGCGGTCACATCGTCTGCCGATGCCTCGGCCTCACCTGTACGTGCGGCCAGCATGTCGTCGATAAGGCTCCCCAGTTCTTTTTCGATGTCCGCGCGCTGTTCCTGCGGCAGCCGTCGCGTGACATCATACACATACCTGTCAATCAATTCTTTCGCTTTCATTTTTTCATGCCCTCCTCATGAATCAATCTTTCAATGCTTCGCGCAAGGTCATCCCACTGTCCGCACAGCATCTTATAAATTTTTGCGCCCGCTTCACTGCGCTCATAATACTTACGAGGCTTCGGGCCGGATGTTTCCCACTCGCTTTTTAATAGCCCCTGCGATTCGAGCCGCCGCAGCAGCGGATACAGCGTTCCCGGCTCAATGCTCATGCCCGCAACGCTCAGCTCTTCCACAAGCGCGTAGCCGTATTTGGGGCTGTTTAAGCGGCTCAGCACGCACAGCGTCACCGTTCCGCGCCGCAGCTCCTGCTCCATATTCGTGACGATCGTGTTTAGTTCTTCCATGGTTCTCACCTCTGATCGCATTATACTGTATGTCGCACACTATTGTCAATACTATTATATAGTTATTTTTATGTTATTTTTAATAAGGTGTTATCGTGCCATAATCCTAAGTCAGCTTCGCTGACAGTTCCTTTTCAAAGCTATCAACATCAGCGGCATTTTTTAAGCAGTCAGCCTCCCTCAGTCGCCTTGCGGCGACAGCTCCCTCCAGAGGGAGCTATGGGTGCCAGTAAATCTCGATTGACTAATCCAAGATCTCTTTCGTCGCATTATGAGTAGAAAAAAGGCTCTTTAAAAAAAGGACATAATGACTTCTCTAACGGGTGAAGGCTTGCCCTCTTTGCGGAAAATAAAAAAGAAGCCTGTTTATCGCGTAAACAAGCTCCTTCTTCTTTTCATCATTTTTGCAGATAATCGTCTAATTTCCCAAGGCACTCCGCAAAGTTCTTTCTCCCATAACCCATGCGAAAATAGCTGCCGTCCGTCTCATACACAGCCCCCGGCAGCAGCAGCACTCCTGACTGACGAATCAGCTCTTCACAAAAGTCCGTTCCATCCGCACCGCTTTTCAGCTTATGAAACGCGACAGGCCCGGCAGCCGGCCTGTTATTGACGAACCTGTCCGCATGCTTGTTAAAGAAGCCTTCGGCAATGGCCATGTTATCCTGAATGATCGTCACGCTTCTTTTGAGCAGCTGATCGCAGTGCGCAAGCGCCAATGCCGACAAAAACTCGCTCGGCGCGCTGCAGCAGATGGTGGTGTAGAACTTAAGCTTCAGCATACGCTCGAATACCTCTTTATTCCGCGTGGCAATCCAGCCGATGCGCAGCCCCGGCAGCCCGTAGGCTTTGCTCATCACACCGAGCGACACCGCGTTTTCATACAGATCGCTCATCCACGAATGCTGCTGCCCGTCCCACTCCAGCCCCTTGTAGACCTGATCGCAGAACACGAATATATTCCTTTCACGGGCAATCGCCGCGACGGTTTTCAGCTGCTCGTCGCTCAGCACATAGCCTGTCGGGTTGTGCGGGGTGTTGATTACAATCAGCTTTGTCTGCGGCTTGATCAGCGAAATCAGCTCATCCATATCGAGCATCCAGCCGTCCTGCGTCTGACGCAGCGCCCACGGAGATACCTCGCACCCCACCGATGCCGCCACCTCATAGAGCGACTGGTACGCGGGTGACAGATACACCACGTGATCGCCCCGCTCCAAGAAAACCTGCATGAAGCCGTATATTGCTTCTTCGGCACCGGCGTGCACAAGAATATCCTGCGGCGTGCATGTCTCATACAGCGCCGCGATGCGCTCTCTTAAATACAGGCTGCCCTTCACCTCAGTGTATCCGAGCCATAGCTTTTGAAACCGCTCAGCCGCGTCGGGTTCGATGGCAAGCAGGTCCCCAATGCTCATCGATTCGCAGTCTGACTGAGACAGCAGATATTTTGCGGTGAATTCGTGTTTTTCGTAGAAATCTTCGAGTAAAAATGTTTTCATGTTTCCCCCAATATTATATTAACAGATCTTCATATGTCATTCTAAACGAGCTCAGCACAGTGACGACGGGTGGAAAAAGAATCTGTCTAAATATATCCTGGTCCACTTCGTAGTCATCGCTTCGCTCCCACTACGTAAAGGACTCTTTATGAGCTTATTGATTTTTTCCTAAATGTACTTACTCGCTTCTTTGACACTTAGAGAATGAAGCCTGTGCTCAGCCAGAAAATCCCGCACCCACTGCGCGTCGGTTTTCGAATACTCGCGCAGCACCCAACCAATAGCTTTATTCAAGAAGAATTCCTTGGTTTCGCAGTTGCAGAGTATCGCGCGTGTTAAAAAAGCCGTATCCGTCTGCTTCTTGTATTTAAGCTGAAAGAGTAACGACGCACGCCTGAGCCAGAGGTTGTCGCTCGTCACCCAGCCCGCGATCACCTGCTCTTTAAGCTCCTGATGGCGACGCACAATATCCCCCGCGATTGTTGCCAGCATATCCACCGTGTCCCACCACGATTTGGTGACAATCAGCTTTTCCATGCGGTGAATGTCATCAGCCACAAGGCGGTTTTTCACGTCCAACAGATAAGTCATGCCAAGGTACTGAAACTCGCGTTCGGGCAGCTCAAAGCACTTGAAAACAAAATCCCAGTCCACCGCTTTTTCCTTCTTCTTTGCCGCGAGAAAACTGCGACTCAGCTGGGCGCGCTGCGGCTTCTGCAGCCCCAAAAACGCGAACTGATTTTTCATGTAGGCAGCCATGCCGGATGCCATGACGCTGTCGGCAGCATCGTAATAAGCTTGAAAGATATCCATCGCGCTTCTCCTGTATTGTGATTGTTATTATATTAATACAAACCTTTACAAGCCGCAAACAGTGTCTTAAGATATTTCAATATATTTGTGCAAAAATACTCTCATTAACAAAAAACAGCCGCCCTTTCGGATGGCTGCCAGACTCTGTTTTGTCATTCCGAGCCTGTCGAGGAATCCCATGAAATACGCTTTGATGAAGGGGATTCCTCGATCGCTTACGCTCCAACGGAATGACATAAGTACCTTTTTTACACGCTGACAACCACCCTTTCGGATGGCTGCTTGAATCAATATGTTTCCTTATTCCGCGTCACCGATGGCAAACACGAGTTCACAACTCGCGGCGAGCTTGCCGTTCACATAGGCCTTGCCGCTGCCGAGGCCGATGCTTTCTCTCACATCTTCAATAGACGCTTCGAGCATCAGCGAATCGCCCGGCACCACCTTTTCTTTAAAACGCGCGTTTTTAATGCGTCCGAGAAAAGCGAGTTTGCCCTTCATCTGCTCCATCGACAGCAGCGCAATGCCGCCCATCTGCGCAATCGCTTCCACAATCAGCACACCGGGCATCACTTTCTTTTCTGCAAAATGCCCCATGAAAAACCACTCGTTTCCGCTCACGGCCTTCACGCCGGTCGCCTTCACGCCGGGTTCCAGCTCATCCACCCTGTCCACCATTAAAAACGGCTCGCGGTGCGGCAATATCTGTTTAACCTGCTCTATATTCAACATAATGTCTCCTACTCTGTTAATACTTGCTCAGCACAACACAGCTGTTGTGTCCGCCAAACCCGAACGAGTTGGATATCGCGTACTTGGCATTCATTTTGCGCGCCTTACCCTTCACATAGTCAAGGTTACACCCTTCGCCTTCGGTTTGAAGGCCAATTGTCGGCGGCGCAATGCCCTCAGCCAGCGCCATCGCGGTAATCACCGCTTCAAACGCACCCGCCGCGCCCAGCATATGCCCCGTCATTGATTTGGTCGAGCTGACAAGCAGCTTTTTGGCGTGCTCGCCGAAGCACAGCTCAATTGCCGCGCTCTCGCCCACATCGTTGAGCGGTGTGCCGGTTCCATGCGCGTTGACATAGCCGATTTCGTTCTTCTCGAGCCCCGCATCGAGTATCGCGAGCTCCATCGCTCTGGACGCGTATTTGCCCTCAGGCTGCGGTGCCGTGATGTGATACGCATCGCATGTCTGTGCGTACCCGGCCACCTCACCGAGTATCTTCGCGCCGCGCTTTTTGGCATGCGCTTCGCTCTCAATCAGCATAAACGCCGCGCCCTCGCCCATCACAAAGCCCGATCTGTCCTTGTCAAACGGAATACTGGCACGCAGCGGGTCTGCACTCTCGGTAACAGCCTGCATCTGATGGAACCCCTGTACAGCCAGTTCCACCATCGTTGATTCCGCGCCGCCCACCAGCACCGCGTCCATTCGCCCTTCACGCACCGCATACATCGCCTGCCCAATAGCGTCGGTGCCCGTGGCACAGGCCGTCACCACCGAAAGGCAAATGCCGTGCAGCCCAAAACGCATGCTGATGATGCCCGCCGTTGTGTTGATGATGGCTTTGGGGATAAACAGCGACGATACGCTGCGCGGTCCGTTTTGCATCAGTTCACCGTGTTGATCACAAATCACATCAAGGCCGCCCATACCGCTGCCCAGCACCACGCCCACACGTTCGTCATCAAAGCCGCTCTCTGAAAGGCCGCTCTGTTCCCACGCCTGCGCGGCCGCTGTCACCGCAAAAAGCGTGAAACGCGCCATACGCTTTTGTTCACGCTTGCTGATATACTTTTCGGGGTCAAAATCCTTCACCTGCCCCGCCACATGAATACCCGTCAGCTCCGCATCAAACAACTCCGCCTTGCTGATACCGCATACCCCATCAATAGCCGCCTTAAAAGATGAGGCCGCATCCAAACCGATGGGCGAGACCGCGCCCAATCCGGTAATACATACTTTATTTCTCATATGACCTCCATACGGTTTTACGTTTAAATCACCATACCGCCATCCACCACAAGCACCTGTCCGGTGATGTAAGATGCGCGTTCACTGCACAGGAACGCCACCAGATTGGCCACATCCGAAGGGTCACCGAAACGTTTTAAAGCGGTTGCCTGTTTCATTCTCTCCTTCAGGTCATCGCTCAGATCGTGTGTCATGGCTGTTTCTATGAAGCCGGGTGCCACTGCGTTCACGCAAATGCCGCGTGCACCCATTTCCTTCGCGCAGGATTTCGTGAGCCCGATCATCGCCGCTTTGGATGCAGCGTAGTTCGCCTGACCGGCGTTACCCATAATGCCCACCACCGATGTGATGTTTACGATGCGCCCCTGCCGTTTTTTTATCATATAGCTACCGGCCTCTCGTGAGCAGAAAAAGCATGAATCGATGTTGGCACGCATCACACGCAGGTATTGCTCATCGCTCATGCGCATCAGCAGCCCGTCGTCGGTAATGCCTGCGTTGTTGATCAGCGCAAAAAGACCGCCCAGTGATTCGATACACTGCGCGACCGCCTTTTTGCATCCATCACCGGTTGTCAGATCTGCTTTTACGGTAATGGCTTTTTGGCCGAGTTTATTGATCTGCTGCGCAACCTCTTCGGCTTTTTGCGTGTTGCCGTTGTAATGCACCGCGATGTCAAACCCTTGTGCCGCCAGTTCCAGCGCGATGGCCTGACCGATACCGCCGGAGGCTCCGGTTACCAATGCTGCTTGGCTCATTTTTTAACCTCGCTGATCAGTTTTTCAAGTGTTGCCGCATCACGCACCGAAAACACCTCTGTTTCCTTCGATACGCGGCGCTTGAGCATTTTAGAAAGCACATTCGAAGGGCCGATTTCTATGAACCGCTCCACACCGCCTGCGATCATGTGTTCAATGCAGCCGTGCCATTGCACGCGGCTGCGCATCTGTTCCACCAGCAGCGCCCTTATGTCGCCGCCGCCCGGATATGGAGCCCCGAGTGCATTCGCATACACGATGCCGCTGATATCACCGAACGTCTCGCTCTGAAGCGTTTTGTCAAACGCTTCGGAGGCCGTCCGCAATAGCGGCGCGTGTGACGGGCCTGCGACAGAGAGCAGCGCCGTCATTTTGGCACCCATGCTGTCGAACCGTTCCTTCAGCGCGTTAAGCTGCGCCGTGTAACCCGCTACCACCGTCTGCATTTCGGAGAGATGGTTCGCCACATACGCATCCTTCACGTCCGCGATTATCCTCTCCACCTCGTCAGCCGTAAACCCAATCACCGAGAGCATGCCGCCCGTCCCCGGCGCAAACGCGCCATCCATAATGCGGCCTCTTTCGCGAACCAACGCAGCGCCTTGTGCCGCGCCGAACACGCCGGCAGCGCATAAAGCACTGTATTCGCCGAGCGACAGCCCTGCGAAAACCTGCGCGTCGATACCGGCATCTCGAACGAGGGCGAGCAGCGATACGCTGTGCGCGAAAATCGCGGGCTGAATCATCTCGCCGCCGGTCATACCGTCTCCTTCAAAGCACGCGGCTTTGAGGTTTAGCTTTGCACCGTCACTGCATGCGTCAAACGTTTGCTTGTAAACGTTAAAATAATCGTATAAGTCCGCTCCCATGCCAACCGTCTGAGCGCCTTGACCGGGAAATAAAAATGCCGTCTTCATGGCTTCACCTTAAGCCGGCTGCATACGTTTTGACACACGCTTTCCAATCGCTCTTGATCGAAAAGCTCCTCGATGATTTCCTTCGCCGTCTGAATCTTATCCAGCATACACGCGCACTGGCCGGCCATAAACGAGCCGCTCTCCGCGTCGCCGAGCAGCACCGCTTTTTGCAGCGACCCCTGCCCCAGCTCTTCCAGCTTTTGTGCCGCGTTTTCCTCGTACTCCACGCGCGCCATCTCTCTGACGAGCGGGCTCCTCAAAAGACGTACCGGATGCCCCGTGATACGGCCTGTCACCTTGCTGTCGATATCCTTGGCTTTAATCACGCGCCGTTTATACTCGTCGTGCGCCGTGCATTCCTGCGCGAGAATAAAGCGCGTGCCCACCTGCACACCAACTGCGCCGAGACAAAACGCTGCCGCCACGGTTTCCGCATCGAATATGCCGCCGGCCGCCACCACAGGGATGTTAACCGCACGCACAATATCCGGCACCAACACCATCGTGGTCAGTTCGCCGATATGTCCGCCCGCTTCGCCGCCTTCGGCAATTAAAAAGTCAGCCCCCGTGCGCTCCATCAAAATTGCAAGCGAACGGCTCGGTACCACCGGCGCCACAATACATCCGACTTCCTTCCACATTTTCATGTACTCGGCCGGGTTACCCGCGCCTGTGATGACCACAGGTACCTTTTCATCTGCCACCAGCTGCGCAATTTCCTTAACAAACGGGCTTAAGAGCATCACGTTGAGACCAAACGGCTTGTCCGTTTTTTCGCGGACAAGATGAATCTGTTCTTTAACCCAGTCTGCCGGTGCGTTGCCTGCGGCAATCACGCCTAGGCCGCCCGCCATCGAGACGGCGGCGGCAAGGCTTGCGTTCGATACCCAAGCCATTCCGCCCTGTATCACGGGATAGTCGATCTTCAGCAGCTCGCTGATGTTACGCATTTTTCTTACCTTCCAAATAAGTGACCAGGTCGCCCACGGTTTTGATGTCTTTCACATCTTCGTTAGGAATCTTGATGTCTGTCTGCTTCTCGAGTTCAATCAACATTTCCACCATGTCGAGCGAATCCATTTCAAAATCGTCTACAAAGCTGGAATCGGATGTGATGTCCTCTCTCTTTAAATCGAGCTGCTCCATTAAATTTTTGATAATGAGTTCTTCCATTTTCTTTTCCTCCGTTAAATTATATTGTCCAATCTATCACAACTCCGCCGCAGGATAACCCCGCGCCAAAACCGACAAGGGCAACTCTGTCACCCTTTTTCAGCCAGCCTTTTTCATAGGCATCAAATATGGCGATGGGAATTGTGGCGGATGATGTATTGGCATATTCGCCGATATTAATAAAATACTGTTCATATTGAAAATCCATTTTTCGAATCACATAGTCAATAATCTTCTCGTTGGCTTGATGCGGTATCACCTTATTATAAGGCTTGTCGCCGCACATCTGCAAAAGTTTTCTTAAAACATCTTCCACAGCAGCCACGGCATAGGTGAACACGTCGGTGCCCGACATATGAATGTATTCCGTCTCGATATTTTCCACCGGGTAAAACGGGGTGCTGCGTTTTTCTCTGCGTCCATACAGCACGTCCTCCTTGTCTGCCGTTCCGAAAAGCAGCGGATGATGAATACACTGCTTTTCGCTGCGCTTCAATACAACGGCACCCGCACCGTCTCCGAAAAGCACACAGGTGCGCCTGTCGGTCCAGTCGGCATATTTTGTGAGAGCTTCGCTTGCTATCACCAGCGCATTGTCAATATTCAATGTGTCCATCAGGCTGGCTGCCGTAATCAGCCCAAATACAAAACCGGTGCACCCCGCGCTTAAATCCATCGCGACAGCGTTGATATCAAGCTTCTTTTTAACGTAATCGGCCATAGAGGGCGTCACATATTCGCTGGTGATTGTGCTTCCAATGATGAGCCCGATATCCTCACCTTTCATTCCCGCATGGTCAAGCGCTTTTTGTGCCGCTTCCACGGCCATGTCTACCACTGTCTCGCCTGCCGTGATGCGGCGGGTATGTATCCCTGTGCGTTTAACTATCCATTCATCGTTCGTTTCTACGAGTCGTTCCATATCGTGATTTGTCACCACAAGCGAAGGCACCACCTTCGATACGCCTGCGATTTCCACTGATGCAATCAATTTTAAAGTCCTCTCATATTTAAGAATTTTTCACGCCGTTTTTCAAGTATCCTGTCGGCCGGTAAACGAACGAGCCGATTTAAACACTGGGCAATTTCACGCCGAATCTCTTCAACGCTTTTGTCCATGTTGAATCGGTCGAACCCTTCCGGCTCCTCAATTACACAATCTACAATATTAAAGCGTTTTAAGTCTTCCGCCGTCAGCTTTAAATTCTTGGCAGCTTCCTTGGCAAGCGACGAATCCTTAAACAATATCGACGCGCACCCCTCGGGCGATATCACGGAAAAATAGCCGTTTTCCATCATAATCATCCAGTCTGAAAGCGAAAGCGCAAGCGCACCGCCGCTGCCGCCTTCTCCTATGATGATGGAAATAACGGGGACTTTCACCGTCGCCATCGCTTTCAAGTGTTCCGCAATCACAAGGCCCTGCCCGCGTTCCTCGGCCTGCACACCCGGAAACGCGCCGGGTGTATCCACGAAGCAGATCACTGGCCGCCCGAATTTTTCTGCCTGAGCCAGCGCACGCATCGATTTGCGATAGCCTTCCGGATGCGGCATGCCGAAATTACAGCGCATGCGTTCTTCGAGCGTATGCCCTTTTTGCTGCCCGATGACGGTAACTGGCCAACCTTCAAACCATGCGATTGCCGTTATGATCGATTCGTCGTCACCATAAACACGGTCGCCTCTCACTTCAAAGATGCCGGTAAACAGTTTTTCTATATAGTCCCTGGCCTGAGGTCTGTGTTCCTTGCGCGCGCTCAAAACGCGCTGCCAAGGCATCACCTCAGCGCTGCGATCAACCTCTTTTATTGCCATCGTTAACCTTTTCCTTTACTATCGATTTCACGCTTTGGGCATCCCTGCGCTCGTGTAGCGACAGCACCTCACCCAACGTGTCGCGCAGATCCTTTCTCTCCACGATGCGGTCAATCAAGCCGTGCTTATAAAGATACTCCGCCGTCTGAAAACCTTGAGGCAAATCTTCTTTCACCGTCTGCTGAATCACGCGCGGCCCCGCAAAACCAATCAACGCGCCGGGTTCCGCGATGGTGATGTCGCCCTGCATCGCAAAGCTTGCCGTCACGCCACCCGTCGTCGGGTGTGTCAGCACATTCACATGCAGCAGCTGCTGCTCACCATGTTTGGCCAGCGCAATGGTGGTGCGCGACATCTGCATCAGCGACAAAATGCCTTCCTGCATGCGTGCACCGCCGGACGCGCAGAAAATCACAAGAGGCAATTCATTCAACGTGGCGAATTCGGTGATGATAACGATCTTTTCACCCACCACCGTGCCCATGCTGCCCATCATAAAGTACGAATCCATCACAGCAAGAGCCGTACTGACGCCCTTGATGCGCGCTTTGCCGATTACAACGCCTTCCTGCGAATTGTTTTTTGACTTTTCGCTGGCGATTCTTGTTTTGTACCCCGGAAAAGAGAGCGGGTCTGAGCTTTCCGCTTCACGCTCAATCTCAATGAAGCTGCCCGGGTCAACAATCATCTCAATGCGCTTGTACGCGGGCTGACGGAACAACGCGCCGCAATAAGGGCAGATCGAATCGTTCGCGTGAACGATATCTGAAATGATGTCCTTGCCGCATCTGTCGCAATGCAGTTTTTTAATATCGGAATTCTCTTTGTTCCCCAGCGATACGCCGGGTTCTATTGTTTCTGTAAACAGTTTCATAGCTTCTCCTGACTAAAACGGTTCAAGAAAACCTTCTCAATCCATTTTGTGTGGACGCGGCCGGCCGCAAAATCACTGTCCGCCAGCATCGCACGCGCAAACTCAGTATTATGAGAAACACCGTCAATTTTCAATTCATCCAGCGTCGCCATGCTCAGCGAGATGGCTTCCTGTCTGTCATCAGCGGTGCAAATCACCTTCATAATCATCGAATCGTAAAACGGAGATATCTCGTCACCCGCAGCAAAGCCGGTGTCGATACGAACACCGCAGCCGCCCGGCAGTGTCATCGCCTTGATGCGTCCGGGAGACGGCCTGAAGTTTTGCTGGACGTTTTCGGCATTAATGCGGCATTCAATAGAATGCCCGCGCGGCACGATATGATCCTGCGGAATCGTCAGATGATGACCGAGAGCCACCTGAATCTGTGCTTTTATCAGATCCACGCCGAATATGCTCTCCGTAACGGGATGTTCCACCTGAATGCGCGTATTCATTTCCATGAAATAAAACTTGTTGTCTTTTGAAAGCAGAAATTCCACGGTTCCCGCATTTATATAATTGACGCATTGAGCGATTTTAACGGCTGTGTTTTGAATGTCCTGAAGAACCGCCTCATCCACGTTAACTGCAGGCGCTTCTTCGAGCAGCTTTTGGTTTTTACGCTGCAGGCTGCATTCGCGCGTACCGAAATGACGCGTATTGCCGTGCGCGTCGGCAAGAATCTGCACCTCTATATGCCGTGCGTCGGACAGATAAGCTTCCATATACACGCTTTTGTCGCCGAAAGACAGCTCAGCCTCACGGCAGACGAGCGGAAACTCCTTCTCAAGCTCCGCGGCGCTGCGAACAATGCGAATGCCTTTACCGCCGCCGCCTTTGGCTGCTTTGATCATGAGTGGATAGCCCACTTTTTTTGCAATACTGAGCGCTGAAGCAAGGCTGTCGACGGTGCCCTCGGAACCCGGCACCACCGGAAATCCGTTATTAATCATTGTTTTTCGCGCGCACTGCTTGTCTCCGAGCAGCTGCATCGCCTCTGCGTCAGGCCCGATGAATGTGATGCCTTCCTCTTCACAGGCCAGCCGAAATGCGGCGCTTTCCGATAGAAAACCCACGCCCGGATGAATCAACTCCGCGCCGTAAGCGCGTGCCGCCGCAATAATGCTTTCAATATTCAGATAGCTTTTATCGGCCTGTCTTGGCCCAATGCACACAGCTGCGTCCGCAATTCGTGTATGCATGCTTTTTTGATCATTCTCCGAATAAACGGCAACCGTCTTAAGTCCCAGTTTTTTGCATGTGCGAATAATACGCACGGCAATTTCACCGCGCGCCGCAATCAAAACAGTCATCATATCAGTTTTCCTTCGTGTAAACAAAAAGCGCGTCACCGGCCACTAACGCTTCACTGTCGGCAACGAGCACACGCTCAATCACACCCGATTTGGGCGCGCAGACTTCATTCATCATTTTCATGGCTTCAATAATACAAACAGTTTCCCCCTTGCGCACCTGTTGCCCTTCTTTTACAAAAGGTACAGCGCCGGGTTCTTTGGCAGCATAAAATACGCCGGATATCGGGGCAATAATATGATCTTCGATCTGAGGTTCTTCATCAGCTGCCGGTGAGGCACCTGCCGCCGACGCTTGCATGACAGGCTGAGCCATAACCGGTGCGGAAACGACCGGGACTGGTGCCAGCTTTTCCAGATTGATCTTGAGATCGTCAGTTTGAATCTCAATTTTACTGAACGACGATTTTTCTGCCTTGTCCATCAAGCTGAATATCTTATCTATATCCATTCTTTTTCCTCCATTGACGGTTTAGCAGACTTCATTATAATGATATATATGATAACTAAGGTTAGTACTGCTAACCATCTCACTGCCCAGAATATTAACATGGCACCGTTCATAAGTCAATTCGATGATTATGAACAAATTTTACATTTTGTATCAAATCTTCATTATACCTAATGAGGATTCTTCGGCAAAACGGATAAAATCCACATCGTTTTTTACGAAAGATTTGCGTTTTTCATTTTTTATTTACTATTTATTTAGATTGCGTTATACAAACGGAAGAAACTTTTAAAAACTTAAGCATAGAACCATTCGCATTATCTATCACTTACTCCATTCTGTTGACAATACGATGATATTTGTACTTTTTTATGTTATTGTCTTTGTTTGTAAAGAAAAAAATTTAAAATCTCTGTTTTTGACTATACTTTTATGTTAATATATGATATAAAGTACGTAATGCAAATTGTTACGCAAATATTGCGTTAATATTACAATATTGCCGTGTCATTTGCACGAGCTGCCATTTAGGAGTTGGAAATACGAATGAAAAAAAGACTCGTTGAAATACTGATAAGCATTGTTATGCTGCTGACACTGTTGCTTGGGACAACCTCTTCGGCGTTGGCCGTTGATTTTACGAACATACGGGTTTTACTGACCATAGGTTCGCCAACGAATTTTGGCATTATATTGAACGGCTCCTATTTTATTACTTCCGATGGGAATCCTATTGGTGGTATTGGCCCAAGGGATTATACCGTTCAAGTTGAAGGATCTAACGTCAGCTTATTTATGGACAGCATCAAAGTAGCCATTGGCGGCACTTTGACGTTGTCCCCCCAGGACGATAAAACGATCAAAATAAATCATCCCGATATTGGTAACAAAGAGTATAAAGGCGAGTTTATATTCACCGCACCGGGCGGAAGACTGCAGCTTGTCAATAAGCTCAACATTGAAACGTATCTTTACGGCGTGCTTCCTTATGAAATGAGCAATACATTTCCTTTGGAGGCTCTCAAAGCCCAGGCAGTCTGTGCGCGCACATTCGCTGCCACCCGCATAGCAGGCGCAAAACCAACTGACTCTTATGATCTCGATGATACCGGCGCTCATGCGCAGGTGTATGGAGGTTATGACCAATCGAAAGACAGATGCATTCAAGCAGTTGATGAAACACGTAATAAAGTATTAAAATACGGTGATTCAGCGTTTGTTAATTGTTATTACTCAGCCTCAAACGGCGGTTGGACCGAAATTACACAGCATAGATGGACAGCCACCGAACCTTTAAAAGCATACGATCAGATTAAAGCTGACCCATTTGATACTGCCAACCCAAGCAGCCTTCAGGAACGGCTGGTTCTGCCGGTTACAATTACAGCAGAAAACCCGATGCAATATCAGAACTGGTCGGGCGGCGTTTACGCCGCCAACAGCAACAGCCCGGTTGGCGTGGATACCGCATCCAGGTATTTACGTACATGCGCGCTGCAAGCCGTTAAAAATGCGGGATATATCGGTGAAGTCTCCGATAATATTCAAATTCTCGGATTTAATAATATCGTTGCCAAAACATATGACACAGGTAGTAACCAGCACCATGGCGGAACCAGCAGCTATAACGGCAATGATGTAACCGGCAAAAACGACTGCAAGGATATGACGCAGGCAGACGTTACCATGACGGTGATGGCTAGCCGTTATGCAAGAACCGATGAAGCAAGCGGCTTTTTACTCGGCGATGTGGATCGGAATGGTGTGATTAGTATAGCAGACTATACATTCGTCAGGCTGTATATTCTTGGGCGTCAGGGGTTGCCGGACGAAGCGATCAAAATAGCCGATGTCGACAGAAACGGTACAGTAAGTATTGCAGATTATACGTTAATTCGCCTTCATATTCTGGGCCTGAAAGCGATAACCGGGCGCACGAACGATGGTATTGTCTGGGAACCTATTCAAGTGACTTTCACTATCAACTTACCCGATATGGATGTCGGTGCCGCTTATCAGTCATTTTTTGTGTCCAGCCTTGGCCTGTTCACAGTGGAATTTGATGGCACCAACTGGTATATCTATCAGCGCAGATACGGTCATGGCATCGGACTTAGCCAGCGCGGTGCACAACAGCGAGCGAAGAGCGTTGCGGAAGGCGGCGGTGGGCAAACGTACGACCAGATTCTTGATTTCTATTTTTCGAATTGCCCGGGATATCCGGCCGTCACTCTTACGGCTATGTATTAGCAATCCAGGCTGCAAGGCTAAAAGCACGGCATTAATCAGTTAACAGTGAGGAGTATTATGACCAAGCCAACAAAACACAAACCGTTGCAATTTATACTGCTTTTATTACTGATTCTGCTCATGATTCTCAGCTTTGCCGTGAGTTTTATACCTGTCAGTCACGCCTAGAGCCCGATATCTTAGTCAACCTCATCATCAGTTGGAACTCTCTTGGACGTCAGTTTTATCCTGTCTGATGCGGTTGGCAAGTTGCGGATCAATAAGGTTGAATGGATTTCAGACCGTATGCGTTCTAACTTCCGATGCATAAACGTAAGGCGAGATTTGATCTTTACATCAGTCTGTGTGCGATAAAAAATAGCTTTTTGATACGGCAGACTTCGTACATTTTATAAATATAAAGGAGAAGAATATGAGAAAGAAATTTTTCACCCTGCTGCTGGTCATGGTGCTGACGGTATCAACGATCGGTTTATCTACCGCAGAAGCAAAAATAAGCGGCAGCAGCCAAGTCGTAGCTGGTAAAACCTATACAATAAAAATATCTAAGTCAGCGACCGCTTCGTCCATTAGCGGCAGAATTTCATGGAGTGGTTTTGCCTCAGGCAGTGAAACGATGTGGAAAGACTCGACCAGCGGCATGAGCGAGGGCATAACAGCTTCAGTATCGATTAAAATTGCAGTGCCTGCAGGCACCCCCGTCGGTTCAACGTGTACCATCAGTCTTTCAGGAGAAATAGCCACCTCTGATGGAACGAACGTGGGTGAGTCAGCCTACTCTGAGAGCAAGACGCTCACTGTTGTCGCCAAAGAAGCATCCTCAAACACCTCTGAAGGAGATGAACCCAAGGCCACCAAAGCCCCTACGGAGTGGGAAGTGGCCAAGGATAAATTTGCAGGCACAGAACAAGGCGGAATAGCCACAATAGATATTACTGGCGATGATCATAAGATTCCGGCTTCTATGTATAACTCCCTTCGCGAAAAACAAAATATACTGACTGTTAACTTCCCGACATATTCATGCACGCTTAATGGAGCCGTCCTTGGTGAACTCGGAAAAAACATTAAAAGCCTCGATTTAGGCTTGACTTTCGATCCCGACCAGGATTTTTCTGCCGCTGTTGGAGGACAAGACATCTACCAATTGCATTTTTCACACGAAGGTGAATTCCCGGGTAAAATATCCTTTAAGTTCAAGGCAGATAAAAACGTTCCCGGCGATACTGTATATCTATATTACTACTATGGTTCTTCCAAGGTTATTCAAAGCATGCAGTCAGCCGTGGTCGATTCAGACGGTTTTGTAACGTTTGACATTTTTCACTGTTCAAATTACTTTGTTTCATCTGCTATCATAGAAGGCGCATCCGGAGTTGTTGTCCAGCCGACGCCTGAGCCAACACCAGAGCCAACACCCACAGCGACGTTGGCGCCCGAGCCGACACCCGAACCGACACCTGTCCCAACAGAATCCTCCGAACCAGTTATGGCATCCGTAACCGGTTTCCCGCTTATCGTTCTGATTATAGTAAGCGGCGGCGCAGCGCTGATCGCGGTTCTCATCACTATGCTCGCCTTTAAGGTTGGGCCTTTTAAGAAAAAGAGTCGTCACGCTGCTTAATCTTATTTTGTATTTAAGAGCTTCGTCCAAACGAAGCTCTTTTTTATTCCATATGTCATTATATGACCACTCAATTCTGAGAACTATCTACTTATAATACTGTTTTTAGTATTGACGCATTTATCATTTTAGTGCAATATATATCTATATAAGTCAATTGCACTCAAATCTTCAAATATACGTTGCATCAATGCGAGAATCCAAAATAAAGGAGCTAATATGAAAAAACCAACAGTATTACTATTAGTTGCTGTTTTTGTTGTGTCAATGCTTTTTATACCAACCGTCTCTGCCGGAAGTGTGTCTGTATCAATTTCAGGGGAACAGAACGTTAAACCCGGACATACTTATACTTATACTTATTCGATTTCTCTCAATGAAACCGGGGGGTTTTTCGCTAAAATAAAATGTGACGGTGCTGAAATATCAGGTGATAAAAACCCGTATTTGGACTCTATAACTAATAATAGAAGCTATACAGTCAGCGGGAAAGTGAGTATAAAAATAAGCGACTCTGCGGCAATTGGTGATAATATCACTATTACAACACAAGGACGTTATACAGTATTTAATGAAGAGGGCATTCCAAATTTCGGTGGAGACATATCACAATCGTACACGCTCACGGTGGTGAGCGAAGAAGTACCGACACCTATACCGACAGCTCCGTCTTCAGAACCAATCACCAGCGAAACGGCTCCGCCTGCCCCCGTACCACCCCAAGAGCCTAATTTACCACCAACCCCAAAACCGATTGCACATCCTTCTGCCAAACCATCACATATAGCATCAGCTTCCCAGCCGTCACAAACATATGCTCAGCTTCAATCAGATGAACAGTTACCAACTGTTCAACCTTCAAATTCTGCCGCTCCCAATCATATTAGTTCAATTTCCTCACAACTCGACTTGATGCCTAAAGGTGGTACGGTTGTTATTTCCATGGATCCTATTACAGAGAGTACCTTTCCAGCGCTTACACTCAGGGTGCTTAAGGCAAAACAAGGCACACTGATTATTGATTTTAATGAGTACACCTGCACAATTGACGGTAATAAGCTGGCTTCTACCATAGATAGCCCGGTGAATCTATATATGAACATGACTAAAAACCAAAAAGTTTCCGACGCGGCCGAGGGGCATGATATATACCAGCTGCATTTCGGTGAGAGCAGCGATTTTCCCGGCTGTTTGGTATATAAAATTCCGGCTGTAGAAAACCAACCGGGTGATATTCTATATATATATCAGTATCATGCGATCTCCGGCATTAATGAATACAAGCAAAGCGTAACGGTTGATGATAACGGTCATACTTCATTTGATATATATGAAGGAGGCAGCTATTTTGTCTCAGCATCACTTATTACCGACAATCCAAATACCGGCGATACACCGGTTAAAACATTAAGCGGCAGCGATTTGTTGTATATAATTATACCCGCATCATGTGTTATCCTCGCTGCTGCGGTTATAATAGCAGCTCTCATTATACGGAAAACAGCGAGTACTCGGTATTCGCCAAATAGATGATCAACCAATAAATTGCTTGAGGGTTTTAATCAGTACGTCGGGATCCACCGGCTTACCGATATGTGCATCCATTCCCGCCATCAACATTTTATCAATATCTTCTTTAAACACATTGGCTGTCATAGCGATGATTGGGATACTGCTTGCTGATTGAATGCCGCTGTTTCGAATGCGTTTTGTCGCCTCCATACCGTCCATAACCGGCATTTGGATATCCATTAATATAGCATCATATAAACCTTTTTTCTGTTTATATAACCGAAAAGCTTGCTCACCGTCAGCAGCCTGAGTGATTTGCACCCCTGTAGGCTTTAATAATTCGCTTAAAATATACTGATTGATCTCAATATCTTCGGCCACAAGTATATGGCGATCCTTAAGAAATATATCGTCGTCTTCACATCGTTTAATCAATTCCATAGGCTTCTTGCATATTTGAGAAAGCGTATTATATAAGCGCGAAGGCAAAACCGGTTTTGTCAGAAACATTGATACACCAGCAGTCTTGGCCTGATGTTCAATCTCCGCCCATTCAAACATCGAAAACATAATAACAAATGTGTCAGGACCTGAAACTTTTCGAATTTCTTTGACCGTGTCTATTCCGTTCATCTCAGGCATTTGCCAATCGACAAAAACGACATTGTATGCAGGTTTCGCATTTTTTACGGCTTTCAGCGCATTTTTTCCTGAATCTGCCCAATCGGACTTCACACCGAATTGAGACAGCAGTGAAGACATATATTCGCACGTCCCTTTGTCATCATCAACCACAAGAATATTAAGCTCTTCAAAACAAATATCCAGTGTCGCAGGTTTTTCTTCGGCAACTTCTAGGGGCAGCACAAAATAAAATGTGCTCCCTTCTCCTTTTTTTCCTGTCGCACCTATTTCGCCCCCCATGAGTTCAACAATTGAACGAGAGATAGCCAGCCCAAGGCCAGCGCCTTCATATTCACGCGTTGACGTTGCGTCTGCTTGTTCAAAAGGACGGAAGAGTTTATCTGTCAGCTTGTCGTCAATACCAATACCGTTATCTTCCACAGAAAACTTCGTGATGATTTGACGCCCATGTCTTTTTTGAACCTGTGCCCGAACTGAAATCTCACCGGCCTCAGGGGTAAACTTCACCGCATTGAACAGCAGGTTTAAAAGCACTTGTTTAATCCGGATTGCATCACTGAGGACGTACCTAGGCAGACGTTTATCGATATAGAGATTCAAATGCTGCTTCTTTTCATCAGCGCGCTGGGTAACAATACTGAATACCTCTTCTATTGCAGCGATAATATCGGTTTCAACGTGACAGACAGAAAACTTTCCCGCTTCAATTCGTGAAATATCGAGTATGTTGTTAACAATAGACAAAAGATGCTTAGATGACATGTTAACCTTTTCCAGTAAATCCTCTATATGTGAAGAATCCTTTGAGTGAGCAGCCACATGCGTGAGCCCGATAATTGTATTTAGCGGCGTTCTGATTTCATGGCTCATATTCGATAAGAAGTCACTTTTCGCTTTGCTTGCCGCACTGGCTTCCTGCTTTGCCTGTATCAATTCTTTTTCTTTCAGTCGTTGTTCGGTGACATCTTCAGCGACACCAAGTAACGCATAGACTTCGCCACTTTCATCCATTAAAGGAACTTTGTTAATTTTGAATATTTTTTCCTGCCCGTCTTTTCTGATCATACTTGTGAAGTGGTTTAAGCAAGCCGTCTTTGAATCTATAATCTGTTGATCATGCTTTGAACTTGTTTCTGCTACGTCATCATTCATATAGGCTTTATTTGTCTGCCCGATTAATTCTTCCTGACTCGTGCACAAATTTTGGGCTGCCAATTGATTACAGCCCAAATAGTGACCATCCACGTCTTTCCAATAGATCCCGACCGGTGCATGTTGTATCAGATTCTCAAACATCTTGTGGGTTCGATAAATCTCTTTTTCGTTATTGATTCGACGTGTAATATCACTAACAAAAACAGCCACGCCGGTAATTTGTTGATTTTTTTCTATAACCGGATAGATTGACCCCTCATAATATCGGCCATTTTTAACAATCCTATACTCATCCGCCACCCCAGTCTCCATGACCTTCCTGAATATCGGTTCCACTGAAAAATATCTATCCTCAGGCATTAACGATTTAATATTATGCCCGACAATATCGCTAAGCTTCTTTCCATACTGGCAAGCAAAGGCATTATTGGCCAAAATAATGTTTCCGTCGCAGTCCATCAGGCAAATACCGTTTTTTGTGGATTCCAAAATAACGCGCATGTGTGCGTGACTGGTCATTAGAGCGTCTTCTTTATCGGATCGGTCGTATAGATTCTTTATAATCTGCGCAAATATCGTCATCACAGAAAGCGAATACGGTTTCCATGTTTTCACACTGTTTACCGAATACAACCCAATGAAGCCACGTGGTCTTCCATAAGAAAACACCGGAAATGTTATCATAGACCGAATTCCATCTTCGCATAAAAAACCGGCCATCTGAGTTTGATGTTCATGTGTATCTTCAATACAGTAATTTTCTCCGCGCAAATGTGCCTGAATCATATCCTGCGCATATTTAAACGAGATTTGGCACCGATCTTTGGTAAGCGGAGCCACGCCCACTCTGTTCTTTTGTGATTGAAGACAAAAATGTTCTTGCTTCCAATCATACTTGATGTAACAGATCCGGTCTTCATCAATATAATCTCTTATTTTTTGCAAAGCAGATTCCAATTCAATATCAACACGTGTCAAATCTGAATTGATAAAATTCTGAGCCAGCTCAATAATTAATTTTTCAAAATGCAGCTGACGCTGCATATTTTCCAGCAAATTATCCTTTTGTGTCTCCGATCCCTTTAATCGTTCTACCGTATGCTCAAGCTCCGCGGTCCGCTCACTGACAAGCACATCGAGATTCTCCCGCTGCCTTTTCAGCTTTCCAATCAAATTACTTAATATTATAAATAGAAGTAGTGCCGTAATAAGCACATATGCAATACCTTTATATGTTTGGAAATTTGTATAGACCTCTGGAACCATGTTAAATATACCAAAAGCATCATCCGAAAATAAAATCCATGCGGAACCAAACAATAAATATGCCGTGGATATTATGATCGCTTCCTTAAATAACAGTCGCCTTTTTTGGGGTCTATTCATCTTGTTTGCCTCCGATTGACTGTTTAGTGATCTGACTGATATTGCGACACGCCATTGTCAGTTCCTCTATCAGGGCTTTGGCCTTTATGTTATCATCATTCTTCAGATTTAAGTGAACCTCTGAAGCAATACGAGATATCTCTGTTAAACCAAGGTTGGCAGCTGTCCCCTTTAAGCTGTGTGCTTCGAGCTGCGCCTGATTAAAGTCCTTTTTTTCAAATGCCGCAACGAGACGTTGAGGCGGATCATCATTAAAAAAAAGCCGGAGCAATTCGGCATAAAATGCCGAATTATCCGACATACGCTTAACGGCTGTTACATAATCCACACCCGGAATGCTTTTTAATACGGCTTCCAAATTGTTCATGGCATGCCTCCAGATTAATGTCTTTCGTCTCCATGCGCATTAAGGATATTGACAAATCGATCCTCAATTTTTAAGAATACATCGATTAGCCTTGGATCAAACAGCTTTGCTCTGTCTTCTAACATGATTCTCTTCGCCTTTTCCGGGGAATAAGCAGGCTTATAGACTCTTGGGTTTACCAAGGCATCATACACATCAGCAATGGCGACCACTCGAGCGGAAAACGGGATTTCATCACCGGCCAGTTTGTCAGGGTAACCGGTACCATCCCAGTGTTCATGATGATGGCGGCATATCTGGTGTGCATACTTTATAAAAAGCTCATCGTCATTGTCTGCAATCGATTCAATAAATCGGCTTCCGATCTGTGAATGGGTTTTCATAATTTCCATCTCATCGAACGTAAGTGGACCTGGTTTTGTTAATATACTGTCAGGAATGCTCACCTTGCCGATATCATGCAATGTTGATGCCCTCGAAATCATTTCGATTGTGCACTTATTCAGTTCGGAAGGGAAAATACCTTTTTCGAAAATATACTCAAGCTGCGCCCGGCATAACAGGCGGATTCGTTTGACATGCTGCCCTGATTCGAGGCTTCTGTATTCAATAATTGATGTAACGGCATCATAAACCGATTCGCGCATACTCAGTATTTTTTTGGCCTGCTGCTCCGCCAGTTCTCGAAGATGATTCTGATATCTGTTTAGCTGAATATGATTATCTACACGGCATTTAACAATATGCATATTGAAAGGCTTGGTTATATAATCAATGGCACCTTCTTTAAGACCTCGGCTTTCGTCACACTCCGAATCAAGTGCGCTGATGAGTATAACCGGTATATTCTTTGTAGCCGGGTCCTTCTTGAGTTGTTTTAAAACCTCATATCCGTCTAGCTTCGGCATAATGATATCAAGCAATATAAGTGACAAATCACACGCATGCTGATGCACAAACTCAATAGCCTGTTTACCATCACACGCTTCATACACACGATAAGAATCCATAAGTATGTTCATGAGTATTTTTCGATTGATTTCAATGTCATCAACAATAAGAATGCTGTCCATAGTCACTCCTCGATTTTGAAATGATAAGCCGCCAAGAAGCTATATGTAACTATTATGTATATTATTATACAATATGCGACAATATTAAACAACCAATTAACTGTTTAAATGTCAGATGCGTGTTGGTAATTATTCCCGAAACTAAATTGAAAGAAGACCTCACACATTGCGAAGTCTTCTTTCAGTGCATTTATATGAAATCTTTGATTATCTTAATACAGCAGATTTTTCTCTGTTTCCGGATCAAACAGATGCAGCTGACCTTCTGGTATAGCAAACTGAATCATATTAACTTTACCCGGTTCAAACACATGCGGATTCATGTCGGTGGTCTGCACACGAATCACAACATCCTTCTCGTTTACAAGCAAATGCAGATACATTTCGCTCCCCATCATTTCAGATACATCCACTTTGGCTTTGATCGCGTTCTTATCATCTGAGTCGACCAGATAGATATGTTCCGGACGTATCCCGAGGATCACTTTGCCTTGAGCTTGATTTTTCTGCTTTAATATCTTTTGCTTGTCGGATGCCAGCGGAATGTTTATGCCAGCAACTTGAACAACATAATCACTGCCTGTAAGCTTAAGCTCCGCATCGAAGAAATTCATCTGCGGTGTGCCAATAAAACCGGCTACAAATAAATTTTCCGGGCGATGATATACATCCTGAGAGGTTCCGATTTGCATGATGAACCCATCTTTCATGATGACAATTCTATCACCCAATGTCATGGCCTCAACCTGATCGTGTGTCACGTAGATAAAAGTCGTATCAATTCTATCACGCAGCTTAATGATCTCGGCACGCATCTGGTTCCTCAATTTGGCATCGAGATTCGAAAGCGGCTCATCCATTAGAAAAACTTTCGGTTCGCGAACGAATGCGCGCCCCATTGCAACACGCTGGCGCTGGCCGCCGGAAAGTGCTTTTGGTTTACGTTTTAACAGTTCGGTAATGCTTAATATTTCAGCCGCTTGCCGAACCTTTTTATCAATGACGTCTTTCTTTTCTTTGCGCAGCTTAAGCGCGAAAGCAAGGTTCTCATACACCGTCATATGCGGATAGAGCGCATAATTCTGGAACACCATTGCAATGTCTCTGTCTTTTGGCGGGATCGCGTTGACAAGGTTATCATCGATATAGAGCTCGCCCTCGGTAATCTCTTCAAGGCCCGCAACCATTCGAAGCGTTGTCGATTTACCGCAGCCTGAAGGGCCAACAAGCACAATGAACTCTTTGTCGTTGATTTCAAGATTGAATTCGTGAACAGCTGTCACACTTTTGTCGTAGACCTTTTTGATGTTTTTAAGTGTTACTTTTGCCATAAAAGCGGCTTTACCACGCACAGCATACGCTCATTGCGCGGTTCCCCGTTGCCCGCAGAGTGACAACAGGCTTACAGCAGGTCTCCACACTGCTGCACCGCAAGCCGTTGCGGAAAATTCTTACCTCCCTTTTTAACGTGCCTTATACGGTATGAGTGGAGCCGCATAAAGCCGTTTGAATGTTTGGATACGTTTATAAGATCTTTTGTTTACTTATTTATTGTATCAGCCTTTAACGCTTCCCAATGTCAGCCCTTTTATAATGTACTTAGACAGGAAGATGTAGACAATCAGCAACGGTATAATGGCTACAAATATCATAATATATACTTGGCCCAAGTCGAACTTCATAAAGTTGGCACTCCGCAGCTGATAAATCAATATCGGTATCGTTTTATTCTGAGTCGAATTGATAATGAGCGACGGCGTAAAGAAATTGTTCCAGCTGGTCACAAACTGGAATATGGCCTGAACCGCGATGGCTGGTTTGATAATCGGCAAAACGATCCGGTTGAATGTCCTGAATTCGTTGGACCCGTCAACGCGCGCCGCTTCCACTATCTCCAACGGCAGCACACTCTCCATATACGACTTCATGTAATAAAACACGATGGGCGCAGCAATTGATGGCAAAATGAGAGGGAAAAATGTATCCATCATACCAAACTCTCTGACCAGAGAAACAAACCCCAGCGCCGAGACCTGTGTTGGTATCATCATAATGACCATAATGGTTAAAAAGGCTGCTTTTTTGAACCTAAAGTTGTATGCATGGATACCATACGCCGTTAACGCTGAAAAATAAGTCGCGAGTAATGCGGTGCTGCCCGAAACAATCAGGCTGTTAAGCAATCCGCGAAGCATTGGTATGTTTTCAGAATCTGCAAGCAAATTCTGAAGGTTCTTTAATAAGTAATTTCCGGGTACAAACGAGAACTCAGACATAATTGACCCATGCGGGCGGGATGCATTAACCAAAAGGAAATAAAACGAAAACAAACAGAGCGCCGCCAGCAAACCCAATACGGTATAACAAATGATTCTGCTCAGTGTTAAAAAAGCTTTCGCTTTTACTGCTTTTTGATTCATAACTGTGCCTCCTCATTCTGAGCCTTATTATAGGATTTCGCAGTGAGCTTTTTTGTTTTTGTTTGTGTTGTATAATTCTTCATAAGCGATTTATAGACGAAAATACTGAGTATAGCGGTCACAATGAATACCAGCACAGACACGGCACCCGCCAAACCCACATCCTTACTTGCCAGCAACCTGTTTAAATACATAATAAGCGTCATAGCGGTTCTGTCCGGCGTGCCTTGCCCCGCTGTTAAAACTTGAGGTATGTCAAACAATTGGATGCCGCCAATCAGTGATGTGATGATAACGTAGGCCAGTATAGGAGCCAGCAACGGCAGCGTAACCTTGAAAAACACCTGCAGCGGTTTCGCGCCGTCGATCTCTGAAGACTCAAATAAGCTTTGGTCAATTCCCATAATACCCGCCATCAGCAGTATCATTGTGTTTCCGAACCACATGAGAAAATTCATAAAGGCCATAATGGCTCGGTTTGTGATAGGTACGTCAAAGAACATGATCGATTTGTCTATCACCCCGGCTTGGGTGAGCATCTGGTTTATCGGCCCGGCGGGAGAAAACAGCATATAGAATAACATTGCAAATGCCGACGCCATGATAAGATTCGGCAAATATAGAACCGTTTTAAAAAAACGTTGACCCTTCAATTTTAAGCGATAACTGGTGAACCAAACAGCCAAGAGCAGCGATATCAGAAGCTGCGGTATAAAACCCAAAATCCAGATAACGGCTGTGTTTAACGCTGCATTGGCCAGTTCGCCTTCGCTTATCAATTTCACATAATTGTCAAGC
Source organism: Bacillota bacterium (assembly GCA_023412005.1). Classification (GTDB taxonomy): domain Bacteria; phylum Bacillota; class Clostridia; order Christensenellales; family SZUA-584; genus SZUA-584. The sequence continues at coordinate 123,671 of JAEYOE010000010.1, forward strand.
CCAATAAAATTCGGCCCCACTTGCTGGAGACCAACGCGATAATTCTCAAAAAAGCTGTTATAGATTGTTGATAGTAACGGAACTAATTGGAAAACAATAAATGCAATAAGGAACGGGGCAATAAAAATATAGCCCCACTTTGCGTAACTGACAGACTTTATCTTCTTTGCTCTGTCTTTGCTTAACATATTAACTACCTCATCTCTTATAGTCAATAATGACATAATTATCGCGGCAAAGCAATTGCTTTGCCGCGATAATTTAAACGATCAGATTATGCAGGTATCTTCAGGTTCGGATAGGTTTCCTTAACACCTGTATAGTAGTTAGCCCATGCTTCATCAAGCGTGATGTTGCCAAGCATATAATCCTTCATCGCTTTTTGTAAGGGTTCGTTAAGCAACTGGTCATACTGTGTGATATTCTTCATATTGATGCTCTGCGCGCTGTCAAGCAGCACCGAGAGGAAGTTCTGACCGCCAAGGAACGGAGAACCGAAGCTCGAATCGCCCGCAAGCTGTGTCATCGCATCAACGTTGTTTGTGAAATCGCCATACTTCTGGGTAATCGCTACAAGCGTATCCTTATCGCAGGCCAGCGTCTTCATAATGTCTTTAACGAGGTTCAGGTTATCAGAACCGGTCGCCGCACTCAGCCATGTGCCGCCCCAGAAGAAGCCCTGAGGTCCTTTCACAATAGCCCAATCGCCAAAGCTGCCGTTGCCCACTTCTTCTTTTCCTTCAGCATCAGCCAGAGCTGCCGGCTTTAAGCAGAAGTCGAAGAACCAGCCAGGCCCAAAGTAGCACATTGCTTTGCCGTCTTCTTTGGCTTCAGCCATAGATTCCGGTAAGAAGACTTCATCATAGGGAAGTGTATATCCCTTATCCATGTAAGTTTTCGACTGCTCAATCCACTTGTTGATAGCCGGATCAATAACGATTTCGTCTTTGTCGTTAACCCAAGGAGCCGAAATGTTGTTCGAGAACACACGATAATCAGCAACGTAGCAGGAGGTCATCAAATAACCTTTATCCTTGGCCTGTGCCGCAACGGCGTCAAACTTATCCCATGAATCGAGAGCTTTCTGTACTTCAGCCGGATCATCGGTTCCAAGAACGTCTTTCGCGATAGACCGACGATAAATCAATCCGCCCGGGCAAGCCTGCCATGAAACGCCTTTGAGTGCGCCGTTCGTGTCAGTGCAGATGTCCTTCGTGTACTGATACATTCCGGCTGTGTCTTCTTCTGTCAGGCCGATTGTTTTGTAAACGTCAGCAGAGTAGTCGCTGTTCACATATTTAAGCGCATAGTCGGCTTCAATAAGGAAGAGGTCAACTTTTTCATCCGCAGCCGCAGATTCCTGTGCAAGCAGCGCTTCGTCAAGTTTCTGCTGGTAGGCACCATCGGCGCTCGGGGTGATAACCCAGTTGACAGTTACGCCTTCGGGGAGCAGACCGGCATCTTCATAGAAAGTCTTAAATCTGTCTTGGAATTCCGTATTCCAGCAGTAAATGTTGAGCACTTTGCCGGTGTCGGCAACAACTTCCTCAGTTGCAGGTGCGTCTTCAGACGGCTTTTCCGGAGCGGCAGATTCCGCGGGAGCGACAGAATCAGAGGTCTGTGCAGCGGGAGCGCCGCAAGCAGCCAGCGAGAGAAGCATAGCAATAGCAACCATGCTAACAATCAGTCTTTTTAACATTGTTATTTCTTTCCTCCTTTTTTTATTGCATGCACATTTTGCATGCCAATCTGAAAACTATTTGAAGTTCTATAGGAGAACTCTTTTTAAAAAACAAGACTTAATGGTGTCACCATGTTCTTAACCGTGCTGCCCTCCATCAGCTGTGAGGGTACAATCACCTGCTGCGGAATAAATGTTTTGGGCGATTCAATGGCTTCAATCAGCTTAGTGGCCGCCTCTCTGCCGAGCAGTTCCGTATTCTGTTTGAGTGTCGTCAGCCTCGGGCGCAGTACCTGCGAGAGATAAATGCCGTCATGGCCCGCCACGCTGATGTCTTCCGGAATTGACAGCCCTTGCTTTTCAATCTCATTCATACCGCCGATGTAAGAAAAATCATCGGGATACATGATGCAGGTGGGCTTCACGGGCAAAGCCAGCAAATCGCGCGTGGCCAGCCCGCTCGTCTTGGGGTCATGGTATAACGCAGGTTTGACATATTCCTCAGGAACCTCAATTCCGAGAGCAAAACATGTTTTATAAAAACTGGCGAGACGCTTTTGAGTCACCGAGGTGTCCTCGCCGTGTATATACGCAATCCGTCTGTGACCGTTATCGTATAAATACCGCACCAGATTGCCGATGCAATCAACATTATCAGACAGTATCGCCGTTCTGTTGTCAAACACATGGTCAATCGTCACTGTTGGTATTTCGCTGTTGACCAATTCAACAACGTCCGGATCCTTGAAATTAACGCTTGCAATCACCACGCCGTCACAATTGCGGTATTTGCAATGCTCATAGTAGCTCATTTGAAACTGCCCGATGTTCTTGCTGATAAATGTCACATCGAAGCCGCGGCCTTCCGCTTCTTCTTTAAAACTGTTGAGAACAGACGAGAAGTATTCGTGAGTTAAACCGCAGTGCGTTTGATCCACAAACAAAACGCCAATATTGTTCGAGCGGTTCGTTTTAAGGGCTCTGGCTGTTGCGTTGGGCAGATACCCCATCTCTTTGGCCACATTGCGTACATATTCTGCCGTATCCTCGCCAATGTCTGTATAGCCATTGAGCGCTTTGCTCACAGTTGCGGCGGATACGCCGCATCTTTTAGATATATCTTTGATTGTGACCATATGCAGCTATACCCCGCGAAAACGTTTTATGCCACTTTAGCCTGCTAACGAGGTGAATTGTGGCTTTTTTCTGTTATTTTCTATATTCAATTCGCTTAATCGTTTTCGTGCCTTTATTATATAGCATCATTTTCCGATAAGTCAATAGGGTTAATTAATAAAATAACATCATTTTTTTGGATACTTTTATATATATAACGATTTTGGGTTTTAGTTTATGTGAATTTACATTGTTCTTTTTTAGTATTCCAACCTTTGTACTCGTTTCTAATTAAATATCTTTACATTTTATTCAGCGTTGTGTACAATAATCGGCAGATAGCGAAATCGTTATCGTTCATTCAATATGCAGAACATAGGAGACCATCACGATGAAGTACGGCTATTTTGACGACACCGCCAAAGAATATATCATTGAAACACCCGCAACACCGATGCCGTGGATTAATTATCTTGGCAGCAAAGACTTTTTCAGCATCATTTCCAATACAGGCGGCGGCTACTGTTTTTATAAAGATGCGAAGCTTCGCCGCATCACGCGCTATCGTTATAACAATGTGCCGTATGACCAAGATGGCCGTCATTATTATATTAAAGAAGCGAATACCGTTTGGAACCCCGGGTTTTTACCGTCTAAAACGCCGCTGGACAGTTACAAATGCCGGCATGGCTTGAATTACACGATTTTTGAAAGCGCAAAGAATAACCTTCAATCTGAATTGACTTGTTTTGTACCGCTTGGGGATACCTGCGAAATAAATATGCTCAAGGTTGAAAACACCAGCACTGAAAAGAAGACAATTCAGGTTTACAGTGCCATTGAATGGTGCCTTTGGGACACAGCAGACGATTCTCAGAACTTTCAGCGCAATTTAAACATCGGCGAAGTGGAGATAGACGGCAGCGTGCTTTATCATAAAACGGAATACCGCGAACGCCGTAACCACTATGCTTTTTACAGTGTGAACGCGCCAATAAACGGCTTTGATACAGACAGAGAGACATTCCTCGGACGTTTCTGTTCCTGGGAAGCGCCGGCAATGGTTCAGAGCGGCAGCAGCGGCAACAGCGTAGCCAGCGGCTGGTCACCGATGGCCAGCCATCGCCTCGATATGGAGCTGCTGCCCGGAGAACAAAAAACATTCGTCTACATTCTGGGGTACGTTGAAAACAGCAACAAAGAAAAATGGGAAAGCAAAGGCATTATCAACAAGGCAAAAGCCAAAGCATTAATTAATAAATACGCAACCACTGCGGCGGTACAGGCGGCGCTCTCGGCTCTGCAAAGCAATTGGGAAGAGCTGCTGAGCCGTTTCTCTCTGACGAGCGCCAACGACAAGTTGAACCGTATGGTGAACATTTGGAATCAGTACCAGTGCATGATCACGTTTAACATGAGCCGCAGTGCCAGCTATTTTGAAAGCGGTGTCGGACGCGGGATGGGCTTTAGAGACAGCTGTCAGGATTTGCTTGGGTTTGTTCATCTTGTTCCCGAGCGTGCACGCGAGCGTATACTCGATATCGCCGCCGTTCAATTTGACGACGGCAGCACATATCATCAATACCAGCCGCTCACCAAGCGCGGCAACACCGATGTGGGCACCGGCTTCAACGACGACCCGCTCTGGCTCGTTGCTTGCACCGTTGCATACATCCGTGAAACGGGCGATGCCGGCATATTAAACGAGCTTGTTCCGTTTGACAACAAACCGGGCAGCGAGCAGACGTTGTTTGAACATTTGCGCCGCAGCATCAACTTCACGGTAACAAACAAGGGGCCGCACGGGCTGCCGCTGATTGGCCGCGCAGACTGGAACGACTGCCTGAATTTGAACTGTTTCTCTGAGAAGCCCGGCGAAAGCTTCCAGACTGTGGCCAACTTTGAAAGCGGCAAAGCCGAAAGCGTGCTGATTGCGGGCATATTTGCAAAATATGGTATGGAATACGCCGAACTCTGCCGTCATTATGGGTCTGCCGAGGAAGCCGATGCCGTGGAGCGAGAGGTGGAAAACATTAAGCAAACCGTTCTCAAGCATGGCTGGGACGGCGACTGGTTCCTGCGCGCTTATGACGCGTTTGAAAACAAAATCGGCAGCCATGAATGTGAGGAAGGCCAGATATTTATTGAGCCTCAGGGCTTTTGTGTCATGGCGGGCATCGGTGTGGAGGAAGGGCTGGCAGAACGTGCGCTCAAATCCGTCAGGGAACGGCTGCTCAACGACTTTGGTATCGAGCTGCTTAACCCATGCTACACAGAATACCACAAGGAATATGGCGAAATATCAAGCTATCCCGCTTCGTATAAGGAAAACGGCTCTGTGTTCTGCCACAATAACCCGTGGGTCACTATCGCCGAGACAAAGCTGGGGCATGCCGAAGAAGCGTTCGACATATACCGCCGCTCCTGCCCCGCTTATGTGGAGGAGTTCAGCGATATACACAGAACAGAACCGTATGTATACAGCCAAACAATTGCGGGACGCTTTGCCTCGCGTTACGGCGAAGCTAAGAACAGCTGGCTGACGGGCACCGCCGCGTGGTCGTTCGTTTGTGTCAGCCAGGCGCTGCTGGGTATCACACCGCACTTTGACGGCCTGATGGTGAACCCTTGTGTGCCTGCCGAGCTGAAAACATATACCGTATCAAGGCTGTTCCGAGGCGCGCGATACACAATTACCGTGCAGAACGAAGGCCGCAGCAGCCGTGAAATGATCGTGGACGGCCAGCCGGTGAACGGCAATATCGTGCCGTTTGCAGACGGCAAAACGGAATACCGTGTCGAGGTGTATATTTAATGTCGTTCCCAAAGGATTTTATTTGGGGCGCCGCCAGCTCCGCCTACCAAACGGAAGGCGCTTGCAGCGAAGACGGCAAGGGCATGAGCATTTGGGATTCTTTCTGTCGTCAGGAAGGCGTGATTGTCAATGGTGAGAACGGCGATATCGCTTGTGACGCGTATCACCGCTTTGCCGAAGACATCGCTCTCATGAAGCAGATGGGGCTAAAAGCTTACCGGTTTTCATTAAGCTGGCCGCGTATACTGCCAAGCGGCCGCGGCACAGTCAATGAAAGGGGATTTCTCTTTTACGATAAGCTCGTGGATATGCTGCTGGATAACGGCATCGAACCGATAATCACGCTGTTTCACTGGGATATGCCGCTTGCGCTGCATGAACAGGGCGGTTGGCTAGGCCGCGATATCGTCAGCGCCTTTGAAGACTATTCCGCTGTGGTTGCACGGCACTTTGCGGGCCGCGTAAAAACGTATATACCGCTCAACGAGCTCCAATGCTTTGTCAGCCTTGGCTATGAACGCGGTTTGCACGCGCCCGGTTATAAGCTGCCTCTTAAAGACGTATTCACCTGCATTCTTCATTCGTTGCTGGCTCAAGGGCGCTCCATTATGGCGCTGCGTGAAAACAGCCCGGCTAATATAAAAATCGGCGTCGCTTCCACCGGACGCCTATGTTACCCCAAGAACGATACCCCCAAAGGCTGCGAAGCCGCCGAAAAATCCTCGTTCGTCGTCTCGGGTTTTGACTGGCTGTTCTCTCACAATCTGTTTCTCGATCCTCTGATTTTGGGGCGTTTCCCAAAATGCGATATTGAAGGTTTTGATGAGCTGGCACGTGCCGTCAGCAGCGAGGATTGGCAGATTATACAACAAAGCGTTGATTTTATCGGCCTCAACATCTACAACGGCCGCGAGGTGGATGATGATGGGGCGGACGTTAAAAAGATACCCGGCTTTGCGCGCACAGCGTTGAAATGGCCGATCACCCCCAAGGTGATGCGCTTTGGGCCCCGGTTTGTCTATAACCGTTACCGCCTCCCCCTCATGATTTCGGAAAACGGTCAATCCTGTAACGACCGCGTTTACTTAGACGGGCAGGTTCACGATACCGACCGCATTGATTTTCTTCACAGCTATATTTCCGAGCTGAAAAAAGCATGCGCCGACGGCGTGCCGATTACCGGATACCTGCACTGGAGCCTGACAGACAATTTTGAATGGCACAACGGCTACGATGAACGCTTTGGCCTTATCTTCATTAATTACGCGACTCAGCAGCGAATGGCGAAAGACTCCGCGCGCTGGTATGCGAATGTTATTGCAAGCAACGGCCAGTTTCTTTAGCTATTATCCGCAAACTTCTTAAACGGGTTTGCAGTTCTAATCTTTAACCTTTTTTATTCTATCTCCTCTTTATTTTACCTTCGGGCATCTGTCTGTTGACTCATGCCAAGTTTTACGCTAGTATATTCGCACAATCTATATTCGATATGTATATAGTAATCATATATCGCTAGGAGTCCACTATGCCGCACAATCAATGTCGTCCGATGCACCGTTTTATGGAGGTTTGCCTACTGTTTCTTTTAAGCGACGAAGACAAAGCCTGCCATGGTTATTGCCTGGCTGAACAGCTGACGCGTTTTGGCTTTACCGACGAAGAGCTTAACATCAGCACGCTTTACCGAACGCTGCGCCATATGGAGCAAAGCGATTGGGTGCGTTCGCATTGGGAAAGCGGCGGGCAGGGGCCTCAGCGCCGCGTTTACAGCATAACACCCTTGGGACGCAATGCGTTGGACAATTGGGCAACGGAGCTGCAAAAACGCCGCGAACGCATCGGCATGCTGCTTGATGCGTATGCACAGCTGCAAAAATGATTTAACCAAAAGGAGATGATATTATGGGGATTGATACGATTGTTTTTTATTCGCTGGCAATCGGGCTATCGGTGTTTTCTCTGATTAAAAGCAGAGAGAAAACGAAAAAAGCGTTAATAAAAGCGTGGCGCACGTTAGAAAATATACTGCCGCAGCTGATCGGCATTATGATACTCGTGGGTGTGGTGCTGGCGCTGCTCAATCCCGCAACGATCGGCGCAATCATCGGCAGGCAGTCGGGCTGGCTCGGCGTCGGGCTGGCGGCCGCGGTTGGGGCCATCACGCTGATACCTGGTTTCGTGGCCTTCCCCACCGCCGCGCTGCTGCTGGCAGGCGGTGCCGGTTATATGCAAATCGGCGCTTTTATATCATCACTGATGATGGTGGGCGTGGTGACGCTGCCGGTGGAATTTAAATACTTCGGTAAAAAAACGGCGCTGCTGCGCAACGCCTTCGCGCTGGTGTTTGCGTTCGCGGTGGCATTTATGATCGGAAAGGTGATGGGAGAGATATGAAAAAGCTTATGAAGCGCTACGCGCCCGCTTTGCTCATGGTGGCGGGGCTCGCCGCGCTGGTGATATTCTGGCCGGGCGTGGGTACCAAAGCGTTTGATGCCACAATTTCCGGATTCGAGCAAATGCTGCTTGTGATTCCGCCGATATTTGTGCTGCTTGGGCTGCTCGACGTGTGGGTGCCGAGAGAGACAATGGTGAGATTTATGGGCCCCAGCTCAGGGCTCAAAGGCGCGGCGCTGGCGATACTGCTTGGCAGCGCCGCCGCAGGGCCTTTGTATGCGGCTTTCCCTGTTGCGGGTGTATTCATGAAAAAAGGCGCATCGTTCAAAAACATACTGCTGTTCCTCGGCGCATGGTCTACCACCAAGGTGCCGATGATACTGTTTGAGCTGTCAGCAATGGGCCCGCTGTTTACATTCACGCGTTTGGGCTTAAGCCTCTTGGGTATATCGATCATTGCCGTGTCAATTAACAAGCTGACAGGACGAAGCGAAATAGCGGCGATATTTGAAAACGCCAAGAGCTTATAGCCCAATAGAATCAGACTCATGTCAGTCCATGCAATTGGTGCATTGCATTACTCCCGTCACCTATCGGTGTGACGCCAATCTCCAGTTAGTATTTGTCATTGCTTTGGAAAGTTACTAATCTCGGTCATCCAGTCCACTTCGTAGTGAGGAGCGAGCGACGACTACGTGGTGGACCAGGATCTGTTGAGACAGATTCTTTTCCACTCCGTAGTCACTTCGCTACACTCGTTCACTACGACAGTGGAATGAATGACCCCTACCGTTACTTTTCGTTTATTGAGGATCGATATCGCATGACGATTCTAAACATATAGCCCGACACTTGTTATAAAACATTCTTTTCTGTCATATTAGTAGCGGAGTGATATGACCACGAAGCGAAAAGCATCCAAAGTCACCAATCGGTTTGATCGGGATGAACCCCTCGCTGTCATCGATGTCTATCATGCTGATAATCACCTCGGAACAAACAGATATGAAAATGCCCGAAGCGAAAACGCCCCGGGCATTTTTCTTATCTGCAGCCACCACCAACATTCAGTATGGCTGCAAGCTTAAATCCTGTTATTCAACCGGCAGCTGCATCGGCGTAACAGGCGGTTTTTCCTTAATCAGCGCAAAAATGCCGCCCAGCGCAAACAATATCATAGACAGCCATGCCGTCATCAGCAGACTGACGCCTGCTGAGACGATCATCAACACCCCTGCGGTCACATTATTCTTATTGACTTTTAATCCGCCAATCAGCCCCAACACGCCGCATACCAGCTCAGCCACGCCAATCACTAAAAACAAGATACCCCAAAAGTCACCGGAGATGTTAAATAAGGCAGAATAAACACGATTCAGTATGCCCGAAAAAAATCCCTGATCCGAATTCAAAAATGCACCAAGAATGATCATTGACAGAGCCCCCAGCAGCGACAATGACCCGCCCACGATGCCAAGCACCATGCTGGCCTTTCTCATAAGTTGCCCCCCCTTTTTATTCCTTATTATCGTATAATATACTTCTTATCTGCTGGTGACAAGTTGTCTTTTATTGGCGATTATAGACATCGTCCTGAGAGTTCAACTTATACCGACAGATATGGAAATGCCCGAAGCAAAAACGCCCCGGGCATTTTTTCTTTCAAGCAGCCACCACCAACATTCAGCTTGACTGCAAGCATAAATTCTGTTATTCAATAGGCGGCTGCATTGGCGCTGCCTGCGGTTTCTCTTTAATCAGCGCAAAGATGCCGCCCAGCGTGAACAGCACCATTGAGAAAAATCCGCCCGTTAGCACGAGGCTCACACCCGCCGCAACGATCATCAGCACGCCCGCTGTTACCGTGTTCTTCTTCACCATGGTGCCCCCGATAAGCCCGAGAACGCCGCAGCCCGCCTTGAGCATGCCAAAGATGATAACCACAATACCAACGATATTAAGAGACCAGTCAAACAAACCGGCGCCGAAAAACGGTATATCCACATCAAAGCGTCTTACAAAATTCCAAATTCCGCTTGAATTCAAACACATCATCAGAATTCCGCCGACAACACAAAGCAGCGCGCCAAACAGCGACAACGCCCCGCCAACGATACCCAAAATCGAACTTGCTTTTTTCATAATCAATCCTCCACGCGATTAAGCCAATAACACATAATAAATTAAATTTTATTATACAATATATGGCCAAATTTCACAACTGAGAACGGGGTTTTATCTTTCGGCAGAACGGGGTTTTATCTTTCAGCTTCCCGACGTGGTATGCCCGGTACCCGCTGTATCTTTAACAATCAGCTTAAAGCTCTGCTTCATCACGCCAGCCAGCGCTTTTCCCCAAAATGCCCGAAGGCCTGTTACCGGATAGAAGTAGGCTGGCCTTTCGTGGTAGTACTCATAATCGGCAGGGCATTCTTTCTTATACGACTGATAACGGGTCAGGGATTTAAACGCGCCAAAGTATGAAAAATCCACAAATCCCGGCTTGTGCCGCTTATTTACCTGCATGGATGCATAGAACGCTTTGGCCGTTTTTTTAAGCTTTTTAGCCGCTTTGTTTTCCAGCATCGGCATGGAAATCGGCGGCATCGGTATGCCGAGCTTCAGTGATTTTTTTGCGCCGGCAGCCAGCAGCGCCAATTGGCCGAGTGCTTCTTTCAAACCGACCAAACCGCCAACCGTGGATACGGCCAAAAATGACTGATCGAAAAAGCACGGGCGGTGCAGCGTATACGCAAAACGATCGATAAAGTTTTTCATCAGCGCTGGCACGCCCATCGCGTAGGTTGGCGCCGCGAGTATAATGCCGTCAGCCGCTATCATCTTATCATAAATCATATCGCGGTCATCCTTGAGCGGGCAGGTGTCTTTCCCTTTTGCAAAGCATCCGAAACATCCTTTGCACATTTTAATATCACAGTCTGCCAAAAACAAATAGTCAAAACTAATGGTGTTATCAATACCAAGCAGTACATCTTTAATGCGCTCAACCGTTTTGTATGTGTTGCCCTTCTTGCGCGGGCTGCCCATTATTGCGATAATTTTCATACTTTAATCTCCTTGTTTTAAAACAGTTCGCACAAAAAATTCGTTGTGCTGTTTCATCTTTTCGTCGATGACGTCAAGACTGGGGCCGGAATTCAGAAAGTTTTGCTCAAAATAAAGGTAAACAATATAAGCGCAGTATTCTTCCGCAAGAACCTGTGTATTTACATTGTCGATCATTCCCTGTGCATGCATCATATCAAGAACGCATTTTGTGGCCTGCACCGGTTTCACCGTCATCTCCTGCAGCAGGAATTCCCGGGCAGTGCTGCTGCGAAGCTGCTCCATTGTAATAATCTTGGCGATTTTCAGCACAGTCGGCTCCCACATGATTTTTTTGAATTGCTCGTAGGCGAGCGTGAAATACTCGTTCAATGTTTTAAAATCCGGAATTACTATTTCTGTTTGCCTGAGCTTTTCTTGAAAAAAAGCGAATATGCTCTCCAAAATGGCTTCTTTGCTCTCATAATGCTTATACAGCGAGCTTGCCTTAATGCCCACCTCACCGGCGATTTCACGCATAGAAACGTCTTTAAACCCATACTGCGAGAATAGATCAATCGCAATACCTAGAATCCTTTGCTTTGTTGAACGTAATTCTGACCGGGCCATGCCTCCTCCTTTTTGGCTAACGATTGTTATCCTCATCATAAGCTAACGCTCATTAGCTGTCAATAATAATTTTGAAAAAGATATTGACAATCATTTCACAATCTTTTATACTGATATTGTGAAATGATTCACAATAATCGGATGCATATAGCATCCACCTTTCGGGTAATTAAACCTTATGGGTTTATATAAAATTTACGACAAGGAGAATAGTCATGGACAAAAAAGCGGAAGATTTGACCGCTGTTATTGACGGTCTCGTAAAGAACGCCAACGACGCTTTAAAAGCCTATATGGCAATGGATCAGCGTCAGGTCGACGACATGGTGCATGCGATGACGCTCGCCGGTCTTGATAATCACATGCGCCTAGCGAAGATGGCTGTGGAGGAAACAGGACGCGGTGTGTTTGAAGACAAGGTGATCAAGAACATATTCGCCACCGAGTATATCTGGCACAGCATCAAGGATCAAAAGACCGTCGGCATTGTAGACGAAAGTGAGCTTGAAGGCTACGTGGAGGTTGCGGAGCCGGTCGGCATTATCGCGGGCGTTACGCCCGTCACCAACCCCACATCCACCACAATGTTTAAAGCGCTGATTGCCGCCAAAACGCGCAACCCGATCATATTCGCGTTTCACCCATCCGCGCAAAAATGCTCGGTGGAGTCGGCCAAAGTGCTGCGCGACGCGGCAGAAAAGCACGGAGGCCCCAAAAACCTGATTCAATGGATCGAAACACCGTCTATCGAGGCAACCAACGCGCTGATGAACCATCCGAGCGTGTCTTTAATACTCGCCACGGGCGGCTCCGGTATGGTGAGAAGCGCATACAGCGCGGGCAAACCGGCGCTGGGTGTGGGCCCCGGCAACGTGCCTTGCTATATCCATAAGGATGTGGATATCGAACGTGCCTGCACCGACCTCATCATATCAAAAACCTTCGACAACGGTATGATCTGCGCATCTGAGCAGGCCGCCATAGTCCACAAGGATATCGCACCCGCATTCGAAGCCACGATGAAACGTCTTGGATGCGTATTCTTAAACGACGATGACACGGTCAAGCTCACAAGCTACGCGATCAACACGGCAAAAATGACAGTGAACCCCGAGGTCGTCGGCAAGCCTGCGGCATGGATTGCCGAAAAAGCCGGGCTTAAGGTTCCTGCCGATACCAAGATACTGCTCGCCAAGCTCCCAAAACCCGATCTTGCGTATCCGTTGTCATTGGAGAAGCTCTCCCCCGTGCTCGCCTATTTCGTTGCAAAGGACGAAAAGCAGGGCTTTGAGTATGCAAATAAAATGCTGGAGCTCGGCGGCCTTGGGCACAGCGCCGTGATTCACGCCAACAACGAAGCGCTCACCGTTGCGTACGGCGAAGCCATGAAGGTGGGCCGCGTCATTGTCAACTCCCCCTCGTCTCAGGGTGCCATCGGCGATATTTACAACACGAATACCCCGTCTCTGACGCTCGGATGCGGATCTTTCGGACGCAACTCGACCACGTCCAACATCTCGTCGATCAATCTGCTGAACAAGAAGCGCATCGCGCAGAGGAGGGAGAACATGCAGTGGTTTAAGATTCCGCCGAAGATTTATTTCCAAAACAATTCCGTGCAGTACCTCGCGTCGATGCCGAACATCAGCCGCGCGTTTATCGTGACCGACCCGGTGATGGTGAAGCTCGGATACATTGATAAGGTACTTCATTACCTCAGAAAACGAGACGTGTACTGTCACAGCGAGATCTTCGCCGATGTGGAGCCGGATCCGTCGGTCGATACCATCATGCGCGGCGTGGACGCGATGAATCGGTTTCACCCGGATGTGATCATTGCGCTCGGCGGCGGCAGCGCGATTGACGCGGCCAAGGGCATGTGGCTGTTTTACGAACACCCCGAAACTGATTTCGAGGGTCTGCGTCTGAAGTTCCTTGATATCCGCAAGCGTGCTTTCCTGTTCCCGAACCTTGGGAAAAAGGCACAGCTCGTCGCGATACCCACAACGTCGGGCACAGGTTCAGAGGTGACTTCGTTCTCGGTGATCACTGACAAGGCTAACGGCAATGTGAAGTACCCGCTGGCGGATTACGAGCTGACGCCGGATGTGGCGATTATTGACCCGCAGTTTGTGCGCACCATGCCCAAAGCCATCACGGCAGACACCGGCATGGACGTTTTAACCCACGCGATTGAAGCGTATGTATCGATACTCGCGTCGGACTACACCAACGGCCTTGCAATAAAGGCGATAGAGCTGGTGTTTAAATACCTGCGCCGCTCGTATAACGACCCAGAGGATACGGTGGCGCGCGAGAAGATGCACAACGCGTCTTGCATCGCGGGCATGGCGTTTACCAACGCGTTCCTTGGCATCAACCATTCGCTCGCGCACAAGCTGGGCGGCGAGTATCACATTCCGCATGGGCGCGCCAACGCGATATTGCTGCCGCATGTGATTGCGTACAACGCACAGACACCGACCAAGTTCGCGATATTCCCCAAGTACGGCAAGTTCGTGGCGGACGAGCGCTACGCGCAGATATCGCGGTATCTCGGGTTTGGCGGCACAACGAAGGAAGAGCAGGTCGCCAGCCTCATCAGAGAGGTTAAAAGCCTCATGAAGGATCTGGGGATACCGATGACGATTGCCGAGACGGGCGTGGATGAAAAAGAGTTCATTTCGAAGCTCGAAGGCCTTTCGGAGCGTGCGTTTGAGGACCAGTGCACCACGGCCAACCCGCGTTACCCGCTCGTCACCGAGCTCGCGGATATCTACAAAAAAGCGTATTACGGAAAGTAACTTCTTCCCAGCATGAAGAGGCAGCCTTCGGGCTGCTTCTTTTTTTGAGTGTTAACGGCGTATCTTACGGACAAAACCCACAGCAAAAAGGCGGCCACTCAGCCGCCTCTTTACTTCTATGTTAACGTCCGGCCAGCTCGCGCACCGCGCGAACCAGCGCGTCGATATCCTCATATGTGTTGTAAAGCCCGAGCGCCGCACGTGCCGCACTTTTTAGGCCAAAATGCGCCAGCGCAGGCTGCGCGCAGTGATGCCCCGCGCGTATCGCGATGCCGTGGTTATTAAGCTGTTGGGCAATCGTCATCGGCTCGGCCGTATCCATCACAAACGCCGCAACACTCGTTTTGGTTTTCGATGTACCGATCAATCTGAGCCCTTTGATACGCGACAGTCCCTCCATCATGTACTGCGTGAGTGAGCGTTCAAACGTCGAGACTCTTTCCATACCCACGTTGTTTAAATAGTCAATCGCCGCGCCAAGGCCAATCGCGTCCGCAATATTGCCCGTGCCTGCCTCAAACTTCGCGGGCAGCGGCTGATACTGCGTTTGCTCAAAGCTCACGTTTTGTATCATTCCCCCGCCGCTCTGATACGGCGGCATCGCGTCGAGCAGCGCTTTTTTGCCGTACAGCACGCCGATGCCCGTCGGTGCGTACACCTTATGCCCCGAGAACACGAAGAAATCCGCGTCCATCTCCTGCACATTGATCGGCATGTGCGGCGCAGACTGCGCACCGTCCACAAGTATCAGCGCATCATGCCGGTGAGCCATGTCGGCAAGCTGCCGAACAGGATTGATCGTCCCCAGCACGTTCGACACGTGCGCCACGCAAATGAGCTTCGTTCTCGGGGTGAAAAGCTGCTCGAAAGCAAACAGCTTCAAATCACCATGTGAATCCATCGGGGCCGCTTTTATCACCGCGCCTGTTTTCTCGGCCACACGCTGCCACGGCACAATGTTGGAATGGTGCTCCATCTCAGTTAAAATAATTTCATCGCCCGGCGCAAGACAGGCCATGCCCCAGCTTGCTGCCACGAGATTAATCCCCTCTGTCGCGCCGCGAACGAAAACGATTTCGTCCGCGGATGATGCGCCGATAAAATCGCGCACCTTGCCGCGCGCTTCTTCATAACACATCGTCGCATGCTGCGCGAGCGTATGCGCGCCGCGATGCACATTGGAGTTGCACGTGCTGTAATAACGGCTCACCGCGTCAATCACACACTGCGGCTTTTGGGTCGTGGCCGCGTTATCAAGCCACACAAGCGGCCTGCCGTTCACCTTGCTTTTAAATATAGGGAAATCATCGCGTACGAACAACGCCGATCGCGTCGGCTCCTCTGCCGCATCCGGCATACGCTGCGGCATAAAATAATAGGGTGTCTCGGGGCAGCGCTCGCTCTGCACAAGCTGAGCCCCGCCGCGATAAAACCGGTTTGCCATTGTGCTAAGCTCTGTCTGCGCGTTTGGCTGCATACCTCTTTCAAACCACGGCGTATTATTTGTAATCATAATAGTTTCCCACCTCAACATTCTCGAGAACGCCCAATGCGTCGTCCGCGAGCACTGCGATAGAGAAATACAGGCTTAGTATATACGAGGCAATGCCCCTGTTGTCGATGCCGCCGAGCTTCATCGAAAGGCTGGGCACCTGCGTTTCATCCGGAATACCCGGCTGGTGCAAGCCCACCACGCCCTGTTCCTTTTCGCCCACGCGTACCAGCAGGATGTTGGTGCGTCCGCTAGGTGCGCTTTGATACGCGCGGTTGCCCACGAGCAGCTTATCGCATGGCACCATCGGTACGCCGCGCCATGTTATAAATGGAGACCCAAAGATGTTCACCGCCACCGGCGGTACGCCGCGCCGCGTGCATTCGCGCCCAAAAGCCGCAATGGCGCGCGGGTGCGCAAGAAAAAACGCGGGCTTTTTCCACACCTTTGAGAGAAGCTCATCCATGTCATCCGGCATCGGTGCGCCGCGCCGTGCTTTCACGCGCATATCCGGCGATGCCGCGTTTAACAAACCGAATTCCATGTTGTTGATCAGTTCCCACTCCTGCCGTTCTTTCATCGTTTCTATCGTCAGGCGTAACTGCTCCTGTTTTTGATCAATCGGGCTGTTGAAAATATCTGTCACGTTGGTATTGAGCCTTAAAATCGACTGGATCATGCCCAGCATGTATTCTTTTGGATCTTCCTCGTAATCGGGGTATGTTTCGCTGATGCTGTCTTCGTTGATTGGCCTGTGATTGGCCGCAATCATCTTCTCTCCATATTCATTCACCGATTCGTTCATTTCATTTGCGCGTTTAATGCGGTTCACACGGTAAATGCCCGCTTCCACGCTCACCCACGGCAGAAAATCCAAAAACCATCGCGGTGTGATGCTGTCCATCATCGGCGTTGTCTTTGTTGTATTTGAAAGCCTTCGGGCTGCGCTTGGATACAGGCTCATATGCGTCATGCTCGGGTCGTATTGATTCATATCTCGTCACCTTCTTTATTCATTAAAAACCATAGCGGTCTTCTTATACTATATGAACGCGCCGCTCGCACTGTGCCGCACGAGATAGCCTCTTCAGTTGAATGCAGCAATACAAGTCGTGATATTAAACAAATTTGTCTGCATAGATTATACAAAGTGAAATAATGTAGGTTTAATATGGAGCGGTGAAAAAGAGAAACTAAAAAAGAAAATTAAACAGCCGCAGCAAAAAATCACGGCTTATATCGGGCTGCAAAACGAACCTCTCAGTGAAGAACCCAATATCGCTATATCATTTCAAATCAGCCTGAAGCTTATTTGCATTGTCTTTGCAATTTCACGCATGGAAAAATATAGAGACTACTGATATTGCTCTCAGCATAAAAACCATTCTGTCATACCGGACGGAGCGAAACGAAGTCGACAACGTAGTGGATTGGTATCCCATGTACAGTGCGTTTTGCTATGGGATACTTCGACAAGCTCAGTATGACAACTTCGTTATCTGCTCATCGTCTATCAGTCATATCGGGCGGAGCGAAACGAAGTCGACTACGTAGTGGATTGGTATCCCATATTCAATGCGTTTTGCTATGGTATACTTCGACAAGCTCAGTATGACAACTTCGTTGTCTGCTCATCGTCTATCAGTCATACCGGGCGGAGCGAAACGAAGTCGACTACGTAGTGGATGGGTATCCCATATTCAGTGCGTTTTGCTATGGTATACTTCGACAAGCTCAGTATGACAACTTCGTTGTCCCTTCGTACCCAAAAAAAGAAGGGTGAGAACCCTTAATGTGAAGAATGTAGGGCCCGCCGAGAAGGCGAGCCTATTGGGCTTACAAAGCACATGAGTGCCTATAAGATGAGCCGCGCAGGCGCGTTACCAGCGCCAGCCGCCCCAGCCACCGCCGCAGCCCCAGCCACAGCCACGGCCCCAGCCACCGCCGCGGCCCCAGCCACCGCCACAGCCCCAGCCACAGCCGTCCCAATTTGAACGGTTACAACACATTTATCTCACCCCCCATATCTATATATATATTCGATCACAGGCTTATTGTCACAACTCCGGTTTTAATTTTCACACCACGAAAGCCGCGCATATTTTTTCAAGGATCAACCAAACTATAAAAAGATAAGTTTAGGAGAATGCCATGTTTCGCTCATCCTCGAAAAAAAAGCAAACGGTTATAGACAACGCGGTCAATCAAATCAATCAGGATACCGAGGAAGTGCCGTTTACAAATTCACTCGAAGCCAATGTTGACATCATAAAGGAACTGTTTAAGGATGTGGACATCATTGTCACGAAATTTATCAAAAGCGCCGCGCCGGACAGCTACCGATATTGCATTATTTATTGCCAGGGCATGATAGACAACAACAGAATCAATGACAACATCATTAAGCCTCTGCAGCAATCTCCCCCGCCCGGAGCACAAAATGCCGTGATCAAAGTGTTTATGGAGCAGATCATACAGATTGACGATATTGTGCAAACGGGCAGCGTCTCGAGCGTTGTGGAAGCCATCAGCTACGGCAACACCGTGCTTTTTGCCGAAAATGAAAAAGAAGCGCTGATACTCGACACAAAAAGCTTCTCAACACGCGCCATATCGGAGCCGGAAAACGAGCGTACGCTGAACGGCCCGCGCGAGGGTTTTACAGAAGCCATCATGACAAACCTATCGATGCTTCGCCGCAGGGTTCGCACCAACAAACTGAAAATGAAGTTATATACGATTGGCAAGCGCACAAAAACCCAAACGTGTATCTGCTACATGGACGGCATCGTCAATGAAAAAATACTGGCCGAACTGTATAAACGCCTAAAAAAAATAGATATCGATGCCGTACTTGATACCAACTATATTTCTGAATTGATCAAAGACAGCCCTCATTCTCCTTTTCGCACCACCGGTTATACCGAAAGGCCGGACACGGTGATTGCACGGCTGCTTGAAGGCCGAATCGCGTTGATTGTGGATGGGAGTCCGTCCGTCATGACGTTACCGTTTCTTTTCGTTGAGAACTTTCAAAGCAGCGAAGATTATTACATGAACTTTTATTATGCGTCGTTCTCAAGATTTCTGCGAATTTTCGGATTTTTTCTGACATTGGTTGTCCCGGGGCTTTTCATTGCGATTGTGGCTTACCACCAAGAAATGCTGCCAACCCAGCTGCTGCTTAATATCACCGTGGAGCGGCAAGGCGCGCCATTGCCGGCATCCGTCGAGGCATTTGTGATGCTGATCATTTTTGATATCCTGCGGGAAACGGGTGTGAGAATGCCATCCAACATCGGCCAGGCACTCAGCATTGTGGGGGCCCTTGTTATCGGCCAGTCGGCTGTTGAGGCCAAGATGGTCGCCGCGCCGATGATCATCGTCGTCGCGCTCACCGGCATAACGAACCTTCTTGTGCCTAGGCTCAGCGGCCCTGTGATATACATCCGGTATTTTTTTCTTTTCGCCGCATCTATATTCGGCTTTTACGGGTTGGCACTCGCCATGACTGCTGTGGTTATTCATATGCTTAATCTGCGCTCCTTCGGCATCCCGCAGATCAGCGCGGCGGGCAGCCTGCGTTTTCAGGAGGTTAAAGATACGGTTTTGCGCGCACCCTGGTTTAAAATGCAGCAGCGAAGGCCAAAAAACCTCACAAAGAATAGAACACGTTTGAGAACAGGCGGTGATACGATGTGATAAAGAAAGCCTTGATATGTGCCTTGATCATTGTGTTGCCCCTTTTCGGCGGATGCTGGAATTATCGCGGCCTCGATAAATTGTCCATTGTATCCGGTTTTGCGATCGATAAAGACAACAAAACCGGCTTATATGAATTGTCATTTCAAATTGTTGATCTGTCCGGAAACGTCAACATTGAGGGTATAAGAGCAAAGATTCTGAACTCTGAGGGTAAAACGCTTTTCGATGCGTGCAGAAATGCAAAGGAAGCCGTCGTCGGTAAGCTTTACTTTGGACAGATGCAGCTTGTCGTCATCAGCGAAGATATCGCGCGAGAAGAAGACCTTCGAGATGTGATCGATTTGATGCTTCACGATTCTGAAATGCGTGAGACGCTAAAAATTGTTATCTCCACCGAAAAATCAGCCGCGGAAATTCTGAAATATGAAACACTTGTGGGAGCAGTCACTGCTTTTGATATCAATAAATATATTCAGGAAGACAACAGAATCACAGCGTCAACATCATATAAACAGCTTTACGAGGTTTATAACGAACTCGAAACAGATGGTATAGAATTAACGCTTCCTGCCATTTGTAATGTTGACAACAACGGCGAATATATCGCCAAGCTCTGCGGCACAGCTGTCTATAAAGGGGAAAGGCTGGTGGGCTATTTAGACCCCGATGAGTCTAAGTATTTCCTGTTCACCGTTAACAAGGTGGAAGGCGGTTTGTTAACCTTCCCCGCCGACGGCAAAGATGAAGACAATGTGACACTTGAAATCGCTCAAACCAACACAGGCCGTTCGTATTCTTATGAGAACGGAAAGCTTGTGATAAAGCTGGACGTTGATGCGGATATGTTTTTGATGGAATGTGATAACTCCGTAAACATGTTGGACAAAAAGCAGGTTGAAGAGCTCGAAGCCACCGCTGCTAAAACACTTGCGCAAAGAATGGTAAATACGATTCAAGTCGTGCAATCAAAGTATGGATCCGATATATTCGGTTTTGGCAGCCTGATCTATAAAGCGAACAATAGCCTTTGGAAAAAACTGCGTGATGACTGGGATACGACATTTAAATCGCTGGACGTTCAGATTGACGCAAAAATCAACATTGTTAACTCCGCATTGGTTAAAGAGTGAAAGAAGGGGCGCCATGATCATCAGTATTGTGCTTGTTGTTTTTCTCGGAATTATGTTTCTAGACTATATTCCGGGCCGAAAAGGCCGTAAAACCAAAGAGAATGTATTTAACGCAACGGTACTGACTATCAGTTTTATAATCTTACTGCTCTATAGTTTGGACATTACACTCCCCAATCCCACAAAAGCTATTGAAAGCATTGTTAAACTGATTACGCCTATAGATTAAAAAGGAGAAACGCTGTGAAAAAAGAAATGATATCCATGCCGCAAGCGTTTTGTATCATTGCCGTCTTTATTTGGGGCAGCAGTGTTGTGATGGGCGGCAGCGCCGAAGTCGTTCAGGATTCCTGGATCTCTATGCTGCTTGCCATTGCATTCGCTGTGCCCCTTCTTCTTATCTACGCACGCGTGATGCGCATTTATCCCGAACAGAATATATTTGAAATTCTACAGCTTGTTTTCGGAAAAATTGCCGGCGGCTTGCTGATAGCATTAATCAGCTGGTATTCGCTTCATCTGTGCGGTATCATCTTGAACAATTTCTCACAGTTTATTCAGATTGTTGCGATGCCGGAAACTCCCCGGCTGCCGCTGATGATTATCATGCTTGCGGTTACCACATATATTGCGATGAGCGGAACAGAAACGCTGGGGAAATGGTCGGTTATATCTATGCCGGTTGTCCTGACTATCGTTGTTTTAACGATTATCTTGGCGCTGCCGCATATGGATTTTTCCAATATACTGCCCATATTCGAACATAAATTTTCGCAGATCGCCAACGAATCATTTAAAATCTTTTCTTTTCCTTTCGCAGAAACCGTACTTTTTCTGGGCATTGCGGATTGTATAAAAAAACAGACCAACCCATATAAACTGTATGTCTACGCGTCTTTCTTTGCAGGCTTCATCCTGCTTGTTGTGATGCTGCGGAATATCGAGCTGCTCGGTAAGCTTACCAAAATCGAGTATTTCTCCTCGTATGTTGCCGCACGTATTATTGATGTAGGAGACTTTCTCACACGCATTGAGGGAACCATATCGATCAACTTTATCATTACCGGCGTCACCAAAACTACGCTTTGTCTGCTTGTCGCCGCCAAAGGCATTGCACACTTGTTTGGTATCTCCAATTACAGGCAGATATTAATCCCTGTATCGGCGCTGTCACTGGCGCTGAGCATCACGCTTTACAACAGTGCCATGCAAATGTTTGGGTTCTTTGGCGCTTACCCCTACTATGCTATGCTGTTTCAGGTATTCATTCCCGTTACACTCTGGCTGATTGCCGAGATGAAAACAAAGAGACAGAAAAAACTGGCAGCAGGCCGTTGAGGCGCTTGCTGCCAGGCTTTATCATTATTTTACTTGTGCCGTCACATTGATTTCGATATTGCCGCGTGTGGCATTGGAATAAGGGCATACTGTATGCGCTTCTTTAACGATATCCGCGGCGGTATTGAGATCGACCCCTTCCATCGTCACAAGAATATCGGCTGCAAGCTGGTACCCGCCCGTATCATTTCTGCCGATACCTACCGTCACCTGAACATCCGGCGGATTGAGCGAGAGTTTGCGCCCACGCAGCACATGCTGCACCGCGCTGCCAAAACAGGCCGAATAGCCCGCGGCAAATAACTGCTCCGGGTTTACCCCCTGCGGTTTGGTGCCGCCCATTTCCGGCGGAAGTGCCATCTCAAAACTCAAAGGGCTGCCCTGTACTTTAACCTGACCATCTCGTCCGCCCGTGGAAAGAGCTGTCGTGCTGTACGATATCTTCATGGTAACCTCCTTCATCATTAAATACGGTATGGTGATAGAACACTTGCCACAATACCCGAAAAGCTCTTGGAAGCCCCCCAGTCAAAACGAAAAAGCCCTTCTCCGCCCCCGCCGCTGACGGAATGAACACGTGTGCGCCCCGTCAGATCGTCAATCACAACGGTCAGCGTCAGCCGATTGCCTGCACGATAATAATGCTTTTCGTAAACAAGCACCACAAAACCGCCGCCCTGCGGCGCAGGCACCCCGTAATGATCAATGCGTTCTCCGGTAATGCTTCCTCTCACCACCGCATCGTCAATCACGTTGATGGTGCTTTGAACATCCAGCGAAACAAAGAAAGTATCTTCCACTAAAACCTCCGGCTTGCAGCATCGTTGTGTATTAACTGCATTATATCACAACATCCCGCAATTCTCCAACAAGAGCTTTTATTCCGTTGCGTCCTCCTCATAGCCAATCAGCATCTGCGCTTCGGCTTGTGATATCTGCTCGCATTTTCCCATGCTCTCGCCGTCCGTCTCATGCAGAGCGTCGGCAACAATCTGGTTTCTGTCCACTGCCCACTCTCCTGTCGCGCTGTCAAAAATGTATGTGGTTTTGCCGTCGTTTTTCGCCACCGTATCAATGTCAGTCAGTTTGTAATATACCGTCATTGCTATTCCCTTTGCCTTTTTTCTGTTAGTGTGCCCTGAGCATAGCTTTTCATGCATAAGCACAACGGCCATCATCGACAGGCAGCATTTTCAAGCATCGGCTGCGCACCGTTATATCGAACGCGCTCAATTTTGTTAAGAGCCGATACCCTCAGACGGCCGCATGTGGCCACCGAGCAGTAAAGCCGCTGAGCTGCCGCTTCAACGCTGCGCGCCTCAAAATAACGCAGCCGCACGTAGCCCGCTTCGGGTGCGGTCAGCCCTGCGTTTTCCACCGTGTTCTCAATCATAGCCAGCGTTCGCCGCTCTTCCATTAATCTTTTCTCAATGCTGAGCATTTCGGCGTGGAAGTGATCCGCCGCAATCACAGCCGCGCGTTCCACTGGGCTGCTGACGGATCGGTGCTTGCCTTGGGCTTTCACAAAACCGTCGGTTGAAGGCAGGCTCACCAAACTGTGCTCGTAGGCCTGCCGTGCCACAGATAAATCGAGCATCAGCCGCCCGATGCTGCGTGTTGCATACCAGTAATCCTTCAAATATCTTTCCGTATCTTTCATGATTTTTCCCCCTCATTCAGAGCCAATAATCAGGCCCGGCCACGCATTTTTTCGACAGCGACTCAAACTCGTGCCACGCGAACCGTTCCGCACATTCGTTACAGATGAATTTACCGTCATAAACGTAGCAGACACAGCCTTGGCGTATCATGCCGCCACAGTCATGACACTGGCCTACGGCAGGTGCTTCATCCGCTTCACCGTGAAATCTGTCATCATCCATTCTGCGCCGCCTCCCCGCTTTGAAGCAGCATATCATCCGCCTCACTCAGTGCCAGCTCTGTCAGCACCAGTGCGGCGGCGGCCAGTCGTGTATCCTTTGTTTTTTGATACGCGTCCTTCGTCAGTTTAATAGCCTGAGCCAGCGCGGCCAGCTCAAAGGCTGATGTCGTTTCTTTTTCGTACATATTGATTGCCTCTTTTCCGTTGCTTTTCCGCATAAAAAACACAGAATATATCGTTCTGGGAAATATTGAGCTCCTTCGCTATACGCAATGCCACCTCTGGCGAGGGGCAGCGCAACCCGCATTCAATGTCCGAATAGTACCCTTGGGAGATACCGATTTGTCGTGATATCTGTGTTTGTGTTAAGTTGGCCGATTCCCGCAGCATTGCCAGCCTGACTCTCATGACCCACCTCCATAATAGCTATTGGCTATAATTTAGCCAAAATCAGGCATAATGTCAATAGCTTTAAGCTATACTATACAAATCTATCGCTTAGAGCTATAATTGCTATAGCGATAGGCTATCACGCACAAAGGAGGCAAACCGTTGAACGATCTGCCGAAGAAAATCTGCCAAAGACGAAAGCTTCAGGGACTCACACAAACACAGCTTTCTGAACGTGTTGGTATCACGCAGGCTTTTCTCGCCGAGATTGAAAAGGGCCGCAAGCGCCCCTCTCTGGAGGTGCTGGAAAAGCTGTGTGACGCGCTTTCTTGCTCTGCCGATTATCTGCTGGGCATTACGCCGTCTCGCCAATTTGCGGTACTGCAGGAGTGCGATACGCAGCCGACGCTGTTAAGCCGCGGCATCACGCCTGAGATGCTCGATGAAATCGCAGAGCGCAACATTGGCCCCGACGAACTCAGGCTGGCCATTAAGCTGGCGCAAACCTTGAAGGACGAGGGCAGTAAA
The DNA here is from genome assembly GCA_023412005.1 of Bacillota bacterium. GTDB lineage: Bacteria > Bacillota > Clostridia > Christensenellales > SZUA-584 > SZUA-584. Next base: position 148,621 of record JAEYOE010000010.1, read on the forward strand.
GACTGATGTCTTGATTCATAATCCATGAATCACAGTCTGTTTATTTCTCTCAACCGAATCGAACTTGTGTTCTCATTATATTTATTTAGTGTCCAGTTTTTGGGATAAGTTAAGATTATTTTTGGGTTTATAAGCGGTTCATATGCACTTACCTTGCTGCCAATTAATGCGAATGGTATAATTATCAATATCATTGATACAATTAATAAGGAGGATTCCTATCATGTTTGATCGTGCCGGTATAAAACAATACGCAAAGGCGTCTTTTCAGACTCAGTATGGTCTTTCGGTCGGTGCTTATGTGCTTTTTATGGTGGTCTCGGCCGTCGCTTCGTCAATCACTATGGGGCTTGGGGCACTGCTGATTATGCCGGTGCTGATGGTGGGTGTCAGCTCCTTCTTTCTGCGCATCTATAAGCGCGAAACGGCTGATGTCGGCGACATGTTCACAGACGGCTTCACGAATTACGGCCGCAATCTCGGCGGTATGCTTTGGATGTATTTATTCGTCTTTTTATGGTGGCTGCTCTTTATCATTCCCGGCATCGTGAAGGCACTTGCTTATTCAATGACGCCCTACATTCTTGCCGAATGCCCGAATGTTCGCGCCACCGATGCCATCAAGCTGTCAATGCGTATGACGCAGGGGCACAAAGGCGGCATTTTCGTGATGTGGCTGAGCTTCATCGGTTGGGGCATACTCTCCGCGCTCACCGGCGGCATCCTTCAGTTATTGTATGTCGGGCCGTATATGGGCGCCAGCTTTGCGGGGCTATATGTTGATCTGAAAGCCAAGGCTTTAACCAGCGGCATCATCAAGCCCGAAGAACTGGCTTAACAGCCTTGCTTATCAGCAGCTCATTTCGATGAGACGTAACAAAGTCGGTTCATCCAGTCCACTTTGTTTGTGGATCAGCTCAGAAACATCATGGATTTCCGCATCCAAGTGAACGAAAAACCAGACTAGCGGTTCCTCTGTCGTTTTGAACGAGTGCAGCGAAGTGACTACGCAGTCGAGTGGATGACAAAAATAGCTGCTTCACATAGCACATGGGGTTAATCGACACGGTGCGGCCTCATTAGAGACTGATTTTTGATTATTAAAAAGCCGGGAGGCATGCGTCTCCCGGCCACATCGTATTATGATTTTTTCAGGCTGACGCCGGTCATGGCTTTAAACTGTGCCGCCGTAATCAGCCGTTTTAAATACAGGTTATATGCCTGCTTAAATATGCTTTGCCGTTCCTCCTCCTGCATCTGTTTGGCTTTCATGTCGTAATCAGCCTGCCATCGGTTCTGTTGAATCAGCGCTTCGTTTCGCGCCGCTGCGTTTTTAGCCTCCGCACCGGCCATATCGGCATCGTATTGGGCAGTGAGATTCGCAAGCGCCAAATTCACACTGTCGGTATTATCCTGTTGCTGCCTTGATGCCGCGCCCAACGTGTTCAGCAATATTGCTGTGTTCCGCTGCTGTAAAGTCTGTGATGTCCCCCCCTCCCCCGAAAGCCCCAAATTTGCCACATTCTCGCGTCTTGCACGTTCCGCCAGCGCATTGTTGACATACGCTTCGTTTTTCAGCTGCTGATATTGGGCCGCCGCATTGCCGATCTGTTTTTGATAGGCCGCTGCGTTTTGATCGTACCCGGCTTTGAGGCGGGCTTTTTGCGCTGCCAAATCGTTTAAATACTGCTCCTCAATCTGTTTGGTCCATTCCACCTATTTCCCCTCCCTCAATGCGAGCAGCCTCGCTTCCAGCAGATTGCTGACGTATGCCGAAATATCGTCAGCATTGCAGTTTAGCACCTCTATCGATTTTGAGGACAGATCGGCAAAGAACATATCCATCGCTTTCTTGGCAACCTCGCCTGCTTCATCGGCACTGAGCTTTCCATCTGCGCTTTTGGCTTTAAGGCCGTCAACCAACGTCGACTTAAGGCTTGCCACCACATTGTCCGCTACCGTTTTCGATTCATCCAGAGCCATCAATATCGCTTCGTTTTCCGTCTTACTCATCAGCCAGGCAAATGCCGCTTTCACAAGCGGTATCACCACCACCGAAAACAAAAGACCCACCGCTGCAACGGCAATTTCAGACCAATCCATAAAAACGTCTCCTTTCCGGGCAAAGCGTGCCCGTGAAAAAGAATACGGCCGAGTGCATCTCTGCAACGCTCAAAATTGAGTTTCTGTTCTAAAAAAGCTTGTTTCATCTGCCCTTTTGTCGCTTCATATCATCACAAAAAAAGAAGCTGCCTGCATAAACTGCAGCAGCCCCTTTTAAAAGGTTTTCGGGTTAAAACCCTTCAGGGTTCACCGACTCGCCGTTAATGTTGCCTTCGCCCTCAACGGCAAACGACAGCGTATAGATACGGCTTGAAGACAGTTTCGTGACATCAGTTCCGCCTTCAAAAATAAGCAATTCATAATAGCCTTCATCACCGAACATATCCGTATCTCCGAACCAATCGATGCCCACTGCCTTCTTAAAGCGATATGAACCGGGCGGCAGCTTTACCTTTGCCTTTTGGCCTGCATTGATAAACACAGTGGATACCAGCACATCTTCGGGAGTGTATATCTTAACATAAACCGAACTGGTATCACTGCCGTTTTTGATCGTCAATGCACACGATTTTTTGCCGAAATCGGGGTTGCGATACATCTCCCCATTTTCCGGGTTCGGCTGGATGCAGGCAAGCGCACGGTCTCCGGAATCCAAAAACTCAAACATATTGATGAATAGCGAATACGCCTTATAATACTCGCCGCTGTTCACGTACGCTTCCGCTGCAGCATAGTTGATATATTCCTGACAGCGCAGAGAATATGTATGCGCTTCCGAATATGGATCCAATGCGTCAAAAATCGCCTTGGCATCTTGATACGCCCCCTGATCCATCAAACCCATCGCTTGCTCATAATCAAGGCTATTCTGGCAATCCTGTGCTTGCGCTTCAGCGTCTTCAAAAGTGCCGAGCTGCAGGAAGATATCTTTGGCCTGTTCAGCCTCGCCGCCCTCTTTGAGCTCAATGGCCCGTTTATAATCAAGCTCATTCTGGCATTCCTGTGCCTGTGTTTTTGCATCTTCATAATCTCCGAGCGTCCCAAAAACCGTTTTGGCTTCATCATAGCTGCCGCTGTTCATGAGTTCTTCGCCGCTGCTGTAATCACACGCCTGTACCATGCTTTTTGCATCTTTAAAGGCGCCCAGTTCCAAAAACACAATCTTGGCCTGCTTCTCATCGCCATTGTCCAGCAGAGCGCAGGCTGTCTCATAGCGTTCAGTTAAGCTTTTGTTAATCATCACCGGCACAAGCACCGCACCAACCGCCAGAACACACCCTGCTATGATCAGCACCGTTCTGAGTGTATGCTTTTTCTTCGGAATGACTGCGTGCTCTGCCGCCTCGTTCAAGCCGCTTCGCTGAACCGGCGGCGCGGGCTCCGGCGCGTTTCCCTGGTATGAAACCGGGGTACCGCAGTGTTGACAAAAGCTCATCTCTTTAGATAGGGGTTGTCCGCATCGACGACAAAACATATGAATCCTCCTCAACAACTTATGTAACAGCAAGAGCTGTTTATGGCCGAAATTCGTTGTTTTATTACGGTTTATGTGTTTAATATTACCACACATTTTTTGTCTTGTCCCGACATTTCTTTTAAAATTGCACCAAAAAAAGGCGTTTGATTGACGCCTTTTTTTCTTTTTTCTTTTTTACCTTCTGCCTACGGTTTCGCGGTGCCGTTGAGCGTTCCGCTAACACCCGGCGATGCGCTGACACCCGGCGATGCGCTGGTGCCCGGCATCACAGATGCATTCGGCGATCCGCTTACATTCGGGGTTAGAATGGGCGATGCCGTTGCAGACGGTTGCGTTGTAACAGACGGCTTAACCGTTGCCGACACGGCCGGCTTAGCCGTATTGTTTGGGGAAACTGTCGTGTTGTTGTTTCTGTTAGTACATCCCGCAAGCATCGAGCTGAACAGAACCACAACGATGATTGCAATCAACAATTTTTTCATTAAATACGCCTCCTTTTGCATTTATTCTTTGCTTAGGAGCGCCACATTATTAATAAAAAAATTGTAATATTTATCCGATAAATTCACGTAATATGCTCGCATGCGGCACTATGCCCTGATCGCTGAAGCTCAAGAAATAATTCAGGAACTTAAGCAGATCCAGCGCCTCGGGATAATGCGGCATATCGGGCGTGAACTGCCGCAGGTCGCTGTAGGCATGCTTTTTAAGCATCAGCGGCTCGTAAAACAAGGCCGAGTTAAACATCACATCGGCAGTGTGCTGATACGGCAGTATAAATTTGAACTCGCCGCGCCGCACGCTGTCCCAAATCGCAAACGTCTGCGCGAATGAATACCCGCGTGTACGTTTGTCGCGCACCAGCCGCCGAAGCAGGCGCAGATCTTCAGGCATCACCACGTTGTGTCTGTCAATGTTCAGCGTCGTCAGCGGTGATATGAAAATTTTGAACTTTTTATCAGCTGGTATCGATTGTGTCAACGCGTTGTTGAGGCCGTGAATACCTTCAATCACCAGAATATCGTCATCAATGCGCATGGGAACGCTTTGAGGACTTCTTGCGCCCGCCACAAAATCAAAACGCGGCATCTGCGCTTCTTTACCGGCCAGCAGCAGCTCCAGATCGACACCGAGCTTATGTGTATCCAGCGCTTCAATGCATTCAAAGTCAGGCTTGCCCTTCTCATCAAGCGGAATGTCTTCCCTGCCCTTGTAGTAGTCATCCACCGAAATGGGGCGGCACTTTCTCCCAAGCGCTTTGAGCTGCACCGACAACCGCGACGCAAACGTGGTTTTGCCGGACGACGACGGCCCGGCCACCAGCACAATCCGCACGCTGTCGCTGTCAATAATCTGCCGCGCAATCGCGTCGATGGCGCTCACATGCATCGCTTCGTTCACACGAATGAATTCAGCCATTCCGCCTTCTCTGAATATGTTGTTGATGTCGGCCACGCTCGATACCGACAGCTCTTTACTCCACCGCTCAGACTGCTTGAAAACATCGGCGTATTTGGGCTGATCAATAATAGAGACCTCCGCCTCATGATACGGTGTCGGAATCTTAATCATCATGCCCTCTCCATAAGCATAAAGCCGCGCGTTTTTCAGATAGCCCGCGCTTTTTGGCATGATACCGTGAAAATAGTTATGAAGGCCACCGTACTCATACAGCCGGTAATAATCGAACGGACGATAGCTTAATAGCTCCGCTTTATCAGCAAGCCCTTCATCAAGCATAATTTTCTTGGCTTCATCCACACGCATCAAACGCAGAACAAATTCCTCATCCGCTTCAATCAGCTCATTCATGCGCACTTGCAGTATATCGATATCCTGTTTATCAAGCGGCTCCATTTCGCAGTAAATACCGCCGCAAAGCATATATTCCACCTTAAACTTGCGATCGGCAAACAGCTCGTGCACCGCACGGTAAAGCACGTAGGTTGCACCTCTTAAAAACACACGCGAGGCCTGCTCGCTTTCATATGGGGACAGGAATTTGACCTCGGCTTCTTGCTGAACCGCATCCGCCAGCGAAACAATGCGGCCGTTCATCAGCGCGCAGACAGCACCATCTGCGCCCGTTTCTTTCGCGAGCTGCCAGAGATGTACGTTTTCTTCAAACGATATTTCTCGGTGGGTCTCTCCTTCAACAATACTGCAAATGTTTTTCATGTATTTCCCCTCTCCTGCCTTTCTATATAAGTATACTGATTGCGGTGCCTTTTGCCAATAACCTAAAAAATCGAACGTAAGCGTTATTCGCTTTGAATATCGGTTATGTTATAATGTCAGTAATCAGCATAGAAAGGAGATATTTATGACAAAAATGAGCAAAACGGAGATTGCGGCACATACGGAGGTATGCGCTCAGTAATTCCGTCTGACATACCTCCAAAGGCTTATTTAAATATTGGAGGAATATGAAATGGAAACACTAATAAACTATGGTTTGACACCGTTTTTTTCGGCACAGGCTGCTTTATATCCGGGTGAAACGATCGGCCGGGTGATGATGCAGGGCAGAGATGTCTGCAAGGTGATCACCGAGGAAGCCGTGTTATTCGCCGAGGTATCGGGGAAATGCCGAAGCCAAAAGGAATTCCCCGCCGTCGGTGATTTTGTGATGCTGGATCGCGCCGACGGCGAAAGCGGGCACGGACAAATTCAGCGCATTCTGGCGCGTAAAAGCGTGTTTGAACGCAAAGCCGCCGGTCAGCCGAATGCTGCACAGGTTGTCGCGGCAAACATCGACATCGTGTTCATCTGCTCCTCGCTCAATAACGACTTTAATCTGCGCCGTTTGGAACGGTATCTTGCCATCGCGTGGGACAGCGGTGCGCTGCCCGTGGTCGTGCTCACAAAGTCGGATCTGTGCGAAGAAACAGATAAAATGCTGTCCCAAGCGACGCAGGTGGCCATCGGTGCCGATGTGATCGTCACCTCGGGTTTTGCGCAAGAAACACTGGCACAGCTGCGAGCCTATTTGAAGGAGGGTGTGACCGCCGCGTTTATCGGCTCCTCGGGTGTCGGCAAATCCACGCTGATCAATGCGCTCGCCGGAGACGATCGACTCAAAACCGCAGCGATTCGGCAGGACGACGACAAAGGACGGCACACCACCACAAGGCGCGAGCTGATAGCGCTGCCTAGTGGCGGCGTTGTGATTGATACTCCGGGCATGCGCGAAATCGGGCTGGATTCGGCGGACGTTGATAAGGCGTTCAGCGATATTGATGCACTGGCGGCGCAGTGCCGATTTAGGGACTGCACGCACAAAGCCGAGCCGGGGTGCGCGGTGCGGGCAGCGGTGGATAACGATGAGCTGGACGCGAATCGGCTGGAGAGCTATTTTAAGCTGAAAAAAGAAGCGCGCTACGATGGGCTCAATTCGCGCCAGATTGAGAAGGAGAAGATCACCGAGATGTTTTCGGACTTTGGAGGCATCAAAAACGCGCGGAAGTTCGCGAAAGAAAAGAGTAAGCATTAAGGCCATGGCAGCCCTCGAATGTTTTATTTTGAGGGCTGTTTTATTTTTGTCAACCAGCCATTATCCGTCAAACAGCAGGCATTCTCACGATATGGACTTACATCTCTTTTTTTGAATATCCATTCGATCCACAAGCTGTTTTAGTGGATGGTTTGCATTCACTTCATCCATTCACTTCATTCCCCGATTTACTTTGACTTGCCTGCGGTTTTATTATAAAATCTTATAGATATTGGTATTACATGGCTCTTGGGGAGGTCACCGTTGAACAAGCCCATACGCATCTTTCTGTTAATAATACTCAGCCTCGCTGCCGCGGCCGTTTTGTTCGTCGGGCTGAACCCGGCCAACCATAAACAGCCCGGCTCAGATTTGGCACAGAATCCGGCAGCTACGGCAGCGCAAATCGCCGAAGCACAGCCCTCCGCAGCACCGGTTCAAACAGCCGAAGCGGCACCCGAACCGATACCTGCACCCGAGCCGGAGCCGCTCAAGCTAGAAAAGCAGCCGCTTAACTTCGCCCAGCTCGCCCCCACCACCGTGATGGCGTTTGAAGAGCTTGTGGGTGATAACAACGTGTACGATGAGAACGATCTGCCGCCTTTCCCCTCGGCGGGTACCTATAAAATGGTGGTCAACATCTACCATCAGTTTGCCACGGTCTATAAAAAAGATGCCAACGGCGAATTCACCGTTCCCGTCCGCTATATTATTATCAGCTCGGGCGCGCGCAAAACGCCCACGCCCATCGGTACCTTCGAGATGGGAACAAGCTCTGTGCGTTTCGGGAAGTTCATGACATACGGCGTATACGGCCAGTACTGGCGGCAGATTGTCCGCAGCATCTTCTGCCATTCGCTGATATACACATCGAGAAAACCGAGCAGCTTTACCGAATCGTATAACGAACTTGGCAAGCGCGCCTCTCACGGCTGTGTGCGCATGCTTGTTCCGGACGCACGCTGGATTTACTACAACCTTGGCCCCGGCACGGTTTGTGAGATCATCCCAGGTGATAAGAACGACGCGGAGGCTGCCGCAATAAAAGCCCAGCTGGTTCGTGCCCCGAGGCCGGCAAAGCGCCCGAGCATGGCACCGGGCTCTTACACCGTTACCGAGGCGTGGGCGGGCTGGCAGGGCAATGCGAGAGAGCAATACGAAGCGTATCTGGCTTCGCTGCAGCCGCCGTCTGACAATACAGACGGGGAGGGTGCCGCGTAATCTGAATGATTCATAGAAGATGAAAAGGATGGTGAAAGCTGTCCTTTTTTTGATTGACATTTTGCTTATGTCCTCGCACTCGGGATACCAGAAACACCTTTGCCTCCCTCTGGAGGGAGGTGGCAATTGGCGGATGTGCAATCCGTCAATTGACGGAAGGAGTGTCCGGAGCTCTTTTCACTTGCAGTGCAAATGATGCTCTTGCCTGCTATGCTGGGGCAGTCATGACAAAAAAATATTAATATCAATGCAATTTTGCGTTAACAATTGACTATACAGTGTATAGAAATTCTTTCTACTTGCAATCCACTATGCAGTCACCATTTCGCTTCTCACTGTTCAGTAGACTGTGAAAAATAGTTGATAGTTTAGCAATGACAAAACAAGGTTTATAGCCGTTTTGCCCTCTCAAAGCGTCACAAACGTTGGCTCGTGCCCCGTGCACGGCAAAAAAACATTCAGCAGATCATCCATGCGCAGCTTAAGGCTTGCCGTATTCACGCATGGATGGCAGCCGATAAACTCCTCGGCAAGCAGCTCCTTATCAATCAGCAGCGATACCTCGTGGTTCTTATCATTCATCAGCGCAAGCACGCTTACCGACCCCGGCGTGATGCCGAGCAGCCGCTCCATATCCGCCGCGTCCGCGAACGACAGCCTCGTTGATTGCACCTGTGCGGACACGTCCCCGGCTTTGTACCGTTTCTCCCCCGGCACCATCAGCATGTAAAACCGCGTCTTCTTCGCGTTGTTTAAAAACAGGTTCTTGCAAATATGAATGTCCAGCAGCTGTTCAACTTCAGCGCAGTCATCCACCGTCGCCGTCGCACCGTGATCCAGCCGCTGATACGATATGCCAAGACTTTGAAGCAGCGCATAAGTATTCATTTCTTTTGCCAATCGTTTACCGTCCGACGGCGGTGCCGTATGTATTGTTGTGTCAATCCAAATTCGTTCCAAATTTATAATGCTCCCCGTTAAATCTCAAATATGAAACGGACAATCAAAACGCATTCGTGCCGCTAAAATACCGCCCTTTTCAACATACTTGCTTATCGTGATATTATATAACGGTTTCAGGTAACACTTCAACCAAATTCCATCCACATAACAGCTACAAAAATCTCTGTTTATTTGCAGGCGGTCATAGTATAATGAGCTTAGTATAATTGTTTTTCTTTGGAGGCTTAAATGAGTTCGAACGTGTTTTTTTCGTCCGTTAAATTTGATAAATACGATCCAAACGAGACGCTGCCGGTACGCTTTGGGCGGCTGATTGACCGGCTTAACCTGCAGCCTGCCGTTGCCGGCAAATGGACCGCCGTTAAAATGCATCTCGGGCGAGAAATCGGCTACACGACGATTCATCCGTTGTTTGTCCGCATGCTGATCGACAAACTCAAGGCCTTCGGCGCACGCCCGTTCATCACCGATCAGATCGTGGACGGCGCACGGCTGAGGGGCTACACAGAAGAACTGCTCGGTGCGCCCATCGTTCCCGTCTGCGGCACGATGGACCGCTACATATACGAAAAAGACATTGATTTTCGCACATTTAAGAATGTCGATATCGGCGGCAACATTCATGATGCCGATGTGATGATTGACTTAAGCCACGTAAAAGGCCACGGCGCATGCGGCTACGGCGGCGCGTGCAAAAACATTGCCATGGGTTGCGTGACCGACAGAACCCGCCATCAAATTCATTCTCTTGAGGGGGGTCTGCTCTGGGACGAATCGCTCTGCACCCAATGCGAAGCCTGCATCACCAGTTGCAACCACCATGCAAACAGCTTCAGCGAGGAAGGTAAGTACACAGTGTTTTATCATCACTGCACCACCTGCCAGCACTGCGTGAAGGTCTGCCCGACGGGCGCCATTACGCTGGACGCGCACAATTATACCGATTTTCAGACGGGCATGGCGCTTTGTACCAAAGCCGTGCTCGATACATTCGAGCCGGGCAGCGTGTTCTACATCAACTTTTTAACCAACATCACGGCGATCTGCGATTGCTGGGGTATCTCCACGCCGCCGCTTGTGCCGGATATCGGCGTGATGGCAAGCACGGATATCGTCGCCATTGAGCGCGCGTGCCTTGATGCCATCACAATGGACAAGTTTAATCCAGACGGCATACCGCAAGGTATTACGCTCGGTGATTCGGGACATCTTTTTGAAAGGCTTCACGGTAAAAACCCGTATATTCAGTTGAATGAGCTCGAAAAGCTTGATCTTGGCTCGCAGGATTATAAAATCACAGAAGTAAAATAACAGCGGTTTTTGACCGATAAGCGGCGTTGGTCGGCAGCGCAAGGGAATACGCACCAGATATGGCACGATATACGACTTATTCTTTACGATATTGTTACAAAAGTGTTGCGACGCGCCGCCTTTTCTGATAGAATGAAGACATTCTATTGATGAAGAGACGGGTTTGTCCGTTACCTAAGATCAATAAAACCAAGGATTAAGGGGCGACGAATGAAAAAGCATGCAAGAAAAATCGATTTCAACATCAACCGTATTACCAAAAGGCTGTTCTCTTTACTGCGCCGCAAACCGGCCAAAGCGCCGCAAACGGCAAGTATAAGCCGCGTTGCGCGCCATGATGGCGCATCCGCAACGCTGCATCGGTCTTCAAGAAAGCGGACTTTGAAGATTAAGAATTCTAAAAGACTGGTTGCCGTTGCAGGAACCGCCGCTACCGTCATCCTCGTGTTGGTGCTTGTGTTATCGCTCGGCGGTAAAAAGCCCGTTTCAGGTGGCGATCTGCTGGCTGCCGCCAACGATCTGACGAAAATCGGTGACACCGCCAATGCCGGTGCCGACCCTATCCCCACCACGGTACCAGAATCGAAGGTGACGCTCGCCATGCCGGTATTTGAATCGATCAACGTGGCGCAAGGCGTTGAAGCCACGGTTGTTATGGACATTCAAACACGTCTGATGGAGCTTTATTACCTTGATGAAGACGAACCCGGCACGCTCTATGACGAAACCACCCAAACAGCCGTGCAGCACTTTCAAACGCAGCACGCCCTGCCCGTCACCGGAGCGGTGGATCAGGCCACTTACGATATGCTGATGTCGGATCAGGCTCAGTATTATACAATTACCATCGGTGCCGAGGATCCTGATGTTGAAGGCCTTCAGCAGCGTTTGTATGAGCTAGGCTATATTGGCAAAGCCACCGGCTATTTCGGTACGGATACCGAAACCGCGGTTAAGAAATTTCAGAAACTCAACGGCCTTTCCGAAGATGGCAAGGTGGGCAAGAACACGCGTGAAATGCTGTATGCGGAAAACGCAAAGCCCAATATGTACGCTTACGGCGAGCAAAGCCCCGAGATTTTAAACTACCAGCAGCGCCTTAAAGCGCTTGGCTATTTAACAACCGAGCCTGACGGCACATTCGGAGAAGATACAAAAATTGCCGTACGCCGTTTTCAGGAAAGCAGCGGCCTCATTGCCGATGGCTACATCGGGCCGACCACCAAGAATGCGCTGATGTCGGCTGATGCGCAGGGCAACTCGCTCGCCGTCGGCGACAAGGGCGACGATGTCACGCGCGTGCAGAACAGGCTTAAAGAGCTTGGGTATATGAAGAAAGCCTCCGGGTATTACGGAGAAGACACCGAAACAGCTGTGCGCAACTTCCAAAAGACAAACAAGTTGACAGTGGACGGCAAGGTAGGCCGACACACGATGAATACACTGTTTTTAGAAACTGCCAAGAAGTATAAGAAGCCCGCAAGCAGCAACGGCAGCTCAAACAAAGGCGGTTCGAGCAATGGCGGCTCCACCGGAGGCGGCCCCGCGGCAAATGTCACCGGCGCGAACATCGATTCGTTCATATCCGTTGCCGAATCGAAGCTGGGCAAAAAATACGTACGCGGTGCCAAAGGCCCCAACTCATTCGACTGCTCCGGTTTCGTTTACTGGTGCCTGAATCAGGTGGGCGTGAAGCAAGGATATATGACATCTGCCGGTTGGAAAAACAGCAGCAAGTATACCAAAATCAACAGTTTGGGCGAAATGCAGCGCGGCGATATCATTGTGTTCAAAGGGCATGTGGCCATTTATGCGGGCGACGGTATGATGATTGACGCGTCATCCAAAAACGGCAAGATCGTTAAGCGGTCCAGCAATGGTTCGTGGTGCCAGCGCAGCTTTATCTGTGCGTTCCGCGTGTTCTAAATATCATGAAGGGATTCTATTGATTCATGAAAAGATGTTTTGTGTTGTTTCTGGTGCTAACGGTTCTCCTGCTGAGTGCATGCAAAGACGACAGCCAGATTCAGCCCTCCGGTGCGGCAGAAAGCGCCGGGGAAATTCCCTCCCCCACGGCCACGCCAACACCCGACTTTGCAGGTGCGGATTTTTCGGGCCGCTGGTATGTATCTGATATTATCGACTCGAATGGCATGAGCGTCAGCGATACGGAAAAGCAGATCTTAAATGCGGGGTTCATACTTGAGCTGCTGCCAGCCGGAACCTACTTCGTTTACGGGGCTGACGGCAAAGCACTCGGGCAGGGCACTTACAGCATTGCGCTGAATCAATTGACTTTAACGGCAAAGGGAACTCAAACGGTTTATGAAATTGTTGACGCGGAAACACTGCGCATCACGCAGCCGGACACGAGCGTTACCATTATGAAGCGCGAGGCCGTGGAGGCACCTGAGGACGGTGAAGCGGCCGGAGGCGAAGGCGAAGCAACCGGAGGCGAAGGTGAAGCGGCCGGCGGTGAAGGTGAAGCAACTCCTGCTCAAACACCGGTGGGAGATACCGAGGACATAAGCGACGAAGAATCCGGATTTTAGATGAATTGTTGCATCTGTCACTGGTAAACCAACACTTTAATGATAAAGCAGAATACACGAATATGCGCCCTCGGCAAAACTGCCGAGGGTTTTTCATAAGATAAAAAAGAGATTCCTGTATCCTGGACTATACTCGTTCCATTCCATAGATCCACAAAAACTAAAGAGCGCATCGCGGCAAGCGCCGCCAACAGGGCTCTTTTTTGTTCTAACGATTCATCAGAGAATTTCAAACACTGTGCTACCGTTAAACCGTTTATCGCGGCAAGCGCCGCCAACAGGACTCTTTC
>JAEYOE010000015.1 GCA_023412005.1 Bacillota bacterium
GACTTCAAGCACCAGCTTGAAGTCTATCGATACCGCTCAAACAAGATACCTATGCGCCCGCTCGGTTGGCGATCGCCAACCGATTATCTTGCAACATACACTGTCCAATATGTTTGACAAACCTACAGAATTTAAAAGGATACTGAAGAATGCGCCATTGACATGCCGGTATGTCTTGTTAAGTCGCTTCACATATTTTTCTATTTTCAATATGATTGGAATATTTGACGATACAAAAATATTGTCAGTGTCAATTAGATAATTTTAGTTTTATATATAGAAACAAGTGCAATTTAGATTATGCTTGTCAAAATATTATCAATGTTGACAAGCAAAATAGCGAGTGCTATATTAGTCCGGTTATAGCCAGTCATTAATAAGACAGGCTGGCATGGAAGTCAGGGAGATATATGTCACTGCTTGTATTACTCATTATAGTTCCTTTATTGGCTGCCGCTTTGATGATATGCATCAAACACAGCGCCCTGCGCAATATCATCATCATTTTGGCCACACTGGTCATAGCGGGCCTTTCAGTGATGCTGGCTGTTACACACTTTAACTCAGCGGAAGAATATTACCTTGTGCAGTCAACCGAGATCAATATCAGCCTGTTTGCCATAGAGATATTGATATCTCTCTACATTATATACATAACAGTACGCAGCAAAAAGTATTTGATCACGTTATTAACGGTTGTCCAGATGGCAGCGCTGGCATTGTATGAGCTGTCAGGACATCACTTAACAGAATCGCTGAGTCATCATTTCTTTGTGGATAGGCTGAGCATCATCATGGTCATTATCATCGCTTTTGTCGGCGGGCTTATCTGTATCTATTCAATATCGTACATGAAGCATTACCATGCGCATCATAAGGACATAAAAGACCGTCGCCCTATGTTTTTTTCGGTGATCTTTTTGTTTTTTTCTGCGATGTTCGGCATTGTGCTCTCCAACGATCTCGTTTGGGTATTTTTGTTCTGGGAGGTTACCACCGTTTGTTCCTTCCTGTTGATTGGCTATACAAAAACGCCTGAAGCAAAAAAGAATGCATTTACAGCCCTGTTGTATAATACGATCGGCGGGGTATTCTTTGCAGCGGGCATCATATTCTTCGGAACAGTGATGCACGTTACGGAGCTAAAGGATATCTTGGCGTCTCAAAATGTTCTGCTCGTTATACCGGCTTTATTCATCGCCATCGCTGGCCTTACGAAGGCCGCGCAAATGCCGTTTTCCAGATGGCTGCTGGGTGCGATGGTGGCACCCACACCCACATCGGCGCTGCTGCATTCATCAACAATGGTGAAAGCGGGTGTGTATATCATCATTCGCATCGCGCCGTTGCTGACGGGGAATATGGCCGGCTTCTTCGTGGTGCTGGTGGGGGGAATTACGTTTCTGTCCGCTTCCATCATTGCCATTTCGCAAAACGATGCCAAAAAGGTGCTGGCATATTCCACAATTGCGAATTTGGGATTGATTGTGTCGTGCGCGGGTATCGGTACTTATGAATCGCTATGGGCGGCTTTATTCATGATCATTTTCCATGCCGTATCCAAATCGCTTATGTTCCTGTCTGTGGGATCAGTGGAAGGACTTATGGGCAGCCGCGATATTGAAGACATGCACGGGCTTATAGTCAAGCTGCCGATGATGGCGATATTGATGACGGTTGGCATCGCGGGTATGTTCCTTGCGCCGTTTGGTATGTTGATATCGAAGTGGGCGGCCATGAAGGCATTTCTCGATTCCAAGAACATGATTATGCTGATGCTGCTGGTGTTTGGCAGCGCAGCGACACTGTTTTACTGGACCAAATGGCTGGGAAAATTGGTCGCTATCCGCCCGCAGAGTGAACGGTTGCCGGACAAAGCACCAAAAGCGGAGTTGGTGGCGCTGTATGCACTGGCGGCATTCACAATTGCCAGCTGCCTGCTGTTCCCGATCGTCTCGCAATTTCTGGTTGAGCCGTTTCTGACACAAATGTTCGGTGCATCACAGGTGGTTATCGGTTTGGGCAACCAAAATATCATGCTGATGCTGCTGGGGATGATACTTTTACTGCCTGTCGGATTGCGATTTTTCACACGCGGTAAGCTGACCACTGTTTATATGGCAGGCATTAACTCGGGTGACAATAGGCATTTTGAAGGATCAGGCGGAGAGATAAAGCGGATGTATCTTGCAAACTGGTATATGGAACGCTACTTTGGAGAACAGCGGTTGTTTAAAATCGCGGCACTGACCGCGCTCGCCTTACTGGTGTTTGCATTGATTTATCTTTGTGGGAGTGTTTTGGGATGAACTGGCTATATGCATTGATATACGTTTTAATGGCACCTATCTTGGGCGGGTTGTTAGCCGGAGTGGATTTGAAAATCACTGCGCGTATGCAGGGACGACAGGGTCCGCCGATCGTTCAGCCATTTTATGACGTTATGAAGCTTTTTAGAAAAGAAGCTGTCGTCGTCAACAACGCGACAACATTCCTTGTGGTGATGTTTTTACTGTTTATGATCGCCACAGGTATTATCTTCTTCTCCGGCGGTGATTTTCTGCTGGTGATTTTCGCGCTGACACTCGCGAGCATTTTTCTGCTGATTGCAGCGTATTCCACAAATTCGCCATACAGCAATTTGGGCGCAGACCGAGAGCTACTTGCCATGATGGCCTATGAGCCGATGGTTCTTTTCACGGCCATGGGGTTTTACTTGTCGGACAAAACATTTACTGTCAGCAGCATAATGTCGTCGCAGATACCGTCCATCATTTATCTTCCCGGCGTTTTTATCGGGTTTGTGTTCATACTGACGTTTAAATTTCGAAAGTCGCCGTTTGACATCAGCACATCGCACCATGCGCATCAGGAACTGGTGAGCGGCCTGACAACCGAGTTTTCCGGCCCCACCCTGGCGATTGTAGAAATTACACACTGGTACGAAAATATTATGCTGCTGGGCTTTGTCTACCTGTTCTTCGCGTGGAATGCCCCTTTAAGCCCATTGGTGGCCGTGGCTGTCTGTCTGTTTATTTACTTTTTGGAGATACTGATTGACAACTCTTTCGCGCGTGTGAGATGGAAATGGGCACTGAAAACGGTATGGGTTTTAACGGCATCGGTCGGCTTTTTAAATCTGGTTATTCTCTCATTGATATTAAAGTAGGTGGACAATGGGTTATTTCAGCAAATCCCCTTGGGTAATACATTACAACGGATCCAGCTGCAACGGCTGCGATATAGAAGTTCTTGCGTGCCTCACGCCGCTATACGATCTAGAACGCTTCGGCATTATCAATACCGGCAACCCCAAGCACGCCGATATATTGCTGGTGACGGGCGGCGTTAACGCACAGGCTTTGAGCGTGCTGCAACAAATATATGAGCAGATGCCAAACCCCAAGGCTGTGGTTGCCATCGGCATATGCGCCACCAGCGGCGGCATATTTGCAGACTGCTACAACATCATAGGCGGTGCCGACAAAGCGGTGCCGGTGGACGTTTATGTGCCCGGCTGCGCGGCGCGCCCCGAGGCCATTATCGACGGCGTTGCCAAGGCGGCTCAAATTTTGGATGATAAATACAAAAAATCAAAACTGGCCAAGAAGAAAGCCAATAAAACGGGAGTGAACAAATGAAGCCCGATACTGAATTTATCAATATTTTGCCGATAGAGCTGCTCAACCGCGTGAGCGACCTTAAAGAACAAGGGTGCCGTCTGGTTCAGATTTGCTGCAGCAAGCGGGGCGACGCGCTGGAGCTGGACTACTCCTTCGACCGATCCTATCAGCTTGTTGACCTGAAAATGGAAGTGTCTCCTGCGGATGAGATCGACAGCATCAGTGCCGTATTTCCGCCGGCATTTTTATACGAGAACGAGATCGAATCTCTATTCGGTTTAAAAGTGAAGCACAAGCTGGTTGATTTCGGGGGCAAGCTTTATCAAACGGCAAAGCAGACTCCGTTTGCCGGAAAGGACGGCGAGTAGATATGGGCAAGAGAAGCGTCATTCCGTTCGGCCCTCAGCATCCGGTGCTGCCGGAGCCAATTCATCTTGACCTGGTGATTGAAGATGAGCGTGTGGTTGAAGCGGTTCCATCCATCGGCTATATTCACCGCGGCCTTGAAAAGCTGGCTGAAACCCGCGATTTTATTGATTACGTTTACGTTGCCGAGCGCGTCTGCGGTATATGCAGCTTTATGCACGGCATGGGCTATTGCATGGCCATAGAAGATATCATGAAGCTGGACCTTCCCCCCCGCGCGCTTTACCTGCGTGTGGTGTGGGCGGAGCTTTCGCGTATTCACAGCCACCTTTTGTGGATGGGTCTGCTGGCAGATTCGTTCGGGTTTGAAAACCTGTTTATGCAGTGCTGGCGTCTGCGCGAGAAGGTGCTGGACATCTTTGAGATGACAACTGGCGGCCGCGTGATATTCTCGGTATGTAAGGTGGGCGGCGTCCGCAAGGATATGGATAAGGACAGCCTCAAGATTATATTATCGACATTGGAGGAGGTTGGGCGCGAGTTCAAAGTGCTTGAGAATACCTTCCTGAATGATAAATCAGTGCTCCACCGTTTGAAGGGCATTGGCGTGCTGACAGCAGACGAAGCCCTGGCTCTTGGCGCGGTGGGCCCCATGCTGCGCGCCAGCGGCGTGCAGCAAGATATGCGCAAGACTGGCTACGCAATCTATGATGAGCTCGATGTGCCGGTCATCACCAGTCCGGACGGCGACAGCTATGCCCGATGCGCGGTGCGCATGGGTGAAGTGCATACGTCCATCGATATTATCCGTCAGGCAATCGGCAAGATACCGGAAGGCGAAATCGCCGTGAAGGCAACGGGCACACCGGGCGGGCAAAGCTTTATCCGCGTGGAGCAGCCGCGCGGCGAGGCATTCTATCACGTACGCGCCAATGGCACTAAATTTTTGGAGCGTTTTCGTGTGCGCACGCCCACATTTGCGAACCTGCCCGCACTGCTGAAAATACTTGAAGGGCGCAGCCTGGCCAACGTGCCGGTGCTGATACTCACGATCGACCCGTGCATCAGCTGCACAGAAAGGTAGGCGCACGATGTCTGTCATGAATTTTTCGCGCAGTGCGCTTAAAAACCTGACTCATAAGCCCGCAACGCTTATGTATCCGTTCAAGAAAAGGGTGCTCTTCGACCGCACGCGCGGTCATGTCGGTATCAGCATTGCCGACTGCATTTATTGCGGCATCTGCCAGAAGCGCTGCCCCACCGGCAGCATTCACGTTAATAAAGCGGATAAACACTGGGAGATTGAACGCATGAAGTGCATTCAATGCAACTCCTGTGTGGAAAACTGTCCTAAGAAATGCCTCACGATGAATAATGACTACACCACACCTGACATAGAAAAACAAACGGACGATTTTACCGGTGCATGAGTATCCCATTACGCTGGAGATCATCCGCATTGCGGTAGAAACGGCAAAAGAGAAAAACGCACAGCGCGTGGATAAAATCGCGCTGGTCATCGGCGATTTGTCGGGATATGTGGGTGAAAGCGTCCACATGTATTTCGATGAGATATCGAAAGGAACGGCCTGTGAGGGTTGTCACCTGGAAATCACGCGCGTTAAGTCCATGGTAAAATGCACCGTCTGCGGCGAGGTTTTTGAAAGAAAGCCATTCTCATTCGAGTGTCCGGTGTGCAAAGGTCAGGCCGGTCCCACAAGTATCGGAACGGAGTTCTATATCGATTATATCGAAGTGCATCGTAATAAAGGAGACAATGATGGAAACAGAACGGATTGACGTCAAGCAATCCATATACGATAAAAACGACCGAATTGCTGATAACGTGAACCGTGACATGTCTGCCAACGGTACACTGCTCATCAATGTGATGGGCGCGCCCGGCGCCGGTAAAACCTCGGTGATCCGCCGCGTTGTTGAAGGGTTGTCACTGCCCGCCGCTGTGATTGAAGGCGACATCGAGTCGGACATCGACACCAAGGCTCTGGAAGCTATCGGCATCAGCACGTACCAAATCAACACGCACGGCGCGTGCCATTTGGACGCACCGACCATTCAGACAGCGGTCGGCGAATTTAATATTCCGCAGAACGGCGTGGTGTTCATTGAAAACATTGGCAACCTCGTGTGTCCGGCGGAGTTCACCATCGGCGAACACGCAAAAATGCTGATCGTCACCGCAACGGATGGCAGCGACAAGCCGTATAAGTATCCGCTGGCGTTCGAAAAAGCGGATATCATTGTGCTGAACAAGGCGGATCTGCTGCCGTATGTGGATTTTGATGAGAGCTTTTTCATGGCGGGCGTACGGGCGCTGAACCCGGCTGTGCCTGTGATGAAGGTATCTGCCCGGGTCGGTGAGGGTGTGGACGGAATCATACAATGGATAAAAGAGAAGAAAAGCAGCCTCGGGGCTTGAAAATCAAATTATACGGGATTGTTCAGGGGGTGGGTTTCCGCCCCTTTGTGGTTAAGCTGGCTTTTTCTCTGGGACTAACGGGTAAGGTTAGAAACAGCGGCGGATTGTTGGACATCACTGTCTGTGGTGCCGCGGCGCAGCTCGACGCATTTCAAAAGCGACTGCTCGAGGAAAAGCCGATGAATGCGCTGATAGTGCATTGCGAAACAGAAAACATTCCATACAAGTGCGACTCTTCCTTTGCCATTGAACCGAGCGGCGAAGCCGAAGGGCCGGTTTTTGTATCGCCGGATCTGTGCGTTTGCGACGCGTGCCTTGAAGAGCTAACAAGCGAACAGGACCAACGGTTTGCGCATCCCTTTATCAGCTGCATGGCGTGCGGCCCGCGTTACAGCATCATTGAGGCCGCGCCGTACGACCGAGATACCACCACCATGCGCGATTTTGATATGTGCGATGCCTGCTATGCAGAGTACACAAACCGTGAAAACAGGCGCTTTCACGCGCAAACCATCTCTTGCCACAGCTGCGGCCCTTTTCTATTATATAGAGACAGCGCCGGCGCTGAGACCACGCATGAGGCAGCGTTGAAAGGCGCCGTAAAAGCGCTGCGTACAGGCGGCGTGGTCGCCGTGAAGGGCATCGGCGGCTATCACCTTTGCTGCGACCCGTTTAACCAAAAAGCGGTGTTGCGGCTGCGCGAGCTGAAAAGCCGGGAATTGAAGCCGTTCGCGGTGATGTTTCCGAATCTGGACGATTTGAGGCATTATGCCCTTGTATCGCCGCAGGAGGAAGCGCTGCTGTTCTCCCCCGCGCGGCCCATTGTGCTGCTGAAACAAAAGCAAAATGACCTCGCGTCTGCGGTGTGCGGCGACAGCCGGCTGCTGGGCGCGTTTCTGCCGTATACACCGCTGCAGGCCATGCTGGTGCAAACAGCCGGCCCTTTGGTGATGACAAGTGCGAACGTATCGGAAGCGCCTATCGTCAAGGATGACGCATCCATGCTTGCATGGCCGGGCCTAGATGGCGTGCTGTATAACACGCGGCGTATCGCGGCGCGGGCGGACGATTCGGTAGCGAAGGTTTTGGCGAAACAGACGCAGATGATTCGACGGTCCCGCGGGTACGCGCCGCTGCCGGTTATACTGCGCGGCACGCCCCAAGGTGTGTTGTTTGCCGCAGGCGGACAGCTCAAATCCGCGTTTTGCCTCGCATCCGGGCGGTTCGCGTATGTGGGGCCGCACATCGGTGATCTGGATAACGATGACTGTATCCGCGCCTATTGCGAAAGCCTTGATCGGCTGCAAAGGCTGCTGCGTATCAGCCCTGATCTGGCTGTTTGCGATATGCACCCCGGCTATGCGTCCACGGCTCTGGCGGAGGAAACGCAGCTGCCGCTGCTGCGCGTGCAGCACCATCATGCCCATATCGCATCCGTGATGGCAGAACACGGTCTTGATGAGCCGGTCATCGGCATTGCTTTTGACGGCACAGGCTGGGGATGTGACAACGCCGTATGGGGCGGGGAGTTTCTAGTTTTCAGAGCTAACACCTTCAAACGGGCCGGACACATCAAAGCCGTACGTTTTCTAAGCGGTGACGAGGGCATGAAGGATGCGGCTAAGAGCGCCATGTACTACCTGCACGACGCGGGACTGGACGCACAGATCCGCGATGACCGCTGGCCGCTGATACGGGCAGCGCTGGACAATGATGTGAATGTACACCGCAATTCGGGCATGGGGCGTCTGTTCGACGCGGTGAGCGCGGTACTGGATGTCTGCACGTACAACAGGTATGAAGGTGAGTGTGCAATTCTGCTGGAGAATCTCGCGGCACGGGCGCGGGCGCAAGGTATGGAACCCGCACAAATGGCATTTTCGGTTTCACAGAAGGATGGTATACTGGTGGCGGATGCCACGCCGGTGATACCGGCGCTGACTCAAAGCGGCAAAAGCCAAGAAGCGCTGGCTCTGGGGTTCCACCAAGCGGTGGCAAACATGGCCGTCGATATCTGTGTCCGGCTGCGCGAGCAGACAGGCATCGGCTCGGCGGCGCTCTCCGGCGGTGTGTTTCAGAACGCCGTGCTGCTTGAGGATATACTGAGTAAGCTGACAGCGAAGGACTTCGCTGTATATACCAACGAGAAAGTGCCGCCCAACGACGGAGGAATCAGCCTGGGGCAGGCGCAAATCGGCCTTTGGCACTTAAACGGAAAGGAATATAAACCATGTGTATAGCGGTGCCCGGGCGGGTTCTATCCATATCGAATGGCCGGGCAAAGGTGGATTTTTCGGGCAACATTGTGGAGGCCGACATGCGGCTGGTGGACGCTGAGGTGGGCGACTACGTACTGGTGCACGCGGGCTGCGCCATCGAAGTGATGAAACCGTCGCAGGCGGAAGATTTGGCTGCCCTGCTGGAAGAGATCGGGGCACTTGCGAATGAACGGCCTTGAACACATGCTCGACTCTGTTCGAGCATACAACGGCCCGCCGGTGCGCATTATGGAGGTTTGCGGAACGCATACCGCTACGGCAGCCAAAGCAGGGCTGCGCTCATTGCTGCCCGCAGGCATACGGCTCATATCCGGTCCCGGATGCCCTGTCTGTCTGGCTGCGTCCGCGTATATCGATAGGCTCTGCGCTCTCGCGGCAGACAATTGCATCATTGCGTCGTTTGGCGACCTTCTGCGTGTACGCGGCAAGAATGGGAGCCTGCTGGACAAAAAAACCCATGGCGCGCGTGTGGAGATGGTCTACTCCCCCTTGGATGCGCTGAAGCTGGCACAGACGCATCCCGAAAGCACCGTGGTAATGGCTGCGGTGGGATTTGAAACCACCGCCCCGGCTTATGCGCTGGCGCTGGAGACGGCGCAGACCGAAAACATAACAAACTTTAAAGTGTTGACCGCGCTTAAGCGCTTAATTCCTGCCATGGAAACGCTTTGCGCTGACGACAGCATAGATGCGTTTATTACGCCGGGGCATGTGGCCGCCATCATCGGCAGCGACGTATTTTTGTCGCTGGCGGAGCGCTTCCAAAAACCAATGGTGGTAACAGGTTTTAAGGCTGTGGATATGGTAGCGGCAATCTGCCTGCTGCTTTCAAAGTTGAACAAGGGCTATGCGGCCAATCTTTACGGAGAGGTTGTTCGTCCGCAGGGCAATACGAAGGCGCTCGCGTTGTTAAACAAATACTTCGAACCGTCGGAAGCCTACTGGCGCGGCCTGTCGGTGATACCGGATTCGGGGCTTTATTTAAAGAACGACTATGCGGCATTTGATGCCGGAAGCCACGGTTTGACAGACAACGTGGCAGACAGCGGCGGCTGCCGCTGCGGCGAGGTGCTGACCGGCCGAATCGACCCGCATGAATGCCCGCTGTATGGCCATACCTGTACGCCCGAGAATGCGTTCGGGCCATGTATGGTAACCACCGAAGGAGCCTGCGGCATACGGTATGCCGAGGAGGATTATTAATGATTAGAATGGCACATGGCAGCGGCGGCAAAGAGACAGAGGCGCTTGTGAAAAGCGTATTCCTTAAGCATTTTCAGAATCATGCGCTGGGGCGTCTCGAAGACGCCGCCGTGATTGAAATGAACGGCAAAGCCGCCTTCACCACCGATTCGTTTGTTGTCACCCCGCTGTTCTTCAAGGGCGGCGACATCGGGCGGCTTGCTGTGTGCGGCACTGTGAACGACCTGCTGATGATGGGCGCACGGCCGCAGTATCTGTCCGCTGGGTTTATCATTGAGGAGGGGCTGCCAATGGAAACGCTGGACAATGTGGCGGCATCCATGGCACGCACGGCAGCGGAGGCAGGCGTGGCCATCGTGGCGGGTGACACCAAAGTGATAGAAGGCCGAGGCGGACTGTATATCAATACATCTGGCATCGGCACCATTCCGAACGGACGCGATATCGGCGCGGCACAGGTTACGTCAGGCGATGTGATACTGGTGTCAGGGAACCTCGGGGACCACCACGCCTGTATACTGAGCGCGCGAATGAACATTGAGAACGGCATTGCATCGGACGCGATGCCGCTGAACAGGCCGGTAAACGCGCTGCTGGGCTGTGGTGCAGACGTGAAGGCGATGCGCGACGTGACGCGCGGCGGTCTTGCAACGATACTGAATGAGATGTGTGCGGCCTCAGGCACAGGCGCGGAACTGGAAGAAGCATCGCTGCCCGTATCGGCGCAAACAGCGGCATTCTGCGAGATATTAGGGCTGGATTCGTTATATATGGGCAATGAGGGCAAGTTCGTTGCAATTGTAAAAGGCGAAGACGGCGTTATAGCGCTGGATGCGCTGAGGAGCACACCGGAAGGGCGTTCCGCCATGATGATCGGACGCATCACGGATGGAAAAGGCGTTACGCTGTATACGATACTTGGCGGGCGGCGCAGACTGAGCGTGTTGACAGGCGAAGGCCTTCCGCGTATCTGCTGAACCCGCAGTAATATTTTTTTAGGAAAAATGAGAACATGACAACAAATCTCAACGCTAAGAGCGTTATTCAACATGACGTTAAAGCCTACTTCGACAGTCAGGCACGTCACTGGGATTCGCATTCCCACCATGAACCGGACAAGCTGCGCCGGATTATCCGTGCATGTGATCTGCATTCTGGACAAAGGGTACTGGACGTAGCCTGTGGAACGGGTGTGCTGTTCCCATGGCTGCTGGCACACGATCCGTCCCTGCTGATGGGCATCGATCTGTCTGAGAGGATGACGGCGGTAGCCCGTGCAAAACATCGGGATAAGCGACTCAAAATCGTAACAGCGGATTATTATCACTTGGCAGCGGGCGCGTTCGACCGCATCATCATATACAACGCCTATCCCCACTTCTTTGACAAGATGCGTTTCGCGGAAAAGACGCGAGATCTGCTCATACCGGGCGGGCGATTTGTGGTGGCGCATAACAAGGGACGGGAAAGCCTCAATGAGATGCATGAGGCGCGCGGGGTTCATCAGTACAGCGTGCCATTAAAGGCCGTCACCGAAGAAAGCCGTTGGTTTGATTCATACTTTGAAATCGACCATTGCATCGATGCCAATGATATATTTATACTATCCGGAATAAGTGTATGAAGGAAGAATCGTTCCTGTGCGGCATGCCCAAGCTATAAAACACACTTATAAGCCACAAGTCTTATGGGTATGTATGCTTCTTGCGCAAAGGTGCCTTACACAGGTTCCGCCAACGCCACTGCGGTTACACATATTACCCTTGCAGGCCTCTTTCCTGACGTTCCATATTCTCCACCACAATGTCGTAAATGTCGCCAAGGGTAGCGCAGTAGGCCAGCACCGCCCATGGTGCGTTGGTGTGATAATGAATCTTGATTAAATTTTCATCACCTACGGCAATCAGGCAATCGCCTTCGAAGTTTTCTGTTATATGTCTGTTGATTTCATCCTCAGAAAGATTTTGCCCTTCAATCAGCAGTTGGGTATCAAATTTGAATTCCAGCATAACCTTCTCCTTTTAAATAAATCTTTCGTTCGTTTTTAATAGCCTATCAGCGTACCCCATTTTATCATAACAGCATCGGCAATATACCGGGTTGTACATCATATCGCATTTCTTTTCGGTATTACTCAGATGTTTACGGTTTGCGATAAGACCGCTCGCTCATCATGGCACGCTTATACCATATGCTTTTATTCGGCATCATCTTGCACAAACTCTTCCTCCGCCTCGAACGCATACTGCTCCGCAAAGCTCGTTTTTTGGCCTCTGTAGTGAAAGCCAATCAGCGTGTCCAAGTTCACGTCATGTATGCTGTTAAATATGTTGCTGTCGACAGACGGATTCGACAGACGCAGCTTTTTAATCAACTGCTTGGTCTCCTGCCGTTTGGAGCCCATACCCCCGTCATCCAGCACACAATTTTCTGTTAACCGACAGGCACACTGAATAAACTTTAAATCGTTGTAATTCTTCCAGGCAACGATATCCTTTTCCTTCACACGGTACATCGGGCGAATTAATGCCATTCCCTCCCAGTTCGTGCTCTTAAGCTTTGGCATCATCGTTTTAAACTCGCCGTTGTAAAACAGGCTCATCAACACCGTTTCAATCACGTCGTCAAAATGATGCCCAAGCGCAATTTTGTTACACCCGAGCCGTTTCGCCTGCTTGTATAGATACCCTCTGCGCATGCGCGCGCAGATATAACACGGATATTTTTCGAGCTTGGCGACATAATCAAAAATCGGTGCGGGAAACACCTGTATCGGAATATTAAGAAACGCCGCATTTTCCTCAATCAGCCGTTTGTTCAAGTCGTTGTAACCCGGGTCCATCACGAGGAAAACCAATTCAAACGGGAACTTGCTGTAACGGTGAAGCTGCTGCATGCACTTGGCCATCAGCATCGAATCCTTGCCGCCAGACATGCAGACGGCAATTTTGTCACCTTCTTGAATCAGCTCGTAGGCTTCAATGGCTGAAATGAACTTCTGCCATATCTCACGCCTGTATTTTTTTATAATGCTTCTTTCGGTTTGAGCACAGTCACTCATAGGGCTCCTCTGTATTCTTCAAGACTATCTTTGAGGCACTGTATAAACAAGCCTATATCCTCCTCGGGTGTTAAATGGCTGAGGCTGATGCGCATGGTGGACAGTGCCGCCTTCTTGTTATGTGTCAGCGCATAGACGGGACGCGAGACCGTCCCAGGCGCACAACAAGCTGACCGCGTCGCGACATAAATTCCCTTTTCGCCGAGAAGTGCTTGTATTCTATCAGTTTTGATGCCCGGCAAGCTTAAGCTGACAATGTGCGGCACCGAGGCTATGGTGCTGTTGATGAGAACGTCGGGCAGATTTCGCAGTGCTGTTATAAGCTGAGCATTCAACGCATGAACGGTCTGATAACGCGATTGCAGCTCAGATAATGCGATTTCCAATGCCGATTCCGCCGCGACGGCAAGCTCCAGCGCGGGTGTTCCGCTGCGAAACGGCGTGCTGCTGATGCCGCCGTGTATCTGCGGCTCCAAAACCACATTCTCGCCGCAAACCAGCATGCCGCTGCCGCACAGCCCGTAAAACTTATGCGGCGCAAACGAGGCAAGGCCGATACCGTTCAGGCTGATTGGAATTTTACCCACAGCCTGTGTCGCGTCTGTATGAAATATGCAGTGCGCACGACCGCTGAGCATAGCCGAAATATCTTTAATCGGCTGCACGATGCCGAGTTCACTGTCTACCCAGCATACCGAAACGAGTATGGTATCGCGACGCAGCAGTGATGTTAAATGATCGATATCCACCGTGCCGTCGCTATTGAGCTCACAGCAGTCAATCTCAAACCCCTGCTGCTGCAGATAAGCAAGCGGCCCATTTACCGACGAATGCTCAAGCGGCGTGGTTATGATATGCTTTCCGTATCGCTTGTTGTTCTCCGCGATGCCTTTAAGCGCAAGATTGTTCGATTCTGACGCGCCCGAGGTGAAAACAATCTCATCCGGCTTGACATGTAAAAGAGCCGCGATTTTCTCTTCCGCTTCCCGAAACCGCGCTTTTGCTGCTTGCCCCGGTGGGTGCGGCGAATTTGCGTTTGCGGTGTACCTTTGCGCTGCGGCGATAAATGCGCTTAAAACCCTGTCATCCGCAGGTGTATGTGCCGCATAATCGAGATAGATATGTTCCTTATTCTTTTGCTGCATCAGCTTGTTCCCGGTCATCACAGGCGGCATTTCCTGCAAGGCCAATTTGCCCTGCCACTGCACGCATTCCCATAATCGTATGCTCTATTAAATCATCAAGTGTCATGCCCAGCATAGCGGCACCGTCCAAAATCACATCGCGATTGATGTTCGCGGCGAAGCCCTTCTGCTTCCATTTTTTCTTGACGGAGCTGACCTCCATATCCAGTATGCTCTTGCTCGGGCGCATCAGTGCCGTTGCTGCAATCAGCCCTGTCAGCTCGTCCGTTGCGTACAGCACCCTTTCCATCATATGCATTGGCTGCACATCATTAATCAGTTTGTACCCGTGACTTTCAACGGCCCGCATATAGTCCTGTGGATAGCCCTCCGGCTCCAGCAGTTCACGCACCTTTTGGCAATGCTGCTCGGGGTATTTTTCAAAATCGATATCGTGAAGCAGCCCGATGACCGCCCACTTTTCGGCTTCCTCTTCGCAATAAATGGCCGCAAAATGCCGCATAACGGCTTCCACAGTCAACGCGTGGCGCAGTAAGCTTTCCTGCTTCACATGTGTGTACAACACCTTTAAAGCCGATTCTCTGTCTGGCACAAATGCCATGCCGCTGTCCTTCTTTCGTTTGTTAATCCATCGATCGGTTTTGTTTTTGCCGTCATGATAACACGTCCATCCCGGCAATGCAAGCAGGGCAGTTTAGCAGCGCACGCCCCCCGAGCACGCCGAAACATCTGCCGTATCCGGCATCAGCTCATTGGCCGCAAACCGGGGTTGGCTTAAGAAAATATGAAGCCCATACAGCAGAAACGTCAGCTAATCATATAGCCGATATCAAAAAAACAGCTTACTGTACAAGAAAAGCGGCAAAACAGAGGAAACTGCTTTTGCCGCTTCGTTCATTGTATCAATTCTTTGTCCTTTCAGCTTTGTGTCAGGCGTGTCGTTTTTTCCACATCACCCACAACGGGCCCGCTATGCATATTGTTGAGTAGCAGCCGCTGATGGCACCGATGGCCATGGGCAACGCGAAGCTCTGCACGGCATCAAGGTTTTGCGCGAACGCGAGAATATACACAAGGCTCACGCTGATCAGCACAGCAATGTTGGTATTCACAGATCGCGTTAAAGACTGCGATATCGAAAGGTTCGTGATCTCCTCGATAGGCATTTTGGTATGAAGCCTGCTGTTTTCGCGTATGCGGTCATAGATCACGATGGTGTCGTTGATGGAATAGCCGATGATGGTGAGCGCGACAGCCACGAACGAATCCCCAATCGGTATACGAAATATCACGCATGTGAAGAACACCACAAGCAGATCGTGAAACAAGGCAGCCAGCGCCATCACACCCGCGGACAGCCCGCCGATACGGCGGAAACGTATCCAGACATACAGCACAACCAGCACACAGGACAGCAGCAGCGCCGTGATACCCGAGGTTAAAAATTTCTGCCCGAAAAACGGCTGCACCATAGAGGATTCAGCCAGCGACAGCGCGCTCTGAGGGTAAGCCTGCTTGAGCGCGGCATCGAGTTCCTCCTGCTGCCCCGCCTCCAAACCGTACTCGCCGGCGATATTGATGACGAGCTGTTTCTGGCTCGATAGCAGGTCGGTTGTCGTCTGTGTGGTCACAGGACGCTCGAGCAGCTCTGTCGCCATATCCGCAGCCTGCTGCGCGTCCACGTCGCCCGTATATGTGTACTTCAGCAACGCACCGCCCTTGAACTGAATGTCGAGATGGACGCCGTTGATGAAGATGAAAGCGATGCCGATCAGCATAATCAGCGCCGATATGATAAAGAACACGCGCCGTTTCTCATAAAACTTGAATACCTTTCTGTCCTTTTTCATAGTGACACCCCCTTCGATAAACTGGTATACAGATTCGGTTTGCTGAACAGCTTATATTCGCTGAGCGAGCGAATCATCAGCCGCGATGCCGTAACGCCCGCGACAAAGTTGAATATGATACCAATCAGCAGCGAGTACGCAAAAGACAGCAGCGTGCCCGACCCGAAGCTCATCAGTATCACCGCGACAATCAGCACCGTGATATTGCCGTCGAACACCGAGGAAAAAGCATTTTTAAAGCCCGCCGTGATCGCCGCGCGCAATGTCTTACCGGAACGCAGCTCGTCGCTGATACGCTCCGATATGATCACGTTGGCGTCCACACCCATGCCGATGGTGAGTATGATGCCCGCAATACCCGTTATGGTCAGTGTGATTTCCGACAGCGCAAGTACGAGCACCTGCCCGCTGATCTGTATAAGCAGCGCAATGCTGGCTACAAACCCGGACATTCGGTAATACACAATCAGCAGAACGCATATCACACAAAAAGCGATGAACCCCGCCTGCAGCATGATATTGAGCGCGCTTTCTCCCAGCGTGGGGCTGATAATGGAATGGTTCTTAGTGATCATGGAAAAAGGCAGCGCGCCCGAGTTAATCTTATCCGATAGCTCTTTGGCCTCTTCGGGGCTTTTCATGTTGTTGATAACGGCCTCGCCTCCCGCGATATGCTCCTGAACGGTGGCGGACTGTATCATCGTATCGTCCATAAATATGTTGATTCTCTGGCCGACAAGGCGTTTGGTGGCATCGCCGAAAAGCTTGGCCCCTTCGCTGTTGAACTTCAGCGCCACCATGATCTCACCGGTATTCGGGTCGGTCTGCACCGAGCTATTCTCCACATCGCGGCCCTCTACAAGCACCGTACCCTCATCGTCCCGAAATGTGAGCATGGCAGTCTCCCCGAGCTCAGCCAGCGCGCTCTGAGGGTCAAATTCCGTCTCGCCCGATTTCCACGGAAAACGAACGAGCACAAAGCCGTTGGTCTCGTCAATCGTCACCTCGCGGTCGAGAATGTTGTTCTTATCGAGCCGCGTTTCAATGATGCTGCGCGCCGCTTCCAGCTCGCTGGTTGTGGGTTTTCTGTCAAGCCCCGTCGGTTCGTATACGGCATCCACGCCGCCGCGGATATCAATACCCAGCCGGATATCCTGAGCGCCGGGAAAATGAAAGATGTATATACCAAACGGAATTGTGACACCAAATACCGCGCAATACGCCATGATGAGCGCGATAATCAACACAATAGGAAATAAATATTTCCTCTTTTTCATTTTGTACCCTTTCCATTGCCGAAGTAAATACGCCTTGGCGTACCGTTGGCAAATTATTATATTATTATTTACTTAGAAAGCTTAGCAATTCGAGCGCTAAGAAAACACCATAACAAAACATCGCTTAAATAAGGGCTCTAAGTGATACCATGATGCGGTTGTTCATGTGTTTTATACGCAGAAATATGGAGGTGCATGCCCTCCGAGAGAAATGGAGATTGGGCTGGTACGGATGACGGCCTTTGAAAAATGATAGGACAGACCGCGGGTTCTGAGTACAGAAAAAGCCAAAACCATCACAAGAGACAGCTGCAGACACTGAAGAGATTGCTTCAAACTGTGTTCTTGTTGCGAGATGCCGCATTGCTCTGCCGCCCTGAAGCTTGAAGTCAGCGGGCTAATAATATCAAACGAAACATTTGCGCTGACCGAATCGCCCGGCGACATGCCGGAAAGACCGGTTTCTTCGGATATCTTCGCATCTATGCCGATAAATGGCACTGTCAAAAACAATAAAACGGCGAAAAAGACCAAAACAGCGACAGCGCTATTCGATTGACGGGCGTGGTTTCGAGTTTTCATGCTACACCTCCTTCAATGTGTATTTGTTTTAACATTACTGCAAAACCGCTGCTGTGTCAATGAAGCGCCGCGCAATATCAATAGACCATTGAAAAGCCAAGACCCTCGGATATGGTTAGAAACGTGATACTCACGTCAATTTAATGATGATAGGCCGGGCTGTTTATTATTTTTTATTGTAATTTCTATGTTATCCGGTTTTGTTATATATCCGCCTGAAAAGTCATTGCAAATTATACTTGTATGTATTAATATTTTATTTGATAATAAATTAACAAAGTCTGTTGTGAATAATGTGTATATCTTTAACATAGCGAGGAGCAACGTGAGAAAAGCGGCATCAAAAAGCGCTAACTTAAAAGACGACATCTGCTCGGTGGCATTAAAGCTGTTCTCTGAAAAAGGCTATGAGGCAACCAATTTGTCAGAGGTTGCTGAAATACTCGGTATAACCCGTACACCGCTGTATTATTACTTTACCGACAAAAAAAGCCTTTATGCCGAAGCCATCAAAAAGCATCTCGCAAAAAAGCGGGAGCTCTATACGCAGATGGCCGACAAAGAAAGCGATATCTTTACGTGGCTGCGTCAGCATATTGAACTTGCCTGCAGTAACACAACAGATACTGTTTTGTTTAACGTTTTAGGCTACGATGAATTTCGATCGCTATCCGACCTTAACGATGAGACATGCCGCTATATATATGCATTAAAACGCCGCCGCGTTGCACGCGCCATCGATACGGGTGAACTGCCGCCCGACACAGACATAGACCTCTTCCTTTCCAACGTCTATGTCATGAGCTATGGATTGACCTATGTGATCAATCAGTCAATACTCAGTCAGGATTTAAAGAGCAGTCCAAAAAAAATAGCTGATCTGACCGATCTGTTTGTTCAGGAAATCAAATGCACGCATACCTTAAATAACGCCCGGTAGTCAAAAAGCACTTCTGACTGCAGGTGCTCTTAAAGAGGCTATGTCCGTATATCAAAAATCCCCCGGACGTGAACTGAACCCCGAAAAACGGACATTGAGAGAAAAAGCCTCCTGTTGTAGGATAACTATAACAGGAGGTATTTATTTTGAAGAGGACATGGACAAACGTAGAAAGATTAGCGCCAATGATAATGCAATGGCAGAAAACTTCTTCAGTATACTAAAGACGGAGTGTATTCGGAGGTACGAACCAAAGACGATCAACGAGGCTAGTCTCTTGATTGAAAATTACATCCACTTCTATAACCATGAGCGTATCCAGCCAAAAACAAAATTGACGCCGCTTGAAAAGCGACGCCAGTTGACTTAATCTTTTGAATCCCTACGACAGGGCTATTTATTCGTGTCTACTTAACGGGGTTCAGTCCAACGTGACCGAGGGATTATGATTCATTCGTTCTTTATTGCTGATATCCTTTTCGCGCTTGCCGCATCAGCAATATCTGTCGCGCCGAGGTTTCATTTGCCCGGGCAGCGATACGATGGCATGATGCACCGCTTTGTGCCGCTTGATGCAGCCACGCGCCACTTCAATGTGTTCGGGGCTCACGAGCAGCGACATGCCGCAAGAAAGCTCCCCCAGTATCGAGCGCGGCGCGGGCGCAATGCGGTGAGGTATCCCCTCTGCCAGCAATAATTCATGCAGTGCCATGCCGTGGGTATAGTTTTCAAAGAGTACGTAGTATTGCAAGCCCGGTTCAGTCATTGAGCATTTCAATGAACGCCCCGATGCGGGTGCGCAGCTGCTCGGCATCTGTGTCGGTGTAATCCGTTTCGAGGCTCAGTATGGGTATACCGGCTTCCTTAAGCGCCTTCGACACGGAATACTTCTCGGTATCGTACAAACAGCAGAACTTCAAGCTGCAATCAATCACGCCGTCCGCCTTGTACTCCTTCACCATGCGCAGTATATCGTCGATGCGACCGGTATTGGGCGTAAAACACGCGCAGTTATTCTTCATGTACCGTTCGGATAGCGCCATGTACTGCTCTTGAAGCGTGGTCTTCGTTTCGTCCACCAAATTCTCAAAATAACGGGTGCCGGTGCACATCTCCTCACAGACCACCGCCGCGCCGCTGGTTTCGATGATATTGTGCAGCTTCCAATTGGGCACCGCCAGCGGCGTGCCGGTTACGAGTATACGCTTGGTTCCTGCGGGTACCACGCTGACGCCGTCCTTAATCCGCTGCTCCAGCTCGTCTGCCAGCCGGTTGCACATTTTGGCGCAACGCGCCGGGTTGTCGAAGAAGGCGATCTGTATCATCAGCAGCGCGTCCCGGCCGGAGATTGGCAGGCATTCTGATTTGCGTGCGTCATAAACACGCTGGATTGCTTTGCGTTTCTCGTTGACGACCCGGATGGCATCGGCCAACTTTTCGACTGTGATTTCGTTGCCGGTGAGTTTCTCCACCACCTTTGCAAAGTCCGCAATTTCGTCCTTCCACTTGAGAATATCCTTCTCCCGCTTCATCTGCGGAACGTCCATAATGTGCATGGGCACGTCGTCGCCTAATATCTCATACGCCTTCTTTTTCCCGTCGCAGGTGGTCTCCCCCACGTACATATCGGCGATTCGGAAGAACGGGCAGGTTTTGCCCAGCCGGGCGCCCACCGACGCCTTAATTAACGAACAGGTGCTCTTGGGCAGCACAGCCTCGCCCGCGGGCACCCAGAACTGCGAGCCGCCGCAAAGGCCGGTCACAATGCCGTTTGCCGCGATGATCACTTCATCCGGCACAAACACGCAGAACGTACCGAACACCTTACGCCCCTGCTTCTGCGCTTCCACCAGCTCCGCGGGGCGTATGCCGTGCACCTCCGAGATCACCATGTCCCAAAAATCCATGCCCGTGGGCCTGTTCTCCTGCGACATAAAAACATCACCCACCGCAGTGGGCAGCACCTGACACAGCAAATCGTGTGTCTCCAGGTCCATGCCAAGGTCCTTCCACATTTGTACGTAATCCGACATTCAAACTCCTCCTCACATATATTAACGGTCTGTCAAACCATCAGCTCAAACCATCCGTCTGTCTCAATACCGGCCTCGTGTGCCGTGTTTTCTACTGCATCTCGTGCATCCGGCGACGCGCTCCACGCCATGCCGCAGCCTGCGGTGATGTCTCGCGGCACAGGTATAAGCCGCCCGGGCACGTTTCGCTCCGCGCACACCTTTTCCATCGCCATCGCAGCTGTTGTGGTGTGGAATGTCACAATCAGCCTAAGCTGCTTCGTCCTCATTTCGCCAGCTCCTTGACGGCGTACACCGCCGCGTCCACGTCTTCAGCTTCGTTAAACCATCCAAAGCTGAAACGTATCGCACCCTGCGCTGTGGTGCCGAGCGCCTGGTGCATACGCGGGGCACAATGTGCACCGGGACGTGTGGCGATGCCATAGGCTTCCGACAGCTCATCGGCCACCGCACCGGA
This sequence comes from Bacillota bacterium, assembly GCA_023412005.1. GTDB lineage: Bacteria > Bacillota > Clostridia > Christensenellales > SZUA-584 > SZUA-584. The sequence goes on from JAEYOE010000015.1 coordinate 21,257, forward strand.
ATCATAACCGCGTATGTTCAGCGCGACCACCGGTGCGTGCTGAACCGCAGTAAAATCGCCGTATACCGTTACACCGTCAATCTGCGAAACGCCGTCCGCAAAGCGTCGTGTTAAAAAATCCTCTTTGGCTTGTATGGCTTCGATTCCCACCGAATTGATAAAATCCACCGCCGCCGACAGCCCCGCGATGCCGTGCCCGTTCAGTGTGCCTGCCTCCAGCAGCGTCGGCAGTTGCTCAGGCTGCGTTTGGCTGTACGTCTGCACACCGGTGCCGCCCACCGTCCACGGCCTGATGCTCACGCCCTCGCGGATGCACAAGCCGCCCGTACCCTGCGGACCCATCATCGCCTTATGCCCGGTAAAGCAAAGGATATCAATATTCATTGCTTCCATGTCAATCGGGGCGCATCCTGCCGTTTGGGACGCATCCACGATAAAAAGCAGACCATGCTTCTTTGCAATCCGGCCCACCCATGCCACATCCACCATGTTGCCGGTCAGGTTAGACGCGTGCGTGCAAACAATGGCTTGTGTATGGGGGCGAATCAGCTTTTCAAAATCCGCATAATTAATCGCACCGCGCTTATCCGCTGACGCAAAGCTTAATTCAACCTGTTTCTCCGCCTGCAGCCGATACAGCGGCCTCAAAACGGAGTTGTGCTCTAAATCCGTCGTGATGACATGCCTGCCGGAATTGATTGTGCCGCAGATGGCGATATTCAAGGCTTCCGTCGCATTGCACGTAAAAACCACATGATCGGCGCGCTGGCAGCCAAACAACGCCGCCAGCTTAACGCGCGCTTGATAAACGGTGCGTGATGCATCAAGGCTGCTGGCATGCGTCCCGCGTGACGCGTTGCCCAGCGCGTTCATCGCCTGCATAACCGCTTGCGTTACCTGCGGCGGTTTGGGCAGCGTTGTGGCCGCGTTATCAAGATATATCACGGCTTGATCACCTTGGCCGCGCCGTTCAGCTTTTCGACTATGCTGTACATATTAGCGATCTGCCCAACCGCCAGCTTCTCCGTTAAGCCATAAAAATTCAGACAGGTGCCGCAGGTCATAATTTCCACGCCTTGTGCCTCCATGCTTTTCAGGTCTTCCACGCTGTCGGATCCTTCTATGGGGATACCGGCACCGCCGTTGTAAAAAAGTATCGTCTTCGGCAGCTCTTCCAGCTGAGACAGCGCGTAGATGAACCCTTTCATCAGCGTCTTCCCCAGCTCATCGTCCCCGCGGCCCATAACGGCGGTGTCGATAGCCACCACGGTGTTGCCTCTGATATCCGGGACGCAGGCAGCTTCGGGTTCCGCAGCTTTCGCATCCGGCAGCGCGGAAACCGCCATGGTGATCACGAAGTGCTTGTCATCCAGCTTTTCGCTCTTTGCCGCGTGCCCCTTGCCCATGGCCAGCCGCATCACGTTCTGCACGGCAATCTCGTTATCCACGTGCACCTCCAGCTCGCCGGCTTGCTTCATTTCGCCCAGCGCCTTTGTTGCTTTAACCACCGGTATCGGGCACTGCTCACCCACCGCATTGACGATCACCTTTGCCATTCTTATTTCCTCCTCCGGTTCATTCGTGTATATATCGGGAAGTCATCAACAGATTCCTTTCCATGCTTCTTGTTTCTCAGCGTGCTTTCATGGCGCAAAGCGCCGCACCAATGGCCCCCGCATACCGCCCGTGTTCGTTCGAAATCACTTGTGCTGCCAGCGCGGCAGACAGCGCGCCGATAATATAAGCGCTGTCGCACAAGCCGCCTGTCAGACAAACGGCACCTGCTCCGCCGAGCAGCCTTTTGGCCTGCGAAGCCACCTTCTGCACAATCGAGTCCACCACCGCGAATGCGATGTTTTCCTTCTTTTCTCCGCGCCCAATCAGGCTGATGACCTCCGATTCGGCGAAAACCGTGCACATGGAGCTGATGGATGCATCTCGGCCCTGAGCGGCCAGCTCACACAGTTCCTCCGGATTCACGGCCAGCGTGCTGGCCATCACTTCCAAGAAGCGGCCTGTCCCCGCTGAGCACTTGTCGTTCATGATGAAATCCTTCACCACGCCGCCTTCAATGCTGATGATCTTGGTATCCTGACCGCCGATATCAATCACCGTTAAATCGCTGCACGAAAAAATCTCACAAGCCCCTTTGGCATGGCAGGTGATTTCCGTCACAGCCTTATTGGCATAGGGAACCGCCGCCCGGCCATATCCGGTGGACACACAGGGCGTTTGCACCGCATCAATTCCGCTATCCTTCAATTTTATACGGATCGCTTCCGCCGTATCCACGCTGCTCCAGCCGGTTGGCTGTACGAATTGCAGCAAAAGCTTGCGGCCTTCATCCATCACCGTTGTTTTGGCGCAGGTCGATCCGATATCAATCCCGATGTATTTCATTTTCACCCTCTGTAAACATTATAAAAACCAATATTAAAATACGCCAATTCAAATATCAGATAGAACAATAGATTCTATCGGTTATAGCGATGAAAGCGCGTGTTTTGATGTTATAATGTTCTTAAGTGATTCAATATGTATTCGCGGAAGGCTTTGGCTGTGTTTGTCAGCCTGCGGTCTTTGGGGGTTATCATATAAAGGCAGCGCACTGTGCTCTTTCCGTCCAGCGGAAAACAAAGCACATTTTGAGCCATCCTTGCAGCCAATTCGGATACAATCGCGACGCCAAGCCCCTGTGCCACGGCGCGCAGAATGGTGTCGTGGTTGTCCATACGCGCCACAACATGAATGTTCTCTGTGTGTATGCTGTTTTCACACAGGAACTTGTCAACAGCCTGCTGTGTTCCCGATCCCAGCTCACGGAAAATCAGCGGCTCACCAAGCAGCACATTGCCGCTTGCCCCTGCGCTTTGCTGCATCCGGTATTTCTCGCTATCCGGGGTCAGCAGCACCAGATTGTCTTCGCGGAGCAGTTCGTAAACAAGTTCTTTGCGGTTCATCACCGCTCCCACAAAGCCAATCTGTGCGTCACCGTCCAGCACCAAATCGTGAACGCTTGCGCTGTCTCCGCCACGCAGCGTAAACCGGCACTGCGGCATCTCGTGCGCAAACCCGGCAATCAGTTCCGGCAGCAGATAACTCATCGGAATTGTGGAAGCCGCGAGAACCAGCTCTTGCGACGTCCGTTCCTCCAGTTCCTTGGAGAGCTGGTTACAGCTTTGGAGGATGGCTTTGGCATGGGCATAAACGCGCCGCCCTTCTTCCGTGAGGATGATCTTGCGCTTGCCCGAACGCACGATCAGCGGCACGCCGATATCCTTTTCCATAGCGGCCACGTGGCCGCTGATGGTCGATTGCGCCAGATACAATTTGTCTGCCGCAGCGGTGAAACTGCCGTTCTCGACAACAGCGGCAAAGGCCTCCAGCTGTTTCAGATTGTAGTTCATCCCATCACTCCAATATAATTCTCTTTCCGCCGCTGTACGCACAAACCCTCCCAATGCGCTGCGCGGATGGAACACATACCTTTAGTTCTTCAAACAACACGTCAGCATCTTCTGGGCTGACGCAAATCACCAGCCCGCCGGATGTCTGCGGGTCAAACAGCAGATCGGCCTTTTCCAAAGGTATGTCTCCCGTTTCCACACAAGCCTCGGCAAAGCTGCGGTTGCGGTACATACCGGCGGGAAGCACGCCCATACGGGCAAGCTCAAGCGCCTCAGGGATCATATCAATACCGTTAACATCCACGCGTATCTGAACATCGCTGCCCTGCGCCATTTCCAGCAGATGCCCCATCAGGCCAAAGCCGGTGACATCCGTGCACGCGTGCACATCATATTTTATCATCATATCCCTTGCCGGCTTGTTCAGCGTTGTCATCAGCCCGAACGCGAGTTTTTCGGTTTCTTCGCTGACCAGCTGGGCCTTCATTGCGGACGTCAGCACGCCGATGCCGATCGGCTTCGTCAGCAGCAGCACGTCTCCCGGCCTCGCACCGGCGTTCTTCAGCACCTTATCCGGATGCACAAACCCGGTTACCGCCAGACCGTATTTGGGCTCCTCATCGTAAATACTGTGCCCGCCGGTGATCAATGCCCCGGCTTCATACACCTTATCATAGCCGCCCCTCAATATTTCATGAACCGTCTCTTTGGGCATGTCTTCCGGCACAGCCATGATGTTGAGCGCCAGCCTGGGCTCTGCGCCCATCGCATAGACATCGGACAGTGCGTTGGTCGCAGCGATGGCACCAAACGTATACGGATCATCCGCAATCGGCGGAAAGAAATCAACCGTTTGCACCAGCGCCAAGTCATCGCTAATTTTATAGACGGATGCGTCATCACTTCGTTCAAACCCGACCAATAAATTCGGGTCGTTATGAACTTTAATATCCTCCAAAAGCTGCGCCAGCACACCGGCTCCCACTTTTGCCCCGCAGCCGGCGCACTTGGCCAGCTTCGTCAGTTTGATATCTTCTTTCAATTCAGAACCTCCCTTGGCCGCCAAGACTATTAATCGATTACACATAAGCATATCATAAAAATGGAGAAAACGTCAAAATGGCCGATAAATTCTATCGGTATTTTCGATGGCTTACAGCCGACTTTCCCATACGGCTGCCTTTGACATGAGCATATATCTAATAACAGATCCGATTAATTCATATCCATAAATATATCATCCAATCCGAATATACGCTTTTTCATGCTGTGCTTTGTATGCGAATGCGCCTAAAACACATGTTATGAGCTTATTCGCAAAGTATTAATTTGTATTATTATTGAGATGTTTTGGCGCAATTATGCCGGTAAACAAGCAGGAAGCTTGCTGAACAGGGCTTTTTCTCATTCAAATATCACTCAATGTATGCTATGATAAACGTAACTTTTGCAATAAAGGCGGCAAATTATTATGGACAACAAAAACGACGCAATTATGAATGCATTCCGTTTCCGTCATGCATGTAAGAAATTTGATACGTCGAAAATTATACCCGAGGAAGATTTCAGCACAATTTTACAGGCCGCGCATCTGTCACCGACGTCCTTCGGCTTTGAGCCGTGGAAAATGATTGTGGTGCGGGATGCCGCGCTGAAAAAGAAGCTCTACCCTGTGTCGTGGGGCGCAAGAAACAGCCTTGATGGTGCCAGCCACTTTGTTATTCTGCTGGCGCGCAAAAAAACCGACATGCTCTACAACTCAGACTACATCAGCCATATGATGCGGGAGGTTCAAAAGCTGCCGGAAAGCACTGCAGAAAGCAAGAAGCAGGTCTACAAAACATTTCAGCAAAGCGATTTTAATTTGTTGGAAAGTGACAGAGCGGTATTCGATTGGGCATGCAAGCAAACGTACATTGTGCTCGCCAATATGTTAACAACGGCAGCCTATTTGGGCATTGATTCGTGCCCGATTGAAGGGTTTGATCAAAAAGCAGTCAATCAATTGCTGATCGAGGAAAACCTGTTTGACCCAGACTGCTTTGGGGTGTCCGTTATGGCCGGATTTGGGTATCGCGCAGAGATGCCGCGTCACGAAAGAACGAGAAAACCGCTGAGCGAAATGGTGATTTGGAAATAGAGACACTTTCCACTGCGTCGAAGGACCGCTATAGCTATTTATCATCGATGTCGCATGATGGCCAAGCAAAATGTCGACAAGCGGTTGAATACTTTTCTAGGCTTCTCCTCGAGGAGAAGCTGTCGCCGACAGGCGACTGATGAGGTGTTCGGTATAATAGCTTTGTTATTGACACCTTGTATTTCGATTTGTTTACCCTATCCCATTTGGTACTCGTCGCTTACTTCTTTTGCACTTTGGACTGTATATAAGTGTTGAATGACTTCGTGTCGCAATAACACGCGATGACACGAAACAGTGGCAAAGGGACATATGCGTAACGCCGAAAATAAGCCTTATCAGTTAAGATTCATATGCAGAAAAAAAAGCGCCTTCGTCACAGCTTGGACAAAAGGCGCTCTTTTTTAAAATGTGATTAATTATTATCTTGAAATCTTATGCTTTTTTCTCTTTCCTCATTTGGCCGAGGCTGTCGAGCGAAATAGCCATCAGCAGAATCATACCGCTGATAAACGTCTGCCAGTATGGATTGATATTCAGCAATGTTAATGAGCTTGTTACCATCTGAAGCATTGTGATACCAAGCACAGCGCCCAAAACTGTTCCTTTTCCGCCGGTAAGACTGGCGCCGCCAATAACCGCCGCAGAAATGGCTATCATTTCATAGCCTTGGCCAAAGGTCGGCGTTGCCGATGTGAACCGAGCCATGTAGATAATGCCCGCAAGCCCAGACAACGATGAGCACAGTATGCACACGGCGATTTTCACTTTGTCCACGTTGATGCCGGAGAACATAGCGGCTTTTTCATTACTGCCCACATAGAACACCTTTCTGATCGGCGTAGACCTTCTCATCAGAAAATCGCATATGATCACCAGCACGAAGAACAAGATAATGACAAAGGGTATACCGATTATCTTGCCCACGCCCATGAATTTGAAATCATCCGGAAGTCCATACAGAGACAACGGTGTTCCTTTGGTGATGATCAGACAAAGCCCCTTCAAAATGAACTGCATTGCCAATGTTGTAATCAGATAGCCTAGCTTCACTTTGGTGATAAAGAAGCCGTTCAGGAAACCCACAAGAGCCGTTGCCGCCAACGCAACAACGCTCGCCAGCCACGGATTCCATCCTTCCAGAAACAGCGCGCCGGAGATACACATCGCTGCACACATGGTAAAGCCGACAGAGATGTCAATACCGCCCACGATGAGCATGACCGTCATACCAATAACCAAAAGACCGGTCGTGGTAAATGAGAGAAGTATTGTTTCAAAATTACTCCAATCTAAAAAGTATGGGGATGCAAAAGACATGATCACAAATATCACAAGAATAATAATGACCAGATTTAGCTCTTTAAAGTTTTTTATTTTACTCCAAAGAGTGTCTTTTTGCGAGATATTGCTGTCCGGTTGAATATTCAAGTTTGATTCGTTGCTTATCTTAGCCATCGTATTAACACCTCATCTAAATTTCTATTCATTGATTCCCGATGCCAGCTGAATGATTCTTTTTTCGTTCAACTCGCTGGGTCCAACTTCTCCGCTTAAAACGCCTTCGTGCATGATCATCACCCTGTCGCACATGCCGACAATTTCAGGCAGCTCAGACGAGATCATTATGACGCCCATTCCTTCATTAACAAGATTTCTTAAGAGTTTATGAATTTCAGCTTTGGCACCCACATCAATACCGCGTGTCGGCTCATCCATGATGACGACCTTTGGCTTTATCGTCAGCAGCTTTGACATCAACACCTTTTGCTGATTTCCGCCGCTTAAAGAAGACACGTCCTTATCGATGCTGGCGCATTTGATTCCCAGCACATCCACATAGTTATTGCTCTGCTTATCTTCCATAGCTTTAAGAACAAGCCCGCGTTTTGAAACATTCGCTAGCTTCATAGCCGAAATATTCATCTTAATGCTCAATTCAAGGAACAGCCCCAAAGACTTTCTGTCTTCAGTCAGGTACAGTATACCGCTTTCAATTGCATCCTTAGGGCATTTGATATTTAACTTTTCCTGTTTGTAGAAAACGTCACCGGCTAACTTTTTCCGAAGGCCGCAAATCGCCTGCGCCACTTCGCTGCGGCCGGCACCGATTAAGCCTGCCAGACCAAGAATCTCACCTTCTCTGAGTTGAAAGCTGATATTATTAAATCGGTCGCCATCCGAAAAATCTTTTACTTCAAACAACACAGCACTTTCATCTGATTTTTTGCTGCTCTTTGCGGGGTACATGTCGCCGAGTTCTCTGCCGACCATTTTGCTCACCACTTCTTTGGAGTTGGTCTGCGATACATCATATGTGCCGATATAGGTGCCGTCACGCAGTATGGAGACACGGTCACATTCGCCGAAAACCTCCGCCATTCTGTGGCTGATATATATGATTCCGATGCCCTTTTCTTTTAAATCTCTCATAATCTTAAAAAGAGCCATCGATTCACTTTCGGTTAATGTGGATGTCGGTTCATCAAAAATGATGATTTTGCAGTTCATCGACAACGCCTTCGCAATTTCGACCACCTGCTGATTAGACACACTCAATTCGCTGACGTTCTTTTTCGGGTCGATATCCGCCATTGTTTTTAATATTTCCGCAGCTCTTTCATAAAGCTGCTTGTAGTTAACGGAAATCTTTTTGCTGTTGTTTATTTCTGACATGAATATGTTTTCGGCTACTGTCACATGAGGGCAAAGCGCTATTTCCTGGTGCACAAAACCGATGCCAAGCTCTTGTGCTTCATGCGGATTCTTTATCACCACACGATTGCCGTCTATAAAAATATCTCCCGCATCTGCGCCAAAAACACCATCAATGATGTTCATAAGCGTTGACTTGCCCGCGCCATTTTCACCCACCAACGCATGAATCTCGCCTTTTTTGAGTGAAAAATCGACACCGCGCAGCGCTTTTGTTGCGCCGAAGCTTTTCTCAATCCCTTTAACCTCTAATACCGTTTGCTGCTCTATCAAAGGATAACACCGCCTCATCTATGGATTGGGGTTTCATGAAAATTTTGCAGAGCGGCGATAAAAACTATCGCCGCTCTGCCCGAGTGTTGTATTTACCTTGCAAATCGACTATTCTTCGATTCCCTTCGACCAAGGACGCGATGCTAAATATTTATCCCAGTAGAAACCATCAGCGTTCTCTTTGGTCACCATGTTCATGCCATTGTCTACAAAAGGCAGGTTCAGCGGGCTGACGCCTTTCATCTCGTAATCGCTCATGGGGTCAAGCATGTCACTGTGCTTCAAGAGGAACAGTGTCAGCATACCCATGTAACCCTGTGTGCCCTGATCGGGATTCACAGCGCCCCAGATTTCGCCGGCTTTGATTGCATCGAGAATCGTGACGTTAAGGTCTCTCGTGAGCACCATAACATCGGCACCTTTTTCTTTCACAGCCTGGAAGACGCCCTGTGCAGACGCGGCTTCCGGTGTAATGTAGGCATTCAGGTTCGGGTTTGCCTGCAGAGTTGCCAAAGCAGCTTCATAGGCTTTTGCCGTATCCTGATTTGTGGCTGTGCGGTTAACAATCTTCACATCCGGGAAGTTCTTTTCAACGTTCGCTATGAAGGACTTAATGTAAAGATCATGGTTGCTCTGTCCCGGGTTTTCGGTACAGGCGATTTCACCCTTTTTGCCGATTTCGTTGCATACGATGTTGCTCGCAACATTACCTTCATTGACGTTGTCGGAAGTGATGTACACTCTGCGTTTGCTGTTCGGAGAGTCAGCAGCAAATGTCGCAATGCCAACGCCAGAATCGATAGCCTTGTTGATGGGTTCAATGAAGGCATCCGCGTTCATCGGATGGACATAGATACCGGCCGGCTTCTTAGCAAGAACCTGTTCAAAGCTGGCGATCTGCTGCGTGACGTCGTATTCCGGTGTGCCGCTGTAAACGGTTTTGACGCCCAGCTGCTGGCCGCACTGTTTAAACATTTCATAAACAGGGAACCAGTACTCAACGCCCGATACCATGACGTTCATGTAGTAGGTTTCATCCGGCGAGCCTTTGAACTCTTTAACTTGGTTTCCCGACTGGCCTTGCTGTGCAGCCTGCTGGGTGGAGCCACATGCCACCAACGGCGTAACCGCTAACGCCACCAGCAACAACATGACTACGATCTTGGTTAATCCTTTCATGTTCCTTTTCCCTCCAATAACATATTGTTTATATGCAAAACCGCTATTAATCGGTTGTTGCCGCTTCGAATACTTCTTCGGGATAGTTAAGGAATAGGTGTTTAACATTATTCATGACATGTGTTCATATAAATAACATAAAATATTTCATGTCATTTGTCAACTGTGAAATAGGTTATGACAAAATCTTTTTGCAAATCTGTAAATAAAATATATGCATTGTGTCATATAAAATATTCATTCGGCAACAGAAAAACAAAGGTGCGGATAATTTTCCGCACCCAGCTTTTTAATAGGCCTTATGTAATTGCGACAGCCAGTTACTCATTTCGGTTTTTGAACCCACACCTTTGTGGATTCGTATCTGCTGAGACAGATACTCTTCAACCTCGCCATCACTTTTGCTGCACGTGTTCACTTCGACGGCGAAATGAATGACCGCTAACCGTCGCTTACCATTAATTTCGGAGAGCGGAGCGACGTGACTACGAAGTGGAAAGCATCCCATGGCAAAACGCTTTTAACATGGGATGTCTCGATTCGCTATCGCTCACTCGAAATGACACGAGGGAGCCTTGTCAGCACTTTAAGCGAAAAATTATTCCGCACTCTTAAATTTGAGATCAGTAGAGGCTTATGAATGTATTTAAGCGAGCTTTACATACCCTCCAATACCCTTTCCGTCCACCGCGTAATAAGGTCAACCTTTCTCTCTCCGATATAGTAAGGCCTTGCCTCACCATTGAGAACAAAGTAATACGATAGATCATCTCGTTTCACAAACGCTGCTGTTATCGTTTTGCCGCCGCCGCACTCAAGCATTACCGTCAGCTCAGGTGTGCCGCCTTGATATCCCGGGTCGTACCCCTCGGCAGCCAGCGCCATGATATTCACATACAGAGCCGTAAAATACTCCATATTAATGTCTTTGCCATTGTATGTGAATATATCATCCGCCTTAGACGCGTCTCGCTCGAAATCAGCCTGCGTGCCGTTTGAAGCGATGCTGACCTTGTTAACATCTGTGATTGCCACACTTAAAGGCGCCTCATTCAGGAAGTTGGAAATTTTAAATCGCCGGGGGTCAAACACCTCGATCGACAGCGTATAGACTTCCTTCGAATCATCCAGCATGATATAGACAATCTGCTCGTCTTCATCCAGCTTTCCGAAATATATCGTTTGCTTGTTTTTCTTATCATCCGCAAGCTCCAGCGTGTATAAGGGCTTATCAAGCCCGTATGCGCTCAAATCATCCGGCTCTTCATCAACAAAATCCTTAATCTTCAGCTCAAGGATATCGCTCAGCATTTCTTTGACGGCATCGCCTCTGGCTGCTACCTCGAGCGGCTGTGAAAGGACCCATTCATCCGCATCGTTGCCCACCACTTGAAACTCGCGCGTCTGCTCCGTCAGCATGCCGATGGTGCTTATCGTTTCCGCGTCCACCGTGAGTATTGATCTGTCTCTGAATTCGCTGATGGGAGCCAGAAAATTCTCAACATCGTAGGACCCGAGAATGTATATCTTGTCTGCATCAGCATCCTTCGCGTAATATTGCACCTTAGACGCGGTCATATCGCCAATAAGCAGGGTGTGCTCGGTGCCGTCACTCAGCCTGAAATGAATGCGAGCTGACGGTTCATCCAGCCCGTATTTCTCGAGTTCGCCCGCTTCGTCAAGAATTCGGGACGCAAGGAAATCCTTGAGTCTGTTTTCCAGCCGATCCACCGCATCAATGCTGATTCTGTATTCCTTCGGCTGCGTCATTACCCATGCGTTTTGTTTTTTGGCAAACGAGACCTCACCGTTGCCGGATACGATTTGAATCTCCTCAACCGATTGCTCCTCGTAATGGTACAGTGATCTATCTTGTTTTGATGGCTGTTCTTCACCCACATAGAGCACCAGAAAAACGATAACACCGATAACAGCCAACAGTATCAGCGCGATCCACAAATTCTTCATTGATGCCTCCTTCTCAGCCACACGATAAGACCGGCCGAGAACGCAATGAGCGGAACGATAACAACCGAGATAATCAGAACAATGGTGTACATCTCTCCCTTGACAAACATGCTGTTGGTATTGATAGATTTGGGCCTGATGGAAATGGAATCATCCCTGTCTTCCACCCAGTTCATCGCATTCATCAGAAAATCAAAGTTACCCTGCGTATCAATATAATCATTCGTCACAAACCCGGCATTGCCGACGATGACCATCTTTGTTTCGTTGTACCTTAAGTCAGTATTGTCCTTGGAGACGGCAACTGCCAAAGTCGCGGGGCCCGCCGTGTCTGCAGCTGTTTTTGTAGATGTATCATCACTGATATCATACCTCATCCAAGAGCTCTCAGAAGACACCAAGAGCTTATCCACGGTCACCGTTCTGTCGATCTCATTCATTGTCTCAATGTTGCTGGAGAAAGGCAGCAGCACAAACAGCCGATCCGCATTCAGCTTCTCCACAATGGTGTGTTGAATATTGTAATACGGAACCAAATACATCTTATTATTCGCATAAAAGCTGTTGCTGTCTTCTTCAACCACGAAGTTGCTTTTAAACTGAATACCATAGTTCTGGAGCAAACTGTTGAAGTTGCTAAATGGATCGTCCTTCGTGATAATATCAAAAAGCGCGATCATTCTCCCGCCCTTTATGAGGTATTCCTTAAGTATTTCCCTCTCGTCTTCACCGATATCCTTTTTCGGGGAAACAACAACGATCGTGTCCGCGTCTTCGGGCACAGCCTGCGTTTTTAAAATATTCAGGCTCTCCACCACATGCCCTTCGCCTTCCAGTCTGGCTTTCAGCTTGGAGAGCTCCGCGTTCAAATCCGGCTCCTTATGCCCTTCAAGAAAGTAGACCTTAGGCAGGTTCTCGTTCGTCACGCGGATAATCGCTCCGGTAAACTGCTGTTCACCGTTGAACGCTTTGCCATACGCGAGATCGTTGAGTATGTAGATATCCGACTTGTTTATCTTTTTAATGGTGCCGTTGCTTTCAAACACAATGGTACCGTTAGATATGCCTTCATCGTTCTCGTCATATTTCTTAACCGCGGCCGGATTTTGATCGGCATCAATGTACTCAACATTGATGAAACCGTTACCGGCCTTTCTGTATTCCTCCAGCAGCGTCTGCACCATTTGGTCTTCTCCGCCTTCTTCGAAGAAAGCCACCACATTGACTTCTTTATCCATGCTTTGCAGCACGCTTTTGGTCTGGTCGGAAAGGGTAAAGATTTTTTCCGCAGTCATGTCATAGCTCCAGGGCAGCATGTCTGCCAGAATATTAATCAAAAACAGTATGGCAAGAACCGCAACAACGATAAAGACTGAATTTATTCTTTTCAATATGCCTTTATCCTTAAAAAGGTTCTTAAATTCAATCTTTCGCATATTTTTTCCCTCCCTTTTCATGCTGCCTGTTTTTCACCACAACGATGGTTAAAAACACGAATCCAACCGCGAAACTTAAGTAATAAATCAGCGGCCCGATTTTCAATATCCCATTGGCAAACTCCTCATATTTGCTCAATATGGCGAACCACGCAATAATCTGCTTAATAAACACAACAGGTATTGCATTGGTGAGCAGCCCCACAATCATAAAGCCGAACAAGAAGCCAAACCCGAGTATTGCTGATGTCACCTGACTGTCTGTCAGCGATGACGTGAAAAGGCAGATGGCGATATAGGCGGCACCGAGCAATGCAAACCCAACGTAAGATCCGATGATGGCCCCGAGGTTGGTCTTGCCGAAAATCATGATGAACACAGCGAACACGCCCGTTGCGGCCAATGTGACAAAATAAACGAACAAAGCCGCAAGATATTTGCCGATTATGATGGAGCTTAAAGAAACCGGAGACGTGAACAGAATCTGATCGGTGGCCATCCTCTTTTCTTCGGCCAGCAGCTTCATGGTGAGAATGGGAAATATCACAATGGACGCGTAATTCAGCACACCGAACATGCCGTAAATATCACCCTGAGCGCCCCACAGATTGTAAATTGTAAAAACGATGCCTGCGAGCAGCAGGAACATCCCCATGAACACATAACCAAAGGGTGTGTGAAAATATATAGACACCTCTTTTTTAAACACTGCCAGCATTGTCTATTCCACCTCCATAGCTTCTTTTTCCTCAGAAGTCAGCTGCAAGAAAATATCTTCGAGGCTGACATCGATGGATTTCATTTCGTATATCGGAAACTTTAATTTGGCCATTTCAAAGAATATGGGTGTTCTGACATCTGTGGTTTTTTTATTTTCCATGATAAAAGTTAAATAGCCATCGTTCCCATCTTTTGCGTTTTGGCTCTGCTGCACGCTTAAAATACCGTCAATACCACTGATGATAGATGCAATTTGCTCTGCGTTTCCTTTGATTCTCGCTTGAAAACGTTCGGTAGAAACCATGTTTTTCGCCAGATTTTCCGGCGTATCAATAGCCGCGATTTCACCTTTATTGATGATAATCACTCTGTCGCAAATCATGCTGACTTCAGCCAGTATGTGCGAGCTCAAAATGATGGTGTGCTCCTTACCAAGGCTCTTAATCAAAGAACGAATCTCCTGAATCTGCTTGGGATCGAGCCCGACCGTCGGCTCATCGAGTATGAGCACATCCGGATTTGAAATCAGGGCCTGCGCAAGCCCCACCCTTTGCCTGTACCCTTTCGACAGGTTCTTGATCAATCGATCCTTCACATCAGTGATTTTTACGAGTTCCATGATGTCTTTGATGTGAGACTCTCTCTTGTCTCGCTTGACACCTTTAAGGTCGCAAACAAATTTCAGGTAACCTTTCACTTTCATCTCTGGATAAACAGGCGGTATTTCGGGAAGATATCCAAGCCGCCTTTTGGCATCAATCGGTCTCTCGGATATATCATACCCTTCAATGAAAACCTTGCCTGCCGTTGGCGGCTTATACCCCGTTATCACGTTCATCGTGGTGGATTTGCCCGCCCCGTTCGGGCCGAGAAACCCGAGGATTTCACCTTTCTCAACAGTGAAGCTGATGTTGTTGACACCGATTTTTTTCCCATACATTTTTGTAAGATTTTTGACTTCAATCATTTTTGTTAACTCCCAAATTAATTGAATTACGGTTCAAAGGTCAAAGAAAAATGGTCAACTGTCATTTTGTTAAGCTCGGCTCACCGGCCAATTGGGGGGCGGGCGGCGGCGGTAAAGTGCTTTATACGGCGCAGCCATTCTTTTGACTGTCGCAGACCGGATTAAGCACCTTATCGCTTTCGCTCGCATTTTTTAAAATATGGCTTTTGTGCGGATTATAACATTTGTTATTACATTCGTCAACACTTCACTGTCAGAGACTTGTTAATTAAACTGACAGCCCTATTGTTAAAGTATTCAACCGAATGCCGTTGATATGATATATGAATCGTTTTGGTTAAATTATCTGGATTTAAAATTCGTTTAGCTTATGCTCATGATACAGTTGTCTCCGTCTTTATGTTGAGAGAAGAAAACAACTGTCCTGCCGTCGAAATTGTACTTGATTTCAAAAGCGGCATTGATCGGGGTATCAGCCCATTTTTGGTTCAGCACAGTTTCCCCCAGCTGCTCCTGAATCTGCGAAAAATCCATACCTGAGCGCGCACCGTTGATGTCTATCTTGTCCGTGCAATATACATAGGCCACTGCGCCGTCGCTACCGAATGCGGCCGTCAGCCCAAGTTCGCTGTAAAAGAAGCCTTCCATCAAGCCGTCATAATTCATCGATACCTTTTTGTAGCTTCCGCCGAATTTTTGTTCAACCTGCTCGCTCGTCTTCCCGATGATATCAAATATGTCTTTGATGGCTGACGACGGCTCAGCGTTAATGTCGGCAACGCCGGACTTATCCGCAGAACCCTGCACTGATGCCTTTGGTTCACTGACATCCAGTTTAGGCAAAGGGTTGCTCGTGTCCAGTTCACCGCCAAACGCAACAAACACTTGTCCCTCGTTTTCGTCAACAAAATATGCCGCCCCCATTTTATTTGCGAAAACAACCTCAACGTAGTAATATTTGACGTCGTTTGCTATCTGGTCTCTGTCGGGATACGATTTGATATCCGCATCACCCGTGCCTTTGCTGATGTCCTTTATCGTTTGAACAGCTTCTTCTCTTGTAACATTGGCATTCGGGTTTTGGCTGCCGTCGGAAATTGCGCATGCTGTTGTAAAAACAATGACGATTATTAGAAAAAATAGTGTTGCTTTTGTTTTCATGTTAATCTCCTTTGGCAGCTGTTTATACGTATTACAAATTTATCATACGTCTTGCAAGCTGTGAGTTCAAGATCGAAAAAGCAATAATCTTGACATTTGTTAAAGAAAATACTACAATAACATTGTTATTAACACAAGTCATGTCAAATGTCAATAACCAGCGGCGCAAATTTATTCTAAGAACAGACTTTTTATGTTTGATATAAAAACCCTCAGCAGGTTGTATATCCCTATTATGAATACATAAACAAAAGATGGGAGACCACATTATGATGAAAAGTTTATTCAAAAAGCAGGGCCAAAAAAACCCTTCTACAAAACAAAAAGAAAAGAAACCCAAAAACAAGCGTACACTCTTGGGTAATATAAAAATTGCACCCAGGCTTTTAACCGCATTTTTGATTATTGCGGTTTTAAGCACATTGATGGGCGGCTACGCTGTTTTAAGCTTAATGCAAACAAGCAACGCCACCGAGGGCATGTATACACAAATTCTGCAGCCGGCGAAGGACGCGTTTAGTACATTGAATTCCTTCCAGGTATTGCGTATGCAATTACGCCAGCTTGTCTTGGAAGAAAACTCCGCCATGCTGTCATCACTTTTCTCACAGCTAACGGGTAAAAAAACGGGCATATCATCGGCACTGTCTGTGCTTGAAGCATCTATACCCGACGAGCATGCTTCAAAAGTCACGGAAATAGAAGACACTTTCAATGACTACATCAAAAACCTTGATGACTTGATTATGAAAGCAAAGCTCGGAAACACTGACGCGCTGTTTGATCAAATCTCTAAATCCGGCCCATTGCGTACCGCAGAAACAAAGATTGAAAAAGACCTCAATGACCTTATTTACGTAATTACCAGCAACGCATCCGCAATTTATGCGGCCAACAAACAAAAGGCTATGCAGGTGCTCAATATTACCGTCGTGGCAACAGCTGCGCTGTTCATCATCGCCGTTGTTATCGGTGTTTTGATTTCACGCGGAATCAGCAAGCCTGTAAAAAAACTTACCCAAGAAGTGAAACAGCTTGCATCGGGCGATTTGGATATCGATGTGTCCGGGCGGGCACATACCGATGAGATCGGGCAAATGCGTGAAGCTGTTCGAACGATTATCACGACAATACGCACCTTAACAGATGACACCGGTATGCTGATCAGCGCCGCCGCCGAAGGGCAGCTTTCCATTCGAGCGGATGCGGAAAAGCACCAAGGCGCATACCGCAAAATTGTTGAAGGCATCAATTCGACACTGGATACAATGATTGCTCCGATCAGCGAATCGTCTGCCGTGCTGGAAAAGCTGGCCGATGGCGAGCTGGATGGTCGCGTAGAGGGCGATTTCAAAGGCGATTTTGCTATCATTAAAAACACGCTGAACGGAACAATGGCAACGCTCAAAGACTATATCGCTGAAATCTACAGGGTATTTTCGGACATATCGAACGGCAATTTGACCGTGAGCATCTCCTCCGAATTCAGGGGAGATTTTGCGGCGATAAAAGAATCCGTCAATAAAAGCATCGCATCGTTTAATCAGGTGCTCCACGAGATTAATACAGCCTCTGCAGAAGTGGCCGGCGGTGCGGCACAGCTTTCGGCCAGCAGTCAGGAGATCTCTCAGGGCGCAACCGAGCAAGCCGGTGCACTTGAGCAAATCAGCGCCTCCTTCTCTGAGATATCCGACAAAACCAAGCACAATTCGCAAAGCGCCAACGAATCAAGCGCGCTTTCGTATTCGGCCATGGATGTGGTTTCGAACGGCACCGAAAAAATGGCGATGCTGCAAACCGCAATGAAGGAGATCAATGCGTCGTCTGCCAGCATCTCAAAAATCATCAAGGTGATTGACGACATTGCCTTTCAGACCAATATATTGGCGCTGAATGCGGCCGTGGAAGCGGCACGGGCCGGAATACACGGCAAAGGCTTCGCGGTTGTGGCGGAAGAAGTTCGAAATCTCGCAGCCAAAAGCGCAGAAGCAGCAAAGCAGACCACCGAGCTTATTGAAGGTTCTATGAAAAGGACAGCTGCCGGCACACAGATTGCGGACGATACGGCCATCGTTTTGCAGAGCTTTGTAGACAGCATTAAGAGAATCGTTGATTTGTCCGGAAAAATTGCCGTGGCCTCGAATGAGCAGGCCACCGGCATCTCTCAGATTGATACCGGGCTGGATCAGCTTTCCGACGTGGTGCAAAACAGCTCGGCGGCGGCTCAGGAAGCGGCGGCATCTTCTGAAGAGCTTGCGGTGCAGGCAGAGCGCCTTAAAGAGATGGTGCGCCGGTTTACACTTGACGAGGCAACCGATGCAGATGTTGATATGGCTAGAATAGGTTCCAATCGGCCACTGCTGCCGGATGCTCAGCCGACGATTGATTTGACGGATAGTGCCCGGCTTGGCAGCTCCGACAATAATGACTTCGGTAAATACTGAATTACAGAGTCCTAATAGAGTCGTTTAGGAGTACGATAAGGATCAGTCCATTCAAACGGGCTGATCCTTTTTTTGTGTCTAAAGCATCTGACAATATGAACCAAACTGGTGATAGAATCATTTTGCGTGTTTGATATTATGCAATACAGACACGCCACTTTGTAGTACGCGTCTATAAAATGAGCAGATTCTCATCTGCTAGGTTGTCGTCGCATTGCGCCTCACGATAAAGTGGACTCGATTACCAATTCCAAATGAATGACATAAGTATCTTTCTGATACTATGGTATCCGTCCATTATGTCATTCCGTTGGAGCGTAAGCGATCGAGGAATCCCCTTCTACAAAGCGTTTTTCATGGGATTCCTCGACAGGCTCGGAATGACAATAAAGGGCTTATCTACAGTCTGATCAGTCCATTTCTATGGGCTGATCTTTTTAGACCCCGGTAATACCGTTAATCAAGGCTTATCGTAAGATAAAAAAGGCATCGGATGAGGTGTATTAAAAAACCGAAATGAACACCGCATCAGTCGTCTGTCGGCGACAGCTTCTCCTCTAGGAGAAGCCATAAATTAAATGAGAATATCATCACAAAACAAAACCTCCTTCAGGGGGCACACCCTGCGGAGGCTCAAATATAAAGAGAGAGGTAATACACAACTGTTTTTGGTAGTACTGAATCTTTTTAAAAAATTAACCCTCAATCAACAAGGGTAATAATTATGTACCTGTAACAATCTGAACCGAAGCGCTGCATCCAAAACGCTGAGCGTCCGCCGCCATCAGTTCTCTGATTTTTGCGGCATCTTTAATGCCGCCATCAATCTTAATGCCGATTTTTTTACCGATTATTGAACGGACATAATTGATGTCTTCCACACACGCTTTCTTTCCAGTCAGCGCGTTGGAGATTTTTATGTAGTCTACACCGCACTGTGCCGCGATGCAAAGCGTCTTTTCTTTCTCTTCATCGGTCAGCACGCCCTGCTCGTATATGGCCTTAATTTTTGCTCTGCCCCCCGCTACCGAGACCATTTCACTCAGATCCTTTTTCAGCCCCTCAAAATCGCCGGATTTGGCCGCAACAATCATTAACGATACATCAAGCTCTGTCGCGCCGTTCATAATCGCTTCGCGAATCTCGGCACATTTTGCCTTTGTGGATGCCGCGCCGTGCGGAAAACCAACCGCCGTACATACAGCCACATTGGTTCCAGACAGTATATCGGCTGCCATTCCCACAAAATAAGGAGACACGCACACATTGGCAAAACCATATTTCTTCGCTTCCTCACAACCCTTGCGAATCACTTCAGCCGACGCATCCGGGTTGAGCAGCGAGTGCTCTATGGTGCATGCAAGGTCTGCTCCGCCTTGGCTCGACGCTTCGGCCCCTTCTATTTGCGCATAAACCTTGTCGGTGATCCGCGCAATGATGTTCTCTATATCCAAAACTTTCACCCGCCTAGTCAGTTAAATATTATGTGGATTTTTGATCTGCCCATCTGCCATGTAATGATCAATAACGCCGCATATTGTCCAGTCCGCTATCAGATCATTGTCGTTGAAAAACATCTTGGCAGCACCGCCATCAACGTTAACAAGAACAACATCTCCCGGCCCGGAGTCCGCGCAGTCAAAAGCAATCTGCCGGGTTTCAATGGGCGCACCATCCAAACCGATGAACTCGACGATCATCAGCTTATGGCCTTGGAAATTATAATCTTTTATTGTGGACACAACGTTGCCCACAACTCTCGCTATTCTCAAGCTGTTACCTGCTTACTTAGGCAGAATGTCTTCCACGTCTTCGTGCGGGCTTGGAATCACGTGGACGCTGACAAGCTCTCCGATTCTTTTCGCTGCTGCAGCGCCTGCATCAACCGATGCCTTCACCGCGCCGACATCGCCTCTCACCATCACAGTGACAAGACCGCTGCCAATCAGTTCCTTGCCGATCAATTTCACATTGGCTGCCTTAACCATGGCATCCGCTGCTTCGATAGAGCCGATCAGCCCTTTCGTTTCAACCATGCCCAGTGCCTGTTTCTCCATATTAGAAAACTCCTTTCATGCTGTCTATAAGGTTATAATCTTTCATTATAGTCATCGATGAAGCCGACGATGGCAGCATCAGCAGGCACCAATCCGTTGCGGAATATCAGGCTCGCTTCTTTGGAACCAATCAGATACACAAAATCGTTGTTTCCTGCCTGCCGTGTCTGATCGCCGGCAACGATCGTTTTGCCGGGTTTGCCGTTTTCAATCAACTGAACCAAAAGCAGCTTAATCCCGTTAAGCCCCTCATCCTTCACTGTGGAAACGACTGAACCGACCACTTTGCCGGTATACATACGCTTTTACCTCCGGCGTTGTGCCAGCTTATTTTGCCGCCGCTTTGGATGCTGCTTTTACGGCAGGCAGTATGCCTTCAACATCATCATGCGGATGCGGAATGACATGAACGCTGAACAGTTCGCCGACTCTCTTGGCCGCTGCCGCACCGGCATCCACCGCTGCTTTCACCGCACCGACATCGCCTCTGACCATCACCGTCACCAGACCGCTGCCGATTTGTTCTTTGCCCATCAGTGTGACATTTGCAGCTTTCACCATCGCATCAGCCGCTTCGATTGCGCCGATAAGGCCTTTCGTTTCAACCATTCCAAGTGCTTCTTTTGCCATTTTTGTTTCTCCTTTTCTATGCAATTCTTTTTTTAAACACTGTTTGTCATATATCAGGGTGCGTTAACGGTATCAAACCGTCCCTACAACCATTCCCTGCCCTTGTTGGGCCGCAGCACCGCTTTCATTGCGGATATGACCGCAGCCAACTGCATTCAACTATACAATCCTGAAATTGCCGTACAGAACACAGCGCCGTAAGCGCGTGAATGTTCTCGCGCTCGTGAGGCCCTCACCGGTCGGTGTCGCAATGGTTAAGGTGGTAAAGCCTTCACCGTTGAACCCGAGCCCCGCGTATGACGGTGCATTCTTCACAAAAATCGTCGTGTTCAGCGCCTTAGCCGCCATCGACAGATGCGAGACGTTTTGCGAATGCATCATGGCCGTATGCCGGCAGCCGTTTTCAGCCTTAATCGCTTTTCTTATGGCTTCGTCGATCGAACGCACAGTCGTGATGCCAAGCACCGGCATCAGCATTTCCACGTTGATGAACGGATGATTAAAATCGACCGCAGCGATCACCAGACGAGGTTCACCCGTGAAGTCGATGCCGCTGGCTTTAAGTATCACAGATGCATCACGGCCCACGAAATTACGGTTGGGCGTGTATTTGCCGTTTTTATTCTCGAGCACCGTATTAACGACTTTATTGATATCCGCGCCAGAAATTCTAAACGCGCCGTTTTTCACCATTTCGCTCATCAGTTTTTCTGCGATGTTTTCAAACGCAATCACTTCTTTTTCGGCGATACACAGCACGTTATTATCAAAGCTGGCACCATCCACAATATCTTTCGCAGCCTGTGGAACGATGGCCGTATCATCAACGATGACCGGCGGATTGCCGGGGCCGGCTGCAACCACCTTTTTGCCCGTTTTCATGGCCACCTTCACCACCGCTTCGCCGCCCGTTATCGAGAGCAGCGGAACATCCGGATGTTCCATGATCGCTTTACCTGATTCTAAGCTGGGTTCTTTGACCGCACAAATCAACGTTGAGGGGCCGCCCGCCGCCGCGATAGCTTCATTAAGTATGCGCATCGTCTCGATGGACACTTTTTTAGCCCCCGGGTGCGGATTGAAAACAATAGCGTTGCCCGCTGCAATCATGCTGATGGAATTGTTGATCACGCTGGACGGCGGATTTGTGGACGGCGTGATGGACCCGATGACGCCATACGGTGCACGTTCGACCAGTGTTAATCCAAAATCGCCGGAAATCGCATCTGCTGTGAGGTCCTCAATACCAGGCGTTTTGTTTGCCGCCAGCAGATTCTTCTTCACCTTGTCTTCCACACGGCCATAGCCCGTTTCGCTGTTCGCAAGCTCCGCCAAATAACGGGCATTTTTTTTACTGGCTTCGCGCATGGCATCAATAATCTGCCCTCTTTTTTCAAGCGTTAACAGGCTCAGCTCGATCTGGGCTGCTTTCGCAGACTGTATGGCCTCTTCTGCCGTATCACAGAGCCATCTGCCTGCCGATACTTTAGCCACGCTGTCAGGCACATTAACCACGCTGTCCGTTACTCCGGGCACGCTGCCTGTTGCTCTGGACACGCCGCTCGACCCAACCAATTGCTTGACTGTGTCGTCTACAATACTTCTGATTTGCTCGTCCGTTAAACTCATATCAAAACCTCATTACTACTTTTTTGCTGTGGGTTCATCTTTTAGTTCAAATTTTCTGAAAACGAGATTGCCTCTCAGTTCCACTGAATCGATAATGGCGATAATTGCAAGATCCGACGGCTTGCCGTCTGTCAGCGCGGTTTGCCTCGATGAGCTGCCGCCGACGCACATCACAACCTCACCTTCACCTGCTCCCACGGTATCGATGGCAACAAGCGGCGCACCTTTTTCTTCAAAGCTTTCTATATCAATGGGCACAATAATCAACAGCTTTAAGCCCTGAAGTTTATCAGCCTTATTCGTGCTGACCACATTTCCTCTGACCCGTGCAAGTATCATAAAATCCCTCCAAGTTTACTCATCGATCGAGACGTGCAACTCTTTGGCCGCGTCTCTTGCCAGCGGTGTCACAATGGCACCCGGCGCACACCTAATGCGCTCTTTATGTTGCTTATACGCATCCATAACCTCTGTTTCGGTCACCAGAGAATACTGCCCTTCCGGCTTACCGACTGAGAGCTTCAGCGTCTTTACGTTGGCGCCCATGTTCTCTATCGCCAGCAGCGCATCGTTGAGCCCTTCAAAGTAAGTGCCCCGCATAAAGCTCGGTTTCTCAAAATCCATTATCACAGTGACGCTTTTGTTCCACAGCAGCGCCCGCATGAGTGCCTGCTCAACAAAACCCCGATCGTCTCCGCTTGCTATGTTTTTCAGCATCCACAGCGGCGGCGATGCCAATATAACCTGCGAGCAGCCTTTCATCGTCTCCATCAGCTGCTGCTTGTCTTGCTGCGTTTCGGTTGCTGAAATGGTGCCTTCCCCCAGCAATGCCGCGCCTTCTCCGGCGCAAACGAGGCCATCAGGGCAGTTGTTGCTTAAATACGCCTTCAATGGCCCAATATCGGGCACATAAGACGGTATCAGTACAAGCGTGCCCTTTTCCGTTTTCTCAGGCTCCATCATTTGCCTGATGACCCGTTCGGCGACCCGGCGAATCAGCATTTTCAATTCTCTGCTATCGTCTATATTCATCGTATCAGTTCCAACAGGTCTCCATTTTTAATGCAAGCGGCATTCGCTTCGTCGGTGTCGATATGCATTTCGAGCGAATGCGCCTTACCCGACCGCACAAGAACATTACCGAATACCGTTTCTCTTTCGCCGCTCTTCTTTACGCTGATCACATCACCGTTTTTCAGCCCGTAAAGCGCGGCTTCTTCATCAGATATGTGCAGGTGTCTGGCCGCCACAATCACGCCTTGCGCCAGCGTCAGCTCCCCTGCGGGGCCAATGAGCTTGCAGCCAAGCGTTCCCGCTATATCGCCCGACATTCTGACAACCGGCTTAATCCCGAGCTTAAACGAATCCGTCAGCGAAATTTCCACCTGAGTATCCGGGCGCTCCGGCCCCAAGATTCTCACGTTTGCAATGCTGCCCTTCGGGCCGGCTATGGTGATGCGTTCTTCACACGCAAACTGATCCGGCTGAGAGAGATTTCTCATTTTACGCAGCTTATATCCCGCCCCGAAGAGCTTTTCCAAATCGCCTGCGGATATATGGATATGCCTTTGAGAGGATGCGACGGGAATTAAATATTCTTTATTTTGCGCCATGCTTTTAACCAGTGTCAGTGTGACAAGGCGCTTTACACATTCTTTTTCCATACTCCAATTGAGCTGCCTTTTCATTTTTTATGATCTGCATGGCCCTTTGCTTTGCAGCAAAACGCTGCAGCTCCCGCCTCTGTAAACCCCGACAGCATAGTATACAGGGCGAACCACGACGGTTTTTTATGTCTTGACCCAGCAACCGCGTTCATGCGATTCGTACGCTTTTTCCATCACATGCTGTATGTAAGCGCCGTCCGCGAGATCAGGTGTGCAGGGTTTGTCTTCGTACACACAGTTTAAAAAGGTGTAAAGGCTATGCACATGAGCCCGGAGCCATCCTCCGGGAAGCTTCGGCGACGGGAATTCTCCTCCCGGCGCTTCGAACCGCTGTACCGATTCGATCTTCGTAAACCCTTTGTTTCCCCCGAGAGCAACATCCGGCTGTGTGTTATCGTAAAACCACACCCAGTTCGGATCCATCAGATTTAGTTTAATCGCTCCCTTATCCCCGTATATTTCAACGATGAATTCATCATTGGTTCCCGTTGCGATCTTCGACACGTTGATTGTGCCGTGGGCGCCGTTTTTCATTTCCGCAACGATATACGCTGCGTCGTCCACGTCAACTTTTCTCATCTGGCCGTTTTCGTCAGGCCTTTGCTTATGAGCAATCTGCATTTTTGCATACAGCCCGTCATACTCGCCCATCAGATAATACAGCATGTCGAGTACATGAGAGCCCATATCAAAAAGCGTTCCGCCGCAGGCCTTTTCTTTGTCGTACTTCCAGTTGAACTTCTTATTCGGGTCCGCATTGCTCGCGTGCATGTAAGATGCGTTAAACCCGAGAATTCTCCCTAGGCGCCCCTCTTCGATGATCTGCCTCGCGCGCATGACGGATGGGAAGAACCGATTGTGAAACACTGTCTGATGCCTAAGGCTCTTGCCTTCCACAGCCCTCAGCATGCTTTGCGCCTGTTGCTCGTTCGCGGCAAGCGGCTTCTCACAATAAATGTGCAGCCCGCGCTGTGCTGCCTTAATGACGCACTCGGCGTGCTGAAAATTTGGAAGACAGATGCTGACCGCGTCAATATCGGCCTTCAGCAGTATGTCATCCAGGTTATCGGTGGCAAACTCAAAGCCATAGCTTTCCTTGGCCTTTTGCGCGGTGGACAGCGTGCGGTTATACACCCAGGCCAGCTTCACCTTAAAGGGCAGATCATTATAGAAAAACGGCAGAGCGGTATAGGCGTAGGTATGAACCTTACCGATAAAGCCCATACCCAGCACCGCAACTTTGATTTCCTTCATTTCTATATCAGCATACCGCCGGTTACGTCAACACAGGTACCGTTGATGAAATCACCCTTCGTGGACGCAAGGAACGCAACGGTGTAGCCGACTTCCTGAGCCGTCGAGATTCTTCCCGACGGAATACGCTCCACGTACGAAGCAAGTATTTCCGGCTTGGAAAGCTTGTCTTCGTTAAGCGGCGTTCTCACCATGCCCGGTATCACACCGTTGACGATGATACCGTATGGCGAAAACTCTCTGGCCAGCGCCTTGGTTAACAAATTGAGGCCGCCCTTTGCGGACACATAGTGCGCATGAGCCGGTGTATTAACGGCATAGGCTGATTTGGATGTGACGTTTACGATTCTGCCTCTGATGCCAGCTTTCTTGTAATAGACACACGCTCTTTTGCTGATCATGAACGGTCCGGTCAGATTCACATCAATCACCTTGCGCCACTCTGCGTCTGTCATGTCTTCAATCATCGTGGTTGGCCAGATACCTGCGTTGTTGACAACCACATCGAGATGGCCGAACTTATCCACAGATTCCTGAATCATTCTGTCGATGTCTTCGTCCCTCGTGATATCGCCATACATAGCTATATGTGTACCGCCGTATCTTTGGCTGAGCGAATCGACAAACTTGAGCACGCCCGGTTCATCTATGATATAGTTAACAACGATATTTGCACCTTCCTGTGCAAACACCTCACAGATTCCGGCACCAAGCCCAGCACCGCCACCCGTGACCAGCACGGTTTTCCCCTTTAACCCGAGATCCATTTGAATGCCTCCTTTGCGTCTAGCCCAGTGTTATTTTGCAGGAAGGATCTTCTCCACATCTGAATGCGGACGCGGTATCACATGAACAGACACCAGCTCGCCAACGCGCTTCGCAGCTGATGCACCGGCATCAACACTGGCCTTAACCGCACCGACATCGCCTCTGACCATCACAGTCACGAGACCGGAGCCGATCATTTCTTTACCCATAAGTTCCACGCTGGCAGCCTTCACCATGGCATCAGCCGCTTCAATTGCTCCGATCAAACCCTTTGTTTCCACCATTCCTAATGCTTGCTTATCCATATTCATTTACTCCCTTAATATTCGTTTTTGGTTATTTTGACGTTTCCGCTTGGGCAGGTTGCTGAGCACTTGCCGCAATTTGTACACTCGTGCTGGTTCTCATTCTTGACAATTATTATTCCTTTGCTGGTGCCCATTCTCACCGCACCGGCGTTAAGCATCGCATCGCATGTTTTGCGATCGTTGATGCCGGTAGAGGCTTTCACCATCACGCTGTCTCCCACAGTGCGTTTCATCAGGCGGATATCTTCGACAGTGGCACCGCCCGACCCAAAGCCTGTGGATGTTTTGACAAAATCGGTACCGGCCCGTTTTGCCAGCTCGCAAACGCGAACTTTTTCTTCATCCGTCAGAAGGCAGGTTTCAATGATGACCTTGACCATTGCTTTGGGATGAGCCGCGTCCACAACGCCTTTGATATCCTCATAAACCAGATCGTAATCCTTGTCTTTCAGAGCGCCGACGTTGATAACCATATCGACTTCTTCGGCGCCGTTTTTCACGGCTTCCATGGTTTCCACAGCTTTTACAAAGCTCGTGTTTGCTCCGAGAGGGAAGCCGATAACGCAGCATGTTTTCACACCGGATCCGGCCAGCTCAGACGCAACAAACTTCACATGGGTGGGGTTCACGCAAACGCTTGCGAATTTCCATTCCTTCGCTTCGTCGCAGAACTTCTTGACTGTGCTCTTGGGTGTCTCGGGCTTAAGCACCGTATGATCCATATATTTGGCGTACGATGCATCAAAGCCGGAGCTCTTTTTCACACTTGAATTGTCCTGAACTTCTTTTAATACTTCATTGGTAATCTCTCTGACGATTTTTTCTATGTCCATATTCGTCTCCTTCTTTTAGTGCATTTCACGGCCGCCCGTTACATTGAACGCCTGGCCTGTGCAATAATCTCCCGATACGGTGAGGAAAAACACAAAGTCAACAACGTCTTCCTTCTTTGTCAGTCTGCCGAGCGGCACCTTTGCCGTGAACTTCTTAACAACTTCATCCTTAGGCAGCTTTAAATTGTCAATGTATCCGGCACTGACGTTCGACCACACGCCTGTGGCATCGGTGATACCGGGGCAGATGGAGTTTATCTTAATGTTGTAGTTCGCATATTCAAATGCGAGCGCCTGAGTCAGCACAATCACCGCACCCTTTGCCGCACTGTAAGGGCCCATCAGCGCAGAACCCGTTTTGCCTGACTTGGAAGCAAAGTTGATGATTCTGCCTTCGTTGTTCTTCTTCATGCTTTCAATAGCCCCTTGTATACAGTATGCTGTGCCGTATACATTAACCTTGAACATTTTGTCAAAAACGGCTTCATCGTTCTCTTCGAAAGGTCTCTGATCCACAACGCCCGCGTTGTTAACCAGTGTATAAATATCACCGACTTCGCTCGTGATCTGCTTAAAGCACTTCAGCACCGCATCTCTGTCGGTAATGTTGAGTATAATCCCTTTTGCATAATAACCCTTTTTGCTCAGCTCTTCGGCCGATTTCTCCACCAGCGGATCAATGTCGATCAATACCACTTTGGCACCCTGCTCGGCATACTTTTCTGCAATTGCGAAGCCTATGCTTTTAGCGGCTCCCGTTACAACGCAGACCTTGTCTTTCAAATTGTCAGAATATAGCCCCATGATGAATCCTCCTTCATATGTTTTGACTTTTTAAAACGTCGCTGCTTTGATAAGCTCGACTGTTTTTTTCATGTTTTGCGATCCAAAGACGAAAGAACCGGCCACCAACACGTCTGCCCCATTTGCCAGCACAACTTTATACGTGTTGGCATTGATACCGCCGTCCACCTGAATCTCGTAATGATAGCCGTAGCGCGCTTTCAGCTCTCTCAACAGGTTCAGCTTTTCATACACATGCTCGATAATGCTTTGCCCGCCGAAGCCCACGCAAACCGACACCTGCAGCACGATATCCGCTTCCTCCAGTGCACAGCGTATCGCATCAATCGGCGTTTCGGGCGTAATGGCAATTCCGGCCAGCTTGCCTGCTTTTTTGATGTCTCTTAGCAGCCTTATATGATGCGGGTTGCTTTCGGCATGTATCGTGATTGAATCAACATCCGCTTCCACAAACGGCTGTATCATGTCCTGCGGATTGCTGATCATAAGGTGTGCGTCTTTCCTCATGCGTTTATCGTTTCTTAATGCTTCAACGGTGCATAGCCCAACGGCAATATTGGGCACAAAGTGCCCATCCATAATGTCGAGATGCAGCAGCTCACATCCTGCTTCATAGGCTCTGTCTATATCACGCCCAAGGTTTAAGTAATCGGCTGATAGTATTGATGCGGATATTTTCATATTGAACTCCAGTAAACAAATTTCACGACGAATGTTAACTACGAGTTAATGATATTATATACCTTCACCCATGTCAATATATGCACGCAACATTGCACATTTGTTCATGGGGATTTTTCGTATTTTTTAAAGATGAACAATAAAAAAAGCCGGTAGTCCGGCAAAGTTTAAGCATTGGCCAAAATGCCATAAGTTGGTTTTGTTATGTTGCTATTTTAATACACTTTGAGCCGCTTTTTCATCTGTGATGAGCACATCTATATACCGTCCGCGTAAGGCCCCGAGTATCACATCGGCCTTCTTTTCGCCCGCGGCAACACCGATCACATGCGGGATTCTTTTTAAATCATCAAGCGATATTGCCATCATTTTGTCGTTCAAGGTTGAGTGACAAAGATGGCCGTTGATATCAATGTAACTGCCGCATATATCGCCGACTGCGCCTTCGTTAATCAGCTTCTCGGAGTCTTCAATATTGATATGACCGGATCTGAACTGAGCGCTGAGCTCCGGTTTAGTTGAGCCGAGGCCGATTACGGCAATATCGATGCTTTTAATCTTTTGAAAGTGGTTTTTAATATGTGGTTCTTCCATCAGCAGATCACGCAATATTTTGCTCTGCACCATAAACGGTGCCTGCAATATATAGCTGTCTCCATTGAGGGCTTTGGCCAGATTATGTGCCATCATATTGGCGTCTGTATCATTGGTCTTGTTTCCGGTACCGCCAACCAGCTGAATCACATCGGCCTTTAAAAAGCTGTTTGGCTTGATGTTTTTCACGATGCTGAAAATGGTTGTGCCCCAAGACAGGCCGATGAGCATACCCGATGTCATTATAGACTCGATATACAATGCCGCCGTCTGACCAACCTTGTCTTTATCCGCTTCAACGCTGTAGCTTTGCGGAACCACAATGGCTTCATTAATGCCGTATGTCTCGACTATCTTTCTGCCGAGTTCTTTGCCGAAGGAAGACACATCGTCAATTTTAATCTGCACTATTCCCTCTTTGATGCATGCCTGAAGCATACGGGAAATGCTTGGACGAGACATATGTATTTTTTGAGAAATTTCTTCCTGGGACAGGCCTTCGATATAGTACATTTTGGCAACCTGTATTTTTAAATCCCGTCGATCCATAACCTTCACCGCCTTTACATTATGATACTATAACAAAAGAAATGATTCAAGCATAATTTTTCTTCCTATAAATAAAAGTGCACATTTGTTCATACGCAAGTATGCGCTTGATTTTTTCGGTTAACGCTTCTTTTTAAATTCAGCAAATAAAAAGGGCTGCCGGTCATTGACCGCATGCCCTCTCACTCCTCCATGCCGCATTCATAACTCAATATTAATTTTCAAGCAGCTCCAAAACACTTCGTGCGGTGTTTTCGTCCGTCACAAAGTAGTTGATTGTGCCGGTACGCAGCGCACCGATGATAGACAGCACCTTGTGCTTTCCCGCTGCGATACAAATCACGTTTTCAATGCGTCTGAGCTTTTCATCGTCAATACCCATGATTCTCGCGCTGAATTCATTGTTAATAAAATGACCTTTTAAATTAAATCGTCTTGCACAAATATCTCCGATTGCCCTTGTTTCATTCCGCTCGTAATGCTGCTGCTGTGCAATATCAAACACCATACGATTATCATAAAACTCAGGCGGTGCACCGGCAGACACAATCGCTGTGTCCATATTCTCCCACTTTTCAATGATTGACTTCATCGACATGCTTTGCATATAGAGATCTTTGTCTTCAATTGATTCCGCAATGGCCGGCGCATAAATGAAAGAAGGTGTTCCGTATAGCTTTTCCGAGAACATACGGACCATTTCATTAAGCTGATATTCGGAAGTGATTCGCGATGTTCCCCCGATTAACGGGACAACATTGATATCTCTCAATTTATTCCGATTGGTGAATGACAACATGAATTCATAACACGTTGTGCCCCATGCGATACCAACCGTCGAATGGCTTTTCAGTAAGTCTTCGGCATAATCGGCACCCTGAGAGGCCACAATTCTTGTAATCATATGAATATCATCAATCGCTGTCGGAATAACGAGACATCCCTTCAACGAAAATCTCTTCATGAACTGCTCTGAAACATCCTCAACATTGTTCTTTGGGTCCTTAATGCTGATTTCAACAATGCCAAAATCTTTCGCTTCCGAAAGCATCATCGATACAGATGATCTGGAGATGCCAAGCTGTTTTGCAATCTGCTCCTGTGTCAAGCCGCCTATATAATACATTTTCGAAGCCTGAACCATAAGCTGTATATCATAACGAGCCTTCATTCAATTATCTCTCCGTTTCCAAATATATAAAAAATCGTTCGACAAAATCTTAATGTATATTTTAGCATTCCGCAATACCTTTTTGCAAGGACTCACTAAATGTTACAACACAATTGTTCACTATTTTTTAATATACCTGCTATTTTTGAGAATTTTGCTCAGGCTCGTATAATACGGATAGCGCCCCATACATAAGGGGCGCTATCCATTTCACGTATTCAGTTAGGCAGCAGATGAATGCTCTAAGTGATTATCCCATGATCTCTTCATACTTTTTATTGATGTATGCCAATTCGTCGGCAGCAAGTTCCCATTCGGCTGCGCTGGCGTTTTCATAGGCCATGTCAGGTGTTGTCGCGCCCATCAGCGAGCATGTGACACCCGGCTGAGCCAGCACCCAATTGATTGAAACCTGCGCCACCGTTGTGCCTTTATCGCTTGCGATACCGCGGAGCACGTCAAGCAGTTTCTGGCATTTCGACCACATTGGCTCTTCGTAGAACGAATAAAACGCAGAACGCAGCTCTTTTCCGCCTGTAACCGGCTTCTCCATTTTGCCGGTTAATATGCCGCCGCCCAAGGATCCGTATGTGATAACGCCCACATCGTTCTTGTTGCAGTATGGAAGAATTCCGTTTTCGATCGAGATGCGGTTCAGCATGTTCATCGGTGGCTGAACAACGGCAATATCCGCAATTTTAACCGCTGTTTCAATTTGTGATAAATTGAAGTTTGACACGCCAATGGCACGAATTTTGCCTTCTTCCTTAAACTTCACCATCAGCTCAAGCGCTTTTTCAATGCTTGTGTTGTAATCCGGCCAGTGAATAAAATAAAGATCGATGTAATCTGTTTCAAGACGACGAAGAGAATTTTCCAGCTCTTTTCTCATGATATTCGTATTCAGGCAGTTCACATATTCACCGTAGATACGGAGTGTACCCAGCTTGGTTGCAAGAACAACCTTGTCGCGCAGGCCCTTAATTGCCTTGGCAACAACTTTTTCAGAAGCACCGTCAAGGCCGTATGCCGCTGCTGTATCCACCATATTGACGCCCGCATCAATAGACGCTCTGATGGCATCAATGGAGAGCTTTTCATCCACTTCGCCGAAGAAGTCGTTGCCCATTTCCCATGTGCCCTGACCGATCACCGAAATATCAATACCGCTGTTACCCATTTTCCTGTATTTCATTTTTAACCCTCCTTATTTATTACATATTAATAGAGACATTATTGTTGGTACAAAATGACGCGTTGATGTTGTCTACTCAAATTCATCAAGCACTTCAATTTGCTTATCCGCCGGGATATCGACCATAAAACAATCAGTCACGTATGTTCTTTCCGGCAGCGCACAAAGAATATGAACCTTGTCGCACTGATACGGGAAACCGGCCTGATGCCACACCCCGGCCTTTACATTAACAACCGTGCCCTTTGGCAGCAAAAACACCTCAATTTCGTCCAGCGGGACAACGCCTGTTTGGGTGGCCGGTGCCACATGCATCAGGTAATCGCCGTCAAGACAGATGATTGTTTCATGGCAATAATTGTGCATTTCTATGCAGTCGATAATATGCGGACGGTTTTCAACCACACATGCCGAGTACGAAACGCAGGTTGCGCTGCCAAGGCTTTGCTGAACCATATCACGATAAAATTCGACAGGCGGAGCGCCGAGCTTGTCGCCCTGCGGATTCAGTATGCTGGAGAAGCTTCCGTACCTTGCAAAGGCTTCGTGTGTTAACTTCTTAATTTTTACCTGCTTCATTTTCACCCTCCTGCAATTTATAATAGTCGCTTGGCTGACCTTTCCCGATCATTAAGCAGTATTTGCTTCATACCTATTGCTGCTCCGTGATTTATATGCAGCCGTTATTGAGCAATCGCTTCTCTGGTGAGCACATGGTTCAGCGCAACAGCCAGCACCAGCACAACACCTTTCGCCAAAGACTCGTAGTAAGGCGGTATAACCGATTTTAACCCAAGGGTTATACATGCGATGATCAACGCACCGATGACTGATTTAACAACCGACCCTTCACCGCCTGTAAACACGGTTCCGCCCAGCAGTACGGCGATAATGGCATCTGTTTCCACGCCGACACCGGTATAAGGCTCGCCGATCATCAGATAACTGCCCCGCGCAACACCGGCCAATGCGGACAGCACGCCAAGCATAATATACACACCCCAAACGACTTTGACGGAGTTGATACCCGACAGCTCAGCTGCCGTTCTGTTACCACCAATGGCCGCAATATACTTGCCGAGAACGGTTTTACGCTGGACGATGACAAGTACCACAACCACTATTATCGTGACGATCACAGCCCATGACAGTCCGGAACCCGGAACAACCTCTGCGCGCGAAAAATCGCCAATCCAATCCGGCATCACAAGCCCGCCGTTGCTTTTTATAGAGGATATCCCTTCAGGCACAAGATATCTTGCGATGCCCTGATAAGCACTCATCGTAATCAATGTGGCGATAACAGGCGTTATTCTCATCTTCATAACCAGCCAGCCGTTAACCCAGCCGAGTACAAACCCAAGCGCCAGCGTCAGCAGCAAAGCCGGCAGGAACGAGAAACCGTTGAGCACCATGGTCGCATAAAACACGGTTGTCAGGCTTAATGTGCTGCCCACCGAAAGATCGATGTTTCCTGATATCATGATGTAAGTGAACCCGCTCGAAATCATGATAATCGGTACAGACATTCTTAAAATATTGGTTAAGTTATCGGGGAAGAGAAAGTTGCCCCTCTGAAAAAACTCACCTTTCGTCATCCCCAGCGCAAGGACAACCAACAAAAGGATCAGATATACATAAACACTTTTTACAATGTTTTTTAAATTGGCCTTTGTTTGCATTTCATTCACCCCTTTCGTCACGCGTTGCGCTTATCCAGCGCATACCTCTGCGCCAGTATCGCCAAAAACGTGACCACACCTTTTAAGATAAATTGCCATTCAGGCCGCAGCAGCAGACTCGTCGCAGCGGATGTCACCACACCGATGATAAGAGCACCAACCACTGTTCCTGCAACCGAGCCAAAACCACCGTTGATATTTGTTCCACCCAGCAATGTTACAACGAGTGCGCTAAACTCTAAGCCCTCACCGCGGCTTGAAATAGCCGCTTTGGTTTCCGATGCAAGTAATATGCCGGTGATTCCCGCAAGGAGTGAACTTAAAAGATACAAAATGGTAATATGCCTTTCAACCTTGATACCCGAAAGACGCGCCGCCTCTCTGTTTGCGCCAATGAGATACGTTCTTGCGCCGAAAGTTGTTTTCTTTTCAATAAACAGCGCCCCAATCACGAGCACTGCTGCAATCAACACAGCAATCTTGATGGGCCCCACCAGCGTGACGTTACCAACCACACCGTAAACATCCGGCAAACCGGCGCTGCGCTGTGCACCCTGAGTGACCACCTGCGCCACGCCCCTCGCAATCGACATCGTTCCGAGAGTCACGATAATGGAAGCCACTTTCAGATTTGCGATGAAATATGAGTTGAGTAATCCGATTACCAGCGCGGCCAGCAAGGCCAAGGTGACGCTCAAGCCGTAGCTCATGCCAAGGCCGGTGGCCAGCTCGGAAAAGCCCGCCTGCTGTGTCTGGCAGAAATAAGCCGACAGCACGCCCGTCATGGCGATTGTACCGCTCACCGACATATCGAAATGCCCGGTGATCAGCAGAAACGTGACCCCGATGCCGAGAATCACAACATACCAGTTATTAGCCAGCAGGTTCAGTACGATCGGTACTGAGAAATATTTCGGAATCAACAAGCTCGCAAGAGCAAAAGCAACGATTAGAACAACGAACATTGAAAGCGTTATGAACGATTCATTGCTCATTTTTCCTTTTTTGAATAGACTGTTATTTTTATTAAACATATCAGCATACACCCCCAGTACAGATGTGAATGATCCGCTGGGCATCAACATCAACGCCGTTTTGCAGCTCTGAACGGATCTCGCCCTCATAAAGCAGGAAAACACGGTCACAAGAATTCAGTATCTCCGGCAGCTCTGAAGAGAAAAACATGATCGACTTTCCTTCCATAGCCAGCTCGCGAATGATCTGATAGATTTCAGATTTTGCGCCGACATCAATACCTCTCGTCGGTTCGTCGAGCAACAACAGATTGGCATCTGCAAACAAGCATTTCGAGAAAACCACTTTTTGCTGATTTCCGCCTGATAGCTTGGCCGTTTCCTTTTCCATCGAGTCTGTTTTAATGTTCAGCTTTTGAATGTATTCATTTGCGACAGCGCGTTCTTTTCCGGCATCAATAATTCCGCCGTGAGAAATTTTCCCCATGTTCATCACCGGAATATTGCGCTTTATTGTCAGCATTGTAAACAAGCCTTGCGTTCTTCTTTCCTCGGGTACAAACGCGATACCGGCTTCAATTGTTTTGCTGGGAACGCAGCCGAGCTTCTTGCCGTTGAACTCAATGTCTCCGGTGTATTTATCTGCTCCGAAAATCGCCCGCGCCAGCTCTGTTTTACCGGCCCCAATCAGCCCGTAAAAGCCCACAATTTCGCCTTTATTAACCTTGAAGGAAATGTCTTTGAGTTTATGGTTGCTAAGATTTTTAACCTCAAGCAGCGTTTCTTGAGACTGGATGTCTCGCGATTCATATTTCTCCATTACCGATTTGCCGATCATCATCCTGATCAGTTCCATTCTGTCTTTCACTTCACTCATCGGTTTTGTTTCAATATGCTTTCCGTCACGCATAACCGTAACGTAATCTCCAAGTTCAAATATCTCGTCCAGTCTGTGTGAAATATAGATAACTGTTACATTCTGCTCGCGCAACCGTTTTACTATTTTAAAAAGCCTTTCGATTTCACTTTCCGATAACGCTGCGGTCGGCTCGTCCATGATGATAATCTCCGCATCAGAAGCGACGGCTTTAGCAATCTCGATGATTTGTTTTTTTGCAACGCTCAACCTTGAAACCCGTTCCTTGGGATTTATACCGGGCTCTATGTCTTTTAATACGTCTACAATCTTTTTAATCTTATCTGTTTTGCGTAAAAACCCGAATTTTGTATCTTCAATGCCAAGTGTGAGATTTTCTTCTACTGTCAACTGATCAACAACATTAAGTTCCTGAAACAAAGTGCTTATCCCTTTTGTTGTCGCATCCTTTGTGTTGTTCGCGCTGTATTCCTGCCCATTAAGATAAATAGTTCCGGACGTTCTTGCAAAAGCGCCGGTCAGGATTTTTATGAGCGTCGATTTGCCGGCACCGTTTTCTCCGACCAGACAGTGAACCGTGTTTTTGCGGATGTCGAAGCTGACATCGTTCACCGCTCTTACACCAGGAAAATCTTTGATCAGATTTTTGATCTCCAATGCATACTCACTCATGATATCTCCCCATTCTATAATTTTTGGGAGGGGCTCACGCTGAGCCACCCCCCAAACATTGCTATAGGCTTAAGTGTTGGTTATTTAACATCCGCTTCAGTCAGCTTTGTGCCGAACTGATCGTTGTACCACTTGAGCGCATCGGCAAGGGTCATGTTCCACGCATCAACCACTTGCACAGGCCCGAAGATTTCTTCTGCAGGATCGCTCACCTGTTTGATTTCGCCTAAGTAAACCTTAACAATCATGTCGATGATCGCTTCAGATGTACCGATCGGGGGCAGTCCGAGGGAAGCCTTCAGAGAGCTGTTCGGATTGAAGATATCTTTGAGTTCCGATACCGGGCAGTCAACGCTGCACACGATTTCAGTTGTCGGCTTGCCATCTTTCATTGTGCCGCGGCCTGCATCGATAAGAGCAGCCATCGCGCCAGGTGTTAAGTCACCGGCTTCGGAGTAAATGATGTTAACTTCCGGGTTTGTTACAAGCAGATTGCTCAGAGCTGTCTTTGTTGCATCAGCGCCGCCGCTGCAATCCTGGCAGCCAAGGTCTGTAAATTTGCCATCACCAACAACGCTCTTAATGCCTTCTACAAACGGGTCTGTACGTCCGGTTTTCACTTCTCTGTTATCCGGCCAGCCAAGCTGAACAGTCACGATCGGTTTGTCGGGGTTAGCCGCGATCCAAGCCTTCGCAGCATCAGCGCCCATCTTGAAGGAGCCGCCGGCTTCATCGCTTCTGTAGGTCGGGATTCCGGTGTCGCCCAAGGGGCTGAAGAACGATGTCATTGCGATGCCCGCTTTGATAGCCGCTTCCACACCGGGCTTCGCTGCATCAGCTTCCCAAATCTGAAGTGTTGCGCCGTTGAAGTCAGATGTTGCGAGCATATCAACGTTCTGTGTCATGACGTTAGCGTCAGACTGTCCGTCGATGATGGTAACCTCTGCACCGTACTTTTCTTTCGCATAGTCAACTGCAGCCTGAGCACGCGCCTGATGGAACTCATTCGCAAGTGTCGATACGAAATAAGCAATCTTCATACCTTCAGCTGTCTTTTCCGGAGCAGCAGATGATTCCTCAGCAACAGCTTCAGACGACTCGGCAGGAGCTTCGCTCACTTCCGGCGATGCAGATGTCGACGGTGTGCTTGCCTGGCAGCCCGCCAGTATTCCTAAGGTAAGCAGTACGCTTAAGAAAATCACGATAACCTTTCTCATTGTTTTCCTCCTGATTTTATTTTTCTAATCAACTTTTACATTGATTAAACATGACTGACATATTCCATATTGTTACATAATTCATGTCTATAAAATTATGTTCTAACAATTGTTAATGCTAGCATATGCTTTGGAATATGTCAATACAATATCCATAAATAATTTCACAGAACCCACACATGAAATTATTTATACCGTCTTATAGAAAAATGCCGCAAAAAATACGGCTGATAACTTATATATTTTCAAAATCATGCCTTCCTCGGCCAAAACGGCCAACACCCTCCGATGAAGACGGATTAACCAGCGAGACAATGCCTCTGGCGGTATTCTCATCCGTCACCAGATAGTTAACCACACCCGTGCGAAGCGCACCGATAATAGACAGTACCTTGAGCTTTCCTCCGGCAATACAAATGACGTTATCGATCCGACGCAGATTATCTTCATCAATGCCCATAATCAATTTGCTGTGTTCGTTGTGAATAAACCGACCTTTTAAATTAAACCGCCTTGCACAGATATCGCCTATGGCCTTTGAGTCGTCTGCCTCGAATTTTTCCATTTCATTTACAGTAAAACCAATATTGTTATTATAAATATTGGGCGTTGTTCCTGCCGATACAATCGCTGTATCCATCGCAGCCCATTTTTCAATAATGCTCTTTATTGACTTGCTCTGCATATAAAGATCTTTATCGTCGATTGATTCCGCAATAGCCGGCGCATAAATGAACGATGGTGTTCCCTGCACTTTCTCGGCAAACATACGTACCATTTCATTGAGCTGATATTCCGACGCGATACGGGACGTACCGCCAATGAGAGGAACAACATTAATATCGTAGAGTTTGTTTTGATTGGTGAACGAGTTCATGAATTCATAGCAGGTCATTCCCCACGCAATGCCCACCGTCGTTCGGCTTTTTAAAATATCCTGCGCGTAATCAGCCCCTTGAGAAGCCACCACCTTGGTGATCAGGCGCATCTCGTCAATCGCCGTTCTGATGACCAGACAGCCCTTTAATCCGTATATTCTTGTCAGCTCGTCAGACAATTCAACGACATTGCTTTTGGGGTCTTTAATGCTAATCTGAATAATCCCGATTTCTTTTGCCTCATTCAATATCATCGATATTGATGAACGGGAAATTTGAAGTTCCTTGGCGATTTGTTCTTGAGTCAAGCCGTCAAGGTAGTACATGTTTGCGACCTGTACCATCAATTGGATATCATATCGTGCCTTCATCTTATCTCCGTATCGATAATAATATAACAGCCTCGTTGATACTGATTACTATTTATTAATGCAATTCTATTTTTATACTTGAGTGTTATTTCGCAGCGTGTCTTTTGTTATAACATATTTCACGCAATCATTCTATCATGCACAATGACTGCTTTCAATCCCCCACCAAATGAATTCTTTAGCGCAGATAAACAGCCCTCGCTATCACAGCTCTCTCCATTTTTTCCATACAGGATCAATGCTATCTATTAATGCTTTATATATATCGTATTTTTTACGGTATATCTCTTTATTTTGCACATTCGGCTGACATGTGTACGAAACGCGCGTCATACGATCGGCTGCGTCTTCCAGGCTTTGATAATCGCCCGCTGCCACAGCAGCGCACATGGCTGCGCCGAGAGTGCCCAGCTCTTTCGCGGCCGAAACCTCAATCGGCTTTTGCAATACATCCGCAAAAATCTGCACCCAGACCCGTGACTCGGTTGCGCCGCCCGATATGCGAACGATCTTAGGCGGTTCCATAAAGTTTAGCAGACGTTCAATATGCATCATTGTTGAGAATACCACGCCTTCAAAAAGCGCCCGAATCATATGCTCTCTGTCTTGAGAGCCGTCGATACCGATAAACGCCGCACGTGCATCCGCGTTGACGTTGGTGCCGTATAAGAACGGCAGGAATATGATGCTGCTATCGTCCGGGCCGAGCTTTTCTACAATACGATCACAATACTTGTAGGCTTTGTCCATGCGTTTTCCGTCTGCATCTAACAGCAGGCTGTTTATAAACCACTCCAAATTGCCGGCCGACGTCATGCTGCCCTCTATACTGACGTAATAATCATCCATACAGAACAGCGATGTCATGAACAGATCTTTGGAATAAACGGCTTTCTTGGAGATCATGCTGTTGATACTCCACGTGCCGGCCACAACCGAAATTTTATCCGGTGTCGTTACGCCTGTCGCGATACAGCAGGAGGCCACATCAAAAAGCCCGCCCGCAACAGGGGTGCCCTCTGCAAGCCCAGTCTCCTGCGCGCATTTTGCCGTGACATAACCGCATATCTCATCGGATAATTTCAATGGCGGCAGCAGATGGAAATATTCAGCAATACCGAGATCGCTTAATATGTCTTTATCATACTCTTTTGTTTCCAGATTCATGGCGCTGACAGCAGACATATCCGTGACTTCACCATACGCTTCTCCCGTCAGGCAATAACGCACGTAATCCTTGCAGCCAAGCGCCCATCGAACAGTTTTTAGCACCTCGGGCTGGTGTTTTTTGAACCAGGCAATCAGTGATACGATCTGACCGGCCCAAAGCGTTTGTTTGGTTAATGGAATGATTTTATCTTGTACGCCGCGTTCAATCCAATCACGAACGATCTCAGCTGCCCGCTGATCGGTAGAAATAATACCCGGCGCAGCCGGGGTTCCATCTTCCCGGATCATATAAACGCCGTTGCCATGCCCCGAAACCGCAACGCCCGCAATATCCTTCGGATCAACGCCAGATTTTTGAATGACTTCGCGAATAACCTGCGCGTTGGATGCCCAGAGCTGGTTCATGTCACGCTCGACAAATCCGCCTTTGCGTATAACGGGATTGGCCGGTGCACCGGAAACGGCAATTTCGCCGCCATTCACATCATACAGCGCCGCTTTTGTTTTGCTTCCACCGTTATCGAGCCCCAAATAATACTTTGCCATACGCCCTCCTCAATCAAAAACGTGACTCTCGTTATTTTAAATACGTTGCGTACACATCAGAACCACTTCTTATAACTCAATCTTAATTGTCAGTCTGGCTGACAATGCTTTA
The DNA here is from genome assembly GCA_023412005.1 of Bacillota bacterium. Lineage (GTDB taxonomy): Bacteria > Bacillota > Clostridia > Christensenellales > SZUA-584 > SZUA-584. Next base: position 62,306 of record JAEYOE010000015.1, read on the forward strand.
ATCGTTTGGAGTCATGCATCTTCGAGACTCTCTGTCGCGGCTACAGTTTAATGGTTAGAGTCCGGCATGTGACTCTCGTCCGCGACGCAATCGGCTCGCTGTCGCTCTGGTGCTTTATCATACAGCCTGATGATTGAACCAATCATTTCAGCGTGTTAATCAATCTCTTATCGTGTCCACGGCGACTCTATCCTTAAGTACAAATAGCGCTGCCACCATTATGATTGGGAAATATTAAAAGTGGTTCGGTATCATGATATCGTCACAATCATTTCTTTACCGGAAGATGCAGACACATGCCTATGCTGTCCGCCGCCGCTTCCATAAACGCTTCCGAGTAAGTCGGATGCGCGTGAATATACCCTGCAATCTCGTTGGCCGTCACTTCGGCGTTCATCAGGCTTGCCGCCTCGTTTATCATCTCAGCAGCTCCGGGTCCGACGATATGCACACCCAGCACCTCACCGAACCGCTTATCGGTAATCACCTTCACAAAGCCTTCCGCTTCGCCGGATGCCAGCGCACGCCCGTTTGACCTGAACGGATACAGCCCGATGCTGATATCGTGCGTCTCCTTGGCCTGCTGCTCACCAAGCCCCACACACCCCACTTCGGGTGTCGTATACACACATGACGGTACGTATTTCAAATCGGCGGTTTTATAATTCCCCATGGCATTCTCCGCCGCAACGTCTCCCATTGCAAATGCCGCATGCGCCAGCATGCTCCGGCCATTGATGTCGCCGGGCGCATATATCCAGTCAATGCTGGTTCTCATTGCGTCATCCGTTTTAATTCTGCCGCGCTCTGTCTCAATCTCAATACCGCTGACCGCCGACAGATCCGGTTCACGCCCGACAGACAAGAGCACATAGTCGGCCATAAGGTGCTGCTTATCTGTGAATACCGTAATCTTGTTTTTTAGTTCTTCAACTTTTTCCAGTTTAACTCCTGCATGGATTTTAATATCTTTTTTATTCAGCGATTTTTGAATCGCCTCAGAAACGTCACTGTCCAACATTGGCAATAGTCGATCTGCCAGCTCAAGAATCGTGACCCGGCTGCCGAACGCCGCAAATACGCAGGCCATTTCGACACCGATAACACCGCCTCCGACGATCACCAAATCGCCCGGCACATGATCAATATCAAGAATCTCATCGCTGGTCAGCACACGTTTGCTGTCCATACCCGGCAGGTTCAGCTTTGCCGCCCTGGAGCCGCCTGCGAGAATCACCTTGTCAACGGCAAATACCTCGTTGCCCATGCTCACTGTTTTGTCGGCGTTGATTTTGGCTTCCCCGCGGTAAACATCCACACCGTTGTTCTTCAGCAATGCCGCAATGCCCGACGTTAACTGCTTAACCACCTTGTTTTTTTCATTGACCGCCACCGACATATTCATTGTCACATCAGAAGCAGCCAGCATAATGCCCCGTTGCTTCGCGCTGCGGATATGGTCGATAATCTCAGCGGTCTTCAAATACGTTTTGGTGGGAATGCATCCCCTGTTCAGACATGTGCCGCCCACAACCGATTTTTCAAACAGCACTGTTTTTGCGCCCAGCCGTGCCGCCTTGATGGCTGCCATATAGCCCGCAGGCCCGCCGCCCACAACCGCAATATCGTACTTAATCATTTTCGTCTCTCTTGTCACGTTCATCAGAGCAGCAGCAACAACGGGTTCTCAAGAAGCTGCACGATTCTGTTCGAAAAGATGGCTGCCTGAGCACCGTCTATGCACCGGTGATCATACGTCAACGACAGTCCCATTTTGTTCTTATTAATTATATTGCCGGTGTCGTCCATTTCGAGCTTCTGCTCAATGGCGCAAACACCTAAAATGGCGATCTCGGGCTGATTGATAATCGGCGTAAACGATGTGACGCCCAGCATCCCAAGGTTGCTGATGGTGAACGTTCCGCCCGTATAGTCATCCGGATTCAAACGGCCTTCTCTGGCCCTGGCCGCAAGCTCCTTGGCTTTATCTGAAATTTCGGAAAGTGTCATTTTGTCGGCGTCGCGAATCACCGGCACAATCAGGCCTTCCGGCAAAGCCACAGCCATACCGATATTGATATCCTTTTTTAGCAGCATACCGTCTTGTGTGTATGATGCGTTGATATCCGGCTGCTCTCTGAGGGTTCTGGCAACGGCCATAATGATAAAATCGTTGACGGATACATGCATATCCTGAACGTTGATTCGGCTTCTGAGTGCCAGCAGCTCGGTCACGTCCGCCTCGCAATTCTGCGTGACCGGCGGAATGTCTATATGGCTTTGCAGCATGCGTTTGGCAATCACCATGCGCATCATTGAATGCGGCTTCAATACCGTTTCTTCGGCTTTGTTCGCTTGAACGGCCTGCAAAACATCCGCCTTCGTCACTTTGCCTGCATAACCGCTGCCGGGTATGGTGCTGATCGGCAGATCATACGCATTTGCCACGGCCTTGGCCACGCCCGTTGCTTTGGCTGCTGCTATTTCAATATCCGCCGCTTTAATTTGGCCCATGCTGCCGCCCGGCACAACCGTGCCCATGTCAACGCCCTTGATCTTCGCGAGTCTCTTGGCGGCAGGCGTGGCTTTCACACCTCTGTCAATGGCTTGTGACGTTTGCTCAGCAGCAGGGCTGACGATTGGCTTTTCCTGCTCTGCTGTTTTAGGCGTTTCATCTGCGGCTTGCTCGGGTATCTCATCACCCGGCTCACCGATATAACCGATTGTCTGCACAACAGGAATCTCGTCGCCTTCTGCCGCGAGTATTTTCAGCAAGACCCCCGCATACATCGCTTCCACTTCCATGTTGACTTTGTCGGTCTCAATCTCGAGCAGCGGGTCGCCCACGTCTACCTTGTCGCCCTCGTTTTTCAGCCACCGAATTACCTTTCCGGTTTCCATCGCCATACCGGCTTTGGGCATTATCACTTTGTTAACCATGCGTTGCCCCCTATCCGCGTATCAGCGCAATGATCTTCTTCTTCGTGTTCTCGAGTGTCGGCACCACGTTCTTCTCCAGCTCCGGACAATACGGTATCGGCACATCCATACCGCCATAACGCGCAATCGGCGCATCCAGATAAAAAAACGCTTCGCTGTCGGCAATAACGGCGGCAAGCTCTCCGCCAAAGCCGCCCGTCTGGCAGGCCTCATGCACAATCAAAACGCGCCCCGTCTTCTTAACCGAACCAATAATCGTCTCTTTGTCGAGCGGCACCAGCGTTCTTGGGTCAACCACTTCTACACTGATTCCTTCTTCGGCTTCCAGCTCCTGCGCCGCTTTAAGGCACATCGGGAGCATTCTGCCGTATGTGATAACGGAAATATCCGTTCCTTCCTTATGTATGGCTGCTTTCCCGAGAGGCACCGTGTAGTCGCCTTCCGGCACATCGCCTTTTGTACGATAGAGCAGCTTCTGTTCTAAAAACACCACCGGGTTATCGTCCCTGATGGCCGATATCAACAGCCCTTTGGCATCTGCGGGTGTTGACGGGATAACAACCTTTAACCCCGGGATATTGCAAAACCAAGCTTCCGGGCTCTGGCTGTGCTGAGCCGCCGCCCCGGTGCCCGATCCGGCAGGCGCGCGCAGCACCATCGGCACTTTGGCTTTGCCTCCGAACATATATCTGATTTTCGCAGCCTGATTGACAAGCTGATCCATGGCTATCGTAATAAAATCCGAAAACATGATTTCGGCTATCGGGCGCATTCCGGTTACCGCAGCACCGGCTGCCGCACCCGCAATCACCGCTTCAGAAATCGGCGTGTCTTTAATGCGCTCGGTTCCGAACTCTTCGACCATACCGACAGAAACACCAAAAGCGCCGCCGTACTGGCCGACATCTTCTCCCATCAAAAAAACGTTGTCATCGCGGCGCATTTCAAAGCACATGGCTTCTTTAATCGCCTGCGCATATGTTAACTCTCTCAAAGCTCTCCCCCTATTATGCGTACACATCGTCCATAATCGTATCAATCGACGGGTATGGGCTGTTCTCTGCGAACTTGACAGCGTCTTCAATTTGCTTTTTTGCATCCGCTTCCAAAGCGGCTATCTCGGCTTCCGTAAAGAGTTTGTTGTCAAGCAGATACTGCCTTGCGCGTTTGATTGGGCACTTGGCTTTCCATTCTTCAATCTCCGCTTTGGTTCTGTAAACATTTGCATCGCTCTTGGAATGCCCTAAGAAGCGGTATGTATCGCAAACCAGCAGCATCGGGCCGTTCTCTTTCACATACTCTCTGGCTTTTTTGGTTTCCTCGTAAACTTGAAACACATCGTTTCCGTCGATGGTTTTTCCAGGGATTCCGTAGGACGACGCGCGCACGGCGATATCGTCGATGTTCATTGATTTGTAACGGCTCAGTGATATGCCGTATTTATTGTCTTCACAGACGAACAGAACGGGCAGCTTCCAAATGGATGCCAGATTCAAAGACTCGTGAAACGTTCCTTCATTGGTGGCGCCGTCACCGAAAAAGCCGACGACAATACGATCGATCTTTTTCATTTTCGTGGTGATACCCGCACCCACAGCCAGCGGGATACCGCCGCCGACAACGCCGTTCGCGCCGAGATTGCCGCCTTCCAGATTGGCAATGTGCATCGAGCCGCCCTTACCCTTGCAATAGCCTGCTTCTTTCCCAAGGAATTCAGCCATCATCTTATTGATGTCAATGCCTTTTGATATACACTGCCCGTGCCCGCGGTGTGTGCTCGCAATGAGGTCTTGCTCCTCAAGCGCACAGCAAACACCTGTTGCCGTAGCTTCCTCACCTACATACAGATGCGTAGTGCCGTGAACCATGCCCATTGAAAAGAAGTACGCGACTTTTTCTTCAAAATATCGCGTTAATAACATCTTTTCATACATGTCTGCAGCTGTCTCTTTTTTGAACTTTGCCATGGGCTTCCTTCCTATTCTGTCTTGCGCTATATCGCTTTGGAGACATCGCTCCCGGCTGCTTCGTTGTACTTATCCAAAAGGAACTCTCTGGCTGTTTTAATATAATCGATGGAGGATTGCCTGTCTTGCGTCGCCCACATTTCTGCCACCAGCAAGCCTTTGAAGTTTATCTTAAGCAGGTATCTGAAAAAGGCCACAAAATCGACAGTTCCGTCTCCGTACGGAATCTCGCGTATCTTTCCGGGTATTGTGTCTTTCAAATGTATCGCCATGATATGCCCGGAGCCGCTCATAAAATCACGCTGAACATTGATGCCCACCGAGGTCAGATTCCCCACATCGGGGTAAACCTGCAGGTAAGGCGAATTGACATTGTTGACAAACTTCATTATTTTCTTGATGGAGTCCATCATATCAGTTTCCATCGTTTCAAATGCCAGGTTAACACCACGGCTTGCCGCATAGCTGACCACCTCTTCAAGTGCATGCTTGAAGAGCACACGCGTTTTGTTGTTGGGCGTGTTATAGTATTCGTCATAACCTGCCAGCTGCACAATCCGAACACCGACTCTGATAGAAAAATCGACGGCATTTTTAATAAGAGCGATGCCCCTGTTCCTTGTTTCGGTATTCTCTGAGCCAATAGGAAAACGCCGGTTGCCGGAAAGGCACATCGTTAATATGGGCATATTGTATCGGTGTATAGCGCTGATGATCTCCGTAACTGCCGTTTCGCTTTGAACTCTGGCCATTCTTTCATCGGTTTCGTCAATGCTGATTTCGATGAATTCATATCCAGAATCCTTGGCTGCTTTAAGCCGTTCGTCCCAAGACATATCCGCAGGCAGAGCTTTTTCATAGAGACCTAACAGGCAATCGTTGATACGTGCCGTTTCTTGTCTTCCTTCATGATGCATTTGACTCTTACTCCATTCTGATTGGTTCTTTGATACAGGGTGCTTGCCGATGGATGCTTTATTTCTGCCCAACGTCTTTAAAGATTTCCGCAGCGTGGTCAGACTGTTCCTTTGTCAGAATTGAGGGTGTGCCTGCTGCTTTTGCAGCAAGATAGGCCTTTGCCGAATCTTCCATATAAATGGCCGCGTACATGGCTTCCTTTAAGTTGCCGCCAACCGTCACCACGCCATGATGTTTTAATATCACGGCACGCTTGCCGTTAATGTGGTTGACTGTTTCGATGCCCATGTTAAGGCTGGCCGGCGAACTATACGGTGCAACATTGACTTCACCGAGTGTCACATTAGACAGTGTGGTTGTTACAGCCGGCAGCTTGTCTTCGATGAGGCCGACGGCCGTTGCATAGGTTTGATGAGTATGGATAATTGCGTTCACTTCGGGCATGTTGCGATAGATATATAATAGGGCAACCGTATCAACCGAAGGCTTAAGTGTGCCTTCTTTAATATTGCCGTCTATATCCATAACAAGGACATCTTCGTCTTTCATTGTTTCATAATAGGTACCGGATGGTGTAACCAAAATGTGTTCATCATCAATACGCAGGCTGACATTTCCGCCCGCCAGAGCTATCAGGCCGTATTCCTTAATTTTCAGCGCAGTGTCAATAACTGCTCTCTTCTCTTTTTCAAACATAGCCGTTCCCCCTTATGGCATTAACATATTTCATGGTATAAGTCTAACATATGTTATTACACATGTCAATTGCATTATTCTATTTTCATCCGTTGTTTTATCCATTTTTTGTTTGAATATGTATACAGTAAATAGGATTGCAGTGACTGTTCAATTTGTTTATATGCTGGCTGTCAACCCATATGCACAGATACGGCTGCGATAAAAAAACCGCAGTCTTCGCAAACGAAGTGAAGGTAATGAAAAGAGCTTCTTATGAATGGTATTTGTCAGGCTTCTGTGGGGCATGGCTTGTGATTGTATCAGCTTTACATAGCCATATTATTAAGCGTGTAACAGCAAACCCATCTTGGCGCGCTCACGACACGCATGCCAAGACAACATTAAGGTGTGTTGTGATGGTAGCATGAATTGATATAACGTTTTTTGTTTGTACAACAAAAATGAGGCGAGATTAACCCGTCCTCAGGCTGTCGATAAACTTTGTTTTGTCATTCCGAGCCTGTCGACTACGAAGCGGACTGGAATCCCATTAAATGCGCGTTGCCAAAAGGGATTCCGTTCCACTTTGTAGTCGATCGCATACGCTCCAACGGAATGACACAAGTGATCTTTTTGACACTCTGGAGGCCAAGATGGAAGCCGCATAAAACAAATCATTTGATATATACTTTACCATTGCCGTGAAAGCATCTTTCGTTATACGTGTATCGCCCCCGTGCTGCACCCAAGGTATGCTTCCATCAGCATCTCATTGAGCGTGGGATGCACATGGATTGTATGCGCAGCTTCGGATGCCGTCATCTCGCCGCGCATCACCATAACCGCTTCGTGAATAAGCACCGATGCCTGCTCGCCGATGATATGAACGCCGAGTATCTCCCCGTAACGCTTATCGGCCACTACCTTTATAAAGCCTTCTCTGGCGTTCATGGCCAGCGCTTTGCCATTTGAGGTGTAAGGCACCTTGAACTCCATCGCGTCAAACCCGGCCTGTGCGGCTTCGTCCAGCGTTTTGCCGACTGTGGCGATCTCCAGTGCGGAGAATATGCACGCCGGAATCAGCTGCGCTTCGCTGTTTGACGTTTCGCCGAACAGTCGTTCCGCCACCTGTATGCCCTGATGCGATGCGCTGTGCGCAAGCTGTGAGATGCCCGTGCAGTCGCCGATGGCATAGAGCCCCTCCACACTTGTCGCGTACCGGTCATCCACAGCGACATAGCCTTTCTCGGTCAGCTTCAGGCCAATTTCCGAAAATGCCGACTTATCAGCCTGCCTTCCTATCGCCTCCAGAACCGCGTCGCTTTGCATAGTGCGCCCGTCTGACAGGTGCACTGTGTACGCGCCGACAACGCCCGACACCTTATCGACTTGCGTTTGGGTCATGACCTTGATGTCGTCAGCCAGCATGCGGTTCGCGAGCACGGCTGACAGCTCTTTATCGAATGCGGGCAGCAGCTGCGGCATGATCTCTATCAACGTCACATCCACACCAAACGCATTGTAAATGTACGCCATTTCACAGCCGACCACCCCGCCGCCGATAATGACCAGCTTTTCGGGCAATTGATCAAGGCTTAATAACTCATCTGTGCTGTAAAGCTTGTTTTCGGCGGCAACTCTCATCAACGGGCGGCTGCCGGTTGCCAAAATAATGGAACCGGCGGATATGGTTTCATTTCCGACCGTTACCTCGTGCGTTTTTTTAACGGCGGCCTGCCCCTTGATCAGCTTAATTTTATTCTTAGTCAGCAGAAAGTTGACACCGCCGACCAGCTGTTTCACCGTGGCGTCTTTAAACGCCATGATCTTTTTCCAGTCGAAAGTCGCACCGGAGACTGAAAAGCAGCTTTGCTCAGCGCGGCTGATTGCCATCCATTCCTTGGCCTTATAATATAGCGCTTTGGTGGGAATGCAGCCCCGATTCAGGCAAGTGCCGCCGCAGGCATCCTTTTCGACGACCAGCACCTTTGCCCCCAGCTGTGCCGCGCGTATAGCGGACACGTATCCGCCGGGTCCCGCACCGATCACAACAAGATCGTAATCATACGTCGGTTTGTTTTGCGGCTGAGGCGTTTCTGCGATGTCTTCCTTCGTTACCTTGGCATCGGCGGCTGTATCGCTTACCAGCTCCGGCGTCTCCGCAGCCACCGGGGGCGGTGCAGGTACCGCTTCATCCTGCGCGCCGATATACGCAACGGGGGTATTGATGGGAACGACAACCGGCGCATCGTAATAGAGCTTTCTGATCACACCCTCATACAACGAGTCGACCTCAAGTGTGGTTTTGTCCGTTTCCACCTCAAACAGAAAATCCCCTTTTTCAATCTGCTGCCCTTCGGTGACCAGCCATTTGATAATTTGGCCCTCTGTCATGGTCATGCCCAGCTTCGGCATCAATATAAAATGTCCCATAGATAAGCTCCTGTTACAAAAGTTTGTTTGGTTCTTCTAATAGCGTTTTGATATCGGCAAGAAACTGCGATCCCTTTGCCCCATCAATATGGCGGTGATCACACGTCAGGCTGAACCCGAGCATCTTACGGATACCGATACCGCCGTCAATCGGCACCACCTTGTCCGTTAATGCCCCTATGCCCAATATCGCGCTTTCCGGCTCATTGATAATCGGGGTGCTGAACATAACCGGGTATTGGCCGAGGTTGGTGATTGTAAATGTACCCCCGGTGTAATCGTCCGGCAGCAGTCTGCCGCTGCGCGCCTTGTCCACCAGTGCCCGTCTTTCCCGCGTGATGTCTTTGAGTGTTTTCTTATCGGCATCCTTAATATTCGGCACAATCAGTCCGTTTTCCAGCGCCACCGCAATGCCGATATTGATATGCGGATGGATCTGCACACGATCATCATAGAACGTGGAGTTGAGCCACTCATTCTTATTCAGCGCCATCGCCGCGATTTTAACCAAAAGATCCGTGTATGTAGGCTTTATATCACCGGCCTCTTTCATTTCCTGTGCATATGCCAGCATAAACGTTGTTAATTGGTTGGCATCGTACTCCGCAAACAAGCTGTATTGCGGAATTTCGGTCATGCTGCTCACCATCCGCCGGGCAATAACCTTGCGCATCTCGGTGTGCGGTATGCTTTTGCCGCGTCTTTGAACGCTTATATGTGCAAGAACATCAGCCTTTGTGATTCTGCCGCCGATGGAAGGGGTAATCTCACGCAACGCCACATTGTTGTCTTTGGCGATGACTTTGGCAAGGCCCGTCACACGCACCGTTGCTTGTCTCTGCGTACCGCTGACCACATCAGAAAGCTGGATATAGCCGCCTTTTCCGGTTGCTCGAATCGCCTCCGGCTTCATTTGTCGCAACTGCGCTTCCCGTCTGGCAGCGGGCGTCATGGCATATCTCATAAGCCCCCCCTATTCCAGCAAGCTCTTCGCGGCGCTGTAAATGCTTTCGGCTTGCGGCACCACGTCCCGCTCGAGGTGCGGCGGATACGGTATCGGGATGTCCTCACCGCCGAACCGCCGTATCGGGCGATCAAGATAAAAGAACGCGTCACTGTCTGCGATGACCGACGCAACCTCCGCACCCACACCAAATTTTTGCACCGCCTCGTGCGCGATCAGTACACGCCCCGTTTTTTTAACGCTGCTGATAATGCTTTGCGTATCCAACGGGCTCAGCGTGCGCAAATCGAGCACCTCGGCATCAATACCGTCCTTCTCCAGCATCTTCGCGGCCTCCAGACATTTATGCACCGTATACGAATAGCTGATCATCGATAAATCCTTGCCCTCGCGCTTCACATCCGCCTTGCCGATCGGCACCACATACGGCTCATCAGGCACCTCACCCTTCACGGCATATCCGAGCTTATGCTCGAAAAACAGCACCGGGTTGTCGTCTCGAATGGCTGCCTTGAGCAGTCCTTTCGCATCGTACGGCGTTGACGGCATAATGACCTTCAGCCCCGGGATGTGACAGAACATGGCTTCAAGGCTTTGCGAATGCTGCGCCGCCGCTCCGGTTCCGCTTCCCGCGGGTGTGCGAAAAACCACCGGGATTTTAACCTGCCCGCCCAGCATAAACCGTTGCTTTGCCGCCTGATTGATCAGCGCGTCGCATGCCACGGTGACAAAATCAGAAAACATAAACTCCACAACGGGCCTGTAACCGGCCATGGCGGAACCCACAGCCATGTTCGAAAAACTGTTTTCGCAAATCGGCGTATCAATGATACGCTCCGGACCGAATTCATCCAGAAAACCGCGCGTGGCCCCGAAGCAGCCGCCGTAAACGCCCATGTCTTCGCCCATTAAAAACACTTTTTCATCCGCCCGCAGCTCTTCGCGCAGCGCATCGGATATCGCTTGTAAAAAACTGATTGTACTCATGATTCGCTCCCCTTACGCAAATACCAGTTGTCTGGCTTCGTCCAATGTGAGGCTGTCCTGCGCCAGCGCATAATTCTTGGCATCCTCCACGTCTCGTTCCGCTTCTTGTTTGATCGCCTCCAGCTCTTCTTGCGAAAAACCGTGTTCCAGCATATGCGCACCGAACCGCTTAATCGGGCAGCGATCCATCCATTCCTTTTCTTCCTCACGCGTTCTGTAAGCCCGCCTGTCGCTCTTGGAGTGCCCCAGCCACCGATATGTTTTCAGCTCCACCAGCGTTGGGCCCTCACCGCTGCGTGCCCTTCTTGCCGCTTCTTCAATCACCTCAATGATCGCGAGGATGTCGTTCCCGTCGCAGACCACACCGGGCATGCCATATGCCGACGCGCGGTCAGCGATATTCGTTATGGAGACGCTGTTCTGTACCGGCGTGCTCATGCCGTATTGGTTATTCTCGCAGATGTAGACAATCGGCAGCTTCCAAAGCGCAGCCATATTCAGTGATTCATGAAAATTGCCTGCATTCGAGGTGCCGTCACCGAAAAAGTCGGCAATGATTTTACCCGATTTATCCTTCTTTAGCGCAAGCGCGATACCCGTCGCAATCGCAATGGCAGGCCCGATCACGCCGTTTGCGCCATAGTTTCCCGAATCGATATCAACGATGTGCATTGAGCCCCCAAGGCCTTTGCAAAAACCCGTTTTCCTGCCGAACAGTTCAGACATCATTCGCCCTAAATCAGCATTCTTGGCAATGCAATGGCTGTGGCCTCTGTGGCAGCTCATAATCAAATCATCTTCGGCAATGGCGGTGATAACACCGATGGCTGCACCCTCCTGGCCGATGCTTAAGTGCGTTGTGCCCTTGATCTCGCCTTTCATGAACATCTCATTGACGCTCTGTTCAAACAGGCGGGACTGCCAAAGCTTTAAATACATATCCCTCATTTTGTCACGTGTCAGCTTCATTTTGTTTACTCTCACTTTAATTTGCTTGTTACATTCAACACCGTCAGTTTTATGCGAGCTTCTTTTGTTAAAATTCTGTTCACCATAATCGCCGAATGTGTTGAATCACACCACCACTATCGCGCAATGCTGGTCATATGTCAATGTTGTTAACGCTTTTTACTGAACGCATGTTCACTTATTTTGTTTTGTTATTTGTTGTGGTTATGAGCGACATTTTTCACTTTGTCTATTCACTCAGTGAAGCTTCTTCGGCTTATTCTCAGCAAAAATAGCCGTTTAATAATTATCGTGATTCATTTATTTTCTTTATCATGCAATAAAAGCTGTACGAAAATGATCAAATGTGTCATAATAGATGCAAATTTAACGGAAAGAATGTTAATGCATGGACGAGAGACATTCGCGAAAAGATTTAATAAAGGTCGCAAAGCTTTATTACTTTGGCAATCTGTCACAATCTGAAATTGCGCAGACGCTCGGCGTGTCCCGCCCGAAAATTTCGCGTATGCTTTCAATGGCGCGCTCTCAAAACATTGTGGAAATTAAGATTAAGGATTTCCCGATGATGGCGGAAGAAACAGCCGAAAAAATCAGGCAGCATTTCGGGCTTTCCAAAGTCATCATAGCCCCTTCCGGCAACACGCCCGAACAATCAAAGCAGAGCGTCAGCAAAGAAGCGGGCGAATACTTAAACACCGTGCTGCAAGACGGCATGCAGATCGGTATCTCCTGGGGAACAACACTGCATGCCATGATCAAACAATTCGAGCTGAAAAGGCGTCTCAGCGATGTGAATGTTGTTCAGCTGGCCGGAGGTATCCACTCAATCGGCTTTGATTTGGACAGCCGGGAGTTGGTTCGATCACTCGCGCAAAAGCTTAATGCAACGTATTCAATACTGCAGATGCCCATGATTGTGACCAACAGCACAATTCGTGACTTGCTGTTGCAAGAGCCGGAGGTGAAAAGTCATTTTGAACGATTTGATCGGCTCGATATGGCTTTCGTCGGCATCGGGTCGATGATACCCGAAGAGTCAATCCCCTACAAAGCGGGTTATATCACACTAGAGCAATCTCAAAACCTCGTGAACACGGGCTTTGCCGCCGATATCTGCGGCAACCGTATTTTCCTTGATGGATCAATACGGCCAAACATTTTAACCGGCAGACTAATCAGCATATCACCTGAGCAGATGAAGCAGATTCCCAAAATCGTGGCGGTTGCTGCCGGGACCAATAAAGCGATTCCGATTATCGCCGGTGCCAGAGGCAAGTTCTTTAATGTGCTGATTATTGATGAAGTGGCCGCTCTGACGATTTTAGGCCTTGAGGGTTTGTCGTGATTCTTTAATTTTTTGATAGTTTCTCAAATGTATAAAAAGCACTGTTGCCGATTCGGTAATTGATGCCATTATTCTATGTATTTGTTTCCTTCTACCCATGCTTTGAAGACCCTCAATATTTCCTCCAACTTGTGCGAGTCTCCTCCTCCGTTAAACACATCATTATTAACCTTGCAAATCAGCCAGTTGTTATCATCGATGAGTCGGGATATTGTTGTAAACGGTTTGCCTTCAAGATTGGTATCAGCAAGATCGATATGAACACTCCAACCGGGGTTATCAAGCGTATCAATTTTTACTCCGAACATATGCTCCCAGCTTCCGTCACAATTGGATTGATACCATTTCTGAAGCCACTTCAAAATTTCCATAACTTAATTCCTTTTCGATCAAATTGACTTTGATACCCACACTTATTGATCTCAAGTTATACACCTTCGTTTTTATTCCACGTCTTTATTATCGGCAGCAGCTCCGCAAACAGCGCATCTCTGTTTTCCGCAGTTAAGGTATATACCTTCGCATTCGGGTGATGCTTCACCGCTTGCAGAAAAGGCGTCTCTCGGCTTTTTACAGCCGCCAGCACCGGCACGCTACTTGCCAGCGCTGCCAAAACCTTGCCGCAGAAAACTGCCGCACCGCTCTCCAAGAACCCAAGCTCATCCATCAGCACCAGAGCGCCCGGCTGTACGTCCAGCAGCGAAGCGCCGTAACCATCAAACCCCTGCGGGTACGGGTGGGCGCCCGCCCCGTCAATTAAGCCGACACAATTATCATCGGTGCAGTGCCGCTCCCCCGCAGCGGGATGAATATACACCTCGTGCGTGCCGCTGAGGCTGCCGGGTATCCGCTTGGTTACAAAGCCGCACAGCGGGCATGTGCTTTCGCGTAGCAGCTTTTGTATCAGCGTGCTTTTGCCCACGCCGATATCGCCGCAAATCAATATATGCCGCACCATTTCACCCCCCATGCTCTTCACTCGTTATTCCACTCTTTTTCCAATCGAGTTCGCAACCAGCGCGTCGTACTGCTCCCGCGTGATATCGCAGTGATAGATGAGCTTATAGCACTGCGTTACCTCTTCATACAGATCATACTGTGCCTCATCCGGATACAGCAGCTTCGCCATCCACATCATACCAAGGCAACGCTGCACCGCCGGCGGGAAACCCATCCAGTTATACGGCGCGGTCGGCACCTCATAATACTTGCCGCTGGAAATCGCGTTCACCTTTTGCCACACCTCGTTTTCGGCCACCGTGCTGTAAATGCTGTCCGGCGCAAACAGTATCACGTCGGGATTCCACAGCAGAATCTGTTCCATATCCACCTCATTGCCGGAGCCCTTCGAAGACGGATCCTCCACCACAGCTACGTTGTTCGAGAGCATGTCAACAACCTCCGCGTGGTAAGACGAATTGGCCAATACGCTCAGGCCCTTATCGCCAAGGCAGTAAAGCAGCTTGGTTTTCGTGACATCCTCTGCGATCTGCTGCGTGCGGCTGTATACATTGTTACAAAACACCGCGAGTTTTTCAGCCTCATCTGGCATATTCAGCAGCTCGCCGAGCTTTCTGTACGTTTCGCCCATCGTTGATGTGGTGGCGGTGATGTGCACAAACGGAACGCCCGTTTGCTGCTGCAAAGCATCAAGGTCTTCTACGATTGTTTTCTTGGGTTCGCCGACATCTATAACCACCTCAGCACCGCTTGCAAGCAATGTTTCGAGATTCATCTCGCCCTTACCGCCGTAGAGCTGGCCGAGCAGCGGCAGGTTATAATAGTCAGTGTCCAGAAACTGCTCGGCCGTTGCGTCCCATGGTTCCGCGATGCCCGCCAGTTTATCGGGCGCGAGCGCAAAAACATAAATCTGCGCCATCGGGCCGGATATGGCAACCTTGGTGATGTTCGCCGGCACCTCAACCTCTCGCCCGGCAGAATCGGTAAACACAACCGTAGACGGCTGCTGTTCCTCAGCGGAATCGGACGGTTCAAGCGTCGCTGTTTCGGACGATGTATTGGATGGCTGTATAGACTCTGTTGCCGAGGGCGCACATCCCGCCAGCGCCGACAGCAGCATCAATACAGCAATCAGCCATATCATATTCTTTTTCATTGTTCACTCCTTGGAAGTATTTCGGTATCGGGGATTTTTTCAGTATCAATCACAATAATGCCCATGCGTTTGAGCGACGGCAGGTAATACGGATATTCATTAGACGGCTGCTCAATCAATCGCTTTTTGACGTCATCCTCGGCGATATGTTCAGCGCTGTCGTCGCTGTAAATACGAAAGAATGCAACAGCTTCTTCTACTATGCGAAACGGCTGCCCCAGCTCAGCTTCGATGATCTCACAGCGATAAGGAATATTCAGCAAATCGAGCTCTGCACATGTCTGTTTCAGCGTGTGCCGCTCAATCGGCTTCTCTGCCAGCGAAAACCGATGAACAGACCAGTCTCTTTTGATAAGTATCAGCTTGCCTTTGCATTGTGCTTTTGCGATACGCAGCGATTCACGTGTTTCACCGAAAAAGCAGAACACCATCACATCGTACGGCCTTTCGGGCGGGCAGCAAGCGATATCCCCTTCGATGACTTGAATGTTTCGCAAGCCGTATCGCCGGATGTTGCGTTTCAGCACCGCCAGCGCCTTGGGCGCTATATCCACGGCATTAACCGCTTTGCAGTATGGCGACAATTCAAGGCACAGGTACCCAAGGCCGCAGCCCGCATCGCAAACAAACGCACCAGGAGAAACATAGGCACCGATTTTGGCAGCCAGCTCGCGGTGATATGTGCCGTATTCGGACGCTTCGCACAAAAACCGTATGATATCGTCGGTGTATTGTGCCATTTTCATTCGCCTGTTCTCCTTTTTTAAACAATGATTCAGTGAGAAATGAGGTGTTGACAAGGCAGATTTCGTGTTCCTGAAAGGAGCGAAATCGAGGAATAGCGGCGCTGTTTTTTGAGATTTCTTCGACACCGCAGAAGCGGAATCAGCCATAAAAGACGGCGCTCCGAACTCATCAGCCTTTAATTTAATACCGGAACAATGATGCGGCCATGCTCGGTCTGCGTGATTCTAACCTCCACGCCATAGAGCAGCCGCAGCAGCGCTTCGTCCATCACCTGTTCAGGCGCACCCCATGCCGCTATGCGTCCGTCTTTAAGCGCCAAAATCGTATCGGAAAAAAACATCGCGTGCTGCGGATTGTGCGACGACATGATGACGGTATAGCCGCTATGCGTCAGCCGCCGGATTTCCTGCAGCACCAGCAGCTGATTGCCAAAATCGAGATTGGAGGTTGGCTCATCCATAAGCAGCACCCCGGCCTGCTGCGCCAGCGCACGCGCAATGAGCACCAGCTGCTGCTCGCCTCCGCTCAGGTTCAAATAATTCTTGGCCGCAAGGCTGCCGATACCAACCTGCTCCAGCGCGTTGTGAGCAACGGTTATTTGCTTTTTTCCGGGCGAAACGGTAGCCTCTAATTGATGCGCCATGCCCATTATGACAACATCGAGCACAGCGTAGTTGAAAATTGGATGGTGCGCCTGCGGTATATACGCAAACAGACGCGCCAGCTCACGCGGCGGTATTTTGGCTGTATCCTTATCGCCCGCGCGCACGCTGCCTGTATAGCCCGCGAGCAAGCCGAGCATACATTTAAACAGCGTGCTTTTGCCTACGCCGTTTGGCCCGAGCACCGAAAGCAGCTCACCCTCTTTCACCGAGAAGCTGATATCCTGCAGCACTGTATGCGAACCGTACGAAAAGCCGAGCCCACAAACGTCTATATTCATCCTCTTCTCCTCATCATCAAATAGATGAAAAACGGTGCGCCCACAAATGCCGTGAGTATGCCGATGGGTATTTCGGTCGCCAGCAGATTCCGCGAAACATTATCGACCACCAGCATAAATACCGCGCCGAACAGGATGCTGGCGGGCATCAGAAATTTATAGTTGTTGCCCACAAAGCGGCGGCTTAAATGTGGAATAACAAGCCCCACCCAGCCGATTACGCCGCTTACCGACACGCTGGCGGCGGTGATCAATGTGGCACAGATGATGATGATAAAACGCAGCAAGCTGGCGTTGATGCCCATTGTTTTGGCTTCGTCGTCACCAAGCGTCAGCAGATTGATGCGCCATCGCAGTAAAAAGAGCGGAATGAGGCCAGCCGCCATTGGAATGACGGCAAAAAGCACCTCCTTCGTTCTCGCGCCTGCGAGGCTGCCCATCAGCCAGTAGGTAATTTGAGGCAGTATGTTGTTCGGGTCGGCCACCAGCTTGATATACGATGTGGCTGCCGAAAACAGCGAACTGATCATAATACCCGCCAGTATCAAATTAAGCACGCGGGCGCCTCTCGCACGCTGACCGATCAGATAAACAAGACATACCGTCAGCAGGCTGAACGTAAAGGCCAGCGCCGTAATCATACTGACGGAGCCGCCGAAAAATATAGCCAGCGCCGCACCGAACGCCGCCCCCGACGACGCGCCGAGGATATCCGGCGCGGCCATGGGATTTTGGAACACACCCTGATACGATGCGCCTGCCGCAGACAAACAGCCGCCTACCAGACAACCAAGCAGTATACGCGGCAAACGTATGTTGAACACGACGGTTTCCATGTTGTCTGTCCATGTTTTGGGTATATCAAAAATAAGGTTTGCGAATATTTTGAGCAGCTGACTTAAAGGAACACCGTATCGACCGATGCAAAATGACGCCAAACATAAAGCCACTAAAACAAAACCGAGAATAACAAGCCGCCGTCTCGGCCGGGCATACAACTGATTGGGAAGCTGCCATTCTTTTTCGGATATAGCCGATATCTTTTTGTTCTGCATGTATGACATCTTTCAAATGATTTATTCTCATCATATGAGATAAACGAACCGTAAACAAGCCGTGTTTGTTCGACATAATCGAATTATTGTTTGGCTATTTCGAATAATTCTTTGCCCAAATCATGGCGGTATGCTAGAATTGAGAAAAAGGAGAATGCTATGCTCGAACAGCCTAATCATGTAAAATCGGTCGCCAAAGCGATCCGCCTGATCGATTGTTTTGCGGAGGCAAGGCGACCGTTGTCGCTGCAGGAGCTTGCGCAAGTAACCGGTATGCCCAAAAGCACCGTACACGGGCTGCTGGCACCGTTGCGCGAAAGCGGAATAATCAGCCAGGCTGCCGACGGAAAGTATAACTTGGGCATTCGTCTTTTTGAGCTTGGCAGCATCGTCAGCGCGTCGTGGAATATCGTGCCGCTTGCGCGTCCGCATCTGCAAAACATCGCAATACAGACCGGCCAATCAGTACAGCTTTCCATGATTGATAAGGGCGAGGTGCTGATTGTGGACTATGCAGACACCAACAGCTCACTTCGCGTTGTGACCGAGGTGGGCGACAGGCTGCCTGTGCACAGCACAGCCGCAGGCAAAGCCATGCTGGCCTATCTGCCCAAGGTGCAGGCAGAGAGTTTGCTGAAAGGTGAGCTTGTTTCGTTTACGCCGCATACAATAGCCACAGCCGAGGGTATGGATTTGGAAATCGAGAAAATACGCGCCCGGGGTATTTCCGTGGAAGACGGTGAACATCGCATCGGGCTGCGCGGAGCCGCCGCACCGGTATTCAACATTTACGGTGAACCGCGGTATGCACTGGGTGTGATCGGTATGTTTCGGCGTACATCCAGCGACGATTTTTTAACAGCTGCGGAGCTGGTGCGCAGCGCTGCCGAGCAGATATCCAAGGATTTGGGACACAGACCGGTGTAAGGTACAGAAAAATAAGAAAGTGAGATACCTATACCCCGAAGGGAAAAAGTCGCTGCGACCACCATATGCATTAACACAGAGCGATACGAAGATCGCTCGATTGTGTAAGAGGTGACAAATCATTGTTATGACCGCTGCTGCGTTTATCGCGGCAAACGCCGCCAACAGGACTCTTTGTTATTATAAAATCAATGAATGTTTCTCGGAATAAAAAAAGAGATGCCCATACCCCGAGGGGTATACTCGGATCGTATAAGGCAAATATAAGCGGATCGACACGGAGGTCGATCCCTACGGTTCGTGGAATATTGCTTTCTATCAACACTCGTCACGTTGTTCCAATTGTGTAGGATCGATCAGTAAATATTAGCAAGAATCGTAAATGCCGCATATGCCGCGAATTTGGCACGACCAAGAGTCTGTTTGCTTGAAACATACAACACAAATCGCGGCAAACGCCGCCAACAGTACTCTTTTTTATTATTCAACAGCAATGAATATTCATCAGAATATAAAAAGAGATACCTGTACCCTGAAAGGGTATACTCTGTGGTTGCCTTGGATAATAAAAGTGGAACGACACAGAGGTCGTTCCCTACAACAAAACTGAAATAAAAAAAGAGATATATGAGTTTTCAAAAACCTTCTTCAGTCAAATGCCGGATTGCATCCGCCACGTGCCAACTCCCTCCAGAAGGAGCTAAGGGGTACGAAAATAAGTGTCTCTGCCCCACGTCACCACTGACACAGAGCCATTAGAAAAGGCAGTGCGTTGAGTTTACGCACTGCCCGTTTTCATAATCACTTAGTATTGCACGTCTTCGCCGTTTTTCTTTCTCTTGGCCAAGAGGATGATCAGCACCGCGATCAGCAGTGCAGCAAACGTTCCAATGCCGATCCACAGCAGCGCAGACCCGCCTGCGCTCAAACTGACGGTTGTCTGCGGAATATCCGAGCCCGCTACCTTCTCAATGGCTGCGCCGCTCTCATCCGCTTTCAGCGCCACATCGATGGTGACCGTTGCCGTTTTTTGGGTGTATGTGATGTTAACCCCCTCATCCGTCATATCCGTGTTGAATTGATCTCCCTCTGAGAAGGCCAGCGCAAACTCGGCTATTTTCTCACCCTGGGGCGTTTTTACAATCAGGTCGTGGCTTGTGTAATCCACATCGTAGAACGCGTACCGTCCGTTTGCATCCGTCACGGTTGTCACCGGATCGGAATGCAGTTCCACTAAATACCCGGCCAGTGGGTTACCGTTTGCATCGAGCAGTGTGCCGGTTATCGTCCGTGTGTTGCCGTTAGCCGTCTCAGTCGGTGTGGCAGACGGTGATGGCGTCGATGACACAGACGCGCTCGGTGTGGCAGACGGTGCATATGCTGCAGTGGGCGCGGGTGTCGCCGACGGAGACGGCGCGGTCGTCTGCTCCGGCGTGGCCGTCGGTTTCGGCGTCGCTGTCGGTTTCGGTGTCGCTGTCGGCGCCGGTGTCGCTGTCGGCGCCGGTGCCGGCGTCGGGCTGGGCGCGGTATAACTGTATCCGCTGCTTTGAGCAGACACATTACTGTTCTCGAAATTGAGACCGTCGCCTTTCGCCATCATTTCGAACGAATATATACCGGTTCCCAGCATGGTGATCGCACTTGAAAAGTCGTAATAAAGCGTATCTGCCGCCACGCTGATCGCGCTGCCCTTCGCGCTGCCGTCCTTAAACAGACGTATACTGTAGCTGCTCGCATTCGTCACCGCATTCCATTTTGCTTTGCCGGGAACCGTAGTATCCCACGTGAGCCCCGTGGGTGCTGACAGTTTGGTTTTTGTTGTGAATGGAATCGTGCTGACCGCCGACAAGTTGTCCGCCGCATCCGCCACAATCACATACGCTTTATACGCGGTGGAAGCAGATAATCCGGTCACGATTATGGCATTGGCCGATGCCGCGGCGGCTCCCGTGCCTTTGGCAGCTGCCGTGCCCTGCGCTTTTACCGCTGCCGCGTTCGGCGCCGCATCCGCAGCCGCATAAACAAGGTAATAATATGTTCCCGCTTCGTCGGACGTGACATTCAGCGTCGCACCGGAGGACGTTACCGCGCTTGCGCTCCGCTCGCTTAATGTGGGCGCATCGGTATCCACAAATGTAAATCGGCTCGCCGCGCCTGTCGTGCTTGTACCGCCCGGCGTGGTCACCATCACGTCCACCACTCCGGTGCTGTGCGCCGGAGATATCGCCGTGATTTGAGTCGACGAATTCACTGTGTAGGCAGCCGCGTCTGTGCTGCCGAATTTGACCGCGGTTGTCCCTGTGAAGTTGGTTCCTGTGATGGTCACACTCGTGCCGCCCGCCATGGTGCCGCTTGCGGGGGATATGCCCGTCACCGTCGGTACAGGTGCCGGTGTCACACTGTTCGACGCAGCGGATGCCGGGCCTGTGAGGTCTTTGCCGTTCTTAGCCGTCACCGTGAAGGAATAGGACACCCCGTTTGTCAGCCCCGTCACCGTGATCGGGCTTGACACTCCGCTTTTCGTGAATCCCCCTGGGCTGGACGTGACGGTATAATTCGTGATATCGGCACCGCCGGTAAATGCCGGAGGCGCAAAGCTGATGCTCGCCTGACCATCGCCCTTCGTTGCCACGACATCTGTCGGCACGCCGGGAGCAACAGCGTTAACAGTAAAGGTTTGTTTCACCGTCGTGGCAGGCATAAACTCCTGGTTCCCCGCTTGATTGGCGCTGATGGTGGCCTCACCCGCTTTGAGGAATGTGAGGACGCCGTCACTGGTGATGGTCGCCACATCCTGCGTATCGCTTGTGAAGGTCACCGGCAGCCCTGAATCTGAAGTCGCTCTCAGCGTTGGGCTGGTGCCGAAGTTCTGTGGGTCGGGATTCGCAAACGTGATGGTCTGCGCCGCTTTGGGTGTTACGCTGTTGGACGCCGCGGATGCCGCGCCTGTCAGGTGCGCGCCGTTCGTCGCCGTCACCGTAAACGTATACGCCACACCGTTGGTGAGTCCCGTTACTGTGATTGGGCTCCCCGTCCCTGTTTCCGCCTTTCCGCCCGGGTATGCCGTGGCGGTATACCCCGCGATTGTCTTACCGCCGTTTGAGGATGGGGCCGTGAAGCTGATTGTGGCCTGCGTATCGCCCGCCGTCGCCGTACCGATGGTTGGCGCGCCGGGGGCGACAGCGTTGACAGTAAAGGTTTGAGAAACCGTCGTCGCAGCCAGATACTCATCGTTACCCGCTTGATCGGCATTAATGGTGGCTGTTCCCGCCGTGATGAACGTCAAAGCACCGCCGCTGGTGATGGTCGCAACGCCGGGCGTCGAACTGGTAAATGTGACGGGCAATCCTGAGCTTGCGGTCGCGCTCAGCGTCGGGCTGGTGCCGAAATTCTGCGCGTAGGGATTGCTAAACGTGATGGTCTGCGTCTTCTTCACCAAAACGCCGGGTAAGGTGCCGCCGGTAAACGTCAGCGTCGCGTCGTTGCCCGCTCCATCTTTCATCGTGCCGCCATTCAAGGATACCGATGATCCGACCGTGATGCCGTCGCTGTCCCACAGGCTCGTCCCGACCGTATAGCGGAAGCCAAGGCTCGAAGAGCCCGAGCCGCTCACATAGCTTGCGTAAACCGTTTCTGACCCAATCGTCAGCGCAATGCGCGGCGTACCAGTAACGGTAACCGCCTCGCCGAAGTTGACTGTGAAATCTAAGTTCTGCCCCTCTGTATACGTTCCGTTAGAGGGATTGCCAACCGAGCTTACCGTCGGCACAACAGCATCCACGAGCACCAATGTCGTGCTCCCTACGCTGTTCAATGTTAACGTGGCATTATTGCCTGTCGCATCCTGTATGGTACCGCCGTTTAAGGTTAATGCGCCCACGGAAATGCCATCACTGTCCGCCTGCCCCGACTCGACCGTATACCGGAAGACAAGGGCTGAGCCCGAGCCGCTCACATAGCTGGCGTAAACCGTTGTGGCACCAATCGTCAAGGCAATGCGCGGTGTCCCCCCCGTTGTATCGACGATGACGTTTTTATCGAAGTTGACAGTAAAGCTGAGATTCTGCCCCGTCATGTAGGTTCCATTCGATGGAACGCCGACCGAACTGACCTCCGCAGCTGTATCATACGTGGTCACATCGAGCTTTGCCGATGTGGCGGACGCTTTGTGCGTCGCGGTCTGCTTCACGCGCTGATAGAAATCGTAGGCGGTATTGGCCGCCAGACCGCTGAACACATTGTTGTCCTGCCATGTGCCGGTGGCCGCCGCGCCGTCCGTGACTCTTAAATATTCATATCCCGTTACCGATGTCAGCGTGACGGAGGTGTCTGTTTTGCTCGAGAGCACCGGTGTGATGCCGGTAGTCGTTTCACAATCTAACCGCTGCACTTGCGTCGTGTAGCTGCTTGTTTTCGCCGCACCGGGGCTTGCCCCCGCTGCCGCCTTCGGCGTGACTTCGAAGCAGATGTATTTATCCACGTCTGCTGCTGTCAGCGTGTATGTGGATGCCGTTGCGCCGCTGATCTCCGCTTTGCCGGTTCCCGAAGCATCGTTAGCGCGGTACCATTTGAATGTGGAGGTGCCTTGCGCATCGAGTTCCGCGTCGCTGTATGTGTAGCTGCCCGTCAGCACCTGGCCGTATGTTGCCGTGCCGGATATCGACACGGCAGAGGCAACCGGAGCGGCGTTTCCAGATTGAACATTGATCACATAGTCTTCAATTTCACCATAACCTATATAGCACTGGTAGTCTCCGGCACCGCCTTCAGTATCAGCATCCAGCATAACACGCATATATGCCATGCCGGTGGGCACCCCTTCGGGCACTGTGAATGTAGCAGTTTGTTTTGATTCTAAATAATTTTTCCACACAATTATCTGTTCATTATCATCAATAACTGCCTCAACACCATTTTTCTGATCTTGATTCCAATCAATATATACAGCCAAATAATGCCAAGACGAATCTCCTGCAGCTGTTACGGAAATTTGATATGTTTCACCAACTGTAAGGTCAGCCACAGCAACCTGTGGTGATGTTCTACCGTAGTCGGTGAACCATGTACCTCCACTTAAAGTGCTGTCACTGTTGTTGTTAAGTAAATCCGTACCAGATTGAGATATCGTCACATTGGTAATGTAATCACCATAATCATGAATCATAGCTTTTTGCTCATCTGTCAAACTACTTACAATCGTTAATGGAGTTGGTGGCGTGTATGATGCCAAAGTAGTAACCGCGAACACCGGCAACAGCGTCACCACCATCATCATGATAATGACTATCGGTATCAGTTTCTTCGCAACTCGATTCTTCATGTCCCATTTCCTCCTCATATACCAACTTCGGCAATGCTTTATTTATTCTCTTTGTCCTAGATCTGCGTCTTTATCTCTCTCAGCAGCTTTGCATACTCACGGCACTTGATGAGCCCCCATTTGTGCGCCCACACCGCCGAACGCAACCGGCTATCGCCCTCATCCATCCCCGTTGCGGCCAAGAACTTTTCATAATTATCGTTGTAATTGTCTATCAGCCTTTGCTCCAGTTCACTGACGTTGCGCAGCTGCGTCTCTATAAACGCCGCCAGCTCCTCACCGCTCAGCGCCCCCGAAAAGAAAAGCTGCATCAAAAACGCATCGCGCGATATAAAATCGTCTATGGTATTCATCTGAAGCTGTTTTAAGTTCTCGGCACGCCCTTTTTCCGTGATGGCATACACTTTTCTGTCGACCGTGCCGCCCTTTGTCTGCTCCTTCAGCTTAGCCATGCCGTCTGCCGCCATTCTTTTCAGCGTCCGGTAAATCTGCGCCTGATCCGCAGGCCAAAATACGTGCAATTGCTCTATTTTATATAACACTTGTCTTTTATAAGATTATACAGACAGGCAGGAACGCTGTCAATTATTGATGAATTTTGGAGGAAATTGTTGCACGACTCAAAAGTATATGCAATAAAAAACATCCGCATTGCCAGCGGATGATGATTCGATCGTTTTTATTCCGGTATCGGCGCTCTTCGCCGCTCGTTATTCAGTTAAAAAAGGGAGATGGCAGACCATGCAAGAACCTATGCTGGAACCCGCATGGTCTGCGGGAAATAGCGAAAATTGTAACACTTCGAACATTATCGATTAATAACTATCAGACGCTGGCGTAATGAGCGTTGAGTCAACAACGACATCATCAATATAGGCGTAAAAATACGATCTTACGCGGTATGTCCCGCTGGTCACGCTGTAGGATGATGACAATGAAACGGAATTACCGCTCACGGTTTTGCTCCAACTGGTCACTGTAGACCATGAACCGTTAATGTATTTTTGCAGGTAATTTGTCAACCTTAACTTATCAACACCTGAGGCCGTCATTGACGAGCCCATATAAGCGACCCCGCCGCTGATGTCAAAGCTGGATGTGGCAGTGGTTATATACACAAGCATCGGTGTCACCAAGTTGATTTGCAGATCATCTTCATCCGCCGCTAAAGCCTGCATTGGCATAAGGCAGCTTAGCAACAGAATTATACAGACTATTAATGTGAAAATCCGCTTTTTCATGAACACACCTCCTCATACAATATAAAAAACCCCTGTCTACTACTAAAACCGCGCAAACAGAGGTTTTGTTACAAAATTCATTAAAATAATTTTATTTATAATACTCGAGGCTGTCGGCCATGCGGATTATTTCATTTTCATCAATTGTACCGCTCAACATAAATGCATTCTTTTGGTATTTAAACAAAACGGTGCTCTGTCCATTATTTTCAAAAAACTTTGCAGGTTTGTCTTTCACTGTCACTTCTTTTTGAACACCGTCGATGTTGACCGTAACGCCGCTGCCTTCAATGAGCATCTCAAATGTAATAAAACTATTGTCATCGTTCTTGTAGCTTACATAATACCAAGACCCCGCTTTATCAACATAATCAACCTTATAGCCTTGGGGCACATAACCGGGCAGAAAAGAGCCTTTTATCTCTTCGGTGTGAGCGTCGTAAATATCCGACGAATCCAGAACATACGCCGAATAAGCCCCATCCTCCACTTGCCCAAAGAACTCCAAAGCCGGAACGCGAAACGCGTCAACTGACATCACAACGGTCGTCGAAACGGCAAGGAACGCGATCAATATCACAGCAACGCGCGTGAGGGCCTTGCCCGTGCGTCTCCAAGCACCCTTTCGCCTCAGCGTCTTGAAATAAGCGCTCATTCTGCTATCAAATTCAGAAGAATATGTGTGTGCCGCCATCTCTTCGGGTATTGCGATTTCACCGGCCATATCATCCATTCTGAGTTCAGAAGCGTACTTGAGCATTTGGTCAACGATGCCCAACGATTTCACTTGTTTTTTCATATTTGGCTTCTCCTCTCGTTCAGCTTCTCCAACAATAGTTTTTTGGCTCTGTGAAGCCTGACTCTGACCAACTCATCCGAAATATTAAAGAAAGATGCAATTTCCAGTGTAGAATAGTCGGAAAAATACCTCAGAAGAATAATGTCGGAATATTTAGGGTCAAGATCGGCAATGGCGTTTTTAATTTCGTCGATGCTCTCGTTCTTAACCACCAAATCCAGCGGGAGTGTATTCCCGTCCGGTATATCTGTTATATCATCGTCGGTGCAAGCAAGCGCGCCATGCCCTTTCGATTTTAAAATGCTGAGGGCAACATTTCTGGTGACGATGACGATGAAGCTCTTTGTTTTGCTGCTGGTCACAGAATCTACAGAGAATCTGTTTTTCTCCAGCTTCAAAAATGCAGTCTGCACAGCGTCCTCAGCCAAATATCCGTCTCCTAGTATTTCAAAGGCGACGCAATACATCAGCCGGCTGTACTGCCGATAAATCTGTTCTAATAAGTTATGCTTTTGCGTGCGGTTCGTCTTTCCGTAAGACCCTGTCTCGGCCACAAACAGTCTCCTTTATGGTTATCTGTCATCCTTGTAAGCAGCACTGTCATCATCCACATATGTGCGCTTTTGGATATATTGTAATTTATTTAGCGTTTATTGACCAGAAGAAATATTTAATTTGTTGTTCTGCGCGGTCATCCGATGCTCAAATCCGGCTGAAAAGCCAGCCAGCCGTCATATAAAACTTTTCATCGCTTTATAAACCAAGTGCACCATAAATCCACACGTATTCTATTGTGCTTTTCTATCAAAACCGGCTGTACAGCGTGGATTCAGGGGTTGAGTTTTGCGTGTGAACTGCTATAATAAAAGTAGACACATACCCATAAATAACCTGAATCACAGCTGTGATTTATCTGTTTCGACACTTAAACCCGTTTTTTAATCGAATCTATTACTCAGCATCACGTTTTGCCCTAAGGAGGACCGATGATGATCATGAAACTGCCCGAAAAGCTAAAGATCGGGGTGGCTTCGGCTGCGACACAGATTGAAGGCGGCGATCAAAACAACAGCTGGTACGCTTGGTATCAAAAGGGCCACATCAAAGACGGCGCAGACCCTTCCGTTGCGACCATGCATTACCAGAATTACGAACAAGATGCTCAGCTGATGCAGGCTATGGGCATTCGCCATTACCGCCTTGGTCTTGAATGGGCACGCCTCGAACCGCAACCGGGCGTTTTCGACGAAACGGCTTTTCAGCATTACCGGGACGAACTGCTACTGCTGAAAAAACTCGGTATTTCCCCGTTGTTAACGCTGCACCATTTCACAAACCCGATGTGGTTTGAAAACATGGGCGCCTTTGAGAAACGCGAGAGCATCGATATTTTTCTGCGCTTTGTCAGCAAAGTGATAGATGAACTCGGCGATATCGTGTCGGAATACATCACCATCAATGAGCCAAACGTCTACGCGACGAGCGGCTATTTCTTCGGCGAATGGCCGCCGGGCCAAAAATCGCTGATTAAAGCCATCCGCGTGATGGGCAACATGTGTGAGTGCCATTTGCGCGCGTACACGCTGATCCATAAAAAGCGCATCTCGATGGGTTATGTTGATACGCATGTGAGCTATGCGCACCATATGCGTGTGTTTACACCGATGAACAGCGAAAAGCTCTGGGATCGTTTCAGCGCGCGGATGATGAAAAGGCTTTTTCAAACGTCAATTTCCAGCGTATATCTCACCGGCCGGGGCGGCTGGCCCCTGCGGCGTATGCGCGGCATCAAGCGCGGGCTCTACTGCGATTTTCACGCGGTGAATTATTACAGCCGCACGGCGGCGAAGGGGTTTGGTGCCGGGTTCCTGCCCGGCGTTCCCGTGAATGACCTCGGTTGGGAGATCTACCCGCAGGGCATCGCCCTGTGTGCGAGTGAGCTCTACGCACTTGCCAAGCTGCCCATCTATATCACCGAAAACGGCACCTGCGACAAAAATGATGCTTATCGCAGCCGTTACATTTATGAGCATATCAAGGCGATTTGCGAAAGCAAGCTGCCGGTTCAGCGCTACTACCACTGGTGCTTCACCGATAACTTTGAGTGGGCGGAAGGTTACTCCGCGCGGTTCGGCCTAGTTCATGTGGATTACGAGACGCAGCAGCGCACCGTGAAGAAAAGCGGGGAGTTCTTCTCTGAGATGATCAAGGTGTGCGGCGTGACGCAGCAGATGTTTGATGAATACTGTGATGTGGATTACAAGTTGAATTGAATTCCGGGGCAGCCCTCCGGTTATAAAACATAAGTTGAGGTACAGATATGGATTTCATCATCAGTCTCCTGCCTTATATTGTTATTGCGTCGATAATCGGTTTTACCTTGTATTTTTCGTTTGCGGGCAGCCGCAATGCAAAGAACACTTTCTTCTTCGGCATGGGCACAATCGGCCGCGATATGTTCTATTCCATGGAGAGCATGTTTTTGGTCTATTTTCTCACCGAGGTGCTCGATCTTTCAGACGCGATGTTCGGCATTATCGGCGGCATACTGACGGGTCTTCGTGTGTTTGACGCGCTGAACGACCCCATAATGGGTCTGATTGTGGACAATACAAAATCGCGCAGAGGCAAATACAAGCCGTGGATACTAATCGGCGCACTGGCCAGCGCGTTTTTCATGGTGATGCTGTTTACAAGCCTTGATGTGCCTTCCGGCTGGTATATCGCCATATTTGCTGTCTGCTACTTGGCCTGGGACATCACATACGGCCTCAACGATATCGCTTACTGGTCGATGCTGCCCGCGCTTTCGCTTGACCAGCGCCAGCGAGAGAAAATTGGCTCGTTTGCGCGTATCTGCGCCAACGTCGGGCTTTTTGCCGTAGTTGTGGGCATACTGCCCGTCACCGAGGCGCTGGGCCAAGCGCTAGGCAGCCCCCAGCAGGGGTGGTTCGTTTTTGCTATCGCCATCGCGGTGGCCATGGTCGGGTTTCAGCTTTATACGATACTCGGTGCCAAGGAACACCGCGCTGAGTTTAAAGACGAAGAAAAGACCACGCTTAAAGGAATGTTTCATGCGATCGTTAAAAACGATCAGCTGCTGTTCACCGTCATCTCCATGGCGCTGTTTACCATCGGCTATGTGACCACAACAAGCTTTGGAACCTACTATTTCAAATATGCGTTTAAGGATGAGGGTATGTATCCGCTGTTTGCCGGTATTCTCGGCGTGTCTCAAATAGCCGCGCTGATTATTTTCCCGCTGATCAGCAAACGCATCACGCGTAAAAAATTCTACTTTATCGCCACCGGGCTTGTGCTCGCGGGCTACGCGCTGTTCTTCTTCTCACCGATGAACATGATACCCATCGGTATTGCGGGTGTGCTGCTGTTTGTGGGTGAAGCGTTCATTCAGTTGCTGATGCTGATGTTCCTGTCTGACACGATTGAGTACGGTCAATGGAAAACCGGCAAACGCAACCAGGCCGTCACGCTGTCGGTGCAGCCGCTTATCAATAAAATCGGCGGTGCGATCGCCACCGGTATCATGACCGTTACGCTGATTATTTCCGGCATCAACAGCGCAAAGGATGTTAACGATGTGACGAGTGAAGGCTTGCTGACGCTCAAGCTCGCAATGTTTGTGATTCCGCTGATCTGCATTATCGTCGGGTATCTGATTTACCGCGCCAAATACAAAATCGACAAGCCGTTTTACGAGCGGATCGTGAAGGAATTGGCCGAGAGAGGCGACATAAAAAGTGAAATAGCGGAGTAAAAGAAGTGAAAGGCCGTTCAAAAAGAGCGGCCTTTTTTGATTATTTATAGCTTGTGTCATACCGATGGGGCATAGCGAAAGAGGAATTCCTCGTTGCATGCTCTGAGCAGTCCCGAGATTTATCGCATATGCCATGGGACCATTCGCTGACGCTCAGGTGACACATGATTCTGACCGTTCATTTGACCGGTAGTCTCTTGTCAGTTGCCTTCCCTCGTTATCACGTAAAGGTTCGAGCCAAAGTCGCCGAGCAGGCGCGTGTGTTCATTGTAATAGCTGCCGATAAACTGATTGTTCAGCCGCAGCCCCGCGTTCAGCATATCGCCGCGGCACTCATAGCGCTCCACACAGTCGGTCAGCCGGTAAAACCGCCCCACCGTGCGCAGTACAAGGCCGTCCGGGTTCAGCGACACGGGCAGTATGTGTCTCACCAGCCCGCCGAACTGCTTAATAAACAGGCTCTGCGGCCTTGTTTTTACCGTATAGCGGACAGCCGGGTCAAAATCGACGAGCGGCAGGGTATCCACCCCTTGCGCCGTTGCTGCCTGCGTCTGAAAATAGCCCGCCACCGCCTCGCTGCCGTCTGCCGCCGCGCACTGCCAGTGCACCTTGTTCTGTTTGCATGCGGGCAAGCGGCTGAACCGGCCGTACTGAAACGTTGCTCGATGTGCTTTGTAAAACGCAATCTGTTCTCTAATCTCCTGACGCTGCACACGCGTTAAGTATTTCAAATCCATCTCATACCCGAGGCACCCGAAGCACGCGACGTTGAACCGTGTGACCAGCGGCGTGTTTCTCAGCGTCTGCTGATGCGGCGCTTCGGAAACGTGCGCCCCCATCGCGGAGAGCGGGTACAGATGCGACAACCCGCCCTGTATCTTGAGCCGCTCTATCGGGTCGGTATCGTCTGATGCCCATACCTGCGGCGAATAACACAGCATCCCGAGGTCGAACCGGTTGCCGCCCGATGAGCAGCTTTCGAGCAGTATATGCGGGCGAGGCCGGAAGATACGTTCCAGCACATCGTACAAGCCCATGATATAGCGGTGAAAAAATTCGCCCTGACTTTGCAGCAGCGGCGAATACGCATCGCTGATATGGCGGTTCATGTCCCACTTCACGTATGATATATCCGCTTCGTCGAGAGTGCGCGACACGTTATCCACGATATAATCGCGCACGGCCGGGTTGCACAGATCGAGCACCAGCTGATTCCGTCCGAAACGCGGCGTTCTGCCCGGTGTGGTCACCGCCCAATCGGGATGTGCGCGATACAAATCGCTGTCCGGGTTCACCATCTCCGGCTCAAACCACAAGCCAAACTGCATACCTGTTTTGTGTATTTTGCTTGCGAAGCACGGCATGCCGCCCGGCAGCTTCTTTTTGTTGACGGTGTAATCGCCGAGCCCCGTGTGATCGTCGTTGCGTCTGCCGAACCAGCCGTCGTCCAGCACGAACAGCTCAATACCAAGCCGCTTGGCTCGCTTTGCAAGGCGCAGCAGCTTGCGCTGATTGAATTTAAAAAAGTGCGTCTCCCAGTTGTTAATCAACACCGGGCGCTCTTTGCCCTGCCAATCGCCGCGCACGATATGCGCGTTCACAAAATCGTGAAAGTGCGCACTGATGCCGTTAAAGCCTTTGTCGCTGAACGTCATCACCGCCTCGGGCGTTTCAAAGCGTTCGCCCTTATCAAGCGTCCATTCAAAGCAGTGCGGGCTTATTCCCAGCTGCGCACGAACGAGGTCCTGCGCGGACAGCTCAACCGCACCGTAATGATTGCCGCTGTAAACAAGGTTGAAGCCGTACACGTTGCCGTGCGCCTCGCCCGCTTGCGCCTCGGCCAGCAGAAAGCCGGGGTTGTGCCGGTTGCTGCTCGCACCCGTGGTGGATTCGTTGACATACAGCCCCACCTGCACCGGGCGTTCATGCCGATGCGCTTCTTTAATCCAGCCGCCGTCAAACGTGATGAGGCGAAAGCCCCTGTTCGGCAAATCCGTCATCATGCTCATCAGCCGCCGAATCACCAGCGGCTTGTCGTTATGGTTCGTCATCACCGCACGGCGCGTGATCACATCCGTCTTCGGGTATACCGTGTAATAGAGCAGCAGCGCTGCATGGCTCGGCTTGTCCTCCAGCGTGATTTCCAGCGTTTCGCATTCACCCTCTTGCGCGTAAGCGCCGGGCAGCGTCTCGGGCGGCAAAGCCCCCTGCATTATGCGGTGGCTGTGATAAACGAAATCGCACGCGAAGCTGCCGTCCGGCATTTTCAATTCTGCCGGTGCATGCCGGTAGTCGCCCTGCCCAATGCCCGACCATTCAAGCGCCATTGTATCAAGGCAATAGGTTGGGTCGGCTTCGTCGTAAAGCACGCTGCTGCCGTACATCGCCGTGCGCTTGACTGTCAGCCCGTCGGGGTCCTGCTCAGACAGGCGCTCGCCGTAATGGATATGCTCGATATGACCGAATTTCGTGACACGAAACCAATAGCTTGTATGATCAGTGTCCAGATAAAACACGCCGTCCCGTTCATTGATCATGGCCGGTCCTCCTGTCTATCACCACGGCCTCCCATGGCTTAAGGCACCCGTCGTATGTTGCCCGCTCATAATTCGATATCACGACACGGCCGTCGCACGGCGCTTTAAGCGGATGCTGGCCGAAGTTTAGCAGCACACGATAAGCTTGTCCGTCAAATTGTCGGTCGAATACAAACAGATGCTTTTTTGCGGTGACAAGGGTAAACGACCCGCGCTTTAGCACATCGCTTTGTGCCCGCAGCGCGATCAGGCGTTTATAATAGCTTCGAATGGAATTCGGATCAGACAATTGCGCCGCCATGTTGATACATTCGTGGTTGACATTCACACCAAGCCACGGCGTGCCTGTGGTGAAGCCGCCGTTGGTGCTGCTGTTCCACTGCACCGGTGTGCGTGCGTTATCGCGCGATTTGGTCTTGATCATTTTCCAGCGGTATCCTGCCGGTAAGTGCAGCCGTTTGGCGAGCCTGTAGATGTTATGCGACTCCACATCCTTCACCTGCGCCATCGATGTAAAATCGAAGTTGGTCATGCCGATTTCCTGCCCCTGAAAAATATACGGCGTGCCGCGCAGGCAGAGCAGCATGGTGCACAGCAGCTTGGCCGACTGCGCCCAATACGCTTTATCGTCGCCGAAGCGCGAGACGCTTCGCGGCTGATCGTGGTTTTCCAGGTAATTCGCGTTCCACTCCAGCGCATTTTGCCATTTGGCAATCACCTTGGCAAAGCGGCCCGCGTGAAAGCGCCTCGGGAACCATTTGAGAAAGAACTGATCTGTCTCCATGTGCTCAAATGAAAATATCATGTCGAGCTCTCCGCGCGCTTCGTCGCATAGCTCTTTGCCCATCTGCGGCGTCACGAATACCGTCTCACCCACCGCAAAGCAGTCGTAATGCGAGAGCACATCGCGCCGAAGTGTGCGCAGTATCTCATGAGCACCCAGCTGAGAGACGTAATACTCGCTGCCCTTTATCAACCGTTTGCTGTTGGCAAACGACGATTTAAAAATTACATTAATCACATCGCAGCGAAAACCCGCTATGCCTTTATCGAGCCAAAAGCGCATGATGTCTTTGATTTCGTCGAGCACCTTTGGGTTATGGTAGTTCAAATCGGGCTGCCCCGGCGCGAAAAGATGCAGGTAATACTCACCGGACTTTTCGTCGAACGTCCATGCGCTGCCGCCGAAAAGGCTCATCCAGTTGTTCGGCGGGCCGCTGTTTTTGCCCGGCTTCCAAATGTAATAATCACGATACGGGCTGTTCTTATCGCGGCTCTTCGAAAACCACGCATGCTCGTCTGAGGTGTGGTTGATCACGAGGTCCATCACGATTTTGATATCGCGGCGGCGTGCCTCATCAATCAGACGCTGCATATCAGCCATTGTGCCATAGCGCGGGTCGATATCGCGGTAGTCGCTGATATCGTAGCCATTGTCCGCGTCGGGCGAGAAATACATCGGGCTCAGCCACAGTATGCCGATACCGAGATCCTTCAAATCATCCAGATGAGAGAGGATGCCGGGTATGTCGCCAAAGCCGTCGCCGTTTGTGTCTTGAAAGCTGCGCGGATAGATTTGATAGACCACACGGTCCTGCCACCATTTTTCCATACTCTTGCCTCGATTATAAATGATTGAAGTCGGATTTACCGTCCAACGGTATAATCTAAACTTGATAAAACACGAGAATCCTGCCCCAATAGTCGCATTCACGCTAAATCGCCATCGAAAACCTCATTCGATCACTCAGCACAGATACATTAACCATCGAAAATGGCTTTATTTCGTTGTCGCAGCAAGCGTGAAAACGAAATGACTGCGGCATGAATAACTTATCACTGCGACTGTGAACGAGATACAAAACAGTTGCTTATCTCGTCACAACGCCGATATCATTCTGAACGAGCTTAGAAGTGACTACATCGTGGAAAAGAATCTGCTTCAGATCCTTCACCCCCAAAAACATGAATATATAATGCTGCTGTTCTGCAGAAATCTATGCACGAAAAAAGGCTTTTACCCCTGTTAACCGCTCCTTAAAAAATTATTACCTTGAATTTTAAAAGCATTAAATATGAAACTTCTTAGCGAACTCCGAGCCTATGACTTTCTTTTGGTACAGTATCAGCCACACAAGCGTGATAAACGAACACCCCGCCGCCGCGATGCTGGGAAACACAGGCTGAGCCACGCCGCTGATCACCAGTATAAACGGAATAAAGCCGATCACACACAGTGACAGCTGATACAGCAGATAATCACGCCGCTTCTGACGCCAGCGAATGATAATATAATTAATCGCGATGATAAAACAGATAAATATGGCGGGCATTGTATATGAAACGGCCCAGGAAACACGGCTGATGGTTGCCGCGCTGGAGGCAAACACATTGATCACCACAAGCAGCAGCGGAATGGCAATGGCATGCGCTGTCAGCTTCCAGCCCGGATGAATCCTCTTGTTAAACGTCAACATCCCCAGCCCCCACACATACAAAACACAGGCGCAAAACACCACGCTCCAAGCGTCTTCATGCCATGTCATAATGTTGACAGCCACCGCTGCGGTTATTATCGTCATTGCCAGATACGAAGCCGCTTTGATAAGCATCTTCTTACGCTGTTTGACCGGTTCAAACGCCGGATAGTCTACGGCAACTTGGCAGACCGGGCCAGCCAGCTCTTTTTGGCACAGCGGACATTTGGCTGTATCGGCAGAAATGCTGACTTTGCAATCAGAACAGTAGGACATGCTTCACCTCTTTATACAACAGTCTCCCATTGGTTGCTCTGAATCTCTATCTCCACACCGCGCTCACTCATAAACGAGAAGAACAGCCTCTCGATATCGGTTTCCACAACCGATCGCGTAAAGCTGATCGTCGTTAAATCGTTGTATGTATTCATCGCCACGCTGTGTGTGGCGACATTGCCAACGCCCGTGTTGCAATCAAAGCTCTTCACAACCTCTTTCATCCACGACGGCAGCACGATTTGTCCCACATTCGACAACGCACACGTATTGAGCTTGTCGCCGAGTATCACGCACGCGATTTTAATCGCGAGATTCTTTAAAAACAACGGGCTAATTCGAAGCGCAATATTTTTCTCTATCGCCACATTGGCATTGAGCCGTTGCTGGAGCTTGTCCATATTTAGCTCTTCTTTAAACGTGGTTTTCACATGTTCCAGAATCTCTTCAAAGCTTTTGTCGCGGGCGGTACAATCAGTTGATACGTAAAAATACAACGTAAAATTTCTGAGCGTCTGTGAATTGTAGTTCTTGCGCATATTAACCGGTATGCATATGTTGATGGCATTGCCTTCGCTTTGCGCCATATCACCCGTCTGCCAAATGCAGTAGGTCAGCAGTGCCGTCAGATATTGCGTGATGGATGCGCCGCTCTTCTTGGCGAGCGCCAACAGCTGCTGCATAGGCATCCTGCCGTTAATCACGCCGATGCCGCACTCAAAGCGCGTGCCTTGTATTCTGTAGGCGGGCGGAAATTCAGCCAGCTTTGCTTTGACTGGCTTATAATGCTTTAAAAAGCTGTCTTCAAACTCAAGGCTGCGCGGCTGCTGATCAACCGTCATCACAGCGTCTTCGCTGTTGTTGGGATAGCCGAGCAGCACAAAATACCGGAATACCAGTGCTTTTAAAAACTCCAGCGCCGAATAACCATCACAAAGGCCGTGAAAGACCTCCAGACTGATTCGTTTTTTATAATAAAACAGTGAAAAAAGGTAGCCGTTATTGATGTATGGGCAGATATGCTGGTTGATAATCGGAGATTCGGGACGGACAACCGGCGTTTTCTCGTTATGTTCGTAGTAATTCCAAAATATGCCGCGTTTCAGCTTCACATAAAGCGACGGGAACCGACGTCTGCAGTCTGTCACCGCCTGCTGCAAAACCGATGGATCGACTTCCTGCATAAGATTAACAGCGACACGATACACACAGCTGTCCTTGGGGTTCAAAATAGCCGGATATATCTTAGCCGCGTTATCAAGCTTGTACCAACGGCTCTGTTGTTCGATAACGTCTTCTGTCACGATTGATCGATCCTTTCTTTCTAATAACCGGTTGTTCTTCATGTCCGCAGCCTGATTGCGGATGCCGTCTGCGCGGCAGGTTATATACTCAAAAGATTGTTTTAGAATTGCTTCCATTGAATATAATTATTATACATTAAAATGAATTCGACAGCAAATGATATTATATATATCACAATCGTTTTGTCTTGAATATCTGATTCAAATTAGACTCTTTGGACTGCGCATAACAGGTGACGCTATAATGCGAAGGAGATCGGCAAGCACATTGTCGATAACACCTGATTTTTATCATTTGTGTTTATCTGCAAATTTTTCAGGGTGCCTATCATTATTTGGAATCTGGTGTCAAAAAAAGAAAAGTGATACGCTCATCATAACAATATTGGCCAAACAATTAACATAAAAGGGTGAAACGCGTTTCACCCTTCGTTTGCCACAAACCCAATTTAAACAATGTTGTTGTATATATTCAGGTTCTGTTGATTAATCTCGAATGTGCCCGTATCCACAAACTTTTTGACAGGCTTATTGCGAAAGCTGCTGTCGAGAAACACAAGTGCCATGCTACCCCACGAATAGGCACGCTGCCCGATGGCGTATTGAACCAATCCTTCGTTCATCGCCTCTTGGATATCCTTTGTAAAATCGAAGGTCACGATCTGTATACTAACTCGGTATTTCTTCTTGTAGTCAATAAACGCCTTGCCCCATTCGCAGTTCGTCAGGAAGATATATTTCGCTTGCGGTGCACTGCGGATAATGGCATCAAAAGCTTCTTTTTGATCGTCGGTTGCCTTGCCGTATACAGGCGCTTCAATCACCTTTATTTTTGATTTCTTCCTCAGTTCGTCGACAAAACCCTTCTTGCGGTCTTCAATGGCGGAAATATGCATGTCCCCCCAGGTGTTTACAATCACTTCTCCCTGACCGCTAAGTGCCCCCATCACAGCTTTGGCCGCCGTCACGCCGCCGCCGATACCCTCCGTTTGTATCAGGCTCACAAAATCGACACCATCGAGCTTTGAATTAATAAACACAATTTTGATGCCGAGCCGGTTCATCTCTTTGAGCTTCTGAGAAATCAAATCATGATCGACCGGGCTGATCACAACGCCGTCACATTTGTTTTCGATGATTTCATCAAGATACCCCACCATATCCTTAACCCGATCCATCCCGCCTGATTTCGGTGCATAGAACACCACATCATAGTGATAGGCTTCGGCTGCCTTTTTTGTTTCCTTAATCGTCGGGTTCCAAAAAGGGATGTCCGCATCAAATATAACGGCAATCTTTTTCTTCTGCGCGGCTGCTTTTTTGATTTTTATCTTCCGTCCGGCTGTTTCGATTTCAGCCACACCGCTGCCGAGGTCTTCCTGAAGCTTGCGGAGCAACGCGATCGAGTTGTTCTGATTGTATGTCAGGCTGGAAATCTCGTTAGCCGTTGCGGATATCTCTCTGACCGACGAGAATATGCTCGAAATTGAATCGGACAGCACGCCCTCATCCTCTTTCATATCCTCAATATCGGCCGTAAAGCTTAACTGTTCATCGATATACGTTTGGATAAAGCTGCTGTTCTTTTCATAAGCAGCGCTCACCTCATCCACGGTGTCTCTTTGCACTGCGAAGATCTCCTTAGACTGCTGCGCGGCTTTTTCCAGCAGCCCGATTTCCTCGGTGACGCTCATGATGGTGTCGTTGATGCTGCTGCTGGCAACAGAGCTCTCGCGCGACAGGCGCTGGATTTCTTCAGCCACCACCGAAAAGCCTTTTCCCACGGCGCCGGCGCGCACCGCTTCCACCTTGGCGTTAAGCCCCAAAAGGTTTGTCTCACTGGAAATTCGGTTGATCAGCTTTGTAATGTCACCGATCTTGTTCGTCTTCACAATCAGGCTGCTGATTAAATCGAAGATTCTCTGCACGGCTTCATCGTTCTTTGATTGGTTCGTCACAAGCTGCGCCATCGATTCCTGTATACCCCGGTTGTTGTTTTCCATATCGTGCGCAAGTGAAATAACATCCTTGGATTTCTTATAGATGCCGTTGATTTTCTCCGTGAATACCTCCAACAGCCCAACGCTTTTCTCTATATCCACGGTCTGCTGCCCGACCCCTTTTTTTAGAAAAACGGCCACTTGCTCGATCTGCGAGGACTCCCTGATAAAATCCTGCATCACTTTATCAAGCTGCTCTGAAATGTGCGTAATATTGCTGAAATGCAGATAGAAATTTTTGAAATAGTCTTGAAGCTGCTTGTAGACGATTGCATCGTCTGAATGTTTGTCAGTGTCTTCCCCGATGTCGTTGTCTAACTCCCAGTTTTTAATTTTGGCCACATACGCCTGTGTTTCTTTTATCATTTCTAACATCTCCTTTATAGAACAAACGGCTTCCAATAAGATGCGCGATATGATTGCCTTTCAAGCTCAATCTATAAATAAACCAGCTGCAGATAATTAAACAAATCAGTGTTAGCTTTGCTTGATATTTCCGGCGTTTTTGCAATGCCGTGTAAGGCTTGCTTTACACACAATAATGAGGAGGTGCAGTCTGTTGAAATATAGCTGGGAAGGTCTCTGTATCGTTCCGAAATATAATGAGACTGTATAGCATTTCCGCGGGTCGGCGCGGAGACCGACCCCTACGGTTCGAATGAGAATTATTGCTGCATAATTGCCGAACAGACAATCCTCAGTCAGCTTACGCTGACAGCTCCTTTGCCAAAGGAGCCTTTACAGTACAGTGTCCTTGGCCTCCTTTTAAAAGGAGGTGGCACGCGCTAGCGTGACGGAGGATTGCGGACTATCTTTTTCTTTGCCGTGTATTCATGTATAATGAAAGCCTATAAAAGATTGATAAAACGGGGATATAGCTATGGCTCATACCAAGACGAACGCCATGCGCATTCTTGACAGCGCGGGCGTCAGCTACAAACAGCACGACTATCACAGCGAGGGCTTTATTGACGGCGTTACCGTTGCGCATAAGGTGGGCATGCCGCCCGATCAGGTATTCAAAACGCTCGTGGCGCAAGGCGCAAGCCGCGCTTACTATGTGTTCGTGATCCCTGTCGAAAAAGAGCTGAACCTGAAAGCGGCGGCCAAGGCCGTCGGCGAAAAATCCGTCGAGATGATTAAGGTGGCCGATATCACCAAGGTGACGGGCTATGTGCGCGGCGGTTGCTCGCCCATCGGCATGAAAAAAACGTTTCGCACCGTGATAGACCGTGCATGCGAAGCGTTCGATTCCGTGCTGGTGAGCGCAGGCAAGCTTGGCGCGCAGATTGAGCTCTCCCCCGCCGACCTTTGCCGCATTGTACCTTGCGAGCTATCAGACATCACAGTCTGACGAAAGGACGAAGACCTTGACCGATTTGCAACAGACAGCGCTTGCGCTGCGCTCACTCGTGCTATTCCGCCGTCTGCTTCAGGACGATGTCATCATGAAGCTCAGCGCGCTGCTGGATGCGCCGAATCTGCCGGTATCTGAGCAGGTTTCGCGCTACGCGGACTTTGCTGCCGCGTTGTTTGCGCACGGCACCCATCTCACCGACTATGTGTGGTCGCACATTGCCGAGGATGACAACATTTACATTCAAAAACGCGCGCTGCAGCAGCCTGTTGACAGCGTGCTGGAAGACTGCGTCGCGAATGAGCTTGGCGTGCTGCAAACCGCCGCGCGTATCACGTCATCGACTATTCTTGCGCATATCAGTTACGACGGGTTTCTGCCGAGCTGGCAAACGAGTGATGCGGATTTTGCCGCCGCTTACAGCCGTCTGATGCAAACCGCTGCCGTTACGGGCTACGGCATATACGCCCGGCATCACATGCTGCGCGTGACAAACGGAATCATCGTCCCCGTCACCTCGCCCGACCCCATCAGACTCTCCGGCTTAAAGGGGTACGAGCGGCAGAAGCAGCTGGTAACCGATAACACGCTTTCGCTGCTCGGTGGCAAACCTGCCGCCAATGTGCTGCTTTACGGCGACGCGGGCACCGGCAAATCGTCTACCGTGAAGGCGCTTGCGAACGAATACCGTGCGCAGGGGCTGAGGCTCGTTGAGATCGGCAAACGGCAGATTGGCGATATACCGGCGGTTGCGGAACAGCTTAGCCAAAACCCGCTCAAGTTCATTCTGTTCATCGATGATCTTTCGTTCACGCATCAAAATGATGATTTTAACACACTCAAAGCCGTGCTGGATGGGTCGGTTTCGTCCAAAGCCACCAACACTGTGATTTACGCCACAAGCAACAGACGCCATATGGTGAAGGAGCTTTTCTCCGACCGCGAGGGCGACGATATACACCGCAACGAAACGATACAGGAATTATCGTCGCTGTCTCACCGTTTCGGGCTGACCGTGGGCTATTTTAAGCCGGACAAGCAAGCATATCTTGATATCGTTCATGCACTTAGGGACGATTTTGACATCCATATGGAGGATGCGCAAATTGACATTGAAGCGGAGCGCTTTGCAAGCGCCGGCCGGTCGCCGCGTGCCGCACGGCAGTTTATCGATGCGCTCAGGCGCAGCGCGCCGGAGCAAGACGGCAAGGAGCACTAAGCCAGCAAAGAGCACGTACCAGGGAAAGCCGGATGAGAGACAACGAAGCTATCATGCTGAGCTTGTCGACTCCGTTAACACTCCGCTCGGCATGGCAAAAGGACAACAGCGTTATCACTTCGCTCGGGTCGACAGAATTGACCCCCACTGCGCTCGATATGACAGAGCAGCTTACACGTCGCTTGGCATGATGCCAGCCTTAAAAAACACCCCGTAACAAAAACTTAATGGTTTTATTTGCTTATCATTGTTTATATATACATCATCATAGCGAAAATCGACAGTATGACTAAGTAAAAAATTATTTAGGAACAATGAGGTATTATCACCATGAAAAACAGCACAAAAGCCAAGATCATTCTGACATGTATTGTTGTATCTGCCATCTTTGTATCAATCGGGCTCTTGACCGTTCTTCGCATCAACAGCAGTTCCGATCCGTCAGCCGCAACATTGCTTATTGCTCTTTCGGCTGCAGGCCTCGCAATGTCTCTGTTGACGGGCATCATGCTCCAAAAAATCATCAGCAAACCGATGGACAAGGTATCAACGCAGCTTAAAGCCATGGCTGCCGGTGAAGACATCGAAAAGATAAACCTCAGGGGATTCACAGGGACATTTAAAACCATGGCCGAACACCTTAACGATGTTCATACTGCCATGTACCGGCTGCTGGACGACAGCCATGCGCTGGCGGAGCACGCCATTAACGGCAATTTAACCGAGCGTGTTGATGTATCCAGGCATCAAGGTTTATACAGAGGCGTGATGGAAGGCCTTAATCAAACAATTGATGCGGTGACGGCACCGATTCAGGAGTCTGCCGCTGTCTTCAATGAACTGGCCAAGGGCAACATGAGCATCAGCTTAACCGGCGACTATCCGGGGGATTATGCAGTTATTAAAGACTCTTTGAACGGTTTTATCAGCCAGCTCAAGCAGATAATCGCCGATATCTCCCACGTGCTCACAGAAATGTCCACCGGGAGTTTCAATGTTCATCCTTCCTTTGCGTATAACGGCAGCTTTAACGCGCTGAACCAAAGCATAGAAAGAATACTCGAATCTCTCAACGCCATTATGGCTGATATCAGTGTCTCTGCGGAACAGGTGGCCTCCGGT
This sequence comes from Bacillota bacterium, assembly GCA_023412005.1. Lineage (GTDB taxonomy): Bacteria > Bacillota > Clostridia > Christensenellales > SZUA-584 > SZUA-584. Next base: position 104,728 of record JAEYOE010000015.1, read on the forward strand.
ATTCGGCAGGTTTCCGACGGCAGTCAAACCGTCTCTATGGGCGCGACCGAGCAGGCCGGTGCGATTGAAGAGCTGACGGCCACTGTTTCTGTGATTGCGCAGCAAACACGTCAGAACGCCGATGACGCCGCCCGGGCCAATGAGCTGACACATACAGCCAAAGAGAACGCCGAGCAGGGCAATGAGATGATGAGCGCTATGCAGCAGGCGATGAGCGAAATCAACGAGGCTTCCGCAAGCATCAGCAAGATTATTAAGGTGATTGACGACATCGCGTTCCAAACCAACATACTGGCGCTGAACGCGGCCGTGGAAGCGGCGCGCGCAGGCGTGCATGGCAAGGGGTTTGCGGTGGTTGCCGAGGAGGTCAGGAACCTCGCGGCCAAGAGCGCGCAGGCCGCCAAGCAGACCACCGAGCTGATTGAAGGATCGGTTACGAAGACTGCTGCGGGTACAAAGATTGCGGATAACACGGCATCAGCACTCGTGGGTATACTGGACAGCGTGGACAAGGCGGCAGAGCTTGTGGGGAATATCGCCACAGCCTCCAACGAGCAGGCCACCGCGATTGTTCAGGTGAATAAGGGTATTGAGCAGATGAGCCAGGTGGTGCAGAACAACTCGGCGACCTCACAGGAACAGGCTGCGGCCACACAGGAGCTTTCCGCGCAGGCGGAGATGCTCAAAAGCATGGTCAGCCAGTTTCATCTCGCGTCTGGCGGTGCTTCTAAAACACAGGCGCTGCCATCTGCATCTGCGCCTGCCCCAAGCGATGCGCAAATCCGGCTCGACGAAAATGATTTTGGGAAGTATTAATGTGACGAAAATGAGGAGCAGCCAACCGGGCTGCTCCTTTTGTTTTTACAAAATGTATTTAGTATAGGCCAAAGCGGGTCGCCTTGGAAGTCGACCCCTACGAATCAATTGAATAATTGTATGCATCCGCAATATGCGGATGTTGCAAATTTTGTCCTTTCAAAGCGGGTCGACACGGAGGTCGACCCCTACAGGGTGCGAGCAAACACATTCGGGGCACAGTCGGGAGGCGAACGCAACCTTTGTTTACAAATTGGATGCATTGCTATATTGTGTAGCAATAATATGTGATGCTATTTTAAGGAGCATTTATGATTGAAAGCAAAGGTTTCGCATACTGCGGGCTGGCGTGCTGCATCTGCAGCGAGAGAGACTGCCCGGGATGCCGGATGGATGGCTGCACCGGAAAAGAGTGGTGCAGTAATTTCAACTGCTGCCGAGAGAAGAACCTGAATGGCTGCTGGGCGTGCGATGAGTTTCCGTGTACAGGAACCATGCTCGATAAGCTTCGTATCCGCACGTTTGCGAATTACATCAAAACTCATGGTGAGAAGGCGCTGATGGAACGACTGTGCATCAATGAAGAAAACGGCGTGGTCTATCATTACGAGGGACAGCTTATCGGCGATTATGACACGGCAGATAGCGAGGAGGGAATCATTCGAATTATTAATGAAGGGATGAGAGAGTAATTTTGTTACGCGTTTTAAAAGAGCATTCCTGTACCCCGAAGCCAGCTATATAAAGTCAAGCCCCAAAATCATGGTTAAAGGGGACTTGGTCGCGAAGGATAGCAAAAATAGAATAAGTCATCTTACGGGCAACAGCTCCGATGGAAGTCATATG
>JAEYOE010000017.1 GCA_023412005.1 Bacillota bacterium
GACTTCAAGCACCAGCTTGAAGTCTATCGATACCGCTCAAACAAGATACCTATGCGCCCGCTCGGTTGGCGATCGCCAACCGATTATCTTGCAACATACACTGTCCAATATGTTTGACAAACCTACATGCGACTCAGTAGGGTTGCTAAACAGGATGCGTCACCGGTCCACAATCATTTTAATTCCTCGATTTCGCTCCTTGCAGAACACAAAATCCGCCAATCAATCCATCATTCCTCAATTAATCATTGTTTACTTGAGGAGAAGCTATCGCCGACAGGCGACGGAAGAGGTGTAAGAATTGACACCTCATCCGGTGCTTCGCACCGCTCCTCCTCTAGGAGAAAGCTAATTTGAGTCATATTATTTATATCTTAGTTTAAGCATTTCTATGGAAAAGCCATTTAACTTATTGCTAAAGCCTTTTGCCCCCCCTGGCATTATCGGGGGAATTCTGTAGACAAAAAAAGCGCCTGCGTTATGCGGGCGCTTTGATGATCTGTTTAGTATCTGTTGGCGTACGTCTTGAGAGTACCTGCGGCCTTCGCGTCGTCAACCCAGCCATTCGTTACGGTTTGCCATTCGGTCTGCTGCTTATTGCTGAGCATCGTCGTTTTCATATCATCCTTCACGTCATCATAAGGCACTGCGCCCGCAAGAAGCTTAACGCACTGGATAAAGTAAACGCCGTTATAATTCACAAGCGGCTCGCTGACCTGCCCTTCCTTGGTGAGCTTGGCAATGGTATCGAGATATCCGGGTTTTTCTTCGGTCTTGTAAGGCCCCATCTCCACGCCTTCGGTGCTGTACGGCTCCATGTTATACACGGAATCCTCGTTGTATTCCTCCATCAATTTCGCGAAGTCTTCACCCGAATTTAAACGCGACTGAATGTCATCAATCTTGGTTTTTAGGGCGGCTTGGCCTTTGGCAATCAGCGATTCGTATTCAGTCTTGTCTTCTTTACCATAGGCCGTGGTGGCGGCGGTTTTTGTTTCATCATCAAAGGCCAGATAGATGTGGCGTACATTCATGTAGCCCGGCGGGTAAAAGAGTATGCGGCCACCGAAAGATGCCTGCATCTCCACAAATGACGGCTCGTTCTCAACGTTGCCCTGTTGCATTTTCAGCTGACTGTTGTATTCCGCCTTGACATCTTCATCGGTCACGGCAATATTCTTGATCACATCGTCATATACTTTTTTCACGATAAAGTCTTTTTTAAGCACATCACGAAATGTGTCCTGCGTATAGCCCAGAGACTTAAAATAATCATCCATTATTTTATTATGCTCTTCATCGTAATTCTTGGTTGCATCCTTATCAACCGCTGCCTGAGCCAAATAATCCACATACGATTTTATCTGATCCAGGGTGCTGTTATACTGATCGTCTAGCTCTTTGTTTTCGTCTTCGGTAAGCTGGTCAAGGCCAAGCTCGGCGGCTTTTTCCAGCGCGATCTCGTTTATCGCAAGATAATTGATGCTGGAATTTAAGTATGCATCCCAGTTGGATTCGTTCGATTCCATGTCTTCCAATGTCATGCCCTGCTGAGACAGCTGCTGGTTCATATATTGCACCACCTGCTGTTTGGTGATGTCGGTATCCTTGTATTCGGCGAGCACCTTTGCGTTTTCGATTGCGTCGGCTTTTTCCTGGTCAATGGAGATTAGAGAGCAGCCGCCGGAGAAAACGAGCGGTATGCACAGCAGCAGCGCTGCCAGTTTTTTTGTTTTCATGAAAGTCTCCTTCAATATTCGTTACGGTCCAGCAAATATTAAAATTTTAGCACTTAGACGGACAAACGTCAACGCTTAAGCCTGAGATGTCTGTTCACAAGAAATTCACTGGATATAAATTAGTTTTATGATAAAATGTTATTGAAAAACAGAAAATAATTAGCGATAATATGCATATGTTGATTTTACAGCCGCAAGCGGAAGGTGGTTTATGGTTATAGCGAAAGACAAGGCGCAACTGATATACAAGAACATGCTGCTCATCAGATACTTTGAGGAGCAGGTGGCTCGGTTGTTTACGGATGGCGCGATGCATGGCACCACGCATCTTTATATAGGTGAAGAAGCGGTGGCGGCGGGCGTGATGGCAGCGCTGCAAGAGACGGATGTGATTTTCAGCACGCACCGCGGGCATGGACACTGCATTGCCAAGGGCATTGATATAGGTGCGATGATGGCAGAAATGATGGGCAGGCAAACCGGCTGCTGCGGCGGGAGAGGCGGCTCCATGCACATTGCCGACCCTGAAAACGGCAACTTCGGCTCCAATGGTGTGGTGGCCGGGGGTGTGCCGCTGGCCGTGGGCGCGGCACTGGCCATAAAGCAAAAAAACTCGGGGCAGATTGCCGTATGCTTTTTTGGCGACGGCGCAACCAACCAGGGCTCGTTTCATGAGGCGCTGAATCTCGCTTCGGTTTGGAAGCTGCCCGTTTTATTCATTTGCGAAGACAACCAATACGGCCTTTCGATGAGCCGCAGCCGCGCAATGAACGTGGCGGATATTGCACAACGCGCGCAAAGCTACGGTATGCTGAGCAAAACCATTGACGGCAATGATGCCATGGGGATATACCGCGAGGCTGTGAAAGCCGCCGACGAGGTGAGAAAAAACGGCCCGATGCTGCTGGTATGCGAGACCTACCGGATACACGGGCATTCGAAGAGCGACAAAAACGTATACAGAACCGCGCAGGAGATTGCGCAGTGGCGGGAGAAAGACCCGATAGCGCGCATGAGAACTGCCCTGCTGGCTGAGGGGGGCTTGTCTGCCGAGGAGCTGGATGGCATCGACCGCCGCGCAAGAGAGGCCATGGATGCGGCACTGGCGTTTGCGCAGAGCAGCCCATATCCAAGCACGGATACCATCTGCGACGGTGTGTACGCATGAAGGAGAACCGGATGAGAGACCTGACATATGCCGAGGCGATACGCGAGGCTTTGAGGATTGAAATGCGGCGCGATGAGAATGTGTTTCTGCTGGGTGAGGACATCGGCGCATACGGCGGTTCTTTCGGCGTCACCGCCGATTTGATTGACGAGTTTGGCGAGCAGCGCGTGATGGACACCCCGATATCCGAAGCGGCGATTGCGGGCGCGGCAGCAGGCGCGGCACTGATGGGCATGCGGCCCGTTGCCGAAATTATGTTCAGCGATTTTATAACCATTGCGATGGATCAGCTGGTGAATCAGGCAGCGAAGATTCATTACATGTTCGGCGGAAAGGCGTGCGTGCCGATGGTGCTGCGTGCCGCGGCGGGGTCTGGCACGGGCGCGGCGGCGCAGCACAGCCAATGCCCTGAAGGCTGGCTATGCAATGTGCCGGGGCTTAAAGTTGTGGTGCCGTCAACGCCGGCGGATGCCAAGGGGCTGATGATTTCAGCCATAAGAGACAACAGCCCGGTGGTGTTTCTGGAGCAAAAAACGCTGTATGGCACGAAAGGGCCCGTGCCCGAAGGCGATGGTGCGGTGCCGCTCGGCCAAGCGGATGTGAAGCGAACGGGCAGCGATTTAACCATTGTGTCGTACGGGCGTATGCTTCCCGAGTGCCTGAAAGCGGCTGATCGGCTGCAGGGCGATGGGATCAGCGCCGAGGTTGTAGACCTAAGAACACTGGTGCCTCTCGACAGGGAAACGATCATTGCGTCGGTGAAAAAGACGGGCCGGCTGCTGATTGTGCATGAAGCGAGCCGCACGGGCGGTTTCGCCGGTGAAATTGCGGTATCGGTGGCGGAGAGCGAGGCGTTTTGCGCGCTGGTCTCGCCGATTCGGCGCTGCTGCGGGCTTGATGTGCCGATGCCGTTCAGTCCGGAGCTGGAGGCGGCGGCGGTGCCGTCGGTGCAGCGCATTGTTGATGAAGCCAAGAGCATGATAAACCGCTGATTTGATTCGAATTAAATATAACGCAGATAACGCCTTGTCAATTATGGATGGGCGTTTTTCAGTGTGCCAAGTACGAAACCAATTTAAGAGGTAAGTTCGCAGCGTAGGTAATTTTAACGAATAGGAACAACCCACCGCTCGGAATACCGACTGTTGTAGGGTGAACAGCAGGTGTTGTTTGTTAGGATTTATATAATTTGGAGGAGAATCTGTTACACCTCCTTGTTTATTGAACAACATAATAAATAATTAAAATATACAAAGAAACATATTGACATAAAAAGTCTATTAATAGTATTTTAAGAAAAATGCAGATCCTCTCAATTGCATCATTGATGTGGAAAAGGCGATTTATAAAATGAATAAAAAGAATCTAGTAATAATCTTCCTATTAATAACAACCATCGTCTTTTTAGCTTTGTTTATCTATTCTTCAAACGCTTCTCAATACACTGATAAATCGCATATAGTGACATTATTAAATCACGAGGCAAACGAGTTTTCTTTAGGAATCGCCCTGGCCTATTGCAATGAAAGTGATAGCCAAACCATTCTGATATACAATTGCAAAGATATTGAACAACCGGAGATGTTTGCAAGCGCGGAAAAAACAATCAAGAACATTTCATTAACGAAATACGTTTCTGATACTTCGTGGCCAATGGCTTTATATTATATTGATTACAAGACCGATAATGGAGATTACATTCGCCAAAAGATTGAAGTAACAAAAAACTACGAGACTGGCCAATGGATGTGCGAGGTGCTAGGTTATGAGCAAATCAATGAATAGTCGAAAAAATCCGCCAACAGAAGCGGTCTATTATCGCTATTAGTCGCATCAACATTACGGTAGCCCCAACTCGATTAAAATCGTGCTGCACAGTACTGGCGTACTTGAACGAATATTTTCACATTATCTGCCGATAAAAATCGGCAGCCGGTGCATAACTTGCACAGAACAGAAGCATAAACGAACATGGGCACGCTCGCGAGTGACGGCAGTGAATACAAAAACGCCCCCATGGCAGAAAGCCATGGAAGCGCTTTGTCCGGCTGTTTAACGGTTTTTTTGCCGGAAACCTTATTCGCTGATTTTGGAAATGCGGATGCCGCCGGATGTTGTGTATAAGTCGAGCAGCTCACCGCCGCCGTTGATCTTCCCGGAGAGACTGTCGCCGATAAAGTCTTCCGATACATTGCCGCTCACCGTTACATCAAAGTCGGTCTTGATGCCGCCGGAGGTGGAATCCGCCGTGAGATTGAACGCAGCCTTGGGATTGAGCTTCAAATCAATATTGCCGCTGGTGACATCAACACGCATGGCTTTTAAGTCTTGCTGCGGCTGGCTTAATAATACGTTGCCCGATGTGCTATTGACTTGGAGTTCTCCCAAAACGCTGTTGATATTCACAGTGCCCGATGTGCTGGAGACATTGGCGCTGCCGGATATATTTTTCAAATTGACATCGCCGGATACACAGCCGGTATCGACGTTTTTAAAGGCAGCATCGGTCACATCAATCAGGCCTGAGGTCAAATTGATTTTGAGCCGGTTACCCGTGCAGCCGTTTACACGGGCAGCGCCGCTGGCGCTGTCAACGCGCACATCGCTGAGGCTGCTAAAACCGTTCAGCTCCGTATCCGCTGATGCGCCCGTCACATTGAGGTTGACCTTGCTATCCTCAGGCAGCGCGACGCTGAGCGTCACATCGGCGTTGATGGTCTGCGGGAAGATCATATCCGCATCAAACTTCACGGTGAGCGTGCTGCCCTGTTTGGAGACAACCAGATATTTCTCCTTCGGGCTGCTGGTCAAAATGCTTCCGGTCAGCTTGGCTCCCGGCTCGCCCGGCGTAATGTTGATATGGCCGCTCACGCAATCCACATTCACTGTTTCGATACCGGCCAAATCGAGTGACGCGCTCTCTTCAATGGCTGCAGACTTGCTGGAGAACAGACCGAACCAGCCGTTCGATCCCACTCTGCCGAAATTTGTTCCGATGATGACGGCGGCTGCGATGAGGCATACCACCAGCACACATGTTGTTATTAAAACCACTTTTTTTGTCGTACTCATTTTTTAACTCCTGCTTCTTTGATCTTATCTGATATTTTGTTGAGAAAAGCCATATTTCCTTTATGAAAGATTTTAGATAAACTCATGATGCCGATGAAAAACAATACACCCATACTGATCAGCGCGATGCCGATGAGAAAGCCGACCAGCACGATGATGCCCAGACCCGCAAAGGAGAGGGCAGAGGCCGCAATGGCCGCGATACCGGCAAGGCCGATGGACACAGCCGTGATGTACAGCGACGCGATCACGATATACCCCACACCCACCACGAAGATGGCGTACAAGGCGTTAACCGTGCCGAGCCCGGCTGCGTATAAAAACGCGAGAAACATATTTTTCGGCGTGCGCTTTTCGTTGGCGCTTGCTATATGGGCTTGCGCGAGGTATTCCTTCGCAAGCTTTTTCGGGTCTCCGAGCCGCGCCGCGGTGTCGGCCTCGGTTTCGCCATCCTTGGCGGAATAGACAAAGAATTCTTCAATGTCGCTTAAGATGTCGTCTCGCTCGGCTGTCGTCAGCTGTTTAAGGTGCGCGCCGAGCTGCTTTAAAAATTGCTCCTTATTCACTATGCCCTCCTAATATGCGGTTCACACCGCCTGTAAACGCGTGCCAGTCTGCCAGCAGCGCCGCACGCATTTCTTCACCCGTTTGTGTCAGCCGGTAGTATTTTCTCGGCGGACCCTCGCTGGATTCCTCCAGATATGTGCTTACCAGGCCGTCGGTTTTCAGCCGTCTTAACAGCGGGTAAATCGTTCCTTCCGAAATCTCCACGCTTGTGGATATCTCTGCCACCAGCTCGTAACCGTAACGGTCCTTATCCAGCAGCAGCTGGAGTACGCAAAGCTCCAAAACTCCTTTTTTTAGCTGCGTGTTCAATACGCACCTCCCTTTCCGTTGAATACACTATACCACACGGTACTGTACAATGCAAGGTACTGTGAGAAAAAATTAGAAATTATTTTATAGATTTTTTGGAGCTATTGTAGACGGAATAAGTGAGCCTGAATGTAAAAAAACAGAATAGGATTTTACACGATAAAGTAATTATGCAGCTTATCCACCTCTTGCGGCAGCGCCTCGATGATCGCTTGGGTATCGGCCTCTGTGATACCCAGAAAATCGATGGTCTTGCTGTTTAATGCCCGATTTGCGGTTAAGCCCAGCAATCTTTCATAATACATTGTACTAAATAAATCGGCTGTGTGGACAATTTTCAAATCAACGGTGTCGGTTTTGGCGAGGGAGGGTGTGTGGTGAAATTCTACAATCTCTGTGATGTCCTCTCGAATATTCCACTTTCGGCACAGCCACGCGCCTATATCTGCGTGTGTTAAACCGCCAAACACCACGCGCTCTGCCACCAATTGATGGCTGCCGGCCATAACTTTTTTTGATACCTCGTCAATCATGTCGGGCAGGCATGCGTCCACTAAAGCGATGCCGATGTCGTGTAGCAGGCCATATGAAAAAATTTTGTATCTATCTCCAAGGTTGGTGAGAGAGCACAGCATATCGCCCGCCACGGATGTGCCAATCACATGTCGCCAATATTGCGGCATATTAAAAGATCTTGCTTTATTCGCATGCGGTAAGTCGTAAAAGAGCTGGCGTGAAATAAAAAATATGATGAGGTTCTGCACGGTGTGCATCCCAAGGTAAACCACAGCTTCTCGGATAGAATTGATCTTCTTGTGAATCTGATAGTATCCGGAATTGAGATTTTGTATCACTAGCTCATTGAGCTGACCTGATTCAGAGACCTTCTGAGCCAGCAAACTGATATCCGTATCCTTCGGATTTTTAAGCATCAAAAGAATATCGCTTATATTTTCCGGCAGCCTTGGCATTTTGTCGTTGTTTTCAAGTAGATTAAATATGGTATCCTTGTCCATCTTGTTTCTCCCCAACAACTGATGAAGCCTCAACCATTCGGGAACGGCAGGCACCTATAGTGATTATATACACGTGTTGCCCTGCCTTCGAAACATCGGTTGGAGAAAAAAAGAAGAAAATGAATAAAATGATGCATTGCCGTTAGTTTTCTTTGTCGCCAAATAGAGTATTGTCCCGCACTTTCCGGGCACAACGCGGCGAAAATCCAACATCTCGTTGGTTCTATGTGAGGTGCGCTAAAGGTGCTGTATCCTATTTCTTCGCGCCGCAGTGGGGGCAGTAGGCAAAGCTGGTGTCATATTCGGCGCCGCAGCGCGAACAGCGCACAAACCTATCCTCAAAGCCGCCAAAGCCGCTCGTTATCAACTTCATCCGGCCAAAATCAATTTCGCCGTCAGCTTTGAGCTGCTCGGCATAGGCCGCATCCGCCTCGTAAACCGCGCCGCAGCAGCGCAGCTTCACGAAATAATGCTTGTTCCACCGAAACGTCGGGATGAAAAACACATGGAAGAAAGAAAAACGCTCGAAAAAGGACGCTGGTGACAGCCGCCCGCAAACGGGGCAGACCACATTGTTGAATTCTCTGATTAGCTTTTCTTTGTCTTCAATGCCGAAGATGCCGATAAAAAACACGCTGAATGTCCTCCTGTTTCATCATCATTATACAGCCGCACAGGTGTTTGTGAAAGCCGGATACTAAAAATCCCGGCTGAGCCGGGATGCAGAGAGTCAAAAAAGGACTCATGTCTTTCCGTTTTAGCGTAAGCGATCCACTTTCGTTGTCGACAGGCTCGGAATGACAAAATAGGGTTCCCATCAGTCTGAATCCCGGCTGAGACAATCGAACGAAATTAAATCTGATCCTGCATGGTTTTGTAAGTGCTTTTTACCTTCATCACGTCCTGATCGCTCGCGTCTTTACCTTGATAGTAGCCCTTGTCGCGCAGCTGCTCAAATACCTGAAACTGATCGTGGCTGGTTTGGCTCAGGTTACCGGACAGCACCTTGCGCAGGTTGTGGCACGACGCTTCGGTTAAAAACGTTGCGTACGAGGTGATCATTTGCTTTTCTTGATTCAACAGATCGTTTAAGAGTTCCTGTTCCGACAGATTTGGCTGTTGATGCATCATAGCTTTTCTCCTTTTATTTATGTGTGTCTAAATAGCTAAGTAGATTATTGTAGTTGTCGCGGTGATGGCGGGACAGCTGCTGTGCGAGGCTCTTGAGCTCCGGATCGGCAAAATAATCCGAGTATAGCTCGCTTTTTTTGGCGGCTAATGCTTCGTGCTTGAGCTGGTCTTCAATGATCATCAGGTTTTTAGACTCGATTTCCGGCATGAGTCCAAAATTCTTAAAAACGCCCATCTGATTTCCTCCCGAAAATAATTTGCTGATAGTTTGCGCAATGCCGGGAAAAATATGCGCTTTAAGTTTCAGACAAATTCATTTATAATCGAAAATATGGAAGAAAAGTATGTGATCAGCGCAGTGGAATTGCAAAAAAAGAATAAGAACCGATATAACGTTTATGTGGACGGTGACTACGCAGCCTCGCTCGGCGCGGAAGCGCTCGTGACGTTCGGCATCCGTGAGGGAGCGGCGGTTGATGCCGATACGCTCAAGGAAGCGGTGAGCCGCGATAATGCGCAGTACGCGTTTGACAGCGCGGCGCAGCTGATTGCGGTAAAAATGCGCACCGGTGCGGAGCTTAAAAAAAGGCTAACGGAGCGCGGCATCGACGAAACCGCGGTGGATGTCGCGTTGGACAAGCTCGCCTCCTACGGCTATGTGGACGACGCGGTGTTTGCGGGAGAATACGTGCGCAGCGCGATGCAGACGGGGCGATGGGGCCGAAAGGCCGTGGAATACCGCCTGAAGGAAAAAGGCATAGAACAGAGCGTAATTGATGACGCTTTACAAGAATACACCGTCGAGGACGAGAGACGCATTGCGCAAAAGCAGCTGGAAGCGGCGGCCGGGCGGCTGAAGGGCGTGGAAGCGCGCAAGGCGCGGCAGAAGGCTTATGCGGCGCTGGCACGGCACGGCTTTGATTACAGCCTGATCAGCGAGCTGCTGGAGGCCGGGCCGGGAGGAGACGATACGTGAGAGACGATATATACAGGCAGCTATTGGGTGCCCATGGCTTTGTTTCGGGCGGGGCGCTTGGCGATCAATACGGCGTGACGCGGGCGGCGCTTTGGAAGCATATCAAAGCCATGCAGGAGGACGGCGCTGACATTGAAAGTGTGACGGGCAAGGGCTACCGCTTGATTTCGCCGCCGACGATTCCGCGTGCCGAATACGTGCGCGCGCATATGCGGCGTGATATTCCTGTTTTTTATACGGATTCGGTAACCTCCACCAACGATGTGGCTAAAGCGGCCGCGCGCGATATGAATTTAGAAGAAGCCGTGTTCATCGGGGGCGAGCAGACGGCGGGAAAGGGAAGAAAGGGGCGCGTCTGGGCATCGAAACCCGGGCAGGGCGTGTATATGACGTTTCTGATGCGCCCGAAGACCGACCCTGAGAAGATATCCGGGCTGACGCTGGCCGCCGCCGTTGCGGTGTGTGGTGCCATAGAAGCCGTCTCGGATGCAAAACCGCTCATCAAATGGCCGAACGATGTGATTGTGGACGGTAAAAAAGCGGCGGGCATACTCACTGAGAGCATGCTCAACATGGACGGCGTTGAGTTTGTGGTGTGCGGCATCGGCATCAATACGGACGCGTCGCTGTTTGAGGACGACATAAAAGACACGGCGTTTGCGCTTAAGAGCAACAACACACTGCTGGCCGCAGCCGTGATTGACCGCTTAATGGATGGATATGACCAATTTACGAAGAATGGGCTGGCACCGTTTATGGAAGAGTTCCGCAGCCGCAGCGCGATTTCGGGCACGGTGACGGTATCGGGCATGGGCGGCAGCGAGACGGGTGAACTGCTGGGTTACGACGACGACGGTGCGATACTGTTAAGCTGTGCCGGGCAGACCAAGCGGTTTGTGGCGGGCGAGATATCGCTGAGGGGGGAAAACGGCTATGTATAGCGGAAGCCTGACGGATATAAGCGGCGTGCTTGCGGGGCATTATACAGACGACGCAGCACAGACCGGCTGCACCGTGGTGCTGCTTGGCAGCGGTGCGATTACGGGTGTGGACGTGCGAGGCAGTGCGCCGGGCACGCGCGAAACGGACCTGCTGCGGCCCACGAACGCGGTGCAGCAGGCGCATGCGCTGCTGCTATCAGGCGGCAGTGCGTTTGGGCTGGCGGCGGCAGACGGCGTGATGCGCTGGCTGGAAGAGCAGGGCAACGGCTTTGATACGGGCGTGGTGCGTGTGCCGATCGTCCCGGCGGCGGTGCTGTTTGACCTTGCGGTTGGCAGTGCATCGGTGCGGCCGGACGCGGCGGCTGGATACAAGGCGTGCCAAAGCGCGTCTATCAATTTAACTCAAGGCCACGTCGGTGCGGGCGCAGGGGCCACGGTCGGTAAGGCGGCGGGCATGCAGCAGGCAGCGCGCGGGGGCTTCGGCACGGCGTCTGTGATGCTGCCGGGCGGCGTGATCGTCGCGGCGGCGTTTGCGGTGAACGCACTGGGCGACATCTACGACCACACGACGGGCCAAAAAGTTGCCGGGATGAAGGACGGCACAGTCAGCGAGGTGCTGATGGGCGGCAGCGGTATGGATTTTTCGGGACAGAACACAACAATCGGCATCGTGGGTACCAATGCGATGCTTTCAAAAGAACAGGCGAACAAGCTCGCCGCAATCGGGCAGGACGGCATCGCGCTGGCGATACGCCCCGCGCACACAATGTTTGACGGAGACACCGTGTTTGCTTTCGGTACGGGTGAAAAAACCGGTGACTTTAACGCGATTCTCGCGGCGGGCGCTGAGGCGGCGGCGCGCGCGGTGATTAACGCGGTGACGGAGGCCAACGCATGATCATCGGAACGGGTGTCGATATCGTGGAAATCGAGCGCATTGCCAAAGCTGCGAACAACGAGCGATTTTATGATAAGATATTTTCGGATGCGGAAATGGCGCTGTTTGAAGCGTGTAAATACAGAATGGAAACGGTGGCCGGGCGGTTTGCGGTGAAAGAGGCCGTGATGAAGGCCCTGGGGTGCGGCCTCGGCGATGTGCCCATGAAGGATATCGAAACGCTGCGTGTGCCATCGGGGCAGCCGCTGCTCAAGCTGATGGGGGCAGCGAAGCAAAAAGCCGATGCCCTTGGCGTGAAGCAAATACACATTTCCATTTCTCATTCCGAGCGCTATGCGGTGGCACAGGCCGTCGCGGAAGGAGATGCCACATGATACCCGTATTACGCAAAAGCGATATGCAGGCGCTTGATCGATTCATGATTGAGCAGCGACATATTCCGTCGATCGTGCTGATGGAAAACGCCGCGTTCGGCATCACAACCGTGATTGCCGAGCGGTTTGACAATTCAACCAAAATTGTGGCGGTATGCGGCACAGGCAACAACGGCGGCGACGGCATGGCGGCGGCGCGGCAGCTCGAGGCAAAGGGCTATTCTGTCACCGTGTGCCTGATCGGCAATGCAGAGGCGCTTAAAGGCGATGCGGCACTGAACGCGGCATTCTTTGGTTCACGCATTATTGAGATAGAGGATGAACGTGCGGCCAAGGCACAGCTGACCGATATCGCGGGCGGCGTGGTGATCGACGCGGTTTTCGGCGTTGGGCTGTCAAGAGACGTGACCGGGCTTAACGCCGCAGTGATTGAACTGATGAATTCCAGCGGCGCTTATGTCGTCGCGTGCGATATCGCATCGGGCATCGATGCGGACACGGGGGCGGTGCGCGGTATTGCGGTGAACGCCGATGAGACGGTGACGTTTCAGTGCGCAAAGCCGGGGCAGCTGCTGTATCCCGGGCGCGCTTATACAGGCAGGCTCACTGTCAAGGAAATCGGCGTGATGCAAGGGTTCACAAACGGGGTGATGGGCTGGGCGGATAAGGTGACGCTGCAGCCGCGACAACCCGATACCCACAAAGGCAGCTATGGGCATCTTGCATGTGTGGCGGGCAGCCATGGCATGGCGGGCGCGGGGCTTATGTGCGTGGGTGCGGCGCTGCGCGCGGGTGCGGGGCTTGTGTCGGCAGGTGTGCCCAATTGTTTGCAAAGCGTGTTTGAAGCGGCCAACCCCGAAAGTTTGACGTTTGCGCTTGACGATTTTTCGGGCAGCCTTTCGGAGAACTGTATGGATGGCCTCGATAAGCTGATGACGGGCAAAACAGCGCTTGCCGCGGGGCCGGGGCTTTCTACAAGCAGCGGCGCGATGGCGGCAGTCAGGAATCTGGTGACGCATGATGATATCCGCAAGGTGTTTGATGCGGATGCGCTGAATCTAATAGCCAAGGATTTAAAGCTGCTGAACGAGAAAAAGGGCGATATTGTGCTAACACCGCACGTTAAGGAGTTTTCTCGGCTTTGCGGCGCATCTGTGAAACAGATATTAAGCGATCCGCTTTTCTATGCGCAAGACTTTGCTCAAAGCTACGGGGTTGTGTTGCTGCTCAAAGGCACAACGACGATTATAACGGATGGCCAGCGCACGGTATTTGTAACGGCCGGGTCGCCCGGCATGGCGCGCGGCGGCAGCGGCGATATTTTGACAGGCGTGATCGGCGGCCTCATGTGCGGCGGGCGCGAGGGCGGCAAGTCGGCGTTTGAGGCGGCGGTAACGGGTGCTTATATCTGCGGTAAGGCGGGCGAAGCCGCGGCGCTGCAACGGGGTGCGGTTTCGATGACAGCGGCGGATACGCTTTCTCATATATCGGTTGTCACAAAGGAAATGCTGGGCGAAGTGTGAAATGACTAAGAGTTATCCGAAAGGTCAGCAGTTCTCTTTTTGGTTGTTTGATATGTCGATCAGTTGTTCCAAAAACTTTCCCTGTTTTTGAATTTCGACGTTTGCTGAAAGAGGAACATGGTTTTTGAGTGTATCGTCAACCAACTGATTAAGTTTGTTTCTTTCCAGATTTATTAGGTTCTGAGAGTTTATTTCCATCACAGACTCCGTACCATCCAATTACATACTTTAACCAATATACGGTTAAAAATGCCAATTGTCAACCGCCAAAAGGTTAATTTTCTGTAATCTTTTTGGTGTTAATCATGGCATTTATTGATCTGGCTACATCATCACCGGAGTCGTCATTTTAGGCCTGAGGGTGGTATTTTGAGCTTTTTATAAATTCTGCTTTAACCACGAATAAATCGGACACTTTATCAGCAACCTAAGGGACGCCAAACCTATTCTAATGTATTATTTCCAATCTTATGCCAGAGTCAGGCAGAGTATCAGCCCGATAATGCTGATTGTACCGTTTAAGAAATTGTGGGCAAGTATCGGGCCCGCCACGCTTTTGGTCCTGGTAAACAGATATCCGTAGAAAATGCCGAATATACATGCTGTTGCCTGTTGCAGTCCGCTGATATATGTGATGCCAAACGGAGCAAACGAGAAGTTAATATGATCAAACATGAATATGAACGTGGAGAAGAGAATCACGGCAAGTGTCAAGTGAGATTCCTTTTTGAAGAGGTCCTTCCAAAGAGTCATCATGAGCGTGATCACAAGCGCACGGAACATCAACTCTTCGCTGGTGCCGGATAAAAGCACCTGGAACAGAAAATAGCATGTGAAATTGCTCGCATTGAGCGGAAAGCCAAACGATGAGGGAGATTGAAACACAGTGATAATCAAGACGCCGACACCTGCCTGTATAATGCTCCACACACCAGTAAAAATCAAAACGGCTTTGAAGCTGAATCTAAATTCATTGAGGTTAAAGCCAAATTCCTTCATCGAAAGCTTAAGTATTTTGCTTAAGACAAAAATGATGATGAGGATAACCGCAGCCTGGCAGATATGGTGGACAGTTAGCACAACAAAAACATTGTCTGGATCTAACGATGCAAATGAGGGATAAACTAACCCTGCGATATAGAAAGAGAATATATTCACCGCTTTGACTAGTGTCATTAATAAAATGATTGTTATTAAGCATACTAAGAATTTTTTCATGGTGTCTCACTTTTATTCATATTTACCGTAGGCATTTGTCCAAGTGTTAGCGATAGCGAAGAATTTTTCGTAACCGTGCTGCCTGATATAGGCGACTGCCTGCTTGTATTTGTCGTATTTGTAGCCCGCGTGGTTATGAAAGCTTTGTATTGTTTCACAGGTGTCGTAATCTGCGCAGTCCGCGCAGCAAGCAAGGCCTTTGGTGATGCAGCAGACCTTGTAGGGGCATTTTGCTTTTTTGATGTCGCGCTCGCCGGTTTCGTAGCCGAGCTTAAAGCCTTTGCACGCGCCGACGGCGAGAACTTTACATGTGGCGCAATACGCGCCGCAGCACCCGAGATGGGAGAGAGGCATGGTTTCTCCTCCGTATTTTGATTTGACAAAACAGAGCATGATAACATGTTGCAGTTAAATTTTGAGACTATTATAGCACCATTTGGAAGACGGATAAACCATTTCTTGTTCGCTGCGGTTTTTCGCTAAAAATCTTCATATTTCGGGGCAAAACTGCTGGACAACCACAATATCTTGTGATATTTTTAAACAAATGGACAACCCTTTAAATCCGGACCAGAGAGCCCGGCAAGGTATGCTTTTTTTGAGTGCGATCAAAGCCTTGCCAAAAAACAAGGCTTTTTTTAATGCCTGTCAGTTGAAAAATGAGTCGGTTTAGAGGGCGAATGGTTCTCAATATTCCATAAATATTGGGAAGCCTTAATAACGCACCATAATATCAAGGAGGATGTATATGAATAAAGACCAGCAGGCATTTGGTTATTTACCAGATGAGAGACCGCCAATATGGAAGCTGTTACTGTACGCATTGCAGCAGATCGTTGTTATGTTCCCCGCTACGATTCTCGTGGCACTCTTAACAGGTTTCCACCTTTCCACCACAATCTTCGCAAGCGGTTTTGCGACGTTATGCTTTATTCTCATCACAGGCAGGAAGATTCCGCTCTACTTCGGCTCCAGCTTTTCTTATCTTTCCGCTATCATAGGTTTAACAGGCGGCGTCGAATTCGGTCATATTCTGCCCGACGCCACCATTTCGGCTGTGCAGTTCGGCATTATGGCCTCGGGCCTTGTGTCTATCGCAGTTGGCTTCATTGTGAAGGCGTTTGGCAGAAAGTCCATCGAAAAAGTGCTGCCGCCCACGGTAACAGGCCCTATCGCGATGGTTATCGGCTTAACGCTTGCGGCCAATGCACTTGGTGATGCGGCTCCGGCTCAGGGCGTTGCCGGTGTGACCGGTTCCGACTGGGTTTGGCTGGTATCGCTCGTGACGCTGGTGGCTACCATACTGTTCTCCGTTTACCTGAAAGGTGTTTGGGGGCAGCTGCCGCTGCTGTTCGGGCCGATTGTCGGGTGTGTTACAGCAGCCATTGTGTTGGCTGTTACCGGAGAATCGCTGTTCAGAACACTGCCCGATGCGGCTGTTGCCAGCACGGCTTTGATTCCGGGCGTTTTAACGGTGCCGCACTTCACGCTGCCGTCCATATCTTGGGAGGCTGTCGCGGCGATTATGCCGATTGCGATTGCGACGATTCCCGAATCGACCGCGCATGTATTCCAGCTTGATATTTACGTGAATAACCTTGCCCGCAAAAAAGGCAAGGCGGATTATGACATCGGCAACAGACTCGGCCAGAACCTCATCGGCGACGGCGTCGGCGATATCGTAGCCAGCGCGTTCGGCGGCCCGGCCGGCACCAACTACGGCGAAAACATCAGCGCGATGGCCATCACGAAGGTGTTCTCGGTGCCGGTGCTGATTGCGGCGGCGATTATCGCGATGGCGCTTTCGTTCATCACACCGATCGTTAACGTGATTTATGGTATTCCGCAGGCGGTTATCGGCGGCATTGAGATATTCCTGTTCGGCGCGATTGCCGCTCAGGGTATTGCGATTATGATTGACCGCAAGGTGGATATGTTCAACGCGAAGAACATTGCTGTTATCGCCGTGATTATGATAATCGGCGTTGGCGGACAGTTCAAGTTCGGCGGCATGATTCCGTTCCTTGGCATGCAGGTGCCCTGCATTGCGGGTGCTGCTATTGTGGGTATTCTTTTGAACATGCTGCTCAGCATTGGCGGCAAGAAGAAAGAAGCTGCCGAAGCTGAAAAGGCTGAATAACGCAGAAACTTTATAGAGTGAAACAGCAAGGCCGGAGAAATCCGGCCTTGTTTTCGTGTATATATCAAATTACAAATTATAGTTTACCCAACACTACGCAATTCATAAAAAACCAGTTTTCGAGGCCCTACAGGTTCTTTATTTGTATCTGATTCAAAAGCAAAACTCCATTCTAGAAAAACAGATTTAGAATCAAATAAAATATCTTTGTATTTACGTTTTATAATTTCGGAATACCTTACGATCTCTTCTATTTCTTCATTATTTAAAAATTTGCTATCTCCAGTATAACTTCTTTCTAAAGAACTATCAAAACAGATAGACACATCTATTTTATTAAAAGTTACTAAATTCCACAAATCATCTTTAGCAGCCTCGATAACCATCCTATGGCTTGCTACTTCCAGAACACCGCTTTTCTCTGCTATAAAATATGGATAATAGATGATAAGACTATCTTCCCCTAATGTTTTTTGTAATCCTTCTGCAAATTCTTCTGCCTCATCGGATGACACCCCCACTTTTCTTGGTAAATTTAGATCATTACCTTCCCAAATTGCCGAACGAATAGTCCAAAGGATACTATTTTCTAGTTTTGTTCCTTTCTCATATTTCTTCCATGGTACAGTAGGAAGACCGGAACTTTGTAATTCGTAGAAGCCCTGTAGTTTGTTCATGGTTATCCTCATATTTTTATTGCAGGATTTGAAATCCGCTCTTTTTCTTCAATCGCGTAACGGTCGGTCATGCTTGAAATGTAATCACAGATGAGCCATATATGACCATTGCTTTTATCATTGCTTTTATCATCGTATTCCTTAAATTCTTTGATATTATTATACTTATATAGCCATTTTGGGGGCAGAAGCTTAGGTTTGTCTAAATAGGATTCATAAAGTGTTTCAGCTAATTTGATTGCTTTTCTATCCATAGTATGAATCATTTGGGTGTCATAAACCAAAGCTGATATTAATTCTTTAAAGCTTGCAAAAAAAGCACTGTTTTCTTCATTAAAAGTAATAATTCTCTCCTTTTTCTTAGCGTATTCCTGAACATCTTCAAGAGTTTTCACGCCCTTTAATATAATATTGTCCCAACTATCGCGAGTTAGCTTTTCAATCAATTGATGTATGAGATCTCTGATAAAGAATGATCCGCTATATTGCTCAGAGCAAATTTTAACACCAGTATATTTTTGGACAAGTTCACTAAGCTCGTGGTATTTATGTAAAGAATCTTTATTATTTTGAATAGAATACTGCAAAACACCTGACTTTATACCATCCTCCAAATCATGGCATAGATATGCCATAGTATCAACAATACCAACTATTTGCCCTTCCAAACTTGAGCAAGGAAAATCGGGCATTAAGTCGGCATATATTCCGCTATTATCTTTTGTATGCTTGAATATACCTTCTCGTACCTCATGTGTTAGATTTAGACCATCGGTGCCAACTTCTCTATTTTCAAGAAAATCTACAACTCGAACACTCTGTTCATTATGATAAAATCTACCTAGGTTGTTCTCTTTAATTTTTGAATCTAAATATCTTTCAACTGCATGTCCAAAAGGTGTATGACCTAAGTCGTGACCAAGAGAAATAGCTTCAGCTAAATCTTCATTTAGCGCTAGACATTTACATATACCTCTTGCAAATTGCGATACCTCTAAAGTATGGGTCAATCTAGTTCTAAAATGATCACCCTCATGATTAACGAAAACTTGTGTTTTATACATTAACCTTCTGAATGCTCTGGAATGAATTATTCTATCTCTATCTCTTTGAAAAGATGCTCTATTATCCGTGTCAACATTCTTTTTTTCAATTTTTCGACTATTTTCTTTTGGTCTATGTGTTGCAAAAGGAGCTAATATTGACGAGTAACTTTCTTCAATCTCTTTCTTCATTCGGGGTTGGGTTATGCTATTAAACATAAAACTTTACCTTCCCATTTCTTCAATCATTATTAATATAGTACAACAAAACTACATAGGCAAATATTTTGTAGTAACTTTTCAATTTACGCTACAGCCCTCTCAGCCGCTCCGCTCTCTCATAAACACCCGCTCATGCTCCGCCTCACTCACACTCGGGTCGCGTGTCTTATAATAAATGCGGCAGGGGAGCGCCCCGCACTCACCGCAGTGCTTATACCCCTTGCTCTCGCAGCACCCGTATATCGGGCAGCCCTCGCCGCCCACAAACGCTGCCCAATACACCCGCCCTTTCTTCTCCCTTCTCAGCCGATTGTAATCAGCTTCTCAAGGCTGTCCTTATATCCGCTGAGTTTTCTTTCCTGCTCGCTCTGCATATTCTTGAGCTTAAAAATCGCCGTCGTCAGTTTATCAAGAGCCTCCGATACACTGTCCTGTGCGTCATTGATTCTGGAATGCACCATAAAATCGCTGAATATGTTATCAAAGAAAATATCAACCAAACTGAGAGAGTCGCTTATATCAATGCTCAAGCGCACATCGCCCATCTCTTCTTTAAAACGTTCCAGCCGTCTTTGAGCCAGAACCATCAAATCTGCCGCTTCATCAATGCGCTCATGCTTCATGATACCTGAAATCATTCCGCCGCCGATCAAATCCCATGTGCTGTAGTCCTCCGCAGAATCAAGCTCGTTAAGTGAGGCTCTCAATGCCTCTTGTGCGTCTTCACCGGCCTTTATGGCTTCACCGATCTCCTTAATGCTGATCTTTGCCGCGTTGATGTTTTTTTCATGCTCCAAAATGAGCTCGCCCTTATGGCTGTTTTGCTCAATAAGGGTCAGCCGTTTCATCGCAAACAGTGCATCATATTTTTGCTGACAGCCAAAATACGCGTCGTGCTCGGCGGTGAGCGTATCAATTCTGTCGCTGACCTCCTTAACATCCTTAAGAGCTTGATCGTACTTAAGCTTGGCAGCCAGCGCTTCGACTTTTTCTTTTTCAATGTGCTTATCAAGCGTCCCCAGTACGGAATAAATCACTGAGGAAAAGCTGTTTTTCTCAAGCTTTATTAAATCCGCATTCTCCTTTTCCAGTTCCGCTTTTAAATCGTCGCATCTGCGCAGCAGCGTGCTTTTAAGACTTTTGGCGGTGGTGATTATTGCCGTCAGTTTTTTCTGCCGCGCAATGTTTTGCTGCATGAGAATCAGCTGTTTGTTTAACTCCTGAATGTCCATATGGTTGCATTTCTCCTTTGTGTTTTGTCATCCAATCTCGGCCACAACAATTGAATCGATGCGCTGCGCATCCGCCTGCGACGCTATCAAGAACTCCGCCACGCCAAGCTTTGGCATAATCTTCTGAAACAGCGGGTAATTCTCTTGAATAGCAAGCGACGGGTGCAGTGAGCGCACGTCGTCCTCGGTATCTGCGCACCAAATCATCCTCGCATTCGGCAGGTCTTTCAGCACAATCAGGTTGCTGATATCAATGCCCTTCTTGCTGTAATAATCAAAAACCACAGCGGCTTTGCCAAACCGCGCCATATGCGAGAAGACTGTCATCACGTCATCTCTTTTAAGGTAGTTAAATACACTTAATATCAAAAAAATGAGGCGGCCTTTCACCTCAATACTGTCAAACGTGGATGCATCAAGAATAGACCCCGCAATCGCTCGGCAGCGTGGATGCGGCGCTATAAGCTGCTCGCGCAGCGCAATGACACTTGGCAGATCGATATCGTACCAATTCAGATTGTTGTGGCTGCAGCGATAAAACGCTGTGTCCAGCCCGCAGCCAAGGCAGACAATCGTGGCCTCGGGTTCGTTTTCCACCAAACGCTTCAACTCGTGGTCGGTATCCCACGCGCGCGCAATCCATGCAAGGCGGCTCAATTGATGATGGTGTTTATGAATACCCGAGAAGTCAAATTCGTTTTCTTCCACAATTTTTACACACATATCATCTTTAATCAGGCCGTCTGGCTTGATGCTCTCCGAATAACGGCCCCAGAACGGCAGCAGCATTGTTTTCTCTAAATCATTTAAGTCTTCCTTCATGGTGCGTCCCTTCAAGAAACAAATATTATATGTAACATTATAGCACATAACCCCACTTTCATACAATCACATTGCGCCATGCGCATCATCTGCACCGCTTCTTCAGATAATAAGAATGGCAGCATTGCTTGACAAATTTCGCGCATGTGCGTAATGTGGTTGAGACAACAAATGAGGGGAAAACATCGATGAAGAAAAAAACGGGGCTGATGCTGTTTTCGGTGGCGCTCGGAACATTCATGTCGGCGCTGGATGCCAGCGTGGTGAATGTGGCGAATCCCGTGATACAGGCACATTTCAATGTGCCGCTTGCAACGGAGGAGTGGGTGGTCACCGCGTACCTGATTGTGGTGAGCAGCCTGCTGCTGTTTTTCGGCCGCCTTTCTGATCTTCACGGCCAGAAACGGCTCTATATCACCGGCTTTGCGGTGTTCACGCTCGGCTCGGCGCTATGCTCGCTCTCGGCCAGCATCGGGCTGCTGATCGGTTTTCGCGTGGCGCAGGCACTTGGTGCAGGGATGATGTTTTCCACCAGCTCGGCGATCATCACTAACAACGTGTCGCCGGAAAGGCGCGGCCGCGCCTTCAGCGTGATTGCAATGGCAGTCGCAATCGCGTTATCCACCGGGCCGGTGCTTGGCGGTGCGCTCACGAGCGCGCTCGGATGGCAGAGCATATTTTACATCAATGTGCCCATTGGCATTATCGGGATAGTTCTCGCCGCGCGCTTCATTCCGGCAGACAAGCACAAGCCCGCCGTGCCGATGGATATACCCGGCAGTGTGATGATATTTGCGGCGCTGTTTATGCTGCTGCTTGCGCTCGACCAGTTGAGCGCGAACATTGACCTGCTGACGTTTGGGCTGCTGATGGGGGGCGGGCTGTTCGTCGCTGCCCTGTTCGTTCGTTTTGAAAAGCGGTCGAAGCACCCAATACTGAACTTAAAGCTGTTTCGTATCCGTGTGTTTTCGGCGAGCCTCACCGCCGCTGTGCTGAACTATATGGCGCAGTATGTGATGGTGTTTCTGGTGCCGTTTTATTTGCAGACCGTGCGGATGTACAGCCCGGCGATGTCGGGCTTGGTCTATATGCCAATGCCGCTTGCCGCGCTCGTGATCGCGCCGATTGCTGGTGTCATGGCCGACCGCACCGATACGCGCATGTTAAGCTCGTTTGGTATGGGTGTGATGGCTGTGGGACTGTTCCTGCTAAGCCGCATCGAAGCAGACACAGCAAACAGCTATATCGTTATGGCGATGGCCGTGACGGGCATCGGCTCGGGGTTGTTTCAAACGCCGAACAACAGCGCTGTGATGGGCAGCGTACCGGCCGACAGCCGCGGTGTGGCTTCGGGTATGCTCGCGACTGCGCGCAATGTGGGCATGGTGATGGGTGTGGGGCTGTCCGGCGGGCTTTTCGCGCTATTTTCGGGGCGTGCGCCGGGGCAGGCGGCGGAAGGCATTACCGGTATGATTGCGCAAAAGGAGGCCTTCGTTTATGCGCTTCAGTATACGTTTTTAATCGCGAGCGGTCTCGCCGTCGCTGCGATGGCGGCCTCGCTGACCAAGGGCAAAGCAAGCCTGCCGGATATGCTCAAAAAAGCGGAATAACTTTTTGAATAGAAGCACATTGTCTGTTGCGTCATCGGCCCCCTCTTATGACGACCCAGTCGGTGGAATGGGGTCTGTCACCGATAGGTGACTGGGGGAGAGAAAAGTAGCTTGTTTTGCTTCCTCTAACACTTTGTGCCACGTTAACCCATTTGGGGCAGTCTCTTAGCAGGTTACGATTTGATAAGTGCTGATGCGCGTCGGCTGATGCGCTTTTTTATTTTTTTGCTCGCATAACGAAACGTGTGCCGCCGAATACTAAGAGTTGTGAATAATATGAAAGGAGTCCTTCTATGTCACAACTCAACAAATTGGAGCTGCAGAACTTAAGGCATCTCATCGGCGCGCATGAAACCGCATTTCAAAAAATGCAAACGTATGCCCAGCATTCTACAGATCCGCAGGTGAAGTCGTATTTTCAAAAGTCTGCCCAGGATGCGCAGAAAACCAAACAGCAGCTGCTGTCATTTTTAAGTTAGGAGGGTGATCAAGATTATGCAGGCAAGCAACATGAGCGGTACAATGGGGAGCGGCACCTTGCCCGAAAAGGCCATGGTTAATGACGCGCTCGCGTCTGTGAAAGGGAGTTTAACCACGTATGCCACGGTTATTTCGGAGTGCTCGAACCCGAATTTAAGACAGGCCATTCAGCAGATCAGAAACAGCTGCGAGACGTCGCAGTATGAGCTGTATCAGATCGCCCAGTCGAAAGGCTTTTATCAGCCGGCAACTATGGCAGACGACGCAGAAGTGAATCAAGTCAAGTCGCAGTTTAACGGCTGACGGTGAGTCACGGGAAGAAGCTGACGGAGATTTCCGTTGGCTTTTTTCTTTCACTCGTATGCCACAAAGCCAGTGATAAGAAATGATAATTTAAACAACGTCATACTTAATCTTGATAAATTGCATGATAAGCTCATCTTAATTAATAACACCCAGCTTGATGTCCCCAAACCTTAGGGGTGCACAATTACGTGGCCGATCACTATCGATCACTTTTATGCATGAAAGTGAAGACTCCTATCATTATTTTAATGTTGTCGTGAGCGAACAGCGCGATGTAATTATATCCCAATCCACAGTCTAGTCGTCGCTTCATTCCTCGCGACATAAATAGTGGATGACCGAATTTATCGACATGACAATTTTTTAAGACTGAATTGGCATGCTCCTGTATTCCCAACAGCGTTCAGACATGGTATATTTTTGTTGATATTATATGTTTATGTGAGGTTATTCAATATGAAAAAAACCAAGAAAGTGATTAAAATACTGGGCTTAATCGTTTTGAGCCTGTTACTTGTGTTGTATATACTGATGCCTTTTGGTATGGGTGTCATTGCGTCAATCCGCCAAACGGCTGAGGTTCCCGCTGCGCCGGACGGTTTTGAAGCTGTGCAGCTCACCGCTTCAGACGGCATCGCGCTGAGTGCTTGGGCTGCGCCCAGTCAAAACGGTGCGGCGATCATACTGGTGCACGGCAGCAACGGCGGCCTCGAATCGCTGCGCGGTTATGCGAAAATGTTTGCGGTAAAAGGCTATGGTGTGCTGGCGCTGTGTCTGCGCGGGCATGGCTCAAGCGGCGGCAGCGGCAACGCACTCGGCTGGGAGTGCGGCAAAGACATCGCGGCGGCTGTTGACTATCAGAATAATCAGAGCGGTGTGAACGCAATCGGGGCGCTCGGTTTGTCGCTCGGCGGTGAGGTGCTGTTGAGCGCGTGCGGCGAGCTGCCGCAAATTAAAGCCGTGGCTGCCGACGGCGCGACGCATCACACGCTGAGCGATTACCTGACGCTGCCATCCAATCAAAGCCTCGTTCGAAACTGGACCACACGCGTGATGTATTTCTCAGCCGGTGTGTTCACAGGCCAGCAGCCGCCAACCACGACACTGCTTGAATCCATCAAGAATGCGAAAGACACCCGGTTCCTGTTCATCGCGGCGCAAAACGTTGATGACGAAGTGGCTTTTGACACGATGTATACCGAGCAAACAAAGGGCCGCAGCACACTGTGGGTGGTGCCCGATGCTGGCCACACGCAAGGGTTTGCGCTGCAGCCGGAGGAATATGAAAAGCGTGTGACAGCGTTTTTCGATGAAACACTCGCAATGAAGTAACCGCATTTATATGAATTCCAAATGCAGCGCCATATCTCGAATACGGCGCTGTTTTTGTGCCTCCATTGACGCCAAATGGTCTTTGAGCGCCGAGCGCCAGGCAAGCTCTGTGTCGCTGGTGTGCAGCGCATCCGGCGCGGATTCGCGGCAGATGCTGAGCAGCGCCGCCAGCGGTTTATCGCCAAGTGTGTTCAGCACCAGCCGGATGTCACCGCTTGTTAAGATGCCTGTATTAAAAAGATCGACGATATCGGCGATAGATGCGGCGTTCATGGTGACCAGTTCAGCGCGGTCGGCGGGGTCGTCGCATTCCTCGATTTGTGTTACCAAGGCACGGAACAGCTTATCGTCCATGCGCGGCGCGTCGTGAAAAAACACGGTTTCTGCTGCGGATTTGATCGTTAAAAACACGCGCTGCAGTGTATGCAAATTGAGCGCTGTTTTAACGGCCGGGGCAAGCAAAGCGGCGGCGTCAGACATATAGTAGCAAAGCGCCTTGTCTTGTACGGCCAGCGCCTTGTATAGCACATCGGCGGCAGCTCTCAGTGTGCGGTGCAGCGGTGCATTGGTCAATTTGTCGCGCAGAGTGTCTCTGTCGTCGCGCGTGAGGGACAGTGCAGCAGGCTGCCGCCCGCAAAGCACCGCGCCCAGTGCGTTTGTCAGCACCAGTAAAAAAACATTCACAGGTGCATCTCCCGCGCCGCCTGCACGGATCAAGCCGTTCACCTCATCCGGCGGCCAGCGCCGAATCAGGCTGTCTTCCAGCATCAAACGCTTAATATACTGCGATATATACTCGATACCGCCCGCGCCGTCCATCGGCAGCGCCGTCGGGTAATCGAGCAGGCCCGGGGTGTCGTGCGCGGCATCGTACACATTGTAACCCGCGAAAAATTCCGCCAGCCCAGTATGCATGGTGCTTTGCCAGGTGACGCTGCAAAGAGGCATACCGCTCTTCAGCAATGCGGCATAGTGTGTTTTGGTGTCGGCAAGCAGCGTGCGTAGCGCGGCTTGCCCGCGGTCAAACAGCGTTTTGAGCGGAACGTTTTTCAGATCGTGCAGCGCGGCATCCGGCGGCATGGATTTGAGCGCATGTCCGATGCTGTAAGCGGCGCAGGCCATCAGGCTTTGCGCGGTTTCCTCGCGTACTGAGGTGCTTGCACCTGCCGTATAGCGCGTTGCCAGATACACCATCAGCTGCATTGTCTGCTCTTGGATTGAGTGCAGCTCCGCTTCACTCAGCAGCCGCTGGCGCGCCGCTTCTCGCAGGAATGATTGAAACCATTGTGCCTTATTGAGCTTCTCTTTGGATATCGCGCTGACTGTTTGCAGCTTATTCATCATCAAGGCCCTCGCCGAAACGGACACGCCGCGCCAGTGCGTTTAAAATGTCTTCCCGCAGCCACTCGGCGCTGCCCTGACAGGTGGTATCAAAATGCCGCCGCATCAGCGCGATCAACTCGTCATCGTCGACCTCGTCCAGTGTTTCGGTTTTGTATTCGTAAAATGTCTCAACGAGCGTGTGCAGCGTTTCTATATACGAGTCGTCTGCGAGATTCGGCGAATCCGCAAACGCCGTGATGAGCGCACCAAGCGCGCCGCCCGCGAATTCCACACGCCCCGCGTTTTTCAGCGCGGCGTTGCGCGTTTGCACAAGCGCCTTCGCGTCCTGCTCTGTGAGTGTAAGGCCGTATCGCGTCGTGAGCTTGTTGCACGCCAGGATTTCGGCTACGGCGGCTTTGTTTGCCGAGGCGACGAGTGAATTGTCCATATCGGTTCCTCCATTTATAAAAAAGTCTTGACAAACGGGTCGATTTGTGCTACATTATATGTGTAATAAGCAATTTATTTACTATTAGCCATAACTTATAATATAACATTCTCCGCATTGTCGGTCAATGTTTTTTTGTTTTCAGAGTAGAACTTTTACGACTTCACTGACAATGGATGATTTGGATTGATTTCACATATTCTTGTTGATTTTAGTAGACCCCGCAACGTATAATGATGCTATACTCACGAAAGGATGAACGCGAATTATGAGCGATTTTTTAAGCGGTCTCGGCGGGTTTATTAAAGGCATGCAGCCATTGATGGGTGAGGAGATACAAAAGGACGCTTCTGTGAACGCGTTGTTTTTACAGAATGACGTGACAGAGCTGAAAAACAAAAAGAAAGATGTGCTGGCTAAGATTGGGCAGGCGGTTTACGACGCGCATCAAAAATCAGGCGGATATGCTGAGTATGCTGCGCTTTTTGAAGAAACGCAGATGATCGACAAACAACTCGGTATTAAGCAAACCGAGATGGACGAGGCAAAGAAAGCTGCCGAGGAAAAACAAAAGCAGGATGACCGTGAAAGAATGGCACGTACATGCCCAAGCTGCGGTTTTGAGAACGAAGCCGGTGTGAAATTCTGCGCCGAATGCGGCACGAAGCTGGAACAGCAGGCGGCCCATTGCGGGCAATGCGGCGCGGAGCTGAAGCCAGGCGTGAAGTTCTGCGGCGATTGCGGTGCGAGACTATAAGGCGGCATAGAATAAATAACTTACATGAACCTCGAAGTAATTCGGGGTTTTTTGCTTGTAAAGAATCTTTCTATATTCGCTCTTAAGTTTTTTGAATCTATGGAATGGAACGAGTATATCCCTCGTATATAATGTTCCCAACGGAAACCTCCGTTTGCGCTCTTCACTAGCGCTTTGTGGTATACTCTGATCAGGCAGAGGAATACGTCCTATCCCTTGGGCTTCCAAGCCTG
>JAEYOE010000018.1 GCA_023412005.1 Bacillota bacterium
AGCTTGGCGGTGCATTCCGCGTCGTCTAGCGCACGGTGGTGCCGGAGCTTGATATTAAAATCCGCAGCGAGATTGCCGAGGCTGTATGATTTGTGGTTCGGGAAGGTGCGCTTTAACAGCCCCACCGTATCAAGGCACGGGTTGTCGAACCGTATGCCGTTGTCCTCACCGTGTTTTTTGATGAAGCTCATATCAAACGGCGCGTTATGCGCGGCAAGCGGCTTATCCCCAATGTAGAATTTGAACATTTCGAGCGCTTCGCCCATTTTGGGCGCATCCTTCACCATCTCATCCGTGATGCCCGTGATATCGGTGATCTGCGGACTGATCGGCTGCTCGGGGTTCACAAACGTTGAAAACGTATCCACGATTTCTCCGCGGCGCAGCCTCACCGCGCCGATCTCGGTGATGCCGCAATACCTTGGGTTCAGCCCCGTCGTCTCGAGGTCGAACACCACGTATTCGTCCGCGAATTCCTCGCTGTATGAAGAGCCCACGTCGTCGAACATGTACGCTTCCATGCCGTATATCACCTTGATGCCGAGCTTCTTGGCGGTATCAAACGCGCGCGGAAACGCCTGCACCACGCCGTGATCCGTAATGGCCACGGCTTCATGCCCAAACGCCGCCGCCCGCTTCACCACGTCCACCTCGTCGGCGCAGCCATCGAGCGCGCTCATGTTTGTATGCATATGCAGCTCAACGCGCTTGATCTCAGCAAAGTCTTCGCGCCTCACCGCCTTGGTTTCTTCAATGCTTTTTACCGTGATCGTCAGCTCGCGCGAAAAGCTGTCGTAGCCCGCCGTGCCCGCCACGCGCAGCGCCGGTGCTTTTTGCAGGCGTTCCATGATTTC
This sequence comes from Bacillota bacterium, assembly GCA_023412005.1. Taxonomy (GTDB): domain Bacteria; phylum Bacillota; class Clostridia; order Christensenellales; family SZUA-584; genus SZUA-584. Next base: position 855 of record JAEYOE010000018.1, read on the forward strand.
GTCGCGCTTATCGCGCCCCACAAACGCCTTGCAGGTTACCGTCGAGGAAAAGTCCGTCACGCTGAACACGATGATGGATTTCTTTCCGCGCGTCTCGTTTTTAATGTCGAACGTCTTTATGTCAATCATCTGCCCGCTGATGATGCACGCGCCCGTCAGCTCGGAAAGCTCCTTGATCGGCGTTAACTCGCCCGACACGTGCTTGCCGTGAATCTCGGCGGTCTGCGGCTTTTTCGGTTCTTCCTTTGCGTTCGGAGCCGGTTTTGAAGGCGGCGGCGCGGCAGCTGACTCCGGGGGCTTTTCCGCCGTCACTGTTTTCGTCTTCGCCTGTTTCTTGCGCGGCGGCGCGGGCAGCGCGTCCGGCGCGCATCGCCCGATTTTCACCACGGCACCATCGCCAAGACACCGCCGAAGGTACCCCTCAATATAATCCTTAACACCCATGGATGAAAACAGCTCGGGCGCGAGCTCGTCCGCAAAATCCACATGCAGCGTTTTATCCTTAAGTGATATCAGGCCGCGCTGAAGAAACGGCGCGAACGCCGATCGATAGGCAAGGCACAGCTCTCTTATATGCGTTTCAAACTGGGTCGTATTCGTTTCGTTTATATCCCTGTATTGAAAAAAGACCTCGGCGTTTTGGTCAACGTTTTCTTTGACGTAATTCTCGATGGACAGGCAGGCATCGGCCGGCAGCAGATTGCAACAAAAATGCAGCAGCAGGCGCGAATTTTTCACATCGTGCTGCGCCTTATCAAACTGCAGATCGTATCTGTCATCCACGCTCACGTTTCTTTTCAGCGCGGCAAAAAAATCAGGCTGTTTCAACCGTATCCCCCTTACAGTCTATCTTTAAAAATGTGAATCGAGATAATGAATAAAAGCTTGCAAAATGTCTGCCTCGGTAAATGTGCCGACTAGCTCACCCTTGGCGAACAGTGCCGCTTTTTTGTCGCCGCCCGCTATGCCGATGTCCGCATGCTTCGCTTCGCCGGGTCCGTTCACAATGCAGCCCATCACCGCGGCGGTTACCGGCCTCGGCCTGGATTTTAAAATATCGTCTACACTCTTTGCCAGCGCCGCCACATCAATTTTGGTACGCGCACAGGTGGGGCAGCTGATCACCTCGGAATAAAATGTGCGCAGCCCTGAGCTTTGCAGTATGCGTCTGGCCGCTTCAATCTCGCTGACCGGGTCGCCCGTGATCGAGACGCGCACCGTATCGCCGATGCCATCGAGCAGCAACGCCCCAAGGCCCACTGCCGATTTAACGATCGCGTTTTCGTATGTGCCCGCCTCGGTGATGCCGATATGCAATGGCGCATCGCATTCTGCGGCAAACGCACGGTTCGCCGCCACACACGTGGGCACCGATGATGCTTTTATGGACACCACAACATTCTCAAAGCCCATGTCGTCAACACGGTTCACCCAATCGACCGCGCTTTGCGCAAGCGCCTCAGGGCTGGGTCCGCCGAACTTGTCAATCATACGCTTTTCCAGAGACCCCGAATTCACACCGATGCGAATGGCCGCACCGGTTTCCTTCGCCTTGTTAACCACCGTTTCCAGTGCGTTTTCGCCGCGCAGGTTGCCGGGGTTGATGCGCACCTTGTCGGCCCCGTTTTCCAGCGCGAGCACGGCCAGCCGCGCATCAAAATGCACGTCCGCAATCAGCGGCACGTGCATGTGCTTTTTAATATCACGGAATGCGGGCGCGCAGCTCTCAGCGTAAAACGCGCAGCGCACGGCTTCGCAGCCTGCCGCTTCAAGGCGCTCTATCTGTGCAATCGTCGCCGTCGCATCCGCCGTGTCCGTATTGGTCATCGATTGTATCAGCACGTCCGCGCCGCCGCCGATGCGAACACCGCCGAACGTGACTGCTTTTGTCTGTTGTTTCATCGTCATCAGCCGAATAGCTTGGTGATGTCTTGATAGGTTATCAGTATGAAAACCACAATGAGCAGTGCAAACCCCACGAAGTGAATCATGCCCTCCACGTTGCGCGGCACCGGCTTTCTGAATATCTTCTCAATGGCGATGAACACGAGCCGTCCGCCGTCGAGAGCGGGCAGCGGCAGCAAATTGCAGATGCCAAGACTGATGCTGATGGCCACGCCGAGACGCAGCACATTCTCAATGCTGTTTCTGATGGCATCTCCGAGAATGGCGGCCATTTGAACAACGCCCATTGCGTTTTCAGTGCCTTTACCCGCAAAAAGCCCGAGTATGGCGAGTATCGTTCCCTTCACCACAAGGAACATCCACTTAAACGCGAGGCCGAGCGCTTCAAAGAAACCGAAGGTGACGCGCTGCTGCCCCACAGAAATGCCTGTTTTAAAGCCGTTTACAGGGTGCTCGGTGTCACCGTTTAAAATGTAATTCTCATATTTTTGGTACGGCACCTGTAAGCTAATCACCTGCTCGCCGCGCCGCACCGTGATATCCATCGTCTTATTGTCTGAAGCGGCAATGGCCGAATCCAGCTCCAAAGCGAAATCCATCTTCACACCGTTCATCTCGAGTATAACGTCGCCCGCCTGCAGGCCTGCCGCCTGCGCGGGGCTGTCTGCCCATACATCGGAGATGATAGGAACCGCATCACCAAAAACGCCCAACGTAATAATGACAAGAATTAAAGAGAATAAGATATTAAAAAGCGGCCCGGCAACAATTGAAAGCGCACGCCGTCCGGCAGGCTGGTTGTTAAACGCGAGCTTTTCGTTGAGCTCCTCATCCTCGCCGTAAAACTTCGTGTATCCGCCAAGAAAAATCCAGCGGATGGAATATAAAATGTCGTTTTTGACCCATTGCTTGATTTTGGGGCCAAAACCGACCGAAAACTCAACCACCTTAATTTTGCATGCACGCCCGACCCAGAAATGGCCCAGCTCATGCACCATGATGATAATGCCGATAACGAGCATCGCGCAGACAATACTCAATACTGTCACCAATATGTTCAAGCCTCGTTCTCCCTTTTTTTATCATTATATCATGTCTTAAGTCCCAAAATACGTAACATTCTATGAAATGTTGCGATAAACAAATTCTTTGACTTCTCTGTCGGTCGTGTATATCTCAATCAGCGTGTTTGCCTTCAAATGCGAAAACTTGTTCATAGCAAACGCCACGCGTTTTTCAATCTCACCAAAAGTGATCTTTTTCTCTAAGAAAAGCTCCACTGCCGCTTCGTTGGCCGCGTTCATAATGATGGGCAGTGCGCCGCCCTCGCGAATCGCGTCCTGCGCGTGCCGGAGGCACGGGAACTTATCCGTATCCGGCACATCGAACGTCAGCGTTTTCAGCTTGGTGAAATCAAGATGCCCCACCACGCTATTGAGGCGCTCCGGGTGCCCAAAAGCATACTGAATCGGCTGACGCATATCCGTCGGCCCCAGCTGCGCAATCACTGCGCCGTCGTTGTATTCAATCATCGAGTGAATAATGCTTTGACGATGCACCACCACCTCGATCATCTCGGGGTTCACATCAAAAAGCCAGCGTGCTTCAATGATTTCCAGCCCCTTGTTCATGTATGTCGCGCAGTCCACAGTGATTTTCTTGCCCATGCGCCAGTTGGGGTGCCGAAGGGCCTGATCCACCGTTGCACTGCGAATGGCTTCTTTGTCCCAGTCGAAAAACGGGCCGCCGGATGCCGTGAGTATGATGCGGCGAAGGCCTGTGGTATCCACGCCCTTGAGGCACTGGTAAATCGCGCACAGCTCACTGTCTACCGGGAACAGCTCGGATTGGCTCGTTTTTTGCTTCTGCTTCACAATATGGCCGCCGCACACCAACGACTCCTTGTTCGCGAGCGCAACGTTAATGCCGCGGTCGAGGCATTCAATCAGCGGCGGAAGCCCTGCGATACCCACCACAGCAATCAGCACGATATCCGGGTTGCCCGCCGTACAAGACTCAACAAGCCCCTGTATGCCATAGCCCACCTTGATGCCCTTGGGCACCTTTTTCTCAAACGCCGCGTCGCCGCTGCACCCCGTCAGCCCGATATAGCACGCACCGAACTTTTTGGCTGTTTCTATCAGCGCATCGGAGCTGTGGTGCGCCGTGACGGCGGTTACCTGAAACCGGTCGGGAAATTGCTCTATGATGTCGAGCGCCTGCCGCCCGATTGAGCCGGTCGCGCCGAGTATTGCTATCTTTTTCATTGATTATTCCTTTTTTATGCCACTAATATAAAATAAAACGCGAAAACAGCCGGGCTGATAAACAACACACTGTCAAGCCTGTCCATTGCACCGCCGTGCTCACCCATAATATGCCCATAATCCTTTATACCGAGTCTTCTTTTCACGAGCGATGCCGCAAGATCACCGATTTGCGTCATGGCTGACAAAATCAGCCCGAGCAGACCGTACCAAAGCGGATTCATGTAAACATCAAAGCTCCGCTGCAACAGCACGCCGAGCAGCACCACAGTGCAAGTACCGAATCCGAGACCGCCAATGGCCCCTTCCACCGTCTTTTTAGGGCTGATCTTCGGAACCAGCTTACGCTTGCCGAAAAGCCTGCCGCAGAAATAGGCGAATGTATCAGTCATCACGGCGGCTCCAAACGCAATAATCACGAGAAAACGCGAGATATTCGGCGGCTCAATGCAAAAAAGCCCCATTAAAAACGCGAAAAAAAGCCCCGGGTACAGCATGGGCAGCACAGTAATCAGCCCATCCATTGCGTCGCGCCCCGAAAATACCAAATGCGTAAACACGGCCATAATGCCAAAGGCCGTCAGTATGGCGACGCCCGCGATGCCGCCGATGAACATATACGCCGGGTAAAGCAGTAGCGCATAGCCGTATCCCAGCACTTTCATCGGACGCCCTACCGAGCTGACTGCGCCCATCATTTCATGCATGCAGAGAACAGCCACAGCCGCTACGATCAACTGCGCATACAATCCATAAAAGTAAACCGTCGAAAACAGCAGTGCCAGCGCCGGTATTGCGTACAGTATACGTTTACCCAATCACTTTCCTCCAATTCCGCCGAAACGGCGGTCTCGCTTTGCAAAACAGTTGAGTGCCTTTAAATACTCCAGCTCATCAAAATCCGGCCAGAGCGTGTCGGTAAAATAAAACTCCGCGTAAGCAAGCTGATACAGCAAAAAATTGCTGATACGCATCTCGCCGCTGGTACGGATAAACAGATCCGGGTCCGGCTGACCCGCTGAACATAGGTAATCAGATATGCGTTCTTCCGTGACATCATCAGCACAAACACCATCGCTGACCATGCGCTTCACGGCATCCGTAATGTCTGCCCGTCCGCCGTAATTTATCGCCATATTCAGCGTCAGCCCCGTGTTGCTTTTTGTTTTCTCTACGGCGCGGTCAATCTCCGCTTTCACGTCCTTGGGTAGCCGCGTTAAATCGCCAAACGTTCTGATCCGCACGTTTTCGCTGTGCAGCTCGTCAAGCTCCTTAGCAAGGTATTCGAGCAGCAGCTTCATCAACGTGCCCACCTCATCGTCCGATCGCTTCCAGTTTTCCGTGGAAAACGCAAAAAGCGTCAGATATCTGACTCCGATATCTGAACTCATGCGAACGATGGTACGTACCCGTTCCACGCCGGCTCTGTGCCCGGCACTGCGGGGCAGCAGCCTTTTCTGTGCCCAGCGCCCGTTGCCGTCCATAATCACAGCAACATGCAGGGGCAGCCGCTCGGTATCCACACGGCTGTAAACATCCGTGTTTCTGCGGCGAAAAAGTATATCCGCGATGACGCCCAATTTATTGCACCTGTGTTTTAAAATGTGACACCGTGATTTCAACGGCATGGCCGCCCAAATCGCGCTGTCTGATCACACGCGTCGAATCCGCATTCTCAATGCCGCGCCTCGACACATACGCAACACGGCTGACCGTAAACCCTTGGTCTTTAAGGTGTTCCGTCGCTTGCGTCTCGTCCCAGCCGATCACGCCGGGCATCATACTTCCATGATTTCTTTCTCTTTTTCTTTAACCAACTCGTCGATGGTTTTGGTATTGTCATTCGTTATTTTCTGCACTTCGTCTTCGAGAATGTTAAAATCATCCTCGGTGATTTCGCTGGCCTTTTTGGCTTTTTTAAACGCCTCATTGGCATCTCTGCGAATCGAGCGGATAGCCACCTTGGCGTCTTCACCCTTTTTGTGTATCGATTTTGCGAGCTCTTTGCGGCGTTCTTCCGTCAGCTCCGGCACAATAAGGCGAATCACCTTACCGTCGTTGGCAGGATTAATGCCAAGCTCCGATTTCATAATCGCTTTTTCCACCTGAGGAATGAGCTTCGGATCCCAAAGCGATATCACGAGCATCCTCGGTTCGGGTGCTGAAATATTGCCGATCTGACTCAGCGGCGTCGGTGTTCCGTAATAATCGACCATTATGCCGTCCAGAAGCTGCGGGTTGGCCCTGCCGGCGCGAATATGTGTCAGGTCTTTCTTGAAAACCGATATTGTTTTTTCCATTTTGACCGTCGCATTTTCCAATGCTTCATGTTTGATTTGCATCTTTCTAACCTCCCGAATTTATTTTTTTATGGCTTTGAATTAATGCGTGTCCCGATGGCCTCGCCAAGCACCACACGTTTAATGCCGTCCGGCGCTTCAAGTCCGAAGCAAACGATGGGAATGCTGTTATCCATACACAGCGACACGGCCGTGGTATCCATCACGGACAGCCCCTGATTGATAACGTCCATATAGCTGATAAATTCATACTTTTTGGCGCTTGGATTGAGTTTGGGATCGCTGTCGTAGACGCCGTCCACGTTCTTGGCAAGCAAAATCAGCTCTGCCTCCATTTCGGCTGCTCTGAGCGCCGCCGCCGTATCCGTTGAAAAATACGGGTTACCGGTGCCGCACGCGAATATCACCACGCGGCCCTTTTCTAAATGCCGCATCGCTCTGCGCCTTATATACGGTTCGGCAATCTGCTGCATGCCAATAGCGGTCTGCACGCGCGTCTGCATGCCTTTGCCTTCCAGTGCATCCTGCATGGCCAGCGCATTGATCACCGTGGCGAGCATGCCCATATGGTCGGCCGTCGTCCTGTCCATCCCAACACCGCTGCGGCCGCGCCATATGTTGCCGCCGCCCACAATGATGCCGATCTCCACACCCAGCTTCGCCACTTCGATAACCTGATCAGCCACATGGCTGATCACATCAAAGTCGAACCCCGACCTCTCACTGCCCGCCAGCGCTTCACCGCTGATTTTTAGAATAATCCTCTTATATTTAGGCGTATTAGGCATAAGCCGTCTCCTTTATTTGATTCGATCATGGCTCTTTTCCCGCAACAGCATCCTATAATACAGAGCACCGCTTTTTGGGGATTCTGTTAAAAAAGGGAGAGCTCATGAAACGGCTCTCCCCTTTTATACATCTTATAAATTCGCCTGTTTCATAACCTCATCAACAAAATCGTCTTTTCTCTTTTCCAGACCTTCACCCATCTCATAGCGCACAAAGCGCTTGATGGAAATCTGAGAACCGATTTCAGCGATTTTCTCTTTGAGTATGTCCTTAACAGCCTTATCCTGATCCTTCACAAACGGCTGTTCCATCAGGCACACTTCTTTGAAATACTTTTGTATACGGCCATCCACCATCTTATCAACGATATTGGCAGGCTTGCCTTCTCCTAAGGCTTGTGCACGCAGAATTTCTTTCTCCTGTGCAATCATACTCTCAGGCACTTCAGCCGGCACCACATACAGCGGATTGGCGGCCGCGATCTGCATTGCCACATCCTTCAAGAATGCTTTAAACGAAGCGTTGCCGACCACCGACTCGTCGCAGGCCGCTTCCACAAGCACGCCGATTTTGCCGCCCATGTGGATGTAGCTCTCCGCAGCACCCTGCTCGGCCTCAAAGCGGGCAAAGCGTCTGATGGAAATCTTTTCGCCGATCTCGCTGACCTTTTCGTTGAGCATATCGCTGACGGTAACGCCCTTATCACTCTTCTGTTCAAGCAGCGCTTCCACAGAAGCGGGGCTGCCCGATTTAATCTGAGCGGCCACTTCCTGCACAAATGTTTTGAAAGCAGGTGTCTTTGCTACGAAATCTGTTTCGCAGTTGACTTCAACAACCACACCGACTTTCCCGTCGATCAGGCTGTCGACAATACCTTCTGCCGCAATACGGCCGGCCTTTTTCGCCGCAGACGCAAGACCCTTTTCACGCAAAATCTTGATCGCCTCTTCCATATCGCCGTTCGCCTGAACCAGTGCGTTTTTGCAGTCCATCATACCGGCACCGGTTTTTTCTCTTAAGTCCTTAACGTCACTCGCTTGAATCATATATTAATTCTCTCCTTGTAATCTCGCTTTATTACTCCTGCTCGTCAGCTACGTCAATATCCATGTCTCCGCTGAACTCCTCGGCATCCTCGTTCGCAGCCGCAGCTTCAGCTGTCGGGTCAACAAGCTGCTCGCCCTGTTTGGCTTCAAGGCATGCATCCGCAATCTTGGAAGCCAGCAGTTTGACAGCACGGATCGCGTCGTCGTTGCCGGGAATCACATAATCGATTTCATCCGGATCGCAGTTGGTATCAACAATACCCACCAGCGGAATATCAAGAGTTTTGGCTTCGGCAATCGCAATGCGCTCTTTGCGCGGATCGACGATGAAGATGACACCTGGAAGCTCCTTCATGTCGCGGATACCGCCGAGATTCTTCTGAAGCTTTTCATGTTCGTGACGAAGCTTAATAACTTCCTTCTTGGGCAGCAGCGCAAATTCGCCGTTCGCTTCCATCTGCTCAATTTTTTCGAGTCTCTTCACACGGCTGCGAATTGTTTTGAAGTTGGTCAGCATACCCCCGAGCCATCTTTGGCTCACGTAGTACATACCGCAGCGCTTGGCTTCCTGTTCAATAGACTCCTGAGCCTGTTTTTTTGTTCCCACAAAAAGAACCGTTTTTCCTTCCATAACGGCATCGCGTACAAAAAAATACGCATATTCCACCATCTTCACTGTTTTTTGCAGGTCGATGATGTAAATGCCGTTACGTTCCGTGAAGATGTACTTCTTCATCTTGGGGTTCCAGCGTCTTGTTTGGTGCCCGAAATGAACACCCGCTTCTAAAAGCTGTTTCATTGAAATGACTGACATGTTTTCCTCCTCGTTTTTATCCTCCCATCGCGTCATGTTTTTGCAAGACCCATTATATGGGCACGAAAGCAAAAATCGGCGGTGGTGTGACATACATTTGAGATTATAGCATAGGGATTTTTAATAATCAACACATTGTTTGGCGTTTTATAAAGCAAAAAAGCTGTATGGAAACCATACAGCCAAGCAAGAATCTCGTCATGTTTTGGTGATGATAATGCTCTGAACGCAGTCCGCCACGTCCTCGCAGTTATCCAGTGCGGCTTCAAGTTCTCTGTACACTTCCTTCAGCTTGATAAGTTCAATCGGATCCTTCTCGCTCTCGAACAGCTCTCTTATGGCTTCCTTGTAACACCGATCACCCATCTCTTCGATACGATTGATTTCAATCACGTATTCATTGAGCTTGTTGCTTTTCTTGTGATGTTTAACTTCAGACATCAGCTTTACAAGCACTTCGCAGGCTTTGGTCACATATTCGCTCATTGTGCGCATCGACGGTGTCGTATGCGTGACGCACATCATCCATATTTTGCTCGCCACCGAATCAATGCTGTCGATAATGTCGTCTGTCTCCTTTGATATCTTGTATATATCGTCCCGGTCAATGGGCGTAATAAAAGCGACATTAAGCTCACAGCAAACCGTATGCATATGTGTATCGGCATCCTGCTCAATTTTCTTTATTTCTGCTATTTTATCTTCCGTAAACTGCGCCTCTTGAATTAAAATCTGAAGCCGCTGCGCAGCGAGAAGCGCATACTCAGTTCCTTTTACAAAGCTGTCAAAATAATTGATTTCTGATCTCTTAGCCATCTTAATTCCATCCTTTTAAAAAATGCTGTGCAGCAGCAATGCGATTAAATACCCGATCAATCCACAAGCCGGAAACGTAAGCACCCATGCAATAATCATTTCCTTCGCAACGCCCCAGTTGACGTTAGACAAACGACGCGCCGCCGCCGCGCCCATTAACGCTGTTCCTTTGGAGTTGGTTGTGCTCAGCGGTATGCCGAAGGCCGTTGCGGCCAGCATACATGCGGAAGCCGCAACCTCCGAAGAAAACCCCTGGTATTTTTCGATCTTGACCATATCCATACCCATCGTCTTGATGATTCTGTATCCGCCGATCGACGTCCCGACAGCCATCAGCACCGAACAGAAGACCATGATATATGTTGGTATGGTAAAAGCCGAATCCATCGGTATCATGCCCCCAAGCATCAGCGCGAATGCAAACACGCCGATGAATTTTTGGCCGTCCTGCGCCCCATGACTAAAGGCCATCGCTGACGCTGATACAATTTGTCCGAAAGAGAACAACCTGTTTGCGCTGCGCCTGTTCATTTTTCCGAATGCTTTTGTAACACCTATGGTTACGAGCCAACCGGATATAAAACCAATAACAGACGAGATGCCAAGGCCTATCAGAACCTTTTGCCACTCCGCCCAGCTTACCGAATCAATTCCGCCTCCCGCAAGCGCCGCGCCTGTAAGCCCTGCAATCAGCGCATGGCTTTCGCTTGTGGGAATGCCAAAGCGCCAAGCCCCTAAAGCCCAGGAAACGATGGCAATTTGCGCAGCCGCAAGCGTAATCAATCCATCAGTGCCCGGTGTCAGCGAAATAATGTTTCCTATCGTCTTTGCAACCAATGTTCCCATCAGCAGCACACCCAGCAGATTGAAAATAGCCGCCAGCCCCACTGCGGCTTTGGGCGACAACACCCTTGTTGACACCACTGTCGTAATCGCGTTAGGCGCATCGGTCCATCCATTAACAAAAATCGAAGCGCACACAAGTATGATTACAATGATCAGCCCAATACTCATAAAAACTAAACCCACCCAAATATTCTAACCGGTTCTATTTTGCTCAACGTTGGCAGCGCCGCCATACCGTTTGCTTTATGTATTCTTCCCGGTTTGCATTTCTTTACTTTTTCTCCGTATAGAGAAGACCTCATCAAAAACCACCATCAAGCTGCCGGTAATCAGCATTGTATAATAGGTGAGAAAGCGCCAAATCAACATGGCCACACCGGTAGCCGCACCGAAGAAGGATCCGAAAAACAGCATAAAGCCGCCTTCAGAAGCCCCCGCTGCACCCGGCAGCGGAAAGAACGACACAGCCAGAAATAAAAATGCTTCCATTATAAAAATATCCGCTATGTTGTATTGAGTATATCCAAAAGACAAATAGATTAAATAAGGTATCAAGAACAAGAACGCAAGATTAATGATGGAAATAATGAAAGACCCCAGCGCGCGCAGCTTGTACCTTGAAATATACGACGCTGCAGTATGGTACTCGTCAATCACCTCGGCAAAATGCCCGAGTGTCTTGTCTTTATTCTTGATAATCTTGATTTTAGCAAATCCTCGAATCAGCCAGTTGCCTATTGTCAGCACAAGCTTTTTGTTGATAATGGAGAGTATAATGAAGAATACCGCGGCAAGGTTAACCACAAACCCGAGCGCCGCCAGCCAAAACGCTTCGCTGTTGTTGGCTAAGTAGTAACCGCCGCGCAGTATCATGCCGATGACATAGATGGCGCACAACGAGAGCTCGTATATGACGAATTTAATACCCACAATGCAGGTTGCCGTTCCGATCGGTACATTATCGCGCTTCATATACATCACCTGCATGGGCTGCCCGCCCGTTGATGAAGGGGTCAGCGCGCTATAATAAAGGCCGATCATGCCGACCTTAACACACCTGAGCAAAGGCATTCTTTTATACATATACGCCGTGATATCATAGAGCAGCAGGCCGTCCGCAAGCCAATATAACAGCAGCGAACCGATACATGCAAACAACCACCAGATATTAAAATTCTTAAGCGCATTGCCGATTTCGTCGAGATCGGAACCAAAAAGAAGTATAAGAATGATGACAACGACCGTTAACCCCATATATATCAGACTGAATATACGTGACTTTTTTTTGTTCATCTGTCCTCCGTGATTTGTGTAGAATCATAGCAGATTAGAGCACATAAATCAATAGAATTCCATTATAACATAGAAGCCTATGCAAATTCCACCTTTATTCGGCACGCTTTTCCAATCTGCTTTTTTTCATATCGATAAGGTACAGATATCGTTCATAAGCATCTTCCACCGCATTTTGCCAAGAACGGTATACGGTATCTCGGGCCGTTTCACCCACACGTTTTGCTTCTTCGGGGTGCCGAATAATACGGCGAACCGCATTCGCGAGAGAATCGGCCGTATTTTCAATCAAATAACCGTTTTTATCGGTAATGCCCTGTGATGTGCTGGCTCCTTTCACAAACACAGTCGGACAGCCGCAGGCAGCCGCTTCGCGCGGCACCAAGGACGAGGTGTCGTAAAGCGACGGAAACAGCATTGCACTGCTGCGAAGGTAAATCTTCGCAATCGCTTTTCTGTCGTGTATCCGTCCCGCGAACGTAACCGAATCAGTCAGGTTCAAATCAACGGACATTTGCTCCATTTCGGCGCGCTTCGCGCCGTCTCCCACAAAAAGCATATGAAAACGCTCGCCCTCGGCTTTCAGCTTGCCGAGCGCTTCCATCACCATCTGCAGATTCTTCTGCCATGTGTGCTGCCCAATGTACATAAACAGCGGAACATCAGGTGACAGCGAAAACTTATCATTGACCTTTTTCAGGACTTCCGGCGTGGGGTACTGCGGCTCGATATCGCAGCCGTTGCCCATGATATAGACATCACCGCGGTATCCGTATTCGCGCAGGGTTTCCTCCGATGCCTCGTTGACAATCCACACCTCGTCGGCGGATTCGTAGAAGCCCGCAATCTTCAAAAGAATGTTGTCCACAATTCTCTCAGACTTAATGGCCGCTTTAAAATCATCCTTGAACTTGGAATGGAACGTGGCCACCAACGGAATATCACGCTTACGTGCGATGCTGCGCGCAGCGAGCCCCGAGCTGAATGGGCAATGCGCATGCACAATATCAAATGGTATCTTTTTGAGTGTCATCCAAAAGGATGTGGACATTTGGGGAACACCCACACGGTATTCGCTGCGCGTGGGCACCTTGATGGAGGCGAACCGGTGCACATCGAAGCTATAGTCATCTGCGGCATCCGGATGTTTGGGTGTAACCACACAGCAGGTACTTTTATCGTTATTCAGGCAGCGTGCATAGTTTAATACCACATTGGCCACACCGTCTATAATGGGTGGGAACGAATCATTGAACTGCCCGATTGTCAACTTCATGAAAGGCCTCCTAAATTGCTGACTCTTTCGTATTCTAATAATGAGCCCACATCATTATAGCAAACCCAGTAAATAATTCAATTGCAAGATTGTTAAGTTCACAGATTGTCCGTATTTTTTAGACTATCTTGTCGTTTTTTATTCATCGCATCTGCAGCCGTTGGTTCGCGATTTCCACAATATCTGCAATAAATTCCCCGATTACCGGAAGATTGTTCAGAAAGGACTCCTGGAGAAGATAGATAACCAGTGCACCAAGCAGCGTAAACCCCACGGCAATACCGAAGCCTCTGGCAACGCCGCCGACAAAGCTGACCCACATCATGCGTTTTGTGTTGTTCAAATGCTTGAGATAATCGGCAAGGTTGAGCTTTTCGAGCATCAGCGAAAGTTCATTCAATCGTTTCCCGATTCCGCACATGGCTTTTCTTCTGCGCATAGCCACCCCTTTATCATAAGGCTTCCGGTTTCATCCGCCGGTCTTCCTATGGTTTAGTGTGGTTACCGTGCACAAAATCATGCATTTTGTGTGGAAATACAGAAAATAAAAAACAGTTCAATTTTTCATGAGCTGTCTTATTATTTTATTAATAGCTATTCAATAATCTCTTCAATCAGCGACTTTAATTCTTCCTTATCTTTGGGCTCAAGTATCGCGACATCCTCTTCCTTCTTTGGCTCATCGCTCTTGTATAACCACGAATAGTCGCCGTAGCTTTTGTTTGGCTCTGCGGCTTCACCCTCGGGCTTATAATCAGCGTCTTCAATATCGCTGAGCTTTCTGTTGATTTCGAAAAGCTCCATATAATCGGCTTTTTCCGCGTCGCTCATGTCTTCCGGCTTGGGCTGATCGCTGACATCGGTCTTTTCGGACACACCCATTTCCTCGAGGCTGCGCGCAATATCTTTGTCTATCTTTTCCAGCGCATCGGTATTGATACCGCCAAGCGTTGCAACATCCTGCCCAAAATAGCTTCTGTATGTTTTTTCGAAGTAAGCCGCCTGCGAATTGATCATGTTCGCAAAGCTGGCCGCAAACCCTTGCGCGCAGCTCCTGAGTTCATCAATTCTGGCTTTTGATTCTTCCAGCTCGCGAAGCGTCTGCTGATTTTTCTGTCTGGCTGTGGCTTCGGCACTGCTGATAATCACTTCGGCCTTGCGCTTGGCTTCATTGATCATATGCTCAGATGTTTTTTGGGCACTGATCAGCGTGTTCATTATGGTTTCTTCTGAATGCTTAACCTTCCCCACGTTTTCTCTTGCTGTAACAAGCTCATCCTTTAAGGAAGCAATCTCGCTTTGCATCGCTTTAAATTCATCGATAACCTGATCTAAAAACTTATCGACTTCGTCCTCGTCATACCCCTTAAAAGAGCGCTTAAACGTTTTTTCCAATATATCTTTAACGGTTAAAGGCACGTAAATTACCCCTTTCCATCGATTTTTATATGCTTAATGTATCCATCAAATGAAGAACTATACACGACATGCCACAAGGTCTCCTTGCGGCATGTCGCTAAAAAGCTATATAAAAATCAGTCAAATCTTCTAAAACCTTCACGTCCGCCGCGGTCATCCACGTTTTGTGTGACATCCACGTTGGACGGAGCCACCACAAAGATGCTTCTTGCCACCTTTTTGATATCTCCGTTCAGCGAGTAGACCGCGCCGCCGACAAAATCCAAAATCCGTTGGCCAAGTTCCACCTCGAGATCATCCAGATTCATAATCACGGGCTTTCTGGCCTTTAAATTATCGATGATGCATTCGGCTTCTTCATAGCTGCTCGGCTGGAAAACCAGCATACGCATCTTAGCTGCCGAATTCGGAAGACCAACCACCTTGGGCTGTTGCTGCTGACGTCTTCTCGGAGCGCGCTGCTCTTCCGGCTCTTCCAATTCTTCTTCGTAAAAGCCGTCTTCTTCGTCCATCATCTCTTCGCCCTCATATTCTTCCTCTTCAAGGCCAACCGCATCCAAAATACGGTTAAAAAAACCTCTCGCCATGATATTGTAACCCCCTGTAAATTTTAATTTGACCTCGCCCCAAATACGGCCGTCCCAATCCTGACCACATTTGAGCCTTCTTCTATGGCAGCTTCATAATCGTCCGACATACCCATTGACAGGTATTCAAAACCGGCATATTGTTGCTTGAACCGATCGAAAAGGTTTCGCATTTTTTCAAAATACGGTCTGTTATCATCCGCTTTAACGGCCGCCGGCGGAATTGCCATGAGCCCTTTTAAACGGATTCTCCTCATTACAGACACGTCCTGCAAAAAACGCTCCAGATCCTCTTCAAATATGCCCGACTTTGTCGGTTCTTTTCCGATATTGAGCTGCACAAGCGCAGAGATCTCCGTGCCATTTTTTTCGCACTGTTTTTGAATCTCCTGCGCAAGGAAAAGCCTGTCAAGCGAATGCAGCAAGGTTACCCCGTCAAGAATAAACTTAACCTTATTCGTCTGCAGCGGCCCGATGATATGCCAGTTCAGTGTATCCGGCAACACCTCACGTTTTTTCAGATACTCTTGAACATAGTTCTCGCCGAAATCCCGTATGCCGGCCTCTACAGCCTGTCCAACGGCATCGGCACCCACCGTTTTGCTGACCGCTACGATTGTAATATCGTCGCGACTCCTCCCTGATTTTTTTGCGCTGGCATCAACCCTTTCTTCTATTATTGCGAAATTTCTCGCTATATTCGGTATATCGGTCATTCTTATGACTCCATTAGCGTTTTACCATTTTATCTGCTGCCCGACAGACAAACCGGGCTGCCCATCGTACGTTTTTACCAGCACTGTATTGCCCTTATCAGCCACGATAAGCACCGGGATATACTCTCCCGCAACCGATTCCACATAGTTAATATCGTCAGCCGATTTGACACAGCCCTTGGGAATGCTGAAGCTTTCCTGCACACCATATAGCCGAGCCGTTACGCGCCGATCACCGAGCAGCGGACCAATATTATCCTGTATCAGAACAGTATACACGTATCCATCGTTTTTCGCAAGTTCTGATGCGTCATAGACGACACCGGTGTAAGTGTTGTCCAAATAATCCTCAAATATAATCGAAAAGGTATTCCCAAGGTGCATCTCGGGAATTTTCTTGTCGGACAAGAGCACCACATACCATTCGTTACTGTTCACAATGCGGTAAAGCGGCGCAGTGCCCTGTTCCTTCTCGGGTGTCTCCACCGTTTTGCCGTCCAGCACCTCTTCCAGCACATCCCGCGTGAAGCTGCCGATGTTTTCCTTGTTCATCACCGCTTCACATCCGTCAAAATAAAAGCTGACAATACCGCTCTCGTTGGCGGCAAGCTGGCTGCGCCAAGACGCAAACAGATTGAGCAGTTCAGCCTCCTGCGTATAGTAATCATTAAGCTGATTGTCAGGCGCCGTCACTTCCCGCAAATGAGCCTTGCGTTCATTCAGCAGCGATTCCATATCGCGTTCCAGCGTCAGCAGTACGGATGAATGATTATCAAAAACCGCCTGCTGAATCTCCTGTGCTTTGGCATTTATTCGATTGTTAATATCAATCAGCGTATCGTCGATAACGCCCGCGCGTATAACCTCGGTTTGATACGTCATGATCTTTTTTTGCAGTTCCAGCAGCTTTGAGAGCGTTTCGTCGTTGTAGCCCCACTTGTAAACCTCGATAACCGGGTCCCCGACATTCACCGGCTGCCCTTCCACCGCTATATATTTTGTTTTACCGTAATTCTTTGCTTCGTATACCACCTCATCGCGTACGATGAGCATATCATAGCTTTGGTCGAACTCCGCCTTGGCGATCTCCACCGAGGCCAACCGCGGCGGGCTCAGAAGCAGTACCAGTATCACAGCAATCACCGCCACGATACCGATGAGTACAAGATAGAACTTCGTTTTCGGTTTTCGCCTGACTGCCATTCAATCCCCTTCCAAGGTGCTGTCTTTGATAAGTTCTCCGCAGCCGTAAAAACTCCTTTGACTATGTTGATAAAAAAAACACGAATCCCCCCGCAGAGCAGAAAGAAAATGTCATATTGCGATTTTCACTTCCACGCTGTTGCCGATGCTGTTGTAACAGATCTCCTGACACAGCGCCCGCACAAGCGTCAGCCCTCTTCCCCGCTCTTTAAGCAGCGATTCCGACGTGATGCTCGGGCAAGCCTTCTCATACTCAAACCCGCTGCCCGAATCCGTAATGCTGATAATAAGCAAACCGTTTTTGATTCCGGCTTTAAAAACAACAGGTGCCTTTTTTGAAGGCTTCGTATGCTCAAAACTGTTGACCAACAGCTCGTTGATCACCAAAGAAATATTAAAGCGGCATTCATCATTAAGCGGCCTGTGCTTTGAGATACCGTTAAGCACGCCGCTCACAACTCTTTTAATATCCTCTATCGATGTAAGCACATACCGGCTTGCATAATTCATACAAAGACACCAAGAAGCACACAGTATCATGCCGCGTAAAAGAGTACGCGCACCGTGCTTCTTACATCTATATACCCATTAGATAGGGCATCCAAACCTATTTTTCATAGAAATTTCTAAACTTGACCAGTATCCTTCGCTCTATGCGTGATATGTACATCTGAGAAACGCCGAGCATCCCCGCAACCTCACGCTGACTCAAATCATTCTCGTAGCGCTGCCGGATGACCTGCCTTTCAATTTCGCTCAGATGGTCGAAGCAATACGCAAGGTAATCTCTGTCTTCGATCTTTTCATATGCATTGTCGGTACTGCCGACCAATTTGATAAATTTCGTATCCTCGTTCAGTGCGATGTAATTATCGAGCGAAGCCGCATAACCGGCCGACTGTGCTTCCATCAGCTCGAGCACGCGCTCCACGCTTAATCCAAGGTACTCCGCAATATTCTCCGGCGTAGCCCCGTGCCCCATTTTCGCCGACAGCACGCTTTTGGCTTCATCGAGCTTTCTGATCATTTCACTTTCGCGCCGAGAAATGCGGATCATTCGCGTTTTATCGCGGAAGTAATTTTTTATTTCACCCACGAGTGTCGGAGTTGCAAAGCTCGCGAATTTAACGCCGCGCGCGCTCTCGTACCGGTCAAGCGCCTTCACAAGTGCCAGCGATGCCACTTGAAACAGGTCGTCGAATTCCACGCCTCTGCCCACAAATTTCTTGGCTACAATCTCAGCAATGTACAAGTATTTCTCGAGTATGAAGTTTCTCAGCGCTTCATCGCGGCTATTCTCATAACGCTCAAACAGCGCCTGTTCATTGAGACTCGCCCATCGCTCACTCATAGTCATCCCCAGCAAAACCCCTTAAAGCAGCGCTTTTCGGGAAAATATCATAACAAAAGAGTCTTTTTCAGGCGCACGCTATTCACCACGTCGCCGTTCCGGCCTATCTCGCAGGTATCCACCAGCGCGTCCAGCAGATACTGGCTTAAACCGTCAGAGTCCGCTGCGGCTTGCGCCGCGCCGCCCTGCGCCTCAAACAAAAGCTCAAGGCCGCTTTGAACGGTCAGGCTCAATTCGATCTGCTGCGCACCGGACGACAGCAGCAGCGTACATGCCTCGGCGCTCGCCACTTTTAAGTCTTCTATATCCTCAATATCAAAGCCAGCCCTTTCGGCCACAGCGGAAACCGTAAGCCTCATCGCCAGTATGTAGTCGGGCCGGGCCGGGAATTGCAGACGTATGACGTCGCCGTTCACGCTTCATCCACCTCGATCAGAAAGATTTTATCAAGTCCTGTCAACGTGAAAATCTTGGCGATATACGGCTTCATATTGATTATGCTGATCTGTTTTTTTGCCTCTTTCACCTTTTTAAGCGCACTGACCAGCACACCGAGCCCCGTTGAATCGATGTATTTCAAGCTCGCGCAATCCAACACAATATCCGCCTTCTTCTCGTCGATCATCGCGTGCAGCTCGGATTTTAAGCTCTCGGCGTTATAAATATCGACTTCGCCATACAGATGCACATCCCATCTGTTTTGGCTTTCATCATAATTCGCGTCCAAAAGCATCAGCCACCCCTCCCTTCTGCAAATAAGCGCGCCATACGCGTGCCATTATCGTGCTGTTTGGTGCCGCTCTTCGCGGATACAGCCATGTTTTTCAGCACAAATTGATTATAAATACCGCCTTTTAAAGACGGATTGCATTCCTTACCGCTTAGCACACAGTTAAAATCTTGTCTATGTTTGCAAGTCTGTTCTTTTTAATCCAGGCGATGATATCTTCTCGTTGAGTATTTCATGGCGCATGCCGCCGTAAACATTAAACTTATTCAGCGTGCCGAACACCAGCGAATGCAAAAATGGCGACCGATGCCTGCGCCCGCACATCGCCATGATGACGCGCGCAAACCCTCGCACCAGCGCGATCAACGGTGCACTGACCCGAACGGTGCCTTGGGCGTTTCAGCCCCCCACTTGTAAGCGTGTATCACCGTTCCGTCGGACGAATGAAAGCTTAACTCGTATGGTTTCATAGGCTTCCCCCCGCCAATCATATCATTTCCAATATTCTTTGTAAATACTGCACTGCACGTGATATAATACGCACGAATGAAGCAAAGGAGGCACCTGCATGCATGACTATGTTGAAGCCATCATAGACAGCCCTGTGATTGCCGCGGTTCAAAACCGGCAGTCGCTTGAGCGTGCGCTCAGCCTCGGTGTTCCCACCGTGTTTCTGATCAATACCGATATCTTTTCTGCCAAGGCGCTGGTGGACACCGCCAAGAAAAGCGACACCCGTGTGTTCTTGCATATGGACCTGATTGACGGCCTCGCGGCCAGCACGCGCGCACTGGATTACGTGCAGACGAGCATGAGCCCGAGCGGCATCATCAGCACACGCTCCGCGCTTGTGAAATACGCGCGAGATCAAGGCATTTTCGCCATACAGCGTTTCTTCATGGTGGACAACGCATCTTATGAGAACGCCGTTCGTTCCGCCGCCAAGATCCGCCCGTCGATGATCGAGCTGATGCCCGGCATTATACCGAGCGTGATCAAACGGTTTACGCACGATGTTGACATTCCCGTTATCGCTGGCGGACTGATCACCGAACGCAAGCAGGTGATTGATGCGCTTTCCAGCGGCGCGATCGGTGTATCAACAGGGCGCGAACCGCTCTGGACCGAAAACAGCTAACGAATGATACCCGTCTTGATGTAATTCTTGCTCTGCTGTATGTAATGTGCAACACGCTCGGCGTTGCTTTTTATTTCGTCCTGCGTTGTGTTGCGCACAATTTTGTACGGGTTGCCGAACACCACGCTGTTATCCGGAATCACATTGCCGCCGGGTATCAGTGTGCCTGCGCCGATGATGCAGTTCTTGCCAATCTTGGCCGCATCCAGTACGATCGCGCCCATGCCTATTGATGAGCCGTCCCCGATATCGCACGAGTGCAGTATGGCGCCGTGCCCCACCGTCACATCATTGCCGATGATCATCGGCAGGTGCGTGGTATGCAGCAGGCAGCCGTCCTGAATGTTTGTACGTTCACCGATGTCGATATGCGCCACATCACCGCGCACCACGGCGCACGGCCACACGCTTGACTCTCTGCGCAGCGTCACATCACCTATCACCACCGCCGCGGAATGCACATACGCGGTTCTATCTCGCCCTGGGTCTTTTCCGCTTATCGCCTGTATCATACATCCTCCGTCTGCTCCAGCGCCGTCATACCGATGGCAATCTCGAGCCTTTTTCGTTGCATCTCACAGCCAATGCGGTATGGCTGCAGCATGTCGCCGTTCGTGTTCACGTTCGCCGCCGCGCACCCGCCGCTGCAATAATACTTCGCCCAGCACGTTTGGCAGTCGTCCATGTTATTTATGTTACAGTCTTCAAACTGCTTGGATACCGTTTGATTCAGCCCCGGCTCATACACACTGCCGAGCCTGTACTTCTCCTGCCCCACGAACTGATGGCACGGGTAAATCTCTCCCGTGGGCGCAACGGCGACATATTCCGTGCCCGCGCCGCACCCTCTCACGCGTTTGGCCCGGCACGGCCCCGCTCCCAAATCCACCATGAAGTGAAAGAACGTAAAGCCGTTCCCGTTTTTGCGCCGCCGCGCGTATTCCGCCGCGAGCCGGTCGTATTCGGCGAATATGGCAGGCAGGTGTTCTTCCTTGATGGCGTTTGCGCCTGATGTCACCACCGGCTCAATAGACAGGCCCCAAAAGCCCATGTCCGCGACGTGCAGCACATCCTCAGCAAAATCAAGGTTGTCTGCCGTGAACGTGCCGCGCACGTAATATTCGCCTTCGCGATTCAGCAGCAGCTTCTTTGCGTTCTCCGCAACGCGGTCGTAGCTGCCGCGGCCGCCCGCCGTCTTTCTTACGGCATCGTGCACATGCGGCCGCCCGTCGATGCTGACCACCACGTTGTTCATCTCTTTATTGATATAATCGCGCATCTCGTCGGTGACGCGGTACGCGTTGGTGGTCACCGTGAATCGAAAGTTCTTATTGTGCGCGGCTTCAATGCTTCGTGCGTAGCTGACCGTTTCTTTCAGTACCTCGAAGTTCAGCAGCGGTTCGCCGCCGAAAAAGTCGATCTCGAGGTTGCGCCGTGTGCCCGATGCCTGAATCAAAAAATCAATCGCGGCTTTGGCGGTCTGCTCGCTCATCAGCTCGCGCCGTCCCGCAAACGCCCCGCCCTTGGCAAAGCAGTAGTCACAGCGCAGGTTGCAGTCGTGCGCGAGGTGCAGGCACATCGCTTTCACGACGTTTTCAGGGCTGTCTTCATCGACCAAAGGGTCTGAGAACAGCAGGCCGTCATCCTTCAGCGCCGCGATTTCCTCCATAATGGGGCCGCCGACGTTAAGCGCCTCGGTAATGTCGCCGCCGTTGTTCTGAATGGCTTCCAGCTGTTTCACGGCTTCGAACGCTTCATCGTCGAGCACGTGGATGCTGCCTGTTTCGACGTCCAGCACAAAGCCGGTTTCGCCGTATTTAAACGCGTGTATCAATGGATTCTCCTTGTGTTAGATAAATTATACGCCTGTCAATCTCCGTCACGCTTCGCGTGCCACCTCCTTTCAAAAGGAGGCTTAGGTCACTGTGCAGGCAAAAGCTCTTCTGGCACTCTTCTGTTCCTCAATTCACTAGATAAAAAAGAGATACCTGTACCCCGAAGGGGTATACCAACATGTCAAGCTTAACGTAGCTACACGGAACGACATACCCCATTCGGGGCACAAGCGGAGGTCGTTCCCTACAATTCGGCGCATTATAGGCTCCTTTGGCAAAAAAGCTGTCAGCGCAAAATGACTTAAGGATTGTCTATGTGCGTTCGCAGACTGAACGACAGCTATCATTAACGAGAGTGCGCACTCTGTCGGTGCGGTATTGCACTCTTGCCTCCCTCTTTGAGGGAGGTGGCAAATGGCGGATGAAATCCGGCATTTGACGGAAGGAGTGTTCATCTGAAAAGAAGATTTAACTCCCCCAGTCGCCTATCAGCGACAGCCCCCTCTCGAGGGGGCCAGTTTTCGTGCATCCAGTAAAATCGTTAATGAGTGTAAGTTCGCAGATTGAACAACCAAAATCATTTCCGATAGTGCGCACGCCTTCCGTTATTCCCTCAAAAACAAAAAAGCGACACGAGTGCCGCGCTTTCGTCCGGACAACGCCGATAATATGTCGTTATCTGATTTTTTTCTCACAGCGCTGGTTTGCGAGCGTGCAGGACGTTTTGCATGCCGACTGGCACGATGTCTGGCACTCGCCGCAGCCTGTTTTTTCTTTCTTCTCTTTGAGGCTGCCCTTCACAACTGTTTTTATGTGCTTCATACCGATCTCCTTATCCGCGTATTACAAATAAAAGCTGCTACCAATTATATAATAGGACAGCGCCTTTTTGCAACCCCTTTACACGCGTGCTTTACGCAAACGCACACGCTTGGTTTTGGTTGTTTTCACGCGCGTTTTAGAGCTTTTACCGAAATTTGCGAGGATGATGGCAAACACCATGCCGATCAGCAGGCCCATCAGCATATCGGAAAACAGCAGCGCCACGCTGCCGAATAGCCCTTCGATGAGCGAGAACACAAGGTAGCTTAAGGAGATGAACAGCAGCCCGGCAAGACCGCCGGTGAGCCACTGCTTTTCCGTCATGCCTTTGATGGCAAAGTACGAGGCGCCCACGATGCCAAGGATTTTCACGATCTGATTAACGGGTGCGATGACGTTGTCGGCAAGCCCCGTTTCTTTAATGATGAGCGCAAATAAGAGTATCACTGCCACGGTGAACACCATGGAGATGAGCGTGCCTTTGAGCGCGCGTTTGACGATATCGCCCGCGATCGATTTGGTTTTGGTTTTCGGTTCCATAGCCACTCCCCCTTTTCAATGATTCATATGATGGGGAGGGCGGGATTATGACAACCAACTCTATATGCGATTATTGTAAGTAACACATCAAATTAACTAATGTAACATTCAAAAAGAGATATATATTAACGAACAATAAGCGTGGCGAATCATTCGTTTAAGCCTCCTCATCAATATAAAAAACAAGAGAGCCGCATGACTCCCTTGCTATCAACAACTCGATTTCGAATGAATATATAAATCTCAAACCCCGAACTGTCTCACGATTCCTTTCGCCATTTCCCGCGCCATCTGAATCGCTTCCTTCTGTATATCGTCATATTGAGCGATACCGGCCTCATATTGTCCCTGAAGTATCTGGGTCGCCTCGTTCTCTGTCATTCTTAAGTGATCGTCAAGCAACGCCATCCATGTATCAACGCTCCAATACGGGTTTATGCCGCCAAGATACTCAGCGATTTCATCCGCATTCGCATACCAATTGCTTCTTTGCTGCGCTGCAGCCCGGGTATCCCCCGCCTTTGCCGCTTTCACCAGCTGCCCGGCGATAAGCAGATGTTCCCTTAATAGCTCTTCGAACAGCCTAGCTTTGCTGTCTCCGTACAGCGGCTGTAAAACGCGCGCAAAATCCGAGGGGTTTCTCAGCAGCCGATTTGTGGTGACATTGAGGTCAGGCAGATTGAACGCGGTGCTGATCATAAAAGCCCTTGTCCACAGCACATGTTCTATCCACAGCCTCTGAAGTGTACACATCAGCTTATCATAACGAAGCTGCGGGGTAGGATAGTTTTGTTGGGTGTACATAGTTACATCCTCCTTCATAATTAATATATGAACGAGAATACTGTCTGTGTTATGAACTTATCCAACTCGCCTCAGCACGCGCTTATATCCCAAGAGAACAGAACAATAACTTTATTCATATTATATAAAAAACATAATTGAAGGTGATAAAGAAATGATAACCAACCGAGAATTTGTAACAATGTCCATAGATCTGAATCTGTTCTTTCTTCGCATTATGAAAGAGCATTCTTTGTTTTTACAGCTCGCGTTTACGCCAAGAGACAAAAGCCTCAGCGCGCAGGCAGCCTCTTTAAGCATGGGCTTTGAAGAGCTGTTGGAAGATGCCATTGAACTGGCTAACGGAACTGTCAGCAATGCGGCACTGCAGTCGCAGCAATTTATGACGCCTTATACCGTTGAAGCCGAGCGTCTGACCCAATTTTATACCGGTGTGCCGATTGATTCCTCGCTGACCGGACATGAGGCGATGCTGGCCCCCTCAGACGGGACGATGCCCGTCGGCATCGTGGAAGAAGTTGAAATGCTCGATCGCAACGCGCATCATTTAACGGCGGCGCTGGCACGCTTTAAAGAAATGCTGCTGGCAGATGTGCTGGCATGCAAAACGTTTACGCTTAATTACCCCCTGCTGATCGACCATATTTTGCGGGAAGCGAAGCTCTTTATGAAGCTCCTCTCAGCACTCGTTCACGGTGAAAACATTATGAGATCAGAGGAGCTCATCGGCCAGGAGGTGTTTTGGAGCCGCATCATGGCAGAGCACTCAAAATTCATCGCAGGCTTACTCGATCCAACCGAAGAACAGTTGATCGATACAGCAAGAATGTTCGGCAAACAGTTTGATACATTAACAGCTAAAGCCAAAGAGGCCGCTATGCAGCCTGCGAGCATACCGGCTGTCACAGAAGCAACCAAACGCGAAACGATGAAGCTCAAAGAATTTAAAACAGCTGGGACTAAGGGGATCTTGGATTGCTCGATACAATCCATTATCATTCCGCTGCTGGGAGACCACACGCTGCGCGAAGCCAATCACTATCTGTTTGTTTTAAACACGTATGGTCAGCGTATGTAGCCTGTGACAGCAGGATATCAGCCAAAGTCGACTATAACAGGGTCGTTTCAGGAGGTCTTACTCTATTAACAAAGCGTGTCCCATCGCTTTTTAGATGAGTAAAGGCCTCCTTCCAAATTCATGTCTCACAGGGTCTTCAATCTCAGCGGGCAATCAATCTATAATCCGAGAAATCGCATAAAAAGCAAGAAGCCCGCCGTGCGCAGTGCAAGCGGGCTCCCCGTAAGAGAATATATTGAAAATTGAATCCGGCAGCTACCTACCCTCCCGGGCCGTTTCCAGCCAAGTACTATCGGCGTATAAGGGCTTAACTTCTGTGTTCGAGATGGGAACAGGTGGATCCCCTTAGCTATCGCC